>NZ_QBBX01000001.1:0-2514 GCF_003073175.1 Peribacillus acanthi
ATCAGGTTGATAGGTCTGAGGTGGAAGCGTGGCGACACGTGGAGCTGACAGATACTAATAGATCGAGGACTTAACCACAATTTTAAATGATGATCGTCTTAATTATCTAGTTTTGAAGGAATAAACCTTCAATCAAATATAGTCTGGTAATGATGGCGAAGAGGTCACACCCGTTCCCATTCCGAACACGGAAGTTAAGCTCTTCAGCGCCGATGGTAGTTGGGGGTTTCCCCCTGTGAGAGTAGGACGTTGCCAGGCTAGGCCCTTTGGGTTCTATATTTGGAATGATTAAACATGGCCCGTTGGTCAAGCGGTTAAGACACCGCCCTTTCACGGCGGTAACACGGGTTCGAATCCCGTACGGGTCACCATATTTGGAGGATTAGCTCAGCTGGGAGAGCACCTGCCTTACAAGCAGGGGGTCGGCGGTTCGATCCCGTCATCCTCCACCATATTTTTGTGCCGGTGTAGCTCAGTTGGTAGAGCAACTGACTTGTAATCAGTAGGTCGTGGGTTCGACTCCTATCGCCGGCACCATCTTTCAATTGTACGAGCCATTAGCTCAGTCGGTAGAGACGAGCAAAGCTTCTACGAATATGCTACGAGTTGCGGAATTTACTTCTTGAAAAGAGGTAAATGGAGCACATTTTTGATACTTGGTAGCGGAGATAAATTATATACCGAGCCATTAGCTCAGTCGGTAGAGCATCTGACTTTTAATCAGAGGGTCGGAGGTTCGAGTCCTCCATGGCTCACCGTTTAGTTTAGCGGATGTGGCGGAATTGGCAGGCGCACCAGACTTAGGATCTGGCGCCTTACGGCGTGGGGGTTCAAGTCCCTTCATCCGCACCACTTGCGCAAGTAGTTCAGTGGTAGAATACAACCTTGCCAAGGTTGGGGTCGCGGGTTCGAATCCCGTCTTCCGCTCCAATCAAATGCCGGGGTGGCGGAACTGGCAGACGCACAGGACTTAAAATCCTGCGGTAGGTGACTACCGTACCGGTTCGATTCCGGTCCTCGGCACCATCATATATATATGCGCCCGTAGCTCAATTGGATAGAGCGTCTGACTACGGATCAGAAGGTTATGGGTTCGACTCCTTTCGGGCGCGCCATATATATTTCATTTTAATAATCGGGGAGTAGCTCAGCTTGGTAGAGCACTTGGTTTGGGACCAAGGGGTCGCAGGTTCGAATCCTGTCTTCCCGACCATTAAAATTCCTATTCTTAAATTTTTGGGGCCTTAGCTCAGCTGGGAGAGCGCCTGCCTTGCACGCAGGAGGTCAGCGGTTCGATCCCGCTAGGCTCCACCATTCTTTACTTGAATATTTATTATTGTGGCGGCGTAGCTCAGCTGGCTAGAGCGTACGGTTCATACCCGTGAGGTCGGGGGTTCGATCCCCTCTGCCGCTACCATTTATATTGCGGAGGAATACCCAAGTCCGGCTGAAGGGATCGGTCTTGAAAACCGACAGGGGTGTTAAAGCCCGCGGGGGTTCGAATCCCTCTTCCTCCGCCATATTTATTTTAATGTAAACATGGCTTAATATTGTATCATTTTTACTATCGCGGCGTGGAGCAACGAGCGAAGGTTCTGTGAAAATTCTTCGAGTTGTAACAAGCGATTTTGCTTCATGAGTATACTTGTAGAGATTGTTACAGTCTAAGGTAAACGTAGCGCATATACAAAATTGTATCATTTTTATTATCGCGGGGTGGAGCAGTCTGGTAGCTCGTCGGGCTCATAACCCGAAGGTCGCAGGTTCAAATCCTGTCCCCGCAACCAAATGGTCCCGTGGTGTAGCGGTTAACATGCCTGCCTGTCACGCAGGAGATCGCGGGTTCGATTCCCGTCGGGACCGCCATTTGTTTTTTTTATTTTGGCTCGGTAGCTCAGTCGGTAGAGCAAAGGACTGAAAATCCTTGTGTCGGCGGTTCGATTCCGTCCCGAGCCACCATATATAACCCCTAAGTCGAGTAGACTATATGGAGGGGTAGCGAAGTGGCTAAACGCGGCGGACTGTAAATCCGCTCCCTCAGGGTTCGGCGGTTCGAATCCGTCCCCCTCCACCATTTATATATAGGGGTATAGTTTAAAGGTAGAACAAAGGTCTCCAAAACCTTCGGTGTGGGTTCAATTCCTACTACCCCTGCCAATCTTTATTATGGCGATTGTGGCGAAGTGGTTAACGCATCGGATTGTGGTTCCGACATTCGAGGGTTCGATTCCCTTCAGTCGCCCCATTTTAAACCTTATTGGGCTATAGCCAAGCGGTAAGGCAACGGACTTTGACTCCGTCATGCGTTGGTTCGAATCCAGCTAGCCCAGCCATTTCATTTATCAATATGCGGGTGTAGTTTAATGGTAAAACCTCAGCCTTCCAAGCTGATGTCGTGAGTTCGATTCTCATCACCCGCTCCAATATTAATGCCTTGAATGGGCCTATAGCTCAGCTGGTTAGAGCGCACGCCTGATAAGCGTGAGGTCGATGGTTCGAGTCCATTTAGGCCCA
>NZ_QBBX01000001.1:2539-24786 GCF_003073175.1 Peribacillus acanthi
TGATATCGTTTTAAACTTTATCACTATATCTTATGATGCGCCTTTAGCTCAGCTGGATAGAGCAACGGCCTTCTAAGCCGTGTGTCAGAGGTTCGAATCCTCTAAGGCGCGTATTGACTAATCCAATAGGGTTATTTTTTTTGCCCAAATTCTATTAGATAGACTTCCTTATAGAGGAGGTCTTTTTTCTTTATTTCTATTAATAAGTGCATCCCTTATATTATTTTAGTATATCCTTCCTTAAATAAGGAAACGAATGTAAGAGACTCATTTTAGATTCTTTGCAGCAATTTCGTTTAATCAAGTATCAATGGTGGTATAGCGTTGAGTAGATTGCTAAAGTTTTGGAGGGAAAATCGATTGAAAAATGATGGGAAACTTCAGAGTATAAATGAACATTCAAAGAATCAACAATTAGAAGAGTTTAAAGTGGACGACAATGGTAAGGACCTTACTACCAATCAAGGAGTTCGAGTTTCTGAGGATGAACATTCCCTAAAAGCTGGAGTAAGAGGACCTACTCTAATGGAAGACTTTCATTTTAGGGAGAAGATGACCCATTTTGATCATGAAAGAATTCCTGAACGAATTGTACATGCTAGGGGATCAGGTGCACATGGATATTTTCAGCCATACGAATCAATGGCAGAATTTACGAAGGCAAAATTTCTGCAAGATCCATCAGTAAAAACACCTGTACTTGTTCGTTTTTCTACTGTTGCTGGTTCAAGGGGTTCAGGAGATTCCGTTCGTGATGCTAGAGGTTTTGCTACCAAGTTTTATACAGAGGAAGGTAACTATGACTTAGTGGGAAATAATATCCCAGTTTTCTTTATTCAAGATGCTATTAAATTCCCCGATTTAGTGCATTCCTTTAAACCTGAGCCTCATAATGAGATTCCGCAGGCCTCGACGGCACATGATACATTTTGGGACTTTGTCGTTAACAACACTGAAACGGCACATATGGTAATGTGGATTATGTCAGACCGTGCCATACCACGAAGTTTTAGAATGATGGAAGGGTTCGGTGTACATACCTTCCGATTTATTAATGCAGAAGGAAAGGCACACTTTGTTAAGTTTCATTGGAAACCATTACTAGGGGTTCATTCTCTTGTTTGGGATGAAGCTCAAAAAATTGCGGGTAAGGACCCTGACTTCCACCGTCGAGATTTATGGGAGTCTATTGAAATGGGAGATTTTCCTGAATATGAATTAGGCGTTCAAATGATTGAGGAGAAGGATGAATTCAAATTTGACTTTGATATTCTAGATCCTACTAAAATTTGGCCAGAAGAAATAGTCCCGGTTAAAATCATTGGCAGAATGACATTAAATCGGAATCAAGATAACTTCTTTGCTGAGACAGAACAAGTGGCTTTCCATCCAGGTCATGTTGTTCCTGGGATAGACTTTACAAATGATCCTTTATTACAGGGGAGATTGTTCTCCTATACCGATACTCAGTTACTTCGATTAGGTGGTCCAAACTTTCATGAAATCCCGATTAACCGTCCTATATGTCCATTTCATAATAATCAACGTGATGGTTTCCATAGGATGACGATTAATCGAGGGCCTGTTAGCTACCATAAAAACTCTTTACAAGATAATTTTCCACGTCCAGTCTCGGAAGCAGATGGTGGGTATGTTCATTATCAAGAGAAAATTGATGGGAGAAAAATTCGTGGACGCAGTGAAAGCTTTGATGACCATTACAGTCAAGCTAAATTATTCTGGAATAGCATGTCTGAAGTGGAAAAGGAGCATATTGTGAATGCCTTCAGCTTTGAGGTTGGGAAAGTAAAACATAAAGGAATTCGTCAGCAAGTAGTGGATATGTTTAATAAAGTTGATGGTGAATTAGCAACTAAACTTGCTGAAAATGTAGGAGCTAATCCTCCAGAGAATTCAAGTGGGAAAGATATGAATAATTCATCTCCTGCATTGAGTCAACTGAACACTATTAAAGGGGCAAAATCTCGAAAGGTTGCTATTCTTGCTGATAATGGGTTTGATTATCAGGGTGTGAATAGTGTTATGGAAACTCTAGCTAAGACTGGAGTGCATGCCGAAATTATTAGTACGACTCCTGGTTTCATAGACAATAACAATGGAGAAAGACTGGAAGTTAATCATACCTTCTTAACTGCAGATTCTGTTTTATACGATGCTCTCTATGTTGCAGGAGGACAAGATAGCATTAATAAATTGACGCAGGAAAAGAAAGTGAAGGCATTTTTAGAAGATGCATTTAATCATTACAAAACAATTGGATTATCAAAAGAAGGAGAAGCATTATTATCAAAGGTGGACCCTTTAAGAAAAGACATTGCCTTACAGCCAGGGGTAATTACTGAAAGCACATTACAAAGTTCAAACTCATTTAATGATGCCTTTATTGAAGCCATTTCACTCCACAGACATTGGAGTCGGGAAGTATAAATGAAAACCTCTTGGTATCTGCCAAGAGGTTTTATTTATTGAATCTTGTTTTATTTATCCTTAAGGATTAACTGATAAAAATGAACGTCCTGCCAGGTATCGAATTTGTAGCCAACTTCCTTGAAAACTCCTGCCAATTCAAAGCCGAATCTTTCATGAAGTTTGACGCTAGCCTCATTCCCAGAGGTTATTCCACCAATTAGGGTGTGGTAACCCAAATCTTTTGCTCGAGTAATAATCTCTTCCATTAACATTTTCCCCAGACCTAAACCTCGATGTTTAGAGGACAGGTATATAGATAGCTCTGCAGTCCTGTTATATGCAGGTTTTTCACGAAAAGTAGATAGACATGTGTATCCAACGACTTCTCCTTCTAATTCGGCAACGATAAGAGGATATATCCCACCATATTTTTGAAACCAAAGAGTACGTTGTTCTAACGTTTGTTCTTCGAGATCGAACGTTGCTGTTAAATTCAAAACCGCATCATTGTATATTTCTAATATTGCAGGTAAGTCGTCTAGGACGGCATCACGCATATGCATTTGCTTTATCCTCCCCAATTATTAATCACTAATTTAACAGTACATCATCCTAGCCCTCTTTTAATGATAGTGACGTGTGTTACCTTTTTGCATCTATCCATTCTATGGAAGGGTTGATTTGCATTTTAGTTATTTTAGCATTACTTAAGCTTTTTGCAATTAGGAATTGAGCACTGTAATAAGTAATCATAATAATTTCTCCAGAATACGTAATCTCAGAAATAAATTTATTCCAAGCCAGAACCGAATCGGAAATAATAAATAGTGCACTCCCAAACATTGCCCATTTGTTACCCGTCATGATGGCTGACCAGAACATTGTGGAAATAACAATCAGATAAAAGATTACGGGTAAAACAAGCGCATGTTCCCCATTACTTTGTAGGGCTGCTACCAAATTGGTACCCATAAAATACCCGTATATGGATATAGGTACTATGGAAAGCAGACGTACCCATGAAAAGGTCCATTGAGTTAGAAAGCCTCCAATATAAAATAAGTGCCCGATCAAGAACGCTGAAAGGCCAATTATAAACCAAATTAACAGACCATCTCCAAGCATACAGAAAAATAAACCAATCATCATTAACCAAGGGAATTTGCCACTTCGATTAAGTTTTGTTTGGTAGGCAAAAAAGATGATGAGTAGCATAGGGACTATCTTAAACATTATTTTAATAGCAAGTGGTTCTTCTGGTATGAAAAAGATATATAAGATCCCCATCCATAATATCGCAAGTTGTAACCATCGTTCTTTCATAGTAAACCCTCCCTTAATTTATAAATCTTATTCCATGAACCACAACAAAATCCTGCTTTTCGATTCTAAAATTCTATTTTCCACCATGTATAGATAAGAAAAGGGATTTTTAAGATGCTGTTGAATATGTATGTAAACGCTCGGTGACGGAATTAAAACTATGGAGGGTAAATGATATGGTACTGACAATATTAAAAGAAGCTGATTATCCTTATACAGAGTCGGATTTTGGACATACAGAGTTAATGCCTAATTTTCGTGTGGATTTACGCAACCCAACCAATGAACAATTAGATCAGTTTATCAATGCTAATCAAGTTTTAGACTGGTCTCTGCTGTCATGGAAGGACGTGGGTAAGCCATATGAAGTCAAGACGATGGCGAAGTCCAAAAAAGAGTATGAGAGAGAAAACGGTGAAATGTCAGTCAAGACATCTTGGGAGTTTTTTAACCGCTCTTTCCATGAATGGTTTGTGATGGACATTCCCTCAAGTCTCGAGGAAAATAAGGGGAATTTGAAACAGTATTTGTCCCGTTTTCAGCTTCGGGATGTCAAGTTGGCTTTAGGTGAGACGGCGAGATTGACATTGTGGAACTATGCCCATCGAGTAGAAGACGGCGTATGGGATCCACGAGGAAAGCGAGCCTTGTTCCAAGGTTTAGACGTACAAAAGCCAAGGATATTGTTCCTAGGCGCTGCTGAAGGCTATGAGGCTATGCAGCTGCAGGCCATGTATCCAGGCGGCGAAATCGTCATGGTGGACTATGATGAGTTTTGTAAGACGGATCGTTTTGGGCTATTTCCTGAGTCTTATCCTTTCTTGGGGACCAATCCTGCAACAGGACAGCCAAAGGTATGGTATAAAAACCAAATGAACATTGAATATGTTGTTGAAGATATTCGGAAGCTTCCCTATGGAAAAGAATTCGACATTGTGTTGAGTGTAGGTTTGCTTGAGCATTTTCCTGATGATTATAAACATGAGGTAATGGACTGGCATCGTAAGTTCTTAAAGCCAGGTGGATATGTCATCATGACCACCCCGCGACATCAGTTGAAATCTCGCTTATTCTATATGATCATGGCGGATGTCATGAACCATACTTACCGAGAGCTAATGGATATTCGTCAAATGGGTCTCTATGTGTATGAGGGGGGCTTTGATATCCTTCGCCATGGATTTATTAAAGTTCATAACGGAATTGTGGCAAAACCAAGGTGAAGCTAGGAAATGGGATTTATCCCATTTCTATTTTTTATTAGGCTAAAGTTATCTTCTTAGTAAGGAATAGGATAATGTCCTTTCATGTGTGTAGATTAAGGAGCCTTATTTTAAATCCACAAGAGTGCAGTTTTCTTGAAGAAGGAAGATTGTCATATAGAGGAGAATAGTCATAATAGTCAACTATCATATATTAGGGGGAGAAAACAGTGACTATTCATGTTGTTGGTTCTAAAGATATTCCATATAGATTGATTGAACAAAAAGAAGAAACAAATAATTTAGTTATTGTCTTACCTGGGGCGGGTTATACAACACAAGCTCCATTGTTACACTATACAACAGGGGTGTTTTACAATAAAGGTTTTGATGTGTTACATATCAACTATACATTTAGTAGGCAAGAGATGTCTGTTCTAAATGAGAGGGATTTCGCAAGAGATGTACAACTTACAATCGACAACGCAATCATAGAAAAGAAATACAGTAATTACTATGTAGTGGCTAAATCAATCGGAACAAAAGCTTTGAGTTATCTGCTCGATGATTCAATGTTGAAAGATGCAAAAGTAGTATGGTTGACTCCATTACTGCAAAATGATGCCGTATTTAATGCATTGGTTAATAGTAATAATAAAGGACTTTGTATTTTTGGAGAAAAAGATAGTTTTTGTTTTATTGTGGATCGCTTTGAAAAATTGAAAAACAATCAAAACCTTATATTAAAAGTGGTTGATGGTGGAGATCACAGTTTAGAGCTTGATAAAGAACCAATTAAATCTATTGAAATATTAAAAAGTGTCATTTCTGATATTAATGAGTTTTAGGAATTCACGGGATATCCATAAAAGGATACCCTTTTATCCGTTTAGTTTGTAAAGAACTATACTGAAGACTGCAATTAATGCAGTCTTCTTTCTTTTTTATTTATTTACAGTGCAATTATTTTAAGAAATTCTTAAGATTTTCCATCATTGTTTATTAAGATTCTATGTCTACAATGTCGATAGTTAGAAGAAATAAGGTGGTATACTTTGGAAAGGAGCGTGAGGAACCTTGAATCAATTCCATGTATTAGTAGTTGATGATGATAAGGAAATTAGAGATGGGATAGAAATTTATTTGAAACATGAAGGCATGATTGTTTATAAAGCTAGTGATGGACTTGATGCTTTGAATCTTTTAGAAAGAGAAACCATCCACCTTATATTAATGGATATTATGATGCCGAAAATGGATGGTATATCTGCAACCTTTAAAATTAGGGAACAGAAAAACATCCCTATCATCATGTTAAGCGCCAAAAGTGAAGATACCGACAAAGTCTTAGGTTTGCAGGTTGGGGCTGATGATTATGTCACAAAGCCATTCAACCCAATAGAACTAATCGCTAGGGTAAAATCGCAATTGAGACGTTATATGAACTTTGGTACATACGAAGGAAAGAGCAAGGTCATTAACTTGAACGGTTTGATGCTAGATCAAGAGGCAAAGGAAGTTTGTCTTCATGGCGAGACAGTAAAGCTAACCCCTATCGAGTATCGAATAGTAGAGCTACTCATGATAAATGCTGGGCGTGTATTTTCAATAGGCGATATTTACGAAAGAGTGTGGAAAGAGCCAGGATATAACGCGGAAAATACCGTTGCCGTTCACATACGTAAAATCAGAGAAAAAATTGAAATTGATCCGAAGAATCCAAGATATTTGAAGGTGGTGTGGGGAATTGGATATAAAATGGAGAAATAAATTTGTTGTCCTCGCTTGGCTGCTATTATTGGCCTATGGATTTAGTGGACTTATGGCGCTATTCTCTGATGGTAACCATTATTTACAAAAAAATTATTATGAGACCGGGGAGTTTCAAGATCGATATCAGCATTTTACAGGCTTATTAAGTTCGTATGAGATTAATGACAAGACCCCTTATGATGTAAAACAAAAAATTGAGGTATCAAAGGAGGAAATAGAAGAGTATCGGTATCGATATGGTGATTTGAACGACCAAATCTCATCTATTAAATCTCAATATGAAGGGGACATCGCTAGAGCAAAGGAAGAGGGGAATATAGAGGCTGAGCAGCTATACATTTCAGAAAGAGATAAAAAGATCAAAGATATAACTGAAAACTTCAAGAATGATCAGTACGTTGAGGATAAAATCATTAAAGAAAAGCAACAGAGAGTAGAGGAATTTTTCAAAGAGTTAGAAAGCCAACGCTCAGAGTTTGAAACGTATCAATCTTCTTTTGTGTACTACCTAAGAGATACAAAGACAAATGACCTATACACCAATATTAAGGGTGCAAAGGTTGTAGGATGGGATGAAGAGAATTATAAAAAGAAGCTTGCTTATATGAGAAATTACCCTTCTCGGAATGAGGGATATTTTTCAAGCGTCGATCACTTCCTTATGAGTGGATACGATGATGAAATCCAATCCTTGCTCATTAGTGAGGGAGGAACTTTCAAAGGGTTTATTGGTGTACCAGAACAATCATCAATAAAGGATGGATTTCTTCTAGAGGCAAAGGATTTCAGCACAAAAAGATTTCTATTCTTTGGATTTGTCCTAAGTGGAGTAGCTGCACTAATCATAAGCATCGTATTTTATCGTAAATCTAGAATATTACAAGCAGTATGGTTGGATGAAGTGAAATCTTACTATGTACGAATTCCGCTTGATATTCGACTGATTACACTAATCATCAATGGTTGTTTTATATTAATTGCTATATTTAATAATATATCTTCGTTAATTTGGTATCACTCTTATATTAACTGGATGGAGAACGTATTCTACAATATGCTATTATTAGCGTTTTTAATGGGGAGTGCTGTCATCCAGTTGAAGTTTTTATTTGCAACCATTCAAAGTGAAGAAATGCTAAAAAATGAATGGAAAGACACTCTACTTGTAAAGAGTGTTAGGCTAATAAAAGGAATCTTTTTAAATAGAAAGGTAGGCACCCAGTTTACCATCCTATTTCTGTTCGTTTTTGGTCTAGGAGGAGTGGCTACATCCGTCTTCGTGGAACCGGTTTTTATTCTATTGTTCTTGGTATGCTTAGCTGCTGGAACGCCGATTTGGGTTGTGTTATTCAGACGAGCTAGAGATTTTAATAGGATCCTTCACTATGCTCATGAATTAGCAGCTGGGAAAGAAGTGCCTGACCTTGAGGTGAAAGGAAAGTCGTTTTTGAAAGTATTAGCAACAGACTTGAATCACCTTAAGCATGGAGTACGTACTTCTCGTAAGGAACGAGCAAAGAGTGAACGGTTAAAAACGGAGCTAATTACGAACGTAAGCCACGATTTGCGTACACCTTTGACTTCAATTATTACTTATACTGAATTATTGAAAGGCCCACATGTAACAGATGAAGAAAAACAGCAATATATCAGCATTATTGATAGTAAATCAAAGCGACTTAAACATTTAATAGATGATTTATTCGAAGCCTCCAAAATGGCCAGTGGAAGTATTGAACTAAATAAACAAAGAGTCAATCTGAATCAGTTGCTCGAGCAAGCTTTAGCCGAACATGATGTTGCCTTGAAGGAGTCCACTTTGCAGATGCGCGTTTCTTATTCCCCCGAGCCTCTTTATTGTTATGTGGATGGGCAAAAGCTATGGAGAGTGTTCGATAATCTGATTGGTAATATTCTTAAATACTCGTTGGAAAACACACGTGTCTATATTAGTGTAAAAGAATTTGAAGGGCTTGCAGTTATTACCTTTAAAAATGTTACGAAGTTTGAGTTAGGCGAGAATATCGATGAGCTTTTCGAACGATTTAAGCGTGGTGACACATCTCGTCATACAGAAGGTTCAGGCCTTGGCCTTGCAATCGCCAAATCAATCGTCGACCTTCACGACGGCGAACTGGAGATTGAATTGGATGGTGACCTCTTTAAAGTGACAATCCAATTAAAAAAAGAATAAATCGATGATTTTTTTGATACAATTTCCCGATTATTTCTCAAACAATATTTCTGTAGCCTTTTTTGGTTGTTTTTTTCGACATCTTGGTTTTAGCTTTTGAAAAAAGGATACGGTAATATAGATTGTTAGTTCGGTAATAAAAAGCGAGATTTTGGTAAAAAATCTCTCCTGTTCGGTAAATTATGTAGTCCGTTCGGTAAAATCCCGAAATAAGAGGGGCAGTGCTTTCACATCACTGTCCCTCTTTCATTGATTGTATGAATAGCTCTGTGAATATAGGATCCCATTGGCTTCCTTTTCCTTCTTCTAAAATAGAAAGTGCCTTTTCTTGCGGCATGCCTTTTCGATAAGGACGGTCGGAGGTCATAGCATCATATGCATCCGCAACAGCCATGATCCTTCCAAACAGAGGAATTTCTTCTCCTTTTAGCCCCTCTGGATATCCTTTTCCATCATACCTCTCGTGATGATATTTTACACCAGGCAAAAGCGGCTTTAACTCATCTGTTAAATTAATCTGTTCTAGAATATTTGCGCCTATAACAGGGTGTTGTTTAATCGTATCAAATTCTTCCTCCGTGAGTCTGCCTTCTTTCAAAAGGACGCTATCGCGAATCCCTATTTTTCCGATATCATGCAATAATGCCGACTTTTTAAGTAAGTCTATTTGGTCTTCTGATAGTCCTGCCTTTTCTGCAATCAATATCGAATAGTCTGCCACTCGTATGGAATGACCGGCTGTATACGGGTCCCTTGCGTCAAGGGTTGCTGCGAAGACTATATAGAAGCTCTCTAGTAAACTTCCATTTCGTTCATCCCTTTTTTGGATTGCATCGACCATCGTATTGAATCCAGAAATAAGATGAGAGAACTCATCTGAGTAGGTATTTCTAATTGTATGGAGTTCACCGTCCTGTACGGATTGCAGACTCGCTTGTAAGGTGTCGATGGGCTTTTGAATATTTTCATAAAGTAAGAGGCTGCTAAAGACTGCCAAAAATAAGATGACGATTAAAATAAGAATGGCCCAATCCCAATATTGGTCTGTCCCATTTAAGCCTAAAATACCTAAATGAATATTAGAGGCCAGTGAAAATAATAAAATAGGGAAGACCGCAATAAATATTGTACTTACTAGTAGCTTTGTTTTGATACTGATATACTCTTCTTTTTCAATTAAAAACGTGTGTTTGAAATCATTGTCTGCTTTGTCTAAAAGAAAGGTGATCAGTGGTTGAACAGCTCTATAAGTAAGAAAGAATTCGATCAATGCATGCATAGATGCTACGAGCAGCGCCCCCACCCATGCTAAACCCACGTAATGATAGGGCATGTTAATCTTTCCAATCTGGATGCAGACCATTACTAGAATGGAAGATGGAACTGCTAACCCTAGGAAATGGGGACCTAGTATCCGTTTGACCGTTAGCCAAGGGAATTTATGTGCGGTTTGGTAGGCAAACTGCAAGGAATGGAGTGTAGGCCTATCTGTAAAGAATATGGCCTTTATTGGCCGTACGTGATGACGGTACAGTAACCATTCTAAAAAAAACATCATACCGATAGAAATGAACATGATGAGAAGGAGATAAAGGCGCTCGCTCTCTGTAAACTCAAGAGTTCTAAAAATGAAAATGCTCCCTACCCCAAAGACGGCGGTAAGGGAACCAATTATGTAGTTTCGCAGCATTTTCCTCTGAAAATGATAAAAAGGTTCCAAAGGGGTTCCTCCTGAAATGATAATATTGCTAAGACAAGTAATAGGTGATAGGTTAAAAGTCTATGAATACCTAAATATTAATTTATTTTCCAAAATATAGATAGTGTTAATACTGATATATTAGGTTGCCAAAGCAAATTAAAGATAAAAATTACAAACTAACATAGAGAGGCAAGATTTCAGGATGAAATATTTTAGCCAAGGATGTTGTTGCATCCCATAGCTTATTGATTCGGCCTGGGAGTTGCCCAATCAATTTACTGGAAAGAGTCATTTATGATAGCTTCTATTATTTAAATCAAGCATATTTTCATAATTGACTGGCATATAATTTGGAGTCATTCATCCAGGAGAGTAGAATAGAGATGAATACAGTATAAGGGGGAGAAGTGAATGGATTCTATTTTTAAGCAGTTGCAATTTGTTCGTGGAAACACTATCAACAGTGTAAAAGGGTTGGATCAAAACACAGTAGGCTATCAACCAGAAGGATTTAACAATCATATTCATTGGAATTATGGCCATATCTTAACTTCTACTGAAATGTTATTGTTTAAGCTAGCGGGTAAAGAGTATAAATATGAGAATCAATTCCCATTCTTTTCAGGTGGCACAAAGCCTAGTGGATGGGAAGGTACAGTGGCAACTGTAGAGGAACTTACAGTTGCATTGCAAGAGCAAGAACAGAGGATTATTGACACCTTTAAAGATAGCTTAGATCAATCTTTAGCGAATCCTATCCAATTAGGAGGTCGTCTACCGCTTGAATCAGTGCGAGATGCTTTAACTTTCTGCATTTACCACGAAGGTCTTCATCAAGGAACTATTAGTTCATTGAAGAAGGTTGCAGTAGTTCAAACGGTATAAGTTACATAAGAGAAGGAGGGGACCTGTGTCACCCTCCTTTTTTATGTATCAAGTGAAGCACCCTTTTGGACAGCCAACTGTTTTTCCTTTTTCATAAAAGGGATATGGACAATCGCTTTCGCAATCATTCCTAATCCTAGTACCAAAATGGACATCATGATAGGTTGATGGTCGAGTAAATATCCATATAACTTAAAGCCGATAATCTGTCCAATAGAGAAAAATATCGACATGATGGAGAAAAAACGCCCTAGCTTTTCTGGTGCTACAGCCTGTTGGTAAAAGGCAACGAAAAATGCACCATAAAATCCCCTTACCCAAAACATCGCTACCGTTACAATAGAGAAGAAGAATAATAGTACCCCTGATTGATGGACGAGAATGGATGAAAAGGGTTTCCACCCTAAAAGAAATAGTGGAATAACAGTTATGATCATTCCAATAATTCCATATAGAATGCCTTGTGATAGTGATAATTTACTTTTAAAAGCAGAGACGATAAAAACGCTAGTGATAATGCCAAACACTGCACAGCTTTCCACTATTCCGATGTAGAGGTTCGGACCGTGGAAGATTTCTTTAATCATAAATGGAAAACCGAGTTGAAATATTGCGGTTAAAAAAATGTGTGTGAGCATTCCGTTCAATATTAAGGAGCTCAATCTCACATCTCGAAGCACTAACACACCTTCCTTAATCTCTGTCAGAATAGCAAACTGTGTTACTTTTTTAGGAGTGACTTGGATGTGCAAGAATGAAATGAAAATGTACGATAAGACAAAAAATAAAGCTGAAAGAATGAAGACAATGGGTATCCCAAATGTGGTATATAGAAAAGCTCCTAATAAGGGTGCCGCTATTTTTGCTCCTTCCAAGACGGTATTTTTAATCGAATTGCCTTCCACTAAGTCTTCCTTGTTTAAAATAGAGGGTAACACGGTAACAAAGGCAGGTAAAAAGAAGACCTGACATACCCCTAAAAAGAGTAATAATGCATAGATTACCCATTCTGTAAGCGGATTAAGAAAACTCCATATCCCAAGCGCAAGTAGTAGCAATCCACGTATTGCATCTAGCCATAAAAGGATTTTTTTTCGATTTAGCAAATCGACTATAACTCCTACAATCAATCCGAAAAGTAGTGTGGGCAATATTCCAATCATAAGAGCGGAAGCAAATTTTCCTGCTGATTGGGTAATTTCTAATAAATATAGAGAAATGGCGATTTGTAAGACTGTACTTCCAAATAAGGCAGCTGCCTCACCGAGTAAAAAGTATGAAAAAGATTTATTTTTAAGCAATAATTTCATGTATAGTACACCTCTATGAAAATTATAAAGGTGATTTTTGGAAAAAACATTACGATTTATCCCATTTTATTTTGTTATAATTTGAGTATCTGGAAACTAGATGAAGAGGATGGAGGGATTCCTATGAAAATCTTAGAGACTCGTTTGCCCAATATGTCTATGGCCCTTTATCAGCTTCCTGAAAAAGGAGCGGATATTTTTCACGACCATAGTACTTTTTATCAAGTGAGTGTCCCGTTGATTGGAAATCCCGTCATGCAATTCTATGGTGAATCTAGACAACTATCGGAACGTGCCGTAACAGGCATTGGAGAAGAGCACCGTAATTATACGAATGGTGAGGCTATAAGGATATTGATAGTCTCTATTCAGAAAGATTTAGTCCAAAGCGTTTATGAAAGTCAAACGGGTAACAAGCAGGAGATTGAATTCGCGAGGTGGGGGAATAATTCTTCGGAGATTTTTAAACGCCTAGCTAATCGAGCATTCAAGATAGCAATCGACCAACCGTTAGAGGAATTACATGTAGATGAGCTTGAATGGGAGGTTGTCCAGCACCTATTAACTCTGCAACTGGGATCTCATTCAGTATCATGGCAGAAAAAAGAACATGTGTTGAATCAGCCTGTTTTAAAGTGCCTGTTAGAATATATTCATGACAACTATAGAGAGCCCATCTCGATGGATGTTCTATCCACAGTAGGTAATATTAGCAAAATGCATATGAATCGTCTGTTTCAAGCATATGTAGGTCTATCTCCTGCAAAATATATTACGAAACTAAGGGTATCTGAAGCTACCGATTTGCTTACTAATAGCAATCTTGATATTACAACAATCGCGTTTGCTTCAGGATTTGGCAGTTTCAATACGTTTCACCGAGCGTTTAAGGAATGGTATGGAATGACACCTAGTGAATATAAAAAAGCACATACTCTTTAAGTAAAAAGGCCAGGAACCGAACGAATTCCATGGCCTTTGTTAAGGTTACAATTTATTAAATCCTTCTTCTTCTAAATATTGAGCAGCTTCCTCGTATGAAGTGAAAATTCCGTCGAGATTCATGCCAGCATACACATGCCACATATCATCTTCTTCTACAAGAGTAAGAGTTTGTTTGCGTTCATTAATCCATTTTTCCTCATACTGCTCTCCGATTATTGCGGATTCACCAGTAGATTTAGGAGCCAAGGATGTGATGGATTTTTCAAGAATCTCACGTAGCCCCTCCGCTGAAAAATCACGGATGTTCGTCATTCCTTTGTCATTCTTCTCGTATCCGCTCATTTTTCCTGTGTATACAAATCCATTTCCATTAGGGTGTAAATGATAGACGACGTTTTTCTTATCTGAAGAACTTTCTTCATATTGGAAATTAACTCGACCTAATGATACGTCGTTTCTTTTTAACTGAGGGAACGATTCAATAATTTTTAATTTTTCTTCAAAAGTGAGCATAGTGCCTCCGATAGCTATGTAATGTAATAGTCCATACATTATAGCATAAGAATACGAAATGAAAAAAACGAGGGGAGCATTCACCCTCGTTTATGTTAATTATGTGCAAGCTGCTTCTGCAGCCAGTTTTTCCCCTCTACTAAACGAGTGACCATCATCGCACAAGCTGTATTACCAGTGGAATTTAATAGCGTGGCAGGTGCATCAATAATCGTACTGATTACAGCAATAATTGGCAATGATTCCGCAGGGAAGCCAAATACACTGAGAATCAGCATTTCCCCAATCATACCTCCCCCTGGAATGGCTCCCATAACAGCTCCAACCAAGAACGAAACGGCGATTATACTAAGGAGACTGGATAGGCTGGTCATATCTTTTCCAAACAGGCTGAACAAGAAGACAATTTTTAACACTCCACCAAAAACAGACCCGTCTTTATGTGTATTGGCTCCTAATGGAATGACAGTCTCAGCAATGTCATGTGGGACGCCCATCCGTTTAGTCGCTTCCATATTGACCGGAATGGATGCCGCACTAGAGCACGTGGCGATAGCTGTGACAGAAGGCGGGATAGCATGCTTCCAAAATACTTTCACACCAGATTTCCCACCGCCGATAAAAGCATAAAGGGTAAAGAAACCTAAGTAGTAAATGATTGCTATGACTAAATAAAGGATAAATGCACGTACATATCCCCCAAGAATTTGTGGGCCAAGCTCACCAATGACCGTAGCAAAATAGCAACCCAATCCAATCGGGGCATAGTACATAATAAATGATACAAGTTTCATCATAACTGCCGTTCCTGCTTGTAGGAAATCCGCAACAGGCTTTCCTTTTTCCCCTATCATTGCTGTGGCCAATCCAAAGAGAATGGAGAAAACAATAAGTTGTAGCATGTTTCCTTTAGACAAAAGGAGCGGGAAATCTGAAACCGTGAATGTCTGGACAAGACGATCGAGCAATGTAAGCTCATTTGCATCGGCTATCGCCTCTTCATTGGATGTCATTAATTCTTTAATCGCAGACACATCTGTATTTTCTAGTGGATTGACGATCGTAACCCCTATAACGCCAAGAATTGCAGAAATCAAGGCGGTAGCAGCAAACACTAGTAAAATGCTACCCATGATTTTTCCAAGGCGTTTCATTTCACTCATATTGGCAATCGCAGACGCGATACTAAAGAAGACGAGTGGAACGATAATGGTAAACATCAAGTTTAAGAATAAGTCACCAAAAGGCTTAACTATCGTTGCTTTTGGTCCAAATATAACTCCTGCAATACCGCCAAGGATGATGGCAACAAGCAGTAGAAGTGAGGATTTATAGGTTTTTAATACGTTACTCAAGATGTTCATACCTTCCTTTGATGATGTTATTTCAATATTTGAAAATGAATATTCATTATATATCAAGTAAGTATTATTACAAATAATTATTCATCAATGAAATTATTTTAGGAAAATATATCGCGAACATAGAAGGGTATCTGATGTTTTTTATTGTTAATTTTTGAAACATTTTCCTTTTGCTTGCGTCAAAGACTATGACGTCAAAATTTACTGTTTAAAAAGGAGCAACAATTATGAAACGAAAATGGCCTACTATAATGGTAAGTTCAATCGCTTTAGCAGCACTTTTATTTACAAGTGCTGGTTTTTCCCCTACAGAAGCAAGTTCTAACATAAGGTCTTCTGCAACCATAAAGGCGCCTCAAGGGATTATAGCAGGGGAAGTGGAAGGGAAAGCCAAAGTAAAAGTGAAGAAGAATGGGACTGTAAAGGTGCACTATCAAGCGAAAAATCAAACGGAAAACCAAGTCTCTTATACCTTTCCAAGTGGATTGACAGTGGATTATGTGGTTTATGATAGTAAAGGTGAAAAATTCTCCCAATACTCCGATCAGGTTTTATCGACCTTAGCTATCGAGGAAATGACATTAAAACAAGGAGAGACGTACAAAGAGAACCTGATTATCGAAGATTTACCAAATGGTAAGTATACAATTGAGGTGTTTTTGAACACGAAGGAAAATCAAGCGAAGACTTCAAAGAAATTTACTGTAAAAAATTCGATTTATAACCGAACAAAGGGCACATTTATCAACCAAGATGTAAAGGCGAACACGGTTCAAGTTATGATAGGAAAAAAATTGACGACCTTCCAACTAACAGATTTTGTAAAAGAGCAGCTGTTACCGATTGAAAAAGGGCAGCAAATCGATTTCATATTCACCGATACAAAAATTGAAATGAAAACGATTGAGAGAATCATCGTTGCACCAAAGAAAATCACATTGAAAAAATCAGTATTAGAGCTTGATAAAGAACTAGTAGCAATGTTCGAACATATTAAGAAAAATCGAAATCTGACAGCTCTAGAAGGATACCAACCTTTTGAAGTATTCAGCGCTTTTATGTATACACAAGCAGGAGAGGATTACGAAACACTGTACAGTTTTTACCAACCTGGGAATCTTGATATGAAGGTGGAAGATTTCAAGAACAAATATCGTAGTGAAACAAATACTACCTTAAACCGAGCGTTCATGAAAAAACTAGACTCAGTTCGGGAATTTATGGTAGAGGTTCGTGAGCATGAAGCCAAGGTAACTTTCCAGTTAGCGAAGAATGAAACGTTGACCTTTGTTATGATAAAAGAAAACAATACATGGTATGCAGTCACTATGCCTTTGTCAATGAAGTAATTCTCGCATTCTCTCCTCATTCCCTCTAATCGAAACCCTAGGATTAAATCCTGGGGTTATAAATATTTTATTTTGTAATTCTAGTAGGAATATTATCCTATTTATGGAATAGTTATAATTGGTGATTTTTGTAATTTATTATTCGTAAAGGAGAGGGCATAACATGCAAACCAATTTGCAATTAAATACAGTGGAACATCCCGTACAAAAAAGCCGAGTTCTTTTCGCACTTGTGTCAAGAACCTTGTTTTTTTTGCTTACGGGAGGACTGATTGTCGTGGCTTTGATAGTTTCAGGAAGCGAAAAACCGCTTGAGGACTATATCAAATGGTGGACGTTACAGGCAATCTTAGCGAATATCGCAACCTTTTTCTTCTTGCGTCATTCTCTGAAAAAAGAGGGATTGACGTACAAACAGTTGATTAATGATCAGAATCGCCCATGGAAGCAAGAATTTAAGACTGCTGGATGGCTATTGATAGTGGGCATCATCTGTGGATATGCCGGTACTGTCGGAGGTGGATTCTTGGTGTTTGGGGAAGCGCCTCCGGAGACTATGTTTGAAGGCTTACCACTATGGGCTGCTTTAGTATTTCTCTTAATTTTTCCTCTATCGGTTGCTATGACAGAGTTACCTACCTACTTTGCCTATAGCATGAACAGGCTTGAACAATTAGGAAAAGGAAAATGGTCTGTCATATTATGGGCTGCCTTTTGGCTTGCTTTTCAGCATGTGGCACTTCCGTTGGTATTAGATTGGGAATTCTTCTTATGGAGATTCGTTGCCTTTGTACCCTTAGCCATTGTTATTGCCATTTTCTATTATAAGACGCGTCGTCTTCGACCTTTGATGATGGTGCATTTTATCATAGACCTGCAAGTATCAGTTATGATTCTTCTATCGGCTTGGAAATAAAGAGTAAGTAGAAGCACGAAAGGTAACCAGCGATTTAACAAATTCGGGTGAAAAAGCATGAAAATTAGGAGCACTTATCACATCTCCTTACCTATATATGCTTTTCTATCTCATTTTTGAATGGCAAGTCAATATCTAATAGTATTTTCCTTTATTTTTGGCTGGGGCCGAGTCCCTTTTATCGAAACTGAAAGATTTAAAATCGAAACTGGAAAAATACATTCAAACCGCGGAAAATAAAATCAAAAATGCAAAAAATAAAATCAAAAATGCCCAAATATCGATTTTTCGACAAAACGAGCTAGGGTAACCATAAAAAACCGGCAGCAAACCTTCTTTTACTAAAGATGATTTTGCTGCCGGTTTTATTAATTATAGTTTAAAGGAACTTTTTAACGAAACAATGCGGTTAAACACTAGTTTTTCGTCAGTAGTCAACTTTGAATCTACGTTGAAATAACCGTGACGGAAGAATTGGAACTTATCCTGTGCCTTCGCATCCTTCATATTCGGTTCTACAAAGCCATTGGTAATTTCCAAAGAATTTGGATTTACATGGTCTAGGAAAGTTTTTGTTTCCTCTTCATCCACTGATTCTTGGTCATCTAAAATCAATGGTTCAAACATACGGAATTCAGCAGGGAGGGCTTTCGTTGCTTCTACCCAATGAATAGTTCCTTTTACTTTTCGGCCCGTAAAACCAGATCCGCTTTTTGTTTCAGGGTCATACGTACAATGGATTTCTATAACATTTCCTTCCGTATCTTTGATGACCTCTTCACATTTGATGAAGTAAGCATGCTTCAGACGTACTTCATTTCCAGGGAACAGACGGAAGTATTTATTAGGTGGGTTTTCCATGAAATCATCTTGTTCAATATAAATTTCACGAGAAAACGGAATTTGTCTCATGCCCATTTCTGGGTTCTCTGGATTGATTTCCGCGTCGAGCATTTCCACTTGTCCTTCTGGATAGTTCGTAATTACCACTTTTAGAGGATGAACAACACCCATTGTACGTGGTGCTTTAAGCTTCAAGTCTTCACGAACGAAATGCTCAAGCATCTGTGTATCAACTGTACCTGAAGTTTTTGAAACCCCTAATTCACGGCAGAATGTACGAATAGATTCTGGTGTATACCCTTTGCGTCGCAATCCAGAAATGGTCGGCATACGTGGATCATCCCAGCCATCGACAAAGCCTTCCTCAACTAATTGTTTTAACTTACGTTTACTCATGACCGTATTCGTTAAGTTTAGTCGTCCAAATTCATATTGTTGCGGCTTGCTTTCCATTTCGCATTGCTCAATAACCCAATTATACAATGGGCGTTGATCCTCGAACTCCAAAGTACAGATTGAATGAGTGACTCCTTCAATCGCATCTTCAAGTGGATGAGCATACGCATACATCGGATAGATGCACCATTTGTCACCTGTGTTATGGTGAGTGGCATGGGCAATACGATAAATGACCGGATCACGAAGATTAATATTAGGTGAGCTCATATCAATTTTGGCACGTAATACTTTTTCTCCGTCCTTGAATTCACCTTCGCGCATACGGTTAAACAAGTCTAAGTTTTCTTCAACAGAACGATTTCTGTATGGACTTTCTTTTCCTGGCTCCGTAAGGGTTCCACGATATTCGCGGATTTCATCAGCGGAAAGATCATCAACATAAGCAAGTTCTTTTTTAATTAAAAGGATAGCCTTTTCATACATCGTTTCAAAATAATCTGATGCAAAAAACAATCCGTCCCAATCAAAACCTAGCCATTTTACGTCTTCCTTAATCGAGTTAACGAATTCCGTATCTTCTTTTAGCGGGTTTGTATCATCGAAGCGAAGATTTGTCTTTCCTTTGAATTCATCTGCCAATTCGAAATTCAGAACAATACTTTTCGCATGTCCTATATGTAAATATCCGTTAGGCTCTGGAGGAAAACGAGTGATAATATGATCATGCTTACCACTTTGCAAATCGTCCATGACAATATTTCGAATAAAGTTTGCTGGATTTGGAGCATTATGACTCAACAGATTCAACCTCTTTCTATTTCGTTATCAGTATTAGTATATATAACATAATTAAAGGTTTTTTACCATGTTTCATGACATGTAGAACATATACCTATCTTCGTATCATGTACAACTTGAAGCGAATTAATGATACAAACCCATTCGACAAATTTCGGGTGGTGACAGGCACTTCAAAAAAACCTCAAAAACTCCCCCTACAGGGTAGGAGGAGTGGTTATTATTTAGGTTGTTTGATCCAAGTGAGGGCAATGGTGCCTTCTCCAGCATGAACGGTGATGGTAGAGGTTAGCTCTCCGATTCTGACTTTCATTTTTGGGTATTTGGACAAGATTTGCTCGGCATATGCCTTCGCTTTGTCAAGGACATTTCCATGTAATACATGTACTTCAGAGATTTGATAGTTCTGATAAGCCTCATCTAAAAGGTCGAGTAATCGTTTTGTCGCCTTTTTTTCTGAACGGACTTTTTCAAAGAGTTCGAATGCTCCATCATGGATTCGAATAATCGGTTTGATTTGCAGGATATTCCCGAGTAGAAATTGAGTCCCGGACATTCTTCCACCCTTATAAAATTGATCAAGGTTTCCTAATAGGATATAGTTTTCATTTTTCTTTGCTTCTTCACGCAATGTTTGCGCAATGATTTTATAATCTGTATGGGCTTCCTGCATGTGTATACCCATTTCGATTAAATCTGAGATACCACTGCTCATCAATAAACTATCTACGGTCTCTACATGAAAGCCAGCCATTTCTGCACCAGCTGTACTACTTGATAGGGTACCACTAAGCTTGGACGAAACATGAACAGCTATGCCTGCGTCATATTCTTCTTTTAATTTTTCATACAGTTCATTGAATTTACCAACAGACGGCTGAGACGTTTTAGGTATTTCTTTTTCTCTATTAATGATTTCATAAAGCTGATCAGTTGTTAAGTCCACACCATCTTCATAAACCTTATTTTGGACAGAAATTGTTAATGGAACCACATAAACGTCAGGATGGCTTTTCAGCTCATCCGTTAAAAGAACTGTACTATCAGTTATCCAAGCAATCTTTTTTTGAGTCATATTTTCCCTTACCTTTTTAAAAATATTTTTCATCTATATAAACACGAGTATTTGCTAATAAGAAATTCTTTATTTATATACCCTTATTGTACTTGATTTAACAGGAAGACACTAACAATATTTTGTACTTTCAAAAACATAAATTGGCAGCAATAAAGCGACATGACTTAGTTTCCAATTTTAGGAATTAAGTATAGGTGCACTAGACAATCGTCTTAACTGAAGCTTGGTGCTAGCCCATTTTTCTAATGAATATTTTACAAATATAGTGAACAAGTAACTATAAAGTATTCAAAGGAGAACCATTCATTTTTAAGGTAATTACCAAAAATTAAAGTATAAATAGGTACCGATTTTTTAAGTCAAACTATAAAAGGTTAAATGAGTTCACAAGACTTACTAAGCCAATACGATTTTAATCATTGGAGGGTTTATCATGCAAAAAAATGCTCATGGTTACGTTCAAGATTCTTGTACTGCATTAAATCAAGCAGTGGATTGCCTTCATCATGCTGCTCAAACCGTTGAAAAGCCTGAAAATCGTCAAAGAATTGAACAATCCTTACAAACTTTAGAGCAAGCGTTAAAGTCTTGTGTGACTACAGAACAAGTCTTAGCATCTGAATGATTAAGCAAAAGGCCATGAGTTCATACCTCCTGGCCTTTTTGATTTATAAAAGTTTCTTGAGCGGTTTTATGGCTGGTCCTTCGATGACTTCACCTTCAACTGTAAACCGTGAAGCATGGCAAGGGCAATCCCAAGTACGGTCACCACAGTTCCATTCCAATTCACACCCCAAGTGAGTACATGTCGTATCCACAATATGAAGTTGCCCTAACTCGTTTCGATATGCTCCAGCTCTTTTTCCTTCATATTTCACAACCGACCCTTCATCATTCTGTAGATCTTCCGGATGCTTTTGAATCAGTTCAAGTTTCCCTTCCACGAGATGCTTTGCAACATCTGCGTTTTGAACCAAAAATTCCTTTATGCTTGGATCAGCATTTAATCGAGAAGGGTGGAACAAATCTGCATATGGATTTTCTTTTTGGGCGATTGTATCGCTAATGATTTGTGCAGCTAATGTACCTGTTGTCATTCCCCACTTTCTATAGCCAGTTGCTATATAAATATGCTCTGAACGGGAAGTAATCGGACCAATGTAAGGGATTTTATCCAAAGTAATTAAATCTTGGGCGGACCATCTGTACGGAATTTCCTCTAC
>NZ_QBBX01000001.1:24796-69816 GCF_003073175.1 Peribacillus acanthi
TCAAAAGTTTCTTCGGCAAATTGTTGAAGTGTTTCGTAATGTTGGATAGTTGGAATGCCTTGTCCGGTTTTATGACTTTCTCCACCAACTAATATATGTTCGCTTCCATCAATTTGGACTGAACGCAACGACCGGGTTGGCTCATCCACACTTAAATACATTCCTCCAGGAAATTCGGAGTTTGCTTTAATGGCAAGAACATAGGAACGCTCTGCATGCAACCGAGTAAAGTAAAAGCCCATCCCATCATGAAATGGAAAATGAGAAGCAATCACTAAATGATCACACGTAATCGTATAGCCTAAATGAGTGGTAATAATGGGATGATCAGCTTCATTTACTGATTTGGCCGTTGTATGTTCATATACCACTCCCCCCATTTTAATAAAATCATTCAGTAAATGCTTCAAGTATTGAAGGGGATGGAATTGAGCTTGGTTTCTCATCTTTAAGGCTGCTGTAATGTGAAACGGTAGCTTCGAGTCGTATTGTAACTCTCCATCGATTCCGAGCTCTTTATACGCCTTCGCTTCTTTTTCTAACTGCTCTTTACCTTTAGTAGTCGTTGCATATAAATAAGCATCTTGTACAGAGTAATCACAGCTAACTCTATGCTCATGGATGATATCCT
The DNA here is from genome assembly GCF_003073175.1 of Peribacillus acanthi. GTDB lineage: Bacteria > Bacillota > Bacilli > Bacillales > DSM-1321 > Bacillus_BN > Bacillus_BN acanthi. The sequence continues at coordinate 25,428 of NZ_QBBX01000001.1, forward strand.
TCATCATATTTCCGGCTTGAATGTTTGCTTCATAATATAATTTGGCTTTTTCTTTACCAAAATGCTGAATCAATTCATCGTAAATTAGGTCATGTTGGGCGGTGATTTTGGCTGTCGTATGACCAGTCGTTCCATTCAATACTTTTCCTGCATCGATTAAAACGGTGCGGACCCCAGATTTAGCGAGTAAATAAGCGGTAGTAATTCCAGTAATCCCACCTCCAACGACTAAGGCTTGTGTTGAAATGGACTCTTTAAGGGCTGGAAAGTCTTCTATATCCGTAGAAGAACGCCAATATGGTTCGGGTTGATGTGGCAGTTTCTTTTTGTTAGTATTCAAATTTAATCGCCTCCTAGTAGCACTATTGCCATTCATAAAATTTCCAAAACCTTATTTTTCATGTGTAAAATCTTAATAAAGTACTAAATCAGAAAAAGGTGATTGTTTTGAGGAATCCTTGGGACCCCGAATATGAATTAAGTCTTGTTGAAGCACGAAAGTTGATAGAATCCCAGTTCCAAGATTTAGTTGGGTGTAACATGCGATTATTAGGGAAGGGGTATGATAATACAGTTTTTGATGTTGATAATAGGTACGTCTTTCGGTTTCCAAGAAGAGATATCGCTGTGAAATTATTAGAAACGGAGGCGAAAGTACTTCCTCAATTTCGTGGCAGAATCCAATTACCATATCCAGAACCCTTGTTTTTCGGTAAAGCAGAAGGAAGCTATCCTTACCCATTTCTCGGATACAAGAAAGTGTATGGTGAGCTTCCACAAGATTTGGACGATCATCAAAGAATCCAAGCCGCTGAACCGCTAGCATACTTTTTGAAAACCATTCATGCTTTTTCAGTAGAAACAGCAAGAGAGTTGGGAGTACCGAATGATTTCATTAGAAGAACCGACACCTCATTCCGTAAACCGAAGCTCGAGGAAATGACGAAAAAACTCTCTCAATTAGGGCAGAAAGTCATTTTTGAAAAAGTGAAAGCTTATCTTGAAACGGTGACGCCATTTGTAGAAGGTAAAAAGGAAACCTTCAACCATGGAGACCTTCATATAAGAAACATCCTTGTAGATAATGATGGAGTCCTGTCAGGAATTATTGATTGGGGAGATATGCATATTGGACATCCTGCAGTGGATTTATCGATTGTCTTCGCTTATTTACCTTTAGAAGGAAGAGAATCTTTCTATAGAATTTACGGGGAACTTGACGTGGAAAGCATAAAACTTGCCCGCTTTAAGGCAGTCTACACTGGAGTTTCCTTACTTTTATATGGTTTGGATATTGAAGATCCTTCAGTAGTAAAAGCGGCAAGGGAATCCATTTATTACTCATTACTGGAGCAACCATAAAAACATAAAAGGGCTTGGGTCTCTTCATAGGACTTCAAGCTTTTTTGATGTCCTTATTTAAAAACCGGCGTTCAATAGGAGGGTCGTACTAATAAATACGCCTCCAGACTTACTACAAAATATAGCGGAGGGCGATTATGGCAAATAAGAAATCTAGATAAGATAGAAACATAAAGACGAGAAAGGAGGAACGAAAGATGAAAAAATTCGGTTTACTAGTTGCAGGAGGAATCGCTGCCATCGTATTGTTCTCAAATTTAGGTCCAATGGTTGGGTTGGTGGTTTCACTTGCGATTGCTTACTTCGCACTAAAGGGATTCCTAAAAGCAGAAACTACGTTCAAGAAATTTTTGTGGGCAGCTCTTGGAATCATCATGTTATGTGCAGCCATTTCAAACGTCCCTTCCATCATTGGTTTAGTGGCAGCCTATGTTCTGTATGTAGTGTATAAAAAATGGAATGAAAATAAAGTGGAAATCATTGAGAAAAATGATCCATTCACAAATTTTGAAAATGAATGGAAAAATCTAAACAAATAATATTCCTAAAGGAGACCTCTATTATGAAAAACTTATTTAATCGAATGATTAATACCATCTCTGCTGACTTACATGAGCTTTTAGATAACAAAGAACAAAAAAATCCGATTGCGATGTTGAATCAATACCTACGTGAGTGCGAGCATGAAACAGAAAAAGTACGTAAACTTGTAGAAAGACAATATCGTTTGAAAGAAGAGTTTACGAGAGAATATCACAATGCCCTTCAAATGGCTGAAAAAAGAGCACGCCAAGCGGATGTAGCAATGCAAGCTGGTGAATCAGAGCTTCATACCTTTGCTAACAATGAAAAAACAAGCTACGAGGAACGTGCTTCCCGTTTAAAGGAATCCTTACAAGACGTGACGAACCAATTGGTAGAGCTAGAGCACAAATATGAGGAAATGAAACATAAGCTTAAGGATATGCACATTAAGAGACTAGAGTTAATGGGAAGAGAAAACATTGCACGTGCCCAAAATAAAATTAGTAACGTCTTAGAGCAAAAATCTGATAAAAACCAGTCTTATGCTAGATTCGATGAGATGGAGTCTTACTTAGATCGTTTGGAACAACAAGTGAATTCTTCTTATTACCGTCAGACAATCGATGCAAGAATCGCACAGTTAGAAAAAGAAATGAAAAATAAGGAAATGGTGTCAAATTCTTAATTAAAACATGGTATGCTAAGTATGAAATGATAGATAGAAAATAGATAACGACATTCGAAAAGGCGTGGATGAAAAGCTGCGCCTTTTTTACAAGATTAACAGAGAAAAGGGAGGGGAATTGCGATGTTTAAGTCAAGAACAGATTATGTGGCATCGATATTAATTATCGGCGTCATTTTATTGCTCTTGGAAATCTCCTTCTTTGATAGTGGTTTGATTGTTTCCCTCGTATTTTCCGCATGTATGATTTATTTTGGTAGGAAAAAGTGGTCAAGGACATTAGGTAAAATCCTTTTTTGGATAGGTATTGTCAGTGCAGCAGGAGCAATTTTTAGCATGATGGCCTTCAAATTTTTCCTGATGGCAATTCTTCTTTTAGTCATTTTCCAATTTGTCCAACGAAAGAAAAATCCCCATTTCTTCAATCCGGAATTTGGGACAGATGTGGCAGCCTTAAACCCTGAGCAGGTATTAAAAAAGCCTTTGTTTTTTCAAAATATGCTGTTTGGCCGTCAAAAAACGCCTGAAACCGTTTTTGAATGGAATGATGTCAACATTCAGGGTGGCGTGGGTGACACGATGATTGATATAAGCAACACAGTACTGCCTAAGGGTGAAAATGTCATTTTTGTACGAAATATATTAGGGAACGTACAAATCTTTGTACCCTATGAAACAGAAGTGAAAATCGTTCATTCCACAATTGTAGGTTCTTCAAAGATTTTCAATCAGCATGATCCGCAACTATTCAATCAAAATCTACAATATCAAACAAGTGGCTATGATGACGCTGAGAAGAAAATCAAGATTGTCACAAGCCTAATGGTAGGCAACTTGGAGGTGAAGCGGATATGAGCATTATTACCCGGCAAATTTTATGGGGGATGTTCTATTCGCTTAGCCTTGCTTTGATGTTGAGCACTTTTTTTATTTTATTTTATCCCCCTATAAACTTTGAAATCATTTGGGAGCAAGAGATATTCGATCTCCCGTTTATTATATTCGTAATAGCGGTTTGTGTATTGATTGGAATAGTCGCAGGAGCTTTATCCGGCTATTCTTGGCATAAACAAATCAAGCATATTGCTGATTCTTTCATTGATGTGGAACAAGGAAAGCCCGTTCAATATACGTCTAAAAAACAAGTGTCTGAAGTAGAATCGGTTCTTCAAAAAATGAATAAGTTACAGCAACACGTAGCCGAGCAGGTAGTTCTTTCTCAAAAACTTGCAAATGAACGTGCTGAAGATCAGGAGAAGCGTGTCCAGGAAATCGTTTCTCAGGAGCGAAATCGATTGGCAAGGGAGCTTCACGACTCGGTTAGCCAGCAATTGTTTGGAGCTTCAATGCTTATGTCAGCCATCAATGAAACAAGATCGTTAGAAAATGAAACAGAAAATCGCCAGCTTCAGATGGTTGAACAAATGATTCACCAATCACAGCTTGAAATGAGAGCCCTATTGTTACATCTCCGCCCGGTTCCGCTTAAAGGGAAGACCTTGCAAGAAGGCATTAAAGAGTTACTCATGGAACTTAAGCAAAAGGTTCCTATCGATATTACATGGAAAATTGAAGATACAGCATTGGACAAAGGTGTAGAAGATCATCTATTCCGAATCTTGCAGGAATCCGTTTCAAATACTCTTCGTCATTCAAAGGCCACTTCATTAGAGGTCCTGTTGATATGTCGAGAGCAGATGATCATCCTGCGGGTAACAGATGACGGGAAAGGCTTTGATGTCGAACAATCACGGACTGGTTCGTATGGTCTTCAGAATATGCGTGAACGTGCAGTAGAAATAGGTGGAACTTTGAAGATTGTAAGTGTGGTCCAAAAAGGAACACGCTTGGAGGTAAAGGTTCCTGTACTAAAAAAGGATGGTTGCGATGATTAGAGTAGTGTTTGTAGATGATCATGAAATGGTTAGGATTGGCGTTTCTTCTTATCTTTCTGCACAACCGGATATAGAGGTAGTAGGAGAAGCGGATGATGGAAAAAAGGGTGTGGAACTTGCCCTGCAGTTGAAACCTGACATTATTTTAATGGATTTGGTCATGAAGGAAATGGATGGAATTGAAGCAACAAGGCAGATTATCGCCCAATGGCCAGAAGCTAAAATTATCATCGTCACAAGCTTCTTGGATGATGAAAAAGTGTATCCTGCCCTAGAAGCAGGGGCCACAAGCTATATGCTTAAAACATCAAAGGCAAGTGAAATAGCAAATGCTGTGAGGTCAACCTATCATGGGCAGTCAGTATTGGAACCTGAAGTAACAGGCAAAATGATGAAAAAAATGCGACAGCCTCAGAACGTTCAACTCCATGATCAGCTAACCAATCGGGAAATGGAAATCCTTCTGCTAATGGCACAAGGAAAGAGTAATCAAGAAATCGCCGATGAACTCTTTATTGCCTTGAAAACGGCAAAGGTTCATGTAAGTAGCATCTTAAGCAAGCTAGAGGTACAGGACCGTACCCAAGCGGTCATCTATGCATTCAAGCACTCCTTAGCAAAATGATGCAGGGGTGCTTTTCAAACTTAACTGAAAGTGCGGTATAATGCTGATTAAGTGAAACTTCCATGGAGGATACCGTGAATACAAATACTTATCAACAAATAATCAAAGATTTTGCTTCAATTATAGAAGAAGCACATATACCTTACACATTTATTGGGGAAGCGTCCTTATCGTTACAAGGTGTTCCTATTTCAGCATTAGACATCCAAGTATTGATTCAGTGGGATGTTTTGGACTCGGCTTATTCGAATCTTACTAAATTTTCCCCATCTCCCATAACAAGAGACGCAGAAAAGGCCGAATTCTGGCTTACCTATCAGGACGTCCAAATAACGATTCTTTGTTATTTCAATACGACCGTCAAAACAGACCCATACCGAATTGGAATTACGATTGATGGAAAAGAAGTTTTTGCTCGTTCCTTCTATAGTGGATTATATGACCAGAATTTCCTACACCACTCTCTGGTTAATGAATTCCTGCTTAACACTCAGAAATCATTGACGGAACAAAATGAGCAAGCTTGGAATCAAAATAACTACACAGCCTTGATTCAAAGATATGGTGAGCCAGGAAAGATTGCAGGCAAAATCAAACAGAATCCAAAATGGCGATTGCACCCTTTTTATAAGTACATGCAGGATTTAAAAAACAAGAAAGTCATGCATTTGCTTGGATCAAATGGGGTAAAAGCGACAGCTATGGCTTTGCTTGGTGCTGACGTAACAGTAGCGGATTTTTCTAAAGAAAATGAGATGTTTGCTAAAGAAGTGGCAGAAGCAGCTGGAGTGGATATTACCTATATCGTGTCAGATGCCCTATCTTTGAATGAAGAGTTGGATAACTATGATTACGTCCTCATGGAATTGGGTGTGCTCCATTATTTCATTTCTCTAAACCCTCTAATGGAAAAAGTGAAATCACTTCTTGCCACTGGAGGAGTCTTTATCTTACATGAATTCCACCCAATTTCGACCAAGCTTATAGCGTCGAATGGGAAAAAACACAAGGTAACAGGAAATTACTTTGACCCTACACTGCAAGAGAGTATGGTTGCTTTCTCCAAGCATTTGCCAGATGAAGAACAAGGCCAATTGTCTAGAACGATCCAAAGAAAATGGACACTTGGTGAAGTGGTCACTTCAGTAGCGAAGGCGGGATTGATTTTGGAAATCCTAGAAGAAGAGCCGAACCATAAGCTTCATGATATTGGTTTACCGAAAACCTATACGTTAGTGGCGAGAAAATGATTTAATTGCTCCGATTTATAGGAATGATAAGTGATTGGTAATGGAATCTTGAATGCAAAACGGGGCTCAACCTAATAAGGTCAGTCCCGTACTTTAATAACAGCTTGTTGATTTTGATTGGACCATTCCTCTACATTCCATACCTTGGTAATCCAGCCTTCATAGAAGTCTTGTTCGTGCCACATTTATTCCTTCAAAAACCCAACGACTGCTTCCATATGCTTCTTTGAATTCAAAAGTAGGTTGGATCAAGCTACCATTCTCTTAGATGGTTGGTGTGATGAATATTTCAACTCCATTCTATAACGGATACATGGCTACATATATTGAGAAAGAGGTGATAAGATGGCAAATCCAAAGAAGATTATTATTTTTGGAGATTTTGGCATAGACGATACGATTGCGCTCTTCAAAGCCATGTTCCGTGAGGATTTCGAGATACTTGGAGTCGTTGCTGACTATGGAAACGTACCGAGGAATAAAGTGCTACGAAATTTGAATTTTATCCAATATATTTCAGGTAGGTATGATATTCCAATCTTTCAAGGATCATATGTGCCTCTAACAGCGATAGATCCCGAGTTCTTTCCAGATGTACACGGTCAAGAGGGGTTAGGGCCATTCAATCCACAGTTACCAGAGACAGGGGAATTTAATACATTCCCGATAGAGGACCTCATTCCGATAATAAAAATGCACTATCGAGACTTAACCATTGTCACCTTCGGAAGGCTTTCTTCCTTGGCGACAACCTTCATCCTGGCTTTGGACATTATGCGGCAGGTGAAGCGAATAATTATGATGGGTGGTGCGTTCTTCTATCCTGGGAATGTCACTGCACTGTCAGAAGCGAACTTCTATGGAGATCCCTATGCTGCGAACCTTGTTCTCCGATATGCCACAAACGTAACAGTTATTCCCTTAAACGTAACCCAAAACGCTTTAATCACCCCTGCAATGGCTGACCAAATCAATGTGTTCCACCAACAAACAAAAGATCCTCTTGGCCTAATGGTGAAGCCACTCTTAGAATTCTATCAAAATTTTTATAGTAAAAATTATCCGGGAATCCAAGGAGCCCCCATCCATGATGCAGTTACTTTATTCTACTTAGTGAACCCAGATGCCTTTGAAACTCGCGATCTTCCAGTAAAGGTCATTGTGGACCGAGGCAATGCATTTGGTCAAAGCTTTGCTGATTTCCGATATAATCCACAAAAGGATTTGGTTGTTCAAAAGGTAGCATTCAATATGAATTATGAAGCATTTACCCAGGATTTTATGAGTTCATTTTTACGAAACCGAATCAATGAGGAATAATGATTGGTTTTATCGCCTCTCTTTCGTTCTGGTTATTTTTTTGAGATACTTATAGGCAGTCAGAATAAACGGAAGGATGTATGTATGAAAAAAACGGTTGTATTGGCTGAAAAGCCTTCAGTAGGAAGAGATATTGCGAAGGTGCTTGGCTGTCATAAAAAAGGAAATGGTTTTTTTGAAGGAAATGAATATATCGTAACCTGGGCGCTCGGTCATTTAGTGACACTAGCCGATCCTGAAGCTTACGATGATAAATATAAAGCTTGGAAATTGGAAGACTTACCTATGCTTCCATCCTCATTAAAACTAGTTGTTATTAAAAAGACGGGCAAGCAATTCCAAGCGGTGAAAACTCAATTGAATCGCTCTGATGTCAAAGAAATCATCATTGCGACCGACGCTGGTCGTGAAGGGGAACTAGTTGCTCGTTGGATTTTAGAAAAGGCGCATGCTAACAAACCTATCAAACGTCTTTGGATTTCCTCAGTAACGGATAAAGCCATCAAACAAGGATTCCAAAAACTGAAAGATGGAAAAGAATATTTAAACTTATATGCTTCTGCACAAGCAAGGGCAGAAGCGGATTGGCTAGTAGGAATTAATGCAACAAGGGCATTGACGACTAAGTACAATGCTCAGCTTTCTTGTGGACGGGTACAGACTCCAACATTGGCGATGATTGCAAAACGTGAAGAAGAAATTCGCTCTTTTGTCCCAAAATCCTATTTTGGCTTACGAGCTGTTACGGAGCATGGTATATCGCTGACATGGCAAGCAGAAAAAACGAAAGAGACGAGGATTTTTGAAGAAGAAAAAGCAAAATCTTTGCTTAAGCAAATTCAAAATGAACCGGCAGAGATAATGGAAATCCAAAAGAGTATGAAGAAAACCTATGCTCCTGGCTTATATGATTTAACCGAGCTACAAAGGGATGCCAACCGAATTTTCGGTTATTCTGCTAAGGAAACACTATCAATCACCCAACGCTTATATGAGCAATATAAGGTAGTTACTTACCCTAGAACGGATTCAAAGTTCCTTTCTAGTGACTTGGTAGATACACTTAAAGAAAGATTAGAAGCAGTAAGTATCAAGCCTTATAGCCAATGGGCGTCCAAACTCTTAAGAAGTCCTATCCGAGTAAACGGATCCTTTGTGGATGATAAAAAGGTATCTGATCACCATGCTATTATTCCGACTGAACAGACACCTTTCCTGCAAAAACTGTCTGATAAAGAGTACAAAATTTATGATTTGATTGTTAAAAGATTTTTAGCGGTCCTTTTACCTCCTTTCGAGTTTGAACAAACAACTTTAAAAGTGGAAATAGGTAAAGAATCCTTTATTGCCAAGGGAAAACGGATTATCGGGCAAGGTTGGAAAGATGTATATCAATATGATGAAGAGGATGTAGAGGATGACCAGTCACTACCTGTCTTACAAAAAGGGGATAAACTAAAACTTTCATCCATTTCAATGACAAAGGGTGAAACAAAACCACCTGAACCTTTCAATGAAGGAACTCTTCTTTCTGCGATGGAAAACCCAGTTCGCTTTATGAGTGGAGAAAGCAAGGATTTGATTAAGACTCTTGGGGAAACAGGAGGACTTGGTACAGTCGCTACGAGAGCCGATATTATTGAAAAGCTCTTCAATTCCTTTTTAATCGAGAAAAAAGGAAAAGGCATCTTTGTCACTTCTAAAGGAAAACAACTGCTTGAGCTGGTTCCAGATGATTTGAAATCCCCGGCATTAACAGCAGAGTGGGAGCAAAAACTACAGCAAATTGCTCAAGGTAAGCTATCCAAGCAGACTTTCATTGTGGAAATGAAGAATTATGCCCATAGCGCTGTACATGAAATCAAGAACAACACTCAACGATTTAGACATGACAATGTCACTGGAAAGAAATGTCCAGACTGTGGCAAACTTCTCCTAGAAGTCAATGGGAAAAAAGGTAAAATGAACGTTTGTCAGGATCGCGAATGCGGCTTCCGTAAATCCATTTCAAGAGCGACAAACGCACGTTGCCCTGTTTGTCACAAAAAGCTGGAATTGCGTGGAGAAGGAGAAGGCCAAATCTTTGCCTGTTCATGTGGGCATCGTGAAAAGCTTAGCTCCTTCCAAGAACGCAAGAAAAAAACAAGCCAATCTGTAGGTAATAAACGCGAAGTGGCTCAATATATGAAAAAGCAAAACAATGATGAGCCTATCAATACTGCACTTGCAGATGCATTAGCGAAATTAAAATTGAAATAGATTCTATTAAACAGGAGCTATCCTTTACAGGAATAGCTCCTGTTTAATAGAGTAAATGTATCTGAAAAAAGTTTTAAAAAGTAAGAAAAACGAAGAATAATTAAGAATGATAGAGCATATAGAGGAAAAACTCTATATATCAGAATTTTATGAATATTTACAATATACAAAAAACATACTAATATTAAACCAAGAAACAACTCAACAATACACTAGAAAGGAGTTACCCTTTAAGAAAAGAAGAATCATACACATTCCTCCTAAGAGGTGATTCCAATGACATAAGTAAGGCGAAGGCGTAGAAAAAGAACGCCGGGTACAAACCAAAAAAGCATTCCCATTCTAAAAAAGAAAAGGTGGTACCAATGACATAAGTAAGGCGAAGGTGTAGAAATCTGCTGCACTGGGTAAATAAAATCTAATGAATTCCATAGTATAGATGGAAAAATAGAAAGGGTTTATGAATTAAAATGGAAGATGAAATAGTCTAAGCGATCTTGGAATTCCACATGGGAGCCAGGATCGCTTATTGTTGTTTTAAGAGTCTTTAGGAAAAGAGCCCAATATTTATTAGTAGTGTGAACACCTATTTGTTTATTAAAAAAATTTCTGGAAATAGTTGCTAAAATGATTGTGATAACATATAATTTTATTGAACAGTGGTCAATAAAGGAGAATCGTAAACATGGCACCAAGAAAAGCAGAAAGTGAACTAACAAGAGAGATGATCATGGATGCTGCACGAAATCTTTTTGTACATCAAGGGTTTCAACATGTTTCAATGAGACAAATCGCAAAAGAACTGAATTGTAGCCATGGAGCCATTTATTATCATTTTAAGAATAAGGCTGAAATTTTTTACAAAATGGTGGAACATGATTTTCGTCAATTAGATGCTATTCTGATTGAGATTCTAGAACGCAAATTACCTTCCAGAGAAAAGTTAGTAAGTATTTTTTTAGGATTTATCGAATTTGGATTAAATCATCAAAATCAATATGAAATCATGTTTCTAATTAAGGATGAAGAAGTAAAAAGTTATGTAAATGAAGCTCCCAATACTAGCTATGAACGATTTGCACACGCCATTTTTACACTATGTGAAGGAAAAGCAACGATTAGACAAATCTGGACAGTATTCTTATCACTGCATGGCTTTATAACGCATTATTGTAGAAGCGGACAGTCGTTTGTAGATGTGAAAGAATTAGCTAAGATTCATGCGAACTTTTTGGTAAAAGGCTTACTTGATTAAAAATTTTCGGCATTATTGACCAGTGGTTAAATAATAGGAGGAATGACAATGACAATGATAAAAACGATGGTGTTAGGTGCTACAGGCGGGATGGGCTTTGCAATCACAAAAGAATTGTTGGATAGAGGCATGGATGTGTCGGTTTTCGTAAGAAATAAGGCTAAAGCTGTAGAGTTGTTTGGAAACAAAGTTAAAGTAGTAACGGGAGATGTTTTCGATTCAGAAGCTTTAAGAACAGCTACTAAAGGGATGGACTTAATCTTTCATGCTATCAATATTCCATATGAGCATTGGGAAGAAAAGCTTTTACTACTAAATCAAAATATTTGGAAGGCCACACAAGATTGTGGAGCAAAGCTTGTGGTAGTAGATAATATTTATGCTTATGGAAGAAAAACAGAAGTTCAACATACAGAAGCGGCAGTCAAGCAGCCGAATACGAAAAAAGGGAAGCTTCGTTTAAAAGTGGAAAAGGGTCTCAAGGATGCAGGGATTTCATACATCCATGCACATTTTCCAGATTTCTATGGACCTCTTGCACCTAATACGATTCTTCATATGACTTTAAAGTCTGTAGCGGAAAATCGAAAAAGCATATTTGTTGGTGATCCGTCTATCCAAAGGGAATATATTTATACCCCAGATGGAGCAAAAGCATTAGTTGAACTCTCTCTCCGTCCCAATGCGTACAATCAATCATGGAACATAGCTGGAACAGGTACTATAAGTGGAAAGGAAATTCATCAGATAGTCCAAGATCAGCTAGGTTATAAGAAGAAATTTGTGATAACAGGGAAAAAAATGATAGGTTTCCTAGGAATCTTCAATAAAGGTATGAAAGAAGTCGAAGAGATGCTGTATTTAACAGAAGAACCATTTATCCTAGATAGTACTAAGTTTGAGAAAGAAATTGGACCACTACCGAGAACTCCATTTCAAGAAGGAATACTACACACCATCCAAACTCTTCAGAAAATAAACTAACTAATTTCCTAATTAACTACACCATTTTTCACTTTCTTAATTTTTTTAGTGCATCCTTTCCAGTCAGAATGGCATTTATATTTACACTACAATAAATATCACTAGAAATCATCTTCTAATAGTTTGCGTCATGTTCTAATACAGCTTGTATCTCCTAATTCATGATATAATAGTGAAAATACTGGAAGGTAATTCATCGTAATGGATTGTAAACAGATTGTTAGGAGATGAACGGGTGTATCCAATTGAAAGATTTTCTAAATATCTTTTACAAAATTCAGAATCTATAAGCAAAGAAATTGTTGATTATAATCTTGGAAAACTAGAAATAGAATTACCAGTTGAAATTATAGAGAAATCCATAAACACCAATCGTGAATTTTTAGAGTTCTTAGGGAATTCTCTGAACTTAACAAATGAAGAAGTAGCAGGAAGATTCATTGAATGGCATAAACAACATGCAGCACAAACTGAAACACAATTTAGTTTCGAAGATATCTCCAAAATTGTCCGTCCGTATGCTGAGACTCGCCTTCGTTTAATAGAGATGCTTACCAAAGTATCTATAAAAGAAGGACTTTCTACAGAGGAAGTTGTTTATGTCAATAACCGTATCAGTTTTTTACTAGATTTAAGTATTACTGAGAGTATTATTGAACGAGAACGATTAGCGAATGAAGCTAATAAGAAAAGCCAAAATGTGATTAGGGAGTTATCATCACCAGTTGTCCCCATTCAAAATGGAGTAGCCATTCTTCCGTTAATCGGAGAATTTGATTTAGATAGAAGTGAACATATTCTAACGAGTGTCATACCAAAGATTAATGATTTGAATATCGAAACTCTTATTATTGACTTCTCTGGAATAGCTACAATTGATACTGAGGTCGCTAGGGAGATTTTTAAGATTAAAGAAGTTCTGGATTTAATCGGGGTTAATTCGATGTTAACAGGAATTCGACCTGAATTAGCTATTAATATAATAAAAGCTGGCATTGACTTTACTTCTTTAAATACGTATGGGACAGTACAACAAGCTATACTTAGTACGAATCAATAGAAGATCACTTTTTTTAGGGTAATAAATTCTACAAGCAATAGACATTCACCCATTTTTCTTACCCTGCATATGGTAAGTCGTGAAGGCATTTACATCCTAAGCATAGGGAGTGTGTAAGGCTAATGGGAAAGGTATTGCATTATTTTGCTAGTGGTAATACAGCCAATGGATTCCAAAGCTTGTTTGATTCCAATCTAGCAGGACTTGAACATATTTATATACTAAAAGGTGGACCAGGCACTGGGAAATCCACCATGATGAAGAAAATTGGAAGTCTGTATGAGGAGCAAGGTCAAGCTGTAGAATATTTACATTGTTCCGCTGATCCAAATTCACTGGATGGAGTACTCATTAGAAGCTTAGGATTGGGAATTGTAGATGGTACCGCACCTCATGTTCTTGAACCTAAAGCTCCTGGTGCCATTGAACAATATGTAAACCTAGGCAAAGCGTGGAACAGCTCTATTTTAAAAGAGCGCAAATCTGAAATTATGGCAATGAACTCTCAAATAACTATTCTTTATCAAAAAGGCTATGCTGCTTTCAAAGAAGCACTTGCCATCCATGATGATTGGGAAAGAATCTTTATCTCCCATCTTGATTTCAAAAAAATGAACGATTTGACTGAAGAACTAAAAGTAGAGCTTTTTGGTTCGCATCAAGTGGATAAAAAGAGTACAGTACGTCACAGGTTCTTAGGAGCAGCTACTCCATATGGTGCCGTTGACCATGTGCCGAATCTAACAGAGGACATTACGAATCGCTATTTCATTAAAGGACGTCCGGGATCTGGAAAATCTACGATGCTGAAAAAGTTTGCTGCAGAAGCAGAAAACAGAGGCCTTGATGTAGAGGTGTATCATTGCGGATTTGATCACAATAGTTTGGATATGATTATTGTCCGGGAACTGGGATTTGCTATTTTCGACAGTACGGCTCCTCATGAATACTTCCCAAGTCGTGAAGGTGATACAATTGTCGATGTTTATGAACGAGCAATTGAACAGGGAACCGATGAGAAATATGAGGTTGAATTGAATAGCATTTCCACAGCCTATAAAAATAAAATGCTAGAAGCAACTGCACATCTCCGCCAAGCAAAATCTATCCATGATGAAATAGAGAAAATCTATCTCTCCGCTATTGATTTTACAGTAGTCGATGAAATCTACAATGAGTTATTACAAGAAATTGAACAGTTAAGATGATATGAAGACTTTCCTGTTCATGATTAAATGTTCCATTTTCAGTTGATTTCTTAATAAACAACACTAAAAATGACGTATAAATGAGTACGTCATTTTTTAATACCGTGGTTTCTAGGATTTTATGACTTAAATGATTAGAAACATGTACATATGTGTTAATTATGGGTGATAATAGGTAATTAATAATGAAAAAACTCTTAAACCATTATGAGTAAAAACAATAAAGGGGAAATGCATGTGACCACGAGTAATAAAACTAGCAATCATAAGGAATTGTCAATGGAACAAATGGAAGACTTACTCCAAGTATTGAAAGCCCGTTTTGAGAAAAATATGAACCGCCATATAGGTCTTGAATGGGCTAATGTCCAAGCAAAGCTCGAAGCGAATACGGAAAAACTATGGTCGCTCAATGAAATGGAAAAAACTGAGGGTGAGCCTGATGTAGTTGAGTATGATAAAACGAAGGACGAATACATTTTTTATGATTGCTCAACGGAAAGTCCTAAAGGTCGCAGAAGTCTTTGTTACGATCGTGAAGCACTGGAGTCAAGAAAAAATCATAAACCAGAAAATAACGCTATTGATATGGCAGCTACCATGGGAATTGAACTATTAACGGAAGAACAATATCGAGCGCTGCAGAAACTTGGGAATTTCGATATGAAAACGTCAAGCTGGGTACAAACACCCTCTGATATTAGAAAACTTGGTGGTGCACTCTTTTGTGATCGCCGATTCGGGCATGTCTTCATATATCACAACGGTGCGGAATCTTACTATGCCGCAAGAGGATTCCGTGGGTCCTTAAGGGTTTAAATTTTGCACAAACAAAGAAAACTCGCCATATTTGTAGCGAGTTTTCTCTGTTATATACCAACATAGATGTCAAAACTACGGATGTTTTGACAAGAATATTAAGGTAAGTCCATCAAGACATAACTCTTTAGTTAATGGATAGGATTGCCTGTAACTATTAGAGATCAATGACAACTTCAACGCCATAATGATCGGATACTACGGGATAGTTCGTACCATTAAAAATGACCTTAGACTCTGATACTTTGACAGCTTGATTGGCTAAGATTAAATCAAGTCGTAAATCTTGTTTGTTGTGATCCCAACCCGCAATTTTACCTTTGACGGTTACTCCATCATCCTTGCTTCTTGCCAATTGATAAGTGTCAAACAACCCTTGCTTTACTAAATAATCATAACCTTCTCCACGAAGATTGGCATTGTTATTAAAATCGCCCAAAAGGAAGTAGAGGCCATCATTGTTTACCAGTTCGAATAGTCGATCAGCCTGGTATTGAAAGGGCTCTTCCTCATCCATCCACCAGCCAAGGTGGCAAGAATAGAAATGGATGGGCTTCCCTTTGATTTCAATAGTTGACCCTACGATTTTACGTGTTTTCCAGTAATTCGTATCCTGTCCCTTTGAAACAAAGAAGCTTTTTTTATCCTTAATAGGATGCCTTGTCAATATGGCTAGTCCTTCCTCGTACACTTCAAATCCGAGGTGGGCATAATCCCACGTGTAAGAATATGAGGTTTCCCCAAGCTTTTCTAATTCTTGAAGGAGGGCTAAGACAAAATTATTTCTTCTAACCTGTCCTTGTACAAGAGGTTCAGATTGCAGCTGACTTACTTCTTGCAAGGCGATGACATCGTAACGTTTTTCTGTAATGCCAGAAGCAATCGTTCGAATTTTATCCAGTTGATTCTCTTCCTGCCAAGAGTGACAATTCAACGTCAACAGTTTCATAGAATTATCCTAGAAGATCTTGAATATCAGATTTTAATACGTCAGCTTTCGGCCCATATATCGCTTGAACACCTTGATCTTTTAGAATCAAACCCAGGGCTCCATTTTCTTTCCAAGCTTTTTCATCGGCAACAGCACTAGAATCTTTTACAGTCACACGTAAACGAGTCATACATGCATCTACATCCACAATATTATCGCTCCCTCCTAGAAGGGTAATAATTTCACTAGCTTGAGAGCTTGCAAATGAGGCTGTAGTTGTAGTCGTTACCGATTTTTCTGTATTGCCTTCTTCATTTTCAATATAGTTTCCATTACGGCCTGGTGTAGGCAAATTGAATTTCTTGATTAAGAAACTGAATACGAAGAAATTGAGTGCAAAGAATACGATACACGTAATGATGAAGTTAATTAAATCCTTTGTTAATCCTGCGTTAACCATCATCGGAATACGAGTCAAGAGCTCGACTAGACCGAACGCATGAACACGTAAATGGATAATGTCTGCAAGAGCAAAGGCAATACCTGTAGTAATTGCATACACAACATATAATACGGGAGCTACAAACATAAACATGAACTCAATCGGTTCTGTAACACCTGTCAAAAATACAGCCAATGCTGCTGATAGAAACATTGATTTATATTTTGAACGTTTATCTTTATCAACATTACGATACATAGCAAGTGCGATACCGATTAATGAAGCGGTTGAAAGTATCACCTGTCCCACTTTAAAGCGGGCAGGAACAACAGATTCCATCAAACCATTATATCCAGCTGTGTCACCAGCTTGTCGAAGATTTACTAGGTCATTCACCCATGCTAGCCATAGAGGGTCTTGACCGGCAACTACTTGACCAATTTTTTCTCCCGTTTGGATGGCATACGTTCCACCTAGTTCGGTATAGTTCATCGGTACGGTTAACATATGATGTAAACCAAAAGGAAGCAATAAACGCTCTAACGTACCATAGATAAATGGTGCAATAATTGGAGCAGTATCCCTAGATTTTGCAATCCAACCACCAAAGTCATTTAATAACCCTTGGATAAACGGCCATACTAATGATAAAACTAATGCCGCTACAACAGAGCCGACAATTACGACAAACGGAACGAATCGCTTTCCGTTAAAGAATGCCAATGATTGTGGAAGCTTACTATAGTTATAGTATTTATTAAACAATGAAGCTCCTAGGAAACCAGAGATGATTCCCACAAAAACACCCATATTAAGTGCAGGAGCACCTAATACAGAAGTGAAATAATCTTTAACTACTAGTTCCTGGCCAATTAATGAAGTAACGGTAGATTCAGGATCTTGTAGCATGGCAGGGTTAATGCCAAAGATTGCTCCTGTGATGCGGTTGATTAAGATAAAGGCAATCAACGCTGCGAATGCACCGCCAGCACGTTCTTTAGCCCATGAACCTCCTATTGCTACGGCAAAAAGGATGTGAAGGTTGGTAATAATGGCCCAACCAATATCCTCCATGATTCTTGCAATCGTAGCTACTAGGGTAATGTCTCCACCCATCATGGCTACTAGTTTTCCTAAAGAAATCATGATCCCGGCGGCAGGCATCACGGCAACAACGACCATTAAGGCTTTCCCAAGCTTTTGCCAGAAATCAAATGAAATCATTTGTTTAACTTTACTCATTATTTGTTCTCCTTTCTCTCTTTCAATCTATTTATCTAACAGGAAAAAAATATTTTGAAATAATATCTGCCTAACATGATAACGTATGAATGTGATTTTATGCAACCGTTTGCACTCTGATTTTTCAAAAATGCAAACAAACCAATCTTTGTAACTATAATTCGTGCATCCAATTTGTTCATCATGTAAAATCAGAGTAATACGAGTGGAATGAAAGGAGAATTAGTGATGAAAAAAGCGTATATCCTTCATGAAAATATAGATTGGACAAGACATTTGATAAAAAGACTAGAAGAGTTGGAGGTGCCCTATGAAGAGTGGCACCTTGATCAAGGAACAGTCCGTTTAGACCAAGTGCCTCCATTAGGGGTTTTTTATAATCGAATGAGTGCATCGTCCCATACGAGGGGACACCGTTTTGCTCCTGAATTGACTGCGTCTGTGTTAGCTTGGCTTGAAAGACATGGACGAAGAGTATTAAATGGAACCCGTGCGATTTCTCTAGAGGTGAGCAAGGTTGCTCAATACATGGCTTTAGAGTCTAGTGGGATTATGACTCCTAAAACAGTGGCAGCAGTAGGAAGGGAATCTATTATTGAAGCTGCCAAAGCGTTTGAAGGTAAACCTTTTATTACCAAGCATAACCGAGCGGGGAAGGGTTTAGGCGTTCAGCTATTTTATTCAATGGAAGCCCTGCTGGAATTTTTAGAGGGACCAAACTTTGAGGAATCCATCGATGGAATAACATTAATCCAGGAATATATCCAAGCTCCAGAACCTTACATCACTCGATGTGAATTTGTAGACGGCAAATTTGTGTATGCGGTTAGGGTGGATACATCAGAAGGATTCCAGCTTTGCCCTGCAGATGCATGTCAAATAGGGGATTTATTCTGTCCTGTTGGAGAAGAGGCACAAGTCCGTCCTAAATTTGAAATTATTGAAGGCTTCAATGATCCGATTATTACGAAATTCGAAAGCTTTTTAAAAGAAAACAAAATTGACGTTGCGGGTATTGAATTTATTCGTGATGCAGAAGGTACTATCTATACATATGACGTAAACACGAATACCAATTATAACGGAGATGCCGAGGAAAAGTACGGGCAATACGGGATGCTTGAGATTGCCAGACTGCTAAAAAGCGAGCTTGAGAAGCTGTAGGTAAGTGCTCAAGATTATTCCTCATGGATAGTATTCATTTATTATGGTTATACTAAAAATTTTACGGATATAGTTTATATGACATCCATCTTAACTTTCCACCGAACGATATTAAGAGTAGGATGTGGAATAAAATCATCATTTTGGAGGATTCATCATGGAAAGAGTTACTTTACAGGAAGATTTACAATTCTCCCGCATTATTCATGGTCAATGGAGATTATCTGATTGGGGCTTCACCCCGCAGGAGACCTTGTCTTTTATGGAGAAATGCGTGGAGATGGGGATTACCACATTTGATACTGCTGATATATATGGTGACTACACGTGTGAAGGTTTGTTAGGAGAAGCTTTACGATTGAAGCCAGAATTCCGCGATAAGATCGAGATCGTCACCAAGTGTGGAATCAAGCTGACTTCGAATCCATCTTACAAACTGAATCATTATGATTCCAGTAAAGAGCACATTCTAAAGAGTGTTAATCAAAGTTTGGAAAACATGAAAACAGATTATATCGATGTTCTTCTTATTCATCGTCCTGATTTCATTATGGAACCGGCTGAAATGGCAAATGCATTCACTCAATTGAAACAAGAAGGAAAGGTTCGTCATTTTGGAGTATCTAATTTCCTTCCATCTCAGTTGAGCATGCTACAGAAATTTGTCCAACAACCTCTAGTTACAAATCAAATTGAATTATCGGTTATGAATCGAACTCAGTTTGAGAATGGAAGTCTCGATCAAGCGATGGAATATGGAATGCCTCCGATGGCTTGGTCGCCTTTAGCTGGTGGTTCCATTTTTTCTAGCGATGATCCGAAAGCTGTACGTGTTCGTCAAGCGTTAGAAAAGGTAGGAAGTGAAATTGGAGCCAAAGACATCGACCAAGTGATGTATGCGTGGCTTTTGAAGCATCCAACTAAGATTATGCCAATTGTAGGATCAGGTAAAATTGAACGTGTTCAAAGTGCGGTGGATTCGCTGCAACTACAAATGAATCGTGAACAATGGTATGAAATTTGGGTTGCTTCTAGAGGCAGGAATGTGGATTAAGAGATATATGCAAAAAACCAGACTTAGCGCAATAAGTCTGGTTTTTTAAAAGGTTTTTCTTTATTGGCCATAGAATAATAAAGTCTTAACTAATGGTCCGAAAGTCAAAGGGGTTTGAACGTATACTAGTGTAGTAGATTTCATCTTTGTATGATAGGAGATTGTTAAGGGGAAAGTTGCAAAAGGTTGAAAATGGAAGTAATAGGAAAGCAGACAAAGGGGTATAAATGATGAGTGAAGCAATAGAATTACGAGCAAAGCTTAGAGAGCATGCTCATGCTGAAAATGCGGTAGCTATGAGTAAATATATGAAAAACCATTTTTCTTTTTTTGGAATCAAAAGCCCTGAAAGAAGGGCACTAGCCAATGAGTTTCTTAAAGAAAATGGGATGTTGAAGCAGCCATTTGACCGAAGCTTTGTCAAAGAGTTATGGAATCTCCCAGAAAGAGAGCTTCAAATTGTGGCGATTGATTATTGTGTTAAAAATGTAAAGCAAATGGAACGAGATGATATCTATTTGCTTCGTGATATGATTACTCAAAAATCATGGTGGGATACTGTGGATGCAATTGCCTCCAATCTCGTTGGGCCACTTTGTTTAAAATACGAGGACTTACAAAACGAATTTATCGAAGCTTGGTCAACGGATGAACATTTATGGCTACGTCGTACCTCGATTATTTATCAGCTAGGCTACAAGGCAAAGACTGATGAACAAGCGTTATATACCTACATCAAACGTAATGCGGATAGTAAGGAATTTTTCATCCAAAAGGCAATTGGGTGGGCTTTAAGACAATATTCCAAAACCAATCCTGAATCCGTTAGACAGTTTATTGAGACACATGAATTGGCGAAGCTAAGTGTGAGGGAAGGAAGTAAATATATTTAAGTAATAAGCAGCTTGGAAAGGTGAGGATGACAACATGATAAAGTGCATTGCTATTGATATGGATGGAACATTATTGAATAGCAAACAAAAGATAAGTGCAGAAAATAAAGAAGCAATCCTAAAAGCCCAGGAGCAAGGAATTGAAGTGGTGGTTGCGACGGGTCGTTCCTACATCGAAGCCATTCACGTGATAGAAGAAGCACAAATTATCTCCCCGATTATTTCAATTAATGGAGCAGTAGTGATGGACAAAGAAGGCCAAAAAGTCGTTTCTAATCCTATTAATCCCGATGGTGTCAAATTAGCGATTCATGTACTAGAAAATCATGGAATCTATTATGAAATTTATACGAGTGATGGGATTTACTCAAACGATAAGGATCGCTCTATTGCAACTATTGTCGATGTTTTCTGTACTGCAAATCCGCAGCTGGATCCAATGGAAGTGACGGAACTGGCAAGAAATCGATTTGAGATAGGACATGTGAAAGAAGTGGAGAGTTATTCCCGATTAATGGAGGATGATAGTTTAGAATTCTATAAGCTACTTGTTTTCTCTGCTGATTTAGAACGCTTAGGTGAAGCGGGAGGTAGGTTGAAGCGGATAGATGGACTAGCCATCACTTCCTCTGGGCGAGAAAACCTTGAAATCAACAGTATGGATGCGCAAAAAGGCATCGCCCTTGAAAAATTTGTTCGGGAAAAAGGAATTGCCTTGAGTGAAACGATGGCACTTGGAGACAACTTCAATGATGTCTCCATGTTTGAAAGAGTAGGATTAGCGGTAGCGATGGGAAATGCGCCTTCTGAAATTCAGAAGATTTGCCATGAAGTGACGGATACAAATGAGAACAATGGAGTAGCTAACGCAATATTAAAAGTCATCGGAGAATCTACTCCATAAAAGGAGAATGAGACGATGAAAAAAACAATCCGTTTGATAGGAGCAAGCTTGCTTTTAGGCAGTATTTTACTTTCGGGGTGTTCTATTTTACCTAAAGACAAGGACAATCCAAGTACAGAAACCACCTTTCAGCAATCTGTTCATGCTGAAGTACTGGCAAAAAGTTTACAAATTCCCTGGAGCATTCAAAAGGCTGGAGAAACATTTTATATCAGCGAGAGAACAGGCACAATAGCCGTTATACAAAAGGGAACCGTTCAAAAAGAACAGGTGATTTTCCAAAAGAGGCTATCTTCGAATCCTGAAGCCGGCCTTTTAGGTTTCATATTGTCTCCAGACTTCCAAAAAACCGGAAAAGCCTATGCTTATTATACATATAATGAGGATGGTAGAGCTTGGAATCAAGTGGTGGAATTGATTCATTTAGATCGAGAATGGACTGAAAGCAATGTGTTGCTCGATCGTATACCAAGTGGACAATACCATCATGGAGGAAGATTGAAGCTAGGACCAGATGGAAAGCTTTACGTGACGACTGGGGATGCTCATGAGGATGAGATAGCACAAGATTTAGAGTCATTAGGTGGAAAGATTTTAAGGATGAACTTGGATGGTTCCATTCCTGAAGATAATCCATTCCAAAATTCCTATGTGTATAGTTATGGCCATCGTAACCCACAAGGAATTTCTTGGAGTGAAACTGGCGATATGTATGAGAGTGAGCATGGTCCTTCGGCTCACGATGAACTGAATAAGATTGAGCCTGGTCAAAATTACGGCTGGCCAGAAATCGTTGGGGACGAAACGAAAAAAGGGATGGTCAATCCATTGATTCACGCTGGAAATAATACGTGGGCACCGTCGGGAATCTCTTTCTACAAAGGACATTTAATTGTGGCCACCTTACGTGGAGAAGCTGTAAAATTCTATAATCTAAAAAGCGGGGAAATGAAGGATTTGTATAAGGGAGTAGGGCGTGTGCGCGATGTGTACATAGAAGGTGACACCCTATACTTCATTACAAATAATACAGATGGCCGAGGCGTTCCTGCAAAAGATGATGATAAATTATATAGGATAGATCTCACCAGTTTGAAATGGTAAATCAAAAAACACCCCTTGTCATAAATGGCAAGGGGTATATGGTTATTCATCCATTTTTGGTCGTAATCCGTTCATCAAAAAGTAGATAGTAGCATCATCATCTCTTTCTTCCTCGGACTGGATTTCAGGGAAAATAATAAATTGAGAAATGAGATAGCCTCCAATGACCGATAGAACAAATCGTATGATACTAGGGGATGGCAAATCCACAATTTCCCCTTTCTCTTTGTAATGATCGATGATGGCTTCTACTCTTGTATATATTTTTTTCGCCACATGCTCCATGAAAGGTTCTTTTAGCTCGGGATGGAAGGGAATCTCTTGAAGAAAAATTTTAAAGATTGCTATGTTCTTCTGTAAAAACGCTCTTCTATTTTTTAACATCGCCCTAAAAAAATCCTCCGGAGATTCATATTTTTCATCCAAGACCTTGTAGATATCTTGAATAATAAACGGTGCTAGGAGCTTTGCCATGGAAGGAGCTACAATGGAGATTAATAAGTCTTTTTTTGTTTTGTAATGTCTAAAGATCGTTCCTTCTGCAACTCCAGCTTTCTTGGCAATTTCATTGGTCGAAGTGGAAGCATACCCTTTTTCTGCAAACATTTCGATTGCAGCTTCCAAGATTTTTCGTTGTTTATCCGTTAAGTTTTCACCTTGATCATTCAATAATAACTGTTCCAAAGATTCTTGATTAGTCATGCATAACTCCTTTATCGAAAAAGCGAATGCACCCCGCTAAATATGCAGGCGACAAAAACGCCTCGTCTGTTTGTCTTGTCAGGAAGAACGTCTTGTACGGGCAAGCTAACACAGTTCTAACTGTTTATCTTCAATTTAAAATCCTTCTTATATTTTACGATATTTCCTTAAAGCTAACACGTTTAGGAGCATGAAGGCGAGACAAAATGCAACTAAGATATATAAATTCTGTGCAATCTCTTCAAAACCATACCCTCTAACCATTACGTCACGAAGGGCATCTGCACCATAATAAAGAGGTGTTAAAGGCCCAATCCAGCCGACCCAATCAGAAATTGTATCAAGATTAAACAGTCCCGAGAAAAACACTTGAGGAACAATCACAATCGGAATGAACTGAATCATTTGCAGTTCCGTTTGTGCGAAAGCCGATAGCAGGATTCCTAATGTTAATGCGGTAAACGCGAGCAATAAGATAATTAACATGACAAAGAAGAAGGAGCCTTCCATCAGCATATCCAAAACATAAATGGTGTATGAAGCGATAATGGCTGACTGAATGATGGTAAAGATTCCAAAACCAGCAACATAGCCTACTACAATTTCCCATAATTTGAGTGGACTGGTCATTAATCGTTCTAAAGTGCCACCCGTTCTCTCCCGTAAAAAAGATACCCCTGCAATTAAGAAAACAAAGAAGAAAACGAAGAAGCCTAGCAATACAGGACCCAAATAATCAAATTGGGCAATATCGGAAGAACCATGCAGAAACTTGGTGTCTAATGACGTTGCTGTCTGGGCCTGTAGTCCCTTAAAGGCAGTTGATACCCACTTTTGAACGGAGCCATTGACGATTGGATCGCTACCTTCTAAATGAAGCGTAAATGTTTGATTATCAAAAGCTATATAAGCATCGAGCTCCTGTTTCTTTAATAAATTCTCTGCTCGATCTTTTGAGAGTATATCGGTATCTGCATCCGATAAATCAATCTTATCCAAGACAGGTTTAGGCACGTTTACGAATCCGATTTTAGGTTCATAATCCTCACCGTTAAATACTAGTGAAAGCAGTGATAATACAAGAATAGGAGCAAATATCATTAGGCCAATCGTTCGTTTGTCATGCTTGAATTGTCTTAGGATTCGAATAATTAGAGCATTAATTCGCATGAACAGCACCTCCGAATCTTAGGAATGCTTTTTCTATACTAGAAGCCTTCGCTTGTAGTTTTAATTCATCTGGAGAACCTAGTGCAATAAGCTTTCCATCCCGTAACAATCCCAGTCGGTCACATTTTTCCGCTTCATCCATGACGTGAGTAGTGACTATGATGGTAGTTCCTGCATCCTTCAATGCTTGGAACTGCTGCCAGATGGATTGGCGTAAGACAGGATCGATTCCTACTGTTGGTTCATCTAAGATTAAAAGAGTAGGTTTGTGAATGAGGGAAGCGGCTAATGATAATCTACGTTTCATGCCTCCGGAAAAGGCCGAAACTCTCTTTTTTTGATGTTCTTGTAGGTTGACGATTTCAAGCACTTCATTAATTCGACTCTTTTTCTCTTTTCCTTTCAATCCGAATAATGACGAAAAGAAATCCATATTCTCATAGGCGGTTAGCTCTGGGTATAGGGCATCTGATTGTGCCATATAGCCAATCTGATTAATCAAACGTTGCGAAGGTAACCTTTCAGTACCAATAAAAATTTCTCCCGTTGTTGCTTTTTCTAAATTCACTAGCATTTTCACCAATGTAGTTTTTCCTGCTCCAGATGGACCTAATAATCCAAAAATCTCTCCTCGTTTTACGCCTAACGTGATGTCAGAGAGTATTGGATGTAGACCATAGGACTTGGAAACATTGTTCATATTTATAAAAGGCGAACCCATTGTATCACTCCTTTTTTATGAAGTGAGTAATCACTCACTTTCTGATTTTAGTATGCGCTCCTATGTTCGTTTTGTAAAGTGAGTAATCACTCACAAATTTCGACAATGTGTTCAATCTGAAACAATATGAACAAAAAAGGCTTTTCCACGAGTGGCGGAAAAACCTCTTTTTTATTCAAAGAATGTCATATGTGTTTTTTCTTTACGGTAATAGGAGAGTCGATCCTGCAGTGTACCGGTGTGAAATTCAAATTTGTGACCATCTGGATCGGTAAAGTAAATGGATTCTTTATCTTTCTCGTCGCGAACTCGGCCATTTAAAATATTGACCCCTAATTTTACTAGATGGTTGCGTGCTTTAGATAAATCTTCAGAGCTGATAGTAAATGCTAGGTGGGTATAAGAAGTATGAATCTCTTTTCTAGGAATATTTTTTTCTTCATTTAAAGCCAACCAAATTCCATTCAAATCAAAATAAGCTGTTGTTCTTCCCTTGACTAGAAGTTTGGCTCCTAAAGCATTTTGATAAAATTCTATAGACTCCTCTAAATCTGAAACAGAAAACAGTAAATGATTGATGCCTTTTATTTGAAAGTCCATAACAACCTCCATTTAATAAAAAAATAAATGTATAAAAAAAGGAGGGATGGTAAAACTTATACTATGATGAGCTTTCCATAGTATCCCCCTTTTAGTCCACCCATCTTGAATGGGTGGATTTTTTTGTTTTTAAGTCATGTGAAAATATATAGTACTAGTTTGGTAAAAAAGCTCAGAGTTCGGTAATAAATGAGGTGATTTCGGTAAAAAAGCTCAGAGTTCGGTAATAAATGAAATGATTTCGGTAAAATAAGGCGCACGAACGGTAAAAAATCATAAAACCTGACCACGCCAAGTGGATTTGGTAATAAAAGTTTAGAGTTCGGTAATAAATGAGGTGATTTCGGTAAAAAAAGTTCAGAGTTCGGTAATAAATGAAATGATTTCGGTAAAATAAAGCGCATGAACTGTAAAAAATCAGAAAACCTGACCAGTAGTCATCGTCATTTCCAAAGAAAGACCCGTAAATACGGGCCATTATCAATTTATTTTATAATCCAAAATTTTTCATTATGAAGCCAAGCTAGTAAATCAGGATCTCTATTCAGTAGCTTTTCAGTCCATGCTGCTGTCATTAATTGTGTTTGAGAACGATGGGACCGAATGGTGTTTACTTTGATGTCTTCTACATCTTCCACATTGTGGCGAACATGCGGTTCTCCCAATTCTTCTAGTGTATTATGGGCAAAAGCAACACCGTATAATTTTGGTCGATCCTCTTCTACCATATGCCGGATTGCGCGAACGACAGCTCGGCCGGTCGCTTCGTGGTCAGGGTGGACACTATAACCTGGATAGAACGTAATGGCAAGGGAAGGCTGAACTTCGCGTATTAATGCGAGCATACTTTCTGCTAATTCTTCTTCATCTTCAAATTCGACCGTTTTATCTCTGTAGCCAAGCATTCTTAAATCTGTTATTCCCATAGTCTTCGCTGCATCCAGTAATTCGGCTCTTCTGATGTCAGGAAGTGATTCTCTCGTTGCAAATGGAGGGTTACCCAGGTTGCGCCCCATTTGACCAAGTGTTAGACAGGCGTACGTGACAGGGACTCCAGCCTTTATATAAGACGCAATCGTTCCCGATACTCCAAATGCTTCATCATCTGGATGGGGGAAAATTACAAGTACATGCTTTTCTTTTTCCATAGTATCCATTCCTCCCTTACTCGAATGGTGTTTCACTTATTTGTAAGGCAACTGCTAGCTTTCCTTCAGCATCAAGCCCAGCAAGTAACAGTCTCCCTTTTTCATCAATTTCAAAATGATTCAGACCTTCAGCATACACCCAACCAATCGAAAGCTTCAGACCCACTCGATAAGGGTTTTCTCCTAAGATTTTACCGTGTTCATATTGCACCAGGGCATTTCGGATATAGGCACCTGCCGAGTAGGTTCCACCACCAAAATGCGATGCATAGGCGCCATTCGTTGTTTCTAAATGAACATAAACATCTTTTTGCTGGAGTTCATTAATTTTATTTTGCACTTCTAATAAAACAATCGGTTTCAAGCTCGTTCCTCCTTTTGAAAAAGGCACAATTTTCTCTATGTACTATCTTACTAAAAACGGAATTAGAATGCGAAAAGATGGTCTTAAAAACTTTTATTTACTTAAAAAATGAAGGGGATTTTTGTGAGGTAAAGAATAGTTAACTAAAAATAGATAATTTATTAATAGGAGGCCAACCAATGAGTCAAGTTTGTGTGATTGGAATCTATGTACCTGATTTGCAGAAAGCCATTCAATTTTACACGACTGTTTTAGGGTTTGAAGTCCATAAGCAATATGGTTCGAAAATTGTAACCCTTGTTCATGGAGAGTTGCCCATAGTTTTAGAGGAATCGGAAGTGTCCTCATTTAATGAGAATCCCATTCCATCAGGAGTGGTGTTAGGTTTAAAAACAGAGGATATTTATCAAACGGTGAATAGGTTAAGAGAACATAATGTGGACTTCATTGTAGAACAGCCTGCAGATTGCCCTCCAGGAAAGTACATCAGCTTTCGAGATCCATTCGGAAACGTGTTAGAGTATTTGCAGTTTATGAAGGAATAAGTAACAAACATCCTAACAAAAAAACTCGTCTAACATGACGAGTTTTTTTTCATTATTGTTGACGACCTGGACCGTACAGCTTGTAGGCACCATGCATAGTTGGTCCCACATATTCATTTAATCTCCAGGAGTGACGGATAGCTTCCGTGATGAATTGTTTAGCATTTTCCACAGCTTCTCGGATGTTTTTACCCTTTGCTAATTCAGCTGTAATGGCCGCAGCAAAAGTACAACCTGCACCGTGAGTGTAAGGAGTGTCGATTAATTCATTTTCAATGAGCTCAAATTCCTGTCCATCATAAAAGACATCGATGGCCTTGTCTGTACCTTGCAGCTTACTTCCACCTTTAATGATGACAAATTTGACACCTAAAGCTTGGATTTTTTCTGCTGCTTCTTTCATTTGGTCAATGGTTTTAATCGGTCCCATTCCTGCTAGTTGAGAAGCTTCAAAAAGGTTTGGCGTAGTAATGGTTCCTAAGGGAAGTAGGGACTCACGATAAGCTACAGTATGTTCTGGGAAAAGGACTTCATCCTCACCTTTACAAACCATAACAGGATCGATGACTACGTTTTGTAGGTTATTTTCTTTAATTTTACGAGCCGCTAGTTCAATGATTTCTACCGAACCTAGCATCCCTGTTTTTAAAGCGTCTACTCCAACGGAAATGATTGTTTCAAGTTGTGCTTCGACCGTGTCTACGGCTTGTGGAAATACTTGATGATGCCAATGATTTTTTGAATCCATGGAAACGATGGTCGTAAGAGCCGTCATTCCATATACCCCAAGCTCCTGGAAGGTTTTTAAGTCAGCCTGGATGCCTGCACCTCCACTAGAATCTGAACCTGCGATTGTAAGTGCCTTTTTCATCGTCATATGTAACCCTCCTGAAAATTTAATGGATGATATTTACTAGTAAAATATATCACAACGGGATAGGGATACACCAAATCTGCTGACTAGAAGAAACTTCATGAACAATTCAGCTAGTGTGGTGGGGCTTTAGGAACTGCTAATGTAGAAATTAGGCCAACCCCTTTTATTGTCATCTAGCGAATGGGAAGAAAACAGAGGATGGTCATTTTTCCAAATAGAATGGAAAAAATTTTTTTGCACAAAGAAGCCCGAGTGGACCTCGGGCTTCCTTAATCTACTATACTAGCTTACATACCAGTCGAATGGCCGTTCATCATATCGCCATGTGTTGCGACGACAACTACTTTACCATAATCCAATTCTTCTTCGTACTTTTCCGCCTCTGCTTGTGATAATCCAAGAGATGTCATTTTTGAACGTAGCTCATCTCCACGAGAACGGAATAGGTTTCCTACTGAGTCGAAGAAACCTTGCTCTTTCATGCCTACGCCCTCAGTGTTTGTTAAATCTGTTAAATGTTCCGAACGACTTTTATCATGCGTAAAGATATAGATATTTTCCTTTGTATGACCTGTTGCTGTTAATTGATCTACTTTTTCTTTTGCTTGAACACCATTTTCTACTACATATACTGTACTCATAATTGTTTCCTCCTTGAATGTTTAATCTTTTAAAAATTTGTTGATCTAACTTCAATAGGTAATTGTGTGTACTAGCTTTTCAGCTATGTTCTATATATACCTCCTGTGGCAAGTCTGAAACTTGAATTTAGTTGGTATTTTATAGAAATGTTTTTTAAATCACGATATTTTACCGAACAAGCATCATTTATTACTGAAACTGCAAAAAAAAAAACGCAGAAGTAATCCTCCTACGCTTAAATCATGCTTGCCTATTAATACGTTTCAAATCTGAAGGTTTTTTGAATAATGTACACGATATACTTTAGGAATGGGAGTTTATCCTGGTATTCTTCATAGTCTACTGTGTAAACGCCATCCTTGTTTTCCCAAATTCTATGGTAGTACTGATCGACCTCTTGGGATATTTCAGAAGTAGATGGGGCAACTAATTTAACGTCTGCTTCAAGGTTGAAGTCATCTAAGTTTCTGCTTGTATAGTTCGCAGATCCACCAATAATCACGCTAGAGGTTTGCTTTTTAATGTAAAGCAGCTTGGAATGGAACTGTTCTTTATCTGTTTTATACCAGCGGATTTTCATGTTTTCCTCACCCAGTTCTTTTAGTTCTGCAGCTACAGGAAGGTTGGGTAATCCAATTTTTTCACTCCCAAAAGCATTTTGGTTTGGATCTAAGACCATCTTTACATGTACTCCGCGTCTTGCTGCTCCAGTTATGGCATTAATGACTTTTCTATCTGCAAGATAAAACATTCCAATCCAAATCTCGTCTCCCTCTTTCGTTGCCTTGAGCTCCTTTACGACATGCTTTGTTATTTTCCCCTCCGTAAGGAACTGAGCTTTAATACTTCCTCCTTCTTCAAATGGTTGTTCTAATTTAGGGAATTGGCTGGGTCCATTTGAAAATTTCCCTACGGCTTCTTCCGCTTTAACGATGTCCTGAATAATGTTTCCTTCCATCTGAAAGGCGATATTCGAATGGTTTCCACTAGCGTCATGTGGATTGGCTGAGGAAACAATGGCTGTCTTTTCTGTTGCCAAAATCTTGCGATGATTTGCTTTAACATTTAACAATTTAAGGTATGACCGTACCGTCACATCAGGCGCATTCTCTGCCAACGGATTTTTCACCCATCCGGGTCCAGCTTCCCCAAACCATTGAAAAAAGGAACGCCAAACCCCTGAATATAAAGGATTGGGATCTCTTAAACGGTCAAGGTTAGTAATCACGACTTTCACTCCATGATCCTTCATTTTTTCCAATTCCTTAGCGGGGTGAGAGCCGTACGTAGTATTGATTTCATCCGTAATGAAGATGACTTCCAACTCAGGATGCTTTTCTTTCTGTTGAATGATTTTTTCTGTCATCACTTCACTGATCCGAGGAAAATCGGCTTCTTTGTCGTAATATCCATTGAATAGAAACATATCGACGATTACAAACTGTTCTGCTTCCTCAATGGCTTTATAAATGGCATCAAAGATTCTTCGCTCATGTTTGACCTCTCCATCATGGGTTTGGTACGTTAAATCATATAAGAATGTAACGTCTTCTAGCGTGTGAATGTCTCCTTCTGTAGATATACCTTCAGGAAGGGGTTTATTGTTGTGATAAAGCATGACACTTAAAACGATTAAAAATATAAATAATGGCAGAATATATCTTTTTTTCTTGTACCAAGTCTTTTTCTCTTTTTCCATGGTTTGTCCATCCTTTTATTAAAATTACGCTCTTAAGCTTCTTTATCCCATATAGCGGAAGGGATAAACCTAGGTTGCTCGCTTAGTAAGAGATTTACCCATGGAGAATGGAAGGAAATTCATATGAATGGAGTGGAAGTGCATATTGAAACAAATATTTAAAAATGATTGGAATCTCCTATTAGAAGAAGAATTTTTAAAGGATTATTATGTGAAATTAAGAGAGTTTTTGAAACACGAATATTCTACTACTACAGTGTTTCCAGCCTCAGACGATATTTTTAATGCCCTACATTCCACTTCTTATCATGATGTGAAAGCCGTTATACTAGGGCAAGACCCATATCATGGGAAAGGGCAAGCACATGGGATGAGCTTTTCGGTACAACCACAGGTTGCGATTCCGCCATCTTTGAAAAATATATACAAAGAGTTGCAGGGTGATTTGGGGTTTCCTATTCCAAATCATGGTTATTTAAAGAAATGGGCCGAACAAGGAGTTCTTCTATTAAATACTGTTTTAACGGTTAGAGAGGGACAAGCTAATTCTCATAAGGGATTGGGATGGGAAATTTTTACCGACCGAATCATTTCAGTCTTGAATGACCGAGATAAGCCGATGGTATTCATACTATGGGGCAGCCCTGCCTATTCGAAATCTAAGCTCATTGACCGAAACAAACACTTTATTGTTTCCTCTCCACATCCTAGTCCTTTATCCGCTTATAGAGGTTTTTTTGGCAGTAAACCATTTTCAGAAACCAACCGGATTCTACGAGAAATGGGTGAAGAAGAAATTGATTGGTACATTCCGAATCTATAATATTTCGACAATGTTTCACATGAAACATTACGATTCGACATCGATTAGTCAACTTCTACTCCATTCTTCCTATGTAATTCATGTAAAATATAGAAGGAGGAGGGGAAATAGGTGGAACAAAAGAGAATCAACTGTTTAAAATGCAAACACTATTATGTCACGTGGGACTCGAAATTTCCCAAAGGGTGCAAGGCATTTCAATTCAAGACAGCCATCCTTCCTTCCTTAACGGTCTACCAGTCATCAGGGCAGCCTTGCATGAAGTTTGACGCGAAGTAAAAAGGGAAGGGCTTGTTGGACTATGGGCGTATTTGGATTTGGGAAATATAAGCACTTAATAAATGCTATTTATGCAATGTTATTCGTAATTTGTATAGGAACAATTGGGTTCATTCTTTTTGAAGGATTAGCCTTTTTTGATGCCCTATGGCTAACGATGATTACGGTTTTAACCGTTGGGTATGGGGATGCTGTTCCCCAGACAGCAGCTGGCAAAATGTTTGCTTTGATTATTATCCCGATAGGAATAGGGATTGTGACATATGCAATTGGAGCGATGACCACCCTAATGCTTGAAGGAGAACTATCAAGAACCGTGGGTCAAAGGAGATTGAAGAGATTGATATCCAAGTTAAGTGGACACGTAATTTTATGTGGGTACGGACGAGTAGGGGAACAAGTTTGTGATCAACTTAAAAATAAAAACATTACAACGGTTATCATAGACCAAGATATTAATAGAAGACCTAATGTGCTAGGAGGAAATATTTATTGGATCACTGGAGATGCCACGGATGATGAGGTTTTACGAGAAGCTGGTATTGAAAGAGCAGGTAGCTTGGTAGCCTCTTTGCCTGATGATGCACACAATGTTTTTGTAACATTATCTGCTAAAGGGTTGAACCCATCCATTAAAATCGTTGCTAGAGCTGAAAAAGCAGCTTCGGAGGAAAAAATGAAAAAAGCAGGTGCAACTAAGGTCATTAATCCTTCCTCAATTGGAGGAAAGCAGATGGTTTTTTCATTATTAAAACCTCAAAGTGTTGAATATGTAGATATGATGTTAAATACGGGCGAAAAAGAGTTTGGTATTGAAGAAATCGTATTAGGTAAAGGCGGGCCGTTGATAAATCGGACGATTGAAGAAAACCAAATCCGTAAAAAATACGAGGTTACTATAGTAGCGATTATTCGTAAAGAAGAGTTAATCAATAACCCAGATCCGAAGGAAAGATTACAAGAACATGATGTCTTGCTTGTATTCGGTTCTGCTGAGCAAATGAAGGTGTTCGAGAACGTAGCCATTAGTATTGATTAACCGGATTGTGTTACAATACGGTCTATTATGGGGTAATACCCTCAAAGGGTGATTGAGGAGTGAAGAGAGTATGGACGTTTCGTATAAACAAGTCTTACATAAAATAGAGGAACTATTAGGGAGAGCAAAGTCTGCCCAATCTGTCGATGAAAGTAAAGGGTATGTAGTGGCCATTCAATCGATGTGTGAGTTGTTAACGAATCAAACATCTGAAGTACCTACAGCAAAAACGACAGTGAATTTTACTGCACCAACCGTCATAAACCCATCCTTCTCAACCAAATCGGTAGGTTTACAAGAAAAGGCAGTTAAGATGGAAGATGCGAATGGAGATTCTTTATTCGATTTCTAATAAATAGATAAATTTTAAAAAGGTGGAGAATGAGCGTGAAAGTATTTCTAATAATCGGAGCGATCAATGCGTTTTTAGCGGTTGCGCTAGGGGCTTTTGGAGCACATGGATTAGAAGGTAAGCTAACAGAAAAATATATGAAGATTTGGGAAAAGGCTGTGACCTATCAAATGTTCCATGCGACAGGTTTATTAGTCGTAGGATTGCTATCAGGAAAGTTACCTGACGTCTCCTTAGTGAACTGGGCTGGATGGCTAATGTTTATAGGAATTATCCTATTCTCAGGAAGTCTGTATGTTTTGAGTGTGACACAAATTAAAGTGCTTGGTGCTATTACACCTCTAGGCGGCTTATCTTTCTTGGCTGCATGGGTTGTAATGATGATAGCAGTTTATAAATATCTCTAAAAAATCCTTGCCGGTTTGTTGTCGGCAAGGATTTTTTTACTTTATTAAAGGGATTTAGGTTCGCTTCTTCCATTACCTTGGAGAGTAACTGGCTAATGGCTGCATGCCATTGTAAGGGTAATCATACTCAATTTCTTCATCAAATGTAATGTAATCCAGGTACACCATTGGCAGCAAGAAACGCATTCCTGTTTGTGGATCACTAATGATGATGTGGTCACGTCCTGCAGCTTCAATAATTCCCTTGAAAATTTTAGCATTCCATTCCTTATTGTTCTCGAATGTCATATAAATAGTAGCTAGCTTGCCTTTATTCAAGCGGAGAATGTTTTCAATGTATGATTCCTCTACAGGCAGCATTCCCGGTACTTGTGGACCTGTTGTAGGTGCACTTTGTGGCTGAGGTACTGGAGGCATACCACCCTGAGGAGGCGTGTATTGGGGTTGCGTAGGCTGTTGTTGGTAATACATCGGGTTCTGTTGACGAGTATCCTGCATGGCTCCGTATATAGGTTGCCCGGGATTGTATCCATAATTAATGTATGGATTATTATTGTTTTGGCTCATTTTCAAACCTCCATATTCACATTTTTTAACGAGATTTCCTCTTTTCCACTTTTGCTCGATCCATCCAATCGATTCTGTAGTATGTACCATGAATGTCTTGGATAAGGAGTAATGTGAAGCTTGAACAAAAATTTCACTATTTAATATGTATGATGGTCTTTTCATTTTATTCCAGGAGCCAAATGAAAAAGCCTCCAGAAATTAGGAGGCTTTAAAAGGATTTTTTAATATTATTGAACATGTAAAAATGAGAATAATTTATCTTCATTTAATAGGTTTCCTACGAAGAATGTACCGAATTCTCCGTAACGAGCACTCACTTCATCAAAACGCATTTCATATACAAGCTTTTTGAATTGGAGAACATCGTCTGAGAATAGAGTTACACCCCATTCGTAATCGTCAAACCCTACAGAACCTGTAATGATTTGCTTAACTTTGCCAGCATATTGACGCCCAATCATCCCGTGGGAACGCATCATTTTACGGCGCTCATCCATCGGAAGCATATACCAGTTATCGTTTCCTTGACGACGCTTGTCCATTGGATAGAAGCAAACATGCTTTGCCTTAGGTAGAATCGGATATAAACGTGCACGAATCTCTGGGTTTTCGTAAGGATTTTCACCAGCTGGTAAATAGTTGCTCAGCTCTACTACAGAAACGTATGAATGTGCAGGAACTGTATATTCAGCTAACTTGGATTTGTTGAACTCGGTTTCAATCTCATTCAACTCTTCCATTGTTGGACGTACAAACATCATCATAAAATCAGCTTTTTGTCCGACAATTGTATAAAGAGCATGACTGCCTTCTTTATTAGATTGTGTTTTGTTCCATTTCTCGACTAGACCAAGAAATTCGGAAATGATTCCTTGGCGATCATCGCTAGAAAGCATTTTCCAAGTTGTCCAATCGATTGTACGGAAGTCATGAAGGCAATACCAGCCATCAAGAGTTTGTGCTGCTTCACTCATTGCTATCACTCCTATATTTCTACTATGTACAATTTTTACTATAACACAGTTGGTCTTAAATGAAGGAAGAGAAACACCTTTATTCAAACAGTTTTTAAGTAAAAAGGCACTATTATTTACAGAATGGACAAATTTCCGGGAATTATTCTTTCATTTCCAAGGTGCTAATTTGAATCGAAGGTTTATTCCAACGTTAATAGGAGAAAATTGAAAAGGATAGTCATGAATTTTTCAGAAAAAAAGAACATTTACGATGAAAGCGATATCACTTTCTTCCTAAATAGAATTTTTTTCAAACAAAGAGTAGACTTAATACGAATGAGTGTAGGGAGGCTATTAGTGTGAGTGATTTATTTGCTGTATTAAAGGAAAAAGTATCGGGACATTCTTTAAAAATTGTTTTTCCAGAAGGAACAGATGAAAGGATTTTGAAGGCTGCTGGAAGGTTATCGCAAGAGAAATTATTAACACCGATTCTTATTGGGGATATTGAAAAAATTCAGCAATTAGCTAAAGACTATAATGTATCTTTAGAAAATGCTGAAATATACGACCCAACTAATTTTATTATGATGGATGAATTAGTGGCTGCTTTTATTGAGCGTAGAAAAGGAAAAGTATCTGAAGAGGATGCTCGCAAAATTCTATTGGACGAGAATTATTTCGGGACGATGTTAGTGTATGCAAACAAGGCAGATGGACTAGTGAGCGGTGCTGCCCATTCTACGGCAGATACGGTACGTCCAGCACTTCAGATTATCAAAACAAAAGAAGGCGTGAGAAAAACGTCAGGTGTTTTCATCATGGTTCGCGGGGATGAAAAATATGTGTTTGCCGATTGCGCAATCAATATATCACCAGATAGCCAAGACTTAGCGGAAATTGCGATTGAAAGTGCAAGAACTGCCAAGATGTTCGGTATTGAACCGAGAGTAGCAATGCTAAGTTTTTCAACAAAAGGATCTGCTAAATCACCTGAAACAGATAAAGTAGTGGAAGCAGTAGCGACTGCTAAGCTGCGTGAACCTCTATTGACTCTAGATGGAGAGTTTCAATTTGATGCAGCATTTGTACCATCCGTAGCAGCCAAGAAAGCTCCAGATTCTCCGTTACAAGGAAATGCTAACGTATTTATTTTCCCTAGCTTGGAAGCGGGGAATATAGGCTATAAAATTGCTCAGCGATTAGGAAACTTTGAGGCGGTTGGTCCAATCTTACAAGGCTTGAATCGACCAGTGAATGATTTATCCCGTGGATGTAACGAGGAAGATGTATACAAATTGTCCTTAATTACAGCTGCACAGGCATTACAGCAATAAGGGAAAACGGTAAGCACT
This sequence comes from Peribacillus acanthi, assembly GCF_003073175.1. Lineage (GTDB taxonomy): Bacteria > Bacillota > Bacilli > Bacillales > DSM-1321 > Bacillus_BN > Bacillus_BN acanthi. Next base: position 62,658 of record NZ_QBBX01000001.1, read on the forward strand.
TCTTTCTATATGGATTGAAGTGCTTTTTATATGGATTTTTTTGATATACTATTAATTGATTGAAAGTGGAAATCATACTTAGATGTTTACTGTATTAAGGAGATATATATTATGCATGAAAGCATGTCATTATTGGTGCAGCCTACCTGGCGTGTTATAGATCAGTCTTCGATGGGTCCTTATTTCTCAGCCCTTCAATCTTTTGCGATGGATGATACCCTTTGTCATTCTGTGGGAACTGGACAGTCTCCAGCAGTTGCAAGAGCGTGGGTTCATCATAATACTATCGTACTTGGGATTCAGGATACAAAACTCCCTTATTTGCAAGAGGGAATACAATACCTACAAGAACAAGGTTTCAGAACGATTGTCCGCAACTCAGGTGGATTGGCAGTAGTCTTAGATGAAGGCGTATTAAATCTTTCTCTTATTTTTCCAGAGAAGGAAAATAAGATAGATATCAATAGAGGCTATGATACGATGTGGCATCTAGTCCAAAAAATGCTTGAAGCTTATGATGTGAATGTGGAGGCAAGGGAAATCGTAGGGTCGTATTGTCCAGGAAGCTACGATTTAAGTATAGATGGTAAGAAATTCGCAGGCATCTCCCAACGTCGCATACGAAATGGCGTTGCAGTTCAAATCTATCTTTGTATAACAGGCAGCGGTTCACAAAGGGCGAGTTATATCGAGACGTTCTATCAAAAAGCAAAACAAGCTGTGGAAACGAAATTTCAGTATCCTATTATACTTCCTGAAGTAATGGCATCTTTGCAAGAATTAGTAGACAAGGAGCTTACTGTACAATCGTGTATGTTTTCTTTGTTAACTCTATTGCAACAGCATAGCCAGGAACTGAAATCTACACAGTTATTTGAATTTGAGGCTGACCTTTACGAAGGATATCTACAAAGAATAGAAGAGAGAAATGAAAAAATGCAAAGAGGGTGACTCTCAACTGAGTTACCCTCTTTGTTTATTTGAATCGAGTTGCTGCCAACCTTTTCTCCAAAAAATCTTTATTTCTATTTAATCTTAATTTTTTTGTTACTCTGCAAGTTTCTCTAAATTGCCGTTACGATCCATTTTAAACTTTGTCGCAGGACGCTCGTCCTCTTCAAGAAGAACAAGTTTTCTAGCGCGATTCATGATCTTCATTAGTGTTTCGTAATCTTCTTGGATGGTCTCTGAATTTTGTTCAAGGCTCGCAAGTTTGTTTTCCATTTCTTGATTGCGTTGCTTCAAATCTTTTATTTCTAGCTTTAATCTCTCGTTCTCTGATTTTAGTACTTCTGTCACTAATTGATTGGATTGAAGGCTTTGTAAATAAGTAATGACAGTATCGAGGTTCAATGAATTGCTAGAATACGTATGAGTTGGTTTTTTAAGAGTATAAGAAGTGGGAACTGAGAATTCTTGTCTGCTATCCACTTCAGTCGTATCTTCTTCGATGAAATTAAGGTTTATTAGTTCTGTAGGCTCTGTCATTAAGCCAACTTCCATAGCTGTCGTTGGAGTGGAAGGATTATATAATAGTTTTTTCTTTCCACCTTGCTCCTTACCTAGCATTCTTTGACGTTGCTTTCTTTGCTTTTTAGCTAATTGGAGCGCTTTTTCATAGTTATGACGTACAACTGCATTCCATCTGAAACCACAAGCAGCAGATGTGCGATTGAGTTTGTCGCCTACCTCTTCAAAAGCATTTAACTGTGTGCTTCCTTCCCTTACGTGTCTTAAAACGGTTTCTGCCAATAATAAATCATCTTCTTCATTCCATGCATCTTGACGAATCTTCATGTCATTCATCCTTTCTTCTCCTGCCTCACTGAATCTATAATTATGGGAGAAATCATTTTTTCGATATGGAAAAATGCGTTTCTCCTTCTCTAGTCATCATTCTGAACAAAAACCTAGAATTTTATACAAAGATTCATAGCAAGATAAAGAAACTGTTAAAAGTTTGCTCCTTGAAATTCATTTACAGAAAATGTACAATACCCTTTAGCGCCAAAAAGTTCGTAAAGTATATTTTGAAAGCGTAAGCGCCCTGCTTAGCGACGTATGGGCTGGACGCCCCCCGCATGAGATAAAGGAAACACGAAGAACGGTAGTGATTCGATGTTGACTTATCGTAAGTAGGGGGAGGAAGCACACTAGTCGCTGGGCGCTGGAGCTAGACACTGTTCTAACATCAAAAAGTTATACTTTTTTAACTCACTAGAAAGGATGAGTGGTCACATAATGGCAAATGAGTTTCGTATTTGCGATGATTGCCAAGCGACTAACATCAAAACGCTTGTACCACGTCTGAAAAAACTGGATCCTGATGCCACTATTGATATTGGCTGCCAATCCTACTGTGGTCCAGGTAGAAAAAAGTCATTCGCATTTGTCAATAATCGTCCCGTATCAGCACCAAATGAGGACGAGCTAATGGAAAAAGTCCGTAATAAAATTAAGTAATTCACTATATATACAAAAGAAAAATCATCTTGCACAGTACGTGAAGATGATTTTTCTTTTTAAATTTTGCAATTTTCAAATTTTAACCATCCTTCACCTTAATTTTTGAAGAACAAACAGCTATAATAAAAAGACAAAGATTACGGATAAGTAGGTGGCCTATGGGGTATTCAAATGAAAAATTGGACGAAGAAAAAGTATTTAAAGATCCTGTGCACCGATATGTCCATGTTAGGGACAAAGTAATTTGGGATTTAATAGGTACTAAAGAATTCCAGCGATTAAGAAGGATTCGCCAGCTGGGGACAACATATTTAACCTTCCATGGTGCCGAGCATAGTAGGTTGAACCATTCTCTTGGTGTCTATGAAATTGTTAGAAGAATCATTGATGATGTGTTCGCTGGACGGGAAGATTGGAACGGAGAGCAACGACTTCTCGTGCTTTGTGCTGCATTATTACATGATTTAGGGCATGGCCCTTTTTCTCATTCGTTCGAGAAAGTTTTCGATCTGGATCATGAGGATTTTACAAGAGAAATCATTTTAGGAGATACAGAGGTTAATCAGATCCTTAGAAAAGTAGAACCTAATTTTCCTAAAAAAGTAGCTGAAGTAATAGCAAAAACGTATCAAGATAAATTAGTTGTAAGTTTAATTTCGAGTCAGATCGATGCCGATCGAATGGATTATTTACAACGTGATGCGTATTTTACTGGGGTAAGCTATGGACAATTCGATATGGAACGTATTTTACGCGTAATGAGACCTAGAGAAGACCTAGTGGTGATTAAGAGTAGTGGGATGCATGCGATAGAGGATTATATTATGAGTCGTTATCAAATGTATTGGCAAGTTTATTTCCACCCAGTATCCAGAAGTGCGGAAGTCATCTTGAAAAAAATCCTGCACCGTGCAAAGCATCTCTATAATACGGGGTATTCCTTTAAGCGCGAACCTAGCCATTTCTTTTCCTTGTTTAAAGGGGAGGTTAATCTCAAGGATTATTTAAAACTGGACGAAGGAATCATGCAGTATTATTTCCAACAATGGGAAGAGGAAAGCGACCCTATATTAAGCGATTTATGCAGTCGTTTTGTGAATCGGAACTTATTTAAGTATGCGGAGTATCAACCTTCCAATGAAGGGATGACGAAGCTAATTGAGTTGACCAAATTATTTAAGAAAGCAGGGATTGATCCTGATTATTATTTAGTGGTGGATTCTTCTTCCGATCTTCCGTACGATTTTTATCGTCCTGGAGAAGAAGAAGAAAGGTTGCCTATTCATTTACTGAAGGCTAACGGAGAAATCAGAGAGTTATCACGAGAGTCTGAAATTGTGGACGCCATTTCAGGTAAGAGAAGGACGGACCATAAGCTATATTATCCATTGGATTTACTACTAGATGAATCATCGAAGAAGAACGTGAAGAGGCAAATTCGAGAATTGCTCGGGATCTAATGCAAGTCGTCATAGCTGTCTTTGTAATATTTATTAATATATCTTTGTTTGTAGGAGTGAAGATGCTTTGTTTAAGGACCATGCCAAAATAATTCATGCCATAGCGTCTGTTGGTGAAATTTCAGGACGTAAGAAGCTGCAAAAGATGATCTATATTTCTAAAAAAATTGCTTTCCCTTTTCAAGAAAAGTTCCAATTTCACTTTTTTGGTCCCTATTCAGAAGAATTGACATTAAGAATAGAAGAGCTATGTAATATGGGCTATCTAAATGAATCCCATGAAAAGAAGAATGGCTATCATCAATACTGCTATTCCATTACCGATTCTGGGCAAGAATTTTTAAATCTACATTCATTAGACAACACTAATATACAAGAATGTTTACTAGATATGAATGAACAAAATGCTAGATTCCTTGAATTAGTTTCTACCGTTTTATATTTTGATGAATTAGAACGTGAAGAGGTTGAAGAGAAAATCTTTACATTGAAAAGTAAACAGAAGTATACACACGATGAAATAGAAGAAGCATATCGATACATTGAGAGTTTGAAAGAGAAGGCTAGACTACACTAACGTAGTCTAGCCTTCGTGGTAATGAACACAAGTTGTTCTGAGGCAAAATGGAGCTTTATATCTCTATTCTTGATCGCTTAGTCGTTGACCGCCAACAGCATAGTGGTTTTTCGACATTTCTTCAATAAATACTACGATTTTATCCATTGGAGCTCCAGAAGTTTCAGAAACAGCCTCCGTTACTTTTTGAACGAGTGCTTTCTTTTGTTCTTCTGTACGACCTTCTAGCATTTTTACCGTTACATAAGGCAAATATTTTTCCTCCTCTATCAATAATGCTTAAAGTGTTTCATAATTGAAGAGAGAAATCAAGAATGTCGGACAGGGGAAATGACATAATGACTGTTTTGTTGATAAAATAAGGATAGAAATTACGGTATAATGGGGATAGTTAACATTTGGAGGAATGACTTTGGATACAATAGAAAGTATGATAAATGGTTTTTTTGTATATTCATTAGAAGAATTACCTTATGTAATCATTGCTCTACTGGTGGCTTTTACGATACATGAATTTGCCCACGCCTATGTAGCTTATAAATTTGGGGATCCGACCGCTAAAGATCAAGGACGTCTGACCCTAAATCCTAAAGAGCATCTTGATCCATTAGGAACGATTTTAATCTTAATCTTTGGATTTGGATGGGCACGCCCTGTACCAGTCAATCGTTCTTACTTTAAAAATCCACGACTTGCAGGAGTGTTGGTATCTGTAGCTGGTCCATTAAGTAATTTATTCATTGTAATGCTTTCCTTCATCATCTGGTATGGCTTGCAGGCGTTGGGTATCGGCGGGGAATCCGAATTCCTACAAAATCTCTTAAATATGATGATTAGCTTAAATCTATTGTTGTTTGTTTTTAATCTATTACCGTTTCCTCCTCTGGATGGTTATCGTATCCTTGAGGACTTGGCTCCGAACCATTTGCGAGCTAAAATGACGCAATTTGAGCAATACGGAGCACTTATTTTCTTGATTTTAGTCCTTACACCGTTAGATCAGTACACGATCCAACCTATTTTTAATGTTGTAATTCCTACACTGAGCCAAACATTAAATCAATTTTTCTCAGGATTGTTTTTATAAAAATGCTTTTAATAGACTGTTTTAAAGGCCAATGTTGATTTTTAGCAGTTTGTTGATCTTCGTTACAGGCGCTTGACTCCTGGGGGATTAGCGTTACAGGCTCGGCGAACGCCCACCGAAAAGGTAAGCGTCTGGAACGCAAATCAACGACTCCATTGTAAAAGTGCAACATAGTTTACGAAAACAGTTTAATAAAAAGATAAGGAAGGAAGGAAGGTCAACCAATATGGAAGATAAATCAAAGAAAAAGCTAGAATTTAATATAATAAAAAATGATCCCACTTCCGGTCATGGGGGCTATGGAGTAGGGGCTTTGAGCCTAGATAATATATCACCTGTAATCATCGATGTAGATGAAGGTGACGCGACCGTGGATGTCGGAGCCATGCACGCAAGAAGCGCTGTAGAAAAGGGAATCAAATTTTTGCCTAACAAAGAAGATGTTCCAAATGGCAAGCTGTATTGGCTAGTTTGGGTGGCAATTGAACGCAATCCACTAGGACCGTATTATGCAGGGGTAACCGCTTGTGAAATGACAGTAGACCGCGAAATTAGAAGAGGCTATAAGTCACTTCCTGAACATGTAAATAAAATGGATAAAGCCATGAAAAGAAAAATTATGGTCGATCATATCGATGACCGATCTAAAAACATCTTAGTGGACTTCTTAAAAAAACATGATGCAGCCATGTGGGAACGGTCTTCCGATGAGCTAAAACAACAGTTGCATGTAGAAGGTTAATTCCCATTCGCAATGCAATAAAAATTTGTCGAAACTGTGACAATTTTTGAAAAAAAAACATAGTACTTGTCGAATACCAATAAAATAAGTAAACTTATTTACAGCGTGCACACGCTACGAAACTAAGACACGAAAAACCTCGAGACAGCGGAAACTGTCTCGAGGTTTTTCATTTCTTTGATCTTTAATTCCAAAAAAGCTTATACCATGGTTTTTTCTTCTTTTCTTTTGGAGTAGGTTCGTGTTTGATAGGTTCCACATGGTTATTATGCTCCATACAAAACTCCGTTGGCTCAGAGCCCTTTACATAGTAAGTTAACCGTGACACGGGACAATCTGAGGTAGCAAGCTTTCCGTTTATTGGATTTACATAAGTGCCTACAACATTTTTGGTTGGCTTAAACGTTTTAAGAGCTGTTCCTTTTAGGCTTTTTTCCATAAAGTCAGCCCATATTTGTTTGGCATACATTTTCTCTGCGGGCTTTTCAATATATTGTGAATGATCATAGCCTGTCCATACACCCGTTACTAATTGAGGTGTATAGCCAATCATCCAGCTATCAGACTTAGTGGTTCCAGACTTTCCTGCATATTGTCTTGTTAGCTTCGGGATAATGGTCGTACCAGTAACAGTGGCATACCCATCAAGACGTTTATCAAAGACTCCAGTAAGCATAGAGGTCATGACGAATGCTTGATCTGGGTCTAAAACCTGATGTTTTGCCTCTTCAGCTTCGTATAGGATTTCTCCATGGTAGTTTTCCACGCGTTTAATAAAAACGGGTTCTACCTTTTTTCCGTTATTGGCAATGATGCTATAAGCATTG
>NZ_QBBX01000001.1:69826-117684 GCF_003073175.1 Peribacillus acanthi
CCATTTCAATGACACGAACCCCAGATGTCCCAAGGGCTAACGATGGGTTCTTCTTCATTTTTGAAGTTATACCAAACGTTTTTGTAGTATTGATTAACGCTTCCTCACCCATAAACAAATGGGTTTTCACTGCATAAATGTTATCCGACAAGGCAATTGCCTGTGCCATCGTAATTTCACCATCGGCATACTGGTGGTTGAAATTACGTGGTGCATAAGAGGCTCTCCCATCATCAAAGGTAAAGGTTGTGGCCTCACTTCTTAATGTCGTAGAAGGGGTGAACCCGTGCTCTAGAGCAGTGTAATATAATAATGGCTTTATTGTTGATCCAGGTTGGCGAATGGCTTGTGTAGCCCGATTAAATGGACTTTTACTGTAATCTTTTCCTCCGACCAAAGCTTTGACCTCACCCGTTTTAGGATCCATTGCTACAAGAGCACCTTGTATGTCCGATGAGTTTGAAATGATGGATGCAAAAGATTTCTCAGCTTGAGCTTGATATTCTAAATTGAGTGTGGTGTATACCTTCAAACCACCAAGTTCAATCGTTTTTTCATCCAAACCTAAGTCAGTTTTTAAAGTTAGCTTTACAGCATCTTGAAAATAGGGTGCAACTTTTTCCTTCACGGTCACATGTTGTCCAGTCAATACGATGTTTTCTTGGACCGCTTGCTCCATTTGCTTTTTGGTAATAAGTCCCACCTCTTGAAGTGAACGAAGAACAATTTTTTGACGAGACTTAGCGTGGTCCATCGACATAAAAGGCGAATACCTAGATGGACCTTTTGGAACCCCTGCCAACATACTCGCTTCAGCAAGTGTCAAATCCTTAGCATCCTTGCCAAAATAATAAAGACTAGCTGCCTGTACACCGTAGGCTCCATGACCGAAATAAATCGTATTTAAATACCCTTCAAGAATTTGTTCCTTCGAGTAATTCATTTCAATTCGGATTGTGTAGAGTGCTTCATTTATTTTTCTTTTCCACGTCTTATCATGTTCGAGAAAAAGATTTCGTGCGTATTGTTGCGTGATTGTACTTGCACCTTGGACCTTAGACATGGCTTTAATATCAGCAAGTACTGCACCAGCAATCCTTCTTAAATCAAATCCACCATGTTTATAAAATTTACGGTCTTCCACCGAAATGGCAGAATCGACTAAATGGGGAGAAATCTCATCTAGCGTAACCCAATATCGTTTTTGCCCACTATGTGATTCCCCGATGATTGATCCATCGCTGCTGTAATACAAAGAAGACTGCGGAACAGCGAGTGGTGGTGCACCGAGTATTTTAGCGTATACAAGAATTGATCCATAGATGATGGAAGCAATAATGATTCCCATCAAAAGAAGGATGATTCCTGCACGCATGTACTTTGCCGATTTCTTAAATCTTTGACGAGCCATTACTTCCAATGTTTCCACCCCCATTACAGAGTTCATCCAAAAATGTGTATTAACCATTATGAAAAAACATCCGCCATTTTAAACATGGAATGGAAACTTTCTTATCAATAGGAGAAGGAAGTAAGAGAAACTAAGTAATATGGTGAGAGAATATGTAAGCTCCTTATAAGAAATACAAAATTTTTCTTGCATTTTTTCTGCATTGTTCTATACTTTTTTTTGTGCATAAAAAAGTATAGATTTAAACCACAAACCCGGACACCTTTCCAAAGGGAATGGCTGTACCGAGTTTTTTTATACTTTAAGAATGTAAAAATTGACAGCAAAGATGTAAATCAACGTAGTGGCCAATTTTAGGATTAAAGTATAAGTGCAACTAGGTATTTATCAAAGCTTAGTCAAGACGCTAGCCAAGTTTTCTATAATGGAATGGTTTTTTTACGTTTTTTTGTTTTGATACAACCTAGTTAGGGGACGTTAATAGCATGTGGTTAAAATGCAAACTCCCTTCTAGATAACAAGGCGCAAACAGTTAGACAAACCTATAAAATATTGAAATAAGAGAGGAAGCGATTACGATGGGACTTTGGTTTACTGAAAAACAAACGGAGAACTTCGGTATTACAATGAAAGTGAATCGCACTTTACATACAGAACAAACGGACTTCCAAAAGCTAGACATGGTTGAAACGGAAGAATGGGGAACAATGCTTCTGTTAGATGATATGGTTATGACCTCTGATAAGGATGAGTTTGTTTATCATGAAATGGTTGCACACGTACCTTTATTCACACATCCAAATCCTGAGCATGTACTAGTAGTAGGTGGCGGAGACGGCGGAGTAATCCGTGAAGTGTTAAAGCACCCAAGTGTAAAAAAAGCAACTTTAGTTGAAATCGATGGCAAAGTAATCGAATACTCTAAAAAGTATCTACCAGCAATTGCAGGTATGCTTGAAGATGAGCGTGTAGATGTACAAGTTGACGATGGTTTCTTACATATCGCGACTGCTGAAAACAAATACGATGTAATCATGGTTGACTCTACAGAACCAGTTGGACCTGCAGTTAACCTATTTACGAAAGGTTTCTATGCTGGAATTTCCAAAGCATTGAAAGAAGATGGAATTTTCGTTGCTCAATCGGACAACCCTTGGTTCAAAGCGGATCTAATTCGCCAAGTACAAAAGGATGTTAAGGAAATCTTCCCTATCACTCGTTTATACATTGCGAACATCCCAACTTATCCAAGTGGAATGTGGTGCTTCACACTAGGTTCTAAAAAGCATGATCCACTTGAAGTAAGTGAAGAGCGTTTCCACGAAATCGAAACAAAATACTATACAAAAGAACTTCACAAAGCGGCTTTTGTATTGCCTAAATTTGTTGGCGATTTAACAAAATAATCAGATGCTTAACTAAGCGGCTGAAATGACGCGAGAATGCTTTGTTTCAGCCGCTTTTTTAGCGAATAGTCTGAGATATAGTCCATAGTTGAATTTATGCTGTTTGTTGATGGTGTGGAAGACACTTGCTTGACTTGGATTAGCGTTACTATCGAGACCCTTCGAGCACTAGCGACCAAAAGGCTCAGCGAACGCCCAAGCGTTAGAAAAGGAAATCAACAGGCAAAATTAACAGAGTCAAAGAATCAGAAATTTATTTATACATAAGAGGAGGCAACCCCATGCGATTTGATGAAGCATATTCAGGAAATGTATTTATTAAGAGTCATCAAAACTTTGAAGAAGCAGAAGCGGTGCTTTACGGAATGCCAATGGATTGGACAGTAAGCTACCGTCCAGGTTCTCGTTTCGGTCCTACACGTATTCGTGAAGTATCGATTGGTCTTGAGGAATATAGTGCATATTTAGACCGTGAATTAGAAGATGTGAAATACTTTGACGCAGGTGATATCCCTCTTCCTTTTGGAAATGCTCAAAAGAGCTTGGATATGATTGAAGACTTTGTAGATAAAGTATTAGCTGAAGATAAATTCCCAATTGGTATGGGAGGGGAGCACTTAGTTTCATGGCCGGTTATGAAGGCAATGGCTAAGAAATACCCTGACTTGGCAATTATCCATATGGACGCTCATACAGATCTTCGTGAAAACTATGAAGGCGAGCCATTATCACACTCAACTCCAATTCGTAAGATTGCTGAACATATTGGACCCAATAATGTGTACTCCTTTGGAATCCGTTCTGGAATGAAAGAAGAGTTCCAATGGGCAAAAGAAAATGGCATGCACATTTCCAAGTTTGAAGTGTTAGAGCCTTTAAAAGAAATCCTTCCTACATTAGCAGGACGCCCTGTTTATGTAACGATTGATATCGATGTTTTAGATCCTGCCCATGCACCAGGAACTGGAACAGTGGATTGCGGTGGAATCACTTCTAAAGAATTACTAGCTTCTATTCATGAAATTGCTAAATCTGATATTCGTGTTGTAGGCTGTGATTTAGTAGAGGTAGCACCAATCTATGATGTATCAGAGCAAACTGCAAACACTGCTAGTAAGCTGATTCGTGAAATGATCTTAGGATGGGTACAAAAGCGTTAATCTAAGAGCCCGTTTTTAAAAGAGGGTGACTCCTAATTAAGTGTCAGACTCCGCATTTTGAAATAGTTTGTTTATGAACAATCTATTTCATGTGTCGGAAAGACTCTTAAGGGGCACCCTCTTTGCGCTTTTTCAATGGTTGAAACTTCAGTACAGAATCTTTATACTAAGTTAATTAAGCAATTAGTCCGGAATTAAGGATGTGTAATACAATGTCTGAACAAAAAGATGTGAAAGTCACACTTAAAACCGTGATTTCCAGCGGGAATGAAAAAGAAGAATACGAATTTATCACCTTTGGCACTGCACAAACTAAAGGGGAAACTCTTTACCTGCAGTATGATGAAATTCAAGACGACAATCAGGAAAGAATTCAAACTGTCGTTAAATGGAATGATGAAGAAGCGTTTATCATGAGGAAGGGTCCAGTCAAGATGCGTCAACGGTTCAGGCGCGATGTTGAAACGGTTGGTATATATGAAAGCCAATACGGATCCATGCAAATGTTAACCTATACAAACAAGATGGAGTATACATGGAATAATCTCGAAAAAGAAGGTATCATAAGTCTTATCTATGATTTGAACATGCAGGGAAACAAGATCGGTCAATATGAGATGACGATATTATATAAGGAGGAGCAGAAGTAATGAATATAGCGGCACAAGTTCAGGAAAATCTGAAACAAGCAATTAAAGAAGCTGTAATCAAAGCAAATCTAGCTACAGAAGATCAATTGCCTAATGTGATTTTAGAAACTCCAAAGGAAAAGGCACATGGGGACTATTCCACAAACATGGCCATGCAATTGACTAAAATTGCGAAGAAGGCACCAAAGATGATTGCAGAAGCTATCATTGAAAACTTTGATACTTCAAAAGCATCCATCGAAAAGATGGAAATCGCAGGACCTGGGTTCATTAATTTTTACATGAATAATAGCTATCTGGCGAAACTAATCCCTACTATTCTAGAAGCAGGAGAGAAGTACGGAGAAAGCAAGTTTGGAAACGGTGAAAAAATCCAAGTGGAGTTTGTATCAGCGAACCCAACTGGAGACCTGCATTTAGGTCATGCTCGTGGAGCGGCTGTTGGAGATTCTCTTTGCAACATCTTAGCGAAAGCTGGCTACGATGTATCTCGTGAATATTACATCAATGATGCAGGTAATCAAATCAACAATTTAGCTCTTTCAGTTGAAGCGCGTTATTTCCAAGCTCTTGGAATTGAAAAGGAAATGCCTGCAGATGGGTACCATGGTGATGACATTATTGGAATTGGGAAAACTCTTGCAGATGAGTACGGCGACAAGTTTGTCATGGAACACGAAACAGTTCGTTTTGACTTCTTTAGAGAGTACGGCTTGAAGTATGAAATGGAGAAGCTGAAAAAGGACTTGGAAAACTTCCGTGTAGGCTTTGATATGTGGTATTCAGAGACATCTCTATACCACAATGGAAAAATAGATGCGGCCCTAGAAACATTAAAAGAAAGAGGCCATATTTACGAGGAAGATGGTGCGACTTGGTTCCGTTCTACCGAGCTTGGAGACGATAAAAACCGTGTATTAATTAAACAAGACGGTTCTTATACGTATTTGACTCCAGACATCGCTTACCATAAAGATAAATTAGAGCGCGGTTTCGAAAAGCTAATCAATATTTGGGGAGCGGACCATCATGGTTACATCCCACGTATGAAAGCTGCCATCGAAGCGCTTGGCTACAATCGTGATCAATTAGAAGTAGAAATCATCCAGCTTGTTCATTTATATAAAGACGGCGAAAAAATGAAAATGAGTAAGCGTACAGGAAAAGCTGTGACGATGCGTGACCTAATTGAAGAAGTAGGTCTTGATGCAACTCGTTACTTCTTTGCAATGAGAAGTGCTGACACTCACATGGATTTCGATTTGGACTTAGCAGTTTCACAATCCAATGAAAACCCAGTATTCTACGCACAATACGCACATGCACGTATTTGTAGCATCCTTCGTCAAGGCGCGGAGCAAGGCATCAATTTTGACGGAGAGCTAGACTTAAGCCAAATCTCTGCACAAAAAGAAATGGATGTCCTGAAAAAGCTAGGGGAATTCCCTCAAGCCATTGCAGAGGCAGCAGAAAAACGTCTGCCTCACCGTATTTCTAACTATATCTTTGACCTAGCGTCTACTTTCCACAGCTTCTATGGAGCAGAAAAAGTACTAGATGTAGATAACATGGAACGTACGAAAGCAAGACTTGCATTAATCAAAGCTGTACAAATTACATTGAAAAACGCTTTAGCTCTAATTGGAGTTACAGCACCGGAAAAAATGTAATATGTGTCGTGAAAAAACCTGGAGGATGGGTCCTCCAGGTTTTTTGTGTGTTGAGATTTTGGTGGTTCGGTAATATCTGGTGCTGTTTCGATAAAAAATGTGGTCCGTTCGGTAATATATACTCCTAGTTCGGTAATATCCAAAAATAAATCTGATGTATAAGCAAATAAGTCCTACACTTTTTCTTTTTATCATGCATTCCCGACTGGATACCCGTCACTCCGCCCCAGATACCATTCACTTTCAATGGAATTACCCTTCGCTTTTGAAATTTTACCCTTCACTTTTTATGAAATCTACAAAAATACTCTTCACATAGCCTACGTTATCCACGTTCTATCGCTATTACCTTTCAGACATCACGAGTAACCCTTCACTTTTTTCCGTATTCCAATCTGTTTCCACAAAATTTTCTTTCCACCTACTAAATATCAACAGAGGTTTCCACATTTGTTGAAGCCAGCCTAATTTCCTTCTAAAAAAAATGATGCCCATCAAAAGGCATCATTTTCATCAATTAATCTCCAAGACTCCGCCACTGATTCGTTTAATCCCACGTTGCTTAGACAAATCTTCAATCAACTGCAGCATCGCTTGGTCTTTGCGCTTTGCTTCAATCATAAAATCAACATCCTGGCCAATACTCTTAATCAATTTCATCAAAGGGGCCAAAAACAAGGGATCTACAAGGTCAGAATGTGAACGGAATTCTTTTTCTCCTTTAGGTGAGGAGATATGGATTTTAGGAGGAATACCAGTTCTCTCCCAGGTTTTAAAGGTAGCAGGCAGCAAGTCACCTAAATTAGTCTCACATAGATTAGCCATATGATGATGATAGTCAAAAACAAAAGGGATGTCCTCACGTAAGCAGACATTCAATGTTTCCTCTGTCGTGTAGGTTTTATCATCATTTTCAAGTGTCATTTGCTGTTTAATCTCTGTAGGTAGCATTTTTATATTTTCGTGAAAACGCTCAAGGGAGGAGGCTTTATCGCCGTAAGCTCCTCCAACATGGATATTGATGTAAGAGGATTCATGAACTCCCATTGCTTTCAACATGTTGTAATGGTATTCCATATCTGATACGGAATTTACCGTGATCGTTTCTTTTGGACTCGTGAAAAGAGTGAACTGATTCGGATGAAAACTGACTCTGAGATTATGGATTTGCACAATCTCTCCAAGTTCCTCCCATTCGCGTTTAAAAGGGGTGATGAAATCCCATTTTACTTCAGGGTGTGTGGCAAGAGGGACGATGGAACTGGACATTCGATATAGCTCAATTCCTTGAGCGACATTGTAATAGAGAATTCGTAAGGTGGTGCGCAAGTTTGCTAGCGTCACTTCTTTTAATTTATCATCACGTTCTTCTTTTCCTAGTTGGGTATATCGTTTAAAGGTCATCGTTCTAGCTGGAGTTGCCTCCCACAGGTTTAAAGCGTGGGAAACGTATCCGAAGCGGATTTTCATGGCGTTCTCCTTCAATTTTATAAAAAATGTGAGATAAGTGTCCCGAGCTTTTCTTTAATGGATCGCATTACATTCGGCTCGTTTAGCATTTTAAGAGTTAATGGGGTACTGTTTTCAACATCCTTCTTTAATTCATCGTGCATATTTCGGATGCAGTCTTTGTCATAAATATAGCAATTCATTTCATGGTTCAGGAATAAACTGCGTTTATCAAAATTGGCAGTTCCTAAATCAAGCACTTCATGATCGATTAAAATGAACTTAGCATGGTAAAAGCCTTTGCGATATTGATGAACCTCCGCACCTTCCGTAAGTAACTTTCTGAAATAAGGGAAGGCTGCTTCTTTAACTAAAGCATGATCTGGATTATAAGGGACAAGGATGGTCAGCTTAATTCCTTTTCGTAATACTTCAATTAATTTTTGCATCAAAGCTTTACTAGGTATGAAATAAGGAGTTCCAATTACAACCTCTTTTTTAACGGTATCAAGAATCTGCAAATACTTTCTTTCAAGCAATACACCTTCAGTCGGGGCAAGTTGATGCTGACATTTTCCCTTTTCTAAAGCAGGGAAGTATGTCTCATCTTTTCTTAAATCTTGGTGGGTTGCATTAAACCAATCCGTTAAGAATTCTTCCTGCAAATCCTGAACTCCTTCACCAGTCATCTTAATATGATAATCCCTCCAAGGACTAAGCTCAGGGTCTTGATCGATATATTCTTTGCCAATATTGTAGCCACCTAGATAGGCAATTTTGCCATCAATAACGGTAATTTTTCTATGATTTCTTTCCTGTGATGAATAAAACAAATAAGGAAACTTAGGAACTTGGCAAAAAGAAAACGAAACTCCACTAGCCCTCATTTCCTTAATGATGCTTCGTTTGACTTTATAACTACCCATCCAGTCTAGCAATAATCGTACTTCTAGACCCTGCTCTGCTTTCTTCTTTAGCAATTGAAGAAACTCTGTGCTCATTTTATCATCCTTGACGATGTAAAACAGAATGTGAATATGCTTTTTGGCAGAACGAATTTCATCAAACATATCCTTAAATAGGGGGTTTCCATTAGAAAACAACTGAATATCGCTGTGTCGTTTAGGGTATTTTTTTTCTCTAAAATTCTGGAGATGCTTTTTACGACCGAGTTTATAATCGGTGAAAAGCCAGATGGTCAAACAAAATAGAATTAGAAGAATAATTGCGACGAATTTAACCATTTTTTCTTTCCCCCTTCACTTTTCCCGATTCATATAGTTTGCCTTAATAGGTTTGATATCAAACCTATTCCCAAAAAAGAGAGCAATCAAGCGGAAAATAAAAAAATTTCCTACTATAACAAGGCATAAGCCCTAAGTAATGGGAAAATCCACTAAAGATGAAAATAAATTGGTTGACTGAATGCTCATTCATAATATAATGTAAGTAGGACTAAAATTCTGAAAAATATAATTGTTTGGATTGTTTCGCATTTTTAAATTTATAGGTCTGTCGATTTTAGGGGCAGACACTATTCTTCACAGGAAAGGGGCATCAATTATGGAAGGGTTGCTTTGGGTAAACTTGCTTGCATTCTTACTTGTAACCGCTTACGCAGTGTATATGTTCGTTTATTTGATTCGTACGCGTATCGAGTATATCAAGATGGGTAAGAAAGTCGAATTTGACAATAGAGTCAAAGAAAGACTTGAACTTGTATGGGTCAATGTTTTTGGACAGAAAAAGCTTTTGAAGGATAAAAAGAGTGGAATTATTCACGTCATGTTCTTCTATGGTTTTATTCTAGTTCAACTTGGAGCTATTGATTTTATCATTAAAGGAATTAAGCCAGGTGCTCATTTGCCACTAGGACCTTTATATCCTGCCTTTACGTTTTTCCAGGAAATCGTTACACTTCTAATCCTGGTTGCGGTGGTTTGGGCATTCCATCGTCGTTATGTGGAAAAATTAGTACGTTTAAAACGTGGGTTCAAATCTGGTTTAGTATTAATTTTTATTGGTGGATTAATGGTGTCCGTTTTATTTGGAAACGGAATGTCCATGATCTGGCACGGTCATGAAGCGTCTATGGCAGAGCCTATAGCTTCATTGATTGCAGGTATCTTTGCATGGATGGGTAAAACTCCAGCTATTGTTGCTTTCTATTTCTTCTGGTGGATGCATACAATTTTCTTATTATCATTTTTAGTGTATGTACCGCAATCCAAGCACGCTCACTTAATTGCTGGGCCTGCCAATGTATTCTTCCATCGTCTTTCAAACCCTGGGAAATTATCGAAAATTGACTTTGAAGATGAAACTCAAGAGTCGTTTGGGGTAGGGAAGATAGAGGATTTCACTCAACATCAATTAATCGACTTATATGCTTGTGTGGAATGTGGTCGTTGTACGAATATGTGTCCGGCTACGGGAACGGGGAAAATGCTTTCTCCAATGGACTTGATTTTAAAGCTTCGTGATCATTTAACGGATACAGGTGCTGTCGTTACGAAAAAACAACCATGGGTACCTGGATTTATTTTTAATAATACAAAAGGTAATCAGCTTGCATTAGCTGCTGCTGAACAAGGTGCTTTAGAACAAGCGGCTGCTTCAGCATACAGCCCAAGTTTAATCGGGGAAGTCATTACAGAAGAAGAAATCTGGGCATGTACAACTTGCCGTAACTGTGAAGACCAATGTCCAGTTATGAACGAGCATGTTGATAAAATTATTGACCTTCGCCGTTATTTAGTTATGACAGAAGGTAAAGTGGATGCAGATGCTCAACGTGCAATGCAAAACATCGAACGTCAAGGTAACCCTTGGGGATTAAACCGTAAAGAACGTGAAAACTGGCGTGAAGTTCGTGAGGATGTAATCGTTCCGACGGTTAAAGAAATGAAAAAAGCTGGAGAAGAGTTTGAGTACTTATTCTGGGTTGGTTCAATGGGTTCATATGATAATCGAAGCCAGAAAATCGCTCTATCCTTCGCTAAGCTCATGAATGAAGCAGGCGTGAAATTCGCGATCCTTGGAAACAAGGAAAAGAACTCTGGTGACACGGCTCGTCGTCTAGGAAACGAATTCATGTTCCAAGAGCTAGCAACAAACAATATCGAAGAGTTCGAGAAAAATGAAGTTAAAAAGATTGTTACCATTGATCCGCATGCTTACAACATTTTTAAAAATGAATATCCAGACTTTGGTTTACAGGCAGAGGTATATCACCATACAGAAGTATTGGCTATGTTAGTGAAGGAAGGAAAGCTAGTCCCAACCCATGAAGTGCATGAGACGATTACATTCCATGATTCCTGTTATCTAGGTCGATACAATGAAGTATATGATGCACCGCGCGATATCTTGAAGAGCATCCCAGGCGTGAAGCTAGTTGAGATGGAAAGAAATCGTGAGAAGGGAATGTGCTGTGGAGCTGGTGGAGGCTTAATGTGGATGGAAGAAGAAACCGGTCACCGCATTAACGTAGCTCGTACAGAACAGGCTCTTGCTGTAGATCCATCCGTCATTAGTTCAGGCTGTCCTTATTGCTTGACGATGATTACAGATGGAACGAAAGCAAAAGAAGTAGAAGATCAAGTGAAGACATACGATGTAGCAGAGCTGCTTGAAATGTCCGTTGTAGGTCCAAAAATCGCATAATTTATAGTTTGAGTTCGTCTGAGGGGTGACTCGCAAGATCGTTACATGGCGGCTTTGTGGGTCCCCCTTTTTATATAAGGTAATCGAAGCTATCAACTATTTAAAAATTCAATCTAAGAGCATCACATTTCAATAGCTTGAATAGGATAGTAATGGAAATTTAATTAAATTAAAGAGAAAATATTTAAAATTTTTAGTAATTTAATGTACAATGAAATTATGAATAAAACGCTTTCAAACTTTTAGATGAGGCTGCTATGCAGTTTTTTTTCTAGACGAGTATCGAGCGAGCGTTCAGTCAGGGATTCGATAGTCAACAAGAGTCACTCCATAGTTAAACCTTGCAAACTAATTATTAGGGGGATATAACAATGACTAAAACAGTAATTGTAAGCGGTGTCAGAACAGCGTTTGGTAAATTTGGTGGAGGATTAAGCGGTTTTTCTGCTTCTGAATTAGGCGGAATCGCTATCAAGGAAGCTTTGAATCGTGCAGGTGTCGATCCATCTCAGGTTGACGAAGTAATCATGGGTACGGTTCTTCAAGGTGGTCAAGGTCAAATTCCTTCACGTCAAGCTTCACGTCATGCAGGCATCCCGTGGGAAGTAAAGACGGAAACTATTAATAAAGTTTGTGCATCCGGTTTACGCGCAGTTACTCTTGCAGACCAAATTATCCGTTCTGGAGATGAAGAGATTATCGTTGCAGGTGGAATGGAGTCAATGAGCAATGCGCCATACCTGCTACCAAAAGCTCGTTGGGGATTCAGAATGGGCGATTCAACAGTTAAAGACTTAATGATCCACGACGGATTAAGCTGTAGCTTTACTGGTGTTCATATGGGGACATACGGAAACAGCACGGCTACTGAATTAGAAATTTCACGTGAAGAACAAGATCAATGGGCATACACAAGCCATCAACGTGCGATTGCAGCGATTGAGGCTGGTCGCTTAGCGGAAGAAATCGTGCCTGTAGAAGTAAAACAGCGTAAAGGTGATTCTATTCTAATTTCTGAAGATGAGTCTCCAAGAAAAGATACGTCTGTAGAAAAGCTAGCTACCTTAAAATCAGCATTTAGTGCAGATGGTACGATTACGGCTGGTAATGCTCCTGGAGTCAATGATGGAGCAGGTGCACTGGTATTAATGAGCGAAGAAAGAGCCCTTAAAGAAGGGAAAGAACCGATTGCATACATTATCGGTCATGCTGAAATAGCAGTGGAAGCAAAGGATTTCCCTAAAACACCAGGATTAGTCGTGAATGAAATTCTTAAGAAAACAGGTAAAACATTAGAAGAAATCGATTTGTTTGAACTTAACGAAGCTTTTGCGGCCGTTGCACTTGCTAGTGGACGTCTTGCAAATCTTGATCCTGAGAAAGTAAACGTAAACGGTGGAGCAGTTGCTCTTGGACATCCAATTGGTGCGAGTGGAGCTAGAATCATCATCACTTTAATGCATGAATTAAAAAGACGTGGCGGAGGAATCGGTATCGCAGGAATCTGTAGCGGTGGCGGCCAAGGTGACGCAATCATGATTGAAGTACCGAAAGCGTAATAAAGTATAAATATTAGAGGGGCCGACTTTTATGGCTCCTCTCTTAATCAAAACATAGACAGTTACATAAATGGGAGACGGAGGAGTTCATATGAAAATCCAAAAGGTTATGGTCATAGGTGCAGGTCAAATGGGTTCTGGTATTGCACAGGTTTGTGCAATGGCTGGATTTGAAGTGTTCTTACACGATTTAAAAAAGGAATTTGTTGATCGAGGACTTTCGGTTATTAAAAAGAACCTTTCTCGCCAAGTGGAAAAAGGAAAAATGACGGAAGAAGCTCAAAATCAAACCCTTTCATTATTAACAGCGTCTACGGATTTACAAAATGCATCCGGAGTGGATTTAGTCATTGAAGCTGCAGTCGAGAATATGGAAATTAAATCGAAGTTGTTCTCTCAGTTGGATGAAATTGCACCAGCACATGCCATCCTAGCATCTAATACTTCTTCACTTCCTATTACGGAAATTGCGGCAGCTACTAAAAGACCGGAGCAAGTGATCGGGATGCATTTTATGAATCCGGTACCTGTTATGAAGCTTGTAGAAATCATCAGAGGATTAGCTACAACGGATGAAGTGTATCAAGCAATTGAAGATATGTCTAAAGCCCTTGGGAAAATCCCAGTAGAGGTAAATGATTTCCCTGGTTTCGTTTCGAACAGAATTCTAATGCCAATGATTAACGAAGCCATTTACACACTGTATGAAGGTGTTGCGACAAAAGAAGCCATTGACGAGGTTATGAAGCTAGGTATGAACCACCCAATGGGACCTTTAACTCTAGCAGATTTTATCGGTCTTGATACATGCCTGTATATCATGGAGACGTTACATGAAGGGTTCGGAGATGACAAATATCGCCCATGCCCACTATTAAGAAAATATGTAAAAGCTGGTTGGCTTGGAAGAAAGACTGGTAGAGGCTTCTACAGCTACGAATAGTAAATAGATTTTTGACATGGCGTATGATTTACAAAACATCTGGGGGGGAATCAGAATGGATCTTCGATTTACGGAAGAGCAAGAGATGATGAGAAAAATGGTGCGTGACTTTGCACAACAAGAGATTGCACCTTTTGTTGAAAAGATGGAAGAAGGCGAGTTTCCTAGAGAATTAATCAAAAAGATGGGCGAACTTGGTTTGATGGGAATTCCAGTACCTGAAGCTTATGGTGGAGCGGAAATGGATTTCGTATCGTATATCATTGCGATTCATGAAATTTCGAAAGTGAGCGCTACTTTAGGGGTCATTTTATCCGTTCATACTTCTGTTGGAACAAATCCAATCCTTTACTTTGGGACAGAGGAACAAAAGCAAAAGTATGTGCCGAAGCTTGCTGCTGGTGAATACTTAGGAGCCTTCTGTTTAACGGAAGTAAGTGCAGGGTCAGATGCATCCAGCTTGAAATCTAGAGCCGTTAAATCTGGTGATCATTATGTGATTAATGGATCCAAGGTTTTCATCACAAATGGTGGAGAAGCAGATGTGTACATCGTGTTTGCATCGACTAACCCGGAAGCAGGTGCTAAGGGAGTGTCCGCATTTATCGTAGAAAAAGATACTCCAGGACTTGTTATCGGTAAGGATGAGCACAAAATGGGACTGCATGGTTCAAGAACGGTTCAACTCTCGTTCGAAGATATGAAAGTGCCTGTTGAAAACCTGCTTGGACAAGAAGGAGAAGGCTTTAAAATTGCCATGGCGAACCTTGATTCTGGTCGAATCGGAATCGCAGCACAGTCCTTAGGAATTGCAGAAGGTGCCATGGAACATGCCATTGCATATGCAAAAGAAAGAAAGCAGTTTGGTAAACCTATTGCCCTTCAACAAGGTGTGGGCTTTAAATTGGCGGACATGGCTACAAACATTGAAGCTGCTAAGCTATTAGTCTATCAAGCAGCATCTTTACGATCTGAAGGAAAAGCCTGTGGCAAGGAAGCCTCCATTGCTAAGCTATTCGCTTCTCGTACTGCAGTGGAAACGGCTATAGAAGCAGTTCAAGTGTTTGGTGGCTACGGTTATTCAAAAGAGTATCCAGTTGAACGCTATTTCCGTGACGCGAAAATCACGGAAATCTATGAAGGTACAAGTGAAATTCAACGAATCGTTATTAATAAATACTTATAATCTTTCAAAAAGGGCAGGGATTTTAGCATGAATTTTAAATTAACTGAAGAGCATGAAATGATTAGAAAAATGGTGCGTGACTTTGCAAGAAACGAAGTGGCACCAACTGCTGCAGAGCGTGATGAAGAAGAGCGTTTCGACCGTGAAATTTTCGATAAAATGGCGGAGCTTGGATTAACAGGTATTCCATGGCCTGAAGAGTACGGTGGAATCGGAAGTGATTATCTTGCATACTGCATCGCAATCGAAGAGCTTTCAAGAGTATGTGCTTCAACAGGTGTAACTCTTTCAGCACACACATCATTAGCTGGTTGGCCAGTATACAAATTCGGTACAGAAGAGCAAAAACAAAAATATCTTCGTCCAATGGCAGAAGGTACAAAGATAGGTGCTTATGGATTGACGGAGCCAGGTTCAGGTTCAGATGCAGGTGGCATGAGAACAACTGCTAAGCTTGACGGAGACCACTATGTGTTGAATGGTTCAAAAATCTTCATCACAAATGGTGGAGAAGCAGACATTTATGTGGTGTTCGCACTAACGGATCCAACATCTAAGCACAAAGGAACAAGCGCATTTATCGTGGAAAGCGATTTCCCTGGCTTTAGTGTAGGAAAGAAGGAAAAGAAATTAGGTATTCGTTCATCTCCTACTACAGAAATCATCTTTGAAGATTGCCGTGTGCCGAAGGAAAACCTTCTAGGAGAAGAAGGAGATGGCTTCAAAATCGCGATGATGACTTTAGATGGCGGTCGTAACGGAATTGCAGCTCAAGCTGTCGGAATCGCTCAAGGAGCTTTAGATGCATCTGTAGCCTACGCAAAAGAAAGACAACAATTCGGTAAACCAATCGCTGCCCAACAAGGAATTGGATTCAAACTTGCAGACATGGCAACAAGTGTCGAAGCTTCAAGACTATTAACGTATCAAGCTGCATGGTTAGAGTCTGAAGGTCTTCCATACGGAAAAGAATCAGCGATGTCTAAACTATTTGCAGGCGACACAGCGATGAAGGTAACGACAGAAGCGGTCCAAGTATTTGGTGGATACGGCTATACGAAAGATTACCCAGTAGAGCGCTTCATGAGAGATGCTAAAATCACGCAAATCTATGAAGGTACTCAAGAAATTCAACGTCTAGTAATCTCTCGTATGATTACTAAAGATTAATATATATAAAACTTTAGTTGTTTTTCGGAAACTTTGATGGTCATTTGCAGTAATAACTTGAATTATCCCAGTTGATTATAGCGGAGGGCACTTGAATCCTGCGGGAAGTAGAGGGAAGTGGGAGACCCCACAGGCGGTACGCCGAGGAGGCTCCCACCCTCCCCGCGGAAAGTAAGTGCCTGTAGCGGAAATCAGCGGACTTATTACAAGTTTAAAACCCAATCTTTGGGAAAAGACGCAAACTTTAAAAGAATATAAGAGGCGTAGTAGCAATCGACGAAGTGAATTGACACACAATGATAGCACAGCTACGCCCTTTTCAACTGATGACAGGCGGTGACGAATTGGATAAAAGAGAAGTGCATGCTTCTGTGAAAGATGAACGTCTCGTCAAGAAACGTCGCAATCAGATGATCAAAGGGGCCGTATCTCTTTTTAAGGAAAAAGGATTCCATCGCACAACGACTAGAGAAATAGCAAAGGCATCAGGATTTAGCATTGGCACGTTGTATGAGTACATTCGTACAAAGGAGGATGTCCTGTATCTTGTTTGCGATAGCATTTACGATGAAGTAAAAGAGCGGCTGCAACAAGACCTTTATCAAAAAGAGGGGACTCTTGAAAGTCTGAAACTAGGGATAGCCTATTATTTTAAGGTCATGGACGAGATGCAAGATGAAGTTTTAGTCATGTATCAAGAAGCCAAATCATTAACGAAGGATGCCCTACCTTACGTATTGAATAAAGAGCTCGAAATGGTAGGGATGTTTGAGCATTTATTAAAAAAGTGCCAACAAAATGGGGAACTGAAGCTTTCAGATCAAGAAATTCGATTGATTGCACACAACATTTTCGTCCAAGGTCAAATGTGGGGATTCCGTAGATGGGCCTTGCGAAATTTGTTTACATTAGAAGAGTTTATTGAAATGCAAACTTCTGTATTGATTGACGGTTTGAAAAAACAATCATGAGAACCAAAGGGGGACCAAGATGAACACGGTTGAGAATTATAAACCAAAACATCATATTCGTTTCATAACAGCGTCTAGCTTATTTGATGGACATGATGCTTCTATAAATATTATGAGACGTATCCTACAAGCGAGCGGGGCAGAAGTCATTCATTTAGGACATAACCGTTCTGTAGAAGAAGTCGTGAATGCGGCGATTCAAGAGGATGTTCAAGGGATTGCCATTTCTTCCTATCAAGGGGGACATGTCGAATACTTTAAATATATGTACGACCTTCTCCAAGAAAAAGGTGCTGGGCATATTCGCATCTACGGCGGCGGCGGTGGAGTCATCATCCCTAAAGAGATTAAAGAACTACATGATTATGGAATCGCAAGGATTTTTTCTCCTGATGATGGTCGTGAATACGGTTTGCAAGGCATGATCAATCGTATGCTTGAAGAATGTGATTTTTCACCGGTTCAAGGAAACTTATCAGATTCTTTGGAGGCTTTGAAGCAAGGAAACCCAGGAGCAGTTGCTCAATTCATTACCTTTGCTGAAAACCGTGTCGATTCTTCAATGGAAGCGGCTGCCGGCGCAGAAGCTCTTCTTGATAAAGTCAAAGACCTACAACAGAAAACTCCAGTAGTCGGAATAACAGGAACGGGCGGAGCTGGAAAAAGCTCATTGACGGATGAATTGATTCGCCGTTTCTTGAATGAAATTCCTGAGAAAAAAGTAGCCATTTTATCAGTAGATCCAACAAAGCAAAAAACAGGCGGTGCTTTGCTAGGTGACCGCATCCGCATGAACGCGATTTTCAATAATCGTGTCTATATGAGAAGCTTGGCAACACGTTTGTCTAAAAGTGAGCTATCACTAGCTATTGCTGACGCGATTACGGTCGTAAAAGCAGCTGGTTTTGATCTTATCATTGTTGAAACATCTGGAATCGGCCAAGGTGATGCTGGAATCACTGAGTTCTGTGATGCGTCCATGTATGTCATGACTAGTGAGTTCGGTGCTCCTTCACAGCTTGAAAAAATTGATATGATCGATTTTGCTGATTTAATTGTCATTAACAAGTACGAGAGAAAAGGCTCTGAGGATGCTCATCGTCAAGTACAAAAACAATATCAACGTAGCCGTAATTTGTTTCATCAGGAATTTTCTGAAATGCCAGTTTACGGAACGATTGCTAGCCAGTTCAATGATCCAGGAACGAATGCTTTATTTGCTGCATTAATTGAAAAAATTAATGAAAAAACAGGAACGGACTGGAAGACTAGATTTTCAAAAGAAGCGGATGTAAAAAAACAAAATGTCATCATTCCGAATGACCGACGCTATTACTTACGTGAAATAGCTGATACGGTCAGAACGTACCACACTAAAGCTGAAGAGCAAGTAAAGATAGCTCGTAAGCTATTCCAGCTTGAAGGTGCGATTGAAGCTGTAAAAGAGCAAGAAACGAACTCTGAAGTATTGTCTTCCTTAGAGGCTTTACGTGATCATACTGCCACTAAGCTGACAGAAGAATCCAAGAACATCCTAGCTAACTGGAGTAACTTCCGAGAGCAGTATGCACAGGATCGTTTTGTTACGAAAATCCGTGACAAAGAGATTGTGACAGAGTTAAAAACAAAGAGTCTTTCCGGATTAAATATCCCGAAAGTAGCACTTCCAAAATATGCAGACTACGGTGAAATCTTGAAATGGGTGTATCGTGAAAATGCACCAGGGTATTTCCCATTCACAGCAGGCGTGTTCCCATTCAAGCGTGAAGGTGAAGATCCGAAGCGTCAGTTTGCTGGAGAAGGATCACCTACTCGTACGAATCGTCGTTTCCACTATTTATCTAAGGATGATACAGCGAAACGCTTAAGTACAGCGTTTGATTCTGTGACTCTTTATGGCGAAGATCCAGATTATCGTCCAGACATTTACGGGAAAGTCGGAGAGAGCGGTGTAAATATCTGTACGTTGGATGACATGAAAAAGCTGTATGATGGATTTGATTTATGCCACCCATCTACATCTGTATCCATGACAATCAATGGTCCAGCTCCAATCATTTTAGCGATGTATATGAATACGGCAATCGACCAACAGGTGAAAGTCAAAGAAGATGAGCTTGGAAGAATGCTGACAGTGGAAGAATTCCATGCAGTACGTTCGCAAACGCTTCAAGCCGTTCGTGGGACTGTACAGGCAGATATCCTAAAAGAAGACCAAGGTCAGAATACGTGTATCTTCTCTACAGAATTTGCATTACGTATGATGGGCGATATCCAAAAGTACTTTATTGATCAAAAAGTTCGTAACTATTACTCAGTTTCGATTTCTGGTTATCATATTGCTGAAGCAGGTGCGAATCCAATTTCACAACTTGCGTTCACACTGGCAAATGGTTTCACATATGTTGAGTACTATTTGAGTAGAGGCATGAACATTGATGATTTTGCACCGAATCTATCCTTCTTCTTCTCGAATGGATTAGATCCAGAGTACACAGTAATTGGTCGTGTAGCACGCCGAATTTGGGCAACGGTTATGCGCAATAAATACGGTGCGAATGATCGTAGCCAAAAGCTAAAATACCATGTACAAACATCAGGTCGTTCACTTCATGCTCAGGAAATCGATTTTAATGATATTCGTACAACATTGCAGGCTTTAATGGCATTGCACGATAACTGTAACTCACTTCATACGAATGCATACGATGAAGCAATTACAACTCCTACGGAAGAATCCGTACGTCGTGCGATGGCTATTCAAATGATCATTACAAAAGAGCATGGTTTAACGAAAAATGAAAATCCTCTGCAAGGATCCTTTATCGTTGAGGAATTAACAGATATGGTTGAAGAAGCGGTGTTACAAGAATTCGATCGCATCAATGACCGTGGTGGTGTACTAGGGGCAATGGAAACTCAATACCAACGTGGAAAAATCCAAGATGAGTCCATGTATTATGAGATGAAAAAACACACAGGTGAACTACCAATCATCGGTGTGAACACATACTTGAATCCGAACCCACCATCTGAAGAATCTGTGGATAATATGGAAATTGCGCGTGCTACAACAGAGGAAAAAGAAGGTCAAATTCAAAACCTTCGTGAATTCCAAGAAAGAAACAAACATGCTGCAGACGAAGCGCTTACAAGACTAAAAGAGGCAGCTATGAGCGGTGGTAACATTTTCGAGGAATTAATGGAAACTGTTAAAGTAGCAAGCCTTGGCCAAATAACTAAAGCCCTATATGAAGTTGGCGGACAATACCGAAGAAATATGTAATAAGAAATGCATAAGCCTGATACCATAGAAGGTGTCAGGCTTCTTTCTATCTATACAAATCAAAAATGAAAAATTTACAAATTTTTATTAATTTTACCTTATAATTAATATAGAATCGGGAAAGAATGAATGTCTAGAAGTTCCCGACAATAATAAGAAACACAGGTGAGGCTTTATGAATGAAAGGTCAAAACACAATAGACTAAACAGTGTATTTCTATATGGAGAAGGGACTATGAGCTTGAAAAATCTAGCGATTGGTATTGGCATGATTGCTCTTGCAGTTATCACTTATATTCTTTATCAGAAATCGTTAGGGTCTGTGGTCTTTTTACCACTTTCATTCTATTTTTTTTATTTGGCATATAAAGAATACAAGAAATCATCATGAGTTTTAGTTTAAGAACGTTTATGAATGTTTCATCGAGTTGATAAAGTTAGTGGTAGCATAAACCGCATCATATTGTTTATAATGTTGTATATATCTATTAGAATAGGGAATTTGTGACTATTCTAAATGGATCGTATAGTGTCGCACTGGATGTGCTTTTGATAGAGAAAGGGAGTGCAGGAATTGAGTTTAAGCCAATACTCTAAAGAAGATTTACAGGAAATGTCAATGCTAGAAGCGGCTTACGAGCTTTTGGTAGAGAAAAAACAAGCAGTTAGCTTTAAAGAGCTTGTGGACGAAATTAAGGCAATTCAAGAATTATCTGATGAGGAACTGAAGCAACGTCTTTCCCAGTTCTATACAGATTTAAACATTGATGGCCGCTTCAGTTGTATCGGAGATAACAGATGGGGTCTGAAAAGCTGGTATCCTGTAGATCAAATCGAAGATGAAATTGTCCATACTACTACGAAGCCTAAGAAGAAAAAGGCGAAAAAAGCTGTAGATGAAGACGAAATCGATGACTTTGATGATATTGAAGAAGATGAGCTAGATGGCTTTGACGATTTAGATGAATATGAAGACGATCTTGATGATGACGATGAAGAAGAAGACGTTGAACTAATTGAAGACCTTGACGAAGATGAGGATTTGGATGAAGACACCCTCATCGAAGAAGATGAGCTTCTATTAGAAGACGAAGACAGTGACCTTGACGAAGATGAAGAAGATGAGGAATTCGAAGAGGACGAAGAGCTATAATCGTACTTGACTTTTTAATTCGAAATTTGTAGAATCATTTTTGGGCTCCTTTTAAAAGGACACGTATTTAATTTATATCGCTCCCCTTACTTTTGTAAGAGGGGCGTTTTTGTTTTTATTGGGCATTTTCTATCTGGAAGTGGAAAAGCTAATACTATAAAAACTAAGTGCAAAAGTAAGGGCTGCCATGCAGCTCATTTCATTTTTAGCTCCATGATTAACTGATAAAAAGGGGGAAGCGGACATGACAAAGTATATTTTTGTAACTGGTGGGGTAGTTTCTTCACTAGGAAAAGGAATTACAGCTGCATC
Organism: Peribacillus acanthi; assembly: GCF_003073175.1. Lineage (GTDB taxonomy): Bacteria > Bacillota > Bacilli > Bacillales > DSM-1321 > Bacillus_BN > Bacillus_BN acanthi. The sequence goes on from NZ_QBBX01000001.1 coordinate 91,819, forward strand.
ATTAGGAAGGCTTTTAAAAAATAGAGGATTGAGCGTTTCTATTCAGAAATTTGATCCTTATATTAACGTGGACCCTGGAACTATGAGTCCATACCAACACGGAGAAGTTTTCGTAACGGATGATGGTGCTGAAACAGATTTGGACTTAGGTCACTATGAGCGCTTCATCGATATTAATTTAGGTAAATATAGTACTGTAACAACAGGTAAAATTTATTCAACGGTCTTAAAGAAAGAACGTCGTGGAGATTATTTGGGTGGAACGGTTCAGGTTATCCCACACATCACGAACGAAATTAAAGAACGTGTTTTCCGTGCTGGAAAAGAAACAAATGCAGACGTTGTTATCACGGAAATTGGTGGAACAGTTGGGGATATCGAGTCTCTTCCATTCCTTGAAGCGATCCGCCAAATCAAGAGTGATATTGGTCGCGACAATGTTATGTATATTCACTGTACTTTAATTCCTTACATTAAAGCTGCAGGCGAAATGAAAACAAAACCTACACAACATAGTGTAAAAGAATTACGTAGCCTTGGTATTCAACCAAATGTAATCGTAGTTCGTACAGAGATGCCTATTTCTCAAGATATGAAGGATAAAATTGCATTGTTCTGCGATATCGATAAAAAGTCTGTAATCGAGGCTCGTGACGCGGATACTTTATACTCAGTGCCATTAGCACTTCAAGATCAGAACCTAGATCAAATCGTCTGTGATCACTTAAAGCTTGAGGCTCGTGAAGCTGAAATGACAGAATGGAAAGCACTTGTAGACAAGGTATTGAACTTGTCTAAGAAAACATCAATCGCTTTAGTAGGGAAATATGTTGAATTACAAGATGCTTATATTTCTGTAGCGGAAGCGTTAAAACATGCAGGTTATGCATTTGATGCGGACGTTCAAATCAAGTGGATTAACTCTGAGCATGTTAATAAAGAAAATGTAGAAGAATTACTTGGTAGTGTTGACGGAATCCTTGTTCCAGGTGGATTTGGGGACCGTGGTGTCGAAGGTAAAATCGTTGCGACTGAATATGCACGTGTCAACAAAAAGCCTTTCCTTGGCATTTGCTTAGGTATGCAATTGGCATCAGTTGAATTTGCTCGTAACGTTTTAGGGTTAGAAGGAGCTCATTCAGCAGAACTTGATCCACAAACTGCGCATCCTATCATTGATTTACTGCCGGAGCAAAAAGATATTGAAGATCTTGGTGGAACGCTTCGACTAGGTTTATATCCTTGTAAGTTGATGGAAGGAACAAAAGCTATGGCTGCTTATGAAGATGAAGTCGTTTACGAACGTCACCGTCATCGCTATGAGTTTAACAACCACTACCGTCAAGCAATGGAAGCGAAAGGATTCATATTCTCAGGAACGAGCCCAGATGGCCGTTTAGTTGAAGTGATTGAATTGGAAGATCACCCTTGGTTCGTGGCTTCTCAATTCCATCCAGAATTCACATCTAGACCTACTAGACCACAACCATTGTTCCGTGACTTTGTAGAAGCATCATTAAAATCTGCGGAATAATATAAATGAAAATAAACAGGCGGATCCTTTCTTGGACCGCCTGTTTTTATTCTTTTTGCATAGATTGGTGTTTTTATACTAAATGGGTTATCCGTTGCTTTTTCGCAGGACAAAGAATAAGATGTTTCGAATTGTCACACCACGAAGTATTACGAATGTATCTTTGACAAACAACTCAGGTCGTTTTAGGTAGCAGAAAATACATCTGAAACTTCCTTTTATTTACAACTCTTCTTCCTCTTCCTCTAATTCACCTAAGATTTCATCAAGGGTGAACTTAATGCCATGATAGACGAACAAGCCAAGCATAAGAGCCGGATATCCAAACCGATTTCCTAATTCATCTGGAAGTAATCCTTTTAGTAGTTTTAAGTCAATATGCACATCTGCAATTGTATGTAATCCCACTTCATCCTTTTTTTCAACGGTGGAAACTGCAACAAATGGTATATCTTGCTGCTCTAAAGTCTGGGCTATTTTTATTGCTTCTTCATCCTGTGAGAAACGCGAAAAAACGATTGCACGATCGATTGTTGTACAAGGTAATTCTCCTGCATTCCATTCCAAACTTTTGGCACGTGGAAATGGCTCTAAACCAAACAGAGCTTCTGATAGTACCCCACCCATTTCATCGCCACCGTAAAAATAGACATTCCCTTCTCCAACAATTGCTTGAGCTACTAAGCGTGCTGCCTCTTCTATTGAGCTTTCATCATCTACAAACGGTTTAAACTTACCTTGTAGTTGCGTAGAAAAAATTTTTAGCATGACGTTTTCCTTCCTTTACAAATCACAGAAATAAATGAGAGTAGTTCAAATTATAAATCATCGAACATTTAAATGCGAATGTAGGGTATTTATAGCGAAATAATAATAAATGGCTATTTTCGTAAACTTTGTTTTCAATTTAATTTGCTTTAAAAGTCTGAGTTGATTGTAGAGGAAATCTACAGTCAAACTATATAGTATAAAAACAACAATCTATGCGAAAAAAGCTAATGTGCAGAATTTGTCGGTTGAACTTTTTTAAAAAAGGAAGGAATATTGAGCATTTCTACAGAATGTATATTATGTTATTTATAAAGATTAAATATTAGATATAGATTTGTAAATAAAAGGGGTAACTACAAAAACGAGGTGCTGGCATGGGAGAAAAACTATTAATCGTAGATGACCAATTCGGTATAAGGATTTTATTGAATGAAGTATTCCAAAAAGAGGGATATAAAACTTTTCAAGCTGCAAACGGAATTCAAGCATTAGATATTGTTACCAACCAAGCTCCTGACTTAGTGTTATTAGATATGAAAATCCCAGGAATGGATGGGATTGAAATCTTAAAACGCATGAAAAAGCTGAACCCTGATATTCGAGTCATTATTATGACTGCTTATGGAGAACTTGATATGATTCAAGAAGCGAAGGATTTGGGTGCACTGACTCACTTCGCAAAACCTTTCGACATCGATGACATGCGAAAGGCTGTACGCCAATACTTACCAATTAAAACATCCTAATTTGATTTAAGGTCGTTCATTTCATAAATTCAATGATTACATGTGAATTTGTTGCCGTTTTTTCATTCAATTGATATGCTAAAGGTGTATTTTTTGTAGGGGCTTAAAAAGTTGGTTAGTATAGGGATTCTTCTTTTTAGGGAAAAATTGAAAAGGGGATCTAAACCTTACAGCAGTTTGGATAGTTTCTACTACAAGGAGGAAATAGAATGCCTTTAGTTTCAATGACTGATATGCTCAACAAAGCACTAAAAGAAAAGTATGCAGTGGGCCAATTCAACATCAATAACCTTGAATGGACTCAAGCTATTCTTGCTGCGGCAGAACAGGAAAAATCACCAGTAATTCTTGGTGTATCCGAAGGTGCTGCACGCCACATGGGTGGTTTCAAAACAACGGTTATGATGGTAAAAGGTCTGTTAGAAGATATGAAGATAACAGTACCAGTTGCGATTCATCTTGATCATGGATCAAGCTATGATAAGTGTAAAGAAGCGATTGAAGCAGGGTTTACATCTGTTATGATCGATGCTTCTCACGGTCCTTTTGAAGAGAACGTTTCAACGACTAAAAGAGTGGTTGAACTTGCTCATTCACAAGGCGTTTCTGTTGAGGCTGAGCTTGGAGTTGTTGGTGGACAAGAAGATGATGTTGTCGCTGATGGCGTAATTTATGCGGATCCAAAAGAGTGCCAAGAGCTAGTGAAACAAACAGGTGTAGATTGCCTTGCGCCAGCACTAGGTTCTGTTCACGGTCCTTATAAAGGTGAACCTAATTTAGGCTTCAAAGAAATGGAAGAAGTTCGTGATTTGACGGGCATTCCATTAGTATTGCACGGCGGAACTGGAATTCCTACTAAAGACATCCAAAAGTCTATTTCTTTAGGAACGTCCAAAATCAACGTGAATACAGAAAACCAAATCGCGTTTACAAAAGCTGTTCGTGAAGTATTAAACTCGAATGCTGAAGTATATGACCCACGTAAATATATCGGCCCTGGTCGTGACGCAATTAAAGAAACCGTTATCGGCAAAATGCGTGAATTCGGTTCAAGTAATAAAGCTTAATTCCATTAATAAATTTTATTTAATGATTCAGGAAACCGCCCCATACAGGCGGTTTCCTTTGTCCTATCAGAAGTATGAGAGGGTATCGAATTAATATCACTGTAAAAAGTAATCATAAGATTTACAATGGGAGGTATAGACATGAAATTTTTTATTGATACTGCAAATATAGATGAAATTCGTGAGGCTAATGAGCTTGGTTTACTATCAGGGGTGACAACGAATCCATCTTTAGTAGCTAAGGAAAAAAATATTTCTTTTCCTGATAGATTAAAGGAAATCACAGATTTAGTATCAGGGTCAGTAAGTGCAGAAGTCATCGCTTTGGATTATGATGGTATGATCAAGGAAGGTCGAGAATTAGCGGCTATTGCGCCTAATATTACTATTAAAGTACCGATGACTCCAGATGGATTAAAGGCTGTGCATACCTTTACAAAAGAGGGAATCAAAACGAATGTAACGTTGATTTTTAGTGCGAACCAAGCGTTAATGGCTGCACGTGCTGGGGCTACATATGTTTCTCCGTTTTTAGGAAGGTTGGACGATATCGGTCACGATGGCTTGAAACTGATTTCTGATATTGCTGATATTTTTGCAATCCATGGTATTGAGTCAGAAATTATTGCAGCTTCAATCCGTCATCCGATGCATGTGACGGAAGCTGCATTAAAAGGGGCCCATATCGCTACAGTACCATTCACAGTCATCATGGGGATGTTCCATCATCCATTGACTGATAAAGGAATAGAAGCGTTTTTAAAAGATTGGGCAGGAAGATCATAAGAAAAGAGTATCTTTCTGAATAAAACGTTCGAAATCTTGTTACTATATCCTCATTTTTAATTTTTTTATCAAAATTTACATGAGAATAAGAATTTTGTGTAAACTATAAGATAAAGAATAATGTCAAATTATGTTTGAATCTGTTGGTAAAACATGGATATAAATGAATGTAGTAATATTTTTTTCTTTCGAACGGCTTTTACGCAGAAGGGAGTATAATATGGAAAAGCTTAAAATTGCAGGCGGTTACCCTCTTAAAGGGACAATTCGTGTAAGTGGAGCTAAAAATAGTGCGGTGGCCTTAATTCCAGCAACCATTTTGGCAGATTCTCCAGTTACCATTGAAGGATTACCAGAAATTTCGGATGTTGAAATCTTAAAAGGATTATTAGAAGAAATTGGTGGATCGGTTTCATTCAATGACGGGGAAATGAGAGTTGACCCGAGTACTATGATTCCAATGCCCCTTCCGAATGGTCGTGTAAAAAAGCTTCGTGCTTCCTATTATTTAATGGGTGCTATGCTTGGTCGGTTTAAAAAGGCGGTCATCGGACTTCCAGGAGGCTGTTATTTAGGTCCAAGACCGATTGATCAGCATATTAAAGGTTTTGAAGCACTTGGCGCTCAAGTTACAAATGAACAAGGTGCAATTTATCTCCGTGCAGATGAGTTAAGAGGCGCAAAGATTTATCTGGATGTAGTAAGTGTGGGAGCTACTATTAATATTATGCTCGCTGCAGTTCGTGCAAAAGGTCGTACCATCATTGAAAATGCGGCTAAAGAACCTGAAATTATTGATGTAGCCACTCTATTGACTAATATGGGAGCCAAGATAAAGGGAGCCGGAACCGATATCATCCGTATCGATGGAGTAGATAGCCTGCAAGGATGCCGTCATACCATTATACCTGATCGAATAGAAGCAGGAACATTTATGATTATGGCAGCTGCAGTAGGAGAAGGCATTTTAATCGATAATGTCATTCCTCAGCATTTGGAATCCTTGATTGCAAAATTAAGGGAAATGGGCGTCAGCGTTGAAACAAGGGATGATCAAGTCTTTATTACTCCAGGCCCAGCCTTTAAATCTGTTGACATTAAAACATTGGTCTATCCGGGCTTTGCCACAGACCTGCAACAGCCTTTCACTACTTTATTAACGAAGGCAACAGGATCTAGCGTGGTGACCGATACCATCTACGGAGCTCGTTTCAAACATATTGATGAATTGCGCCGAATGAATGCCAATATCAAAGTAGAAGGCCGTTCTGCCATCATTAATGGTCCTGTCCAATTACAAGGAGCCAAAGTGAAAGCCAGTGACCTTCGTGCAGGTGCAGCACTTGTCATTGCTGGACTAATGGCAGAAGGAATCACAGAGATAACGGGCTTAGATCATATCGACAGAGGCTATAGCCATCTAGTGGACAAGCTAAATGGATTAGGTGCAACCGTCTGGCGAGAAAAAATGACTGAAGAAGAAGTTGAGCAACTGAAGAGTTCTTAATGAAATAAAGAAAGCCTATTTTCAATTGTGAAGATAGGTTTTTTCTTTCCGTTCTAGCATACATAAAAGCGTGATACGCCCAAGTTCAATGAAGTTACACTTAACTTTTTTAGTTTAACGGCCAACTTTTCTGATTTTACGCCCAACTTTTATAGTTTTACGCCCAACTTGTCGAAAAAACACACAGCATTCTCCAAGCATTAGGGGAGTTGTAAAGACTTCCATTAAAAAAATTGAGTTTATTTGTCACTAATCTTTACTATTGTGCTACAATATATTCGTTAATGTGTTATACGGATTATTCAAACGCATGTACCTTATGCATTTCTATATATTGCTTAGGAGGAAATCAGAATGGAAAGAAGTTTATCGATGGAACTTGTCCGCGTTACAGAAGCAGCTGCATTAGCTTCAGCTCGCTGGATGGGACGAGGTAAAAAAGATGAGGCGGATGGTGCTGCAACTTCTGCGATGAGAGATGTATTCGATACGGTTCCAATGAAAGGAACGGTTGTTATAGGTGAAGGTGAAATGGATGAAGCTCCAATGCTTTACATTGGTGAAAAATTAGGCACAGGGTATGGTCCTAGAGTGGACGTAGCTGTAGATCCGTTAGAAGGAACGAATATTGTGGCTTCTGGTGGATGGAATGCGTTAGCGGTATTGGCCATTGCGGACCATGGGAATCTATTGCATGCGCCAGACATGTATATGGATAAAATTGCAGTTGGACCGGAAGCTGTTGGCCAAATTAGTATTGATGCCCCGGTTCTAGACAATGTTAGAGCGGTTGCTCGAGCAAAAAATAAAGATATTCAAGATGTTGTTGCTACTGTCTTAAATAGACCTAGACACGCTGAACTTATTCAAACTCTAAGAGATGCAGGCGTAAGAATCAAGCTGATTAATGATGGTGACGTTGCGGGTGCTATCAACACAGCTTTTGATCAAACGGGTGTTGACATTCTATTTGGTTCTGGTGGAGCTCCAGAAGGTGTAATTGCTGCAGTAGCATTAAAATGTCTAGGTGGGGAAATCCAAGGTAAACTTCTTCCTCAAAACGACGCAGAAGCACAACGTTGTTTAAAAATGGGACTAGACATTAATAAAATCTTGTTAATGGAAGATCTGGTTCGTGGTGACGATGCTATTTTCGCTGCTACTGGTGTAACGGACGGTGAACTTTTACGTGGTGTCCAATATAAAGCGAACTACGGGGAAACACACTCTTTAGTTATGCGTGCAAAATCGGGAACGGTCCGTTTCATTGATGGACGTCATAGCTTAAAGAAAAAACCAAATCTAGTTATTAAATAAAAAGTCACTGATAGGAATAATATAGGCCAATCTTGACGATAGTAGTAAAATAATAAGGTTGAAGCGAGCTGAAAAAGCTCGCTTCAACATTTAAGTTGAATATTCTCCGTAGAAAAAGTACAATAGAGTGAAACTTCCCCGAATAAATGACAGTGATTATCTATTTGTGGAAAAAGATTAATACTCAAAATTACTCCAACCCTTCAAGAGTTGTAAAGTTTTATCCTTCAATATTGTCTTCTTTAAAAAGAAAAACAAATTCCTTTATTTAAACATTCAAGATTGAATTAAATACTCAGCCTTAGGTAGCAACCAAGGTGCGTCTACGCTTGCGTTTTTTTTCAATCAAACGTTAGTTTTTTCTATGATTTTTTCAAATTTAAAAAGAGTGGTGTCACGATGAATTTAACGATTTCAAAGCTTGAACATATGAAATTAAAAGAATTGTACGAGCTGGCTAAGGAATATAAGATTTCTTACTACAGCAAATTAACAAAAAAAGAATTGATATTCTCCATCCTTAAATCACAAGCAGAACAAGATGGATTGCTTTTCATGGAAGGAGTACTTGAGATTATTCCTTCTGAAGGATTTGGTTTCTTAAGGCCAATCAATTACTCTCCTAGTTCGGAAGATATTTATATCTCTGCTTCACAGATTCGTCGATTTGATTTACGTAATGGAGATAAAGTATCAGGTAAAGTACGTCCACCAAAAGAAAATGAGCGCTATTTCGGATTATTGCATGTGGAAGCCGTAAACGGAGATGACCCTGAATCTGCGAAAGAACGTGTCCATTTCCCAGGATTAACACCTTTATATCCAAACCGTCAAATCAAGCTGGAAACTACACAAAAAAACTTATCAACACGTATTATGGATGTTATTGCACCAGTTGGTTTTGGACAGCGTGGATTAATTGTCGCTCCTCCAAAAGCTGGTAAAACGATGCTTCTTAAGGAAATTGCGAATGCAATCACTACGAACCATCCAGAAGCGGAATTGATCGTTCTTTTAATTGATGAGCGTCCCGAAGAGGTAACGGACATTGAACGCTCTGTTGCTGGTGATGTTGTAAGCTCAACGTTTGATGAGGTTCCAGAGAATCATATTAAAGTCGCGGAATTAGTGTTGGAGCGTGCGATGCGCCTAGTGGAGCATAAACGTGACGTTATTATCTTGATGGATAGCATCACACGTTTAGCTCGTGCCTACAACTTGGTCATTCCTCCAAGCGGAAGAACTCTTTCTGGAGGTATCGACCCAGCTGCATTCCATCGACCTAAGCGATTCTTCGGTGCGGCCCGTAATATTGAAGAAGGCGGAAGCTTGACGATTTTGGCAACAGCCTTAATCGATACAGGCTCAAGAATGGATGATGTCATCTATGAAGAGTTCAAAGGAACAGGTAATATGGAGCTTCATTTAGATCGTCAGTTAGCAGAAAGAAGAATCTTCCCTGCAATTGATATTCGTCGTTCTGGAACACGTAAAGAAGAATTGTTAATTCAAAAAGATCATCTTGATAAGCTGTGGGCAATTCGTAAAACGATGTCAGACACTCCTGATTTCGCAGAACGTTTCTTGCGTAAACTTCGCCAGACGAAGAGCAATGAAGAATTCTTTGCCATGCTGGAAGAAGAAATGAAAGGCAATACCTCGAAGCGAGGGTCATAATTGTTAATTATTTGAAATACATTTCCGTAAATAAGCTGTAATAAGGCATTTAATTCTATTGGGCAATAAAGGGAAAAGGTAGAGTATATCGTCCAGTTGGCCCCACCCCTCCCTACGGAAAGCAAGTGGCTGTAACGGAACACAACGGTCAATTTTTTGAGGAAAAACAGGATTTTCCTGTTTGCAAAATAGAATTGACCTTGCTATAATCAAATAGTATGTTTTACAAAAATATGTGAAAAGCTAATATCACTTTATTAGTGCATATAACTCTGTTTCAGAATGATTCAGGGCGGAAGGAGATGAAAAGAATGAAAGCAGGAATTCATCCAAATTACAATAAGTTAGTTGTTAAATGTGCTTGTGGTAACGAATTTGAAACTGGCTCAGTAGCTAAAGAAATGCGCGTTGAGACTTGTAACGAGTGTCACCCATTCTATACTGGACGTCAAAAATTCGCTGAAGCTGGCGGCCGTGTTGATCGTTTCAACAAAAAATACGGTATTAAATAATTTTAAACTTCTAAAACAGGCAAGAACTAAACCACTTGCCTGTTTTTTTACTCTTTTAAGGGGTATTTTTAGCATTTTCCGACGATTTTTAGTGGTAAATACAATCTTGTCTTGATTGTGTTGAACTTTTTAATATATATAAGCTGGTTTTGTCGTATGACGCTTCAGCTTTCCAATAGGGTACATAGGAAGGGAGAGGTCTCATTCATGTATGTAATGAAACAATCAGGTTGGATGGAACTGATTTGTGGAAGCATGTTTTCAGGAAAATCCGAGGAATTAATTCGAAGAGTACGTAGAACACAATTTGCTAAACAGAAAACGATTGTGTTTAAGCCTGCAATCGATAATCGATATGCGGAAGAAGCGGTTGTATCACATAATGGAACCTCAGTTATGGCATTGTCTATTTCAAAATCCACAGATATATTTAAATTTATCTCAGAGGAAATTGATGTAATTGCCATTGATGAAGTCCAATTCTTTGACGAGGAAATTGTACAAGTTGCCCAACACCTAGCAGATACCGGATATCGAGTAATTTTGGCTGGACTTGACCAAGATTTTAGGGGAGAGCCTTTTGGACCGGTACCCAAACTAATGTCTTTAGCTGAACTAGTTACGAAATTACAAGCTGTATGTGCTGTATGCGGATCACCTTCTAGTCGAACTCAAAGGTTAATCAATGGAAAACCAGCTTCTTACAACGAACCAATCATACTCGTGGGGGCTTCAGAAGCATATGAGCCTCGTTGCCGCCATCACCACGAAGTGCCTGGCAAAACAACTGAAACTGTGGAAACAAAAGTCGTTGAAGAAACAATATAGATTGAAAAGACCCTAATGTATAGGGTTTTTTTTATTAGTATTGTAAAATTCTCAATATGTTATCTCCGTTTAATGCTCCAATATACATTTTCATCATCAATTCTGCACTTAAACTCAATATTCTTAGAAGGGCCATGTACCTTTTATCGAAACTGAAGGATTTAAAATTGAAACGGGAAAAATATATTCGAAACCAAGAAAAATAAAATCGAAACGGCCAAAAATAAAATCGAAAATCCACAAATATCGATTTTTCGACAAATTAACCAAAGGGCCGCGCATGGTTTAGAGTATATATGCTTCGATATCGAGCTCCTCTTGAGGTCCGCTTACTTATGGTGTTCCTTTTTAGCTTTTCAGGGTACCATTAAAAAAATCTTTTGGCTAAAATTGCATTGTAGACCATCTTTAAAAGTGGAAAAGCTACTAACAGGAGGTGCGTGACATGCACAAATTGTTAGCTGTATCACTAATGTCAGTAGTTTTCCTTTCAGCTTGTGGCGTCAATAATAATGCCCATGAGAATAAATTTCAGGATGAAAACGGAACACGATTAATTACCAACAAGCCAAACGCGTACGAAGATGGTGGAATCCGTTATTCTCCAGAAAGAAGTTATGATCCTAACCTTAATCCATATGCGCAAAACAATCCTTATCCTCTTAGTGCAGGAGAATATAATGCGGCACAAAATTCAGATGTAAATACTGCCAGATTAGTTGTATTGGAAAAAACAACATTTGTACCAGGACCAATCACTTTAAATGGGAACGACTTATGGGTGACAGCATATAGCAAAGGGATTTTTGAATCCGTTGAGGAAAAAAGAAATCAAGAGGCTTGGCTGCATAGCACTTTAGCCAAAGCACTGCCTGAATATAACATTGAAGTGAAGGTTGAAGAACAACGAAATAAATAAGCTACAAATCCCTTGTCAATTGATGGCAGGGGATTTTACATACATGGAATTTTGACGTTAACAATTTAAGTGTACTATAATAGTGAGAGGTATGTATAAAATTCGAGGTGAAACATTGTGATAGATCGTTTGCAAGCGGTTGAAGATCGTTACGAAAGATTAAATGAGCTTTTAAGTGATCCAGAAATCGTTAATGACCCAAAGAAGTTAAGAGAATATTCAAAGGAACAATCTACTATTCAAGAAACGGTTCATGTGTATCGTGAATATAAAGAATTCCGTGAGCAATTACAAGAAGCAAAATCTATGCTAGAAGAAAAGCTGGATGCAGAAATGCGTGAAATGGTGAAACAAGAAATCAGCGAGCTTGAAGATTCGATGGAAGAGCTTGAAGCTAAGCTGAAAGTATTATTATTGCCAAAAGACCCGAACGATGACAAAAACGTTATTATGGAGATTCGCGGAGCTGCAGGTGGAGACGAGGCTGCTTTGTTCGCAGGCAGTTTGTATCGCATGTACAGCCGTTATGCTGAGGTTCAAGGCTGGAAAACTGAAGTTATTGAATCCAATGCGACAGGATTAGGTGGTTACAAGGAAATCATCTTTATGATTAATGGTCAAGGTGCTTATTCCAAGCTGAAATTTGAAAACGGTGCACACCGAGTTCAACGTGTTCCTGAAACAGAGTCAGGTGGTCGTATCCACACATCTACTGCTACTGTTGTTGTATTGCCGGAAGCGGAAGAAGTGGAAGTTGAAATCCATGACAAAGATATTCGTTTTGATGCGTTTGCTTCATCTGGAGCAGGTGGTCAAAGTGTTAACACGACGATGTCAGCTGTTCGTTTAACGCACATTCCAACTGGAATCGTCGTTTCGTGTCAGGATGAAAAATCCCAACATAAGAACAAAGACAAAGCCATGAAAGTTTTACGTGCTCGTGTCTATGACAAGTTCCAACAAGAAGCCCAAGCTGAGTATGATCAAAATCGTAAGTCTGCGGTCGGAACAGGAGATCGTTCAGAGCGTATTCGTACGTATAACTTCCCTCAAAACCGTGTAACGGACCACCGAATCGGTTTAACGATTCAAAAGCTTGATCAAGTTATGGAAGGTAAGTTAGACGAAGTGATTGATGCGCTTGTATTAGTTGATCAATCCGATAAGCTGCAAAACGCAGGTGAGTAATATGACCAAGAAGATATATGAAGCCCTCAATTGGGCTTCTTCTTTATTAAAAGAACAAAATCGTGATGAAAATGCTGGTGAATTGTTATTAAGACACATCTTAAACATGGAGCGCTCGCGTCTTTTCGCTAGCATGCAAGATTTATTACCCGAGGAAGCGTGGCTGAAATTTGAACAAGCTGTCCATGAGCATGTGAAAGGGAAGCCGGTTCAGTATATCATCGGGCATGAAGAATTTTACGGGCGTCGTTTTGAGGTCAATGAAGAAGTATTAATCCCTAGACCAGAAACAGAAGAGTTGGTCTATCATACTTTAAAGAAAATCAACTCCATATGGGGAACAAAGCCAGACCTTACATTGCTTGATGTAGGGACTGGTAGTGGGGCAATTGGGATCACAATGAAATTGGAGAACCCGAAACTTGCAGTAACCGTTAGTGACATTGCGGCTCCTTCCTTAGAAGTTGCTAAAAACAATGCCAATTATTTAGGCGCGGAAGTGTCATTTATAGAAGGAGATCTGCTTCTTCCTTTTATAAATGAAAGAAAAAGGTTTGATGTCATCCTTTCCAATCCACCATACATTCCTCTTGGTGATATGAAAGAGATGTCGGTGGTCGTAACAGAGCATGAACCCCATCGCGCACTGTTTGCTGGAGATGATGGCCTAGTATTATATAGAAGGTTAATGGAACAATTACCTAGTGTCATTAATAATCCAGGGATAATCGGGTTTGAAGTGGGTTTCAGACAAGGTGAAGTGGTAAAGTCCATGCTACAGAAAGCCTTCCCTGCAGCTATAGTATCCGTTGAATTCGACATTAACGGAAAAGACCGGATGGTTTTTGCGGAGATTACAGGTTGATATGAGAAATGGGGATAAAGCCTATTTCTCTTTTTTTTGAAAAAATATAGAAGTAATAGAATGCTAGATTTTGATAAATGTTATGATCCCATTTCCCTTATAAAATTTTTTCTAATTTACTAGTTTAAGATAAGAGAATTTTGACTAGACTTAGTGCTGTAAGGGAGGAGAAATGAACATGAAAATTAATAAAAAGTACCTTTCAGCATTTTATCTAGTTCTATTGACGATGGGAACTATATTAAGTTTATATATGCCAAAAGAAGAACGTGCAAACGCGATGGAAGAAACGGTGGTCATTCCAAAAGAAGCTATTCGTTTACGTATTCTAGCTAACAGTGATAACCATGAAGATCAAGAAGTAAAAAGAGCGATTCGTGATGCTGTGAATGCAGACATTACAGAATGGGTGAAGGATTTAACAAGCTTAGAGGACGCTAGAACAGTAATCCAGAATCACCTGCCTGAAGTGGAAAAACGTGCGATGGAAAAACTACAGGAATATGAATTAAACCAAAGTGTAAAAGTTTCATTTGGAAAAGCGAACTTTCCAACCAAGTTATATGGACAATACTTATATCCTGCCGGAGAATATGAAGCAATTGTAATTACTCTAGGAGAAGGAAAAGGAGCCAACTGGTGGTGCGTACTATTTCCTCCGCTTTGCTTCTTGGATTTCTCAAGCGGAACGGCTGTAACACAAGGTTCATTTGAAGATGATGAGACAGCGGTAATCGAAAATGTGGATAAGGCTGTGGATACTTCTGAAATTGAAGAGGCTACTCCCGTTACAAATGGACAAGAGGATACTTTTGAAATAGAAGCGAATACACCTGTTGCAAATGATGGAGTAGATTATGAGCCTGAAGTAATGGAAGAAAATCAAAATGCTGAAAGCCAAAACACAGATAGTAAGGTTTTTGTACAAGAAAGCTCACAGCCAATGGAGAGAAAATTCTTCCTAATCGAGCTATTTAAAGACATTTTTTAATAAACCGACTGAGGTCTGGACCTACATCAGTGAAAAAGGATAAAAGGGGAGCTGATTCCTCATATCTTTCTAAAACACTGAGTAAGGAAAGACCTCATCTTTATTTCTCTATTTTTTTGTTCTATTACATTCTATTGAGTTCATAGATTAGTTAATAGAAGAGAAGAATAGGGAGGAGAATAAAGTATGATGGTAATGAGGAAGGCTGAAAGTAGTGATAGAGAGGCTTTGATAGACTTTATACAGGAAGCAGGATTGTCTACAGATGCTATCCACAATTTATCCACAGATTATTTTTTACTGGAAGATGTGGAGAAAAAAATCATTGCGACCATTGGGATTGAACGTTTTGAGGATAAAGGATTGTTACGATCTTTTGTTTTTTCCACAGGCTTTTCACCGGAAAAAATTCCAGCCTTTCTTCAACAAACGTTATTAATTGCCCAGCAAAATGGATTAACCCATCTATTTTTAGCGACTCATAACGCTAATAGTAAAGGTTTGTTTCAAGCAATTGGATTTGAAGGGTTGGAAAAAAGTAACCTTCCAGAGGAAATTCTTATATCCACACCTGTTACGAGCCTTCACGACAATGAAAACGTCTTTTTTATGGGGATAACACTATAAAGGTGTTATATATCCACAAAGTTATCCACCATTTCTACATTGTTATCCACATTTTGTGGATAACATCTTTTTTATTGTCAAGCATTACTTTATGCTTTCCTCCAAAAATAGGTATGATAAAATAGGAAAGGTTAATAAATCAATATAATTCGGTATTCGAAAAAGTATAGACGAGTGAAAGATAGAAGGTGCGGAAGAAGTGGAAACAAAATTATGGATAGTGGATAACTATGTGGATAAAAATGAAAAATATCCACAAATTACACAAGCAGCTCAGCTTTTAAAAGAGGGAGAAGTAGTGGCTTTTCCAACAGAAACGGTTTATGGCCTAGGAGCAGACGCAACTTGTGATAGAGCGGTAGAGAAAATCTTCAAGGCAAAAGGGCGTCCTAGTGATAATCCACTGATTGTCCACATTGCGGAAAGAGAACAACTCCAAGCGTTAGTTGGACAAATTAGCCAGAAAGCTGAAGTATTAATGGATCGATTTTGGCCAGGTCCATTGACACTAATTTTCAAGAAAAAAGAAGGTCTTTCGAAGCTTGTAACAGCAGGGCTAGATACTGTGGCGGTCCGTATGCCAGATCACCCGGTTGCTCATTCGTTAATAAAGGAAAGCGGTCTTCCGATTGCAGCTCCAAGCGCCAATACATCAGGGAAGCCGAGTCCTACTTTGGCTGACCATGTAAAAAGGGATTTATACGGAAAAATAGCCGGAATTGTGGATGGCGGAGAAACAGGAGTAGGGTTGGAGTCCACAGTGGTGGATTGTACAGAGTCCATTCCTGTCATTTTAAGACCAGGTGGCATAACAAAGGAACAATTAGAAGAAACAATCGGAGAAGTAAAAATTGATGCCGCTCTTCAAAATGAAAAAGAAGCACCTAAATCTCCTGGCATGAAATATACACATTATGCTCCGGCGGCATCGTTAACTTTAGTAAAAGGTCATCCTTCTTTCATCCAAGAACAAATCAATCAGTCGAAGGAAAAAGGGTTACAGGTAGGTGTTTTAACAACAGAAGAAAATCAGTCCTTCTATCAGGCGGACCATATTGAAACGGTCGGAACCGCGGCTCATTTAGAAACAGTGGCCGCTAAACTTTACGAAGCTTTACGGAACTTCGATGATCAAAATGTAGATGTCATTTTTGGCGAAGTTTTTCCTGAAGTAGGAATCGGACAAGCAATCATGAATCGTCTGATGAAAGCTGCAGGACACAGGATTATAGAGGAATAGGTACTATATGTTTGAAATGGTAGATAAAACGATAAAACACATGGCGGAGTAATACGGAACGTCATGTGTTATTTTTTTGAGTTGTAATCTCATAACCAATTTTATTCTATTTTCTCTTGGACGAACATAAGTTAATCGTAGGCACGTCCAAGGGGGTAGAACGTTGAATACAGTAGTTGGAGAAGTACTTACACTATTAATCATGGCCTTTGCATTAAGCATGGATGCCTTTTCGATTGGTTTGGGTATGGGGATGTATCAGTTAAGGTTAAAAAGGATATTTTTCATTGGCCTTACGGTCGGTTTTTTTCATATATGGATGCCACTATTGGGAATGGCGACAGGAAGGTTCTTGTCTGATCAGTTTGGGATGTTTGCGTCATATGCAGGGGGAATCCTACTGATCATCATGGGAATCCAAATGTTCATAACAGGATTTAAAGAAGAGGAAGAAACGATCCTGGCGCCTGTGGGAATAGGTTTGGTATTATTTGCAATAAGTGTAAGCCTGGATAGCTTTTCAGTCGGATTGACGTTAGGAATCTACGGGGCACGAACCTTGGTTACTGTTTTATTCTTTGGACTTGCTGCAACATTTTTAACATGGGCTGGATTGATACTTGGGAAGAAAGTACAAGGGTTCGTCGGAAAGTATAGCGAATTCGTTGGTGGAAGTATTCTAATAGCTTTTGGAATTAAGCTTTTGTTACCATTATAATTACCTTTAAAGATTTCCGAACACTTCTCGGCAATCTTTTTTTATTTTGATTAACTACGAAATCTTGCCAATTCTGTCACATTTAATAAAACCATATTTATGAATGGTTATCATGAAACTTTAAGTGGAAATATAGCTACGAAGGTATAATAGGGGTATGGAAAAAAGTTTGGATAATTTATACTATTTTTTAGAGGAGGTCCTTATCTTATGAATCGAGTATTATTTGTTTGCACAGGAAACACATGCAGAAGTCCTATGGCCGAGGCTATTTTAAGGAGCAAGAACATCCCAGGTCTAGAAGTAAAGTCAGCTGGAGTGTATGCAAGTCATGGACAACCTGCATCTCGATATGCGAAAGAAGTCCTAGATGAAAATCAAATTTCCCATAACCATGCCTCTCGTTTATTAAGTGAAGAGGATTTGGAATGGGCAACGCATATCCTGACAATGACGGAGGGGCATAAACACGCAATTAATCAGATGTTTCCCAATGCTCAAGGTAAAATATTCACTGTAAAAGAATATGTTTCAACCGATGAATATAATAAGGACGTTTTTGATCCTTTCGGCGGTTCAAAGGAGATTTATTCGCAGACCTTTGATGAGCTAAAGGACCTAATAGATCAACTAATAGAAAAAATGAAGTAAATTCATTAAGGGGAGAATGACTGTGGAGGAGAAAAAGCATTTCAAATTTGGGCTTAGAAAAAAACTTGCCTTGTTCATTACGGTTTTAGCACTTATTACATACTCGACAAGTGGATTTTTTATTTCTTATGTCCATCCAACATTTTTTAGTGGAATAAATGAAGGTTTATTTTCAATTATTACACTAGCATTAGGGATTTTCTGGTCAGGGGTATTAGCATATTTCGCTGCCGGATTCATTATTAAACCGTTGCAGAAGCTTGAAAATGTTGCGTTAAAAGCAGCTGAAGGGGATATTAGGGAAGATTTAGAGCTTTCTAAATCTGATGATGAAATTCGTTCACTGGGCATTGCTTTCAATCATATGCTATTCAACTTGAGAAGCATGGTTCAAAGTATTGATGAAAACTTCCGCGAGACAAACGAAAAGGTAATTGCCATTTCGAAAGAATCATCACAAGCTGCTGAGCAAGCGGAAAGTATCTCCCGTACCATCCAAGAAATATCATTAGGGGCTGATAGCTCAGCCGTATCTATCCAAAATACAGCAGAGTCTGTAGAGGATATTATTACGATTGCTAAAGAGGTACAAGATAAAGCGAATACTTCTTCTGATATTTCTAATGAAATGCTTTCAGAACTATCAACAAGCAAAGAAGTTCTCCACTCTTTAATAGTGGGAATTCAAAAGTTAGCTGATGAAAATCAACAATCGTTAGTAGCAGTAAAACGATTAGAAGATAATGCCAAGAAAGTTGAACAAATCATTCAACTGGTGGGAGATATCGCAGCACAAACGAATTTGTTGGCATTAAATGCGTCCATCGAAGCGGCACGTGCTGGGGAACATGGAAAAGGCTTTGCAGTTGTTGCAGAAGAAGTTCGTTTGCTTGCAGATGAAAGTGCAAAGGCCGTTCAAGGCATTTCTTCTTTAATCCAAAATATCCAACTAGATGTTCAATCTGTTGTTAAACAAATTAGCGAACAGGTTGACACGGCCAATACTGAAGCGAAAAAAGGTTCTGATTCAACAAGGGTTATCGCCGAAATGACAGAAACCATCCATAGTGTGGCAGCTGCTGTACAAGACATTACAGTCCTAGTGGATAAACAAATGGAATACATAGAAGACACGTCAAGTCAGTCTCAAGAAGTCGCTGCAATCGCAGAAGAAACCTCGGCTGGTGCAGAGGAAGTTACCGCTGCTACACAAGAACAAACGAATGTCATAGCTAATGTAGAAGTCCTTGCGAAGGAACTACAAGGACAAGCTGAAAAATTAAAGCAAACCATTACAAGATTCCAAGTTTAAGTTGTGGTCTAATTTATGAAAGCTTTTTCGGTGTTGATTAACAAGCTAGCTTAACAGCACCAAGTAATATTTAAAAAACCGAATGTCAGCTTTTCTGATAAGATAGGGAATAATAAGAAATGGCTTAATGAAAAGGAGGACATGACATGAAGGTTGCAATAGCATCGGATCACGGAGGTTTAAATATCCGTGAAGAAATTAAATCGTTAATGGAAGAAATGAACATAGAGTTTGAGGATTTTGGATGTGAATGCGATACATCTGTAGATTATCCTGACTATGCTCTACCTGTAGCGCAAAAAGTAGCAAATGGTGAGTTCGACCGTGGCATTCTAATTTGTGGCACTGGAATTGGCATGAGTATTGCGGCTAACAAAGTCAAAGGCATTCGTTGCGCTTTAGTCCATGATACGTTCAGCGCTAAAGCAACGCGTGAGCATAACGACAGCAATATGCTAGCGATGGGAGAACGAGTGATTGGAGCAGGATTGGCTCGAGAAATCGCTAAAACTTGGCTCATGACCGAATACGAAGGCGGTCGTCATGCCAATCGTGTTGGGAAAATCACTAGTTATGAGGAACAAAATCTTTCATAAGAACGATTATTGCAGGTCATATTTCCTGTGTAAAAGCCCTTGTCATTCTTAGAAGACACTAAGGTGGTGTGAGCAGAGCAAGAACGAATCAACAAATTAGGATAATCCTTGTTTTATTAGAATTTGTTGACTTAAACATTCCTTTTTGCGTCGCTCCGCCCCTTTTCGAAAAGGAGGCTTGTTTAATGGATCAGACTTTGCTCAAAGGACAACTCCATAAAATACTTAATGATTTTTCGGAATCGGTAGCTATTAATGATAAAAAATTACTGGTGATTGGTTGTAGCACAAGTGAAATAGCAGGAGAACGAATTGGAACAGCAGGGACGATGGAGATAGCGGATACGATTTTTTCTATTTTTCATGAATTCCATGAAAAAACAAGAGTCCAGCTTGCTTTTCAATGCTGTGAGCACTTAAATCGTGCCCTTGTCCTTACGTCTACTACTGCTCAAAAATATGGCTATGAAGAAGTCAGTGTCGTCCCTGTCAGAAATGCAGGGGGAGCCTTAGCTGCCACCGCATTCGAACGACTGGATGATGCGGTAGTAGTAGAGAATATAAAGGCAGATATGGGCATTGATATTGGTGACACCTTTATTGGTATGCACTTGAAACCCGTAGCTGTACCGGTTCGAAGCAGTCAAAAAAATATCGGACATGCTCATGTGACCATGGCATACAGCCGACCGAAGTTAATTGGCGGAACTAGGGCTGTCTACGAAAAAACCAAATCAAATGAAAATTGTTCATGAATTAGAGCCTTGCTCCCCGGGTGATTAACCGAGGGAGCAAGGCTTTTTTATGTGGAAAATACGGTTCGGTAAAATAAGATGGTATTTCGGTAATAAAAGTGGGTTCGGTAAAATGAGAGGGTGTTTCGGTAAAATGTGGGGCTGTTTCGGTAAAAAATGAGGCCCGTTCGGTAAAATGTGGGCCTATTTCGGTAATAAAAGTGAGTTTGGTAAAATAAGCCGGTGTTTCGGTAAAAAGTACGGCTGTTTCGGTAAAAAATGAGGCCCGTTCGGTAAAATCGGGGCCTATTTCGGTAATAAAAATGGGTTCGGTAAAATAAGAGGGAGTTTCGGTAAAATGTGCGCTATTTCGGTAATAAAAGTGGGTTCGGTAAAATAAGAGGGAGTTTCGGTAAAAAGAGGGACTGTTTCGGTAAAAAATGTGGCCCGTTCGGTAAAATGTGGGCCTATTTCGGTAATAAAAGTGAGTTTGGTAAAATAAGCCGGTGTTTCGGTAAAAAGTACGGCTGTTTCGGTAAAAAATGTGGCCCGTTCGGTAAAATGGGGACCTATTTCGGTAATAAAAGAGGATTCGGTAAAATAAGAGGGAGTTTCGGTAAAAAGAGGGACTGTTTCGGTAAAAAGTGACTTTGTTTTGGTAAAAAGAGCGGCCCGTTCGGTAAAACCAAGGCCCCATTCGGAAAATCCCCTTCCATTCAGTAAAAAAAGCAAAATCAAGAGCAATTAAATTTAAGATCGTACCCAAAATAGAAGTGAAAAACTAGGAGGGCTTATCTACTGGAAATGGACTGATTTTTAAAAGACGTACATTATAATATTTTTTCACAATAATGTTCGATATTATGTTAGATAAAATAAATTTTCTCGAAAAAAAGACAATACTACCACTTAGAAGTCGAACGTGATAGAATATAGATGATTAAATCTTTCAAAAAGATATACTAGAAGGATGAAGGACTGCGGGCGTGAAATTTTAGGCGTTCGGAGAAAGATGAAGGAGGAAGGCAATGAATCATTTAGCAAAGCAAGATCAACAAGTGTTTCAAGCAATTCAAGAAGAACTTGGACGTCAAAGATCGAAAATTGAGCTAATTGCTTCTGAAAACTTCGTAAGTGAAGCAGTCATGGAAGCGCAGGGCTCTGTTTTAACCAATAAGTATGCAGAAGGCTATCCAGCTAAGCGCTATTATGGTGGATGCGAATATGTAGATATAGTAGAAGATTTGGCTCGTAATCGTGCTAAAGAAATCTTTGGCGCAGAGCATGCGAACGTTCAGCCTCACTCAGGCGCACAAGCGAACATGGCAGTTTATTTCACTGTTCTTCAACCAGGTGACACAGTTCTTGGGATGAATCTTTCTCATGGTGGCCATTTAACTCACGGTAGCCCAGTCAACTTTAGTGGTGTTCAGTATAATTTCGTTGAATATGGTGTTGATCAAACGACACATCTCATCAATTATGATGATGTATTAGAAAAAGCAAAACTACATAAGCCGAAGCTGATCGTAGCGGGTGCTAGTGCGTATCCTCGTGCGATCGATTTCAAGCGTTTCCGTGAAATCGCCGATGAGGTTGGCGCATACTTGATGGTCGATATGGCCCATATTGCTGGATTAGTAGCAGTTGGCCTTCACGAAAATCCAGTTCCTTATGCGGATTTTGTAACGACTACAACTCATAAAACACTTCGTGGTCCACGCGGTGGCATGATTCTTTGTAAAGAAGAATTCGCGAAGAAAATCGATAAATCGATCTTTCCAGGTATTCAAGGTGGTCCACTAATGCATGTTATCGCGGCTAAAGCAGTTGCCTTTGGTGAAGTATTAAATGGATCATTCAAGGACTATGCACAAAAAATTCTTGATAATTCAAAGCGTTTGGCAGAAGGCCTAGTGAATGAAGGCTTTAACCTTGTTTCAGGTGGAACTGACAATCACCTACTATTAGTCGATGTTCGCTCCACTGGATTAACAGGAAAAGTAGCTGAAAAGGTACTCGATGATATCGGGGTAACTGTCAATAAAAACACGATTCCATTCGATCCAGAAAGCCCATTCGTAACAAGTGGTATCCGTATCGGAACTGCAGCTGTTACATCTCGTGGTTTTGGTCTTGAAGACATGGACGAAATCGCTGCAATCATTGGATTAGCCTTGAAAAACCATGAAGATGAAAGCAAGCTTGAAGAAGCTAGTAAGCGAGTAGAAGCGCTTTCTAGTAAGTTCGAATTATATCCTTCGTTGTAATATACAGACCCTCAGCCCAATTTAGCTGAGGGTTTTTTTGAGAAAAGCAATCGTTCACATTCTCTTTATTGCCCTTCCATGTTTTTTTCTGTAAAATGTACAGAAGTGTGTTTAGAACTTGAAAATGAATAGGAGAGATCCCTATGGCAAAGGTATACGTGTTTGACCATCCATTAATTCAGCACAAATTAACTTTTATCCGCGAAAAAGCAACTGGAACAAAAGAATTCCGTGAGCTAGTGGATGAAGTAGCAACATTAATGGCGTTTGAAATTACAAGAGACCTTCCTTTAGAGGAAGTAGAAATTGAAACTCCAGTAAGCAAGGCTAAATCTAAAGTGTTATCTGGAAAAAAATTAGGTATCATTCCTATTTTACGTGCTGGTATTGGTATGGTAGATGGGATTCTTAAATTAATCCCTGCTGCAAAGGTTGGACATGTGGGTCTATATCGTGATCCAGAAACATTAATGCCAGTTGAGTATTATGTGAAGCTTCCAAGCGACGTCGAAGAAAGAGATTTCATCGTAGTTGATCCTATGCTAGCTACAGGTGGATCGGCTATCGAAGCGATTAACTCTTTAAAGAAGCGCGGAGCAAAAAATATTAAATTCATGTGTCTAATCGCAGCTCCAGAAGGTGTGGATGCAGTGAAAGAAGCTCATGACGATGTTGATATCTACATCGCAGCATTAGATGAAAAGCTGAACGAAAAAGGATATATCGTTCCAGGTCTAGGAGACGCTGGTGACCGCTTGTTTGGAACTAAATAAGAAAAAGGTGATTCAAGATGAAAAAGCCCATTAAGGTAATGACTATTTTTGGTACAAGACCTGAGGCTATTAAAATGGCTCCTTTAGTATTGGAACTCCAAAAACATCCCGATCGTTTCGAGTCTATCGTGACGGTTACAGCCCAACATAGACAAATGCTTGACCAAGTGTTAGAAATTTTTTCTATCACACCTGATTATGATTTAAATATCATGAAGGACCGCCAAACATTAATCGATGTGACAACAAGAGGATTAGAAGGTCTAGACAAAGTAATGAAAGAAGTTCAACCAGATATCGTTCTAGTTCATGGCGATACTACGACTACTTTTATTGCGAGTTTGGCTGCCTTCTATAATCAAATTGTAGTGGGGCACGTTGAAGCTGGCTTGCGTACATGGAATAAATATTCACCATTCCCTGAAGAGATGAATCGTCAATTAACAGGCGTGATGGCAGACCTTCATTTTGCTCCGACAAAAATCTCGGCTCAAAACCTAATGGATGAGAATAAGAAAGAAGAAACAATCTTCATCACTGGTAATACAGCAATTGATGCACTGAAAACAACAGTGAAAGACGACTATTCCCACCCAGTATTAGATAAATTAGGGAATGACCGCTTGATTCTTCTAACAGCACACCGTCGTGAAAACCTTGGTGAGCCGATGAGAAATATGTTCAGGGCTGTGAAGCGTATTGTGGAAGAACAGCCTGATGTGCAAGTAATTTACCCTGTACACTTAAATCCTGTTGTTAGGGAAATTGCGGACGAAATCTTGGGGAACGATTCTCGCATTCAATTAATTGAGCCGCTTGATGTATTTGACTTCCACAACTTCGCTTCAAGATCTCATCTGATTTTGACAGATTCAGGTGGAGTTCAAGAAGAGGCACCTTCTTTAGGGGTTCCCGTTCTAGTTTTACGTGATACGACTGAAAGACCTGAGGGTATTGCAGCGGGCACATTAAAGCTAGCTGGTACTGAGGAAGATACGATATATCAATTAGCAACTGAACTTTTAACGAATTCAGAAGCTTACGAGAAAATGGCAAAAGCTCAAAACCCATATGGGGATGGACACGCTTCTGAGCGTATTGCTGATGCGATTAGCTCCTATTTTAATAATAAATAATTTCTTACATGAATCCACGGGTGAAATCACCTGTGGATTTTTATTTTACTTTTAACCTATTACGAATGAAGCCTAGTTTTCTAATCATAGTAGCCTCGAATTTCAAATGTATAGACTTCACTTCTAGTGACACGATATGGAAAGGAGGGATGAATATGCTAAAAAAGGTCTTTCTTTTCACATTTATATTTTTTATTTGTTCAACGTCCTTTACCTATTCTAAGATACTTTCTATACCTGAGTTGCCTACTCACTCTGAAGAAGAAATAGTAGCGATAGTC
Source organism: Peribacillus acanthi (assembly GCF_003073175.1). Classification (GTDB taxonomy): domain Bacteria; phylum Bacillota; class Bacilli; order Bacillales; family DSM-1321; genus Bacillus_BN; species Bacillus_BN acanthi. Next base: position 116,865 of record NZ_QBBX01000001.1, read on the forward strand.
ACGACTAAGGAAAAGGTGACTAAACAAGAAATGGACCAGCTTCTGTCTGACTTTAAAGGAATCGAGATTCGAAAAGTCTATTCCTTTGCTTTGCAAGGCTTTTCGGTTAAAGGGAAACGGGAAGACCTTGAACGTTTAGAGCAGCATCGTATGGTGGATAAAGTGTCAGAAGTCTTTTCATACCAGACGGATTTAAAAGAGAGTGTGCCGTTCATCGGAGGCGATGCCATACGAGGTTATTTTGATGAGGAAAATCGGAGGCTAACGGGAAAAGGAGTCAAAGTGGGAGTGATCGACACGGGAATAGATTACATGCATCCTGATCTTCAAAGGTCTTATAAAGGAGGACGGGATTTAGTAGATGGTGATTCAGATCCAATGGAGACGAAGAATGCCGGGGATTTGTCTACCATGCATGGAACTCATGTAGCCGGAATTATAGCAGCGAATGGCAAGCTGATGGGTGTTGCACCCCAAGCGGAAATTTATGCTTATCGAGCACTAGGTCCAGGTGGATTTGGTAATACGGAACAGGTCATTGCTGCCATTGATTACGCGATTCAAGATAAAGTAGATGTATTGAATTTATCACTAGGTAATTCGGTTAATGGTCCAGATTTACCGATTACCGTCGCTTTAAATAATGCAGTGGAGCATGGAATCATAGCTGTCACATCAAATGGTAATTCTGGACCTAACGTCTGGACTGTGGGATCACCAGGCACTGCAGATAAGGCAATTTCGGTAGGAGCATCAACTCCCCCACTCCAGCTTCCATTTATGAAGGTGGGAATAGGTGCTTTTGCGAAAAAAGTTGGAG
>NZ_QBBX01000001.1:117694-120311 GCF_003073175.1 Peribacillus acanthi
ACATCCTATTGAAGGAACGAAAGCTTGGAACTTCCCTTTTACTGAAGAAATCGTGGATGGGAGAGATGGGGAAGAAAACGAATTACGAAAAGCAAAAGATAAGATAGTTCTTGTTAAAAGAGGCGGATTAACCTTTTACGAGAAAATACTGAATGCTAAAAAGGCTGGTGCAAAAGGAATTATCATCTACAACAACACGAAAGGGAATTTCTTTGGACAGACGCCAAAAAAAGTGGGAATTCCAGCCGTCTCGATTTCTAAAGCAGATGGTGGGGAATTACTAGCCATGTTGAAAAGGGATGGTAAAGTCCAAGTGAAATCATACTTTCAGAAAACGTCGGATCAAATTGCTTCTTTCAGTTCAAGAGGCCCTGTAACGGTAACGTGGAATATTAAGCCTGATGTCGTGGCTCCAGGAGTAGCAATTGATAGTACCGTTCCGAATGGATATTTATCCATGCAAGGAACAAGTATGTCTGCTCCTCATGTAGCAGGTGCATGTGCTCTTTTAAAGCAAGCTCATCCTGATTGGAAACCAGAGCAGTTTAAATCCGCTTTGATGACTACTGCCAAACAGCTTAAAGATGAACAGGGTGAATATTATCGAACGTTTGAACAGGGTGGAGGCAGGATTCAAGTAGACAAGGCGGTCAAAGCGGATACATTTTTTTATCCTTCTTCACTATCGTTTGGAATGTATCAGAAAGCAAAAGGTAATGATGAGCATAGCAGGAAGTTAGTCATCCATAACAGCAGCCAAAAGACAAAGTATTATTCCTTTAAAATCCCAGTGAGGGAAGAGGGATTAACGTGGAAACTACCAATTACGTTTAAACTGTTACCAGGTGAAAAGAGGGAAGTTACAGTAGGTCTTCACATTAATCAGTCTGAATTAAAAAAAGGGGTGTATGATGGGTACTTGGAAGTGAATGAAGGAGCTACTTCCTTGCACCTCCCATACTTATATGTAAAAGAAGAACCAGATTATCCAAGAGTTATGGGCTTTGAAATTGGAATGGGAGACCATAAAGATTCTTTACGCTATGAAATGTACCTTCCAGGAGGTGCAGATGAAATGGGAATCGCTTTATACGATGCGGATAACTATAGGTTTATTGGATTCTTGGATGCATCTAAGAAAGTGCATCGTGGAATGGTTTCGAAGGAAATAGGAAAGAAACAACTTCCGCCAACTGGGGTCTATCATGCGGTTATCTTTGCGAAAAAAGGCGATAAAGAAGATCGAATGGACACGATAATAGAAATTCCTTGATTAATTATAATGGATATTTTATCCAAAAGTATGATAAAAATGTGAACAAGTAAACAATTAGGACAAAGTGTGACATTTTTCACGTTTGACTCATTGACATTGCATATGCCCTATTGTATGCTAACAAAGGGTGTGAAATGATAGGGTTTTCAAAAGTATGTGCACACCTGATTTTCCACAAAAGTGCACATGATATCATATTCAACCTATTCGATTTTTGCGAGGATTTACAATGAGTCAAAAAAATCGCCATCCGTTTCAAGCAATGGCACTTATGTCTGCCATTCTCTCACAATTAGTTGGAACTCTTCTCATCGGTATCTTTTCAGGAAGATGGGTTGACCAGAGGTTCGACACCGAGCCACTATTTTTAGTGGTAGGCCTTCTTTTAGGACTTGCTGCGGGTACTTACTTCGTACTACGCACAATTCGACAATTTTTCTCAGGAGAATAAATCATATAATGCCGGATTTAGAATTAATGTTTGTAAGGGCCCGACGATACATATACTTTCTGTTAGCGTTTTATGTATTAGGTGCTGGATTCAGTCCTTATTATACTGTTTTCCTTGGCTTGATCCTTGGGACAACCTTAAGCCTCTTCATTCTTTGGTCGATGGTCCAAAAGAACCGTAAATTCACCAAGATGGCATTAGAAGGCAAAAAAATGAAATCCCTGGGTACATTAACAAGGATGTCAATAGCGGCCTTAGCTGCAGTAGTAGCTTTGGAGTATCCTGAACTGTTTCATATGATTAGTGTGGTTTTAGGATTAATGACTGGTTACTTGGTCATTATGATAGATTTTTTTATTCAAAAATTACGACGGTAGTAAAGAAGAGAGGTGAATACTGTTGAATCACGAAGCTCCTATCAGGGAATTTATGGGATTGCATTTCAACATGGCAAATGTCATGATGATCACTATTGCCAGTCTTATAGTCTTCATTATTGCTGTAGCGTGTACTCGCCGTCTTGCATTGAAGCCAAGCGGAGCCCAAAACTTCATGGAATGGGTATTGGATTTCGTTAAAGGCTTAATCAACAGCACGATGGATTGGAACACAGGTGGACGCTTCCTAATACTTGGGATGACACTAATTATGTACATTTTTGTATCAAATATGTTAGGTCTTCCTTTCTCAATAGTAATAGGGCATGAACTGTGGTGGAAATCGCCAACAGCTGATCCGGCAATTACATTAACTTTAGCAGTAATGGTAGTCGGGTTGTCCCATTTTTATGGTGTTAAAATGCTTGGTGCAAAAGGTTATGGAAAGACTTATTTCCAACCAATGGGCTTTATGTTCCCATTGAAAATTATTGAAGAATTCGCTAACACGCT
>NZ_QBBX01000001.1:120321-128710 GCF_003073175.1 Peribacillus acanthi
ACTTTAGGTCTGCGACTTTACGGTAATATCTATGCGGGTGAGATTCTTTTAGCTTTGCTAGCAGGTCTTGCGACAAATGGATACGCCAACGGCATTGGCAGTGGTATATTAGGAACACTTATGGCCGCTGTACCAATGATTGCATGGCAAGGATTTAGTATTTTTGTAGGTACAATTCAAGCTTTCATTTTTACAATGTTAACAATGGTTTTCCTATCACACAAAGTGAGTCAAGACCATTAATTATAAAATTTGTTCATTAAGAACATATCTACTTTTTTGTAACATAAAAAAAACTTATATTTTTAAGGAGGAAATTTTATCATGACAGGTTCATTAGGTCTAATAGCAGCTGCTATCGCAGTTGGTCTAGGTGCATTAGGTGCAGGTATCGGTAACGGTCTTATCGTAGGACGTACAATCGAAGGTATGGCTCGCCAACCAGAAGCTAAAGGTATGCTTCAAACTACAATGTTCATCGGGGTTGCATTAGTTGAGGCCCTTCCTATTATCGCAGTAGTAATCGCGTTCATCGTAATGGGTCAATAAGATAATTAAAATGTTCAATAATGGCGAAGATCATTCCATAAGAACCTTCGCCATTCATTTATGCTTTAAATCTAGTTTTACTAAGTAATTCAACCTTAAAATCCCTTTTCAAAGCAATTTTGAAAATTAAAAGCTTTTATAAGTGAATCTCTTGAAGGGAGTGAACCGAGCGTGTTAACAAGCAGTCTAGTCCTTGGGGCAGCAGGAGCTGAAGCCCATTTTAATAGTGGAGATGTAATTTTCCAGCTTGTCATTTTTATCATTTTGTTAGCGTTGCTTAAGAAATTTGCTTTTGGTCCGCTAATGGGAATCATGAAAGAACGTGAAACTCACATCTCTAATGAAATCTCAGCAGCAGAAACAAGCCGTGTAGAAGCAAACAAACTTCTAGAAGAGCAACGTGAACTTTTAAAACAGTCACGTGTTGAAGCGGGACAACTTATTGAAAACGCGAAAAAACAAGGTGACGTGCAACGCGAAGAAATCATCTCGGCAGCACGCATGGAAGCTGAACGTATTAAAGAATCAGCTAAGCGTGAAATTGTCCAGGAGAAAGAAAAAGCAGTTGCAGCTCTACGTGAGCAAGTTGCTTCCTTATCTGTACTTATCGCATCTAAAGTGATTGAGAAAGAACTTTCAGAAGCAGATCAAGAAAAATTGATTGATGAGTACATCAAAGAGGCAGGAGAATAGTTATGAGCGATACTTCAGTAGCAAAGAGATATGCAGTAGCTCTTTTCCAAATTGCTCAAGAACAAAACCTTCTCGATCAAATCGAAGAAGAAATTCGCGTGATTAAAGAAGTTTTCTCTAATAATAAAGAACTAGTAACGTTCTTAACACACCCGAAAGTATCTTCTGAACAGAAAAAATCTTTCCTTACAGAAATACTTTCTAATACATCTATTCAAGTTCAAAATACGATTGCCTTGATGAATGACCGTCATAGAACGGACGCGATTGCAGCAATGGCAGCTGAATTCATTGAACTTGCAAATGAGTTTAAATCTGTGGCAGAGGCACAAGTGTACTCTGTACGCCCACTAACTGAAGCAGAGCGTGAAGCTATTTCAACTTCATTTGCAGCTAAAGTTGGTAAAAAGACATTAAGAATCGAAAATATCGTAGACCGCAGCATTCTTGGTGGCATTAAGCTTCGAATTGGCAACCGTATTTTTGACGGAAGCGTAAGCGGCAAGCTTGAGCGCCTTGAGCAGCAACTATTAGGATAACATTTGTAGATAGGGGTGAAATTCATGGGCATCAAAGCTGAAGAAATCAGTGCGCTGATTAAAAAGCAAATTGAAAACTATCAGTCAGAAATTAAAGTAAGCGATGTAGGTACTGTAATCCAAGTTGGTGACGGTATCGCGCGCGTTCATGGTCTTGACAATGTAATGGCTGGAGAGCTCGTAGAATTCTCAAATGGTGTCATGGGTATGGCACAAAACCTTGAAGAGAATAACGTTGGTATCGTTATTCTTGGACCTTTCAAAGAGATCCGTGAAGGTAGCGAGGTTCGTCGTACTGGACGTATCATGGAGGTTCCAGTTGGTGAAGAATTAATCGGACGTGTTGTAAATCCTCTTGGACAACCGGTTGACGGTTTAGGACCAATCAACACGACTAAAACTCGTCCAATCGAAAGCCCAGCAACAGGGGTTATGGACCGTAAATCTGTTCATGAGCCACTTCAAACTGGTATCAAGGCGATTGACGCTCTTGTTCCAATCGGACGTGGACAACGTGAGTTAATCATCGGAGATCGTCAAACAGGTAAAACATCTGTAGCGATCGATACAATCTTAAACCAAAAAGATCAAAACATGGTATGTATTTATGTTGCGATCGGTCAAAAAGAGTCTACTGTTCGTGGAGCAGTTGAAACTCTTCGTAAGCATGGTGCTTTAGATTACACAATCGTAGTAACAGCTTCTGCTTCTCAACCTGCTCCGCTATTATTCTTAGCTCCTTATGCAGGTGTTACTATGGGTGAAGAATTCATGTTCAACGGTAGACATGTACTTGTTGTATATGATGATCTTTCTAAGCAAGCTGCGGCATACCGTGAGCTTTCACTATTATTACGTCGTCCTCCAGGTCGTGAGGCGTTCCCAGGGGATGTATTCTACTTGCACTCCCGTTTATTAGAGCGTGCAGCTAAATTGAACGACACTCTAGGTGCTGGTTCTATCACTGCACTTCCATTCGTTGAAACACAAGCTGGAGATATTTCTGCTTATATCCCAACGAACGTAATCTCCATCACTGATGGACAAATCTTCTTACAATCAGACCTATTCTTCTCAGGCGTACGTCCTGCGATCAACGCTGGTCTTTCTGTATCTCGTGTAGGTGGATCTGCTCAAATTAAAGCAATGAAAAAGGTTGCAGGTACACTGCGTCTTGACCTTGCTTCTTACCGTGAGCTTGAAGCATTCGCACAGTTCGGTTCTGACCTAGATAAAGCTACACAAAATAAACTTGCTCGTGGTGCTCGTACTGTAGAAGTCCTAAAGCAAGATCTAAATAAACCATTAAAAGTGGAAAAGCAAGTTATGATCCTTTATGCATTAACTCGTGGCCACTTAGATAGCGTTCCAGTTGAAGATATCCGTCGTTTCGAAGGCGAATTCTTAAACTGGTTAGATTCTAACCGTTCTAATTTATTAGACCATATCCGTACGACTGGTGATCTTCCGAAAGACGACGAGATCGTATCTGCGATTAACGATTTCAAAAAGACATTTGTTGTTACTGAGTAATCGTATCAAGTCTAATGAAAATGAAAAGGGTGGTGAGAATCAATGGCATCTTTACGCGATATAAAGACTCGTATAACTTCTACTAAGAAGACGAGCCAAATTACAAAAGCGATGGAAATGGTATCTGCAGCTAAATGGAACCGTGCTGAGGGGAATGCGAAAAAATTCGTACCTTACATGGACAAAATCCAAGAGGTTGTTGCCAGCATCGCGCTTGGTAGTAAAGGTGTGACTCATCCGATGCTTGTATCTCGTTCTGTTAAAAAGACGGGTTACCTTGTAATTACATCTGATCGTGGACTTGCAGGAGCTTACAACAGCAGCATCCTTCGTCACGTCTTTCAAACCATTAAAAAACGCCATAAATCTCAAGATGAGTATGCAATCATCGCCATCGGTCGTGTAGGTCGTGATTTCTTCCTAAAACGTGGCATGAATGTCGTGTTAGAAAGAACCGGTGTACCTGACCAACCTTCCTTTGCAGATATTAATGAGATTACTAAGTCAGCAGTCGGATTGTTCTCTAATGGAACTGTCGACGAACTGTACTTATGTTATAACCATTATGTAAGTGCGATTCAACAAGATGTAACAGAGAAGAAGCTATTACCATTAACGGAAATTGCGACTTCCACAAAGCTTACATCTTATGAATTCGAACCTTCTGCAGAAGAAATCTTGGAAGTCTTACTTCCACAATATGCAGAAAGTCTAATTTATGGTGCGTTATTGGATGGAAAAGCGAGTGAGCATGCAGCGCGTATGACAGCAATGAAAAACGCGACTGACAATGCGAAAGAACTTATCAGCTCTCTTTCTTTACAATATAACCGTGCACGTCAAGCAGCGATCACTCAGGAAATCACTGAGATTGTCGGCGGTGTAGCTGCATTAGAATAGAAAATGGATACCGGTAGCTTGATCGAAGTGCTGCCGGTATATCTTGATTGACCCGTAAATGTTACGTTAGGAGGGAAAACGATGAATAAAGGACGCATTACCCAAGTAACAGGTCCAGTTGTTGACGTAAAGTTCGAAAACGGTCAACTTCCTGCGATCTATAACGCGTTAACAGTACAAAAAGCAGCGACTGGCGAAACCTTGACTCTAGAAGTAGCCCTTCATCTTGGTGACGATTCAGTTCGTACAGTAGCTATGGCTTCAACTGACGGTTTAACTCGTGGTGCTGAAGCAGTAGATACAGGTGCTCCTATCTCTGTACCTGTAGGTGATATTACTTTAGGTCGTGTTTTCAACGTATTAGGTGAAAATATTGACCTTGAAAGCCCGATTGAAGCAGGCGCTCGTCGTGACCCAATCCACAGAACTGCTCCTACATTCGAGCAGCTTTCTACTCAAGTTGAAATCCTTGAAACTGGTATCAAAGTAGTAGACCTTCTTGCACCATATATCAAAGGTGGAAAAATCGGTCTATTCGGTGGTGCTGGTGTAGGTAAAACAGTACTTATCCAAGAATTAATCAACAACATCGCACAAGAGCACGGTGGTATCTCCGTATTCGCAGGTGTTGGTGAGCGTACTCGTGAAGGAAATGACCTTTTCCACGAGATGACTGATTCTGGAGTTATCAAGAAAACAGCGATGGTATTCGGACAAATGAACGAGCCACCTGGAGCACGTATGCGTGTTGCCCTAACTGGTTTGACAATGGCTGAATACTTCCGTGATGAGCAAGGTCAGGACGTGTTATTCTTCATCGATAACATCTTCCGCTTTACTCAAGCAGGTTCTGAGGTTTCTGCCCTACTTGGTCGTATGCCATCTGCGGTAGGTTACCAACCAACTCTTGCAACTGAAATGGGTCAGCTTCAAGAGCGTATCACATCTACAAGCGTAGGTTCTGTAACATCTATCCAAGCGATTTACGTTCCAGCCGATGACTATACGGATCCGGCTCCTGCAACTACATTCGCTCACTTAGATGCAACTACTAACCTTGAGCGTAAGCTTTCTGAGATGGGTATCTACCCTGCGGTGGATCCTCTTGCTTCAACTTCTCGTGCATTAACACCTGAAGTTGTTGGAGAAGAGCACTACTCAGTAGCACGTCGCGTACAGCAAACTCTACAACGCTACAGAGAACTTCAAGATATCATCGCTATCTTAGGTATGGATGAGCTTTCTGAAGACGACAAGCTTGTAGTAGGTCGTGCACGTCGTATCCAGTTCTTCTTATCTCAAAACTTCCACGTTGCTGAACAGTTTACTGGACAAAAAGGTTCTTATGTACCTGTAAAAGAAACTGTTAAAGGCTTCAAGGAAATTTTAGAAGGTAAGTACGACGATCTTCCAGAAGATGCATTCCGTCTAGTTGGAAGAATCGAAGAAGTGGTTGAAAAAGCTAAACAAATGGCGTAATAAAGGGACCTAGGAGGGTATGGAATGAAGACGGTACAAGTCAGTGTTGTTACTCCCGATGGCCCAGTATATGAAGCAGACGTAAGAATGGTCAGCACAAAAGCAAAAAGCGGAGATCTTGGTATTTTACCAGGCCATATTCCAATGGTAGCTCCACTTGAAATTGGTGCTGTTCGCCTTAAAAAGGAAAACGGAAATGATTTCATCGCCGTAAACGGTGGATTTTTAGAAGTTCGTCCTGATAAGGTAACAATCCTTGCACAATCTGCTGAAAGAGCTGAAAATATCGATGTTGCTCGTGCAAAAGCTGCTAAAGCTCGTGCTGAAAAGCGCTTGCAGGACAAACAAGAACACGTTGATGCTAAACGTGCAGAGCTCGCTTTAAAACGTGCCATCAACCGTATAACAATTTCAGAAACTAAGTTTTAATATAAAAAAACCCTTCCGGCTGGAAGGGTTTTTTGTATGAATTGAAGCCGTAGTCGAGTCTGGTTAAAGAAGCTGTGCCGGTTTTTATGCACTTTTCCTTGGATACCATTCACTTCAGCTCGGATATCATTCACTTTAGGGATTTTTACTCTTCACTTTTCAAAATTTACTCTTCATTTTTTGTGAAATTACAAGTTTTATCCACGTATTTTGAACGTTACTCTTCATAAAGTTCTCTTTACCTTTGGCATTAATCTTTTATCATTCACTTTCTTTCCCGCTTATCCTTTACATTCAAAAAATTGTTCCCTCTGGAATGAAGCAAACTGGCTATATTTACAGAATACTTCGTTTATCTTTTATATCCCCGCTATATCCGTTACATATATATTCAATCATATTGAAGGCATAAGCTAAATTTTCTACAAACAATCTCCATAAAATTGGTACAAATTTTTCCCGACACTTGGACATATATTTAAATTGTGTACTATTAGCAAACATTGGAAGGTATTATCGACACGTTTTTCCATCAGTGATATAATGTATTCGGTTACATTTGAAATTTCTGAATGGTCTGTTTTTTTGAAAGTTAGATGGTCACTAAAAAACAAAGGGGGATGGGCATGGATCTATTAAACCTGTATCAGAACAACTATCTGATTGTTTTTGTGTTTCTATGTCTAGGGGTATTACTTCCGGTTGTGGCACTGTTTTTAGGGAAATTGTTGCGACCGTACAAGCCGATCGAGGCGAAGTATACGACGTATGAGAGTGGGATGGAACCATTCCATGATTCAAGAGTCCAATTTAATGTCCGCTATTATATTTTTGCCTTGATGTTTGTTATTTTTGACGTAGAGACAGTGTTTCTCTATCCATGGGCGGTAGCGTACGAAAAATTGGGCATTTTTGCATTAATTGAAATGATGATTTTTGTGTTTATGCTGATTATTGGACTTGTTTACGCTTGGAAAAAGAAGGTGCTGAAATGGACTTAAAGCTAGAGGGAATTTCTCAACAGGAAATGGAAGAGTTAAGGCAAAATGTTTTCATGGCAACCTTGGAACAAATCAAGGCTTGGGCTCGAAGTAACTCGTTATGGCCAATGACCTTTGGTTTAGCTTGTTGCGCCATTGAGATGATGGGTGTTGGCTCATCTCATTATGACTTGGACCGTTTTGGCTCTTTTTTCCGAACTTCACCAAGACAATCTGATGTCATGATTGTTTCCGGAACTGTTACGAAAAAGATGGCCCCAATTGTAAAGCGCTTATATGATCAAATGCCAGAGCCGAAATGGGTTATAGCGATGGGTTCATGTGCAACAGCTGGAGGTCCATATGTGAAGTCATATTGTGTCGTGAAAGGCGTAGACCAAATCGTTCCAGTCGATGTATACATACCAGGCTGTCCTCCTAATCCTGCTGCACTAATGTATGGGATCAATAAATTGAGAGAAAAGATTCGTCACGAAGCAAAAACCGGAAAGAAGGTGATGTAACGTGAGCGAAGGAAAAGACCTTGATCAGTTGAAAAAAGAAGCTGCAGCCAAAGCAAAGGCTGCTGCCCTGGCTAAAATGAAAGCTAAGGAACAAGGGGCTGCTTTAGCAACTTCTGAAGCAAGTGAAGAGGATGACATGGATCTAGCGAAGAAAAAAGCTGCAGCTGCAGCCAAAGCGAAAGCCGCTGCCCTAGCCAAGATGAAGGCAAAGGAGCAAGAAAGTGCGGGGTCAACCACCGAATTAGCCGAAGAGGATAACACGGACCTAGCTAAGAAAAAAGCTGCCGCTGCAGCCAAAGCGAAAGCCGCTGCCCTAGCCAAGATGAAGGCGAAGGAACAAGAAAGTGCGGGGTCAACCTCCGAAACAGCCGAAGAGGATGACATGGACCTAGCTAAGAAAAAAGCTGCCGCCGCTGCGAAGGCAAAAGCTGCTGCCCTAGCCAAGATGAAAGCAAAGGAACAAGCAGAAGACGTTGTCGGAGCAGAACAAGCAGGCGATAATGAAAAAGCGAAAGCCATAGCAGCCGCAAAAGCAAAAGCCGCTGCTGCAGCTAAAGCGAAAGTTGCTGCCCTAGCCAAACAAGGCGGAGCAGAGCCAGCAGGCGATGATGAAAAAGCAAAAGCCATAGCAGCCGCAAAAGCAAAGGCCGCTGCCGCTGCGAAAGCGAAAGCCGCAGCGCAAGCCAAACAAGGCGGAGCAGAGCTAACGGGCAATGATGAAAAAGCGAAAGCCATAGCAGCCGCAAAGGCCAAAGCTGCAGCC
>NZ_QBBX01000001.1:128720-137628 GCF_003073175.1 Peribacillus acanthi
CCGCAAAAGCAAAGGCTGCTTCCACGGGTACATCCACAGAAATACAACAAGATGACGTGCAACCATCTCCAAACCAGCCATTATTAGATAAATATATTAAAGTGATCGAAGACAATTTAGGAAAAGATATGTTGGAAGCTTCTTATATTAATAGACTTTCCAAGGATGTTCCGACTTTGGTAGCAAAGAAAGATACGTATTATAAAGTCGCTGAGTTCCTTAAATACAATGAGCAACTAGGTTTTGACTATCTTTCTAGCATTCACGGTACGGATTATGTCACTCATATGGAAGTGTACGTTCATTTATACTCCTACAAGCATAATCAACCTGTCGCATTAAAAGTGAAAATAGATCGTGAACAACCGGAGATTCCATCTCTTGCGCCACTATGGAAAGGGGCGAATTGGCCGGAAAGCGAGACCTATGATTTACTAGGGGTCCAATTTACCAATCATCCCGATTTAAAGAGAATTCTCTTAGGAGAAGAATGGATTGGATATCCATTACGCAAAGATTATCAGCCGTATGATGAAGAGGTGTAGCATATGATACGCACAGAAGAAATGCTCTTGAATGTAGGACCTCAGCATCCAAGTACTCACGGCGTGTTCCGACTGGTCATCAAAATTGACGGTGAAATTATCAAGGAAGCAACCCCTGTTGTAGGCTATCTGCATCGTGGAACTGAAAAGCTAGCAGAAAACCTACAATATACACAAATCATTCCTTATACAGACCGAATGGATTACTTGTCTGCCATGACGACTAACTATGTTTTATGTCATGCTGTAGAAACGATGATGGGATTGCAAGTTCCTGACCGTGCGGAATACTTACGTGTCATCTCGATGGAGTTGGGACGTGTAGCCAGTCACCTTGTTTGGTGGGGTACATACTTATTGGATATTGGGGCAATCAGTCCATTCCTATACGCATTCCGAGAAAGAGAAATGATCATTAACATGTTAAATGAGCTTTCCGGCGCCAGACTTACCTTCAACTACATGCGAGTCGGTGGAGTGAAATGGGATGCTCCTGAAGGTTGGATCCAAAAGGTCCGAGAATTTGTTCCATATATGAGAGAACAGCTGGCTGGATACCATGAACTAGTGACGGGTAACGAAATTTTCATGAAACGTTTAATTGGAGTAGGTACTTATTCGAAGGAAGATGCGTTGAACTATTCACTTAGCGGTGCGAACCTACGAAGCACTGGCGTGAAATGGGATTTACGAAAAGATGAGCCATACTCGATTTATGACCGTTTTGACTTTGATGTACCCGTTCGTAATGAAGGCGACGCATGGGCTCGTTACCATTGCCGACTTGGAGAAATAGAAGAGTCATTAAAAATCCTAGAGCAGGCTGTGGAGCAATTCCCGAGTGATGGAGACATCCTCGCTAAAGTTCCGAAAATCATTAAAGCGCCAGCTGGAGAGGCGTTTGTCCGAATCGAGTCACCTCGTGGGGAAATCGGTTGCTACATTTCTAGCGATGGAAAAAAAGAACCGTACCGATTGAAATTTAGAAGACCATCCTTCTACAATCTGCAGATCCTTCCAAAACTGTTGAAGGGGGAAAACATCGCTAACCTTATTACTATTCTAGGTGCGATCGACATTGTACTTGGGGAGGTTGACGGCTAATGATATCAGATTTATTGCATTCCTCAGCTGGCTTGATGAATTTCGCGATTTTTTTCTTGTTAGCCGTAGTTTTACTGTTGGTCGTACTTGGATTTGTAACGTATGCGATTTTAGCAGAAAGAAAAGTGATGGGTTTTATGCAAATTCGTCACGGTCCAAACCAAGTTGGAGGGAAATGGGGACTTTTACAAACGGTAGCTGACGTATTAAAGCTCCTTTTAAAAGAAGATGTCATTCCAAAAGCTGCAGACAAGCCACTGTTCATTTTGGCACCTGTCATAGCCTTTGCGCCAGCATTTATGGTATTAGCGACCATTCCTTTAACGGATAAATTACAATTTGCTGATATTGGAGTTGGATTGCTTTACTATATTGCAATCTCTGGTATAACAACAGTTGGGGTAGTCGCGGGTGGCTGGGCTTCGAATAATAAATATGCGTTGCTTGGTGGTATGCGTGCGGCAGCACAAATGATTTCATACGAGATTCCTCTTGTTATGTCCGTAATCGGTGTTATTTTAGTAGCTGGAAGCTTGAATTTGAATACTATCGTGGCAGCACAGGAAGACCTTTGGTTCATCATTATGCAGCCTATTGGTTTCATTATTTTTATCATTGCTTCTGTAGCAGAGTTAAACCGTACACCATTTGACTTACCAGAGGCAGAATCTGAACTAGTAGCTGGGTTCCATACTGAGTATTCCGGTTTCCGTTGGGCATTCTTCATGCTGGCTGAATATGTATACTTATTTGCAATGGCTTCTTTAACAACGGTATTATTCCTTGGAGGGTGGAATGCTCTTCCTTTCCTCGACTTCATACCGGGAGCTGTTTGGTTTGCATTGAAGTTCAGTGCGGTGGTTTTCGTTTTAATTTGGATTCGTGCAACATTCCCACGTTTACGTGCAGACCAACTGATGGAATTCGGGTGGAAAGTTCTCCTTCCTGTAGCTCTAGCAAATATATTCTTAACAGCATTAGTGAAAGAACTATTAAAGCTATGGTAATCTAACGTCTGTGGTAGATTGTCTAGTAGAACTTTGCTATCGACCGACTTATTAATAGTACAAAGCAAGGGGTGACAAAAATGTTTGGATTGGCTAAAGGATTGAAATATACCCTAAAAAACCTAACCCGTGAAAAAGTGACGTATAATTATCCAGATGAGCCGCTTCCGTTACCGGATCGATTCAGAGGAATACAAAAATTTTATCCGGAAAAATGTATTGTCTGCAACCAATGTTCAAACATTTGTCCAACGGATTGTATCAATTTAACTGGCAAAAAACATCCGGACCCTACAAAAAAAGGGAAGATTATTGACACATACGATATAAACTTTGAGATTTGTATTTTATGTGATTTATGTACAGAAGTTTGTCCGACCGAAGCCATTATTATGACGAACAACTTCGAACTGGCTGAGTACAGCAGAGATATGTTGTTTAAAAACCTGGAATGGCTGGATGAGAACGATACGAATATTAGGAAGGAGAATAAGGCATGAGCGGCGAGTTTTTAGCATTCATTTCTCTTTCTCTAGTAGCCGTATTAGGCGGGATTCTATTAATTAACCTTACAAAGGTCGTCCATATGGTAATTGCTTTAGTATTCACGTTCATCAGTGTTGCGGGTATCTACGTGATGCTGTCAGCGGAATTCGTTGCCGTGGTTCAAATCTTGATTTATTCAGGAGCGATCACCATCATCATGCTGTTTGGAATCATGCTCACGAAACATGATGATGAAAGTGTTGAAAAAACAGGCATGATTCGTAAGCTGCTTTTGATGTTGGGTATTGCTGGATTTGCTTTTGCTGTCTATATGGGGATTTATGATTTAGATATCCCGGCTCAACAAACAGCACTACATGAAAATAATACAGAACAAATCGGTGTGGCCCTGTATTCGAAATATGTGATTCCTTTTGAATTGACTTCGGTCATTTTATTGGTTGCGCTAGTGGGTGCGATAGTATTGGCGAAAAAGGATGAACCAGAGGAGGCGGATAAACAATGACATCTGTGCCACTTTCAGCATATCTGGTTCTTGCATTAATCCTTTTCTGTATCGGCTTATATGGAGCTTTGACAAAAAGAAATACAGTTATTGTCTTGATTTCTATCGAATTAATGTTGAATGCAGTAAACATTAACCTTGTAGCATTCAGTAAGTATGGCGTCACTCCTTCCATCACTGGTCAAATCTTCTCTTTATTTGCCATTACGGTGGCTGCTGCTGAAGCAGCGGTAGGATTGGCTATTTTAATTTCGTTATATCGAAACCGTAAAACGGTCAATATTGATGAAATGGACACGATGAAACACTAGGAAACTTATAAATAAAGAAAAATGTAAGAAGGCAAATGCCTTCGCACGATGAGAAGGGGATTTGATACGATGATGGAGAATGCATGGCTCATACCGTTTTTCCCGCTATTCTCGTTCCTGTTCCTTCTTCTATTCGGTAGAAGATTAAAAGAATCGAGTGCCTATATCGGTATACTTTTGACGCTCGTTTCTTTCATCTATTCACTGTTGGTGCTCATCGATCGTATATCGTCACCAACTTACAAAGCCGAAGCCACATGGCTAACAATAGGGGATGTACAATTAACAGCGGGTATTGAGGTAAATCAGTTAAATGCTTTAATGTTAGTGATCGTATCGCTAGTCAGCTTCCTTGTACATATGTATTCAAAAGGCTATATGCATGGCGACGAGCGATTCCATACGTTTTATGCTTATTTAGGATTATTTACTTTTGCAATGCTTGGTTTGGTCATATCACCAAATCTACTTCAACTTTATGTATTTTGGGAGCTAGTAGGTCTAGGCTCATTCTTACTTATCGGTTTCTATTTCTATAAAGAAGAAGCAAAAAAAGCGGCAAAGAAAGCTTTCATCATGACCAGGATTGGAGATGTTGGTCTTTTTATCGGCATGATCTTATTATTCTGGCAAGTTGGAAGCTTCGAATACGATGAAATTTTCCATGCTGTAGAAGCGGGAAGTATTTCGGCAACAATGATTACGTTGGCAAGTATTCTAATTTTTATTGGAGCAATCGGTAAGTCTGGTCAGTTCCCATTGCACACTTGGTTACCAGATGCGATGGAAGGTCCAACTCCGGTTTCGGCTTTGATCCACGCCGCTACAATGGTTGCAGCAGGTGTTTATTTAGTGGCGACGATGTTCCCATTATTCTCTGCGAGTGAAACAGCGATGATGACAGTAGCTATTATTGGTGCATTCACAGCCATTTTTGCAGCGAGCATTGGTTTAGTTCAAAAAGACATCAAACGTGTCCTAGCATTTTCGACGGTCAGTCAGCTTGGATATATGATGCTTGCCCTTGGTTCCGCAGGCTATGTAGCGGGTGTATTCCACTTAATGACCCACGCTTTCTTCAAGGCATTGCTGTTTTTGGCAGCAGGAAGCGTCATTCATGCTGTTCATACCCAGAACATTGATGAAATGGGAGGACTGTGGAAAAAACTACGTATTACCGGTCCATTGTTCCTAATCGGCACGTTAGCGATTTCTGGAGTTCCATTGTTCTCAGGGTTTTTCAGTAAGGATGAAATTTTGATTGCAGCTTGGGCACATGGAAACTACGCATTATTCTGGTTAGCGCTTGCCGCTGCATTTTTGACGGCATTTTATATGTTCCGTTTATTCTTCATGGTGTTTGCAGGAAGCTCAAGGGGCGAGGCATCACATGTTCATGAGTCACCAAGCATCATGACATTCCCGATGATCGTGTTGGGGGTTTTAGCTGTCATCAGTGGATATGTGAATACTCCATGGTTCGGAACATTTTTAGGAGATTGGCTAACGGAAGGAAATCATGCATTGGGTCACGGCCATATTGAAGGTCCAGCATGGATCATGATAGCAGCTACGTTGATTTCTTTAGCAGGCATTCTAATAGCTTACTTCATTTATGGTAAAAGAAGCATTTCATCAGATTGGCTTGGTGGCGAAGGATCGACAGCTTATAGTATTCTTTCAAACAAGTATTTCGTTGATGAATTGTATAATGTAACCATTGTTCCAGTGACAAAGGGGATATCATTATTTCTTGCCTTTATTGATAAGTTTTTAGTGGAAGGACTCATGAACACAGTGATTGTTTCCGTTAAGGGCATAGGTAAAATTGGATCCAAACTTCAAACGGGGCAAGTACAACTGTATGGAACAGTCGTTGTCCTAGGATTGGCCGTTTTATTAGTAGTTTACGCGTTGACAGGGGGGTACGTAAGATGAGCGACTGGCTATTAACGCTAATAGTCTTCTCCCCGTTAGTAGGGATAGTACTACTTTTATTTGTACCTAAAACAAGTGAAAAGACTATAAAAATCGTAGGGATTTTGGCTACCCTTCCTGCACTATTTTTGTCTCTATTCATTTATTTACAATTTCAGGCAGGAACTAGTCTTTCCGAGTTTTCAAACAAAGCGAATTGGTTCCGCTTTGGAAATTTAAAACAATATGACAGCAAGCTATTTGCGGTCGATTATGAACTAGCTCTAGACGGTTTTGCTTTAGTCATGTTGTTACTGACTTCTGTATTAGCTACTTTGGCTGCCATCGCTTCCATCCACATCAAAAAGGAATGGAAAGGCTACTTCATGCTGTTCCTAATGCTACAGATTGGTATGCTAGGGGTCTTTACAGCTCAAAACCTAATACTATTTTTCTTCTTCTTTGAGATTACGCTCATCCCGATGTTCTTCTTAATCGGAAAATGGGGATATCTTGAAAAGGAAAAAGCGGCATACAGCTTCTTAATCTATAACGGACTTGGTTCAGCCATTTTATTAATCGTCATCATGATTTTATTTGCTCGTGCTGGTACTACTAATATCGAAGCATTAAAATACATCATGACGGTCGGAGGAGTCCCACTCATCGCACCGATTTCAGAGGCAATGAAATATACATTATTGATTGCCTTGTTAGTGGCATTTGGAATCAAACTTCCCATTTTCCCACTACACACGTGGATGTTAAAGGTTCACGTTCAGGCACCACCTTCCATCGTTATGTTGCATGCTGGTGTACTATTAAAAATCGGAGCTTTTGGTCTCATTCGATTTGGAATAGGGATATTTCCAGAGCAATTTAAAGAGATTGCTATTTTCATAGCGATTCTAGGTGTTATTAACCTTTTATATGGGGCGTTTTTAGCTCTGATCCAGACCGATTTCAAAATGGTCCTAGCCTATTCTTCGATTTCACATATGGGAATCGTCCTGATCGGTTTAGGGGCATTGAATGAAGCCGGCATACAAGGTGCCATCTTCCAAGTCGTGTCTCACGGATTAATTGCAGCACTTCTGTTCTTCTTAGTAGGAGTGATGTATGAGCGTGTAAACACTTCCCAATTGGGAGACCTAGGTGGACTGGCAAAAGTTATGCCTTTAACAGCCGGCTTCTTGCTAGCAGCTTCGATGGCCTCACTTGGTTTACCGGGTATGTCTGGATTCATAAGTGAGTTTATGGCTTTCTTAGGACTATTTAAAGTGGAGCCAATCATCGCAGCCATCGGTACCATCGGAATCATCTTAACAGCGGTTTATGTTTTACGAGCGGTTCTCGGCATTACATTCGGAGCAGCTAAGAAATCATATAGCGAATCTCTTACGGATATCAAAGGTGCAGAGTTCGCGCCAGTTCTGGTTTTATTAGCATTAATCGTTTTAATCGGCGTATATCCAAGCGTGCTTACAGTACCATTGGAGTCAACGCTTGAAGCTATCTTAGTAGGGTTAGGAGGGTGATGAAGGATGGATTTGGAAACCTTGCTTTCTTTTAACTGGGGAGTCATGATGCCAGAATTCATCATCCTCGGTGTGGCAACATTACTGACACTATTGGACCTATTTATGCCAAAATCATCGAGTCGACGTCCACTTGCATGGGTCGCTCTAGTCGGAATTCTAATCGCACTAGTTTCATTGGTTGGCTTATTCAATGTAGAAGCAACGTCGATTTTGAATGATACATATCGACTGGATTCATTCGCTAAGGCATTCAAATTAATCTTCCTTGTGGGAGCGGCCATGGTCATACTGTTGGCCGAAAGCTTTCAACCGGCAGAAGGAATGAAGGAATACCGCGGAGAGTTCTATTATCTATTCCTGGCAGCTTTATTAGGTGCCATGATGATGGCCTCCAGTGGAGATATGATTACTCTGTTCGTTGGTTTGGAATTATTGTCGATTTCGTCTTACATCCTAGCGGGGATGAGAAAAAATCATTTGGCTTCCAACGAGTCTGCCATGAAATATGTCATTAACGGTGGTATTTCTACGGCGATTACATTGTTTGGAATGAGCTATTTATATGGATTGACGGGAACAACGAACCTTAAAGAAATGAGCGGAATCATGTCCCAAATCTTTGATGGACAATTCCAATACTTGTTTGGCCTAGCGTTCTTTATGATTGTGGTCGGATTGTCCTTCAAGCTGGCAACTGCTCCATTCCATATGTGGGCACCAGACGTATACCAAGGAGCACCAACACCAGTTACTGCTTTCTTGAGTGTCGTCTCAAAGGCAGCGGGCTTCGTCATCTTGCTTCGTATCATGATAACGTTGTTCATGGCCGCACCAGGTGACGAAATCGGTGCACTGACCTTTATCGAAAAAAATAAAGACTATATCGGTTTCCTTGCAGCGATTACTATGATTGTTGGGAATGTTGTGGCGTTAAAGCAAACCAATATTAAACGCTTACTAGCCTATTCAAGTATTGCCCATGCGGGGTATCTACTTGTTGCTATCGCAACGTTAGGTTACTTTACCTTTGATGCAATCTGGTTCTATCTAGTCGCCTATGTATTCATGAATCTCGGTGCATTTGCGGTCGTACAATACATGTCAGACAAAACAGGATCTGAAGAGATTTCAGTTTTCGCAGGCTTGTATCAACGCTCACCTTTACTTGCAATCATGATGGGGATTTATATTCTTTCTCTTGCAGGCATTCCAGGTACGGCAGGATTTATCGGTAAACTGAACATTTTCATGGGTACCTTTGCAGTCGAGCCTGGTCATTACGTACTAGCAGGAATCATGATTGCGGTTACCGTTGTATCGTATTTCTATTATTTTGGGATTTTAACGCAAGTTTTCTTCCGTCCCGCACACTATTTGGCGATGACAGAAAAAGTGAAGATCCCAGTGAGTTTATTGGTCGTATTACTCGTTTGTGCGGTAGGAACAATCGGATTTGGTGTCGCACCAGGCG
>NZ_QBBX01000001.1:137638-144092 GCF_003073175.1 Peribacillus acanthi
TAGATTTCCTACACCACTACTTTGGAAACTTTGACGATTTTATGCAATAAACAGAAAGGACTTCCGGATTGGAAGTCCTTTTTTGGGTTCTAAAAAGTGCCTGTCACCGCCCGGTTTTTGTCGAAAAATCGATAAATGGCCATTTTCGATTTTATTTTTTTGCTTGCGATTTTATTTTTGGTGGTTTCGTAGAAAAAATTGGCTTTTCGATTTTAAAATTCCTACTTTCGAAGATAATCGGTGAAAGAGATTGTCTGATGTACGGTTTTCGTGCTCCACACATGGCACTAAGTCGGTTTTTGGCGAAAATTCAAAAACTTTTTCTCTTTACATGGTCAATATGTGCGTGTTACTATGAGAAAAATTCAAGAATCGAACTTGGCGTAGACGAAGAGGAGTAGCTTCAACGGACATTTCAGAGAGCTGATGGTTGGTGAGAATCAGCATGAATGTTGTAGTGAATGGACTTCCGAGCTTCCAAACAGAAATCCCTTTTTAAAAGGGAGAGTAGGCTTTGGCGAATGATCTCATCGTTACAAGAGACGGATATTCAAGCGCATGCGCTTCGATATTGCAGAGTGGCTGTTCGTAAACAGCAACAAAGGTGGTACCACGGGGTTTCTCGTCCTTTTAGGATGAGGCCCCTTTTTGTTTTCTGCTGGAAAAGGGGCGGAGCTACGCTAATGATTGGAGAGGGCAAATTTTATTGGAAAATAGATGAAATCTCCTTAGGGAAAAATATGAATAAAGCTTCGCTCACACCGCCTTTAATTAGGTTGGATTCTGCAAAAAAGTATTTTCTCTGTCTATGTAATAGGGGGGAATGAAAACCAATAATGATTTTGACTAAAAAGGGAGAGCAGAGTTGGAATTTTTCAACTTGTGCTATTAATTTTTCAACTTTCGAAGATAATTTATCAACTCCGCATTCCAGACGGGGTTAAAAGAAAAAATTCTATACGTAAATCGTTGAACAAGAGGAGTACATCAGCTTGAAGCGTTACAGAGAGCCGGGAAGGGTGAGAACCGGTGCGATAGGGCTGGTCGAATGGACTTGTGAGAGGCACATTGAACAATAGTAGGTGTGCACGGGTTTCCGCCGTTACAAGGATAGGGTATAAGGAATCATTTTTTCCCGTACCTGAAAAAGCGAAAGGAATCAAACTCGATTTCTTTAACAGAGGTGGCACCGCGGTGATAATCGTCCTCTACAGACAACAACTATGTCTGTAGGGGACTTTTTTTATTTATTCACGAATGAAAGGTAGGCAGAAAAATGAAACACATGAAGCTATTTCGAAAAGATTTAGAGGGAGATATCTATACACCAATCGGAATTTTTCAGAGCATACAGGGAAAAAAGAAATTTCTTTTAGAGAGTTCCTTGAAGCACGAACAGAACGGGAGGTACTCCTTCATCGGGGCTGAACCGTTTATGGAGATGAAATCGATTGAAGATAGGGTAGTCATTCATCAAGTTGGCCAAAAAGAGATGATCAGAGAAGGGAAATTCCTAGACATCGTAAAAGAATACCTCCCACCCATCACGCTTGAGGATGCTCCTTTTCCCTTCTTGGGAGGAGGAGTGGGCTATATCGGGTATGACCTAATCCGGCAATATGAAGACATCGGTCCCGAAGGAATAGATGAGCTGAATATGCCGGATGCACACTTGATGTTCTATCGGGAAGTGATTGTATATGACCATTTCACAGGACTGATTTCGATTGTTGCTCTTCATCACGAGGATGAAAGTAATTTCGAAATGAAAGCAATAAAAATTATGAATGAAATTGCCATTAGCAAGCAAACAAAAATCAGATCAACCAACAAACAAACCTACAGCTTTCAACCCGAGATAAGCCAGCAGCATTTTGAAAACCTAGTCAATATAGCCAAGCAGGAAATCATCAAGGGGGAGATTTTCCAGGTGGTCTTGTCTCAGCGATTCAAATCGAAATTTACCGGTGACCCGTTCCAATTTTACCGGGGGCTAAGACGTCTGAACCCTTCGCCCTATATGTTTTATGTTGATTTTGAAGATTACCAGGTCGTTGGCTCTTCTCCAGAAAGCTTGATTAAAGGAGATAGCACATATGTTACGACCAATCCAATAGCAGGCACACGGAAAAGGGGCGGAAATGAGACCGAAGACGAAGCACTTGAGAAGGACTTACTTCAAGATGAGAAGGAAATAGCAGAGCATCGGATGCTCATTGATCTCGGACGAAATGACCTTGGTAGAGTGTGTGAGATTGGTTCCATTGAGATTTCAAAATACATGCTGATTGAAAAGTATAAATATGTGATGCACATCGTTTCGGAAGTAAGAGGGAAAAAGCTGACGCATCTTCACAATACCGATATTTTAGCCTCTTGTTTACCAGCAGGAACCGTTTCAGGAGCCCCTAAAATTCAAGCTATGAGCATCATCAATGACCTTGAAGGAATCAAAAGGAATGTCTACGCAGGGGCAGTCGGATATTTTTCCTATCATGGGAGCTTTGATTTTGCACTGGCGATTCGAACAATGGTTGTGAAGGACGGAAAAGCAATCATTCAAGCAGGAGCGGGCATTGTTTATGATTCGGATCCGGAAAAAGAGTTTCACGAGACCTTGAATAAGGCAAGGGCTTTGATGGAGGTAGAAGCATGATTCTATTAATCGATAACTATGATTCTTTTACGTATAACCTATACCAACAAATCGGTGCCTTTACCAAAGAGATTCATGTTGTGAGAAATAACAAGATTACGATTGAGGAGATTAAGAGGTCCAATCCTACAAGCATCGTGCTATCACCAGGTCCAGGAAGGCCGGAGGATGCAGGGATTTGCATCGAAGTCATCAAAAATTTTTACAAAGAAATACCGATTCTAGGAATTTGCTTAGGCCATCAATCGATCTCTCAGGCGTTTGGAGCCAATATCATCTCAGCAAAAGAAATTATGCATGGAAAAGGATCAGCCATAACCCATAGCGGGACGGGGATATTTGAAAAACTTCCACCGACCATCAACGTGATGAGATATCACTCACTTGCTGTTGAACAAGAAAGTTTACCAGTTGAATTACAGGTAGTTGCATCCACAGAAGATGGGGAAATCATGGCAATCCAGCATAGAGACTACCCAGTATACGGATTGCAGTTCCATCCTGAATCGATTGGTACAGAGGAGGGTTCAAAATTAACTGAGTATTTCCTGACCAAATGTCATTCACCCCAAAAAGGAGGAAGGAACGATGAAGGTATATTTGCAAAAGCTTCTCAGTAAAGAAGCCCTAACAAAGGAAGATATGAAATTGGCAGCAGCGGAGCTCTTTCGGGAGGATATTTCCGACAGTGAGATTGCCGCGTTCTTAGTTGCTCTAAAAGCAAAAGGAGAAACTGCTGGGGAAATTACAGAGATTGTCCAAGTTTTAAGGGAACATGCCCTTCCGTTTACTAAACAGGTTCCAGGGGTCATGGATAATTGCGGAACAGGTGGGGATGGATCGAAAAGCTTTAACATCAGCTCGACTTCGGCTTTTGTTATCGCAGGGGCAGGGGTTAAAGTAGCGAAGCATGGCAACCGAAGTGTCAGCAGCCGAACGGGGAGTGCGGACGTTCTAGAGCATCTTGGAATCAGGCTAGAACTTCCCAAAAGTGTATTGGAGAAGCAACTTGAAGAGGTCGGGATTTCCTTTTTATTTGCCCCCCATGTTCACCCAAGTCTTATACGAATCATGAAGGTTAGGAAGGAATTGAATATACCGACGATCTTTAACTTAATTGGCCCATTAACGAACCCAATCCACCTCGATTATCAGCTTTTAGGAATCTATCAGAGAGAGTCCATCGATTTGTTCGCAGAAGTTCTAAGCAGACTTAATCGAAAGCGAGCGGTCATTGTTAATGGGGCTGGCTTTATGGATGAAGCATCGCTGCAAGGAGAAAACCATCTTGCACTCATTGAAAAAGGGAAAATTACTCGATTCATGTTGCGACCGGATGAGGTGGGTCTCCCTTCTTACCAAAATTCCAAAATCCAAGGTGGGGACGCCAAGGAAAACGCAAGAATTCTTCTAGATGTTCTAAATGGAAAAAAAGGAGCTTATCGCGACACGGTTCTCCTAAATGCAGGACTAGGGATATATGCCAGCGGAATATGTGAAAGTATTCAAATGGGTGTATCCATGGCAAAAGAAAGCATTGATTCTGGAAAGGCGTTATCAAAGCTAGAAGGCTTGATCCAATATTCGAAACGTACTCAAGTTATCATCTAAAGGAGGGTAAAACCAATGAATATCTTAGATAAAATTCTTCATGAAAAACAAAAAGAAGTTCTTCAATTAAAAGAAGAAACCATTAAAGAGTCAAAAAGAGCTACCATCTCTCTTTTCATGGCAATACAAAAAAAATCAACTGTCGGTATCATCGCAGAAATTAAAAGAGCCTCGCCTTCCAAAGGGATGATTAATGAGGGAGTGGACCCAGTCGAACAAGCGAGACTTTATGAAAAAAATGGAGCTGCTGCGATTTCTATACTTACCGATTCGACCTTTTTCAAAGGGAGCTTTCAAGATTTAGAAGCTGTTAGAAAGGCTGTGAGTATTCCCATTCTCTGCAAGGATTTCATCATCGATCCTATCCAAATCCAAAAGGCTAAACAAGCAGGAGCAGATGCCATCCTCCTCATCGTAGCCGCTCTCTCAAAGGAAACGTTATATCGTCTGTATGAAGTAGCAAAGCTCTATGGACTCGAAGTCCTGGTGGAGGTCCATGATGAACAGGAGCTACAAATTGCGATGGATCTAGGGGCAAAACTGATTGGCATCAACAATCGGAATTTAAAAACCTTCCAGGTTGATTTAGAAACGACAGAACGATTGGCGAAAGGGGTTGGGAATCACCACATTTTGATTAGTGAAAGTGGAATCGTTACTTCTAATGATGTCGGCCGAGTGGTGAAAGTAGGAGCCAAAGGCATTCTGGTTGGCGAAGCCCTTATGCGAGCTGAAAACCTAGAAGCTGCTTTTCATGAGCTTTCATTAGTGGGAGCAACTATATGAAGGTGAAAATTTGTGGAATCACTGATGTGGATTCGGCACATGTCGCTGTTCAAGCAGGAGCGGATGCACTAGGCTTCGTTTTTGCCAAAAGTAAAAGGCAAATTAGACCGGAACAGGCAAAGCAAATCATTGAAGTTCTACCTAAAGAAATTGAAAAAGTCGGGGTGTTCGTGAATGAAGACCCTCAAGTCATCGAATCGATTGTCCACTCTTGTGGGTTAACCATGATCCAGCTTCACGGTGAAGAATCTCCTGATCAGTGTCAGGGCTACAGTCTTCCCATCATTAAGGCATTTGGGATGAGTGAAAAACAGGACCTCGTGAACACTCAACTGTACCTCAACGATTATCTATTACTCGACAGTCCAAAGGGAGCATATCAAGGTGGGAACGGGGTGCGGTTTGATTGGTCTCTACTGACTAAGTGGAACTCCAATAAAAAACTAATTTTAGCAGGAGGATTGACTCCGGAAAATGTGAGAGAAGCAATAGAGGTTACTCAGCCATATATGGTCGATGTATCAAGCGGAGTCGAAACTGACGGAAAAAAAGACCATGAAAAAATCAAAGCATTTATCCAAAATGCGAAGGGAGCGTAAATGAAGATGAAACAATATGCGATGCCAAGTGCATCAGGTCATTATGGACCGTACGGAGGAAGATTTGTCCCTGAAACTTTGATGCAGGCAGTGATTGAACTGGAGGAAGAATATCAAAAAGCTAAGAAGGACCCAAATTTTCAAGAGGAGCTTAACGGATATTTAAAGCAGTATGTGGGTAGGGAAACGCCTTTATATTTTGCAGAAAACCTAACGAAGTACGCTGGTGGTGCGAAAATCTACCTAAAACGGGAGGACTTAAACCATACAGGGGCACACAAAATCAATAATACGATGGGGCAAGCGTTACTAGCAAAGCGGATGGGAAAACGAAAAGTGGTTGCTGAAACTGGAGCTGGTCAGCATGGTGTAGCGACGGCCACAGTAAGTGCGCTGTTAGGCATGGACTGCATCATTTTTATGGGAGAAGAGGACGTGAAGCGACAAAAGTTAAATGTGTTTCGAATGGAGCTTCTAGGTGCGAAGGTCGTCAGTGTGAAACAGGGGAGCTCGACTCTAAAGGATGCCGTAAACGAGGCACTTCGCTACTGGGTCGCGAATGTGGAAGACACCCATTACATTATGGGTTCAGTCTTAGGACCCCACCCATACCCCGAAATTGTCCGGGATTTCCAAAGTGTCATAGGAAGCGAAACGAAAAAACAGCTCGACACTCTTGAAGGAAGGCTCCCGGATGCCGTTGTTGCTTGTATAGGCGGTGGCTCGAATGCGATGGGGATGTTTTATCCATTTTTAAAGGATGAGACCGTTACGTTACATGGGGTAGAAGCGGCAGGAGCTG
>NZ_QBBX01000001.1:144102-265835 GCF_003073175.1 Peribacillus acanthi
CTCGACACCGATAAGCACGCAGCTTCGCTTACGAAAGGAAAAGTAGGCGTCTTGCATGGAGCAAAAATGTATCTCCTTCAAGATGAGGATGGACAGATTGAAGAAGCGCATTCCATCTCTGCGGGGTTGGATTACCCAGGTGTAGGACCCGAGCATAGCTTCTTAAAAGATGAAGGACGTGTTCAATATATGTCTGTTACTGATACTGAAGCGTTGGAATCATTCCAGTTATTATCTAGAAAAGAAGGAATCATTCCAGCATTGGAAAGCTCACATGCGATTGCATATTCAATAAAATTGGCAAAAACGATGAGAGAAGATGAAATCCTTGTTGTTTGCTTGTCTGGTCGTGGCGACAAGGATGTTGAATCCGTAAGACACTATTTAGGAGGAAGCCTATCATGATCAATAAAATTCAACTTTCCATACAACATGCATTGAATAAGGGGGAAAAAGCATTTGTTCCTTATATAATGGCTGGTGATGGAGGGTTAGACTCGTTAGTAGAACGATTGGAGTTTTTAGAACAAGCGGGAGCCACCATCATTGAGATTGGCATTCCTTTTTCAGATCCCGTTGCAGATGGGCCAACTATTCAAGCGGCAGGGCAGCGGGCTCTAGAAAATGGAACCTCATTAAAAGGCATTTTGGCAGCCTTGAGTGAAGTAAGAAAAACAGTCACTGTTCCGTTAATCTTCATGACTTATTTAAACCCTATCTTATCTTACGGTATTGAAGAATTTGCAGAAGTGAGTAAAAGTATAGAATTAAATGGAGTCATCATTCCCGATCTCCCGCCAGAAGAAGAGAGGGAAATAAAGCAAGTACTTATGCAAGCTGATATAACATTAATCCGCTTAGCAACTTTAACGAGTCCAATAGAGCGGTTAAAAACCATCAGCCAAGATGCGGAAGGATTTTTATATGCCGTTACGGTGAAAGGGGTAACAGGTGCTCGCGGTGGTTTTGAAGACGAAGTAACAAAGTTCCTGCAAAGGCTCAAGCAAATGAGCACCATCCCCGTGTTAGCTGGATTTGGCATCTCAACACCCGAACAGGTAAAGGAAATCACTCAATTTTGTGATGGAGTAGTGGTAGGTAGCCAAATCATCCAACATTTTAAGAACGGAGAGAAGGAAAAAATTCACCAGCTCTTGAATGGTCGATTATTAGTAAAATCATATTAATAGAAGAATGAAGAATCAGGGCTAATAACCTTGGTTCTTTTTTAATCAGTTTTATTAAAAATAGTTCTATCTTTAACCTATTCATGATAAAATTATGTTTTGGATATAGAGAAAAGGAGGACTTTTCATGTTTGAAAACTTGGGTCAGCAGGCTATGTTTGGCATCATGTCACATTTGTTTTTTATCGCCATTACATGGTGGGCGCTTCAGTCTTTAAATTTTGATAAGATTCTTCGTGCAAATAAAGTGATTCAAGCTAGAGTTTTGATCATTTTATTAACTCTTGCCATCGGATCAACAGTCAGTGGTTTTTTCTTAGACTATTTGGCATGGTCCAATCAATTACCTTTCCTTTATAAGGAATAAACTAATTATTTTTTCAGTAAATTTGTGAAATTCTGAACAATATTCCAACTGTCCTAACCAGTCATGTCTAAATCTGACGAAATTTCCTCAGTATGTCCTGTTCCTAATTGGCAACAATGGGAATAAGGGGGCATGGACTATTATGAAAAAGATGATATATTTGGTTATAATTGGTTTTGTTTTGATTGTGGCAGGGAATAGTAAGACAGAAGCAAATAGCAGTACTGATTTCATGAAGTTAGTTGAAGTATTACAATCTGAGAACGTCTCCATCCAAGAATGGTCAATTTTGGCTAGAGGGCAAGCTGACATCCTTCGTACGAAAGAAAGTCTAGTAAACTATGTTTCGAGTCTGAAAGAAAAGCTTCCCCATATAGAATGGGAGATCACCGAAGATAAAAATGGCTGGAAGGCTATTGGCCTAAGCCAACAATCTGGCATCAAAGAGAAGCTAGAAATTATGACTACCCCTAAAAATTCCCAAGAGAATTCGTATATCCTCTATGAGGTAACAGGAAACGCACAACTAGTAGAGCTTCAGCACCTTAATAAGGATTACAAAAACAGGATAAAAGACATATTTAGACAAAATCCCACAATTTTCACTTGTATTAAAGGGGAAATCAATGATACGCTAGCAAAGGTTTTATCTTCTAAGGTAGATTCTATTTTGGAAGGGTTCCAAGCTAAAGAAGTTGAGAGTTTAAGAGAAGAAAACTTTGTTTCAGTTTCTGCACACTCTCCGCTTTTTACACAGTTTTTAAATGAAGAACAATTGAACTTGCAAATTGCCATGAGAACTCAAGGAATGGGCGGGCGGACGACTATCGTAGTTGGCACACCCATCATTACATTTGAATATTAATATAGAGATATTGGACGCGGAGGGGAATACTTTTGGAAAAGATCATCGTCCGCGGCGGAAACAGGCTGAGCGGGGAAGTTAAAGTAGAAGGCGCAAAGAACTCAGTTTTGCCTGTTATCGCTGCATCATTATTAGCAAGTCATGGAAGAAGCGTCATTAAAGACGTACCCACTCTCTCCGATGTATATACAATCAATGAAGTGTTGCGCAACTTAAATGCAGATGTTGCGTTTGATAATAATACGATTACTGTAGATGCATCAAGAGAGTTATTTGTAGAAGCTCCATTTGAATATGTTCGCAAAATGCGCGCCTCTGTACTTGTAATGGGTTCATTATTAGGAAGAAACGGTAAAGCACGTGTTGCATTGCCAGGCGGTTGTGCAATCGGTTCACGTCCACTTGATCAGCACTTAAAAGGCTTTGAAGCAATGGGTGCTACGGTTAAGGTCGGAAACGGCTTCTTAGAAGCAGAAGTGAACGGTCGTCTTAAAGGTGCAAAAATCTATCTGGATTTCCCAAGTGTTGGAGCAACGGAAAACATCATGATGGCTGCTGTTCTTGCTGAAGGAACAACAACAATTGAAAACGTTGCGAAAGAACCGGAAATTGTAGACTTAGCAAACTATCTGAATAAAATGGGTGCAAAAGTTAAAGGTGCAGGTACTGCTACTATTAAAATTGAAGGTGTAGACGTACTTCACGGAGCTGAACACAATATTATTCCGGATCGTATTGAAGCAGGAACATTCATGGTCGCAGCTGCGATTACAAAGGGTAATGTACTTGTAAGAGGTGCAGTTCCAGAACACATGACATCCCTAGTTGCAAAAATGCAGGAGATGGGCGTTGAAATCCGTGAAGAAGAGGATGGTCTACGAGTAATCGGCCCTGACGTCCTAAAAGCTGTCGATATTAAAACAATGCCTCATCCAGGATTCCCGACAGATATGCAATCTCAAATGATGGCACTTCTTTTACATGCAAAAGGAACTAGTATGATTACGGAAACCGTATTCGAAAACCGCTTCATGCACGTGGAAGAATTCCGTCGTATGAACGCGGATATTAAAATCGAAGGACGCTCTGTAATTATCAATGGACCTTCTGACCTTCAAGGTGCAGAAGTAGCTTCAACTGATTTACGTGCAGCAGCTGCTCTAACTCTTGCTGGTCTAGTTTCAGAAGGAGTAACACGAGTAACTGAACTGAAACACTTAGACCGTGGCTATGTGGATTTCCATAAAAAGCTTGCGGGCCTTGGTGCAGATATTGAACGTATCAATGAAGAAGATCATTCTGGTAGCGAATCTTTCGTAGCAGACATGAATGCATAATATGAAAAAATGTGAAATCCCGCCACTGTGCGGGATTTTTATTTGGAGTTAAAACTATTGTCATAAATGCTTGTCCATTCCCATAGATTTGAATAGAGAATTAGCAATTTGTCTATTCAATTTGCATGAGGAGGCTCCATACATGAAATCTATGAAACCAGTCATTGCCGTACTAATCACAGTAGCCGTTGCCATCGTCATTATTCCCGCCTTACTCGTCCTACCATTTTCGTCTGATGGAACAAAAGGAAAGCTAATGGAAAACCTGACCCATAAGAAGCAGCAGGAACCTAGTGTAGCAGACCAATTAAATGAATCCTCCGTGGAAGTGGCGGTTTATCGTTCTCAGCAACAAAAAATCGAATCGTTTCCACTTGAAAAATATGTAGCAGGTGTGGTGTCTGCTGAAATGCCAGCGGATTTTGAAATGGAAGCATTAAAAGCTCAAGCTCTAACCGCTAGAACTTACATAATCAATCAATTGTCCGAAAAAGATACGGTAGGTTTACCGAAAGGAGCTCATGTCACAGATACAGTCCTTCACCAAGTGTTTAAAAGTGATGCTGAACTAAAGAAGTTGTGGGGTGGGGACTACACCTGGAAGAAAGAAAAAATTGCTAAAGCGGTATTGGCGACAAAGGACCAGATCCTTACCTATAATGGCGAACCAATCACAGCCACTTTTTTCTCAACTAGCAATGGATTTACCGAAAATTCTGAAGCCTATTGGAAAAATTCATTTCCGTATTTAAAAAGTGTCGAAAGTCCGTGGGATAAAGACTCACCAAAATTCTACGATCGTAAAATCATTTCAATAAAAGACTTCGAAGCTAAACTGGGCGTGAAGCTCTCCAAAGGAAATGAAATCGGTACAATAGTTGAAAGAACACCTGGAAAACGCGTAGGCGCAGTAAAAATCAATGGAAAACAATTAACCGGAAAACAAATTCGGGAAAACTTAGAGCTGAAATCTACGGACTTTACGTGGGAACGAAAAGGAGATCAAATCATTATCTCTACAAAAGGCTATGGCCATGGAGTGGGGATGAGCCAATACGGTGCGAACGGAATGGCTCAGGAAGGGAAAAACTACCGCGACATCGTAACGTATTACTATCAAGGGGTCCAAATCAGCTCATCTACAGCATTCTTGAATACAGTCGTTGCAAATAAATAAAGAAAGAAAGGGATCTCCCGTGCGTTCCACATGCCGTGGTTCGTGTGGGATGTCCCTTTTTTTACATATGGTAAAATGTGAGGCGATTTTGGTAATAAAGGTAGTCCGTTCGGTAATAAAATTAGATTTTCGGTAATAAAACCACCGCGTTCGGTAATAAATCTACATTTAAGGCCTCTTTTCCTAAAAATAGATTGCCCTAGAGTTAGAACTACCCCTTAATCCGTGCCTCTAACTTATTTAACACACTCTTTTTCCTCTTAAAATAATGAAAACGCACATGGAAATAGGCTGCCGTTACTCCAATCAAATCTTTTACTACATCAATAAGGGTAGCTGAACGGTAAGGAACAAAGGATTGGTGGATTTCATCCGTAATTCCGTAGAGTCCTGCAAGGATAGCGGCAATCAAGCTCCATTTAGGAGTTAACCTTCCATTTACGACGAGAGCAACTACGAAAAATAAATATAATAGACCGAACTCTACTAAATGAAGACTCTCTTTAATCATTCGGTCCCAATAAGAATCTGGTAACTCTACGACCGCGTTGTCAGGTAGGCTGGACATAATCCAAATTGCAATCATATATAGGAATGGTAGAGTTGTGAGTGCATAGCGTATTAGTTTTTTCATAGATCTCCCTCTTATTTTTACTTCTACTCAAAAGTGTACCATTATTTTTCAAATCGATGAATAAATGATTCCGACATAGCAAAACATAAGACAAAAAAATTTTTTTCACTTCATGTATATAATTTTCTGAATCTGTTCAGAATGATTGCTGAGGTGATAATCATGAGAGAGGAAGAAAAGAAACGAACTTCTCAAAAATCTGGAATTCAACGCTTCATCGCTAAGCGTTGGGCACTACCGGCAATCTACTTAGGTTGTGCAGCTGCTTTATTAACGGGTGTTCTTTGGTTCCAAAACAGTAACAGTGAATCAACTGCACCTAATGTAGGCTATGGTGACAATGATGACATAGTTGGAAAAGGTCATCGTGAGCCAGCTGTTGAAGTCAACAGCAAAGTAGAAAATTTCAAAATGCCAGTATTGAATGAAGACTCCGCGGTCATCAAGAAGGAATTCTACGATGTAAATGGTAGTAAAGAGGCACAAGAAGCGGCTCTAGTATTCTACAATAATAAATACGAGCCAAACAAAGGAATCGACATTGCGATGCAAAACGGGGAAACGTTTGACGTAGTTGCTTCCATGAGCGGTACAGTCACAAAGGTTCAAGATGACACAATCCTTGGAAACCTGATTGAAGTCGAGCATGAAAAAGGAATCGTTACACGTTACTCATCTGTAAAAGAAATTGCTGTCGAAGTCGGTGACAAAGTAACACAAGGACAAGCCCTAGCTAAAGCTGGACAAAGCTTGTTAAACAGTGAAGCTGGAATCCATACTCATTTTGAAATCCGTAAAGACCAAGTGGCTGTCAATCCAATTGAATTTATGGACAAAAATGTAGTAGCCCTTAAAGAAGCACAGGTTGTAAACAGTAAAGCATCTGCTCTAGATAAAGAAGAAGATGCTGCAGACAAAAACACTGAAGTTGGCGAAGAGGACGATGCTAACGCAGATGACGATGCAGCTGTTGAAGACGAAAAAACTTCTGAAGACGATCAACCTTCAGAAGATGATGATCAAGAAAACCAAAACAACTAACACATTCCCAATGTGACAATAACTGAAACAAAAACCCGTCTCCCCCGACGGGTTTTTTATTGTAGAGAGAAAACCACCCGTTATTACGGGTGGTCGTTATTTTCGTGTGAAAACGACAAATTTCTCGGGAAATAATATTTCCGACAGTGATTGATAGGCTACGATTAGAATTTTTTAAAAAAAGACTCAAAATTGCATATTGGCAAGCTGAGTGGAAAATGCCGTACAATGCAACTTGAATCTCAAGTATGTAGAGTGGAAATGAAAACTCATAAAAGTTTCTCCATTTAGAAAATACGAAGATAGACTGTGAAAAGTTTCAAAAATCTGATATTTTTAAAAAAACATGGCCAATCCCTTGTCCTTCTTATGATTTTCGTGCATATTCCCTTAACCAAGCTAATAAACTGATACAAACCTTAAAAAGAGAGTGTTTGAGGTGAGGAATCGTTTATAACTTTTTGGGGATTTAGTTGAGGATATCTTTCTACGTTGCTTTGGGCACAGTTGCTAAACATATAAAAAGCGAATCTCATTTCACACTTCTCACATCCAATTTGGGGAGGTCGAGTGGTGTGCACGATTACATCAAAGAAAGAACTATCAAGATCGGAAAGTATATCGTGGAGACAAAGAAAACGGTTCGCGTAATTGCGAAGGAGTTTGGTGTATCCAAAAGTACTGTCCACAAGGATTTAACCGAAAGACTACCGGAAATCAATCCGGACTTGGCAAACGAAGTAAAGGAAATATTGGATTATCATAAATCCATCCGCCATCTTCGTGGTGGAGAAGCAACAAAAATGAAATACCAAAGACCTGAAGAAGCAATCAACCAATGATGAGAAAAGAGAGGCTGTTGCCAAAGAAAACAACAATTGGCAAAGCTTCTCTTTTTGTTTTTTATCATATATTTAACGGCGAGTAAGTGGTCAATTTTTAGAATAAATAATATATAAATCTTCACTTTAAGGCCAGCCAATCAGCGAGTGTTCTGCAGTTCACAAATAATAAATAATCACTTTAAATTCGGCTTACTTCCTAGCATTTATTTGTGATAAAATATACAATTAGGACAGAAGTTCGTCATATTGTACGTTTTAGGAGGAAAGTATTAATCATGCTTGCAAGAGATATTGGAATAGATCTTGGGACAGCCAATGTATTGATCCACGTTAAAGGTAAAGGGATTGTCCTAAATGAACCATCCGTCGTCGCAATCGATAAAAATACAAACCGTGTATTGGCAGTAGGTGAAGAGGCGCGTCGCATGGTAGGTAGAACACCAGGTAACATCGTAGCCATCCGCCCATTGAAAGATGGCGTCATCGCTGACTTTGATATTACAGAAGCAATGTTAAAACATTTTATCAATAAATTGAATGTAAAGGGTTTCTTATCGAAGCCACGTATTTTGATTTGCTGCCCGACGAACATTACGAGCGTCGAGCAAAAAGCCATTAAAGAAGCTGCTGAAAAAAGCGGTGGAAAGAAAGTCTACCTAGAAGAAGAACCTAAAGTGGCTGCGATTGGTGCAGGCATGGATATCTTCCAACCAAGTGGAAACATGGTTGTTGATATCGGTGGCGGTACTACCGACGTAGCAGTTCTGTCCATGGGTGACATCGTAACATCTTCATCTATCAAAATGGCTGGAGACAAGTTTGACAACGAAATTTTAAATTACATCAAACGCAAATATAAATTATTGATCGGGGAACGTACTGCAGAGGATATCAAAATTAAAGTTGCAACCGTATTCCCAGGATCTCGTTCTGAATCCATCGACATCCGCGGACGTGACATGGTATCTGGCTTGCCAAGAACAATCACTGTTCATTCCGAAGAAGTAGAGGAAGCATTACGCGAGTCCGTTGCAGTCATCGTACAAGCGGCGAAAAGCGTCCTTGAGCGTACTCCACCAGAATTATCAGCCGACATCATCGACCGCGGCGTTATCC
Source organism: Peribacillus acanthi (assembly GCF_003073175.1). Taxonomy (GTDB): domain Bacteria; phylum Bacillota; class Bacilli; order Bacillales; family DSM-1321; genus Bacillus_BN; species Bacillus_BN acanthi. Next base: position 152,672 of record NZ_QBBX01000001.1, read on the forward strand.
TAACTGGAGGAGGAGCACTCCTTCACGGAATCGACCTACTATTAGCAGAAGAGCTAAAAGTACCAGTCCTTGTGGCTGAAAATCCAATGGATTGTGTAGCGATTGGAACAGGCATCATGCTTGAAAACATCGATCGAATCTCTAAGAGACGATTTGGATAATTAGAAAACTCCAGCTTTGCTTGCAAAGCTGGGGTTTTTTGTATTTGGACTGGGGTTTATTGGTGAGGGGTTCATAATTCTCTGAGGCTCATGCCCTAAAATGATACTGTTTGGTAAAACAACGTGATATTTTGGTAATAAAGTGGCTCGGTTTGGTAAAAAAAGAAGGTAATTCGGTAATAAAACCAACATTTTTGGTAAAAAAATAATTTTATTATCTGCATGGTGCTTTTTTCGGGTATGCAGAGGTCTGAAAGGTATCTCGTGAGTCCTCATGAAGCCAGAAAATGACCATTTTTCTAATCAAAAAGTCCAGGCGAGAGCTGTTTGGTAAAACAACGTGATATTTTGGTAATAAAGAGGCTGCATTTGGTAAAATAACATGAAATTTCGGTAATAAAGCACCCCCGTTCGGTAAAAAACCTAATTTTACAATACACAGTGACCCCTTTTTCATTTCCCAGAGGCCTAATTGTAAATTATACAAACAATAACCTCACATCGTAGTCTTGCACAAAGAAAAGATTATCCACCAAACATTCATTTCTTCTATAAATTACCACCATACTTCCCTCTATTACTTTCTCAAAACCTTAAAAAATTCTATGAGTGTAGCCGATAAGTTGTATATAATGAAAGTATTGATTAAAAAGTGGGACTAGACTGCAAATTTGCGGATTACATAGAGGTGAAAACCATGTTAAGAGGCTTTTATTCGGCTGCTTCAGGGATGCTTGCTCAGCAACGCAGGACTGAGATGCTGACAAATAATATTTCAAATGCGAACACACCAGGATTTAAAGCGGATCAATCAAGCATTCGGGCTTTTCCAGACATGCTTTTAAAGCGCATGGATCAGACTTCAATCCCGACAGAGAAAAAGCTAAACCTGCCTTTTCAGCCTACAGTAGGGTCTCTTAGCACGGGAGTTTATATGCAAGAAGCGATTCCTGCTTTCAAGCAAGGCGATATTACGGCTTCAGATAATAAAACAGATATAGCCTTGGTTGATTTATTTCTGCCTCTGAACGAAGAGAATGGAAAACGCGGCACCGTTATGTTTTCTGTCCTAAACGGTAATGGTGAGCCACGTTATACTCGTAACGGAAACTTTACTTTAGATCAACAAGGCTATTTGACGAATCCAAGTGGTCACTTTGTGCTAGATGATCAAGGAAATAGAATCCAGTTAAAGAGCGATAACTTTGTCGTACAAGAGAATGGGGTAATTCTAGAGAACGACCAGGTGATTGGACGATTGGGAGTAGCTTTTGCGGAAAATCCATATGTATTAATAAAAGAAGGGGATGGACTGTATCGGACAAATGATGGTACCCCTCTGGAAAATGCTTTCGGAAACGCAAATGTACAATTTAAACTGCAACAAGGCTTCATCGAACAATCAAACGTCGATACGGCAAGAACGATGACCGATATGATGACAGCTTATCGAGCATTTGAAGCCAATCAAAAGGTTTTGCAAGCGTATGATCGTAGCTTAGAAAAAGCAGTCAATGAAGTCGGGAGATTAAGTTAGTTATTATATGACTAAAATATCTCAGATGGAGGAATAACCATGAATCGAACGATGATAACGGCAACGAATACTATGAGCCAGCTTCAGCATAAAATGGACATAATCGGTCATAACTTGGCGAACGTTCAAACAAATGGGTATAAAAGAAAAGAGAGCTATTTTAACGAATTACTATTCCAAGAATTTAATAATCAACGGCATGACAAGCTTGAAATAGGGAGGATTACCTCGAATGGAATCCGACAAGGAACAGGGGCTAAACTTAGCCAAGCTCGATTAGTTTTGAATCAGGGAAGTATAAAGGCGACTGGCCGTGATTTAGACATGGCTTTGACAAAGGAAGATTTATTCTTTAAGGTACGAGTGGATGACAGCACTCAATTCACTAGAGATGGATCTTTTTATTTAAATCCAATTACACCTAATTCAGATGATTTAATGTTAGTTACAAGCAGCGGCTATCCTGTGCTAGACGAAAATGACCAGCCAATTGTCGTCAATGGGCCCATTAAAAACCTATCCGTATCAGATAAAGGGTTACTGACGGTTGAAACTGACAACGCTGGAACGCAGTCATTTGGGATTGGGATGATTTCGATTCAAAAACCGGAATACATGGAGCAAAAGACTGGAAATACACTTGGGTTAACAAGTGAAGCCCAAGCACTTGGAATAAATGAAGAAGACATATTCGTTGATGTGACAGGCGGTATTCGAAACAATATTTCCTTACAACCCAGAGCACTAGAAAATTCAAATGTCGACATGTCAAAAGAAATGACGGATTTAATCAATGTGCAACGCCACTATCAATTTCAAGCACGTTCTGTTTCAATGGCCGATCAAATGATGGGATTGATTAACGGAATTCGTTAAAGGAGTGTGGCAATTTCATTATGGATCAAGAACAAAAAAGAATATCAAGAGATGCATACAGAAAAGAAAAACGTGCGGAAAAACGAATACAAAAACGCTTTGTTCGGATTAGGCTTATTCCAATATGGTTACGATTAATCATAGGTACCATTCTTATTGCTTTAGCTTTATTAGCAGGTGCATATGTTGGATATAGCATGTTTGGGGACGGAGATGCGAAAGACGTTTTTAAAAAAGAAACATGGACTCATATTATAGATTTAGTGAACAAAAATATCTAATCTATAAAAAACTTTTTGGAGGTATTTATGTACGATATTAATCAAATTAAGGAAATTATTCCTCATCGTTACCCATTTTTATTAGTTGATCGAATCCTTGAACTAGAAGAAGGTCAACGAGCGGTAGGAATTAAAAACGTATCCGCAAATGAAGAGTTCTTTAATGGTCATTTTCCGGACTATCCAGTAATGCCAGGAGTCCTTATTGTTGAAGCACTTGCTCAGGTGGGAGCAGTAGCCATGTTGATTAAGGAAGAAAATAAAGGAAGACTTGCTTTTTTTGCTGGAATTGACAATTGTCGATTCAAACGCCAAGTCAAGCCAGGAGATCAACTTCGCTTAGAAGTAGAAATCATCCGATTAAAAGGCCCAATTGGAAAAGGAAAGGCAGTAGCAACAGTTGATGGCGAAGTGGCATGTGAAGCTGAACTGACTTTTGCATTAGGTGGGAAAAAGGAAGAGTAATAAACAGGTCTTAAGACCGTCATGATAATACAAGAAATGTAAAATGGTCAAACCAATTATTCATTTTTAATTAGGAGTGTTTATTTTATTTTAATATAGTGTAAATTATATACTAACAAGTTGAATTTACTTGTATTACGAATGAATATTATTGGTCTGGTAAGCCATTTCATTCTTTCTTGTTTTGGTTAAGCTATTGCTTGACCACTTTTTTTTGCCTTGAGAATAATTTTATCCTTCTCAATTTTTAAAATTGAGTATAATTAATTAAAATAAATAACCATGCAACATTTCTCCTTTGGTTGGGCAAAATACGAACTGACCGTACATTAAGGTCCAAACAATAACAAAGGAGGCAATTACTTTGAACAAAAAATTATTAAGCATCATCGGAAGCTCTCTATTGTCTGCAATGCTACTAACAGGTTGTAATGTGAACGATAACCCGCCGCCGGAGGAAGACACAAACGTCGAAGATCAAGACATGAATGATAATCTTGATACTGACCTAGATAATGATGCTGATATGGATGGAACAACTAACGATACAAACGTACCTGGTGATGGTGATCCAGCGTTGGATCAAAATACTAATCAAGAAGATGCAGTAGAAGATGAAATTGACCGCAAAGACGCGGATAATAAAGACGAATAGTAGAAATAATAAGGCAAGAGCTTAAGCTCTTGCCTTATTATATTGAAAGCATTAAACTAATACGGTACAATCAATACTGAGCAAACATTTAGAATTTTTAAAAATAATATAATTTTTCCAACGCAATAATAGGGTTATTATTACAATACTTCGTTACGTTTTTAATTTCATCGTAATTATTATATGTTTTATAAATATTTTATGATAATATTTTAAAAAGGTAGAGGACTAATTTTAGGAGGTACATTCTACACATGTTGAAAGAACTTTCATCAGGCATAAAGATTAGCATCAGCCGCTCGATTTCAACTGCTTTTGAACAGTATATGAATAAAATCGAATGGGACGAGGATAAAGCTAATATAGAAGAGTTTGCGAATGATTGGAAAGAATATATAAATAAAAATGCATCCTGGTACGATAAAGTGGATGATCAAACTAAAGCCAACCCTACTTTCCATGAAGAGCTTGCAGTAAAAATGAATGAAACGATTGAAAAAATACTTACTGAAGAGCCAACTGCTGAGCAAATAGAAGAAATTGAAAAGCTAGCTAAACAGTTAAAGATTGAGGATCCATCATATTCTTGCCGAGCAGAAGCAAGATATGTTATTGATAAATTGAACAGCCAACTTCAAGAACAATAATTTAAATAAAAAAAGGTGCTCTCTAGCTTGAGCACCTTCTATTTGTAATGAAATTATTATTTTTTCGAGCTTGAAGAAATTTTTGGTCTAATACGAATCTTTCTTTTAAATTCTTCAACAAGTTGCTCACCTTGTACTCCTTGCTGAACAAGATTTTCAAGTAAGAGCTCCGCGTACTCAATCTTTAAGTTTTTTAAATGACCTTCAAATAAGATGCTGTAATAATTTTGAACTTTCTTCTTGTGAAGAATTTTTGTTTCAAATGCAGCAGGATCATTTTCTTTTTTAGTAATCACAACTTGAATCCAAATGTTATCCTCTTTTAAGAACGGTCCAATTCTCTGAAATTCATCTTCCGTAACAAACGCTTCCAGTAACCATCTATTATGCTCATCCTCTTTATTGATAATGAGTCCATCCTGTAATTCCACATCCTCGGTTTGCTTTATACCTGTCATGATTTGAAAGGAAACAAGTTTAAATGACTTCATATAATCCCTCCATTCTTCAACATCTTGATACGTTCCAATTGGTACATCCATTATAGCATATTAAACGATAAAAGCACTTTTACAACATCTCTGATAAAAAATGAGCCATTTTCCCGAAATTTGTCGAACACTTATTAAAATTGAATTTTATTGAAAGAAATTGTCAAAGTTTCGTTTGAAATTCATTATTTCCCAAGAGCAAAATGAATATTTCCCTTAAAAAATCAGTTGAAAATTAAATTTTTGCTAATTTTACAACAATTTATTCTCCGAGTAACATCAAGATAACAAGACGAAAGGAGAAAACAAAATGATCAATCAAGTAATTTTAGTAGGGCGACTGACAAAGGATCCCGAATTGCGTTATACACCAGAAGGAAAAGCAGTTTCCAATATTACCTTGGCCGTAAACCGAAATTTCAAAAATGCAGATGGTGATTATGAAGCAGATTTTGTTCATTGTACCATCTGGAGGCGTAGCGCTGAAAACCTGGCTCAATATTGTCAAAAAGGATCCTTAGTCGGAATATCAGGGAGGATTCAGACACGTAACTATTCCAATCAAGAAGGAAAGAAAGTGTACGTAACGGAAGTGGTAGCCGAAGGGGTGAAATTTTTCAGTAAGGTAAACTCTTCACCAAAAGAAAGAGAATTAATCGAAATTTAAAGGAAAGGGCGAAAATGTTGATGAGAGAAGAAAATGTAAGAGTGGAAAGAATCGAAGAATTATTAAGTGATTTAATTCGAATCCTTGCTAAAAGTCATGTGAAATCGAGCAGAAATGATGACATATTAGTTTCCATGCGAAAAATTTTAGTGAATATAGACAACAGATTAGAACATGTGGAATGTCATGTTTTTCCTGGAATGATTGGAAGCACATCCAAATCAAATTCCCTACAAACACAATATTTGCTCCTCTCAAATAGATGATCCTCATAGTTTAGCCTCATAGTCTCCGATAAAAATACAATATTTCTACGTAAATTGATTTCCCGCGATACACCCGCCCTCACTATTTGCTGCATTTGCAGCTTTTTTTATTATATGATTTTTTCAATAAATTACTATAAATTAGTTATTATCACCTATACTTCTAAAGGGATAATGGGGACTATTTGACCTTATTTGCTAGGAAACTAATATGGTAGATTTTTAGTATATTAATAATTTTCTGACAATATACTAGGGGGTTACCAATTTTGAGGAAAAAACACTTTGCAATTTTGTGTGCATCGTTGCTTGCATTGTCAAGCGCAGGGACAGGAACGGCTGCTGCATTACCAACACAATTGGACAAGCATACTGCTAAGCAAACTCCAAAGACTGTAGTAGCAGTTAAGAAACAGGAGCAAGAAAAAATTTATTTACCAGATCAAAAAGTACGTGTCATTGTGGAAATGAAAGAAGAATCTGCCATCGAGTTTGCCCAAAAACAAGGAAAACGATATAAAGATCTTGATAAAAATACAAAAAACAAGCTCCACGCTGAAAAAAAAGCTGGTCAAAAGAAAGTAAAGGATAAAGCAAAATCGAAGAATGTTAATTTTAAAGAACTAGAAAGCTTCACAACCGTTGTCAACGGATTCAGCGTTGAAACGGAATATAAGAATATTACAGCTCTAGCATCCATTGAAGAAGTAGCCAACGTACATATTGCAAATGAGTACCAACGCCCTTTAGAAAAACCCGAAATGATTTATAGTAAAGAGCTTGTTCAAGCGCAAGAAGCTTGGCGTGACTATGGATATAAAGGGGAAGGAATGGTAGTCGGTGTCATTGACACAGGTATCGATCCATCCCACCGAGACATGGTGTTAAGTGAAGGAGTGGAAGGGGAAATTTCATCAGCAGAGGTGGCAGGTGTTAAATCTGCTAATGGCTTGATGGGTAAATTCTACTCGGAAAAAGTCCCTTACGGCTATAACTACATGGATGATAATGAAGAAATTCTGGATTTAGGTCCGGATGCTTCGATGCACGGAATGCACGTAGCGGGTACAGTTGGTGCAAACGGTGATGAAGAGAACAAAGGTATTAAAGGAGTCGCTCCAGAAGCACAATTACTTGCATTAAAAGTATTCGGAAATGACCCAAATATGCCTTCTACATGGGGTGACATCTATGTAAAAGCCATTGATGAAGCCATCATTTTAGGGGCAGATGTCTTGAATATGAGCTTAGGATCGACTGCTGGATTCGTTCGTCCTGAAGATCCTGAACAAGCGGCGGTACAACGTGCAGTGGACAATGGAATCTTAATGTCTATCTCTGCGGGTAACTCTGCACACTTTGGAAATGGATTTGCTAACCCATTAGCATCCAACCCGGATATTGGTGTATCAGGATCTCCAGGTGTATCATTCAATTCTTTGCAGGTAGCATCTGTAGAGAATAACTTTATGGACCTAGATGGAGCTAGCTATACTACAAGTGGCGGAGTAACAGGAGTGGCACCCTTCTTATCCGCAAGCAGCATTCATCCTAATGACATAGAGCAGAAAACGTTCGATGTAGTGTATGCAGGACTAGGAAAACCGGAAGAACTAGCGTCTGTAGATGTGAAAGGGAAAATTGCTTTAATCAAGCGTGGGGAGCTGGCGTTTGTTGACAAGGCAAAAAATGCCCAAGCTGCAGGAGCGGCAGCAGTAATCATTTACAATAATGCGGATGGATATGTAAGCATGGCATCTGACCCAAGCATCACGATTCCACAATTATTTATGCTGAAATCTGACGGTGACAAGCTTCAAGCTCAACTGGTGGCTGGAAACAGAGTGTCCATCTCCTTTAATGGCGAAAAAGCCAAATCAGCAAACCCTGAAGCAGGAAAAATGAGTGCATTCTCATCATGGGGAATGACACCGAACCTGGACTTCAAACCAGAAGTCACAGCACCGGGTGGCCAAATTTATTCTACCTTAAATGATGATCAGTACGGCATGATGAGCGGTACTTCGATGGCTGCACCACACGTAGCGGGTGGATCAGCTCTTGTTCTTCAAAGAGTGGAAAAAGACTTTAAAAATGTGAATGGTCTAGAAAAAGTGAACTTAGTGAAAAACCTATTGATGAATACGGCAGCTCCACTTATCGATAAAGGAACTGTAAACAACGCTTTCAAATGGAACCTACCATATTCACCAAGAAAACAAGGTGCAGGAGTCATGCAGTTACATTCAGCGCTTCAAACTCCTGTTGTGGTGACAGCGGCGAATACAAATGAAGGCAAAGTCGCGTTAAAAGAAGTGGGAAATCAATTCTCCTTTACGCTAAAAGCACAAAACTACAGCAGCACGGATGCCCAATATGATGTAGCGGCTAATATACAAACGGACTTTGCCATCGAAGGTCAACTTGGATACAGTGCAAACGTCCTGGAAACGCAAAAAATTCTTGATGCAATCGTTAAAATAAACGGTGAAGACTCTAAAGTCATCACAGTTCCAGCAAATGGTTCTGTTACCTTCGAGGTTACGGTAGATGTTTCTCAAGCTAAAGTGGTGGAGCCTTCCATCACAGGAAGCTGGACAACACCTGTCGACATCAATAAAGTTTTCCCGAATGGATACTTTGTGGAAGGGTATGTAACATTGAAAGATTCTTCTGATTTAAACGCAGAGCTTCATGTGCCATACGCAGGGTTCAAAGGTGAGTGGGACAAGGCTCCTGTATTGGATGGAACGATTTATGATGAGAGCTCCTTCTATGGCATGGCAGGCGCAGTCTCCAAATCTGCTGATACTTATAATTACTTAGGATATAATCCAGTAGATGATTCGTTCAACGGCCAATATATTGCTATTTCTCCAAACGGAGATGGCGTACAGGATGAATTAATCCCAGTACTATCATTCTTAAGAAATGCTAAACAAGTAGAGTTTAATGTACTAGATCAAGATAGCAAAGCAGTCCGTAAGCTACGTACTGAATTTGAACTACGTAAAAACTATTACGATGGTGGACGCAGTGCGAACTATTCATTAGACCCTGCACGCCAGTGGGACGGAAAAATCAATAACCTAGTAGCAAAAGACGGCCAATACTATTTCGAAACGAAGGCTGCAGTAGATTACGAGGGTGCTGAATTCCAAAGCTATAAGATTCCTGTTTTAGTAGATACGGTGAAACCAACTGTAACAGCTAAGGGAGATGCGACTGGACGTACGCTGACTATCCAAGCGGCTGATACAACGGGTGGAGCGGGAGTTTCCTACCTAGATATCTTGGTAGATGGAAACTCTATCTTAACAGCTCCCTTAGCTGCCGATACGACAGAGTTTGTATTACCTGAAACGGTAAAAGCAGGTGCAAGAGTGGAAGTTGTAGCGATTGACTTTGCTGGAAATACGGCAACTGCAACGGTGACAGCTGGAAGCGGGGAAGTCCCAGTTGAGGATAAAACGGTTCCGTCTGTATTCGTAAATGATCCTGCAGCGCTATCGACTTACAACACCAATACTGTTCCCGTCAACGGCTATATTGTTGAGCCTTCAGGATTAAAAGAATTCACGATCGCTGGTAAGCCTGTTGCATTAACGTACAATGAGGAAAAGGGTCAATATGAATTCTCCACGACTCTAACATTGGCTGACGGTGTTCACAGCTTTGAGGTCAAAGCAGTCGATAACGCAGACAACGCTATCGCATTCAAGCGTTCTGTCATTGTGGATTCAACAGTACCAGTTTTAAGCATCACTGGACTTCCGAAAAAGAACACAGTCGGTGCAACCGATCCGAATCCAAAAGTAGACGTGAAAGTAACAGACAACTTTGATGAAATTCGTCTATATCTGAATGGCAACGAGATCTTCTACCAGCCATTCAAAGAGCCATACGCGATGAGAGCATTCAGTAAAGTGATTGAAGATGTCGAACTACCGCTTGTAACCGGGAAAAACGACTTCACTTTCGAAGTTACCGACTTAGCGGGTAACAAAACGACAAAAACAATTACAATTACAAAACAAGCTCCAAAAGGAAAAGGGAAATAATAAGCAGAGAGGGACTGACCGTTTTGAGGTCAGTCCCTTTTATATAGGCTTGGAGTTCGGTAATATACAGAGGCTGATTGGAGAAAAATTCTGCCCTGCCCCGCAAATGGTAAAAAACCTATTACGTTCGGTAAAAAAATCATGCATTTCGGTAAAAAAACCGATGAGTTCGGTAAAAAACAGAGGCTGAACGGTAAAAAAGTCCCGCCAGCCCCGCAAATGGTAAAAAACCAGTATCACGTTCGGTAAAAAAATCATGCATTTCGGTAAAAAAACCGATGAGTTCGGTAAAAAACAGAGGCTGAACGGTAAAAAAGTCCCGCCAGCCCCGCAAATGGTAAAAAACCTATCGCGTTCGGTAATAAAATCATGCATTTCGGTAAAAAAACCGATGAGTTCGGTAAAAAACAGAGGCTGAACGGTAAAAAAGCCCCGCCCCCCGCCCCGCAAATAGTAAAAAACAAAATCAATCCAGAGAAACTGGAGTCAGTCTCTATAATAAAAAGCCACAATTAAACCAAAAAAATCAAATCCACCCTAATCAATAGGGTGGATTTAATTCACTTATCTCGATTTTCTCAAACCTGATACGAATGTCTCCAAAAACTCTCCTGCTTTTTGTTGTTCTTTTAAAGGGTATTGGTCCAGATTTAATAGGGATTGCTTCAATTTGGGTACTTTTTGCAGTAATTCTTGAATGGTTTGTAGATCCCCATTCGAGGTACGATAGGCTGTTTTTTGTTCTCCTGTTTCTCCAATAGGTGTATTATCCGTGAAGTAACTAAGAGGCACATTGAATAATTCGGCATACCTATGAAGTATTTCTTCCTTTGGCTCTTGCTTGCCCGTTTCATACTTGCCGATAGCGGAACGGCTAATATTCAATTTGGAAGCAACCAGGCGTTGTGGCCAATCCCGCTCTTTACGTAATGCTCGGATTTTTTCAGGTAATGACATGTAAATTCCCCGTTCATCAGTCATTGTCGTTTAATTCCACGTTACAATGATTAATGCTATAAAGGGCGTTTTGATAGTTTAAAGAACAAATTGTTCTGTTCTTATTTGGAACATATTAAATTACCAAACATAGTCAAATCAATTTTTCACTTTAAACATATGAAAAACACGGGCTAAAAAATGATAGATTCTCTTGTCTAAATATGTAAAATTATTCCTAAACAAGTGTTGATGGGAGATAGGGAAAATGGAGTTTGTTTATCTTTTCAATGCAGATCGTATTATTGTAAGAAAGAAAAAGAAAGAGTCCAAAACTTTATTAAAAAATACATTTTACGATGCATTGCAATATATAAGGCACAACACTAGTCATAACTTTGAAACCACGTCGTTAAAAAATTTAACCCACAGTCAATATGAAATAGCAAAGGTCATTGATTTTACGAATATCTACGAGCAGCGTGAAACATATGCTCCTAACAGGTTAGAGAACGTTCTACCCTATTTCATGTTTGAAAAACAATCTAAAGTCACATTCTTCGTACCATCTATGGACTCGCAACAACCTGTTTCACGAACGAAACGAAAAAAACCTCAGGATAGTCAATCATGCAAGAAATTACCTTCCTTACAGTCTTAACATCCCAAGGCTTAAATTCTATGATAATGAAACCAAATCCTTAATTTCATCTGTAGATAGCTCAGTAATCCAATTATCACTTTGGATAATTTCATCATTCAAGGCTTGTTTCTTTTCTAACATATTATCGATTTTTTCTTCGAGCGTACCCGTACATATCAGCTTATGCACATGCACAAATCGCTTTTGTCCGATTCGATAAGCACGGTCAGTTGCCTGATTTTCAACCGCCGGATTCCACCAACGGTCAAAATGGACCACATGGTTGGCAGCGGTCAAATTCAAACCCGTTCCTCCCGCTTTCAAAGAAAGGATGAAAATTGGATACAGGCCATTTTGGAACGACTCAATCATTTCATCACGCTGCTTTTTAGGAAGACTCCCGTTCAAGAACGGAACTTTAATGCCATACTCCTGCTGCAACAGCTCTTGCATCATTTCACCCATACCAATGTATTGGGTAAAGATAAGGCAGCTTTCGTTTTGCTCCATCACAGCGTCCGTCAATTCAAACAGCTTGTCGAGCTTAGCAGACCGCTCCCGAGCCAATAATACCTTTTGTTCCTTCAAATACAGGGCGGGGTGATTACATAGCTGCTTCAATTTAGTCAGCATGCCAAGGATCAGTCCTTTACGTTCAAAGGCTGACAACTTTTCCACTTCGGCAAAAGTATCCTTGATAAGCTGTTCATATAGCGAGGCTTGCTCTGAGGTCAGGGGAACATACTCTTTCTGTTCCAGCTTATCCGGTAAGTTCAATGCCACATCTTCATCTTTTTTCGTCCGTCTTAATAAGAAGGGCTGAATCAACTTTTGCAGTTCTTTGATTTTTTCCGTCTTGCCATCTTTCTCAATGCTGTTGACGTATTTTTCTTGGAATTGACGCAATGTACCAAGATACCCTTTATTGATAAAATCAAAAATCGCCCACAACTCGCTTAATCGGTTCTCCATAGGGGTTCCCGTTAGCGCGATATGGTGGCGGCCCTTCAACTTACGAGCGGCTTTCGATTGCTTCGTCCCAGGATTTTTGATATTTTGCGCTTCATCCAAAATGACACTGTTCCATTCAATCGGTCCTAGCTCTTCAAAATCGGAGTGTGCCATTCCAAAGGAGGTCAGTACGACATCGTATTTTTTTATAAAAGGAGCAAAATCCTCCCCTTTTTTGCGATTGCTTCCATAATGAAGATACACATTTAAGGAAGGCGAAAATTTCTCCAATTCTTTCTGCCAATTTCCTAAAACAGAAGTAGGGCAAATAATCAAAGTAGGTTGACCAGTCGTTTCCTTAGTCTCTTTTACGGCCAACAAATAACTAATGACCTGAACGGTTTTTCCAAGCCCCATGTCATCAGCCAAGCAAGCTCCAAATCCATGCTTACGTAAATACATGAGCCAGCTTAGTCCTTGTGTCTGGTAGGGGCGAAGGGACCCATGCAAGCTATCTGGTGCCTCGGTAATTGGAATGCTCTTTGTTTCTCTCAGCGAACTCATTAATTTCTTTAAGTCTTGATTAAGCTCGAATTGGATTTTTAATAAATCATCCTCTAAATCGTCTTCCTCTGGTGCTTCATCTAACAGCTCCTGGTAAAACATCTCACTTAACGGAATCCCTTTTTGATCGGCCGTTTTCATCATCGTTTGTAGTTGCTTAATCATGGCAGGATCTAACTTGACCCATTGACCTTTAATATAAACAAGTCGTCGTTTTTCTTGGACTAGTTTATTAAATTCATCCTCCGACAAATCTGCTCCGTTCATGGAGAAGCGCCAGTCAAAGTCCATTAACGCATGGAGTCCAACATAAGATGGGCCTCTTGAAGAAGTGCTCTTAACTTTAGCCTTTAGCTTAATTTGTGAATCACGTATAGCGGTCCACCAAGAAGGTAGGAGGATTTCCGCTCCAACAAACAACAGCTTTTCGCTTGCTTCGGTTAAAAATTCCCAAGCTTCTGCTTCCGTTAATTCGTCTTTCAAAGCTCCGTTTTCTCCAAGCCACGGTACAAGTTCTAGCCATCCAGCCAAATCTTCATCGACTGTCTCAAGGTAATTTTTCCATCCGCGCGGAAGCTTTTTCATTCCTTGGGAGAGGGTCACGATCGTATCATCTTTTTTAGATTGCAAGACCACTTCTAAAGTCCATGGTCCTTCGCCGTCAGCGGGCTCCACAATTTGCAATCCTGTTGTAAAGGGACGCTCGTCTTCTTGAAAGCCGAGCCATTTATTCCAGCGATCTTGTGTAAAATAGGCATGGAGTTCTTCAGGAGCTAACTGGGCATTCTTTAATGCATCCATCGCCTTGTTCCACTGATCATGGTGATTCGAATATTTTCTAAGATAAGATTCTGCGGCTCCATTGAACCAGGCTTGAACAAAGTCGGTGTTAGATATGGTTTCACCTACGTCTACTGAATCACCCCAAAATGATGGTTCAAACTCTTCCTTCACGTCCTCCGGTAAATTCCAACCAATATTGCCTTCCCGAAGCTGGCTGAAGTCAGGAGTAGGAAGCCCGTTTTGCATGGATTCCGCCAAAACGGGTGCGATCGATAAACAAAGGAAAGAGGCTTCATCCCATTCCCATTCAATAAATGACTGAAAGTGTTCCTGTGAAAACAGAGATAACAATCCCCAAGCGTCCACGATCACACCATTTTGTTGATCATCGTACTGAAGCTGGGTTCCAAAGTAACTGGCTTGATCCCATAGGAATAATTGTGGGAAAACCTTTCTGGCCTGTAGCGGAAAATGGTCTCGATCAAAGGCGCTAATTAAATACTGCCCATCCGCCGCTAATGTAGTCTTGATCAGCACGTGATTAAACATGGATTAGTTTTCCCCTTTGTAGTTCTTCTTGGAAGGCTCGTAACCTTTTTGTCGATTCTTGCAACTGGTTGATATAGGAAAGGAAGGCGTCTTCCTGCTTTAATTTTTTGTATACGGTACGGAGCTTCTTTAAATAGCGAACCGCGTGTTTATAGCTTGCTCGGTTTTTGGAAGAAATCGATTGCTCCACGACACGATGGTACAATGGAAGAAGCACGGCAGGTTGTTGGGCATGAACGCGTTTAAGAATATCTGTTCCAACTTGGTCAGCGTCAATATCCATATAGGTAACTAGCTCTACCCATTTTTCGTATTGCTCACTTTCAATTAAAAACTGAGCGTAGGGATAATAACTGAATGGGAGAGAGATTCGATAAAATTTCTCCAATAAATCGTACCGTTTTGTTTTTTTGCAAAAAACCGTAATAGGAGATGTGATGCTTCGGACAAAATCCATCGATTCATAGTAATTTCTAGAAGTGCTCAAAAACTCGTTCACATGTTGAATGATAAACTCGACAAACGGCAATGCTTTCATTTCCTCATCTAAATCGTTCAACGAAGTAATCCAGAAATACATATAAGGGCATGCGCTTGCATCTAAACGATTCAATAAAGTCACGACTTCTTCATGAAGGTTATTCAAGAGTGAAAGATGAATCGTAGCAATTAACAATGGTTGATTATCGGAATCATGGATGATAGATTTCAGGTATTTCAGCTCTTGTTTACGCCATTCTTGATTGCGTAAAAGGACAGTCCAAATTGTACGATATAAGTCCACTTGTTGATAAAAAAGTTCTTCTTCTGTCATCAAGGAATGAGTATCTTGATGAATGCCTTTAAAAAATTCGTCAAACGCAAACGGACGAGCTTGATTGGAAAGAAGAGCGACATAATCATACATTCCGTCCGTCAAATCCTCGAGCTCGTTTTCGATAAAAATCCTAAATGAATTCGGGTTCTCGATTTTACCTATCTCCTTAAAAGCGAGCAAAAGGGTTTGAAAATGGATAATAAATAGGTAAAGGGTTTTCCACTCCCGTTCTAAAGGAGCCTTTTGTTTCAATTTATGTATATAATTCTTCCATTTCTCATGAAGAACATAGCTAGGGTATCCTGAGTGGGCGAATGATAGTATGTTTTCTTTGAAACTTTCGTTTATGTAGGTTTTCCAGGCTTCATAAGTTTTCGGTAGTGCAGCAGCTGAATCTAAGAGGGTATGAGCTTTTTTTAGCTCAAAAGTTGCTCGTTTTCCGTACTTCCACTTTTCAACCCATTCAGTGACGCTTCCAACCTTTTCATATGCTTGAAAGAAAACAGCTAGTACATGGCGGCAAAATCCTTCTTTATTACAACTGCAAGTACTGTTTGCAGGAAACAGTAAATCCAAATTCACCTCGACTGGAGTTACGTCTTGAACCTTGGCAGCGATCACTGTTTCCAGGTGATCTAACTTAAAAACCAAACCTTGTCTATATATAAGAAGTCCACGTTGAACAACCTGAACATCATCGGACTCCTGAGCATTCAAATCATCCTGCAAAATCTCACCCATATGCAACAAATCATTCATCCCACAAACCTCCTTTAAAAAGACAGATGTCCAAAAAATCCATATTATTTAATTATACCCCAAATTATAAAATGAAAAAATCTGAAACAGAAATGTTCCAGATTTTTATGCGAGTTATGCAGCTTCCAAATTATCAATTCGTTCTTTAATGTAGTCAAGAAATTTGTGTTCTTTTTGTATTTCAAAAAATGAAATGGATTTATTTAAATAATGAATGGCACGTCTATTTTCCTTCATTAACTCGTAGTTGTAGCCCATTTGATAATAGAGATAACCGAAAATATACATGCTGTCATTTTTAATGGAACAATTAATTGCTTGTTCGCACATTTTAATGGATGCTTCATAATCTTCTAATCTCGTAAGAACCATCGCTTTGTTATATAAAATTCTAACAAGTAGCGAATCGTCACGGATAATAGGTCTACGATGGATATATTTAATCGCATTATCAAAAGTTTTCAAAGCATCAGAATATAATTGTTCCTTCATATAGATGACGCCAATGGCATTCAAAATATCGATTTCTCTTTCAGACCAAACCTTCTCTGATTGATGGGTCAAAGAAAGTGCTTCTTTTAGAGTTTGAAGGACTTCAGAGTAAGGTGTACCAGTAGCATGATCTGAAAATCCTTTGTGCCAAAGTAACAATTGAAAATTTTCTTTGTTTTGAGTGAATAGAGGATTGTTTAATTCTGCTTGTACAATTTCTTTCACTGCTTTAAAATCATGGCTTCTCGTTTCTTTTCTTAATTGAAACTCAACCTCTTGAACATAATCCAAACGAGGAGTTTTAGCAGTATCGAAGAAAAAATTGATATCTACACCAAGGCGTTCTGCAATTAAATAAAGGGTGGTTGCCGAAGGTGTGACCTCGCCTTTTTCAATCTTACAAATTTGGGCCTGGCTACAAATCCCTTCTGCTATTTCTTCTTGGGAAAAGCCAACGGACTTACGAAGCTCTTTTATCTTGTTACCAATTAGTGTAAAATTCATGTATGTAAACTCCTCTAACTTATTCATATAATTATGAAAGACTATAATAATTCAATAAATGTATGAATATGAAGTGAAAATCCGTCTAATAATGACTGAAAACGCATAAAAATGAGATTTTAATGTTTTCTGAATATATGTTTTAATAGATTTATCCTAATACATTATATGATGTTTAATAAATTTTTCCAATATCCTACTGGAAATTGGAAAAAACCTAATATCGATTTTTATTAGGTTGGTTAAATTTCAAATCGAAGTTAACCTCTCAACTAGAACTCATAGTTTCTAGTTCTCGATTATGTAGGGAACCCCTGAGGAGCGCTTGCCTCCTTAATCCCTAATTGCCCACAGAACCTTTTCTGTGGGATTTTTTTTATTCGGGGCGTGCCTGTCGGTATTCGGGGCGTGCCTGTCACGCCCCGAAAAATCTTGTTTCACGGGAATGTTTCACAGGAAGGGAGAGGGGATTCGACAAGTTGGGAATATGGGGGTGAAAGTCGGGAAAATAACCATTGATGTTGGGAATATATGCATCCAAGTTGGGATTAACATCCGGGAAGTTGGGAAAATCCAGATTCACGCTCCAGTTTAAGCAGGAATTTTCATTTTCTATATGGAATTATCATACGAATACACAAAAGGAGTGATGAAATGAACATAAAAAAACGTGAAATACCCGAATCTATTCTAAAATTACAAGCTTTACTAAGAAGGACCCCTGTAACACATCCAAAATATCCTCAAATACAAGAAAATCTCTCAAAACAACTAGCTGGTTACAAAGGAGAACTAGCGATAGAATATCCATTAAGCTTTTTACCAGAGAAAGAATACTTCATTTTCCATGACCTCAGACTTAAAGTCCATGAATTCTATTTTCAAATGGATTGTCTCTTAATATCTTCTAAATTCATCCTAATACTAGAAATAAAGAATATCGCTGGAACTTTATATTTCGATCAAAACTATCACCAGCTTGTCCGGAAACAAAACGAACGTGAAGAAGCCTTTCCAGATCCCGTTATCCAAACCAAACGGCATGAATTTCTCTTGAAAAATTGGCTTATCCAGCATGGGTTTTCAAACGTCCCCATCCAATCTCTTGTTGTAATAAGCAGTCCGTATACCCTCATACGTTCCTCTATAGAATTGTCCAATAAAGTGATTCATAGTGATTACCTCCCCGAAAAAATCAAACAAATTGAAAGAAGTTATGTCAATAATGTACTACTTGAAAAAGAAATGAAAAGTATCTCTAGAAAAATAGTAAAACAACATCATCCCCACACTTCTCAATCCTAGACCGTTACCAAATAAGAAAAGAAGAATTATTAGCCGGAGTTTATTGCTCAGCTTGCGAAAGCTATACTATGTTGAGAATATATGGAACATGGTATTGTACTAACTGCCACCAAAGCAATAAAGACGCTCACATTCTAGCGTTAAAAGATTATAATTATCTAATTCATTCCAAAATCACAAGCAAGGAACTCCGCTCTTTTCTTCAGATTTCTTCTCCAAACCTCGCCACTCGTATTCTCCAATCTATGAAATTCCCCTCAATCGGCTCGAAAAAAGGAACGTTTTACGATATATCTAATCTTTAACAAACAGTCACCTTGGTTTGAAATCCTGCCAGTAGGGGAAAGTTAAAAGTAGATTAATTTTTTTTCGCGGAGGGCAGGACATGGTTGAATATAAAGAAACAAATCGGGGACTGACCCATAGAATCCAAACTGAAAAAACGTTATTTCAATTCATGTTTCCTTTTTCACTCCACAATAATGGTAAGGAAGATTTTATTAAGGCTATGCTTGAACAAGGATTCCAATTTTTTAATTTGAAGGACTTAGACCAAGAAGGAAAGTATTATGGGGAGTATTCAATCTCTCATCGGAGCCTGGAAAAATATTTCCTGCCCAATATAGAGCCAATCCTTTTTCCAAAGTCCTATAGGGACCGAGAAGGATTCAGACGTCTTTCCAAGAGAATGGATTTGGATTGTCAACTGACTTCAGAACATTTAAACACTAGTTTTCATATACCCTCCTTTGATATATTCATTTGCCCATTTCATATCGGCATCATGAATATACGCGTGGAGTTACCAGCCGGATTATCCGTCTCAGATGCCCTTCAGTTCGGTGACATTTTCCGTGTCATGGAGCCCATCGTAAAAGATGAAGAAAATATGAAGGTTGGCTGTGGAGATAAAGTCTTTACAAAAATGAAGGATTTTATCTTCGAATCTTTATGTCCATTAATGGTTGATTATATGGAGCAGCACAACAAGAATTCTCCATATTTCGGCAGTCTACCATTCTTTATAGACGAGAGGATGTATGTACTCGGTTATCTAGCTGTAAATCCAGAAAGTGAGATTACTAAAGTCGATTTATTCAGAAT
Source organism: Peribacillus acanthi (assembly GCF_003073175.1). Lineage (GTDB taxonomy): Bacteria > Bacillota > Bacilli > Bacillales > DSM-1321 > Bacillus_BN > Bacillus_BN acanthi. The sequence goes on from NZ_QBBX01000001.1 coordinate 172,186, forward strand.
CGGGCAATTAAACGGATATGATCGGGAAGGAAATCCAGTAGCGGGTGCCCTTAATGAAACATACATCCAGCATTACTACGACCGGAATGTTTACGACCGTTGGGGGGACGAAACCTACTACGTTGCAAGTGATTATACTTTTTGTTGTATTACAAAAACCGAAACAAAAGAAATGAAATACCAATTGGCGTCTCAAATGTATGGCCAACACTTCTACGCTTTGTTGCTGTACTTTTACTATAAAATTGTCCTCATGAAACTCACATATGAACACTCAAAGATTGATATAGAAAAAGATCAATCTAGCTTGGAAAAAATTATCCTGATGATTACGGAATTTTCAGCGAAGTATTTCTTCCCTGAAGTAAACAGCAGGACCTCTGGAAAAGAGATCTTTCAAATCGTCAAAGATGTATACCATATTGAACATCTCTATGAACACGTCAAAAAAACGCTGGAAACTCTTTACCAAAACCAGGAGAAACTAGCCGCCAAACGAAATAACTACTTATTACAAATCCTAACCACTTACACAGTTATATCGGGTATATACGGTATGAATCTTGTCATCAAGGATTGGGAAGGGAAAATCAAGTGGGGGAAAATCCCTGGGTACACTTTGTTTGAATGGATCTCGCTCATTGTTGCCATAAGTGGAATTGCAGTAGGGACCGTGCTAGGATTAACGGCATTAACTAAGTGGATAAAAGAGCGGAAAAGTAGTAAAAATGAACTTTATTAATAGGAATAAACCCCTAAAATGTATTTGGATTGAGATCCATACTCATTTAGGGGTTTATTTTATAGGTTTTATTTTCTCTCGGCTTCAATAATATACCTTTGTGGAGCATTGCCTATAAAAGAAAAAGGATAGCATGTGGATAAATATAAAATTTCTTTAGGAAAAGTCCGTTTTATAATGGTTCTGTCATCTTTATCCACAATATATGTGTTCCTAATTTTATAGATGTAAACTCCTTCCTCCATTAATATTTGTAACTCATCACCAATTTTTAGTTTACCAACCTTTCGGAAAACCGTGTCTCGATGACCAGATAATACAATTTGATCTTTATCATCAGGTAAAGCCGTTGAGGGTAGGTGACCAACCCCTTTTGCAAGTTCATCTTCATTGACTCCTTCTATTATAGGTAATTCTTTTTGTATGGTAGGGATATTTAGCACCCCTATCACATCACCGACTGCATACTCTTTAATGCTTTCCTCTTGTCCTACTATTTGGGATGAAAAATCTGTTTTAATTGTTCTCTTTTGAATATTGTTTTTAACTAATTTCAACATCTCGGTTTGTTGGATTTTCTGATTATAAACATCATTTGAAGCTATGATTATAATCAATATTCCAACAACTACAAGTATTAAAGGCACAAAACTTTTTTTAATCTTCTTCATAAGCACCATTTCTTTTGAACTTAATAAATTCTAACCAATATTGAAACTCCTTCTTGCTGACATCCTGATCGATAGCTTCCTGAAATAATGCTAGCCACTCTGAATCTATTTCTATAGGACTAGTTGCTGATCCTAGGAGATCTTCTACAGTAATCTCCAAACAATCAGCAATTTTAGAGAGTACCTGTATGGATGGATTCTTTTGGATGCCCCGTTCGATATAACTCAAATATGATTTCGATAATCCAGTCAAAGCGGCTAATTTATTGAGGGAATATCCTTTTTTTAGCCTTTGTTTTTTTACATAATCTCCTACCATAGATTATTCTCCTTAATTACAATATAAATACATTATAAAGAACAAATCGTTCTTTAAAAAATACGAAATAATGAGAAAACAAGAGGTATTTCGTGAAAACGAACGAAAAACGTTCTTTTTATGTAAAAAATGACCAATTTTGGACTTTTTCAAAACTATAACCTTTGTACTATACTCAACTTATCAGTTCGATAAAACGAACAAAAATGAACGATTTCTTTAAATGAATACATAAAAACAATTCAAGTGTTCATCAAAAAAGAACAACACGCAAACTAGGAAGGAGTAGTGAATTTGGAACTCTCTAGAGGCCGCAAGTATAAAAAAGTTAAAAACATCAGAAAAAAGAAATACAGGTATATTGCAGGATCATTTTTAGCGGTTGCTATGCTTCCTTATGTAACGGATTCTACATATGCACTGCTTAAGGATAGTGAGCAATCTAGTATTAATCAAGTTAAAGCAGCTTTTGTTTTTCCATCACAGATTCAGTCACTACAAAATCAAGCAAGTCAGATATTCACTCAAATTTCTAACAATTATAATGCCGCGGTGGAAGAATTAAATGACCAATTTTGGACTTTTTCAAAACTATAACCTTTGTACTATACTCAACTTATCAGTTCGATAAAACGAACAAAAATGAACGATTTCTTTAAATGAATCCATAAAAACAATTCAAGTGTTCATCAAAAAAGAACAACACGCAAACTAGGAAGGAGTAGTGAATTTGGTACTCTCTAGAGGCCGCAAGTATAAAAAAGTTAAAAACATCAGAAAAAAGAAATACAGGTATATTGCAGGATCATTTTTAGCGGTTGCTATGCTTCCTTATGTAACGGATTCTACATATGCACTGCTTAAGGATAGTGAGCAATCTAGTATTAATCAAGTTAAAGCAGCTTTTGTTTTTCCATCACAGATTCAGTCACTACAAAATCAAGCAAGTCAGATATTCACTCAAATTTCTAACAATTATAATGCCGCGGTGGAAGAATTAACTGTCATTTCTGCATCAAATACAGTTGCAGAAGCAGAAGCTCACACATCCAATATACAAAATTATCTAAATACCGTTACTTCATTAAAAAGCGATTTAGATAATATTTTCAATCAACTACAGGAGTATCACGATCGAGCAATATCAGATTACGAAATAGGTAAGGAAATTTATCAAACAATTAATATAGAAAAAGAGTATATCTCTGTCAGTTCCTTAATAAAATTGGAATCTTTTTTAAGAGATGAATCTGTAAATCCCATTCATATATTGGCAAGTAACGATGCAACCATTCCATTAGAAACGGAATTAATTAATCTTGTTCAGAAAAAAGTTGAATTTCATAAACGAGTTTACCAATATGTTGAGTCAGGCTTCAACGAAGGTGTAGTTCATATTGCAAATACCAATTCAATAGAAAACAAGATACCTTGGATTTTAAGTTCTGCTGAAAATGCCATAAGAGAAGTAGAGCTGAGAATCAAGCTCGAAGAAGAAAGAAAAAGACAAGAAGAAGAAAGAAAAAGACAAGAAGAAGAAAGATTGAAAGCTGAAAAAGCGAAACAGGAAGAGGAAAAATTGAAAGCTGAGAAAGCGAAACAGGAAGAGGAAAAATTAAAAGCTGAAAAAGAGAAACAAGAAGAAGAAAGATTGAAAGCTGAAAAAGAGAAACAGGAAAAAGCGAAACAGGAAAAAGAGAAATTAATTAGTGAGCAGCAAAAGTCAGAAAAACAAAATGGAACTAATGACCCGGAAGAAACGGACCAGGACGCTGATTTAAATGAGGAATCTTCCTCGAAAAATGAACCAGAATCTCTTAAAGAAGAGTCGTCCAGGTTAGATGATAAAGAAATAGATTCATCAAAAACTAAGAAACCATAATCACATCACAAATGAAGCATTACTTCTATTCTAAATAAAATAAATTAAGTAGCAAGGAGAGGAATTACTTGAAAATCCCTTATAAAAATGCAATAGGGAATATTTTAACCACCCTTTTGATTATCATATTTATTTTTGTAGGATACATGGCTATTTCTGCAAAAATCACCGGTGCGACACCTAAAATATTTGGATATGAACTACTTACAGTCCTATCAGGATCTATGGAACCGTCTATAAAAACTGGTGGAATTATAGCAGTAAAACCCTTAAAAAACATTGATAAGTTAAAGATAAACGAGGTCATTACTTTTAAAGCAATTGATGACCCTAATACTTTAATAACTCATAGGATCATTGACATTCAAACAAATAATGGAAAAAAACAGTTTATCACTAAAGGCGATAACAATGACACACAAGATTTAGCACCAATTCCAGCCGAAAATATAGTTGCTAAATATACTGGTTTCACAATCCCGTTAGTGGGTTCTATGATTGCATTCGCAAAAACAAAAGTAGGAATCATTTCACTATTGATAGTACCAGGAGCATTACTGTTCCTTTGGCAATTAGGAAGTCTATGGCGTTATATTGCCCGCATGGATGATCAAAAAGATGAACAAATTTCTTAAATTGATTTTAATGCTTACAAGCTAATAGCAGGTAAGCATTTTAATAAAAAATTAAATTTATTATTGGGAGGAAAAGAGAAATGGGAATTAAAAAACGTGCAGGTTTAGCAATGGGGACAATGGCATTGGCAGCAGCTTTGGTTGGTGGAGGAACATATGCATTATTTTCTGACACAGTTACGAATGCAGGTAATACTTTTACTGCAGGAACTGTAGAAATAACTGATATGACTGGTGGTAAAGTATTTGCTTCATCTTTATTAGTAGGTAATTTAGCGCCTGGAGACACTGAAACGAAAACTGTGACAGTAAAAAATGATGGTAACTTAGAAATCTGGGTAGCAATCGACAATACAGCTTCAGATGCTACTAAATTAGGTGATTTATTTGGAGGCGGAACACCTTTATCGGTTACATACGATACAGCTGTGAAAAAGCTTGCTCCGGGTGCATCAACTACATTTAATGTTACGTATAACTTGCCTCTTGCAGCTGACAACAGTTATCAAGGTGATACTGGAAAATTCGATGTAGTAGTTAAAGCTGTCCAAGTACGTAACAATGACAATGGTACTGGACCTAACGCTTGGAACTAATTTTCTAGTAAAAAGCTAGAATATAAAACTATCGAGCGGGCTTAATAAATTAAGTCCGCTTTTAAAAGGAGTAATGGGGATGCCTAGAAAAAAATTAGCTACTATCGTTGTAACTGGAGCTTTAGCAGTAAGTTTAGCAGTAGGAGGCGCTACATACGCCATATTCACTGATTCTGCAACAAATGCAGGAAACACGTTCACAGCGGGCACGATAAATATGGATGGACACAGACAGGATATTCCAATTGAAGGCCCGATGTTTTATACACAAGATAATGATAGTGGAAGAATGGGGACTGGTTTCTGGGCTCCTAAAGATATTCACACAAGAGGGATTTTCTTTGAAAATAAAGGAAGTTTAACAGCTAAGCTATCTAAAATCAGTGCAACAGCATCTGTAGAAACACCTCCTGAATTTACTTCTCAAGCTGTAGTTACTATAGCTGCATTGAGACGTCAGGGTGGAGGAGAAATGGATGCTACTGCAATAAAGAATCTAAATGAAGCGTTAGATCAGGCATTTAAAGCTGGTCTAAGTTCTAGATGGTCATGGATTAGAAATGGAGCAAGACTTGCCCAGGAACAAGAAGCTGTTGCAAGAGAATTTGCCTTAAATAAAACATTTGTCGTAAAAAATGTATTTGGATTTGACGTTTCAGTGTTTGTTGAGGATATTTATACAGATGAACTTAAGGATCTTGTATCTAGTGGTGGAGTAGATGTTAAATCTAAAAATATTCAGGTAAGTCCTAGACATACGCTATACATGGGATATACAGTTACTCTTCCTGATCTTGGTATAGCAAACAATCCAATAATGGGCAAATCTGTAAACATTGACTTTACAAATGAGTTCCAACAAGCAAGAAATAACTAAAAGAGCGACCGTGATATAAAAATATCACGGTCTCTTTTTAAAAGTGGAGTATTATATGTTAATTATTGTAAATTTTGTTTTTGTTTTTTAAAAAAGCCACAATATTATAGAATGCGAGGTTATGCCATGCATAGAGGTATTTTGGCAAAGCCTAAGGAACTAACTGTAATTTTAATTTTATTAATAAATTTATTTTATACGACTACGGTCTTTGCCGACAATGAAGATTTTAAAATATTGATAAATCCAGAAAAATCATTATTCACAGTTGAAAATTTAGCACCAGGGGATAAAGTCTCTAATAAGATCAAAATAACTAATGGAGGCAAAAAGAATTTTATTTATTTTTCTTATGCAGAGAAAATGTCTTCAAGTAAAAATTTATATGAAAATCTGAACTTAATAATTGAAGAGAACAGTAATTTAATATACGTAGGGACTCTAAAAGATTTTTTTAGTTTTCCCCCAAGATTTCTAAGAAATGGGGAATCAGAAACACTAAAATTTACTTTAGAGATGCCACTAAGCTTAGGAAATGAATTCCAAGGTTCTTCAGCCGAAGTAGAGTTTAAGTTTGTGGCCGAGGGCAGAAATACACCTCCACCACCTCCTGAAGATTGTAAAGTTACCAATACATGTGAACCACCTGAGGAAGAGTGTAAAGATCCAAAGGGTTGTAATCCTCCAGTAGAAGAGTGCAAAAATCCAAAAGGTTGTAACCCTCCAGTGGAAGAATGCAAGGATCCAAAGGGTTGTAATCCTCCAGTAGAAGAGTGTAAGGATCCAAAGGGTTGTAATCCTCCAGTAGAAGAATGCAAAGATCCAAAAGGATGTAACCCTCCAGTAGAAGAATGTAAAGATCCAAAGGGTTGTAATCCACCTCCACAAGAGGAATGCAAAGAGGGAGATAACTGCAATCCTCCGATAAATGAAGATGGTAACGATACTGAAGAAAATTCAAATTCAGAGCAGCCAACAGACGGTGATGGAAACTCGAATACTAAGAATCCATTGGAAGGTAATGATAATCAAGGAAATATTGAGGAAGGTACGTCTATCCCTGTTGGTGATCAGCTTCCAAATACAGCCACAAATAATTACAACCTGTTATTACTAGGCAGCATAATGATTATGTTAGGTGGAGTATTACTTATTATTCAAAAACGAAAAAAAATTGACTAAATATTTGTCTGTACAAATAGGAATAAGTAATCATATATTAAAACAACCACGAATTCTGAAAATTATAATTATTAGTTCGGGGAAGTTCGATAGTTTATCCTGTTTTTTTACAATAAAAGTTTAGGATATTCCGAAGAAATTTCAAAATATTGTAGAATTTAATGGGTTTGTGCTATTTAAAAGCTTGAACATTTTTTATTTGATTGACAGGAAATGACAAATATATACCTAGTGGCTGCTATATACTAACCTTATAAACAAGTTGTTAATAGCAGAAAAGGGCAAACTTATTGAAAAATAAGGACGCAAAGTCACGGGTCTAAGGTAGGGTATTTACTATGATGGCTGGACTACCTGAAATACACTAGGTATTTTAGGAGGAGAATAGGGTGAATTCATTTATTAACTCTGACCTTGATCATGAATGGATTGAGCTGATTGTTCAAGCAAAAGAAAATGGAATAAAAAAAGAAGAGATAATGGAGTTCTTAAAGCAACAATCGATTCAAAAAGAGGCGATATAAATCTTCAATAATACCAATAATACAACTCCTCCTTAAAGAAAAGATTAAGTTTTATTTTCTTTTCTTTAAGGTATTTTCATTTTGCCGACATAAAATAAAAACAAGAAGCAGTTGCTCCTTGCTTTATAATTCAATCTTTCTTTAGTTTCCACTTATTAAACTCTATGAACTCACGGAATTGTTCCTTTGAAACCCCGGATTTCATAGCTTCCTGAACAATTTTCATCCAATCGGCATCCAGACTATCCTTGTTGGGTTCATCATGTAACAAGGAATCCACTGGTACCTCTAATACTCCAGAAATTTTTTCGAGGAATTGAATAGATGGGTTGGTTTGTAGGTTTCTTTCTAACGAACTTAAGTAAGACTTCGCTACGCCAGCCTTATCTGCTAGCTCAGACATAGACATCTTTTTTTCTTCTCTAAGTCTCTTTACACGATCGCCAATCACATTTATCACATCCTAAAAGTGACACATATAAATGAAAGTATTTATACATTAAATTTTTTTAGATTTATTAATTTTATATTAACAGAAATAACTTCTTTTTTACAATGGTCACAATGTTATTGTGGCTTTCTCTATGTCTTGAAATGAAAAAAGTGCTTAGAAGGCCATAAAAGATGACAAGATAAGCACTTTTCTTTCTAACGTATATCTATTACTTGAAACACATTTTTTTTGGATGAAGAATTACTGGTAGATTCCATATCTCGGTTTGTGTTGGAATTAGATTTTTCTTCTTTCCTGGAAGTATATTTAGCTAAGATACTTCTAATATCAAATTTATCACTTTCTTTTAAAGGGATATTATTATTATTATTTTTCTCTGCCAGAAATTCCTGCGGATCAATGATTCCTGTTTTCGACAGTAGCACTGGCCATATTATGATATTAGAAATTAATAGAGAAAAAATAAAAAAATTAGAAAGAGCCTTCTTTTTCAATGGTTGTCACCTACTTTATGTAGTTCGAATTAAGGTACTTGGTGTAATTCTTCAAATGCTAAGTCTTTCCCTGTAAAAGCTTCGAATGAAAGTTCGGCTCCCTTATCAACATCGGACAATCCAAGGGAAAATGTATTATTCCCCATATAATGGAGCTTGTATCCATTTACTTTTAGTTCTGTTACTGTTTCTGGTGCGGTCACGTTAATTTGGGTGACATAAGAGCGAGTGGTGACAGACACTTTTAGTTGTTTTACTTTTTCTTTAGTCTTCTTTTTTTCAGTCTTTTCTTTACCATTCTTCAAAACTACCTTTTCCGAATTCCGCACCTCTTTATTGGCTATGCTCTTTTTTTCTTGCACCTCAAAAGGCAAATAAATATGTTCACGTAAATACTCTTTATCGGATGAGCGGAGAGATTTTTTAATGACAAGGGTATAATTCTTTTTGTAATTATAAGATTGAGCAGGTGTAACTGTCAGGATGTTTCTCCCTTTTCCCTCTACACTTAACTTTGTAGGATGCTTTCGATTGGATGAGTCTACAATATAAATCGTGGTAGATTTGGCTGTCTTTTCGTCAACGGGATCGTTAAAGGTAATGGACCAAGTCTTTTTAGGGTTTGAGATGACTTTTTTCTCCAAGGTTTTCTCAGCAAAAGGAATGCTGGCTGGAGAACCGAACAAAACAACCAAGACCATAATCAAGAAAATGCCAAACCTTTTCCTCATCTTTTATACTCCTGAACCATAAGGGTACTCATCTCGTTTTCCTCAAGTAACGTATTAAAAGTACCTGAGTCGCTCAACAGTTCATATAGAGTATAGGTATTCCCAGCCGTTTCATAGTCGTATTGCTGTTCCACTTCCGTAATGGGTTCGTTTGAAACAACCTTTAAAGTCTTTTTATCTAAAATCTTACCTTCCGAATCTTTTACCGTTATATGTAGATCATATATATCTGGTAACTTATTCAATCCAAGTGAAAATAGTTTTTCATCGCTGTCCCCGCCATCGACATCGATATAATCTCTAGCATTGGTCTTTTTGATGTCTCTTCCTTTGACTGAAACTCTTAATTCCACAGAAGAAACGTCTTTTTCTTCTGTGATGATGTCAAAGTTGGTGACAGATCCTGTTGAAGTTTGGGTGGAAGCTTGATTTAACTTGCCTTTTTTCTTATGTAAAACATTGATTTCTTGAATGTATCTTTTTGGAGCTGAAACAGTAATCTCACGTGGTAAGTGAGTAGATAACAACCCTGTCAATCTAGACTCATACTTCACAAATAAATCATAGAAAGAATGATAGTTTGTTTTGAATCCTAGATATGTAGTATAAGAGGGATATGAATAAACCCCGTTTTTAAATGTAACGGCTCCAGGTCTAATTTGAATCGTATAATTCTTATCTCCTAGCAAATCCTCGGAAGGGGTCAAAATCACGGTTTTAGCATCCACAATATCCGGTGTTTCCAGTTCTACCGGAACAGACATGCCGCTACGTGTAAAATAAACATAGATTAAACTTGGTTCAACTTTCAATACATCCGCATTAAATGTTAAACGAATTTCGGCACCATTCGAAACTACTGTAGCACCATTTTGCGGAAATGATTTAACAAGGATTCCATTGAGTGCATAGGCAGGTAAAGCATTTGGAATCAAAATAGCAAAAACTAGCACAAACGTCATGACAATAGATGAAAAAAACCTCGAAGCTTTCACGGATTTCAATCCTTTCTAGTACTTTCTAACTTGAATTATAGGGAATGCTAGCTGAATAATCCATAAAAACTAGTATTTTCCAAATATAAATTTTCAATTTTCGACAAAGAAAAGGCAGCTCCGTTGTCGAAAGCTGCCTAGGTTCCTTTTATATTCCTTTTCCAGCAAGCTGGATATAAGATTTGTAGATGTTACTGCCAGTTGGTTTAGCTTCTCCTACTACAACAAGTTGGTCGTTTTGATAGAATAGGTGAAACACTTCGGCACTAGTTTTATAATGTTCGATAGGCGCAAACGTATTCAAATCATAGGAGGTAATATAGTTACCCCATGAAGTGTAGAATCGATTTCCATTAAACGCTAGGCCATAGAAGTCTGTTTCTAAGTTTGTCACGAACTGCATATTCGTTTCACGTAAGCTGGTCGTTTTAAATACCGCTCCAATAGTATTAAACAAATACTTACCATCCGGCGAAGTATGAATCCATTCTTCCAATTCGTACTCTCCGTGATAAGGGGAATCGTATGTCGATGTAAAGACTCCATCTTCAATGGTATAGACACTCATATCAATCGGCGTTGAATCCGAAGTAATCGCATAGATTTTATTTTGAGAAGCGTGCATTTGTAGCATGCTCTGCTGTCTAATAGATGACTGAGATTTTTTTACGCCAGTTGCACGATCAAAACTCATAACATACGTCCATTGATTTGAAGCAGAAGATACATAGAAATACTGATCATCTGCGGCAATGCTATAAGGATCAATCGAAACATCAAACACGTTCTTTTTTGTAAAAGTAGCAGTGTCAATAATAGCCACGCCGCCTTTTTGGAAATTTTCCGGACGATTCGAATGAGGCTCTTGTTTTATCAATGTGACAAGTAATTCACCTTTCGAATAAACCATTTTATCTGCAGGGTATCCTAAATCCAGTCGATCTATTTGTTTGGTTGCATAATTAATTCTTACCACTTTCCCATCATCATTAATCGCAAAAATGATAGGCTCAGTTGGATGCTGGACTGCTTCATAAATCGAATCGTCGAAGTAGAATCGCTCACCATCTAAAGGCAGTTCAACCGCATTCTTAAAAATTTCTTCTTCAATCACGTCGTCCGTCCAGTCAGGCTCTTCTTCTGGAGTGGGTTCTTCCTCTTCCGGTAGAGCTGGAAGCACACTTAAATCGTCAGCTGGAATATCCTTAAATGGTATACCGAAAACGTCTGAAACCATTCCATATACATAGTCAGCTGACACAGCAAAGTTTGTATCCTCTATACCAAACGAATTGACTCCGATAACATACCCCTTCATATTAAATAAAGGACCGCCCGAGCTACCGAATGTAATCGGTGCCGTAATCTGTAATACGTTCAGCTCTTCGTCGTCTTCACCAAAGTCATGTAAACCAGAGACAATCCCATCGGTAACCGTATTTTGCAATCCAAGCGGACTACCGATTGTAACGACTTTCTGTCCTTTTTTCACAAGCTCAAAAGGTGAGATTTGCAATCTTGGAAGGCCCGTTTGTTTTTCCGGTTTCAAAATAGCCAAATCCGCATACTCATCAAACGCATAAACACCTTTGATGTCAATCTCTTGATCATCGGGTGTAATTGCAACTGCTCTCGTTCCACCTTGCACAACATGTAGATTAGTCGCAATTAAATCATTAGCCACAATAAATCCGCTTCCTTGTGAAATAACTTCACCTTCAGCATCATACACCTCAACCATAACAACGCTTTGTTCTTTTTGAATCACATCTTCCAACGATAGAGTAGGTGCACCTGTAAAATCGACAGGCTTGAACTCATCGTTTAAATGTCTAGCTAAAAATGCAGAAAACTGCCCGCGGGTTATGTTCGCACTCGGTCTGAATGATTCATCTGGATACCCGGCCGTAATATTATGGGCTACTAAAGCTTGAATATAAGAATGGAAACGATGGGAAGTGCTCACATCTTTAAAATTAGTATGGTATGTTCCTTTTAAATGGTAGGCATCCGTAACGATTTTAGCCATTTGCCCGCGTGTCAATGTACCATTCGGATTGAATCTTCCATCAGGTAGACCATTGATAATGCCAAGGTTTGCGGCAGTAGCAATTTCCTCATACCCTGGACTTCCTGGTCTTACATCCGAAAACCCGGGATCCTTAGGGTTGGATGGAGTAATACCTAATTCCCTCAATAGCATATATACAGCATGTACTCGTTTGATTGGATCGTTTGGTTTAAAATACAGGCCATGATCATAGCCGTACACAACCTCTTTATCCGCTAAGTACAGAATTTCATCCCTAAACGTTTTTACATCAATAAACTGGTTATTAGCTGCTTTCGCTTCGTCATTTGGCATGGGAAGCGTAAAACCAACTAAGATAAAAAGCGATAACCAAAACAATCGCATGTGGCGCACTTGCTCTCTCTCCCTCAAATAAAATCCCTCTATGACAAGGTCTAATCACAGTTTAATAGATGGAAGAGTATTATTATATGTGAAAATTATTCCAATAAAACTAGACTGGTAATAATTACATGTTTAGTAAAATAGAATCCTTAAAACTATTATAAAATAGAATTAATTAACTATAACTCTAACAAATTCCACCAAAATTACTTTCCTATGATACTAATTTTCAGTGGTAAATTACCCATTAATAGACATAATGAGACATATATAGCCAAAAAGGTACATTTTTTCCGGCAATTCCTGTGCTATGATGGAAACAAATAGTTAAGGGAGGAAAAGATAAACAGATGAAAACTGCAAGACTACTACTGTGCTTTCTTCTTGCTGCAGTACTATCTCTGTCGTTCAATAACTCGTCAAAGGCCGCCACAACTTTTAAAGATGTGAGCACAACTCATCGGGCATACAAGGAAATTATGTATTTGTCCCAAGGTGCAATTGTCACTGGAAATACGAGTGGCTATTTTAAGCCAAATAGCATCGTCACACGAGCTGCAGCAGCGGCAATGATTGGGCGAGCGCTCAATTTGAATGGAGACCCTAGAACTACTCAGTTCAAAGATGTCGGTCCTGGAAACTTTGCCTCTGGTTACATACAATCAGCTGTTGAGAAAAAAATCATTACAGGCTATAAAGATGGAACCTTCCATCCCAATGACCCAGTCAACAGAGGTCAAATGGCAATTATGATTAGCAAAGCTTTCAATTACTCATTTAATAACACGGTTTCAGGTGCAGCTTCGGCCCTAAAAACGAGAGGAATTGCTCAAGGAATGGTCGACGGTTCATTTGGTGCAGACATGCCCATCGTCCGTGGGGATTTCTCGGTGTTTTTAGCTAGATCGATAGATTACAAATTACGACTCGTCCCTACGGTTTCATTTTCAAGTGAAAAATATGTCATCTCTTCTGATTTGAATGTTCGTACGGGCCCTTCAACGAAATATCCAAAGGTGACGAACATTTTAGCAAAAACAAAGGTTGAAGTGGCATATAAAGTAGGAGAATGGCTGTATATTAAAACGGAATCCGGTGAAGGTTTTGCTCATGGAGCATACTTGGCGGATGACTATGAACAAGCAATTGCAAAGAAAACCATCGTTATTGACCCTGGCCATGGATATCCGGATGTAGGTGCTGTAGGTTTTGGTATATTTGAAAGTAATGTTGTTTTAGATACTTCCTTACGATTAAAAGAGCTTCTGTTACAAACGCCTTTCCCTGTAAAATTAACACGAGAAACGGATGAAAAGGTTGAATTAAATGACCGTGTAGCATTTGCGAAACGAGTCAATGCAGATATTTTTGTAAGCGTTCATGCAAATGCGTATAACGGAAGTGCAAATGGAACCGAGACTTATTATTATAGCGCTGCAGCTACTAATCCATATGCAGAGGACAGCAAAGTGTTAGCTACATTTATCCAAAAAAGATTGCTAGTAGCACTAGAATTAAATGATCGTGGTGTAAAAAGAGGCAATTTCCATGTCATACGTGAAAATACAATGCCAGCTGTTTTAACCGAGCTTGGTTTCATCGACTACAAGCCTGATAATGACAAGCTACGCTCACCTCTATGGAGACAGCGAGCAGCTGAAGGCATTTACTTAGGAATACTAGATTACTATAAATATAATGGACATGATGTTTCAAAACTTTATAATGTAGTACAATAAAATGAAAGAAAAGGAGTCTACTATAATAGGCTCCTTTTTCTGTAATCGCCATGAAAGGATAAGATAGATGATGAAAAAGTCTAAATGCATCCTAATCAACTTTTGTTTATTGCTTTTGCTATCGTTAATACCCGCTCCAGCTCTATCTGCAGAACAGGATACGATTCGAGCAAACATCCTTTTTAAACAAAGTATCAATCATGAATTGTTACAAAAATATAACGCTACTATACTGAATGAATATGAGTCTATCAGTGCTGTGACAGCTGATGTACCTATATTGTATTGGGAAAATCTAAAGAACGAGAATTCTATTATAGAGATTAAAGAAGATCAGCTTGTTCAAATAGAAGGACAAACCGTTGGGTGGGGGCATACTGCGATAAACGTCAAGAGTATGGTTCCCGCAAATTTAACGGGAAAAGGTGTCAAAATTGCTATCATTGATTCAGGAGTTGACTATAACCATCCAGATCTGAAAATTGCAGGTGGAATCTGTGTGTTGGATACAGTCCTTACACCTTCTGCTTGTGACAATTCATACATGGATGAAAATGGTCATGGAACACATGTGGCTGGCATTATTGCAGCGCAGAACAATGAGATTGGTATCGTTGGCGTTGCCCCTAATGCGAGCATATATGGAATAAAGGCGTTAGACAAGAAGGGAATAGGTAGCGGTTCGACCATCATGGCAGGAATCGATTGGGCTATAAAAAATGAAATGGATATCATTAATCTTAGCTTAACAACACCCAATCAAGATCGTGCGATGAAAACAATGATTGATAAGGCCTACCAAAAAGGGCTTCTAGTCATTGCAGCAGTAGGGAACGAAGAACATACAACGGGAAAAGAAGAAAATGTTCTTTATCCTGCTAAATTTGAGTCAGTAATCGGTGTATCGGCTATTGATTCAAATAAGCAAATTCTAACATCTTCTTCAGTAGGTAAAGAAGTAGAATTGACAGCACCAGGTTCCGGTATTATCAGTACCGTTCCATTAAATGTAGATGATAGTGGACCAGTAGACGGATATGCTAGAATGACAGGGACTTCCATGGCATCACCTTTTGTTACTGCGATGGCAGCATTATATAGTGAAAAATATCCCGAGTTTACGAATATACAGATTCGTCAATTATTACAAAACAATGCACAAGACTTAGGTAGCCCTGGACGTGATGTGAAATATGGATTTGGCTTGGTTCAACCAGATACAAAGGTTAAAGAAGAACTAATAACAAATGCTGCAGCAACCTTAAGTCCTAATGGAAAAATCCAGCTTACAATCACAGCGTTACCAGAAGATGCATTCTCTTATAATCTCTATCGAAATGGACAAATGATATATAAAAATAATGAAGATCAAGAGGTTCTGGATTATGGTGTGAAGGGCAGCGTTAATTATTCGGTTGTACCAGTAAATCAAAGTGGAGAAATGAAATCACAAACCCGTAATCTGACTGTAGCGCTTGATGATCCATTCATTCCAGATTTGACAAATGATTTATGGTTCACAAGGAATCTCGTATTTTTAAACGGAATGAAAATCATGAACGGATATCAAAATGGAGAAATTGCTCCTTATAAGAACGTGACTCGTGCAGAAGCGGTTATGATGCTGGGTAATCATTTAAAATATGATGGGACAAAACGTAACACAAACTTCAAAGATGTATCTTCTGAAAGCTTTGCTTCGGGGATGATCCAGTCCGCATTTGAAGAGGGACTTCTTAATGGTTTCCCAGATGGAACATTCCGTCCAAATAGTTACGTGACAAGAGCGGAAATGAGTATACTCATTGCAAATGCCTTTCAACTGTCAGAAGGAACAGCTTCGTTTTCAGACGTAAATGAAAAAGTGTCAGGAAATGAGTCTATCAAAAAAATCGCATCGGCAGGCATTACACTAGGTTATCCGGATGGAACATTCCGACCATACGAATATATGACTCGTTCGACTTATGCGGTATTTTTATCAAAAGCGATAGAACCCGTATTTAAATAGTTAGAGAGACCCCTAGTGTAAGGGGTCCTTTTTGTTGTATTGAAATAGGTATAAAGACTTAGTCATTTTGTATATAAGATTCCAAATAATAGTCCAAATGGCGGTAGCGATAGGGAAAAGGTATGATAAAATAGATTTAAAGTTTTGAATATTAAAGCAATAAAGACTAGTAATTGTTCCGACTATCTAATCTTTGAAAAAGGAGCAAAACTTAATGAATGAAAACTACGGGAACATTGGTGAAATACTACGGTCATTAAGAGAGTATAAGCAAATAGGCAGACCACAGCTAGCAGAAGGAATTTGTGAAGAAGACGAACTTGAATGGTTTGAAAAAGGAAAAAAAGATCCAACCATTGAACAGCTGTTTAAGTTCGCGAATAAATTAAATGTCGAAATTACAGACTTTTTTGTATATGCCTCTGCAAGCTCTATTAATTATGTAACTGCCGTTATAAATTTAATTTTTAAGTATAAGCGAGAACGTAATTATTATGCGATTAATGAAATTGTCCAAAAAGAAAAAGAGAACCCTTTATTCGGAATACCATCTAATAAGCAATTTCTCTTATGGCATGAAGCGATTTGTTTGTATTATCTTTCAGAGCATGGAAAAAGGGATAAAGAGTATTCAATTAAAATGCTATACGATGCCATAGAAATCACAAACCCCCATAAAAAAGGGCTAACTGAAAGAGAAAATGAGATTTTATTGGCGATAGCACTGATTGAAAAAGACGACTCCAATTTTGAAAAGGCTATTAATATATTTAAACAAGTACTAGATAACATGGAGATGATTCCAGGATTATCAGATCCTCGAATAAGATTAAGGGCACTTTTTGGCTTATCTCAGTCTCTATCTAGAATGACTAGATTTGAAGAGTCACTTATCTATAGTGAAAAAGGAATTATTCAATGCATTGACGATGAAGACCTGTATCTGTTTGGTGAATTCCTTTATCAATCAGGACTGAATTTTGTCAATCTCCAAGATATAGACAAAGCAAGGGAGAATTTCACAAAATCTCTTCAAGTCTTTGAATTACAACAAAATGAAAATTTGGGCAATATAGTTAAACAAGATTTAGAAAACCTAGTTAAATAGTAATTAAATTCATTTTTTTAAAAAAAGGAGAGATTTTTTTATGAAGAAAAAGATATTATTAGTTTCCACACTTGCATTAGGTATTTTAGGAACAGCAAGTACGAGTCGAGTGGAATTAGCAGAATTGCCGACACGCCATAGCATAACACCAAGCATACAACTAGCAGAGATGCCAACGCGCCACAGCATAACGCCAAGCATACAACTAGCGGAGATGCCAACACGCCATAGCATAACGCCAAGTATACAACTAGCAGAGATGCCAACACGCCATAGCATAACGCCAAGTATACAACTAGCAGAAATGCCGACACGCCACAGCATAACACCAAGCATTCAACTAGCAGAAATGCCAACGCGTCATAGTATTTCAATAGCTAGTACTCTAGTTTAATAGTCTGTATTTTTTAGAAGAAATTTATTGAGGGTGACTCTAAGGTGTTTGATCAAGTGAGGTCAGATACTGGGAAGAGTTACCCTTTTTATTATCAGAATTTTAAAATAATAGGACAATTTTACCTAGAATAAATTAGGAAATATGATTTATTATGAAATTGTTCACATCGAATTAGTTGGGTAGGAGGGTGACGGTTGAGTAGTCTCCATGAAAAGTATTGTCCACAATGTTATGATGTCTTGTTTCGGAAAAGTGATTTTGAAGAGAGTGTTCATTCTATTAAATATCAAATCCAATCAAATCATGCGGATTTTTTATACAATGTAGAAGATATTTTACTTCTGAGAAATGCCCCATTAGATTTGTTGATGAAGATTAGAAGGACAGTGGAAAATGAAATGAGCTTGAATTTTAAAAATGAGAATGATTTGATCAATAAAATGATACAAGTAATCGATTTTAAAGGATGCTGCTTTTCATGTGGATACTTACACGCTGAATCTTCCGAAATTGTCGATATGAGAAAAAAGCTAGGATTTAGATTTAAGAGCTTCTTTAAATTGGTAAGAGCGGAATGATATGTGCGCCACGAAGAAGTTAGAAGCGTGGTTTTTATTTTTTTCTAAAATAAATAAAACAATTACCCGCATTTACTATAAATAATCCTAATTCTACTATTTGTAACACAAACGTAAAGTAATCGACATACATCATTTGATAGAATAATAGTACAATTCAATGTATTTCTACATAAACGGAAAATTATTGATAAAAAACGGAGTGAAAAAAATACTATGAAAAAACATCTGTATGCGATTCTTGCCGTCGTATTCTTACTAGCACAACTACCAATCGTTACACAGGCGAACACAGAGGATGAAGTAGTAACTCTCGCAAAACAATATTTAGGTGTTCCTTATCAAATGGGGGGAACAACTACGAGTGGTTTTGATTGCTCCGGATATTTAGTTTACGTATTCAAACAATTAGAGATAAAACTACCTAGAACAGCTGCTGATCAATTCACAGTAGGTACAAAAGTAGAAAAAGAGGATTTAAAGCCTGGAGATTTAGTATTTTTCTCTAATACATACAAAGCAGGAATTTCCCACTCTGGAATGTACGTGGGAGATAATAAATTTATTAGTGCAACAACAAGTAAGGGTGTTTCTATTGCATCCTTGAATGACTCCTACTGGGGTCCAAAGTATACAGGTGCAAAGAGAGTGTTAGCACTAAACGGCAATATTAGTGGAGAATTCAAAGATTTAACGTCTGAACATTTTGCATATGAAGCAGTGAAAGTATTAAGTTCCCAAGAAATCATTGGTGGATTTGAAGATCAAACTTTCCGCCCTGAAGCTGAAGTGACAAGGGGACAAGCTGCTGCCATTATCAATCGAGTTTTAAATCACAAACCTAAGAACTCAGTTTCTTACCCAGATGTTCCAAGCTCCAATCGTTTTGCAAACGACATTGCAGCCATTAAAGAATTAGGTGTGATTAATGGTTTCCCAGATGGAACATTCCGTCCTAACGAAACTATGACAAGAGCACAAATGGCAGTCATTATCCAAAATGCTTTTAATTTAAATGAAATTGTTACGATATCATCGATGCCAAATACATATTCCGACATCAACCCAAACTATTGGGCATATAACGCTATCGTAATCATGAATTATATTGATAAAACAAATGGCTTCAAAACAGAAACATTCCGTGTAACGGATCCTGCATTACGTGGAGAATTCTCTGCGGGGATTTACAATGCTATAAGTGTCCATTAATAAAAAAACCACCTTCGTAAACTCGTAAAATAATAAAGCCTGACCTAAAAAGAATGCCATTCATTGGCATTCTTTTTTATTCGAATATAGTATTATTTACCTCATTTTCTGATAAATTCCATTAATTACTATTACCAGAAATGGAATTTTTGTTAAAATAGTAGTAGAACTTTGTCGATAGAAAAATAGAATGACAACGTTATAAAAAAAGAGAAAGCTTCATGAAGGGAGAAGGAAATGAGAAAACTAGCTTCATTGTTTCTGAGTTTTGCTCTATTACTTTCACTGTTGCCGGCTAAGTCAGCATTTGCAGATGATATTACAGGAATCAAGCTTGAGAAAGAAATGCGCGCCATGATTGAGGCAGGCATCATTTATGGGTATGGACCCGATAAATATGCACCTGGAGACGAAGTAACAAGAGGGCAGTTTGCCACTTTTTTAGCACGTGCATTAAAGCTTCCGGAAGGACCCCATGTTTTTACAGACGTGGCGATTACATCTAATCTTGCATTCGGCATAAATGCTGCGGCACAATCAGGTATCGTAACAGGCTTATCAGGAGGGAAATTTGGACCTGATCAACCTGTAACACGTGAACAAATGGCGGTAATGATTAATAAATCTTTGGATTACCTTAAGATTTCCAAAACTGCAGGAACCATGAATTTTTCAGATAATCACGAAATAACTTCCTCCATTTCTAAATGGGCAATTACATATATGGTTGGATCTGGGATTATTATGGGTATCCCAAATGAAGATGGAACATTCCGTTTTGCTCCTAAAAAGACTGCTACAAGAGCAGAAGCGGCCGCTTTTATTGCACGTATGATTACAGCTGCTGAGAAGGATGATGAGGAATCTAATCCTGATTATGGATTAAATACATATCGTGTATCGACTGTCAGTTCAGATGGGAAAATAACAATCGGTACAAAGCAATACGGGACGTTCGCAGAAGCTGATAAAGCCATAACAAATGCGAGCACTCAGGTCATTACATATAATGACAAAATTATCAAAATGTCGAGTGGAATTGTCATTTCCGTTCCAACAGTAAAAGAAAAAGTGACTTTACTTTATACAAGTGATGCTTTAAAGACTCATAATGGCGGTGTAGAAAAAGGCACTGAGTTGCAATACATTAGCTCTGATGAAAAAAAAGTAGTTGTAAAAATTGCAGGAAAAACGGCTTATATCAAGCACGAAGAAGCGAATCTTGTTCCTAAGGCAATGATGAAGGGACGCTCATACTATTCTGTGAATGCTAGTGGGGAATTAGTTCATCATTTATATCAAGAGCAAAAAAATAACTATGTAGCTTATGTATTTGGAAAAGCACCATCGTTCTTAGAACAAGGGAAAAAATACTATAGCTGGGATGGGTCAAACTTTACTAATGAAAATGGAGCAGCGGTTGGAACGCAAGTATATCAATACTTCAGCATGCTTCCTGCTCGTACAAAAACCAACTATACAGCTGAAGAAATCGATACTTACATTGCTCAAAAGCTGATTGAAAAAGAAAACCTTTACAATAGTGACCCAGTTGCATACATCCGTTATAAGGATGCTACCAAGCTAAGTAAGTTAATCGGAATCGGCTCTATCTTAAAAGAGTTCGAAAAAACGTATAAAATCAATGGATTAATGGTTCTGGGAATTGCCATCAATGAAAGTGATTTTGGGATGTCGCCTCAGGCTCAGGTGAAAAACAACATCATAGGTTTATACGTATATGATAGTGATCCTACTGGTAAGTACTTCACTTCGATTCAAGAAAATATAACTACACTAGCTACAAGCTTCTTAAACAAAAACTACATTCCACTAACAGGTGCTTACGCAAACGGTGGAATGCTAGGAAATAAAGCTAAAGGTATTAATGTTCGCTACGCGTCTGACCCGTACTGGGGACAAAAAGCAGCAGGACACATCTTCAAACTAGATAAAGAACTAGGTGGAAAGGATCTATTAAACAATCCAACTCCATACAAAATCGGTTTAACAACAGCCAATGACTTAAAAGTGAGAAATACTCCTGTTGTTGAAACTGGAAACATCCAATTTGCCTACCCAACTCCTGGATATCCAGTAGCAATACTGGCAAACGAAACAAGATCAGACGGCTCAATCTGGCACCAAATCCTATCCGACTCAAACGAAAATGAATTCGGATACACATATTCTCTATACGTAAAAGAGCTTTCGTATGTGAAGTAATTTTTAGGTGCCCTTGTAGGTGCCTGTCACCACCCGAATTTTGTCAAAAATTGTAGAAAAGGTCCCCGAAAGCTTGGCTTTGGGGACCTTTTTCGATTTATGGGCGAGGTTATTTCCGAACTCACTGAATAATTTACCGAACCAAGCAGTTTTATTACCGAACGGACGCTATTTATTACCGAACTGGCACGATATTTTACCAAATAGCCCTCAGAACAAAAAAAGCGCGGGATCCAAAACCCCGTGCTTTCACCCCTATGACTTATTTGAGTGCAATATCCATGAAGGAACGGTGAAATTACCGAACCCACTGGATAATTTACCGAACCAAGCAGTTTTATTACCGAACGGTCGCCATTTATTACCGAACCGGGACTATATTTTACCAAATAGCCCCCCGGAACGAAAAAAGCACGGGATCTAAATCCCTGCGCTTACACCTCTGTGACTTATTTGACTGTGCAATATCCATGAAGGGACTTGGAAATTACCGAACCCACTAGATATATTACCGAACCAAGCAGTTTTATTACCGAACAGTCGCAATTTATTACCGAACGGGGACTATATTTTACCAAATAGCCCCCCGGAACGAAAAAAGCACGGGGTCTAAATCCCTGCGCTTACACCTCTGTGACTTATTTGACTGTGCAATATCCATGAAGGGACTTGGAAATTACCGAACCCACTAGATATATTACCGAACCAAGCAGTTTTATTACCGAACCGTCCCCATTTATTACCGAACCAGCACTATATTTTACCAAATAGCCCCCCGAAACGAAAAAAGCGCGGGATCCTAAACCCCGCGCTTACACCTCTAGGACTTATTTGGTTGTCCCTTTTTCCGTCTAACCAATGCTAACAATTGTCGGAACGCCTCACGATAGAACAGGTATAAACCTGCCACATAAAGCACAACTCCCAACAATCCTAAACCAACAAGACGAATCAAGTAATGAAGTTCTCCAACAATCGTGAACTCCTTCAATAAATAGATCGGTACAGCCATTAGAAGTGTTGGTACTAATACTCGAACGAAAAGTGTCAGCAAACGAGTAATTTCACTTCGCTCAAAGTCCTTATAAACTACAATGCTGGAAATCGTTAAATAGTAAATGGCTACGGCTGAGCTCGTCACCGCAAGTCCGGGGTATCCAAGATCATCTACAATCAACCAATTCAGCAATGCATTCAACGCAATCGTCGTAACAGAAATCTTAAAGATTGTAGCCGTTTTTCCACGTGCATACATTGATTTTGATACAATAAACTGCAGCCCTTGAGCCACAATCATCGGCAAGTACAATACAAGTGCAATATACGTATTTTGCGTATCAGCCGCTGTAAATTCTCCACCTTGATAGATGAAGGTTAGTGCCTCTTTACCAAGCAAGAACAATCCAACCGCAATTGGTAGTAATGTAACCAGGGAAATCATCATCCCCATATGCATCGTATTCTGGAACTTTTTCTTGTCATCGACTTGTTCAGATAACAAGGTGAAAATGATTGCCGCAATCGTGGTAGCGTAAATGGTATTAGGAATCGCCACAAGTAATGAAGCATTATTCAAATACGTAACGGCGCCATCACCAGTTCCTGAAGCAAAAGCTTTGTTGACGAACATGTTGATTTGTCCAACGACAGAATTCAATAAAGATGGAATGATCAATGCAATGAAGGCTTTTCTGAAGTCAGTCTCTACTAGTAAAGTAGGTGACCAACTAAATCCGCTCTTCAATAAATAATAAAATTGAATGAAAATCCCAACGACAGTTCCGAAAATAAAACCATATCCAAGGCTATAAATCCCCATCTGCTCCGAGAACAAAATCGCAAATACTGCACCCATCAGAGTTGCTAAAATCTTAGAAATCTGTGCTGGTACAAAAATTCTACGACCCTGCAAGTATGACTCTAGAATCCCGTTCAACGCAATCCCACTCATCGCATAAAAGAATAAGCGAGTCATTTTGACAGCTACTTCTTCTGTCGTAGGACTCATATTACCAAAGATAAATGGAACGAAATAAGGAACGAAAATCGCACCAACTACTGAAACGACTAAAAAGATCATTACAGTCGCATTCATAACGCCATTTGCATTCCGTTCCGTTTCCTCCGCACGATCCTTTTTATGCTTCACATACATCGGCAGGAAAACGTTATTAAATCCGCCAGATATCATCGCAACAATTAAAGTAATGAAAGAAAATGCCAATAAATAACCATCCGTAAACTCCGTTGCACCAAATTGACGTGCAACAATGCTTTCACGCAAAAAGCCAGAAAGCTTTAGAAACAAGGCCAATAAGGTAATCCATATGGCCGTCTTTTTTAAAGTGGACAAGTGCAATCGCACCTCTCTTTTAGTAAGGTAAAAAGCACAATCGAGTGCTAAAAATCGAAACCAGTAATATAAAGACACATAAAAAGCGCAAATCAAAAAAGAAAACCTAAGCTAAAAAAACGCAAATCTCCAGTAAAAACGAAAAAACCCAGTATGAAGCGGAAATTTTCTCTAAAAAACGTAAATCATCACTAAGAATCGAAAATCCGAAAAACAAATACAAATCAAAAGAAAAATCAAAGTGAATCAATGAAAAGCTTCAAAAAGCCCGCAAATCCATCCAAAACAAAAGCCCTAACCCTCATAAGAGAGCAGGGCCTGTCAAACTTAACGTCCAGATAGGGCGCTTTCGTAGATTTCTAAGTACTTTTTCGCAGCAGCAATATGGGAATATTCCTGTTCAATCTTCGTGCGGGCTTTTGCCGCCATATCTGCGCCTTCTGCAGGGTTGTCCAACAAGCGGATAATCGCGTCAGAAAGCTGCTCGACGTTTTTCTCCTCAACCAAAATGCCATCCACATCCGGATCGACGATTTCCTTCAACCCACCAACCGCACAGGCGATTAACGGAGATCCAGAACCCATTGCTTCTAAAGCGGAGATTGAAGTCGCTTCTTCAACCCCAGCGGAGTAAACACTTGGAACAAGTACAACGTCTGACAACGCATAATACTCTTTTACTAAATCGTGGGCAACTGCACCAAGCAACGTCACGTTCTTTTCTAATTTCTCACGCGCGACGATTTCCTTAATTTCGTTCATCGCCTCACCGCTACCCGCGTAAATCAAATGAACATCCGGATATTTCTTCACAACAGCCGGCAACGCAAGAGCAGGATAGATAACCCCATTTTTCTTCGTCAAACGACGTGGACAGAACAACACTTTCGCATCTTCAGCAATGCCATGTTTACGACGAAACTCATTTTTCTGAGCTGCATTAGGCTTAAAGGAATGAATATCGATAAAATTACGAATCGCTGTTCCTTCAACACCAGATAAGTCTTTCACGTAATTCTTCAATCGAGTATCCACCGTAATAATTTTACGAGTGCCTTTATACGCTTCAACCTCTACGCGTTGCATTTCGTTCGCTTCAGCACTGCCTTCATCCATCGAACCTTTACTAATGGATTCAAACGTCATATATCCGTGAACTGTCGAAACTGTCGGAATTCCACTTTCCAACGCAGCCAAAGTCGTAAACGGATCTTGAGCATTAATAATGTCATAGTTCTTATCTTTATTTTTCTCAATCAAGGCTTTAAGGAATCGCTGGCGCATTTTATGGCTCCAGATGATTCCTTTACCTTTTTTCATTTTATTTAGTAAAAAACTAGGTCCTTGAGCCAAAATTTTACGAGATAAAGGCGAGACGTCCGAGAAGGAAAGGACATCGACTTCATGGCCCATGCTTTCAAGTCCTGCTTGAAGTGTCGCGACATGCGTGGACAAGCCACCAGCATGCGGATAATCGTAGGCAGTTGCAATTAAAATTTTCATGCGATACAGCCTCCTTTATTTTTCAAAGTTCTCTTTTAATAAGTACACATTACGCAATGCTTCCTGACGCATCACTTCTGCATTTTGCTTCACAATCGCTTCAAACTCATCATGCTTGTCCAGCATCATAATCGCATTTTCAGTCAATTTGTCTGGATTAATTTCAAATAGATCCGAAGAGTATGGCCACATTCCACTGCGCTTCAATAAGCTTTCTACTTTCTTATCATAGCTCATTCCAATATGGGGAACACCTGAAAGAGTAGAGAAAATAAGGGCGTGCAATCTCATCCCAATTGTTAACTGACACTCGCTGATAAAGTTCAAGAATTGATTAGGTGTGAATTTTTCACCCAACATAATACATTTGTCCGCATGCTTCATATGAGACATGACATGGTTACTTGCAGTCGTATCATGGTGTCCTTCCATCGGAACGAATACGGGCGTTACGCCTCTTTCTTCTATTAAACGGTCTAAAATGTGAGCCGTTTGTTCAAATTGCTTCACATGCTCGAACCAAGGTCTCATCGATACAGCTACGAGCTTCTCGTCACCCTGTAAAGGCAAGCTCTTGATACAAGCATCATCTTTTTTCGGTTTAAAAGCAAATACAATGTCGGAAGTCACTACGGATTCAGGACGATTGACTCCAAGTTTGTGCAAATAGTCCTTAGAGTATTGATCACGAATCGTAATAAAGTCAGCTAAGTTCGCAAGCTTCATCAAAATTTTTCCCCAAGTGGAGGTTACAGGACCAATCCCTTGAGAGAAAAACATAACTTTCGCCCCGCAAAGCTTTGCAAGTAAAACAATCAATAAGTAATAAGGAAGCGGGCCGAATAAGAACTTCGTCGGATAAGCATCCTGTAACAATCCGCCACCGCCGCTAATCAATAAGTCTGCATCCTTCAATGCTTTAATTTTTCCTTTATTATCATGTCTCCAGCCACGGTATACCGTTTTAACATTATGTTCCTTTGCCGTTTGCTCTGGAGAAAGAGAAAATACTGTGATATCAGGAGACGGA
The DNA here is from genome assembly GCF_003073175.1 of Peribacillus acanthi. Taxonomy (GTDB): domain Bacteria; phylum Bacillota; class Bacilli; order Bacillales; family DSM-1321; genus Bacillus_BN; species Bacillus_BN acanthi. The sequence continues at coordinate 198,861 of NZ_QBBX01000001.1, forward strand.
AGCTCCGCGCGTAAATTATCTATAATAGATTCCAGGATGGCTTCGTCACCAGTGTTACCTAGTCCATAAAAGCCAGAAATAACGATTTTCAAGTAAGAGTTCCTCCTTTTTGTTATGTAGAGAAAATAAAAACTCCCCCACGACCCATCTATTTTATCATTCCACAATACCCCTATCAACGTAATTAATGCAACGATGGATTTCTTTTGTTATACTATTTTAGAAATTGAAAAGTTGCAAAAGATAATATAAAAAGTTAAGTGAGGTCTTTAACATATGAAAAAGATTTGTGTCGTCGGTTTAGGATACATCGGATTACCGACTGCAGCCGTATTCGCAAGAGCGGGTTATGATGTATTAGGTGTAGACGTAAATCAAAAAGTTGTTGATTTATTAAATAAAGGTGAAATTCATATAGAAGAAATTGGATTACCAGAGCTTGTGAAACAGGTGGTGGAAAAAGGAAAGTTAAAAGCTTCCACACATCCAGAACAAGCGGATGTCTTTATTATTGCCGTTCCAACTCCAATTCATGAAGACTACTCTGCAAACGTGGATTACGTAGAATCAGCTACGAAAGCAATCGTTCCTTACTTAGAAAATGGAAACGTAGTAATCGTTGAGTCCACGATTCCACCAAGAACGATGGATGACGTAGTTGCTCCAATTTTAAAAGAAGCAGGCATCGATCCATACCAGGATGTATACCTTGCACACTGTCCTGAGCGTGTATTACCAGGACGCATCTTAATTGAGTTAATTGAAAACACACGAATCGTCGGTGGAGTAACACCAGAAGCAGCTACAAAAGCCGGTGACGTATACCGTGCCGTTGTAACAGGGGATGTTCTAGAAACAGAAGCTGTTACGGCTGAAATGTCTAAGTTAATGGAAAATACATTCCGTGACGTAAACATTGCACTTGCAAACGAATTGGCAAAAATTTCAGCACGTCTTGGCGTGAATGCTCATAAAGTAATCGAGCTTGCGAACAAGCATCCTCGTGTAAATATCCATTTACCAGGACCAGGTGTTGGGGGTCACTGTTTAGCTGTCGATCCGTATTTCATTATTGAAAAAGCGACAGAAGAATCACCGTTGATTCAAGAAGCGCGCAAAATTAACAACTCTATGCCTCATTTCGTAACCAACCAAATCGAGCGCATGACGTGTGAATTAGACAAGCCTGTATTGGCTGTTTGTGGCTTAACATACAAAGGAAATATTGATGATGTTCGTGAAAGTCCTGCCATCGAAATCGCAGAAATGTTAATGGCTAACTCTCGTTACGATGTGCGCATTCATGATCCACATGTAAGAGACGAGCAAGTGAACTTCAAGCTGTCTTCATTAGAAGAAGCCGTGAAAGGTGCTCATCTATTAGTCATCCTTGTTGACCACAATGAATTCAAGCAATGGGACGAGCCATTCTTACTGGAAAACATGAAAACGCCTGTTATTTTCGATACGCGTAACTGTGCAACGATTCACGACACTCAATTTGTAGTCCACAGAATCGGAAACCTAACAAACCTACAAGCAATTCAAGAGGTTGAGTAATGCAGAAGGAAACGTATTTTGGAGTCAATGTGTCTCCACTCAGCTACGATGAAATTCTGCAGGATATTGAAGGTCGCATGTTAAAAAATGAACAATCGACCATCATTGCCGTAAATCCAGAAAAAGTGATGAAAGCTCAAGAAGATGAACAGCTTTGTGAATTAATCAATAATTCCACCTATCAAATTCCAGACGGGATTGGTATTTTACTGGCATCGAAGCTAAAAAAAGGAAATATCACATCCCGAGTCACAGGCGTCGATATGATGGATAAACTTCTTGAATTTGCGTCCCAAAAAGGCTATAAAGTTTTCCTTTACGGGGCCAAAGAAGAAGTCGTAAAAAAGGCAAAAGAAAAAATAGAAGAAAAATATCCGACCATCACCATTTCTGGCTATGAAAATGGGTACGTTAAGGATATGGATGCTCTAGTCCATAAAATTAACGAATCACAAGCTGATATGCTATTCGTTGCCATGGGTAGCCCACGACAAGAGCTTTGGATTCGTGAACATATGCCTAAGTTAAACGTAAAGGTCTTCCAAGGTGTAGGAGGAAGCTTTGACGTGTTCGCCGGCCATGTTCAACGCGCGCCTGAATTTTATCGAAACCTCGGCTTAGAATGGTTTTACCGTTTAATGAAGGAGCCACACCGTCTCAAACGACAAATGGCACTTCCGAAATTTTTGTTGAAAGTACTTGTTTCGAAAAAATAATAATGAACGGTCTTTGAATAACCCTATGAGGGAATTCCTCTAGGGTTATTGTTTTGAATACAGTCTTTTTCAGCCATTATCCCGATTAACGCTTTTTAAATAGGAGGTGTACCATGAAAGTTTTACACATCATCAGCGGAGGAGAAACTGGGGGATCACGCAAGCACGTGACAACTTTACTCGATAAACTTCCTCGTGACCAAGTTTGCCTACTTGTCTTCCAGGAAGGAGCGCTTGCACAGGAAGCGCGTGATTTAGGTGTCCGAGTCGAACTATTATCTCAATACTCTCGTTACGATATCCGTGTATTAAAGCGCCTTACTAACTTTATCAACGAAGAAGGCTTTGATATTGTCCACTCTCATGGACCGAGATCGAATCTCTATATGTCATTAATAAAGTCTTCTATTAAAGCCACTTGGGTAACAACCATCCATAGTGATCCGACCCTAGATTTCATGAAAGGCGGCATCAAAGGTCGGATATTTACAAAACTGAATCTATTCACCTTCAGCAAAATCGACCATTTTTTTGCGGTTACCGAACGATTTAAAAATAATTTAATTCAACTGGGAATCTATTCAAACAAAATCTCCGTCATATATAATGGAATAGACTTTGTCGAACCATTGCTGTCAAATTCTGTCGTTCGTGATGAATTAAACATCCCACACGACCATTTTGTCATGAGCATGGTGGCGCGCTTACATCCAATCAAAGGACATGACATCGTGCTTAAGGCGCTAAAACAAGTCAACAATCCTAATATTTCATTGTTATTGGTAGGTGATGGCCCAATCAAACAGGAAGTGGAGGACCTAGTTCAACAACTTGGCCTTCAAAATCAAGTACATATGCTCGGCTTCCGTAAAGACATCGAACAAATTTACAGCAATTCTAATATTGCTCTCCTAGCATCACAAAGTGAAAGCTTCCCACTTGCCTTATTAGAAGCGGCTAATCAAAAAGTTCCACTCCTCTCAACAGATGTGGGTGGAGTGAATGAACTGATTCCTTCTAAAGAATATGGTTGGGTGGTTCCAATTCAAGATGTCGATGCTTTCGCACAAGCCATTCAAGAAGCGTATGTTTCGAATGACTTAAAGAAAAAAGGTGAAAAACAATACCAATTTGCCAAAGATCATTTCTCTTTGGATCAGTTAGCAAAAAGTATTTGGGAATCTTATACAAACTTAAGCTAAATATTGGTCATTGTGATTCATGCCTATTTCTTGTAAGGTAGGAAAGGTGAAAACTTCAGGAGAAGTCCCTGATGACATAGACACATTAATAGAAAGGATTTAGGTATGAATAATAATAAGTCACTGACATATATCCTCATCCTATTGCATTTATTCTTGGTGCCTTTAGCGTATTTCAAAACTTATCTAGGCCCCATTCCAGTATCGATTGAAATCATCCTCGTTCCATTGCTTGTGTTAGCAGTGATGTGGGAGTACAAAAAAGGAATCATCAAACTTAATTCATTATCGATTAAACCGTTTTTAATCGTATTTAGTTTATTTTTCATCGCATCCATCATTTCTTTAGTCAAAGCAGAAAGCTTAACACCAGGAATCATGGAAATTGGTCGTTACTTATCATACGTAGTATTATTCCTAATTGTAACGAAGGTTCAGTTTACGAAAGAACAGTACGTTTCGTTTGCTAAAGCGTTTGGTGCTTCTGCATTAATTGTTGGGTTGTTCGGAATCATCCAATATGTGTTCAATTTCTCGTTAAACAAAGCAGGATTGTACGCCCTTAAAGATGCGAAGGGTCGTGTAGACTCTACGTTAATCAATCCGAACTATTATTCTGCATTCTTGAACTTTGTAATTCCATCTCTGCTTTTATTGGCAGTGGTTTACTTCAAAGATAAAAAAGTTCAACTCATGCTGTTCGCTTTTTACGCGATTTATGTCATTAATTTGATTTTGACGTATACACGTGCTGCATGGGTAACCATGGCATGTGCATTCATCTTAATCATCATGATCATGCCGAAAAGGTTCTTACGTAACCTTACTAAGCCACATATTTTATTATCGTTCATCGTATTATTAGTTGGCGTATATTTCATGCCTGACGTACAATCTCGTACAAGCTCAGCTATTTACGCATTTGAAAAGCTAGTATTTAAGAACTCTGCTGGACATATTGCAAGTGGCGAGCCTGGAGAAGAAGGCGAAGAACTAAGCGAAGAAGAAGAGCAAGAAGAAATTGATGACGAAACAACGAATAAAGCGGTTGTCTCACGTGTAACACTTTGGAAAACAGGCTATGTGATGTACAAGGATAACCCAATTCTAGGGGTTGGCATGGGGAACTACTATGTTCGTTATAAAGACTTCGTAACGAAGTATAAAGAATTGGATATTGGTCATGAAGCCTATTCCGTTCATAATTCTTATTTGAAGGTAGCTGCTGAAACAGGAACAGTCGGTATTTTGTCATTCCTGTCGATTTATGTCACGTATTTCTTATATCTAGCTCGACTATATTTCAAACAAAATAATGTCCTTGGACAAGTAATTGCTGCGGGAGTCTTTGTTGGTAGCGTAACGTACATGGTGCAGAATTTATCAAATAACTTAATTTTCATTCCACAACTCAACATTATCTTTTGGTTGATCGGTGGTTTGGGGATTGCATTCTTGTATCAGAATCAAAGCCAAAAGAATCTGTAAATCTTAATAAAACTATTAAAACCTGTGTAGAAATTTTTCTATACAGGTTTTTTTGTTGGGGAAGAATGGATTGTAATGATGAAAACTTCGACCCGAATTATTCTTTTTACTTCAAACAGATCTCACTATTGAATCTTACATTAATACGAAACTGAGTACATACATTTAACTGTTTTCCGAAGCTATGAAAATAGTTTTAAAAATTTACAAGAAAAATTTTCTAAATATGAAACTTTCTTGTAACTATCTGCGTCTTTATAATTGGTTTTCCTTAGAGAAACTGGTTATTTTAAGTTTTTTATAAAAAATATTCCATTTTTATAGGAAAATATGTATAATGAGAAAGTGCGTTTCTTCTAGTAGGAAACAAGACCTATTATTCTACATAACTAGCTGGATAAAACTAGAAAAACAAGAAATTTGTAAAAAATAGTTGAAAAATCTGGTTAATTTGGTAGAATAATATACAAGTTTGAATCTTATTTTTGCTAAAAAATATAAAAATTACCAAAAAGGTATAGCAAAAGCAAAGATTCACGCTTGAATCCATTATCACTCGGGATTAATCCTGATGATTTAAAAGAAAACTTTTTTACAAAACGGGGAGGATTTATTACATGGCTTACCAACCAAAGTCTTACCGCAAGTTCGTAGCAACTGCTGCAACTGCTACTTTAGTAGCATCTGCTGTTGCTCCAGTAGCTTCTCTAGCTGCATTCAAAGATGTTCAAGGTGAAGAGCTTACTAAAGCTGTTGACTTCGTAGTTGCAGAAAAAATTGCTCAAGGTTACGCTGATGGCGTTACTTTCGGAACTGCTGATAGCGTAAAACGTATTGACGCTGCAGTAATGATTGCGAAAGCACTTAAACTTGATCCAGCAACTGCTACAGCTTCTACATTCACTGACGTACCAAAAGACAGAGCTGGTTATGTAAACGCTCTTTATGCAATTGGAGCTGTTAACGGAAAAACTACAACTCAATTCGATGTGTCTAGCAACATCACTCGCGCTGAAATGGCAAAAATCCTTGTTGACGCTTTTGGCTTAGTAGCTAACAACAACAGTGGAACTACTTACTCTGATGTAAGCCCACGTTTCAAAAACTATGTTAAAGCAATCGTAGACAACGGAGCTATGGACGCTGCTTCTGCAACTTCATTCGGTGCTGAAGCTAAAATCACTCGTGGTGAAGTAGCTACTGCTCTTTACCGTATTATGAACAAAGCTGTTGCTCCTTCAGTTGTAGGCGTAAGTGCGATTAACGCTACTACTGTTGAAGTTGCTTTTAAAGATGCTGTTACTGATGTTGAGTCTTTAGACTTCTCTATCGAAGGTCTTAAAATTTCAAACGCTGCTGTTAAACAAACTGACAGCAAAGTAGTAGTTCTTACTACTGAAGCACAAACAGGTGACAAAGAGTACACAGTTAAATCTGGAGAAACTACTCTTGGTAAATTTAAAGGTCTATCTGCTGTAATCCCTACTGGTATTAAAGTTACAACTCCTTCAATCCAAGGTACTCTTGGTAAAGAAGTAACTGTAAAAGCTTCTGTAACAGTTCCAGAAGGACAATCAAAAGCAGGTATCCCTGTAACTTTCAACATCACTAACAGTGGTTCACTAAACGCACCACAAGTGGTTGAAGTGAAAACAAACGCTGACGGTGTAGCTTCTTACTCTTACACTCGTTACCAAGCTTCAAACGACAGTGTTGTAGCTTACTCTACTGGAGATCGTACTAAATTCAGTACTGGTACTGTTTACTGGGCAAATTCTCTTACATTAACTGAAGTTACAGAATCTAATACTTTAGCTAATGGTGCTAAGAAAGTTTACAAAGTAAAAGCAAACAGCTATGCAACAGCATATGATGCAGCTGGTAACGCATTATACAACTATGTAAACGTAGCATTCGCTGAAAACTTAGACGTAACTCCTGATAAATTAGTTCGTGGCGTAAATGTTATTGATACAGGTGTAACAACAAACGCTAGCTATCCATCACAAGTTACAACAGGTGGAGTAAACGAAGTACGTGTTAAAGTTAATGCTAGCGGTGAAGCTACATTCACATTAACTGGTGCTAATGCTTCTGTAACACCGATCGTATTCGTAGATGCTGATACTAAAAATGGTAAATTAGGAGCTACTGAACTTCAAGCTTCTGCTTCAACAGTTAAATTTGAATTAACTCATACTTTAGGCTTAGCAATTACTGCTAAAGGTGTAACAAACGCAGCAGCAATGAACGCTTCAGGTGTTGGTGTTGGTGGTCGTGATTACACTGTAACTGTTACTGATAAAGACGGTAAAGTTGCACCAGCTGGAACTAAAGCGTATGTTACATTTGCAGAAGGAAGCTATAGCACTGATAAAGCTGCATACATTTTAAATGCAGATGGTTCTTACACTCCTGTAAATAAAAACACTCGCTATGAAATTACAGTTACTGGAACTAAAGGTGAAGCAACATTTACTTTAGTTGGTAACCGTGATGCATTCGCAGCTCCAACTGTTTACTTAGAAACAGGCAGTGAGTTTGCATTAGATAAAAATGATCTACAAGTAGTTGGAGAAACTACATACTTTGTAAATGCAGTTGTAACAAACGCAACATTAACTGCTACAAATGCAGCGGGTAAAGCAGTTTCTACATTACCAAGTTCACAATCAGCGTTCTTTAACTATCAATCAGTTGATCAAAACGGATTTGATTACTATGTAGGTACTGGTTCTTATGAAGTATCTTACCAAGTAACTGCTCACTTCGCTGATGTAACTGTGTTTGGAACATTCGGTTCTAAACTAGTTAAAAAAGGAACAACTGAAACTGTAAAAGTTCAAGCTTCTGCTGGTAAAGCTTCTCTAGAAGTACGTTCAGAAAACGTTTCATCTAACGTAACTGTTCAAGCTTCTGCTTCTCAAGTAAGCTTACCTAACCAATCAGCTACTATTGCATTCACTAAAGGTACTCAATTACCTTCAGTTTATACAGGTGCTGTAACAACTATCAACACAGCTACAAACAGCTTAACATTTGCTGGCTACGATGCAGTTAAATATTCAACTTCATCATTCAAAAATGCAGCTGGTGTTGTAATTGATGAAGCTAAATTTGAATCTTTAGTAGGTGCTGGTCTTGCTGCTGGAGATAACGTATTAGTAACTGCAGTTCAAAATGCTGATGGTACTTATACTCTTGAGATTGAGTCTATTACACCTGTAACACCTGGAACACCTGGAACTGGTACAATTTCTACTGCAGTATTGTCTGCTGATGGTACTAAGTTAACATTAACATTTGATAAGAATTTATTAGCTTCATCAGTTGTAGCTGGAGACTTCACAACTTCTGATGTTGCTGAAACAATTGCAATTGGTTCTGTATCTGGTAATACTGTAGTATTAAATGTAACAAATGTTGCTGCAGCTTCTACTGTTGATGTTGTTGCTGATAACATTGTATTTGCAGATGGTACATCTAATGCAGTTCTTTCAAAAGCTATTACTCAACCAGTAGTTAACAAGATCTCTGTATTAACTACAAATGATGCAAACGTTAAAGCTGCTGCTGAAGTACTTGCTAAAGGTAGCGTAACTGTTGGTGCTAAAACAGCTACTGCAACTGTTGCAACTGGTGAAGTTCAAGAAGCCTTTAACGGTTTGAAAATTAAATTTGTTCAAGATGGTACTTCTACAGGAAATCCAGCGGCATCATATAATGCTACTACAAATGAAGTAACAGTTTCTTTAGGATATGTTGATGCTAATAATACTTTAGCTCTTATGAACACTGCAATCCAAGGGTTGACTGATAATGGAAACATTGATTTCAGTACAATTACACTAACTGGTACTGCATTAGCATTTGCTGACGTTGCTGCTGCTCAAACGATTACACTAGCAGGTGGAGTATCACTAACTGCTGCTCAAGTAGGTGAATATGAATTCACTCTTGAAAACAACTTAACTGTTGGTGATGTAATTACTCTTAACGGTAAAACTTATGTAGCAGGTACTGACTTTGTAGTAGGTTCTTCTGCTACAGTAACAGCTGCTAACTTAGCTGCTGCTATCGTAGGAAAAGATACTCGTTTCGCTACAGCTGTTGCTGCTGTTGGAGTAATCACATTAACAGATGCAGTTGCTGACGGTGCTGCAGCTCCTACATTATCAATCAAATAATTTTATGAAATATCTGGTGTCAGACACCATAGCCATCAAGTTAAGCAAATTATTACCACTTTAAGATAAAAAAGCCTATTCTTTCTATAGATTTATAGAAAAGGTAGGCTTTTTAATTTTATGCTACAACATAGTTTAACTTCAGAAGATAATTTCCAGCTGATTTCAGAGGAGTTGACTCGAATTTTCTCTTCTAATTTTTTAGATGATATAGCCAGAAAGGAATTATTTGTTCAACGTACCACTAAATTAAAACCAAAGGATTTTGTTGCCTTGTGTTCCGTTTGGAATCAAGATTCAGGAAAAAAATCGCTAGCACAGTTATGTGGAATTTTAGATTCCAATCAAAATGTATCACTTACTACGGAAGGATTAAATCAACGATTTAACGAAGCAGGAGTTAGGTTGTTAAAGAAAGTATTTCATATCCTAATGGGCAAGCAATTTTTGTCTCATCATATTCCAAATTTCCATGATATAGATTTTTATCGGATTCGAATATTAGATTCCACGGGATTCGAACTTCCCTGTCAATACTTAGGTAATTACAGAGGGTATCATAAATCTGGTGTGAAGATTCAATTAGAGTATGAGTTGTTAAAGGGAGAATTTATTCACTTAGAGGTTCAGAACGGTAGAGATAGTGATGCAACCTTCGGCCCTTCTCTTATTAATACCATACAAGCAAATGACTTGATTATCCGTGATTTAGGCTATTTTTCATTAGATGAGCTAGTTCAAATTCACGATCGTGACGCGTACTATATTACAAGATTAAAACCAAAATTGCTTTTATTTACAAGAGAAAATCATCACTATACTAAGATCGATTTAGAAGAAGTAATGGAGGATATGGAAATAGGAGAAGTTAGAGAAATCGAAGATATTTATGTAAGTCAGGCAAAAAAACATATTCCACGACTTATATTATGTAAGTTAACCGATGAACAAACTGAACAAAGATTAATCAGAAGAAATAGACAAGAAAAAAAGAAGGGTGTGAAATATTCACACCACACAAAAAAACTCACAAGATTAAACATATTCATATCAAATATACCATATCAATGCATTCCGAAGGAAGACATTCAAACCTTTTATTCCCTTCGTTGGCAGGTTGAGATTTTATTTAAAACATGGAAATCTCTCTTTAAAATTCATGAAGTGAAAAAAATGAAGATGGAGCGATTTGAATGTCACCTTTACGGTACACTTATTTCTTTACTTATCACGTCAACATTAGCCTTTCAGATCAGAGAGTCTCTTTATCGAAAGAAAAAGAAAGAAATAAGTGAGTTTAAGGCGATTTCGATTGCATTAGAATACATACCCATACTGCAAAAAACTCTAATTAGCGGGGAATATCTGGTGTCAGACACCATTCGTGGACATATTGATAAATATGTACGCGTGGAGTGTACACTATGAAGGAAGCCCTGTGGAGAGAAATCTCTGCAGGGCTTTTCTTTTTCATTAGAACCGAATCAACTAGATAAATAAACTTATATTATATTCATGTATATAAAATATTGATATCTGGTGTCAGACACCATTTGTGGACAAATTGGGTGATTTAGTATATGTGGAAAGGACAAAGAGTAGAAATATTTTCTTTTATCTATAAGATATCTGATATCTTGAAATATCGGTGTCAGACACCTTTCGTGGACAAATTGATAAATTTGTTCGCATGGAGTGTACACTATGAAGGAAGCTCTGTGGAGAGAAATCTCTGCAGGGCTTTTCTTTTTATATGGAAGAAACCGAATCAATTAGAAAAATAAACTTATATTATAATAGTGATAAGAAAACATCAGCCCTAATTCCTTTTGAGGAGTTAGGGCTATTTCTATTTGAGGAGGAATCATTGTGAAAAAGTACGAGGTAAAGAAGCAGAAGCAATTAGAACTATTCGAAAAAGGCTCATCGCTCCAGAAACCAGCCAAACGAATCAACATCGTCAGCCTAAAATTAGTGAAGGAATCGAGTATTTTGTATAAGAAAAGAAGAGTAACATCACCAGAGGATGCTTACCATTTGATGAAAGAACTATTAGTTGATTGTGATCGAGAGAGGTTTGTTGTAGTTTGTCTTGATACAAAGAATCAGCCTACTGACATAAATATATGCCATGTAGGCAGTTTGAATGCAAGTATAGTTCATCCAAGAGAGGTCATGAAGGCTGCTATCCTTGCCAATTCAGCTTCAATAATCCTATTTCATAATCATCCATCTCAAGATCCAACTCCGAGTAATGAAGACCTTGAGGTTACAAAGCGTCTAGCAGAAGCTGGGGAAATTATTGGCATTGATGTTCTTGATCATCTCATTGTATGTGAAGAAAAGTTCGTATCACTAAAAGAAAAAGGATACCTATGAAGGGAGGAAGAGAAGATGGAAGAATTAGAATGGTTTGTAAGTATACTAGAAAACGAGTTTGATGTGAAGGTAGAGATGAATCAAATCAGCTACGAAGGTAATGAGTTGTACCTAGATGAAATCGATGAGTCACTGATTCCTAGAGAAATGTTTGAGGACCTTCCTGAATCTCTTCTCTTTGAGACGATGCTGATTGAGGATCAACAAGGGACGGAATGGTTAGGAATCATTGCTTTGCATCCAGAAACCTATGAGTGGTGTCTTCAGATGATCCTAAAGGATGGAGTGCCAGTATTAAGAAGATTAGTAGATAAGGAGAATTTACAATGACCAAATACCATAAAATCATCATCAACGGAAAGGAATTCTACCGAGAATTCGATTCGACATTAGGTCACTACGAAAACGAAATGCTTAGTGAAAAGGAAGTCATTGAGAGACTGTTAGAAGAGGTAGTGGAATCGGAGATTGAAATTGATGAAGTTGAAATAGAGAGAGCCATTAATTACATTCCAAGTCCTTTCCAACGAGAAATGGTTCAAAACTACATCAACTACCTGGAGACCATTGTGGAGTCGTTGGAATAAACTCACGACAAAATTATGGAAAGTGGTTTGAAAACTCATGACAAAACTAAATAAAGTAAAACATGAAGGAGTAAAACCTAGTAATACCAATAGATTTGAATGAAAACCATGCAAGTAAACTCACGTCATAATTATATTACTGTCGTGAGCTACATTGGAAGGAGGTGAGCAGATTGCTAGAGAAAATCGTCATTCCCATTGTAGTCGCAGTCGCAACGGAAATAGTCAGAGAAGTAACCAAAAAGTAATGATGAATGAAAGGATGAAAAGTTTGAAGATGTACCCTTGCCTTTGTAACCAACCTTGCCAAAGTTGTACGATAAAAAAGATAATAAGAATCATTAAAAGCTAAGAGTCATGGATGCGGTAATAAAGCATGCATGGCTCTTTTTGTATGTTAGGAGGTTCTCCATGAATGAACTTGCGAAGGATTTCAAGCAGTGGCTCATGGAAGAAGGAAGAGCACCAAAAACGATAGAGTCCTATGTGGGAGATGTCCAGGGATTCCAAAACTACCTAGCAGAGAAGGCGGCTGATGAAAAACGGCCTCTTTCTCGCTTTTCCTTTGTTCGATATAAGCAATACTTGTTGGATCGACAGTTTGCGATTGCCACCATTAATAAGAAAATTAATAGCTTGAAAGTATATAACGATTTCCTTCAGAAAAAAGGAGAAGTAAAAGAAACCTACATTTCTCTTAAGAAAGACAAAGTACAGGTTGCCGCAGGCAGTGAACATATCGTCACCTCATTGTCTGAAGAGGAAGTAGAAAATCTTCTGTTCTATCTTGAAGATCACACAAAAGTCAGTCAACGAAATAAGTTGATTTTTTACTTACTTTTATACACTGGCATTCGTGTGTCAGAGTTAGTCAACATCAAACAAGGTGACATAGATGCTTTAACCGCTACATTAACTGTTCGTGGAAAGGGTGGAAAAGTACGAGAGATAAGTTTACGACAAGATGTTCTTCAACTTATTAAGCAGTACCAAAAAGAAGAAAGGGCTAAATCGAGATTTAGGGAAAGTGAATACCTATTGATCAGTCAACGATCCGTAAAAATGCATCGAGACGCAGTGCGAGATTGGTTAGCGAACATTTCAGATGAGGTAGGAATGAAGCTTCATCCTCATCTCTTTCGCCATACCTTTGCTACGAGACTTCTAAGAAAAGGAGTTGATTTAACAACCGTAAGTAAACTAACAGGTCACTCATCAGTCAACATGACTGCTAAATTCTACATTCAAACGACACGACAAGAGAAACAGGATGCAGTTGATAAATTATAATGAACGGTTACTGCTTGTTTACAACTATTCATGTAAACAGGCAGTAATCGCTTCAGCCATTACAATGTTAGCATTCCATTTTTTTGTCTTTTCTTTTCATAGGGGTATAAAAACAATAAAATAATGCGTCTAAGTAGATGTAAAAATATACCGCTACGTCTACGTTGACTACTATAGAAGAGGAGACAAAAACATGGACTACTATGGAACGAGAAGAAAACGAAACATTGATCTTAGTCGTTATCGTCAAGAAAATACTTCACCTTCAATTGAATGGGAGAAGGAGGAAGAACTAGAAGAAGGGTACGAATACGAAGAAACTGATGAAGGTGATGGGGAAGATTTTACAACCTATGAGGAATCGAATAATAGCTGGGAATCTGATTCAGACCATCCAGAGCAACTATTCCTGAATGGAAAACTATTCAAAATAAAACAACAACCTAAGAAACAATCATTCAATGATACTCATGTAAGAATAACAACATATCTTGAACAAAACGTTCATCAAATCCTCCGAATGTTGCAGAAGCAAGGACAAATCGAGTCTATTACTAAATTCGTGAATGAAAGTATCAAATCATATTTGATGGAACAATATCAAGAGAAGAATAATTAATAATCATTGATATAAATAAATATTAGTAAATGATTATATAAAATAGACCTATCTTTCCATGAGAGAGATAGGTCGAAAAAAATATTTTCAAGCTAATTTTCTACATACAAGAGACATATAAAAATGCTACTAGGGAGCAAGGGCTCCCGATTAGCAAAAGGTGTTAGGGATTAAGAGGAAATAGGCGTAGTAATAGACGTAAGTAAGTAAAAAGTTTGTGTTGACATATGTTTGGAGGATAATTTAAGATAACCCTATAACTAAATCAAATACAGTCAGTAATTATTGATTGTTGCAAATAAGGAAGCCTCTGGTAGACAATTGTCCCAACCATGCTAACTCTAGTCACTATTCAGGCATTAACTTCGTGCGAAGCCTGCTACAGACGCCTTAGCAACAAAGATTTCAATCAATAGGAACGGGTAAGGTAACCCATTTCTATGAAGTCTTTGTTATGCTTTGGCGTCTTTTTGTTGTCTCAAAAAAGGTGCTAAAGCACGGTTTAGTTACAATTTGAGAGGAGAGATTAGGATGAATGCAGTTTATCGAAAGCAAGGATCAATGGAGGAAAATAACAAAAAGGATTTTATTCATGTAGGAACGTCTGTAATCGTAAGAAATGAAACATTAGGTGGCAATTTATTAACATTTTATAACGTAAGTAATAGGTTGGCGAAAGAAGCGAAATCCTCTTTAAGAGAAATTTACCTAAAAGATGGAAATATAGTCATAGAGTTCGAACTAGGTGATGATAGGCCATATATAGATGGTTTAAATGAAATGAATAAACGGTGGGAGATAGTCAATGATGCCTGCAAAGTAATTCTTTCTCCATTAGGATGCACTAATTGGTACATTGAATTAGAAATATATGAGGAAATACGAGGTGAAGATATTGAATGCGATGACCATTGTAATTGTACCTACTCAAATATAGATTGGGCAATAGATTAGGATAGTAATGATGTATTAATAACTTACCAGATTTATAAATAAAGATATTTGTATCATCTGTATACCTTAAAAATGAGAAAGTCTGTTAGAGACTTTCTCGCACTTCATTAAAAAACAACGGATTGTCGAATAGAATAAATCCGTATATTTTATACCCATAAGGAGACTCAAAACATGAAAAGCTTTAATGATTCAGAAAATGAAATCGGTTTGGATGAAGAGTTCGATTTGAAAGTCGATCTTGATGATTCGAAGGAATCAAAAGAAGATGAACTTTTAAAACAAGTTAAAGAGGATGAGGAAGAGACTGAGTTGGATTTGTCAGCATTCATCCCATCTGTGTCTAGCCAATCGAATAGAGTAATCGGTGAAGCTGGAATCATGTCCGTAATTTATTCGAAAAATGGTATGAGAGTAGTTCCTAGCAAGGATCTAATGGAACAACTCGGAAATCCCAAAACTGTTCAAGTAGGTTTATCAGATTACCACATTGCTATGGCTGAATATTTAGGGGATGATTTTACTTCCTATCCATGTTGGAGTAAAAGTGGTGCCAAGAGTGTTATTTATAGGAGTGAGTTAGTGAGGCAAATCAAGGACCATTTTGAGTTGGATTTTCAAGATCGAACTTCCATTACTTTCGCTAAAGCAATCTATAAGACTAACAATGGTAAACCTATTGCACTAATTGAAGTGATTGATGCTCAATCATAGATTTATTCATTTACTAGACTAGAAGATGAAGAGATTTCTAGTCTTGATTATTAATAATACGAGAAAGTCTAAAGTAGACTTTCTCGTGATACCATCAAAAAAATAAATTGAAAGGGATGGGTATTGTATGACACAAAGCTCAAACGGGGTTGTACCAAAGAAAAGGAAACATACCCAAGCACCAGCAAAACAGATCGAGTACTTCGGCTCCAATAAGTTCTTTAAATTGACTCCTAATAAGTTGTATATCAAGGCTGAAGGAGAAGGTACACCTTCGTATGATCCAGTCAGTAAGTATGTGAAAATCACCAAAATTGAACAAGCTGAGGAATCCCATGATGTTACTCTTACCCTTGAATTCTTATACCTCAATCAATATAAAACCATTGAAATTACTAGGGACCAATTACAACCAAATGAATTACAAAAACTGACTATAAAAGGCATTGATGTATTCTATCATAACGTAAAAGGTATCGTACAATTTTTAAGATGCCAAGAAGAACAGGCTCCATATGAATCTGTACACACCCATTTAGGATGGGAAGAGCATAAAGGCGGATTGTATTTCAAGCACCATGAAATCATTGGACAGCCTACTAGAATATCGACATATAAAGGTAAATTCAATATAGAACCTAAAGGCACTCTTCAAGGATGGAAGGATGTCATTGAAGAGGAAGTCGTTGGGAACAGTCATCTAGAGATTGCCCTTACATTTGGATTCTCTGCAGTAATTGTGGGGATGTTATCGACCATCAAAGATATTGATAGTCTTATAGTCCATATATGTGGTAAGAGTTCGAAAGGAAAAACCACAGCCGCTCAAACAGGTGTTTCACCGTTTGGACGCCCAAGTAAAAATGATAAGGGTCTTATCAAAAGCTGGAATGCTACTGGAAATGCGATTGTGACCTACGTTCGAAATAATCATGGTGTACCAATAGTTTTGGATGAAGCCTCCATGAGTAATTTGAAAGACTTTACGGCACTCATCTACACATTTGCAGAAAACCGTGAAAAGGATCGAATGACGAAAGATGGCGGACTTAGAAATCAAGGCGATTGGTCTACGACCATCATCTCGACTGCCGAACATTCATTGTTCCAAAAAACCAACTCAAACGAGGGATTACGTGTTCGAGCCTTTGAATTCCCCAATACGACCTGGACTACTTCTGCGGAAAACTCCAATGCCATCAAAGAAGGATTGATGGAGAATTACGGTCATGCGGGAATAGAATTCATCCAATACGTACAGCAACTTGGTGTAGAAGAAGTAGATAAAAGATGTAAGAAATGGATGAAAACTTGTGAGGAAACGTTAAAGGATTCTCCCTTTATCTCTAGAATTTCCGAAAAATTCGGAATTATCCTAGCGACAGCCGAGCTGGTGAATGAAGCTTTGAATCTGCCATTGGATATTGCAAAGATGTTGGAAGTCCTTTATGAAGTCGAACTTGAGAGTGCTAATGAACGAGACCAAGGGGAGAAAGCATACGATTATATTCTAGAAAAAATCGTCCAAAACCATGATCTTTTTCGTTCCGATGATCGAGAGTTCAAGGGTCGTGAATGTTGGGGGAAAATCACATATGGTGATGTATACCATGAAGTAGCGATCCTTAGACATAAAATGAAACAGTTTCTGACAGAAAACGGAGTCACCGATCCTAAAGTCGTCTTTCAAAACTGGAAAGAAAAGGGCTACTTAAAGGCGGAAACAGGAAAACATTCGAATCGAAGAATCGTAATGAAATCAGGTGAAGAAGAATTAAGAAAACAAAGTGGTCTTAAAACAAGAGCAGGCTCTAAAGGTGAGGATGTAGTGTATGTACTTCATATTCCTAGCAAGCAATTAACTGACCTGGGTGTACGAAAAATTGCAACAATAGATGAAATCAAAAACATGGCACGACCAAAAAAGTCAAAGAAGTAAGTAAAAAAGTGAATAAATAACCTATGAAGTTAATTTTCGAGAGATTGAGAGAAGGTAGGATCTTCTTCATCTCTTGCATTTGAAAGGGGAAAGAAAATGAATTACTTTGCTAACCAAACACCTGTTGAGATTCTAGGTAGCCGACCATTCGGTTCATATACCAAAGATTTTCTTGAGGGGCTATCACTAAGGAATGCGAGTGGTGAAACCATTAGCGGCTATGGACTAGACTTAGAGATGTTCAATCGTTTCCTAGAAGAAAGATATAACGGAATTGTCATGCTGGAGGATGTGAAGACGCATGATATTGAAGACTACCTCATGATGCTTAAAACGGTCAAAAACTATCAACCAGGTAGTGTGAATCGTCATTTGTGTACCATTCGATCCTTTTATAATTTTGCGGTCAAAAAAGGATGGACTCAGTTCCATGCAGCAGCACCCATTGACCAACTCAAGGTACCGAGAAAAGAACGTACTTTTATAGACGAACAAGAATACCATGAGCTCGTCCATGCCATTGAACACCCTATCATCAAAACGATTATCCAATTCCTGTTCTATACAGGACTTCGTATTACGGAATGCTTAACCCTTACTCTGGAAGATGTGGACCTGGAAACAAAAATCATCCATGTGAAAAATGGTAAAGGGAAGAAGGAAAGGAAAGTTCCTATTAGTGAAAAGCTAGTGCCACTCCTTAACACCTATCTAGAAGATGTGCGTCCATATGTCGACAGCAACCGTTTTTTCGCTCTTGCGAAAACGGGTAAAGTTTCAGATGTGTATGTCAATCGTACCCTTCATGAGACGACTCAAAAGCTTGGATGGAAAAAGGTCATTACCTGTCACGTTCTACGCCATAGCTTTGCATCAAATCTGGTGAAAAAGAACATCCATGTCGTACACATCCAAAATCTATTAGGCCATGCAGATTTGAAAACGACTTCTGTTTATGTCCATGCCAATCAGGATCAATTAGCCGAAGCAGTAGCAGCATTGTAAAAGGGGAGCGTTAAGCTTCCCTATTTTTATCATATGAAAGTGAGGATAAGGGAAATGAAACAAGAAGATGCTCCAGTTTATGATAGAAGAGTCAATGAAATTTTGAAAGGATTAGATGAGAAAATACCAAGAGATGAATTGGCCAAAAGGTTTGGTCATAAAAACTATAAGACCTTAGACATCTACATGAGGCGTAGGAATTTCACTTGGGACCAAGCCTTACAAAACTATGTTCCCAAGCAAGAAAACGATAGAATGGGAAATAATGAACGATCCATGCCCACTCATAAAGCTGGAATGGTCATAGAGTTACTGAAACAGCTAGACTTTAACATTGAAGAGATTTGCCAAAAAGTAGGATTCAGAGACCACAGGGAGTTAGCGGAATATATGACTGCTAAAAGCTACGTTTGGTCGCCTGAAGAGCGTAATTATGTATATAAATTGGACCTAGAAAGAGAAGTCCAGAATGATAAGGTACAAGAGATGGAGGAAATTAATCCAAAAAGTGTACCAGAGGATAGTCTAAGGTTGCTTAGCAATGCCGTTTCAGACGACATCCTAGCAAGACTCGAGAGGTTCTTACCATTATTTGAGATGTTGGATATGCATAAAGAGAGATTGCTAGAAGTCATTACACCAGATAGTTCCTCCGATACCTTACCAAGATACATCGTTCCAGGGAGAACTAGTGGAAAAACCATACAAATGGCTGAACCTTTGCAGGACATGGCCGTCAAGTTCTGTAATGAAAGGAATATCAAACAACGAGAATTGTTTGAAATAGCCCTCATCGAATTTTTCAAGCGTAATGGATATGAGTATGAAGTCACTAAACTAATGCGATCCCATTGAACAGCTGGTGCTATTTTGCTCAGCTGTTCTTTTTTTGCCCCTAATTCCCACCAACCATTCCCCCGCATGGGGGAAAAACAAACCCAGTAATACCAAGGAAAACCGGACCTTCCCCCAGTTCCCCTAGCAAAAAAATCTCTTACATAAAAGAGATGGACTCAATCCATTTTGTGAGAAGGAGGATGGAATAAGCAGTAAGGGTATTATGCTTCCTAGTACCCTGATTTGGATTGTTCCTGTATTGATTTTACTATTTATATCCTAAGGCAATCATCGTTTCATTAAAGTACGCTATAACACTATAGGACGATGCGGTACATGGGATGATAAAAGTCCACAAAAAGAGTATCCAATGCTTTACCAAATAAGGCTCCAGAACCACACTTAGTACTCTCGAACCCTAGTATTTCTTGAACGATAGAAAATGTTCCACCACAAATTATTACATCAGGTTTGATGATTTCAATTTCTTTCATCCAAAGTTCGTTGTTAGTGATAGCGTGGGCTCTAATTTCATCATAATTGCTTCCCTCGTTCAATATAGTATCGTTTTTATTGTTAGTTCTTACTTTGGAAATTGATTGGTTCCAAGCCCTTAGAAATTCTTATTGGATATTTATGTGCTAATTGTTTAAAGTCAGTTTCTTGTTGTTCATAAGTCCTTTTCCTTGTATTTATTACTTGTGGACTTGGGTGATATAGTGGGTAAAGCCATCGATTATTCCATTTTGTGAAGGTAGCTATATCATTACTAAATACTAATTGGTGTTTTTCAATATCATTTAGGGCTTCTAATGCTTTCTTTCCTAATGTGACTACGACTTTGGGGTTGACCAAATCAATGATTCTAGCAAGGTGAGAGCTGCAATTTTTCACTTCTGATTTATTAGGAGGCCTAACTTTTCCATTTTCATTAGTTGGACAACAAAGTACTGCATTTGTAATAAAAACATCAGAACGTGTCCAATTTATTGAAGATAAAAGCTTTTCGAAATTTTTTCCTGTCTCATCGCCGTGTAAAGGAATACCTGAAATGTCAGCTCCACGCGGGCCAGGAGCTTCAGCAATAAACATAATATCAGCATTAAGGTTTCCATTTTTATATCCAATGACAGCTTCTTTATCTTTCATAGCTACACATAATTGACAATTCTTAGCTTGGGATATTAATTGACTGTACACTATGTCTTTATCAGTTTTATTGGTGGTGCCTGCAATTGTTTTATTTATGATTCTTTCCTTACCGAAGAGTTTCTCTAAATATAACATTTTATTTTTAAAGTCCCATCTCTTGTACTCGGGTTCGAGAGCATTCGTTAATAAATCTTCAATAGCTTTCCTTTGATTTATTAAGTTCGAAGGAAGTTGCATGAAAAAAATCGTAAGCTTTCCTTGATATTGTCCTAATTTAAAAAAATCTGAACGACTATCTGTTCTTGAGAAAATTTTTTCCATATGTCTTCTCAATCTATACCTAATTCTCTCTTCGCTTTCTCCGACGTAAAGAATCTTATTATTCTTGGCTATTATATAAAGTCCACCAATACCTTCAGAAACATTGTCTCGAATGATTTCTTTTACTGATTGAAATTGTTGAAGAGTTGAATTTGAATATAATGTTACCTCAAACTTTTTCCAAATTGGATTTGAGATGGGCAATATCTGAAGAGTGGTTAAAAGTTCTTCAATGGATTCTTTCATCATTTTTATCGACCTCGATTTTCATGAATTACTTAGTAATTTATTACAAGTTGTTTTAAAAAAGGGTAGTAGTTTAGGAGGTCATGATCCATTCCTCCTGTACTTTTTTAGTACATTCTATTAATAAAGTGAAATACTAGAACAGAGCAATTTAAATATAGTCATTCAACGTCAACTTAATTTAGAAAGTAAATCAACATTTCGATTCAACAAGTCGTTTAAACCTGCTATGTCATTGACAATATTTCTTGAAACCATATCTCTCGCTCCAATATGAACGAAGCTTGGTTTTGTTTGAATTTGTTGTATAAGAAAGTTTCTACCAAAATCATCATCAATTTTTTCTGCAATCTCTGGCCTCAACTCAAAGGTACTAATTTTCTCAGCATATAAATTATGTACTTCTATGTTTCGTATTCTTTCTCCACCATCTTTACTATCATTTAAGAAACGTCTGCAATATAAATAATCGTCCTCATGGATTAATTCACGTTTATTTAGTTCTGATAGTATTTTATGCCCACTTCTATATTTCTTTTCACATTCTTGAAGCCTAGGAATGTATTCATCGGGAGAGTTGATTTCACTTGATACTATAACATGCATTAATATCTCCTCTATATAGACACTTAAACACTTGTAGGTGAAATTGTCCATTGCAAGTAAGACCATTAATTTTAGCTCAAGTGTCTTTTCGATAAAGAAAGATGGTAATCTTGGGTCAAGCTCCCAAGACATAATTCTCTTTCTATCCTCAATTACTTCTTTTCTAGTTTTCATTTCTGCTTCAATGAATTGCTTATAGAACTTACCCATTGTATAATTTACCCCTTTGAAATCCTTTAGTTAAATCGAACTTTCAACCTGCAAAGGCAAAATTTCATTTCACTTTCATTCCACCAACCCTATATCCATATTATTACATACTTAGAATATGGAAAGTTGGACAAAACCCTTACTTTTTACAGACGTAGTTCTACAATTTTCATTGTTTAGATTTGGGGAGATAGGGGACCGTGGGGAAATGTTGGAGTACATCAATTCTCATGTATTTTGGTTTTGGGGAATTATAGTTTTCTAGGGGACGAACATTTTCGGAACAAATTTCCTATGTTTTTTGTCATGATTGAGTCTGTATGGTTTTCGTATTTTATTCGAAAACTATCTAGTTTTTTTGTATGGAGCAACTATAGAGACAAAGATGGAGGCTTGCAAACTCCTTGGGACACATGGGCATATATTATAGAAGAAACTCGGATTTTTTCTCGTTGCTTTCGTGCGATTAACGCTACTACTGTTGAGTTAACTTTCAAAGATGCTGTTAAAGACGTTAAAGCAAGCGATTTTAAAATCGAAGGTTTAACAGTTTCAAACGCAGCTGTAAAACAAACAGACAGCAAAGTTGTAGTTCTTACTACTTCTGCTCAAGATGGTACTAAAGAGTACACTGTTAAGTCTGGTGAAACTACTCTTGGTAAATTCAAAGGGATTTCTGCTGTAATTCCAACAGCAATCAGCGTTACTGAAAAATCACAACAAGGTGTTCTTGGACAACAAGTTACTGTTTCTGCAAGTGTTACAGTTGCTGAAGGTCAATCAAAAGCTGGTATCCCTGTAACTTTCAACGTTACTAGTGATGCTCCTGCACTTAATGCACCACAAGTTGTTGAGGCTGTAACAAATGCTGACGGTGTTGCTTCTTATACTTATACTCGTTATGCAAGCACAACTGATACAGTTGTAGCATATGCAACTGGCGATCGTACTAAATTCTCTACTGGTTATGTTTACTTTGCAGCTGCTAAACAATTAACAGTATCAGAATTAACTGCTGGTAATGCTCTAGCTAACAATGCTAAAAAGACTTATAAAGTAACAGGTCTTGCTAATACTTCTTACTTTGTAGCTATTAAAGAAAACTTAAATGTTGCTCCAAACAAACTAACTGATGTAGCTGTATTAGATTTTAACGGTCAATGGAAAAACCCTTACACATTAACTACTGGTGCTTACCAAACTGTTGAAATTAAAACAGATGCAAAAGGTGAAGCTACTTTCACTCTATATGCTGAAGATGCAACTGTAACACCAATCGTTTACTCTGCAACAAATGCAAGCAAAACTTACAAGTCAACTGATTTGCAAACTATTGCTCCATCAGTAACATATTCACTAACAAATGTACTTCAATTAGCTGTTCAAGCTGAAGGTGTACAACAAGCTGCGAAATATGCAGTATATCCAGTAGGTCAAACTGCAACTGCAACTGGTCTAGGTGGACGTAAATATTCAGTAACTGTTACTGATAAAGACGGTAAATTAGCTCCTAAAGGTACTGTTGCTTATGTAACATTCGCAGCTGGAAACATTGCAAATCCAGGTAATGTATTTGTAGTTTCTGGAGGAACAATCCACGCTTCAACTGGTGTAATTCCAGTTACAGTAGGAGACGAAGGTAAAGCTTCATTCCGTATTTTAGGTTCTGGTGAAACAACGTATGCAATTCCAACAGTATTCTTAAACACTGCTGGTACAGTGGCTCCTGCTCTAGATAAAACTGATGTACAACTTGTTGGCGAAGCTACATACTTCACTGATGCAACTGTACGTAACGCAGTTATTTCTACAACAAACAGTGCTGGTAATGCAGCTTCTAGCTTCGTAGTTAATAGTGAAGCAACTGTAACTTACCAAGCTGTTGATCAAAACGGTTTTGCTTATCCAACAGGTGTACGCTATGACTTATCATTCGATGTAGCTTCTACTTTTGGCAATGTTACAGTTAAAGATGAGACTGGTGCTACTTTAAATGCAGTACAAAACTTAGGAACTGTTAAGACTTATAATGTTAAGTCAGATCTAAATGGTAAGGCTGTAATTAAATTAGTGTCTTCTAACCAAGATACTATTTCAGTGAATGTTTCTGGAGCTAACCACATCCTTCCAGTTCAAGCTGCTACTGTAACTTACACTGGCGTAGCTGGAACTTTAGATCGTGTGAACGCTGCTACAAATGCTCAAGATATATTGGATGCTTTAAGAGCGAGTTCAACTTACAAATCTAAACTAGATACAATTTCTGGAGCAAATCAACTTACAGTAGCTAGTGCAATCTTAACTAAGCGCCCTGGTGCTGGATATACTCAAACTCAATTAGACACTACATTCACAACAGAATTTAATGCATTAGCTGATTCTACAGCACCAGCTGCTCCTACATTGGTTGGATCAGGAAGTTTAGCTGATAACATTTTAAATGCAACTGAGCTTAATGCTCCTACAGAAGTACGAGTTAACCTAAATGGTGCATCTGCTACTGAACCGGTTGCTGGAGATGTTGTAAAAGTAACTTTCAATGGTAAAGTTTATAGCCATACTTTAACGACTACTAACATCACTAATGATAATGCAATTGTTGCTATTCCTGCTGCAGATTTAACTGGCTTAGCTGACGGAAGCTATGTACTTACTGCTACAGTAACTGATTTTGCTGGAAATCTATCAGCTATTTCAACTAACTACACAATTACAGTTGATGCTGATGTTGCTGGGGCTACATTAACTGCTGTGAATTCTTCAGCTGGTTTTGGCATTGCTGCAGATGAGTTCTTAAGCGCTATTACAATTGAAGACACTACATTTGCAGGTAATGGTGGAACTGATAAAGCTGTATTAGCTAACTTTAGTACTGATGGTACTGATAAAACAGCAAGTTTCATTATAACAGCTACTGATGGGACTACTCTAACAAATGCTTCAAACAATGATTTAGTTGAATTTACAGTAACTGATTTAGCTGGAAACACAACTTCTTATGAAGCTAAATTTGATGCTTCAACTAATCAGTGGGTATTGACTCTAGTAGTTGCTCCTTAATAAAAATAAACGAAACGTTACTTCATAAGTTCAGTAATAAATGAATGAAAGAAGTGGAACGAGACCTCATCACAAGCTTAGTGGCCTCTTGTATGAGGTTTTGTTCTAACTGTAACTTCCAAAAAGTGGGTGAAATTCCTACTCTTGTAAATAGTCAGAATACTTGTGCCTAATCCTCCTGCATCCAGTGAGGTTCTAATTCAACCAAAGGGATGAAGTCAGGTGAAGTCGTACTCACAAAAGTGAGGCGGGGCTCCTTAAAAGGTGGCTATGGTTAGGAGACGAATCCATGTAGGCAGGGTGAGGTAGTGGATACTACGAATAGCTAGGAGTTTAGTATTCATCCTTAAATATGAAATGATTTAATGGCGATCAGCATAATTGACTATTAAACTGGTCGTTCTCATTCCTGAATAGTGGAAGCCTAAGGTCATCAAAAAGAGGGATGGAAGTAATGGAACGTTTGAAGTCCTACTAGAATAGGTGGATTAGCACCAGTGAGACTAGTAAGATGGCGGCGCATCCGTAGTAGCTAAGAAGTCAGCCGTTTGTACTGCTGTGGTAACATAGTGGGAGGGTAAAACTGATGGAGCGAAGGGGTGCAGTCAGTAGTAGAGTATTAATCAAATTATTCTCAAGAATAAGTTTAATAGACCAATCATATGTAGATATGATTGGTCCTATTATGGATATAGTATAGGTAATTAATACTATATGTGTAGGATTAATTCTTCTGTTGACGGAACGCCGTATGCGTTGAAAGGCGCCTGTACGGTGTAGGCTCGAATCGAAAGCCATGTGTAAATGGTATAAGCCGAGAATAGCGTAGTAACTGTATCAAATCAAACTGCATTTAATAATGCTTTATTAAATCCATCGATTACAAAAATTGTATTAGGAAGCAGCTTCTCAGCAAATGCATTGATTACACGTAAATTGGATTTGAATTTAAATGGTAAAACCCTAACAGGAAACGTTACATTCACTACTACCGAGAGTGGTACAATCACACTTGGTGCAGGTACATTAGCTGGAAATCTTACAGTTAACACACCAAATGTGAGTTTCGTGAATAATGCTACTGTTACAGGTACTACAACAATTACTGATGTTGCTTCTTCCACTTTCACTAATAATGGTATTCTTACTGGTGGAGTAACTGTAACTGATAATAATGCTCGTATTGTTAATAATGGGACATTAACTGCTGGTTTAACAGTTAATACGCCAGGCACAGTGAAACTTGAAGGTACTTTTAGTTCTGTAATTGTTTCTCAAACAACTACTATTGACCTGACAGGTGGAACAATTACTGCATTAACTGCAAATGCTCCTGTTGTTGTACAGGGTGGTGCAATTACAACTCCGGTTAGTGGTACAGGTGCAGTTACTCAGAATAACGTTGTTGCTCCAACTGTTAAGATTGAAGATTATGTTACTCTTAAAGTTGTTAAAGGAACTGACACTTTCTATGGTGTTCAAGTAAGAATGACTCTAAGTGATGCTGAAAAAGATAAACTAGCAAATGGTGATACTTTAAAAGTGTCGTTATTAAAAGGTAGTTCAGTTCTTGCTACTAGCACACTTATTAATACAGGTACTAGTATTGCAGATAAGTTTGTAAATGTATTTGATGGAGTAACTGGATATGGCTCCACATACTTTACACCTAACAAAACTTATACTTCATCAAGTTGGAATACTACTTCATGGACAAACGTTACTGCTGCTGATAAGCCCACTGGTGTAAAAGTAGAAGTGTTTAGAAATGGTGCATTGGTTTCTACATCAACTAGTAGTGCTGCACTAAATGAGCAATTTGTAGATGCAGATAGCCCAGATCAGATTTCATGGGATAGTCTGTTTACTCCTGTACAACCTTAATACGAAACGTTACTTCATAAGTTCTTAGGTGAATGAAAGAAGTGGAACAAGAACCTCATTACAATGCCTTTGGCCTCTTGTTTGAGGTTTTTGTTCTAACTATTACTTCCAATTAGTAGGTGAAATTCCTACTCTTGTAAACATGGACAAAGTTTTTGAAAACCAGAACATCTGTCTAATTAAAAGTAGAACAAAGAATGGAGAGCATGGTTGAATTACCGATCTATCTATCTATTTTTTTTAAGTTATTATACTCAGAATATTACAAAAATATTTTTGGGTAAAAAAAGGTATGAAGAAATATGAAGAATTTTATAAAAATAATATTGTCAAAGAACAGATTAGAGGATGTAAACTTCTTAAGACAAATTCAATCGCAGAATTAATCGTTAATGTTTGTTCGTTAACTTCATGCCACTTCATCATCTTTTTAATAGTATCTTTTTTCATGTATTGGATGAATTCTAAAAAGATGAAGAATTCATCTGCTTGATTTTTAAATGTCTTTTTATAAAGAGCTTTTAGCCATTGTACCATTTGACAGTTTTCTTCAGGTATTATCCTATTAGTCTTATATTCCATGCTAAAATGGATGATATAGAATTGGAAAGTAGTGATTAAAAAATGGGATATGGACTGTACTTAGCTGACATTGAAACATTCAATGATTTAGTCGATTGGCTGGAGGATCACATAAAGAATACTCTATCTGAATTAGGAGCAGGCAAAGCACCAAATGATCTAAAAATGATAGTAAAGGTACTTGTTGAAGATATACTGAGAGATGAAATAAAAAAGTATGGTTGGACAGGTGATGAAGTAAATATCGGTGTCAGACACCATTCGTGGACAGATCTGTAAATTTGTTTACGTGGAACGTACACTGTGAAGAAAGCTCTGTGGAGAGAAATCTCTACAGGGCTTTTCTATTTGTGTGATGAAAACTCCTATTTTAAATTTAGGATATCTTGAATATCTGGTGTCAGACACCATCCGTGGACATTTTGATGAATTTGTTTACGTGTAGCGTACACTATGTAGAAAGCTCTGTGGAGAGAAATCTCTGCGTGGCTATTCTTTTTTGAAATTCAAAATTAAAGACTATGCAAAATCATTTTGTCCATGAGAGAAGGGACTTATCATTATTTTGAAAAGAAGGAGTGGATGGGAAATATGTCGAATTTTTATAAAGAATATTGTCATAAAGGGGAGCGAATGAAGTGGAAGAAAGGATTCTGAAAGTAAACGAATTTGTTGGTCCTTCTTATACAAATGGTTTGTTTGGATTTCGTTATAATCAAGAGCCAGTTTCGTATTATATTGGGGACCATCATGGTTCTATTTATCATTTAAATATGAGTATGATTGAGGCACTAGCCACCGATTTTCCGGCTTATATTGTAGTGTTTGATCACAAAACAGATAAAGTAAGTGAATGGGGACCGCAAACGGAAATTGGCTTATGTAAGTTAATGATGGACGGGAAAATGAACTTGGTTAGAAAAAATAAAAATGGAGAAGAATTACTTATTCGCTTTATTTGGGAAGGGCCAATTTGGATACCAAAGAATAGACCAACAAAGAGAAAATGATTGGATGCCTGACACTCCTCATGAATATCGGTGTCAGACACCATCCGAGGACAAATAAGTAGTTTTAAAATATCTGGTGTCAGACACCATTCGTGGACAAATTGATAATTTTGTTCGCATGGAGTGTACACTATGAAGGAAGCCTTGTGGAGAGAAATCTCTACAGGGCTTTTCTTTTTTCTATAACCGAATCAACTAGAAAAATAAGTTTATATTATAATAGTGATAAGAAAACATCAGCCCTAATTTCTTTCGAGGAGTTAGGGCTATTTCTATTTGAGGAGGAAACATTGTGAAAATGTATGAGGTAAAGAAACAAAAGCAATTAGAACTATTAGAGAAAGGAACATCGTTCCAGAAACCAGCCAAACGAATCAACATCGTAAGCCTAAAATTAGTAAAGGAATCTAGTATTTTGTATATAATAGAAAAATTACATCACCAGATGATGCTTACAAATTGATGAGGGACCTTTTAGTTGATTGTGATCGAGAGAGGTTTGTTGTAGTTTGTCTAGATACAAAGAATCAGCCTACTGCCATAAATATATGCCATGTAGGCAGTTTGAATGCAAGTATAGTTCACCCTAGGGAGATAATGAAGGCTGCTATCCTTGCCAATTCAGCTTCGATGAGAATATCTAATGTCAGACACCATTCGTGGACATTTTTAAAAATATGTTTTCATGGAATGAACACCATGAAGGAAGTTCTGTGGAGATAAATTTCTGCAGGGCTTTTCTTTTTTCTAGACCCAAATCAAATAGAAAAATAAGCTTATATTATATTCGTGTAAACGAAAACAACAGCCCAAATTCCTTTCGTGGAGTTAGGGCTATATCTATTTGAGGAGGAAACATTGTGAGAAATTATGAGGTGAAAAATCAGAAACAATTAGAGCTATTCGAGAAAGGAACATCGTCCCAAAAACCAGCCAAACGCATCAACATCGTAAAACTAAAATTAGTGAAGGAATCCAGCTTACTCTACAAAGAAAGAAGCAGCAAATCACCAGAGGATGGATACAAGCTCATGAAAAACTTTTTAGGTGACTTAGATCGTGAAGCCTTCATCGTCATTAGCATGGAAACAAAGAATCAACCTGTTTCCATTAACATATTCCATGTAGGTAGTCTAAATGCCAGCATCGTTAACCCTAGAGAAGTCGACTATTGTTAAACTAAATCGAAATGAAGCGAGAATAATGTCTCGCATTTTTTATTGATCAAGAAATTCCCACAAATCCACCTTTATTTTCACAACTAGAAACGTACCCCGAACCTTACAAGGGAGTACCTGATTTCGGTTATAAACCCTCGAATAAGAGCTAAACAAAAAAGGGAGGGTTCGCTTTTCCTGGTCTTCTTTTGTTTTGATATCTAAGAGGGGGGCTTAGAATGTATAACCATGTCGAAAAATGTTGGAATAAATTGTTAGAAATTGGTGATATTTCTGTTATTATAGTAGTATAAATTTCCTATTTTATTTCGATAAAATTAAATAAGGTGATTAATTGATACTAAAATCATGTAGTCCTAATACTAGGATTTGTGCTATGTGTTCGCACTGGAATGGTTTTGTAGGTGGTAAAAATGTTATGCCAAGAGAGGGGATGTCTCACACTTGGCAATACGAACCTAATGAAAGACAGGTTTGCTATAAAAAACATATAGAAAAAGCTGCTTGGAATTCATGTGGGGAATGGAAGAAAAAATACTAATCTGACATTGTACATAAGTGTTAGAAGGGATAAGGGAAATGTCAATAAATTCAAATCATGTAGATCAAAATGGATATTTTAAGTGTAGGGTTTGTTTGAAAAAAACATTTATTTCTCAAGGATTTTCTTGCAATCGTTGTGACAAACTTGTATGTAATAACTGTGGTAATGGTAGTTTTTGTGAGAAGTGTAGTAAAAAATAAATTATTTAAAGGAGAGTTTTGATATGAGTTTTTGGGATACGGCGGGAAAAATTGCTAGAGGTACTGCAAAGGTTTTGCAAGATGCTTCAGAACAAGCTGAAAGAAGAGCAAGAGAGCAAATTAGGACTTTTTCTGATGAACGTGTCCTAAGAGCAATGAATAATGCTGACGAGCAATGGGCAAGGAATATAGCTTATGAGGAAGCAAGGAGAAGAGGATTAGTATAGTAAAATAGTAATGTGAAATTACAAATACAAAATAGCACTTATTTTAAATAAGGAGGTAATTTTTATGTTTAAAAAATCAATCGCTTCTCAAATTAAGGAAGGGCTAAAAGAAGGTATTAAGGAATCAATAAAAAAAGAAGCACCAACTGCAGTTGCTTATGGTAAGCAAATAAAAGCTCTAATTAATAAGAAAAACTAGGATCAATAAGTTTTATTTGAAATATCTGTGTCAGACACCATTCGTGGACAAGTAAGTAGTTTTGATCATATGGAGAGGACAGAGATTTTTTTGATTTCTGTACTTATTCATAAAAGATAATAAAAACTTTTTCTGGTTTTCTTTTTTGAAAGATAATGAAGGTATTTGTCGAAATATATATAGATAAAGATAGTTAATATTCGAGATATCTGGTGTCAGACACAATTTATGGACAAATTTGGAATATCTGGTGTCAGACACAATACGTAGATATATTGATGAATTTGTTTGTGTGAAGGGTACACTATGAAGAAAGCTCTGTGGAGAGAAATCTTTGCGGGGCTTTTCTTTTTATATAGTCACTATAGGAAGGTATGATTTAAAATAGAATATAGACAGGATAAATCTAGTAGATATCATGATAGTGATATTAATGCAAACTAAAGGAGATTGAAAAATGTATTCATTTTATGATTTTGAAAATCTAAAGGCACTAGTTCTTCCTTATTCTGATAAAGCTCCGTATTACAGACCTTTTCTATTGCATGGTGAACTGCAACAGGTGGATATATTCTTAGTAGGAATTAATCCAGCTACTTCCGTATACCCTTCCGAAGTTAATATTGAAACCTGGATTAATACAATTGTAGACTATAGATTATATAATAGAGATTTCTCTTCAAAAGGATCTACACGTAGGGGAATTAATGGCTTTTTAACATTTGTAAAAAAGCACTATACTCATTCCCTTATTGAAACCAATTTTAACTCGTACCCTACTTCTAAGGCTGAACAATTAGCACAAAGTCATATTAGGCAAGAGGTAGAAGAGGGAGAGAAACGATTTATTAAAGTAATAGAGGCTCATGAACCTGCTTTAATCATTTTACATGGGCAGCAAACGATTACTATGTTCATGGACATGTTGAAAAAGAAGAATTGGAAACCATCTAAAAGGCTTTTTAAAAAGACTCCAATTGAGGATAGAGAAACACAGTTTCCACATTTCACTTTCCAATATTCTAGTGGAAAAATAGCGCAGGTATTTTCATGTCGCCATCTTCAATACTTCGGAAATAAAGGAGATTCCTACAAGGAATTTTTAGATGGGCTAACACCATTTATTATGACCTTAGCCAAATCTAAGGAATGAAGGAATGGTTCACCACCCGATATCTATGGAATATCTTAGAATGTCTGGTGTCAGACACTATTCGTGGACAAATTGGATGATTTAGTATATGTGGAAGGACAAAAAGTATATGGAGAGGACAGAAATTTTTTCTATCTCTGTACTTTTTTTGAAGGTAAATAATCTTTTAAAGTTTTTTTTATTTTGAAGGATATTGAAGGTTTATGTCGAAATATAGTAGATAAAGATAGTTAATATTCCTCAAATCAATACCCCTTTGTTCTTCAAAATAAGCAGCTACTTCTCCCGCTTTATTCTATTTATTATTTTCCATTCTATTATTTCATTTTTCTATGAAAGGACTGATGGATCTGGTAAGAAAAGGACGTCTTTGGTTTCCGGGGGCGAAGTATCACATTACTAGTCGGGGAGTGAGACGGACGAATCTTTTTCATGATGATGAAGATCGCACTACCTACCTCTCTTTACTAGAAGAAGCTATGTATCGATATTCTTTTCGTCTTCACACTTACTGCTTAATGACCAACCACATACACTTACAGATGGAAACATCTAATACTCCTCCATCCATTATCATGAAACTTATCCATACTAAATACGCGAAATATTTTAATAAGAAGTACCATCATTCAGGACATGTTTTTGAAAAACGTTATGGTGCGGAGATTATTGACACTTCTGAATATGAGCTGGATGTCAGCAAGTACATCCATCTAAATCCTTTTAAGGCTAATATGGTTAAACAATTAGAAGACTACCGATGGAGCAGTTTTCGAGTCTACCTATTACAAGAGACATCTTCACTCATATATTCAAAACAAATTCTTTCCTATTTTCCTGAACCTCAATCTGAAAATTATGAGAAGTATTGTAAGTCTGGCTACTTGGAGCTTACTTCTATTCATCCAAACAAAAGTGGAGGTGTATAACCTTGAGTGAGAAAGTAACAAGCATTGGGTTAAAAGGGATGGAGGGGTATCGTGTAAATGTGGAAGTAAAGTCATTAGTAGGCGTTGAATCTGTAGTGATAGTAGGGCTGCCAGATGCTTCAGTAAAAGAATCTAAGGATCGAATTATGGCTTCGCTTCATTCTTTAGGTTATTCGCTTGCAGAACGAAGAATTATTATTAGCCTCTCACCATCTGAGCAAAAGAAAAATGGTCCCATGTTTGACTTGGCGATGGCACTCTGTGTGTTAGTAAGTACACAAGAACTAAATGTGAAAATCCCATCTCATACTGGCTTTATTGGGGCTTTATCCCTCCATGGGGAGATACAACCAGTAGAAGGAATGCTCCCAGCTGTGTTATCGGCGAAAAAACTAGGTTTAACACGATTGTATATGCCATTTGATGAAAGACTTCCGATCTTAGATTTTAAGGAATTAGAAATTGTTTACGTGTCAACATTACATGAGGTCATTGATCATCTTTCTGGAAAAGAAATACCTCAGATCATTTCTCAACCTAAAGAAGAAGAAATGTTAGTATCTACGATAGATTTTCAACAAATTATTGGTCATAGTTATGCTAAGACGGCGCTTGAAGTGGCTGCTGCAGGTGAACATCATTTACTGATGACAGGTCCTCCTGGCTGTGGGAAAAGTATGTTAGCGGAAAGTTTTCCTTCTATATTACCACCTCTTTCTAGAGAACCCCAATTAGAGATGATCAGTCTTTATCAACTTAGTGGCTTGACCTATCCTCATGTGAAACTCCCTCCATATCGAAATCCACACCATTCTGCTTCTGGAGTATCCATTGTAGGAGGAGGCCAGTACCCGAAACCAGGAGAAGTCTCCTTGGCTCACCGTGGGGTACTATTTTTAGACGAGATCGCGGAGTTCTCTAAAAAGACATTGGACATGCTTCGACAACCATTGGAGACAGGCTCTGTCACGATAAGTCGTACTCAAGCCACTATTAAATATCCAGCTTCCTTTATCTTAGTTGCGGCCATGAATCCTTGTCCGTGTGGATATTCAGGATCAAATACCCACTATTGCTCATGTTCCCCTAAACAAATCCTGGCCTATCAGAATAAGCTCTCAGGGCCATTAAGAGACCGCTTTGATATATTTTTATCGTTAAAACCTGTGGATTTAAAAGTATCTGAAGAGAAAAGAATAGAGTTATCTGAGGAAGTTCGCAAGAGAGTAGAAGAAGCAAGAAGGAGACAATATGATCGTTATGGTAAGGAAATATGTAATAGTAGAGTACAGTACGAGACCATTTTAAAAACCAGTCCATTGACAACTAATCAACAAAGAACTCTTCAACAAGTTGGATCTAAGAGAAATTGGAGTAATCGTACACAAATTAAAATCATTAAATTAGCTAGAACCATTTCCGATTTACAAGGCAGTAAGCTAATTACTGACCGAAGTATTTGGGAAGCTATTCAATTGAATCAACGGCCTAGTGGAAAGAACAGAATAGAGAATGTAACTGGTTGGTTCTAGAATGTACTAACATTCAAGTTTTAGTGAGATTAGTGTCGATATACTTTATTTCTATTTCAAATTTAAATGGATTATCCTGAATCGGCTGCATTTCATGGGAATAATCTAGTGAAAGGAAAAATATTAGTACCTTTCACTAGATTATTAGAAGCAAGAAAAATTAACTATACACTACAGAAATTCAAAATTATTTATAGCCCAGAGCTATCATGGTTTCTTTAAAGTATGCATAAAGCACTTTAGGACTGATACGGTACATGGGATGATAAAAGTCCACGAAGAGAGTATCCAATGCTTTACCGAACATGGCTCCTGATCCACATTTAGTACTTTCAAATTCTAGTATTTCTTGAACAATTGTAAATGTACCTCCACATATAACTACATCAGGTTTGATAATTTCTATTTCTTTTATCCAGAGTTCTTTGTTTTGGATAGCATGAGTTCTTATTTCATCATAATTACTTTCACCTGAACCACCAGATTTTTTGAGGTTTGTGGTAGCTATATTCAATAATCCTTCGGTAATATTAAACTCCTTGATAAAATTAAAGGATTGATAGGATGGAAACCCTTGTAGCATAGCAAAACTCCATAGTCCTACCGTTTCCCAGACTCTATAGAACTTCATTCTTTTTATTTGATTATGCATAAGCTGTACCAACGACCAATTTTCTAATTGTTCTACATCATTTACTTCTTTTAATAGAAAGAGTAGTTTAACTTCACAACTCTCATACATGCTTTCATCCACAACGCCACCAGAAACAAAGTGTCCTGGATGGGTTTGTTGCCAGTTTTTATACAGGGTTTCTAGTTTGTTGTTTATAGACATAATAATTTTTCCCCTCATTCATTGAACATATAATCTGTTTTTATTATAGTAAATTCTTACTTTGAAAGTTTATAGGTTCCAATCCTCTTGAAATTCTTAGTGTGCTAACTGTTTAAAGTCTATTTTTTGTTGTTCATAATTTCTAATCCTGGTATGTATAACTTTTGGACTTGGATGATAAAGGGGGTATAACCAGCGATTATTCCATTTTGTGTAGGAAGCAACATCCTTATTTAGTATCAACTGGTGGTTTTCAATTATTTTAAGGGCTTCTAGTGCTTTCTGTCCTAATGTAACTACAATTTTGGGATTGACCAAATCAATTATATTAGCAAGATGAGAGCTACAATTTCGTACCTCTGAATGATTAGGTGGCCTAACATTTCCATTTTCAGCAGTTGGACAGCAAAGTACGGCATTTGTAATAAAAACATCTGATCGTGTCCAATTTGTAGTGGATAACAGCTTCTCAAAATTATTACCTGTTATATCACCATGTAAAGGGATGCCAGAGACATTTGCACCATGTGGACCTGGTGCTTCAGCAATAAACATAATATCCGCATTTAGGTTTCCATTTTGATAACCGATTACTGCTTCTTTATCTTTCATCGCATCACATAATGGACAGTTTTTTGCCTGAGATATTAATGTACTAAATTTAATGTCTTTAGCTGTATTATTGATAGTGATTTCTTTTCCTTTAATGGTTAATACTGCAACCCCTTCATATACATAGAAGTAAAATTCTACAAAACATTCATCACCATTTCTGTATTCGTTTATAATCTCTAATCCATCACATGGTATAGTTACAGTTAATCCTCTTTCATCAGATAGTTTTAAGGTGTAATCAAATTCAGAAACTTCATCTATTATAGATAATTTTAGATTCTTTCCCCTTAAATCAATGCTATCTTCCCATCCATCATAATTTGTCAATAAACGTATTTCATAGGGTATTACTGTATCTGATATTTCTTTTAATCTCGCAAAATGGTTAATCATATTCATTACTCCTTTTTACTTAGAGTTGGTAAACCTAATTTAACTGGAGGGTAATTCAGCGAAGAGAAAGAGCGTGAATTGTTTCCAATGCTTGAAATTAAACGTTCTTTTAGTGAGATAGTTTTGCCCATTTAGTCTAACATCGTCTTCTGTCCTGCAAATTGTAAAGCTTCATCAAGTATCAAATAGGTGGGGGGATCACCACCGAAATTTTTGGTTAAAATGCCACCCAAACCGTAAGTTACTTGTAATTCAATTACCTTTTCCCAATATTGCCCCCGTGAGTGTGTGACCTAGGTCTATTCGGTCTTAGTCCAGGTCATTTGAAAAATCTTTCTGTATCCCTTTGGTACTTCCCATTCATCCTTCCTATGAATCTTTCAATTCTGCTAAGGTTTAATAGGTCTTGTTTTTATTTGTTAAGTCCATTTTCTGGTTCGAGTGCTCGGGTTAATAAATCTTCTATGGCTTTTCTCATTAAAATACCTCTAATTTGTTAGGTATATTTACTACTCATTAAATAAATTTACATTTTTTAACATTGATTTATATTAATAAACGCTTCCCATATTCAATAAGATTCAGCCAACAATACCTAGTGGAATGGTCTTTAAAGGATCATTATCACCCGGTAAATTTTGCTTCAAAAGATTTTCCCGAGAACTAACCAAGGTAGTTTCGCTCATAATTTGAATTTATTCAATTAAATTTGGATAAATATAGTATAATAGTAACATATTAGTACATTTAAATAGTTTTATTGGCAAACCTTTCGAAAGGGAGGGACGCAAAGCTACGGGTCTAAAGTCATATTTTGAGACTATGATCGCCGGGTTGCTTGTATTTCCTAATGAAATGATTGAGCCGCTCAGCGTTCACCCTTTATTTGTGAAGGGAGAATGCTGAGTTTTTTTAGTTGTAACAACAAATCGAGCGAAAACGAGGATGATGAATATGTTTACTAAAATGAGAATGTTGTTATTGGTTTCAGTTTTTTGTGTATTGCTTCATATAAATGGATTCGAAGCAAATGCAGCAGATCCAATAGGAACTTTTCAGCCTGTAAAAGGGCTTGTTCATAACCAAGATGCTATTTATATTACCGATGCGATTGTAACAAAGGGAGACAAAGTTGTTGTCCTAGCTGAATCTAGACCATTTATGTATGACGCACTCAAAAATAGTTGGGAGTACTTGAAAGGTGGCCATATATACCAACCGAGGTCGTTGGCAGCCTTACAGAATGGAAATGTTTTATTCATAGCAGGAAAGAAAAAAGGGGAAGAAAACTTTAACCAAAACCAGATATTTGATGTGAAGAAGAAGACTTTTAAGATGGTAAGTCCTCTGCCAGGGTACTATGAATATATCACAAATATTCAAAGCACAACTTTGAAAAATAATCATGTTCTCGTTATGGGAAGCTATCAATTATATAAACAAGAATATGAGTTTGTTTTTGAGTATGATCCAACAAAGGATGTGTGGATGGAAAGAGAAAAACTGTCCTATCAAGCTGATAAGCTCGTCATGAATAATAACGGTGATGCCCTATTATATGGAGGTAAACCTGGAGAAAGTATTAGTCATGCTCAGTTCTATGATACAAAACTAGACAAGATTGTTCCTGCTTCCCGTTTATTAAAACATATTGTTCTTTCTGCACATGCGCCTTTATTGGATGGGAAGTTTTTATTGGCAGGTGGTTCTTGGCCAGGGGGAATTCAACCTACGAATGTGGCGTCAATCTTTGATCCAGTAACAAATCATTGGAAGAATATTTCTCCCATGAAAACATCGCGTGCAATGGCAACAGCTGCTCTACTTCCAGATGGAAGAGTGATTGTTGTAGGCGGGATGGATGCAATACACTATCAATATTTGCAGACGACAGAAATTTATGACCCTAGAACGAATACTTGGACGAATGGCCCTACTATGAAAACGAAGCACGAAAAGCCAGTATTAGTGCCGTTGTCTAACAATGACTTATTGGTTTTTGGCTCTAGTGGCGGAAAAACCATGCCAGTCGAAAAGCTGAAGATTTCAACAAACTTGCGTAGTAAGAGTAAAGCGACATACCAATACAAAGAAAGTGCAAGTGTACTAAAATTAAATAATCCGATGGTAAATACAAAAGCAGAGAGTAGGAATCTTGGGTATTCTCCAGTAATGATCAATAAGCAGGTTTATATCCCTACTACGGCCCTATCACTATTTCAAGTGGAGAAGTCACCTAGTGTAAAAAAGATTAATGGGAAGTCCTATTTCCTTTTAAATGATTTTGCAAAGGCGACTAATCAGCAAGTGGCTAGAACTGGAGATCTGATATTATTGTCATCTAAGCCCATTTACTTTGATAAACATGATTATGACAGATGGCTGACGTGGTATGACCCGAATCACCGATTAGGAATTGCATACGAAGGTTCTATTGTGAAGAAATCAAAGCTTTTTGAAGAAGCTGGTTGGACTTACACTAAATATTATGTTCGGGATAAATACCCTTCTCATTTGTTTAATTCGGAAGGAACTGAGTATACGTATGATTATATTCTACGGGAAAAAAGAGGTGCCGTTGAGTTTGTAAATGGTGGATCATCCGAATTTCTAAAAGAAGAGGATGGGACTCTTTATTTTGTACAGAATAGATATCTATTGAAGAAATCACTTGGGGAAGTATATGGAACTCCTTTAATTAAGCCATATCCTAAGCTTGCCCATAACAGGCTTAAACCATTACTCAATGGATGGGATTACTTGCATGAAGGAGAGCCTTTGGAAATTTCACTTGAACACTTTGACGGTAACTATATCTATACCTGGTGGGCAGAGGCGCATGATCATCCCTACCCGGGAATCCCAGTCAAAGTGAAGTTTGATGGAAGTGAACTCCATCTACTGAGCTCAGTTCCGTCCCGTCATTATAATGACGATATAAAAGTTTATGGTGATTATCTGTACTATTTCACCAATCCATTGGATATCGAAGAACACAGGGCAGGTCAGAAATATAAGCTTCATATGGTGAAAAAAGACGGATCGGTAGAAAAAGATATAGCTTATGTTAAGGGCTATCAAATTTACCAGAATAAAATCTACTATAAGAATGCTGATGACTTAGTTCCTGGCACCTTTGAAATGGTAGGAAGATTCTATTCAATGAACTTGGATGGAAGCGGAAAAAAGCTCTTAACTAAAGATGCAGTTGCGCCGTATTATTTTCTAAAGAATAAAATAATCTATAGTACTTTTGAAAGTGATCTAATTGTCCAGATGAATATGGACGGCAGTGCCCGAAAAGTACTGGCCAAAGGAACAAAAAATATCCTACTAGAAATCCTAACAGTCACTGAAAGCTACATCACCTACAAAAAAACCAATACAACAAACGAAAAAATAATAGGCAAATATAAAATGGATTTAAAAACATTCAAAGAAATAAAGATTTAAGGGGGTGCCTGTCACCACCCGAAAAATCTTGTTTCACAGGAATGTTTCACGGAATTTTTTTGAGAGGGTATTGTCTAAATAGACATATAACGGTGTCAGACACAATCCGTAGACATTTTGGTATATGTTTGCGTGTAATGTTAACTATAAGGAGGCCCTGTGGAGAGAAATCTTTGCAGGGCTTTCCTCTTTTAACAAGGCAATTCGCCTTCCATATTTTTAATTATAATTTTTATAAATATCCAAATTTTAGCAAAACGTTTATAATTATTTTAAAGGAGAGTAAAAATTTATTAGTAACCAAAGGTGGGATTTTTTATTGAAAGCCATTTTAACTTTTTGTTTAACAGTTTTATTTGTATTAGGAAATAATTTAACAGGATTCGCAGTTTCAAGTACAAAAGTATTAAACCCAAAAACTAATATTGATCGGCACCATGATTTTACTATTGATTTCAATGTTGAATTAGATGCAGGTACTGTTAATGAAGAGAGTGTGTATGTATTATTAAATGGGGATAGGATTGATGAGGTAAAAATTACACTAAGTTCGGATAAAAAGACTGTTAAAGTAGAGGCACCTCCAAAAGGCTATTTAAGTAAAGAGAAATATACATTATATTTACGGCAAACGATTAAAGCACTTAATGGAAGAAACATGAGAGAAACGGTAGAAATGGATTTTACTACAAAGGAAGACGTAGTAAAGACAGGTAAGGTAAAAATTGAAAGTTTAGAGTTAAATAGAGAAACGGTTTGGATACACAATAACGACTCAGAAGATATATTGATGGATGGTTGGAGAATTGTGAGTGAAGATGGCAAAGAAATTTATTATTTTCCATCTGATTTCGTGCTAAAGAAAGGTGAAAAGGTTATTATTACCTCGGGCAAAGAGGGCTTTGAGAGTAAACCGACTCATTTATTATGGTCACAGTCATATCAATGGAACAATTATGGAGATCGAGCCCAATTATATGATGCTAATGATATGTTAATAGATCAAGCTAGTACAACCAATTTAAATGAACAAAAAACGATTGAACAGAAAAAGAACCAAGAATTACTTGCTTCACAGTATAATAAAACTCTCATCACCAATAATGATTTACTAGCGTTAAAGAAATTATCCGTCGAATCGGCTGATACAATAAAATGGTACGGCTATGAATTGAAGGATATAAACTTGTATTTTACGAAAGATGCCCTTAAGAATCATATATATTTGTATGAGTATGGAGATGCCATTAATAAACAAATCAAGGATTACATGGGCTCTGAACTGAAGTATAAATTAGATGTATTCGTTTATGACGGTAAACCAATCTATAATACAGGAAATCAATATCGAAAAAATAGAGACTATGAATATGTTTTTGTGAATCCAACAGGTATGGATGGTTCTAAAACTTGGGACATGCGGCCGGTGTTTGCTCACGAAATGATTCATGCATTTCAAGGACATCGTTGGAACTATGAACGAATTTATCCGGTATTCAAGATCAATAATGAGGATGCAATTTGGTTAACGGAAGGAATGGCAGAATACGTTGCAAGGCAGTATGTGAGTTATCCTGAATTGGCTTATCCTAAGGATTTATTTTTAAGATACACTCATTATTCCAAGCAGGATTTAATAACATTAATCGATGAGTACGAAGTGTTTTATGAAAAGGACTTGCTAGAACTAAATTCTTGGCCGAACTTTTGGAGTCCTATGGATTATAGACCATATGAATCTTTGGTTTATTACTTAGAAAAGCAGTATGGAAAAGAAGCGTTCCTAAATTGGGTTACCGTGGCTACTGAAAGTCAAAACTTAGTAAATACTACAAAGGATATTCTAGGAAGTACAGAAAAAGAAATTATCCAAAATTGGAAAAGATATTTTCTGATAGGTGAGAAAATTAACAATCCGGCTGAAATAACGATAGGAAGTTACTTCCTAAGACAAGATATATCAGAGTTTAAGAACCTACAACCAAAAACAGATTTAGTTTTAAATATCAAAGATTATTTAACTGAAGTTGATATAAAAGAACTTTTAGAGAATAATCAGATTAAATTTACATTATCTGCTCCTGGAAAACCAAGTTTAGATGCGTATGTAACGGGTGGTTTTTATTATGACCATATTAAAAGACTCCAGGTAGATATTCCAGACATACATTTAATGGAGTCGGGGATACCTTATACGTTGACCTATGATGGAGAAGGGGAAACGAAGATCAAGTTGGATGAGAAGGTAAAGATTTATCGATAAGGTGCCTGTCACCACCCGAAAAATCTTGTTTCACAGGAATGTTTCACAGAAAGTTGGCTTAAATGTAAATATCCAAATCAAATAGCATTGGTAGTCTTGTAAGAGGTTATTGTTTAAACCGACAGTAACCTCTTTTTTATATAAAAAATTCCAAAATACATATAAAATACCAAATTTCTGTCGATATAATCAGGGAGGTTTATAGAGCTAGGAGGAAACAATGTTGTTAAACATGGGAAGGGTTTTACCTTTATTCTTTGCATTTCTTATCTTTTTAAATGTAACAACTGTCTCTGCAGCTCCAATTGATGAAGCAAGAGAGATTATTCGAAACTATTATGTAGATGAAGTCCCAGAAGAGACATTGTCTAAATCAACGATAAATGAAATGGTCCGATATCTAGATAAATTCTCTGCCTACATGACACCAGAAGAATTCGAAAGGTTCATGAATGCAATTAATCAGAAGCTAATCGGAATAGGTGTTGTGTTAGAAGAGCACGAGATGGGAATAAAAGTAGTTTCTGTGATTGCCGGGGGACCTGCGGAACGAGCGGGAATCCAAGCAGGAGATATTTTACTAGATGTTGATGGTACTAGTTTAAAAGGAAAGGCCGTTCAAACGGCGATACCATACATAAGCGGGAAAGAAAATACCCAAGTGACAATTACGTTTCACAGTCAACTGACGGGCCAAACAATCACAAAGACGATGACTAGAGAAGTCATCAAAATTCAAAACGTTGAATACGAAATGCTCGGTGGTGACATCGGTTATATTCAATTAAATAGCTTTGCAGAAAATTCATCAAAGGAAATCCTTCAGGCGATTGATCAGCTGAAAGGAGCTAAAGGATGGATTCTTGACCTCCGGAATAATGGGGGAGGGTATGTGTCTGAAGCGCTTGAAATAGCAGGGTTTTTCCAGAGTGTGACTCAAGCGTTTCAATTGAGAGGGAAAGACAACGTCCCTGAAGTATATGATGTAACAAAGCAAACCCTTCAATTTAATGCACCAACCCATATCTTGATTAATAAAAACAGTGCAAGTGCATCCGAAATGGTAGCTGCTTCTGTCAAAGAGCAACAAGGTGCTGTTTTATACGGACAAACATCATATGGGAAAGGGTCTATGCAAACGATATTTTCGTTAAGTGATGAAAGTGTTTTAAAACTAACGACCGCTAGATTTTTTTCTCCTAAAGGCACTCCTGTACATGAGGTAGGTGTGACACCTAATGTCGAAACAACAATAGGAGGAGAATTAACTCAATCGCATCGAGATCATATATTGGCTATGGTCCCGGGATACAAAAAGATGCCTTCATTAGAAAATGTACCTATAACCAAAACGTTTACTGTGAAGATGAATCAAAGAATGAATTGGACAGGTATTTCAGAAAAGGATATCCAGCTAGTCCAACTAGGAGAAAAACAAGTTTCCGTAGATATGAACATTATCGATGAGCGGACAGTGAAGATAATTCCAAGAGAATACTTGCAATCAAAAGGGAAATACCTCCTAACGATTCACCCGAATTGGCAATCAAATCGATTTGTAAAAATGAAGCAAGGGTTATATTTAGAAATAACGGTAGAATAAAAATATTGGAATATAGAAAGAAGGTCTCTTTTTATGGTCTTTACAACACCATTGTTTCAGGGGTCGATACCAAATAATGGGATGTACATACGAAATAATAGTTCAAATGGAACGGAAAGTAATCAGTCTTGGAAATTGATTCTTGAGGATGAGGCACGAAAGATTAATCCGCTTTTTGATGTGAAAGTATCACAGAATAGTTTAATAATGGAATCAATTCAGAAGAATGATTGGTCCAAATATCATTCCTTTCAGGCTAAGCAACATCCAGCGTGGTATCAAGAAGTAGATGGAAAACAAATTCCAAACAAAATCTATTTTGGGAATTTGATAGAGTCCAAGCTAGAATCTCTGCAAGAAGCTAGAATGAACGGTGATCAAAAAGAAGTAGAGAAGTGGGAGAAAAATCTACTCGAAGCTATTGAGGATTTTAAAAAGGCACCTGGCATAGTCCCTTATGTAGTTGGTTTGAATCATACAGAGAAACTTGCAGCACAATACGAAGTCGAGCAACCGTCAGAAGAGTACTTTAATAGTAAGTATAATTCTTCATTGGTTATGGATCAGGGCAAGTTCAAAGAGAATATGTGGTATGAAAATGCTATTTTTGAAGAGAATGTTGCATTAAAGAACAAGATTGAAACGCTAGTAGCTGGAACATTCCCTGTTTCAGCTTCAAAGGAAAATGTAGCAGTTGAAACGAGTAATGATTCAGTTTCTAAAGAAAATGTAGAGAGCTCAATTGAAGAATTAAATAAAAATGTTGAG
This sequence comes from Peribacillus acanthi, assembly GCF_003073175.1. GTDB lineage: Bacteria > Bacillota > Bacilli > Bacillales > DSM-1321 > Bacillus_BN > Bacillus_BN acanthi. The sequence goes on from NZ_QBBX01000001.1 coordinate 243,301, forward strand.
GGAAAAACTTCACCACCTAATCAGGAGAGTTCTTTTGAAATACAGACATTGATAATGCAAAATCTAGCAAAATTGCAACAAACCATTAAACCAAATCCTCAAGAAATTATTGATAAATATAGGTATTCGTAGTCCGACAGACCTCTTTCCATATTTGGCAAAGAGGTCTTATTATTGGGCGCACTTTCCTCTAATGGAGAAATATAAAAACAGTTAAAAATACCTAATAAAAAGTTTATGAATTTAGTTTTTTCCACTAGTTTCCTATAAACTAATAAATTTGATTTATAGTTTTTCCAACATATCTCAATGAGGTTTCAATACTTATAAGAATTTAGCTCTAACATGTTTAACTAGTTATAGGAGTAGAGGTTCACTAAGTTCCAGATATACGTTTTGTTTCCACATTATAACAATGCATGTTTAAAATTCTCGTGCTAGAATAAATTACAAGTTTAACAGAACTTTTCCTCAATCATTACAAAACTACCAATAATGGTAGGTGATTAGGAGATTGTTAAACAAAATTATTGTTACATAGTTGATGAATTATACATTCATTCAATTAAAATACTTTTTACAACTCGGGGAGGATTTTTTAACATGGCTTACCAACAAAAGTCTTATCGCAAATTCGTTGCAACTGCTGCAACAGCAACTCTAGTAGCTTCTGCAATGGCTCCATTAGCATCTGCTGCTAGCTTCAATGATGTTCAAGGTGAAGAGCTTACTAAAGCTGTAGATTTCATCGTTGCTGAAGGAATCGCTAAAGGTTACGCTGATGGCGTTACTTTCGGAACTAACGATAGCGTAAAACGTATTGACGCTGCAGTTATGATCGCAAAAGCTCTTAAATTAGATGTTGCTAGCTACCCAGCTTCTAACTTCACTGATGTAAAAGCAGAAAGAGCTCCTTATGTAAACGCTCTTAAAGCTGAAGAAATCGTAGATGGAAAATCTGCAACTCAATTCGGTGTTGAATCTAAAATCACTCGTGCTGAAATGGCAAAAATCCTTGTTGACGCTTTTGACTTAGTGAAAAAAGACGACAAAGAACTTCCATTCACAGACGTTAACGCTCGTTTCAAAGAATACGTAAAAGCTGCAGTTGACAACGGAATCATCGATCCTAAGTCTGCTACATCTTTCGGTGCTGAAACAGAAATGACTCGTGGCGATATCGCTATTGCTTTATACAGAGCAATGAATCCTGTGACTGTTCCTACAGTTGTAAATGTAAGTGCAGTAGCTGCGAAGAAGTTGGAAGTTAACTTTTCTAAAGAAGTAGACACTACAAAAGCTACTTTTGAAGTTAAAAAAGGATCTTCAACAATTAACGTAGCAAACGTTTCTTTCAATGAAGATAAAACTGCAGCAGTATTAGAATTCTCTAATAAACTAGCTGCTGGTGAATATACAATCAATGTTAAAGGAATTACTGAAGAAACATTGACGAAAAAAGCAACTGTTTCTGCTGAAACTGTTTCTGATATTCAAGTATTAGCTACTGAAGCTCCTATTAAAGCTGGAAAAGCAACTGTAGGTTACAAAGTATCTAACCAATATGGTGAAGATATTACTTCTGATGTTACAATCAGCAGCCCAGATACTAATGTTGCAGTTAACAAATCAGAAAAAACTATAACTGTTTCTACATTAGACCTTGATGCTACTACAGCTACACCAGATTCAAGAACATTTACATTGATTCATTCTGCTACAGGTTTAGCGAAAACTGTAACAGTTAAAGCAACTGCAGCAGCAGTAGTATCAAATGTTCAATTCAAAGGTGTATACAACAAAGATGGAAAAACGTTAGTTGAAGGTACTAACCTAGCAACTTCTACAGATGCATTCTACTTAGAAGTAGAAGCTAAAGATCAATATGGTAACGTATTGAAAGCTGATGAGTTAACAACTGGTTTATACCTAACTGAATCTAATCCTACAGTTGTAGATGCAACTGATGTAACAAATGTTCCAACTGTTGTAGAATTCACAACTGCTGATAATGTTAAGAAAACTGGTATTAAATTAACTGGTACTACTGTTGCTGGTTCAAACCTTGTGACTTTAGTTGCTAATGCAACTGGTGCATATGCTAACTACAGCATTTCTGTACAAGAAGCTGCAAAAGTTGATTCAATCTCATTAACTACTCCTGAATTAGTAGTTGAAGGCGAAGATTTAGTAATCCCAGCTACTGTTATCGACACTAAAGGAAATGTTGTAACTGATGCTAGCAAAGTTACAAACGTAACTGCTAAACTTGGAAATGCTACAGGAACTTTTGAAACTACTAAAGATGGAAAATTAGTATTAAAGTTCGCTAAAGGTGATGTAACTGAAGGTAAAACTACTTTATTAGTAGTAAGCCCAACAGGTAAAGCTGTATCTCAACTTGTTGATGTACAAGAAGCTGCTACACCAACGTTAATTCAAGGCCTTAAATCTACTGTAAGCACAGCGGTTTATGGTTCAAAAACTCTAACAGCTACTGACTTTATTATTAAAGATCAATATGGTAGAACAGTTGATGCTTTACCAGTTGGATATACTGTAGCTGTTAAATCAGAAGCTTACGCTGCTGGTAGTGATAACAATGTGTTAACTTTCACTGGTCTTACAGCTGCTGCAGTGAAAAAAGGTACTGAACAAGTAGTATTTGAACTGAAAAATGGTGCTGCTTCAGTTGTAGATAGCGAAAAAGCTGTTAGCTTCACAGTAGTTGAAAAGTCTGATTTTGTTTCTTACGGAATTGAATCACTTCCAACTGTTTATGCTAACACTGATTCTGTAGACAATACAGTAGATGCTTATGACAGAGAAGTAGTTGTTTATGGAATGACTTCTGGTGGATTAAAAGTTAAATTAGGTAAAGATGATTTCAACGTAACTTCAAATGCAACTGAACTAGAAGTAGAAGCTCTTGCTGACAAGTGGGTTATCGATGGTGTTGATACTGCTGCTTTAGCTGATAACACAGCTAAAACTGTTAAATTGACAGTTACATTAAATGAAACTGGTCAAGAGCTAACTAAAGACGTAGTAGTTTCTAACGTAGCTCCATCAGTTGAAAAAGTAGAATACATCGTTTCTGAAGAAGCTGTAACTACTTTAGAGTTTGATAATGCTTCTGATGACACATTCAGTGCAGATGATGTATATGCAAACATCTATACTACTGACTCTTACGGTGAAGAAGTAGTATTAGCTGCTGCTAATGAAGTAACTCGTATTACCTTCTCTAACATCAAGGATAAGGTTACTACAACTCCTATCGTAATTTCTGCAAACGGTACTGCTGCAGCATCTCTAGCAGACCTTGAAGATGGAGATACTTTCGACGCAACAATCTATGTTGGTGGACAATCTGTAAAGGTAGCTGTTACTGTTAAGTAATAACTAACAATGCAAAAAAAAAGAGTTATCGCCTGGCGATAACTCTTTTTTAAAAGCAAAAATAAGCATTTGGTGCCTGTCACCACCCGGATTTACTCGATAATTGTCGACTAGAAAATTAAAAGGCGGTCCCAGTGAATCATTGATTTTACTGGGACCGCCTTTATTAGTTAATCATCACTTCCGTCAAAATCTCCATCATTATCTGAATCATTATGATCATTTGTGTTTTGGTGATGATCATTATCAGGAGGGTGATCACGGTCATGATCGATGCTATGTGCTTTTTTATTCGATTTGCTACCAATAGGAATCATAATGGCACCAAGAATTATGGCTAGAGTACCTAGACCTTCTAAATCAATAAAGATTAGAAAAATGCCCAACAAAAGAATAAGAATACCAATTCCTTTTAATAGTCCTTTTCCTTTTTTCAGAAACATTCCCCCCTAAAAATCGAATAAAAAATAATCACATAAAAAGTTATTCACTTTTATAGTTATTTATTCCTATTTTGATTTACTACCAACTGATGAAATTTACAAAAAAAGTGCCTAGATTAAACTAAGCACCAGATGTTTATTCTACTATTTAAAAGAACATCCCCACAAAAACAGCCGTGATAAAACTAGCCAATGTCCCACCAATAACAGCCTTCAATCCAAGCTTCGAAATTAATGGTCTTTTCGTTTTGTCCATTGATCCCAACCCGACAATAAGTTGTCCGATAGAAGAAAGGTTTGCAAAGTTACATAGAGCTACTGATAAAATGGCAACAGTTTTAGGTGATAATTCACTCATCTTTTTAGTCAGTTCACCATAAGCTACGAATTCATTGACAGATACTTTTGTTCCGATGATAGATGCTGCACGGAATGCATCGTCGAAAGGAACGCCGATTAGTAGGGCGAAAGGATAGAAAAGGTATCCTAAGATTTCTACAAGATTAGTTCCAACTAAACCTAAGATTCCATTTAATAAGGCCAATAATCCGATGAAGGCAATTAACAATCCACCAATATTAAGAGCAAGCTTAACCCCGTTGATTGCACCTTCAGCAATGGCTTCAAAACCGTTGGTGTATTCTGTACTTTCGATTTTGATATCATCGTTCGTTAAGCTTTTTTCTGTTTCAGGTTCAAGGAGCTTAGCGGTTATTAATGAGGCTAAAGGAACACTGAAAACGGAAATCAGCAAGTACTTCATGTCCACTCCCATTAATGAATAACCAACTAGGATTGCACCACTCGCGGAAGCTGTTCCCCCAACCATAACTGCAAATAATTCCGACCGTGTTAAATGTTTAATGTACGGTCTAACGAGTAAAGGTGCTTCTACTAATCCCAAGAAAGAGTTTCCGACAGCACTGAATGTTTCTACTTTAGTCGTTCCTAACAATTTTCCAAGAGTTAATCCAGCGATACGTACGACAAAAGGGATGATGCGTAAGTGATATAAAAGTGATACAAGTGCGGAGATGAAAATGACAACGGAAAGAACTTGAATGGCGAATACGAAGGTTATGTTCGTTCCTTCGCCAAAAAAACCACCGAATACAAATTGAATACCTTCGTTACTATAATCGATGACTTTCTGTACCCCTGCAGATACTTTTTGGAGGATGGTTTGACCTAATTTGGATTTCATGACAAATAGGACAAATAATCCTTCTAAAATCAAGCCTATTACAATCGTTTTCCAAGGAATCGACTTACGATTGCTACTTAAAAGAAAACCTACGAATAAGACACCAATAAGTGATAATAATCCATATAAGATACTCATCTCAACGACCTCCTATAATACTTTGCTTATTTTTCCCTAACTTCCAAATATTATTAGTCTGATGTCAGACCTCTCAAGAAATAAAAAAACCATGTACTCAAGCTTTTTCTTTATAGAAGAAAAGCTTGGGTACATGGCATGCACATGCACGATCTCCAAATCGCTTTTCCCTATAGTCCGGCATTTTACGGCTGCCGGGTAGAAACGAATGGACCATATCTCCATCCTATATAAGGAGTATATAAGTTTTTGTTAGTTTAACAGCATATAATGAATCATACAATGGTAAATGGTATAGTCGGAATAGAAGATGTAGTTCGAATTTTTCAAAAGGGGTGAAAAGTAATGAAAAAGACCCATATTTATGCACATAGAGGTAGCAAAGGAACACATCCAGAGAATACAATGGCAGCTTTCCGTGAAGCGGTTCGACTTGGGGTGGATGGGATTGAGCTGGATGTTCATTTGTCAAAGGATGGAGAGCTGGTTGTTATTCATGATGAGACTGTGGATCGGACGACGGATGGAACTGGTCAAGTGAAGGATTTAACTTTGTCCCAGCTGAAAAAGTTGGATGCAGGTTCTTGGTTTTCTAAAGAATTTCAAAGTGAAACCATTCCCACATTAAAGGAAATCCTTCAGCTATTGCAGGGCACCAATATTCTTCTAAACGTCGAAATAAAGAATGACGTGATTCAATATGTAGGAATAGAAGAGAAAGTTTTAAAGGATTTAGAGGAATACGCCTATAAAGATAAAGCCATCATTTCTTCTTTTAATCACTATAGCGTACGTAAAATCAAACAGCTTGATCCAGAAATCCAAACAGCTATTCTGTTCGTGGAGATATTAGTAGAACCTTGGAAATACGCAGCTTCTATTGGGGCATCAGCCTTACATGTTTACATACCAATCGCTTATACAGAAATGAGCCGAGAAGCTGAGAGAAATAATTATCCTGTAAGGGTTTGGACAGTTAATGATGAGGTTGAAATGAAGAAGTTAATCGAAATGAACATAGATACGATCATGACGGATTTTCCACAAAAAGCAATGCAAATTAGAAATCAATCGTAATATAAAGTTAGCCTCTTATGTACATAAGAGGCTAACTTTTACTTCGATAAACCAGGAAAATATTTTATAATAAGTATAAAATTGTAAAGATGGAGTGGTTAAGTGACTAAAAAAATCTTGTTTATTATTTTTTTTGTTTGTGGAGTATGTATATTTTTCAATCAAACCGCGGATGCAGTAACCGTTAAGTCACTAGAAGGATACAAATATAACTGGAAATACTCAACAGGAAGTTATACAAAAAATAATGGAGCATTTAATATTGTAGAAGTGGACAGTAAGTCAGGAAACATCGTTTATACAGAGAATAGTAGTTGGGGTACGATATTGGAGTTAGGTTTAATGAACTCCAAAGGAAAAAAAGTATGGAAAAAAACTCAAGTGAATTTTGAAATAGTTTCTGTAAAAGGGAATTATATCATCGTCCAATCGTATGATAAGGAAGATTATCTAGTGGTAAGTATCATCAATAAATTAAATGGAAGTTCAATAAGACATATATCTTATAAGTCTTCTAAGATCCTACATGCAACAGAACCCAATGTAGTGGTAGATAATCAATTAAATATTTTTGTAACTTCCAAAAGTCGTTTAATTGCTATGAATAGTCAAGGGAAAAAGCTATGGGAACTGGACAAAACATTACCTGTCAATTTGGACCTTACTTTTAGTTCCCCTGTAGTAAAAGATGACTATCTTGTTACAAGTTTTAATTGTTCAGGAAGTGAGCTTTGTTCCATGCTTGATAGGGATGAATTAATGATTCTTTCCAAAAAAGATGGTAAGCAAGTTGTATGGAAAAATAGGGTTAAGACTTGGGAATTCTTTCTATCAGGAGATGGAAAAAGAATCATTGTTTCTGAAGGGGATGGAGTGGTATCGGCCTATAGCTTTTCAGATGGAACAAAACTATGGAGCAAAACATTTAAAGTAGGTTCTTCTGAATATTTAAGTTTTTTCTTGAAAGATGATCACTCTCTTGAGGAAGATTCGTTAGGCAATTTTTTTGTGACGATTGGTAATACAGATATTTTGCCAGGGCAATTAGTATATAAAGCGATTTACTCTATAGGACCTGACGGTAGAAATCGCTGGGGGGCGAATATCAGCTCACTCAAGGAAACTGGGAGATTAACAGTTTCAGGTTACTTATCTAGTGGAAAAGTCATCAATATGATGGGGGAAAAAGGATATTATAAACTGGATAATGCCAAGGGAAGGCTTATACAGAAAACACCATTTGTAAGAAAAGCTGCAGTAAAATATGCGGATTATACGAAGGCCCCAATAATAAAAAGAACTGGAAACAGTATCATCGGATCCGATGACTGGGCAACAAGCCTAGACGAAGAATTTACAAAGAATATCTGGTCTTCACGGCATCAAATTTACAACAAGACAGGGAAATTAGTAGGGGCTATCACCCATACAAATCCAATGGATCCTGCTCAAATCTATGTTTTAGACAACTTTCAAGTATATATAGTAAATAATTTTGGCGTGTATTCGTATTCTCGAAAGTAATTTACTCAATCAGTCCTAATGCCCTATGGTGTTAGGACTATTTTTTATCCCTTTTTATTTTCCGAACATAACTGTAATTAAATGTAAATATATATGATTACATACATATATTTCAAAATGATTACAAAGATATTAGGGGGCAAAATGAAACAAAAATGGGTTATTACAGGGGTACTTGCAGGAAGCTTGATCGGATTAACTGCCTGCAATCAGGATTACGAGAATCAGAAAGAATTAGAGAATAAAATCATGCATTTAGAAAAAAAGGTATCCGAATTAGAAAAGAGGGTAGTGGAGCAGGGAAAAAATGTAGTAAATAAACCTGAGGAAGTAGAAGAGGTTTCGGTAAAGATTATTGAGCCAAATACCGGAAAGTTAATTAAGGAAATCATTCCGATTGAGTTGGGCTTTGAATTGAATAAAGAAGAATATAAAAAACAATTAAACGATTGGGTTAGGGATTTAGCGAGATCAAACTATGATCAACGAATGGTATTAGACAAGATAGGAGAGAATGGAGAAATTATTAAAGGGAAGCCGAGAGTCATATTATCTGAGAAAGAACTAGTCAAGAGTATTCTAGGATTGTCCGAAAAGGGTGGAGAAGTTCCATTACCACTAACTGTAACGGAGTCTGGATATAAAGCTGAAGAAGTTCAGAGTCTCAGCGAGGTGGTGGTGGCTTCATATACGACCCATTTTGATAGGAGTGTTACTGGCCGAGTAGCTAATATCGAATTATCCTCAAAGACTATCGATAATGTGATTATTGGGGTGGGAGATATCTTTTCTTTTAATACACAGGTGGGAGAACGGACAGTAGCTAGAGGATATCAACCTGCAAAAGAAATCGTAGATAAGGAATTTGTTGAGGGCATTGGCGGAGGAATCTGTCAGACTTCCTCAACACTTTATAACGCAATTGACCAATTAGAAGTAGAATACGTGGAACACCACAATCATTCTCTCAATGTTGGATATGTGCCAAAGGGAAGAGATGCCACTGTTTCGTGGGGAGGACCTGATTTTAGATTTATGAACACACTGAGTGTCCCACTCTTGATAAAAACATTTGTTAACAAGGAAAAAGGCTCCTTAACGGTTGAAGTAAGGACTTCTAAGGCTAATGCAGGTTTAATCGATTAGAAATCACGCTACAAATCAGCGGGGGTGGTGCCTGTGAAACCGGGGCGTGACAGGCACGCCCCGGTTTTTGTCGAATTTTTCAGTGCCTGTCACCACCCGAAATTCCTCGGATTTTGTCGAATCATACCGACTGATTTATATGAAAGAAGCTCTTATAATTAAGGTAGATTTACACTTTTATCCTCATCTAACCTCTTTCGTTCCTTCTCATCCCTAAAAAATATATACGGAGGTTTAAAAAATGGGTAGAAAACAAAGGGTTTGGTTGCCAGACCTATATTACCACGTAACCACAAGAGGAAATAGAAGAGATCCTCTGTTTCGATCAAGAGAAGACTTTAAGGTCTTCCTCTACATTCTTCAGCAACTCTACGATAAAATCCCCTATGAAGTCATCGCATATTGCCTAATGACCAACCACTATCATCTCCAATTACGATCGCCTCATGAATCATTATCCAAACTCATGGCCTTCATAAACAAACGCTACGCCAATTATTACAATACGAAGTATAAGTTGACTGGCCATGTATTCGAAAAAAGATACTTCAGCGATCCTATAGAAGATAGGAAAGGAATGTTTGAAGTTAGTCGGTACATTCACCTCAATCCATGCAGGGCTAACATTGTTACTATACCCTCGACCTATGAATGGAGCAGCTATTCTATGTATACAGAACTCTCACCCTCTAAATTCCCGAAATGGAAGTAAATAACCATGTCTCAATTCGACAAAATTCGGGCGGTGACAGGCACCACAAAATGCTATAATTTAAATTGATACTAAAGATATAGCATGAAAGGGGAAGTTATGAGGAAAGTTGCTGCAAGTTTACTAGTTTTTCTGTTGTTTGCTTTTGTTTCTCAAATTCAAGCTCAATCATATAGTGATATAGATAGCCATTGGGGGAAAAAGGAAATTGAAGCCCTAATAGATGAAGGTGTCGTCTCAGGTTTTGAGGATGGAACTTTTCGTCCTTATACACAAGTGACGAGAGGTCAGTTCTTGGCATTTCTTGTCCGTGCACTTGATTTACCTGCTGGAGATTCGACTTTTCCGGATGTTCCGAGTACCAGTAGACTGTATACCGATATTTCAGCAGCTAAAAAAGCAGGTCTTATATTAGGTAATCAAGATGGACTTGCACTTGCGGACAATCCGGTTACTCGTTCAGATGTCGCGGTAATGCTAGATCGAGCTATGCATTTAAAAGGAGACTATACTGAACGACAAACACTTACTTTCAAGGATTCTAGATTAATTGGAAAATACGCGTACGAAGCGGTAGAACGAATGACTTATTACGGTCTAATTTCAGGAACAGCCGATAATAATTTTGCTCCTACAAAAATTGCCTCTCGCGGTGAATCTGCAGTACTGATTTACCGTATGATGGACAAGCTTAATCTATTAGGTGAAGACACGACTTCGAATCCAGATGTTAATCAAGAAGTGGTCATCAAGGTCAATGACCACCAAGATATTAAAGTAAGAATGAACACAAAGGGTGTACCAATTACTTACAGCAAAAGTTCTACAGTGAAGCATATTTTATCGACCGATTATCACTATTACTATCACTTGGGAAGTGCAGCTAAACCAACAGGCACTCTACAAGTAACGTTAAGAAAGATGGATAATGGGGATACATTTGTTTTCACGAAATTTATTCATAACGGTGACACTACTTATAATGCTTCGGTAATTTTGCCATTCCAGAATTCGGATAACTATTCCGTAGCAACGTATGCATCACAAGGTACTATTGATAAGAAGCCTAATGGAACCTTTGGAGAGGATCATACATCTCATCCAATCGGGATATTTTCGGCAAAAAGTGGCGATTCAATTACTAACGAAGTGATGTTGGGAAAAAACTATGTTTCTACAGTACGAGAGACTCGTTATGACAATGGACATCGATCCATTATCCGTGAGTTAATAGAAGAGAGAGAAAGCTATCAAGTTATTGAAGACAAAACAACTAAAGTAATTACAGCCAACTTGAATATCTCAGTCCGTGGAAAAGCCGTTTCAGAATCATGGGCTCTTTTATCGGAAAAACCTCTGTTTAGTAACGAAGAAAAAAGAAATCAATGGTTTAAACGGACAATAAATGAATATAGGGCTATTAACAACTGGCTAACTGCAGAGGGTGCCTATACGAAACTGCCATACTCCATTGAACCATCCTACCAAAAAGGATATGGAAGAAATATCGGCCGCATCCAGGGTGGCGTTTATTTAACGGCCTACCAAGATAATAAAGAACGTTATTTTCATAACCTTGTAATTAATGCTCTCGCTGACTTAGATGTATTGTCTGACGGAGCTCTTTCAGCAGGGGAGAATCCAATATTCAAAACAGAATACACCAGTACATGGCTGAAAAAACCGTATGGTATTACAGCGCCTTATATTGACACTCGCCTAAATGAAAATGCGGCATTGTTTTTGAAAAATTCGAGTGAGACCTTGAATATTCCTCAACTGTCAAAAGCAAATCTGCGCTATGCTGACTTCTTAGTGGAACAAAAAGCTTTAGGTAATATTATTCCTGTCACAGCATCAAGTCATTTGATTTCCGATTATTTCGGATTAAACGGCCAGACAACCAAAACGCACGTCTCGTTAAATCATGCACTTGGTGAAATGCGATTCTTACTAGAGTCGTACAAACAAACCAATGACGTTAAGTATTTTACAACTGCTAAGCAAATCAAAGTTGCTATCGAAAAACTTCATCCAAAATGGATTCGTACAAACGGAGATCTTTGGTATTCGGTAAATAGTGAATTTACCTTTACCGGTAATGACTATGAAAATTTAACGTTAATGGACTTATTACTAAGCCAAAATATCTTTGCTGAAACAGGCATTCCACGTAGTAAAGAATTCGACGAGATGGTTCGCTCCAAAACAAAATATCTCGTTGAAAATAATTTGGGCATTATCCCTCCAATTGTTCAGCTGCTACAAGAGCAAGGCTTTGGAGACTTACTACCTGGAACTTATAAAGCAAGCTCCATAAAAGAAAGTAATGAAAAACTACCAGAAGACGAACTAGATCAATTAGCTAAATAATAGGAAATCGGGGAGTGCCAGTCACGCCCCGATTTTTTTGAAGTTTTTGAAGTGCCTGTCACCACCCGACTTTTGTCGAATATCGACAAAAAACGGGTGGTGACAGGCACCTTATTATTCCTTTAAAATAAATACATATACCCATCACGATCTTCATATATTTTGAGAATGTAAGTTTGATAAGGGAGAGTGTAGGATGAAGTTCGTTAAAAAAAGAATTACGAGTTTGGTTTTAGTTTTTTCATTGCTTTTATCCATCATTGTGCCGGGAGTATCTGCAAATGGCTTAGCATCCATTCGGTACTTGGCTTTAGGAGATTCGCTAGCAGCAGGTATGACTCCTCAAAAAGAAATAAGTAGTGGATATTCAGATTTAACAGCAGCATATATGAAAGAGCAAGGTGCCTTATCTACATACTCAAAGGAGTTTGCGGTTCCAGGTTACAAAACTGACAATGTTTTAAACGACCTTTTAACAAAACCGGAACTTCAAGAGGCTGTAAAAGCATCGAACCTCATTACCATTTCAGCTGGTGCAAATGACTTACTAAAGGAAGCTAAAATGGATATTGAGAAAAAAACATTAACGATCGATTCAGCTAAAGTTCTTCCGACATTACAATCGATTTCTAAAAACTATGCTGCTATTCTCCAAACCATCAAAGAATTGAACCCTCAAGCGAAAGTATATGTGATGGGATACTATTTTCCTTTTCCATATCTTGCAGATAGCCAGAAGCCCCAATTAATCCAACTTGCCAAGACTCTTAACTTAGCCATCGACAGCATGGTAACTTCACAAGGAGCGACATTTGTCTCTGTATATGAAAAATTCGGAGATGATCCAAAACAATATTTGCCAAACCCAATGGATATTCATCCTAATATAGAGGGCTACCAAGCAATGAGTGATGCTTTGCTAACTAGCATTGCTAAAACGAAGCCGAAAGCTAATGATATTCCAAGTGATTATTGGGCAAAGAAAGAATTAGAACTCTTAATAGCTAATAATCTACTAACACTAGATGATAAAGGAAATGTCTATCCAGAAAAGCCAATCACTAGAGCAGAAGTTGCAGATATTCTCTATAAATCGATTCCAATGACAAAATCCATACCGCAAAATCCAGGGTATCAAGATGTTCCAGAGACACACCCGGCCTACATGGCTATTGCTAAACTTACGGAAGCAGGGATTTTCTCAAAAAGTGAAAAATTCAATCCGGATTCCTCTCTAACAAGGGTTCAAGCTGCAAAGGTTCTAACTCTAGCCTTTCAATTAAAAGGAGATGGTAAAGTACCTTCTTTTAAAGATATCAATGCTAAATATTGGGGAACTCCATTTATTAATGCTGTTTCAACTCATAAACTAATGCTTGGCTATAAGAACGGAAAATTTGGTTTGCACGATCCTATAAATCGAGCTCAGTTTGCCGTAATTGTAGTGAGGGCACAAGCTACTATATTAACAAAATAAGATTATATTGATAACCAGGACTGTTTTAGTTCTGGTTATTATGATTTGTGGGTATCTGAATGATAAACAAAGAAAATTGGAACTTCAAAGGAGCTATTACCAGCTAAGAAACTATATTTCTCTCCTCGACTAGATCTCAAATAAAAGTACGTAAGATTGCAGAAGCTTGTTTATATAAATGGATAGGGTCTAATTTTTATTTTGAAAAGCAAAAGTATGGAAAGAAAAGATAAAATTTTCCCCTAGTGTGTGGGATTTTCTAATAAAATGGGAAAGACTTAGCGACTAAAAAGTGTTTTAACTTTTGGAGATGTAGATTATTCGAAGCAGGTTTTAAACAGAGGCGATGAGAAGGCGGTGAGAAAAGGTCCTGGAGTTTCAATACCACTCTATCTAAGAACTAATACTGTAGTTTAAATTCATTGTTATTCATTTGTTTTTGTACGAGCTCCATCACTTCTTCCTGGAACTCTTCTTCAGTTATTACATTCAATAATATAGCACGAACTAGTTCGGAATGCTGACTAGTAATTTCATAACCTTCAAGTTGTAGTGAAGCCTTTGCTTGCTGCATCGCTTTTTGAATATTTTGCATAGGTTGTCCTTCTAGGTGGTTTCAGGCTTGGTTAAGGACAGAGAGATTAATAATCTCTGTCCTTACTTGAGAGAGCACTCCAGTTATGTGAAAAAATCCTTTACTAACAGATCATCCTTAAATGAATCCTCTTCGTCATTGTCATTTACCGTTTGACTACATTTCGGGCAATCAACGTACGTATCATTTGTGTGAAAGCCTACATACCCATGTGTACATTCTTGAATGCCCCAAATCGTTTCCCATTCGATATCAAAGTTATAATCACAATGCTTACAATAGAAGGAACAGGTTGCGAAATCTTCTTTCTTCTTTTTTGTTACTGGTTTTCTTTTTCTACCCAATGTGCTCTACCTTTCTAATCTTACAAACAACATTTTTTATATTTCTTGCCACTGCCACAAGGACAAGGGTCATTTCTACCTACTGTTTCTTTAATTCCTGCTGGTGGTGCAGCTACCATGTGCTGTTGTAAATCCTCTAGTCTTCTATCTTCTGCTAATAAGTTCATTCTCAAATTATTCAAATATGGCTTATCAATCTTATTTAAGATTAGATTGACGTAAAGAGGTTCTTCGAGATCGAGCAGTGATTTATCATACCCATTCTGAAGCATGTTCTCGACTAATGGAATTGCTTCCACAGATAAATGTTGGCACAAGGCATCTGCTATCAGTGTTTGGATGGATTTGTTGGTAGTATGCGAAAATAGTCGAAGTAAAGCTTCATGAGCGGACTTTGACTTGATTTTTCCTAGTATATCTATTGTGTAAAAATAAGAATTTTCATTGAAGGCAATCTGTTCAACTTGATTGACTACAGCGTCAGTACCAATCTTAATCAATGCTTTCATTGCCTCTTCATGTGCAAGATAATCATCTACTTGACAGAGAATATCGACTAATTCTGTAATCATGTTCTCATTTCGTAGTTCACCAATTAAATAAATCATAAATATTCCTTCAAATGAAAGGAAGTTATTTTGATTTAATTTACTTTGGAGTCCATTTTCCAACTTCACATCTAGATTTTCTCCACGACTTAGTAACTCATCCATCATCCTTTTTGCTAAAGAAAAATTCTCAGGCTGATGTCCGTTTTCATCTAAATACTGCGCAAGTTCGATTAACTCCAAAGATAATTGCTTATTGTCGAGCGATTTCATTTTTTCAAGAGACTCTAAAAAACCTCTATTAATATATTCAGGTAGTTCATTCCGATAGCTTAAGAGAAGGTTTGTGCTAGCATTCAACAGCAGCTTAGCGTACCAATGTTTGTTCTCTAGCTTCGGTTCGGATTCAAATCTTTTGATGATTTCTTTAAGTCCAGCTTCGCTTATAGGGAGAAAATCGATATGGGGAAGAATGGTCACTCTATTTTTGTTTTTTAAGCCAATGTCGACTCCTTTTAAAGCTGTTAAGAGAGTATCCGTTTTTAGAAGATAGCTATCTTTTAATATTCTCACAGCATACTGTTGAACGAATTGATCTTCATTCAACAGAGCTTGTTCCATTCTTTCAAGAAAATTGGTCATACGGTTTAATCCTTTCGATCTTGTTTCTATTAGTGTACCGAGAATTATATTAAGTGTCATCTATTCAAAGTAAGTATTGTTCATACAGATGTAAACAAATTGGAAAGATGATAGAAATTCTAATCATGAAATATGGGTGATATAATAGGGTAATTGAAGGAGTTGATAAAAATGGACGAAAAGCGCTTAGATCGTATGGAAGAGATGCTAACGAATTTAATTACAATGGTTAGCGATATAAGAAGCGAATTAGCAGAATTCAGAAAAGAAATGAAGGATTTCAAAGAAGATATGGTCCAATTCAATTATGAATTCAAAAACATTGGATTAAAAAAAGATACATTGGATTCCGCAGACGAAAAGTACAGCTTACGTAAACAGACCGGGAAGAATTTTGATGATTTTACCAATGTTCTTACCGAAATGCGAGGAGTTCAAGAACTTACTTGGGAAAAGGCGATTAGAAATGAGAGAGAAATTGCTAAACTAAATTGACGTCTTGATTTTGTAGCTTCAAAATAAACCCTCATATTAGAAGGCCGCTTACTCCTCACGTTTAAATTTTTCCTCTTTGGATGTAGAGAACCATTATGAATCATCATAACCTGTGGTCGATTGCCACAGGTTATGTCATTTTCAAAACAACCTCATTTGTTCTGAGCTGTTTTTATCTTTTCCTTCTATTTTATATCCCATCGTTATATAACCAGTCATTCGTTTTTCAAACATCGTTTTCAACATGGAAATATGATGATCGACATAATCATACACTCTAACTTCTTGTTTATTTGGGTGTACTCGATGTAATCGGCCTACATATTGTTGCAGTTTTCCTTTCCAGGAGATCGGCATGGCGAGAAATAGTGTATCTAATCTAGAATCGTCGAAGCCTTCACCAATGTATTTTCCACTAGCAATAATCAGTCTTTCTGCATCATCGGGAATTTCTGCAAGTCTCTCCAATTCTATTCTTTGTTCTTTTTTAGACATGCTGCCAGAAAGAGTGATAATATTTTTTGCAAATCCTCTAAACATGGACTTTAATTCATTTAAATGATCAATTCGTTCAGTTAAAATCATAGGAGATCTTCCTGCGTCCAGCTCTTTTAGTACATCATTAAACAATTGTTGATTTCTCCCGTTATCAGTAGACATTTGCTGATAAAGTTCCTGAATGCTTGACGAATTTGATGTGAAATTTGTTTTTCTCTGAAGCAGCTTGTGAGTAAAAGGAAGTACCTTTGCTTGTGTTTTCGCATCCACCTTATATCGAATTGGTCCGCATTGCATAAAGATTATAGGTTGCAGACCATCTTTACGGATCGGAGTTGCAGTTAATCCGTGTACATATTTTGCTCGAATTTGTTTTAAGATTTTTTCAAAGCTAAAGGCTGATATGTGGTGGCATTCATCCACAATGACTTGTCCGTATTGAGTAATGAAGGATTTAAGTTCTCCTTTATATCATAGGCTCTGCATGGTCGCTACATCGATTTTTCCTGTGATTTTACTTTTTCCTCCACCAATTTGTCCAATTTCACTTGGGGGAACGTTGAGAAAAGCCGATAGTCTTTCAATCCATTGATGAAGAAGTTGTTTACGATCTACGATTATTAAGGTATTTGTTTTTCTTCTTGCAATAAGAGCGGCAGCCGTTACTGTTTTCCCAAATCCAGTGGTTGCGGATATTATACCATTTGAATGATTGAATAGTTCTGAAACGGCATCTACTTGTTGGGAGGTAAGTTGTCCATTAAAAGAAACTTCAAAATTCTTTCCCTCATAGGTATTGTCCTTCATATTAATTTTAATCGCTTGCTCGCTTGCTAGTTTTTGCAAGCTTTCAAAACACCCTCTTGGAAAAATAATATGGTTCTCATTTTCATCATAGCAGCTTATTAATCTGGAAATTCCGTAAGTAGACATCCTTTTTTTCTGAGCTTTATAATATTCTGGATTATTGAATGTCGCCAGATTCATAATTTTTGCATAGAGGAATGGAGGTATTTCTTCTTTATTTATATAGATGCCATTTTTAAGAGTGACATTGATGTCTATAGGATTATTATCAGTAGTTTCAATGACTTGGGGCTGGGATTTGGAATCCATCATTACTCTCTCAATGTCTCTTTTTGATATTTTTTCCACAGAGGATAGATACATCCATTGATCTGGATAAGGAGTAAACGATTCATCTACAAACACACTATTGCCTTGCTTCTTTGCATGAAGATGCAAAGGAAGTGCAATGAGATTTCCGAAGCCTCCTTTAGGAAGGGTATCTTGATTTGGAATCATCCGATCAAAAGAATCCAGCCCAACTTCATTTCTCTTTTCTAAAGTTTTGGATAGTAAGATTGTTCCTAGTTTTCTAGCAAGTTTAGCCGGGATGTTTTCATTAAAGAACATCCATACATGTGCACAGTTACCAGATTGGGAGCGTTCGATATGAATTGGGATTCTATAAGCCTTGCAAATTTCAGCAAAAGCTAGAACGTCCTTCTGCCAGTTTTGTTTATCAAAATCTAATGCCAAAAAGGAACAAGTTTCATCTTGATACATGGGATAGATGCCGATAGAAATATCCCCTTTGAGATGATTAAACAGGACCTGGTCTGTTAAGGGTGATAACTGTCTATGCTGACACTGAATACATTTGATTTCAGGCTTCTTGCAAATCGGTTTTTGCCACTCTAAATCACAAGCTGTCGTATACCCCTTCTTCCCATCCTGTGACATCCACTTTTTTGCGAATGCATCCGTTCTTCCCTTGAATAGAGATTGTATTAGCTTAATTTTTTCTTGAGGTAGGGAACGGTTAGTAAGGAGTGAATTCTTGACATGAACGTTGGAAGAAGATTTGCGGTTATTCATCATAGCAGCAAGAAGTTTTTTAAGATATTCATTTTCCTTTTTGAGAGAGTGTAACTCATTATGTAAGTTTTCAATATTCACTATAGGAACCTCGAAGTTTGGGGTGCCTGTCACCACCCGGAATTTGTTGAGTTTTGTCGAAAATACTAAATAGGACAGAGGGTTTTAGTCTCTGTCCTATATATTTACCACATTTGATCCGACGGAATGTAAAAGCACATTTCATAATTTGTGTTGTATGGGTTTTTATATATAGAAATTTCCCAACCTGAATCTATATAGGTTACTTTGTAATTGCTTTCGGTGCACATTTTATTTACATGTTCTTTAAAGACTTCCATATTGATGATACCCACTTTGTAGGTAGTTATCGCAATTAAACCTTCAATCTCTTTTTCGGTTGTCAGTTTTTTCGTAGCTACAAAATAGGTATCTTTCGTTAGAGTAACGCCGTCTCTCGTACTACCTTGTAATCCTTTAACCCAATACATGACAAGGTTTTTTGGATTAGTTTTACTCCAAAAAGACATGTTTCCTATTTTTCCGCCATTGAAATCGTTATAACTAACATTTTGGACACTTAAATCATATTGAGCGCCATGCTTACTTCCAAATCATAGTATTCTTTTTCAACTTCATTAAGTTTTGAAATATCAATTACAGGTATTGGATCGGCCACTGGCTTTGTATTTTCTTCATTTTTAGTGACTGGTTTAGAAGGTTCTTGGTTTTTAGGTGGAGCTGGTTTATTTGTTGAAACAGCCCCTATTGGTTTGTTGATTTGATCTAATAGGGCCTTTGGAATCACCGCATATTTAACTGCTCCAGAATGTTTAACGAACTTCCCCTGTCCTAATTGATATAACCCAATTCCTTTTGAAAAGACGCCAAATTCCTGTCCTTTCTTTGCTTTCTGTACAATTCCTATTTTTCCTTTAGAATCTTTCTTTTGAATGAATGTTTCTTTTACTATAGTAATTTTTTTGATCATACCTTTTTGCACTTTTACTTTTCCAAACATCACATCTTTGCTTGTTGCAGCTACGGAAACAGGAGTTAACACACTAATGAATAGCAAAAAAGCTGTCACTAAAATAAATCTGGTTTTGATTTTTCTCATAGTTGAACTCGATTCTCTAGTAAATTAAAAATCCTTTAGTAATTTACCAAAATATTCTTATGTAGGTAGTATTTTAATAGTGATTTGAGAGATAAAATAATTCGAAATGAAAGGCTTTTCGACAAATTACGGGTGGTGACAGGCACCTTATACTTAATAAAATCTAACAAAATATTTACATTTTTTAGGTGACTTCCAAACTATGATTATGCTACTATGAATAGGCTGCTGAATTTTTTGAATAGTATCAAAGGGGGAAGTATTTTGAAAAAGGTCAATAAAAAGAAAGCGTTTGCAAGTGCAACTCTGGCATTAGGGATGATGATTCCATTAGCTGTTCCTGCTGTTTCGTATGCAGAAGTAATGGATAAAGATATTGTTAAACTTCGTATTATGGAGACTACAGACATACATAGCCATGTAATGAACTACGACTACTTCCAAGGGAAAGAAGATCATAAAGTTGGTTTTGTTAAAACAGCTTCTTTAATCAAAAAAGCAAAAGAAGAAGCTAAGAATAGCGTATTAATCGACAATGGGGACTTGATTCAAGGAAACCCAATGGCTGATTACATTTTAGATAAAAAGGTTCTAGATGAAAAAGGGAAAACGCATCCGGTCTATGAAGCTATGAACTTACTTGGTTATGACGCAGGAAATCTAGGAAACCATGAGTTCAACTTTGGCCTAGAATATTTAGAGCAAGCGAAAAGTGGAGCTAATTTCCCTTACGTAAATGCGAACGTATACAAGTATGATGGCGATAACGATCCAACAAACGATGTAAATATGTACAAACCATATATCATTCTTGATAAAGAAGTGGTAGACGAAGGTGGAACAAAGCATACATTAAAAGTTGGTGTAATCGGTTTCGTTCCACCACAAATCACTCTTTGGGATAAAAAGCATTTAGAGGGCAAAGTTGTCACTCATGATATTTTTGATACAGCAAAAAAATTCGTACCTAAAATGAAAGAAGAAGGCGCGGACGTTATTATTGCAGTTCCTCACTCAGGGTTAGGAAATGTGGAATATGAAAACCTAGCAGAAAATCAAACGTACCAGCTTTCTAATGTAGAGGGTATTGACGCCATCCTATTTGGCCATGCGCATTCCTACTTCCCTGGAAAAGGATTCGATGGAATTAAAGGAATTGATAACAAAAAAGGGACTATTAATGGTGTAGCTGCTATCATGCCTGGATTCTGGGGTAATAACCTTGGTGTCATCGACATGGATCTTAAAAAAGTGGATGGAAAATGGACAGTAGTAGATTCACAATCTACAAATCGCCCTATTTTCGATACGGCTGCAGGCAAACCAACTGTAGATGTGGATAAAGAAATTTTAGATGCTGTACACGACGATCATGAAGGTACGAAAGAATATGTAAGTGCTGAAGTAGGTAAAACTGAAACAGCTCTTTACAGCTATTTCTCTCAAATCCAAGACGATCCAACGATTCAAATCGTGACTCAATCTCAAAAAGAATATATTGAAAAATATATTAAAGGAACTGAGTACGACGGACTTCCTGTATTGTCTGCGGGTGCGCCGTTAAAAGCTGGTCGTGACGGTGTAACAGATTATACAGATATAGCGGTAGGTAAATTGGCGATCAAAGACACTTCTTCACTATATAAATATCCTAACAACACCATCATGGGATTGAAGCTGACTGGAGCTGAAATTATCGAGTGGTTAGAGTGGAGTGCGGGTCAATTCAACCAAATCGACCCTAACAGCAAAGAAGAGCAACTACTTGTAAAAGAAAATAAAAGTGCTGCACCAGGTTTCCCAAGCTATAACTATGATGTAATTGATGGTATTGAGTACCAAATCGATGTAACTCAGCCTGCTCGTTACGATAATGACGGGAAGAAAATTAGCGATAGCAAACGTATTGTTAACGTTATGTTTAACGGCAAACCAATCGACTTGAAGCAATCCTTCATCGTAGCAGCGAATGATTACCGTGCGTCCTTCTCACCTGTAGCAAATCCAGGAGGAAACAAAGTTGTCATCAAATCTCCTGATACGAACCTACAAGTGTTAGTAAACTATATTCGCGAAAAAGGAACAGTGAACCCGAAAGCTGACCAAAACTGGAGCATCGCACCTATCAAAGGTGATGTGAACCTTGTGTTCAAATCCTCTCCAGAAGCGAAGAAATATGCAAACCAATCGAATAATCTTAAATACTTAGAGACGCTTTCTGATGGACTTGCGAAGTATAAAGTAGAATTAAAAGCTGCTACAGCACCTACAAAATCTTTCTCTGATGTTAAAGAAGGATATTGGGCGAAGCAATACATCGAAAGCCTAGCTGGATCTGGCGTAATAAGTGGTAAAGCTGACGGCACTTTTGCTCCTGATGAGAAAATCTCTCGAGGACAATTTGTTGCTCTACTGGTTCGTACACTTGGTTTAAGTGATGGAACAGTAGGTCTAGATAAAGAAATCGAGATAGCTTACAAAAACGGATTAACAGCTAATGCCCCAGTACATTTCGAAGCCAACAAAGCCATCACTCGCGAGCAAATGGCAGCAATGGTTGTACGTGCATACGAAAAGAAAACAGGAAAAGCATACGTAGCTAATAAGTCTGTGAAATACAAAGACAGCAAGAAAATCTACAAAGGCTTCACTGCTTCAATCGATGCAGCAGCTGAATTAGAATTTATGATTGGTAACACTAGCGGCAGATTCGAACCAAAAACAACAGCTACACGCGCTCAAGCAGCGAAAGTAATATACTCTTTCTTAAATAAATAATTTATTTCAAAAAGGCTGGTCCGAAATTTCGGACCAGCCTTTTTAATCGACAAAAACCGGGGCGTGCCTGTCACCACCCGAAGTTCGACAAAAACCGAGTTGTGACAATCACCACGAAAAATGTACTCCAAAAATCGA
>NZ_QBBX01000001.1:265845-288636 GCF_003073175.1 Peribacillus acanthi
AAAATCGGGTGGTGACAGGCACATATAAGAACAAAATCTATATTTTACCCAAACTCTTTCTTACATAAACCTTAATTTTTAATTATAATTAAATAGTCCTATTTTATTATAATTTTTGGAAAGAAGAAGGGTTATATGACGCGTTTATTGCTTAAAGTATCAATTATTTGTCTTGTGGTTTTAATAGATTATGTGACAGAAGGAACCGGGGTACATGCAGCTTCATCACCCTCACTAACAGCGACAGATCAAATCCCTGTCTATGAAAAATTTGGCCAAGAAATAATTCCTATAGGAAAACTCCTAAAGGGAAATAGCTATTCTATCGTAAACGAAGACGATTTGTTTTATTATCTACCTTTTGGGAATGGAATGGGATTGGTTAAAAAAAGTGCAGACTTTGTTCTTACCAATACCAATAAAAAAGAGCCAGTTCCATCAAAGTACACAAATAAAGTCGTCATAACGAAAACAGAAACGGCTGTATATGACGGTCAAAATAAAAATAAACAGGCACTAGGTATTATTAGCATGAACATGCGATACCCTGTGATTAAGAAAATGGGAGATTGGTATTTTATTAAATTTGCAGGGAAGCAAGGGTATATTCATCATAAAAATGTGGTAGAAGACTTAGGGATTCCGGTACTGATGTATCATCATCTCCTGGAAGAAATCGAGGATACTCCCTTTGAAGGGAATTCCATGGTTATCAAGGTAAGCTCATTTGAGGAACAAATGGAGTACCTAATGAACAATGGTTGGAAAACCATTTCTTTAACGGACTTAGACCACTATCTGCAACATAAGAAGAACTTGACTGGCAGGGTAGTAGCGATTACATTTGACGATAATTATTTATCCATGCAAAGGTATGCTTATCCGATTTTAAAAGGAAATGATCAGCAAGCGACTTCTTTTGTCATTGGTGGTAAGACATGGAGATTTGCAAGTCCGTGGGATTCCAGTGGACTTCAGTATTTAGGATTTCAGGAAATGAGCACTATGAAGGATGTTTTTGAATATCAACACCACACTGTTAGGATGCATCTCCGCGAACCTGGATCAAGGATTCCGTATTTGATTTCTAAATCCGAACAAGAAATTATTGATGACCTTTTATACGGAAAGCAGTACATAGGAAAAGTCTATAACAATCCGTCCGCTATCAAATACTTGGCGTATCCATTTGGACAGTATGATCAGGAAACCATTGTGGCTGCACAAAAGGCTGGTATTAGGATGGCTTTCACTACTGAAACAGGAAATGTGAAACTAGGAGACCATCGCTATAAGCTTAAAAGACAAGGAATCGGACCGTATCATTCGATGGAAGATTTTATTGAAAAATTAAATGGAACCTATTAAGAAACTTGCTGATTTTTTGCAAGTTTTTATTTTTTCGTCAAAATTTTTACTTTTAGTTCAGTTTTCTAACTAATTTTACAGATTTTGAGTATTTTTGCATATTTGGCTTATTTGTCAAATTCGGTAGAATTAGAGAGTAGAGTACTAAAAAGGTACATAGAGGGGAGACAGAATGAAGTTTATTAGATTATTGATTGTGATGTGCATACTTTTCGGAACCGCATTTGCATTTCCAGGTGTACTAAAAGCAGAAGGAAATACGGAGGTATCTCCAACTGAAGGAGAAACTCCTGTTGTTACAGAAGAGCCTGTAGCATTGACTCATTTCAAGATTACCAGTGAGGTAGCGAATTTTTATATTCGTAAAAATGAACGACTTACGGCGATTGCCCAACTGACCGTTGGGGAAGAATTTAAATTTGTAGAAGAGATGGAGAACTGGTTTGTTGTTGAAGTTGGGGGGATGAATGCATTTGTGAAAAAGACAGATGCAGCTGCTTCTGATGGTTCAACGATTTCGAATCCAGCTGAGACAACAACTCCAGTAAAATCTTTTGATATTTTACAAGATGTATTTGTATATACAGATGAAAGCTTTGCCAAAGCAATTCTCACGTTGGTGAAGGGCGAAAGCTATCAAGTAATAGAAGAAAATGAAGCTAGTTTGACCTTGTCGATTGGTGGAAGAAAGGGCTTTGTAAAAAAAGCAGATCTTCAACAGGAATTTACAGCATCCGATCGATATTTTAAAATCTTGGTACCCGCTCAACCTGTATTCGTGAAGCAGTCGGGAGTACTAGTACAAAAAGGAACACTCCTTCAAAATCAAGAGTTTATCAGACTTAGAGGAGAAGGCGCTTGGCACGTTATCCGATATGGTAATGATGTGGCGTATGTGAAGATGGAAGGAACGGCTCCATCATCAGGGGCGACCTTGAAGCAAGCAACTGGAGCCACTTCTAAGGTCATGCTTACTACAACAACTGCATTATCGATTTACAACGGACCTTCCTTGCAAAACAGTGCGATTGCAACGATGCCAGCCAACGTATCGTATCCAATTTTATCAAGACAAGGTGAATGGTATGTCATCAACTACGGTGGTAGAGTCGCATATGTCCACCCGAAGCAAGCGAAAACGAACTTTTTCGATGCGGTAAATTCTAAAGTAACTTATACATACGAGCAGATGATTGTCGACATTCGTGAGCTGCAAATCATGTATCCAACAATCGTGAAAACAGAAATCCTCGGTAAATCTGTTGATGGAAGAAACTTGTATGCGGTGAAATTAGGAACGGGTACAAAAGAAGTGATGTTAAACGGTTCGCACCATGCGCGTGAACATATGACGACGAATGTATTGATGGAAATGCTTGATTCCTATGCATTATCTTTTGTAAAAGGTACAACGTATGGTGGGTATAACACACGCCAGGTGCTGACGAAGACAAGCATTTGGTTCATTCCGATGTTAAATCCAGATGGAGTATCCCTTGTTCAAAAGGGACATAAAAGTGCGAAGAATCCTTCGTATGTATTGAAGATAAACGGTGGGAAAACGGACTTTTCTGCTTGGAAGGCGAATATCCGTGGTGTCGATTTAAACCGACAATATCCGCCAAATTGGTCTAAAGTAGAAGGTCCTAAAGGGCCCGCGCCAAAAAATTTCAAAGGGTATAAGCCATTGAGTGAACCAGAAGCTTTAGCGCTTGTGAATTTTACAAGAAAGCACAGCTTTAAAACTACGGCAGCCTACCATTCCTCTGGAGAAATCCTATATTGGTACTACGGTCAAAAAGGTGCACAATATACCCGTGATTTAGGAATTGCTAATCGAATTAAATTACTTACAGGATATTCACTCGTTCCTGCTAAAGTGAGCATGACAAGTGGGGGAGGGTTCAAGGATTGGTTCATTACCGAATTCAAGCAACCTGGTTTCACACCAGAGATCGCTCCGTATGTAGGAGAGCGACCAGTTCCGAACTATTATTTCCCTTCTGTTTGGAAGAAGAATTATAAAGTTGGTTTGATGCTGGCAAGTGAAGCGTCAAATAGATAGTTTATTAGAACCATCCTGCATTTTGCAGGAGGGTTTTTTGTTTCCCTAGAAAAACACTAATTTGCAAGTTTACTAATATAATTTCACTTAATTTTTCTTGTAAGCTGATATTATATTGAAAAAACGACATTTTCTTTTTTATCAAAAAAATTTGTCTAGTATTATCGAAATCATAGGTCAAGTGAATTATATCCAAACTTTTCCAATACTAAAGTACTATTTTACTAAAAAGTGAATCTTTTTCCCCATGATATCCGTCTATGTTAGAGGAATAATTTTCTAGTACGAGGAGGTATTAGAACTTTGTTCGAGAAATATAGTCATTAAAGTGTAGATTAGTTGAGAAAGTAGGGGAGAACGTGAAAAGAAAAAAGAAAAGCGTGAAGAAGATTGCTGCAGCAGGTTTGTCAGCAATTATGTTAACATCTGTAAGTCTGCCGATTGTGTCTAGTGCACAGAAGAATCCATTACAGCCGGTCAGTATTTCATCCATTGGTTTGGACAGTTGGAACAAATCCAGCACCTTCAACAAAGATGAAAAGCAGAAGCACTTTAGCGAAGACACCCTTGTTATTAAATACTCCAAGCCGCTGACAGCAGCGGAACATAAATTAGCAGGAACGACTGTAATCTCCCAGTTTCCTGAAATGCAGTATGCGATTGTGAAAGTGAAAGACAAAAGCAAATTACAGAATGCAATCTCTACATATCAGAAATTTTCAAAAGTGAAAAGTGTGAGTCCAAGTGTGTTGTATTCAAAGCTTGGTTTCACTGATCCAAAAGCAAGTGAACAGTATCATTTATCCATGCTGAATATTGCTAAAGCTCAATCACTGGCTGGGAAGAACAAAGTCATCGTAGCAGTTATTGATACGGGTATGGATAAAAACCACCCTGAATTGAAGAATGCTCTTCTTCCTGGGTATAATGCGGCCAATCCGATGAATCAGCCTGCGATTGATATGCATGGTACCCACGTTGCAGGTATCATTGCTGCTGAAAAGAACAATGGAGTCGGTGGATACGGGGTTAATCCTTATGTGAAAATCCTTCCGGTTGATGTATTCGATAGAGGTTGGGGTGCAACAGATTATAGTATTGCGCAAGGAATTGATTATGCGGTGGCTAAAGGCGCCAAAGTGATTAACATGAGCCTTGGAGGGCCATTCACCTCTCCGATCATTGAAGAATCGGTCAAAAAAGCGATTGATAAAGGTGTGGTAGTAGTTGCTGCTGCAGGAAATGAAGCTAGTGACTGGGTTAGCTATCCTGCCGGTTACGAAGGGGTTATTAGCGTAGGATCCATCAACAAAGAGAAAAAATTATCCTATTACTCGAACTATGGAACTTCGGTCGATATTGTAGCTCCTGGTGAAGAGGTATATAGTACGGTTTATGATTATGAGAAGAAATCTAGCTTTATCAAGGCAAGCGGAACTTCTATGGCATCCCCAGTGGTAGCTGGTGTTGCTGCGTTACTTTTAACAAAGTATCCAAACTTAACACCGGCTCAGGTTGAATATGTATTGGAACACACAGCAACTGATTTAGGAAGCTATGGGTTTGATGAAAAGTTTGCTAACGGACTTGTAGATCCAGTAGGGGCATTAAGCTTTGATATGGAAAAAGTTCCTTCTTTTGTAAAAGAAAATTGGAATGAAGAAGAAATTTTACAAAAGGCTGAAGTGGTAACATTAGATGGTGCCTATGAGAAAAAAGGGACTATTTCCAATCCGTTCGAGCAAAAATGGATCAAATTTGACGTAAAAGAAGGCCAGTCCATCCAAACCATTTTGGAAACGAGTGCTCAGTATGACTACAAGCTAATGGTCCATTTCTATGCTGACGGCAAAAAAACAGATAAGCAAGAAATCAATGGGGTTACTGCAGGCAAAACGGAAGGGAAGCTATTAAAGGCACCTTTCACAGGTACGTTGGCTATCGGAGTAAAAGATGTAAATGGAAGCTATAGTCACACATCTGGTAGTCCGTCTGAATTCACACTGAAGGTACTGGTTCCTGAAGCTTTACCGGTTGATGAATCTACTGTTGAAAATATGATTTCGATTACTTCGTTACCTTACCTATCTAGTGAACCTCTAAAACTTATTGGTGATGGAGAAGATGCTGATTACTTCACGTTCTCCACACAGGAAAACCAGGTTGTTCAAATTGAAAATAGTGGTGTTCCTGGTGTGAACATTGGATTAGAAGTATATCGTATAGATGGAATCCTTCCACCAGCTGAAGAGGGTAGCGAAATCACGGATGAAGAGAAAGCTCAGCTGTTGAAAGAGGCTCTTGAAGGAAAAGAACCAATTTCCCCAATGTATGTTGGCAATACTGGTGGAAAAGGTGAAGGAGACCGATTGACATTCTCAGCAGAAGCTGGTGCAAGTTATATTTTGAAAGTAACAAATAAGGCCAATAACCAATTTGGCTTCTATGATTTCTTATTCTTTGGTGGAGAAACCAATAATAATGAGCCTGAGTCTTCCCTAATACCATACTCCATCAAAATAGATGGAAAGATTCTACCCGAGGATGAGGATACTTTACCTGCTTCTTTAGACAACGAAGAAGAAGGTATGAAGAATGAGGAAAAAACAGAGGAAGTCACTCTGAAAAAGCAATTTGCTGCAATTAAAGCAGCGGCATTGGACCCGTGGATTGAAGAGAACAATAAACGTATTACTAAAATAATGGAAGCGGCAAGACCATTCCAGCCAGGTGACTCGTTATCAGGCTATCTTCAAAATATGGAAGACGAAGACTATATGATGATTGAAGCATCGGAAACTGCTATCTACGAGTTCAATCTTGCCAATAAAGAAAACAAACTGCCAATGATGGAAATCTTGCAGGTTGTTGAAGAGAAAGATGATGAAGGGAATACAATCCTAGTTACGAATTACGTTGGAAGCAATGTGGAATGGGATTGGGCTGGAGTGAAGACGTCACCTAAATTATTTACAGGATTACGCGAAGGGGAGAAATACTTAATTGCCCTGCGTTCTAACTACTATGGTGAAGGCAGTTCTTTTTCGTTTGAGCCATATGAGTTAACTGCAAATAAAGTCGTAGATAATCCTGAAGACAGCTATGAAGATAATGATTCCTTCAAGGATGTCAAACACCTTCCGAGTAGTTCATTTAGTGGAAACTTTGCTATGCCTAATGACACAGATGTGTTTTACTATCAATCCACAATTACAGGTATAAAATCTATATCTGTCGAGGCTGGAAAAGCAACGGATGAAATGAAGCAAAAATATCCTAATGAATTGTTAGGTAAATTCCACGGAATTGCAGTTATCATTCCAGATCTTGATTTTGACAGAAACCTAGATGATAATGAGATGAATTCTTATACTGTAATTGAAAAAGGTCAATTCGGTTATGCGTATGGTTCATTTATGGCAGAAAAACATAAGAACTATTTTGTTTTACTGCAAGGTTATATTGACAGCTCTGTACCAATGACCTTACTTCCTTACACCTTTAAAATGAATGATACAAATCTTAAGGATGAAGATGCAAATACGAAAGTTCCATTGAAATTGAAAAAAGAGTCCAGATACTTAAGCACAGCTACTGGTTTCTTCAACGTGGGAATGGACGGTGGAGATACAGATGTGTATGAGTACGAAGCTACAACAGACGTATCTGGAATCATCAAGCTTGAATCAGGAGTAGAAATTGACGGTGTCATTTCCATATATCAAAACGGAAAATTAATCGCAGAATCTGACTACTACGCAATGGGAGACCATGAAGCATTACTGCTATCCTTGAAAAAAGGTAAATACCAAATCAAAGTTAAAGATGCAAATGGAAATGCGAGTGTCACGAATTATAAGTTGAAGATTTATATGAAGTAAAATGAGCGAAATAATGTATCAGGTACCGCTCGTGGACATTTTTTATTAATTTGATTTTCTGAAAGAGACAGAGGAGATGATGGATTCCTCTCTGTCTCTTTTTGTTTGGAAATGGAGGGCCACTTGAAATTGGATAATCAGCTGGAGAGGGACGTGAAGGAAAACGGGGTTTAAGTGAAAGGTAAAAAGAAAACGTGAAGGATAACCGAAGTCAAAAATGGATAAAGACCCTCAAGCGAATAGAAAAATGAACAATTTCATGAAAAGTGAATAGTAAATACCTCCAATGTGAAGAGTATCCTGGGTTGAGTGAAAGGTAAAAAGAAAATGTGAAGAATAACCCATGTCAAAAGTGGATAACGAACCTCAAGTGAATAGAAAAATTAACGATTTCATCAAATGTGAAGAGTAAAAATTGAAAAGTGAATAGTAAAACCTCTTATGTGAAGGGTATATGGGGGTAAGTGAAGGATAACAGGATTAAAGTGAAAGATATATGACCTATGGCGCTGATAAATAAAATGCGATTGAAAATTAGATAAATTGTTCAGACTCGAACCCAAGATTGCACCTATAAAAATCAAAAAGGATACCCACTTTTTATCATGGGCATCCTCTCTTCAAAAACACTATTTCTTCACCGCAACCAATTTTTCCGCTTTAGTATGGATGGTTGCTAAATGCTGCTTCAGCTCTCCAGCCGTAACATACTCACCAAAATCAGCTGGGACATCCTTTTCTTTTCCGCTAAGTTCTTTAGCGATTAAAGTCCCAACTTCTGGATAGAAATGGTGACCGTCGAAGTAGTTGGAAATCTCATTTGTGACGGTGTTCGGGTACATGAAGTTATGAACTCCGCCAAATACACTCACGACATCACCAAGCCAACGTTCATAATCTGGTAGGCGATTACTTTCAATTAATGCTTGGAACAACGGTGTCGAGATTGGGGTTGTAAAAACGATGAACTCCGTGTTCGGGTTGTTCTTTTTCAATTCAGCAAGATAAGAAGCGTAATCCGGATTGTACTTGTACGTTTTTCCGTAGAACACTTCCTTAAATTTCTCAATTTTTGCATCGGTTTGTTGTTTTGTTTTTTCTGGGTCGATTTTCATCGCTTCGGCTACATTATTGCCGTTGTAGTTTCGCTCTTCTTTGACAGTATTAGCTTTTGACATTTTGAAGTTTTCATACGAATACTTTAACAAATCCCATGATAAGAGATTTTTGAAACGATAAAACCGTTCGTCAATTTTCTTTTCATATTGGGCAAGGGAGCGTGGTGCCGCGCTTTGGTCTACGCTCGTTTTAAAGAAGTCCAAGCCGATGATGATGCGCTCAAACTCTTTACCACGTTCTTGTTTTGCATATTCGATAAAAGAATTGTATTCGCGTACAGACATATTACTGACCGCGAAATTATAAACGTCCATGCCTTCAAAGTCGTTCTGATTAATATACGTGCTTCGGCTACTACCGATCAATAACGTGTCTTTTTCAAATGGCTGGAATGTGATGGCATTGGTTTTTTGCTGCCTTTCATCAATGACCGTCTGGACATCGTTATAGCGATGAGCCTGTCCAAATGTCCACATTGGGTCCATGATATAAACGAAGGATGCTGCACCAATGACACAAACCAATAATATAGTCATCACTTTTATAACAAAAGATTTATATGTCATAGGATTACCCCTAAAAGTTAAAGTAAAGGAACGCAGAAACCTTTTGCAGCTGGAATACTGAGTAAATTAAAAGAGCTGCACAATAGATTACATACATCCAATTAGGTTTGAACTGGTCCTTCCATTCCAATGAATTTTTGGCAAAAACGGCAATGAAGAAAGTAATCACAGTAATACTAGCCACAAAAATGAAATCATCAGCTAGTGGGAAAGCATAAAAAGTTTGTACATAGCTATTCAAGAATGTGTTTTTTAACTCGTCTGGCAATGCAAAGCCATTTAGACCAACCATCCCTTTTAAAACATTCATTGCCACATCAAAATTAGGAGCTCTGAAAAACACCCAAGTTGCATTGACGAATTGGAAGGTGATGAACCAAGCAAGAAGCTTGTTCAACTTAAAGCCTGCTTGACTCCACAAACGATTAATGACACTTGCGATACCGTGAAGAAGTCCCCATACAATAAAGGTCCAACCAGCGCCGTGCCAAATTCCGCTGACAAAAAAGATAATCATAATGTTAATGTAGGTCCGTGATACCCCTTTACGGTTACCACCTAATGGAATATATATATAGTTCGTTAAAAAGCTCGACAACGTAATGTGCCATCTTCTCCAGAAATCCTGGATACTTACGGCTTTATACGGTGAATTAAAGTTTCTTGGTAAGACAATATTAAATAAGAGACCTGCACCAATGGCCATATCTGAATAGCCACTGAAATCGAAATAAAGTTGGAACGTATAAGATAAGGAAGTCATCCAAGCATCCACGAACGTCAATGATTCGGAAATGCTGTATCCTTTATTTGCCCAGACCGCAAATGTGTCGGCAATCCCAACTTTTTTGAAAATCCCAATCGCAAACACTAGTAAACCTAAACCGATGTTACGATAATTAATTTTCCGTTTTTCAGGATCTTCAAACTGTGACATCACATCGCTATGATGGACAATCGGGCCTGCAATCAGTTGCGGGAAAAATGTTACGAATAGGCCGTAATTCAAAAAGTTATAGCCTTTAGTTTCCAATCTATATGAATCTACTAAATAAGCAATCTGTTGGAATGTATAAAAACTAATCGCCAAGGGTAATAGTAAATGTAATACATTGAAATTGGTTGAAAAAGCTACATTCAAATTGGTGATAAAGAAATCGTAATATTTATAGTAGCCAAGCAACGCTACGTTTAACACAATCCCTAATGTTAAAACAGATTTACGATATCCTTTTTCTTTTCCGAGATACGTACCAATAGCATAGTTTACTAGCAAGGATATTAGAATGAGCGGTAAATATTTCGGGTTCCACCAGCTATAGAAAAATAAGGATGTAACCAATAACCATACTTTCGAAAGTGTGAAATTCAATCTATTTAATAAAAAATAACCGATAAATACAATCGGCAAAAATAAGAAGATAAATTCAAAAGAGTTGAAGATCAATTCTTTTCTCCTCCAATAATTCGACGTAATCCGTCAACATCTGCAAAACTATATAAATCATACTACACTATCTAAATCTCCACAACTAACTACCAGTAAACTCCCAATTACCTTCCAGTTTTTACTCGTATTATTACAAATGTAACAATGGTAGTATTTAGAAGTAATTAAAAAATAATAGTCAGATAGACTACCTACATAGGAGGAAATAGAATGTTTAAGACTTTAAAGAAGTTTGTTGCTACAAGTACTGTTGCACTTTTAACAGCCACTGCGATTGTACCTACTGCATTTGCTGCTGAACATCCATTTACAGATGTGAACGATCGATATGAAGAGGCGGTAAGCTTCCTTTATGAAAATGAAATCATTAATGGAAAAACAGAAACATCATTTGGTACAAGCCTTAACTTAACAAGAGGCGATGCTGCGGTTATCTTGGCAAATACTTTAATGTTAGACACTGAAAATGCCCCTGATGCTGGTTTCAAAGATTTAAATGCACGTGTTAAAGGTGCGGTAAACGCTCTTACAGCTGAAGGAATCGTTTCCGGTACTACAAAAGATACGTTCAGTCCTAGTGTTCCATTAAGCCGTGGAGCTATGGCTAAGTTCTTAAACCTTGGTTTTTACTTAGAGGATTTTGCTACTGAAACTCCCTTTACAGATGTTGCAGGCGTGTTCGCTCCACATATCGAAGCTCTTTACGGAACAGAAATTACGAGCGGGAAAACACCTACTAAGTTCGGAACGTATGACAATATCACTCGTGGTGAGTTCGCAAATCTTCTATATAAAACGATTTTGTTTGTAAGTGACAATATGTATATGCCAATTGCCCAATCAGCAAATATCGTAAATCCGACTACTATTGAAATCAAAATGGATGAAGCCGCAATAGAAGATATTACAGCTGAAGAGCTTGCTGAACTTTTCTATGTAGATATCGAATTTAAAGATGGATCAACTGTGCAGCCTACTTACTCCAAAGCAACAATCTCTGAAGATCGCATGACATTAACTGTCGAATTTGCAGAGGTTAGCTCATTGGTTGGTAAAGCTGGTACTTTATATATCGATGATTTAGAATTAACTTTTGACTTTGAGGCAAAGTAAAATATATAAGTCAAAAAGACCTAACCCCTGTTAAAATGGTGGTTGGGTCTTTTTTTTGCATTAGGGAACAATGACCTACAAATAGAGAAATTAAGGTAATAGAAGATATATTATCCATTAGAAGAAATAATTTCATATTTTACCCTTGTATTCCTTTATTGATGTGTTAAAATATTTATTGTAATACCATTTTCCGTTTTGTGTTGTTGATAAACGAAGGCGAAGGTTGGTCAAAGGCAAAAAAGATACCTGCTATTTTAAGCAGGTATCTTTTTTGCCTTTGCCAGAAAGAGTTCGACAGGTTGGGAATAAAGTAGGGAAAGTCGGGAATATATTGTTCTTAGTTGGGAAAATATCGACCAAAGTAGGGATTAATCACTAGAATATCGAGAAAATCATAGTTTTATAAACTATTAATAAGAGTAGTTAAATGAAAATATGTAAAATTTACCTATTAAAAGATGCCTGCACAGTAAAAAAGTAGGTATCTTTTTTGCTAGTTTTATGGAAAAATTAGTTTTATATGATAGTTATTTGCCATTTACTAGTTTTTATGTTTAATAGCACAACATTTTAGGAAAAAGAGTATGCTTTCTACATATAGAAGTTTGCGAAGTATCGATTTCAATCTATACATTTTCCTAACAGGTTGTACAACTAGTCCTCTTATTGGCGAATATCAATCGAAAAACAACGAAAGAGGCGAGACAAAAGAATGGATAGGAAGAAGTTTAGTAGGAGAGCTGCTGCCTTAGTTGGAGCCCTAGCTCTAAGTCTAGTGCCTGCCATGTCAGGTTTAGCTGCCACTACTGCAATTACACCTGGGGTGAAGTGGTCAGAGGATAAGGTTGTTTTTAGCGGGAAGAACCAATTAATCAATAAACTGGATGTTGATTTGAATGATCCTTATACAACAGTTGAATACGGAGTTTCAAATCCAATTCAGAAAAAAGCACCTGTAACATCGTTAGCGAAAACTCTTACATATGAAAACCATCATGTCGTTGGTGCGGTTAATGCTTCATTTTTCCACATGAGCAGTGGTTATCCAGCCTTTTTATTGGCTAAGAACAATAAAATTGAGAACTTAGGTTCTGGTGGGGAAGCTAGCACAGGATTTATGTACGTTCCTGCAGCGTTTGGTCTTAATGGCAATAATCAAGCTCAAATTGACCGTTTTACGATGGATATTAAGGTTTCTCATCAAGGTCAGACGTTTAATATGAACGGGTATAATCGAGTTAGAGAAAATAATGAAAGTATATTGTATACTTCTGGGTACAGTTCCGATTATACAAAAACCAACCCGTACGGATTAGAAGTGGTTGTGACTGGATTAACTCAATCGCTTGATAAAAACTTTACTTTCGGTAGCCAGACTACAGGAAAAGTAGCTAGTATACGTGAATACGGAACAACTTCAAGTTCAGTCATTCCAGCGGACGGATTTGTATTATCTGCTACTGGGACACAAACTAATTTATTGCGAAACATGAAGGTTGGAGACGAAGTATCGGTTCAGCTAGATATTGATTCGAAGTGGAAAAATTCGAAATTTATGTTAGCTAGCGGTCCTTTGTTGGTCCAAGGCGGCAAGACGAATATGACCATCGATTCAACAAGCCCTAGGGCTACTGCTCGTACATCGAGAACAGCAATTGCCATTGATCAGACAGGTAAGAAAGTGTTTATGGTTACGGTTGATTCTAAATTAACTGGAATTGCTTCTGGAATGACCATGAAAGAGTTCGCGGATTATTTGGTTACACAAGGAGCCTATCAAGCTATTAATCTTGATGGTGGTGGATCTACAACGATGGTAGCAAGAATCCCATGGGATCGTTACGCAAGCCTTGTGAATAAGCCATCTGAAGGAACTCAGAGATATGTTTCAGCTATTCTTTCTGCAGTAAGTACAGCACCTTATGGAGAACCTGCTTTTATAAAAGCTGAGCAAGCTCAAAAAGGCAATGTGGCAGTAGGTGCTTCGGTAGGGTATACGGTAACAAGTGCATTGGATTTGTATCGTAATGTAATAGGTGTCGAAAATATCACACCTGAACTTTCAGTAGAAGGCGGTATTGGAACCATTGTGGATGGGAAGTTTTTAGCACAGAAGGCTGGTAGCGGTGCAGTGGTTGTAAAAGCTGGAAGGGGAACTTTTAGAGTCCCGGTAACAGTTGAGTCAACGGTACAATCATTATCTTCAAGCACAGCATTTGTTTATGTTGGTAAAAATGGATCAGAAAAGATTACCTTAAAAGCAGTAAGTGCATCGGGATCTCCGCTAATTTTTAATCAACAAAGCGCTCAGTGGAGTGTGAGCGGAAACCTTGGAACTGTAGCGCCTGACGGAACTTTCACAGCAGGCGATGTTGAAGGTAAAGGGACTATAACAGCAACATATGGTGGTAAAACGGTATCCATCCCACTTACTGTAAGTGATAAACCATACATGATTGAAGCTCTGGACTCTACAACATCTTGGACGACTGATAGCGCACAAGCAAAGACAAGTGTAGCTGTTGGTAACTCAGGTATGCAAAAGCAAGGAACTGGCTACCTGCAATTAAATTATGACTTCACAGGATATACAAAAGGAACAGCTGCTTCTTATTTAGTAGGAAAATCAAATCTTACTATACCTGCTAAGCCAATTAAACTGGGTATGTGGGTTCATGGAGATGGTAAAAAGCATTGGCTACGTGGTACAGTGGTCGATGCAAAAGGAACGAAGCATACAGTGAACTTCACTGAGCAAAATAAATTAGATTGGTATGGTTGGAGATTTATAGAGGCAACTGTACCAAGTGGAGTTGCTTACCCTATTTCATTAGAGCGCGTTTATGTGGTAGAACCATTAGCGGCTCAATTTAATAAAGGAAGCATACTTTTAGATGAAATCACGGCCATTTATAAAGAAGGGCCTCAAAAACCGTACTTCTCTAAAACGAATGCAACGAAAGTTTCCAGTACTAAGGAATGGACAGTTACTTTCAATACGGAAATGAGTAAGGGGAGTGTGTCCAACTCAACTATTTATATTGAGGATGAATTTGGAGTACGCACACCGGTATCAGTCAGCCTGGATGCTAGCTTTAAAAAAGCCATTGTCAAAGCACCAACTGGTGGATATGAAAAAGGTAAAGCTTATCAATTAGTCATTACGAAATACAATAGTTCAACAGCAGGGCGAACTATGCTGAAGGATAGCTATAAAGTATTCCAGGTGGAATAAGATTGTAATAGATGATACTGAAGATCGGAATGGGATCTTCGGTGTCATCTTTTTTGTGTTGTAGGTATTGTAGCTATAAATCGGTGTATTGGCTTATTGAATGAAGGATTAGCATTGGATTCAAATAAAGAAGGGAAGATTTCTTTAAAACACTCTTATAAGAGTGCTATTTATTTTGTAGGAAAGTAGGGATGTATATTCACTTATGTATATCAAAATTCAACATGAGTTATATAGTTATATATAACCTTTTTTGGTAAAATAAGCATAAATATTTTGGAACACACTTTGGGGGAACGATCTATGGAAATTTTACTATCAACAATAGTGACATTTATTACTATTTTTGGAATAGGCATTTTGTTGTATAAACAAATTACAGCTGCAATTGGTTTAAGCATGTGGGCTAATAAACTAAAACGTAGAGATGCTACACAGGTAGAAGCTGAAAAAGCATTAACCTTTTTAAAGAGTGTGTGGTATGTTCCTAACAAACCTAAGTACTGGGGAGCTTGTAAGACCATTTATCATTCTGCTGTAGTATCGAGTCAGGTTGATTTTGAAACTAAAATGGCAATTTTTAATCGTTTAGATAAACTTAAGTGTCATGGGGTTGTAAGACCAATAGAACGAAAAAGAAAACAACATGCTTAAAAAATTGAAGAGGGTGTGCCAAAAGATATAACCTTTTGGGACATCCTCTTTTTTTAGGATAGCTTGTAAAAATACCCCCTTGATTTTCGTTCAAAGCGCTTCGCTTTCCACGGGGCTGACGCTGATTCTCCTCGCCGCCGTTGACGTCTGCGGGATCTCAGTTGCCCAGCTTCTTCGCGCCTACCAATACAATCTAATCAAGTTTCTAAATTCATTTTTTCACAAAATCAAAATTTCAACGCTTCCATCTACCATCTACCTATACCTAGAAAATGGATACAAATAAAATGGAGGGGACTTTTAAGCTGATTTAATCAACATATTGAGTCAGCCTCATTTTTTATTTCTGTAATTTCGTAGCCAATATATCCACAAACGAAATGAAATTACCCACAATATCCACAGGTATTTGAACTTATCCACACCTTCACAAGCAAACCTAAATAAAAAAACAGACTAGTCTAAGACTAGTCCGGTTTCAGTGATAAGTTTAATTCTGAATAGGAACAACCTTCCACTTACTTAAGTCAGGTGTTGCTGTAATCATGCTGCTAGGGAAGATGAATGTCCAAGGCTTGGATGTATTAGCTTTCACTTCAAGTTCGAGCTGGAATCCGCCTTGTGCGACTACTTCGTCTGTAGCATCGATTACTTTTAACGGGACTTGTTGTAATTGGATGTTTTTTGTACTTCCGTTACGAATTAAGATGGTAGCGTGTAGGTCACCATTATCGGATAATTTTGCTTGAACTCCCATAAAGTTGACTTCTCCTTCTTTTGGAGCTTCTAAGGAGTCTACCAGCTTGTTTAATTTCTCTTTATCTTCAGAGCTTAACTGTTCTTCCCATGATTCGTGAAGATCTAAGCGGTGCTTTTGCTTTAATTCAAAAGCAAGTGTCCAGTCTTTTGAAGAGAATTCTTTCTGCATAACAGAAGCAGCAGGGAAGGTAAACATCCACGGGCGACTACTACGGCCAGGGATCTCACCAAGCACAGACATATCGAAAGTATGACGAGCGATTGGCTTTTTCTCTGCATCCATTAACAGAAGTTGTACATCATTGAATTTGATGCCTTTGTCTAAACTGTTTCTTACAAATGCGACTACTACTAATGATTCGCCTTCTTGTCTTAATTCGATTCCAGATAATGAAATTTGGTTCGGTTTTAAGGGAGCCAAATCATTATTCAAGAAGCGGTAGACATACATTTGTTCTGTCGGAACTTCCCAAGTTGGATGGAAGGAAAGTTCAGTATCGATACTAGCATCTGTAGCGATAGCTTGATTATTGGATTCTTGTAAAAGATCGTTGCTTGAGACTACACTGTCGTTACCTTGTCTCTTCATTGAATCCTTCTTTTTACGAAAAATCGATAGCATGGTACTCATCCCCTTTGTGGTTTTATTCGTTTTTCTCTAACGATTGAATAATACTAGCTGTGTGAATGGCTATTTCTTTTTCGATTTTATGGAATGCTGAATGGAAAAGCTGTAAACCTTCTTTTTCATACAGTCTCATTGGATCTTCTTGCTGGTAATAGCGTAAACCAATTCCTTCTTTTAAACGAGCCATATTCTCTAAGTGCTGAATCCAATGTGGGTCTAGAACAGAAGTCATCATATATTTTAAAGTGCCTTCAAATTCTGCATTTTCCTCTAGTTCTTTCAGCTTTTCTAAATAATCTTCTAACTTAGGTAAAATAGCTGCTTCTACTTCGTTTTGCTCTAAAACTTGTTCAGGCAATTCGATTGTTTCGTTTGGAAGGATTCGGTTGATATCGAATACTAGCTGTTGAATAGGCCATTCTTCGGGTATGATTTCTTCATTGCAAGTTTCTTCTATTAAACTACGAACAGAAGAATCAATCATATTTATCGCAAGAGCCACTAAATTTTCTCCGTTGATCATACGATCGCGAGTTTTGTAAATGATTCCACGTTGTTCATTAATAACATCATCAAGTTTAAGATTATACTCACGCATTGAATAGTTAGCGCCTTCAACAATACGTTGAGTACGTTCAATGAATTCATGGATATTTTTGTTCTTAATTAAATGGTTTTCATCTGATTGAAGCTTTTTGGACAGCTTCTCGACTTCTTCTTTAGCAAAGCGTCTGAACATATCGTCTTCGATTGAGATAAAGAATTGACTTGATCCAGGATCTCCTTGACGACCAGAACGGCCTCGTAGCTGATTGTCTATTCTACGGCTTTCATGCTTTTCTGTACCAAGAACATGAAGTCCGCCAACCTCAGCAACACCATCTCCTAGTAAAATATCCGTTCCGCGACCTGCCATGTTCGTAGCAATCGTAATTTGGTTCATTTGACCAGCCATAGAGATCAGACGAACTTCTTGCTCGACACTCTTAGCGTTCAAAATTTCGTATGTCAGGTTTTCATCATCCAAGTATTTAGCAACTTTTTCTGATTGTAAAATGGAAGTTGTACCAATTAAAACTGGCTGTCCAGTTGCGTGGCGTTCTTTTACTTCCTTCACCATCGCTTTATATTTATCTTCTTGAGTGACATACACACGATCTGGCATATCGACACGGATTTTTGGTCGGTTAGTTGGGATTGGGATAACACTCATTCCATATACTTGGTTGAACTCTTTTTCCTCCGTCTTAGCTGTCCCAGTCATCCCAGAAAGAAGAGGGTACATACGGAAATAATTTTGAATCGTAATAGAAGCTTGTGTTTTATTTTCTTCCGTAACTTCAAGACCTTCTTTTGCTTCGATTGCTTGGTGAAGACCATCACTTAATGTACGACCTTCCATAATACGTCCTGTGAACATATCAACTAACATGATTTTTCCATCTTTAACGATGTAGTCGACATCTTTTTGGAACATCACATGTGCACGTACACCTTGAATCACATAGTGATAGAGTGTTTGATGCTCAAGTTCATAAAGGTTATCCACACCAAATGCTTTTTCTACTTTTTCAATACCTTCATCCGTTAAGCTTGTCGCTTTAGTCTCCTCATCGAAATGATAGTCAACATCTATTACAAAGCGTTTAGCCAAGCGTGCTGCAATATAATGAAGATCAGCACTTGATTGCATTTTTCCAGCAATGATTAATGGTGTTTTTGCTTCATCAATTAGTACACTATCTACTTCATCAACAATTGCGAAGTAGTAAGGGCGTTGTACTTTTTCGCTCGGTGTCATAGACATATTATCCCGTAAGTAGTCAAAACCGAATTCCGTACCAACACCGTATGTAATATCCGCTAGATAAGCGTATTTCTTCTCATCAGGTTGCATCATTGGTAAATTCAAGCCAACTGTCAATCCAAGGAATTCATGTACTTGTCCGATGATTTCACGGTCACGTTTTGCTAAGTAATCGTTAACTGTGATTACGTGTACACCTTTTCCTTCAAGGGCACGAACATAACTTGGCAGGGAAGCGACTAATGTTTTCCCTTCACCAGTTGCCATTTCAGAAATATTTCCTTCGCATAGGACAAGTCCGCCAATCAGCTGGACGTCATAGTGACGCATGCCTAATACACGTTTAGCAGCTTCACGCACGACAGCAAACGCATCAGGGATGATTGATTCTAAACCGACACCATTTTGTAACTGCTCTTTAAAATAAGGTGTCATTTCCTTTAATTGCTCATCCGAGTATTCTACATATTTTGATTCTAAAGAATTTATTTTTTCGACAACATTGTAATACCGCTTTAATTTACGCTGTGTATTGTCTCCAAGTGTATTTTTGATAAATGATAACATGTTGGTAAGCCACCTTAATTTCTTAAGTTTTCTATCATTCTTATACTTTACCAAAACTAATAAATATTTACTATACATAGCCGAACTCTAACAAATATGTAACTTTTTCCTATGTGTAACGTCACTAAAGGTTGGGTAATAGGAATGATGGATTCGCTAAGAAGGCAGGCTTATTGTGTCATTTATAGATAATGGAAAAAAAATAGTTTGAAAGATTACGGTGGATTCAGTAAAATATGCTAGAGTAGATGTCGTATGTATGTCTATTTATGTCCTATTTAATAGAAATTTCTTACGAATACTTCATGGAAGTAATACGTAATAATCGCAAGTACGAAAAAAAGTAAAAATCCAACTCTACAACCATGGCGTGTGACTAAATGCATTTACTCTAAACTTACAAATAATGCTTAGAAAAGTTTTTATTAGCATATTATCTTGATGTTGTTTTGGATATGATAATTCCTGAGGAGGTAGTTCATGATTTACCTTACCTTGTTAATATGTTTTATTAGTTCTTTAATTATTACACCTTTAGTGAAAAAATTCGCTATAAAAATTGGTGCGACAGACCGACCAAACCAACGTAAGGTCCATCAAAAAATCATGCCTCGTCTAGGCGGTCTTGCCATTTTTATTAGCTTTGTTATAGGTTTCCTGATTTTACAGCCGGATCATGAACATGCTCTCCCAATTTTGATTGGAAGTGTGATTATTATTGTGACCGGATTCCTGGATGACTTATTCGAGCTTTCTGCAAAATATAAGCTTCTTGGACAGTTAGCCGCAGCTTTAGTGGTTGTGTTAGGTGGCGTCCAGGTTGAATACATCAACTTACCGTTCGGTGGCGTGCTTGAATTTGGAGTTTTGAGCATTCCATTAACCATCGTTTGGATCGTCGGGATTACAAATGCGATTAATTTAATCGATGGATTAGACGGACTAGCTGCCGGTGTATCATCTATTGCTATGGTCACAATTTCTGCAATGGCCTTCTTAAAAGGTGATATGTTCACGGTTGCGATTGCCTTAATCCTTCTTTGCAGCACTGTTGGATTCTTGTTCTACAACTTCCACCCAGCGAAAATTTTCATGGGTGATACAGGGGCACTGTTCCTTGGATATATGATAGCTGTATTATCACTGCTTGGATTCAAAAACGTAACGTTCATCTCCTTGATTGTGCCAGTAATCATCTTAGGCGTTCCAATCTCAGATACGTTCTTTGCGATTATCCGACGCATCGTCAATAAGCAGCCGTTATCTGCGCCAGATAAATCCCATCTACACCACTGTTTATTACGTTTAGGATACTCTCACAGTCAAACAGTGTTGTTGATTTATGCAATGGCAGCTTCTTTCGGTCTTGCTGCGTTCATTTTTTCCATGTCCACAATGTGGGGTTCATTCTTAATCATCGGCGTTCTCGTTCTAGCCATTGAAGTATTCGTTGAAAAAATTGGACTAGTAGGGAAGAACTACAGACCACTGTTAAAAATGATGAAAAATCCATTAAATTTAAAGAATAGATCTTAAAAAACTTCACCCTTGGGTGGAGTTTTTTTCTTTTGGTTTTGTTAGAGCAGCATTTGAAGCTAATTTATAGAGCTGGCCGTTATCTTTTTACCAAATCTGAAAATTTATTATCGGAATGAGAAATTTATCAACGAAACGAGGAAAAATAAAATCGAATACGCCAAAATACATTCGAAAATGCCTAAATATCGATTTTTCGACAATGCGCCAGTTAAACTGAAGGTGGAAACTGGGGAAAAATGGTGACTTGATGCATGTTGTATGCTTACAAAGTATGTTTTGAAGTTATGTACCCTGGGAAAAATAAAAAGGTAGCGCATCTGCACTACCTTTTGAACACTAATTATTTTCTTGCGCCACTTCAGGATTATTTAAATCAAGGTGTGTTTTTAAAATAGCTTTCGTTTGCTCTAGTGCTTCTTCATCCAACTGGTAGTAGTAAACACCGCCAATTTTCGAATCCGTTCCAGCTAATTGAAGTGTCTCGATATCTAATCCAGACGTGGAAGCTGCATAGCCAACAAATGCTTTCATTTCAGAAAATTTGAGGTTCGTTTTCATATTATCGCCAACTGCTTCGATGACATCTGTGTATTTAGTAAGGGCATTCACCGATGCACCTTTTTTAATGATGGCTTTTAGAATTTCTTGCTGACGTTTACCACGTTCCATATCATTGTCTTTTTTACGAGTACGGGCTAATGCCAAGGCTTCCTCGCCGTTTAAAGTTTGAAGACCTTTTTGTAATCGAATGGCACCACGGTTGTCTTCTGTGTCTTTTTCAGAAAGGTTGTATGGCACTTCAACTTCAATACCATCTAAAGCATCTACAACATCAATAAACGCGTAAAAATTCATTCGTACATAATAATCTACCGGAATATCTAACAGCTCTTCCACAGTTTCAATCGTCGCATCTGGGCCACCAATGGCGTGTGCGTGATTAATTTTATCACGATTGCCTTTATCAGGGATGTACACGTATGAATCTCGTGGGATACTTAGAAGTTTAATAGATTTATCTTCCTCGTTAAACGTTGCGAGCATCAAGGCATCTGAACGAGCAGATTCGCTATAATTTCTTGAGCCGCTATCATCAATACCTATAAAGAGGATGGAGGTATTATCATTTTTAGGGTTAACGACGACTTCGCGTTTTTCTGATTTTACCTTTTTTAGTGGTTCATACGATTGTTCTACAACCGATTCGGCTTTCTTCATTAAGAAAGCACCGTATGTAGTTGCACCTGCAATTAGCAGAAGGATAGGGGTTAGTACCAAAATTAAAAGCTTTTTTCGCTTCTTCTTCTTCTTCTGCGTAATCCTCGATTGTGTTCTCATGATTGATCTCCTTTAAACGGATATATCTAACATTCATTATTTTTCAAATATTTCACACCAACTTTTATTTTACCTTTTATCAGTCCATTCGTAAAATA
The DNA here is from genome assembly GCF_003073175.1 of Peribacillus acanthi. Classification (GTDB taxonomy): domain Bacteria; phylum Bacillota; class Bacilli; order Bacillales; family DSM-1321; genus Bacillus_BN; species Bacillus_BN acanthi. The sequence goes on from NZ_QBBX01000001.1 coordinate 288,036, forward strand.
GAATTTTCAAAAATTATGGTACTTTTGTATTAGAAGTGGTGGTAGCAAATTGGTTTCCGTGCAAAAAAATGATAAAAAAGCAGCCTGTTAATTAACAAGCTGCTTTGGTAACCAATTTATTCATTTTCTGATGAATCTTCAGTTGAGTCTTCTGAATCAGTAGCCTCTGTTTCTGGTTCAGGTTGTTCGAGTTCTAAATGAACCTTTAGTTCGGTTTGGATTTTATCAATGCCTTCGTCTGTCGGGACAAAGTAATAAATGCCATTGATTGTATCATCTTCCCCTTCAAGGGTAAGGGTCTCAATATTTTTCGATCCGAAGCCTTTATATTTCGTTTGGAAGGCAATTCCTTCTTTTACTTTGACATTCGTTTCCACATTTTTACCTACATGAACTGCGATATCATCGATTTTTAATATGTTTTTAGGCTTTAACATCGCATCAAAAGCCGCTTTGATAATTTCTTTTTGACGATCATTTCGACCGAAGTCACCACGTGGGTCACGCTTTCTCATGCGGGCATAAGCCAGCGCTTCTTCGCCGTTTAAAGTCTGATAGCCTTCATAAAATTCAAGCTTTCGGCGCGGATAAGTATCCGTAT
>NZ_QBBX01000001.1:288646-353613 GCF_003073175.1 Peribacillus acanthi
TTCCCAGAAATTAAACGGAACATTCACTTCAACGCCGCCCAGCTCATCCACAATTTTCTTGAAGCCATCAAAATTGACGGTCGCATAATAATCAATTGGAATATCCAAAAATTCTTCTACGGTTTCAATGGTTGCTTCTTTTCCTTCATTATAAGAGGAATTAATTTTGCCTTTTCTCTCTTTTGTCGGTAGATACATTCTTGTATCACGAGGTATGCTTAACAACTTCATAGTCTTCAAATTTGGATTGAAGGTCGCGACGATGATGGAATCTGCTCGTCCTGTTTCTCCTTTTGTTGTATAGTTTTCAACACCGAGGAGAAGAATAGATACTGGATGCTTACTTAAATATACCGTTTCATCACGTAGTTTTGATTTATCTCCGCGCAAAAGTTCACTATACGATTCATTAGCGGCTGAAAGTGTTTGATAGAATAGGTATGCTCCTACTCCACCTCCTATTAATAATAGGAATAAAAATATACCTAAAACACGTTTCCACGTTTTTTTCTTCTTTTTCTTATATCTAATTCGGGTGGTTCGCTCCATAAAACTGCTCCTTTTAACCGGATCTACTGTCTCCCTAGTTTTTCTCGTTTACTATAATATACTCTGACTAGTATGGCAAATCGACTTCAACTAGATTTCCATTTCTTCCTCTAAATACAAAATCTCACCTTCACTGATGTCTGACTGCCCATTTGTTAGCTCCGTCATCCAGTTGCGGAAGTTATCCTTTTGACCTTCTTCAACAAAGGTTTCGATTTCAACATTTTCGAGGTAGTGGATTTCCTTTAAGTTGTAAACAGAAGACCGTAGTTCGTTTTCTAGTTTTCCGAGCCAAGTGTAGTCGACCTTCGTGTGCATCACACGCATAAGCTTACGACGGACGATTCCCGTAGCGTTGATTCCTTCGGATGTGGATTTACCGTAAGCTCGGATGAGTCCACCTCCGCCAAGCTTAATGCCACCGAAATAACGGGTGACAACTACTACGGTATCCTTCAAGCCTTTTTTCTTTAGAACTTCAAGCATCGGCACGCCTGCTGTTCCACTAGGCTCACCGTCGTCATTTGCTTTCTGAATTTGATCGTGCTCGCCAATCATATAGGCAGAGCAATTATGGGTAGCATCCCAATGCTTCTTTTTAATCGTTTGGATAAAGTCTTGAGCGGCTTCCTCTGTCTCTGCTCGCTCCACATACGCAATAAAACGGGATTTCTGAATGACGATTTCATGCTCGCCATATCCTTTCACCGTCAAATACTCCGGCAACATACTATTCCCCACACTTTCTATTAATAGGGTGTAACCCCATTGTCTATTAACATGACAAAGTCAATTCATTATATGAAGGGGACAATCCCAGTCTTTTTCTCTGAACTTCTATTATAATGTTGTGGGTTGGAAGGAGCAAATGAGATTATTTGTTGCTAGAGAGTTGTTTTGGTAGGATAGATATAGAAATGAAGCGTTTATTTTTAGAAATGTTTCATATGTTTTTCACGAATAGTATTTTCGTAACGATTTGAGAAGGTACTGTAACGAAACTTTAATATTATAAGCCTAAAGCCATGATATAATTAGTCATTATCTGAGGGTAATCATTATTCAAGGATAATAAACGATGGGTATAAACCAATAAATGAGATGTACATAAATCTTGTTTTTTATTTTTTTGTTTTTCATATCAGAAAAATATTCCATCAAAGGGTATTTTGTGAAAAGTTTTAAGTAGATTAGAACAGGATAAAAGACATATAGCATTCTGGGGTCTTTTTGTTTTATGCTCAAAACAACTAGTTATGAAGCCATTTGTAAGGTAGAATAAGCATCGCGATGGTCAAATGCACATCTGAGAGAGTAGTACAAACCCCCTATACATCATTGGAAGTTGAAGGAGCAGGTCCAAATGTCCATTAAAAAACTTGATAGTAAAGAACTCGATACGATTCTCGAGAAAATGGTAGAGACCGTTGATAGTAGTAAAGGGGAAATCTTTCAGATCGGTGAGCAAAGCAGAAAAGATTTCGAATCCTTGTCTGAAGAGTTAAAGACGATTAAACAATTGGTAGTACAAGTTATTGATCAAGGTGATAAGTTAGAATTAAATGCGCGAATGGCTCGAAAACGCCTTTCAGAAGTGAGCAGCCAATTCAACCGTTTTTCTGAGGAACAAATCAGAGAAGCTTACGAAAAGGCACACACTCTACAGGTCGAGTTACAGATGAATCGCCAAACCGAAAAGCAATTACGTAATCGAAGAGATGACCTTGAAAGACGTTTGTTAGGTCTTCAGCAAACGATTGAACGTGCTGATTATCTGGTATCGCAAGTCAGTATTGTATTGAACTTTTTAACGAGTGACTTAGCGTTTGTCGGAGAGGCGCTTGAAGATGCGAAGCGAAAACAGGAATTCGGATTCAAAATTATAGAGGCGCAAGAAGAGGAACGAAAAAAGCTGTCGCGTGAAATCCATGATGGTCCAGCTCAAATGATGGCGAATGTGATGATGCGTTCAGACTTGATTGATCGCGTATTCCGCGAAAGAGGTTCTGAACAAGCGCTGCAAGAGGTCCGTGACTTAAAACGGATGGTGCGAAACGCATTGTATGAAGTTCGTCGCATTATTTATGATTTAAGACCTATGGCTTTAGACGACCTTGGAATCGTTCCGACCCTCAGAAAATACTTACAGACTGTCGAAGAATATAATAAGTCTGCCAAACTTTCCTTCTTTAACATCGGGGAGGAAAAAAGGCTTAATAGTAATATGGAGGTCGCTTTATTCCGACTCGTCCAGGAATCCATCCAAAATGCCTTAAAGCACGCACAAGCTACGGAAATCCAAGTGAAATTGGAGATTCGAAAAGACGGTTGTACGGCTATCGTAAAGGATAATGGAAAAGGATTCGATCCAACATCCAAGAAAGAAGGATCTTTCGGGTTAATGGGCATGAGGGAGCGGGTGGAGCTGCTAGAAGGCGAGATTTCTATCGATTCCAAGCCTGGAGCTGGAACGATGGTCATCATCCAAATTCCAATTAAAGATTGACCTTCATAGGAAAATAGATGGACAAGCATACTAACTATAAAAATAGATGAAACAAGGGAGGCGAAGACGTTGAAAACAAGCATCGTAATTATTGATGATCATCAACTATTTCGCGAAGGGGTTAAACGCATTTTAGATTTTGAACCAACTTTTGAGGTTGTAGCTGAAGGCGACGACGGCACAGAAGCAGTAGATTTAGTAGAAAAATACCGTCCAGATGTAGTCATTATGGACATCAACATGCCAAACATGAATGGTGTTGAAGCTACTAAGGAATTGGTAGAAGAATTCCCGAATTCCAAAGTGATCATCCTGTCTATCCATGACGATGAAAACTACGTAACACATGCCTTGAAAACAGGCGCTTGCGGGTACCTATTGAAGGAAATGGATGCAGATGCACTAGTTGACGCAGTTAAAGTTGTGGCAGATGGCGGATCTTACTTACATCCGAAAGTGACTCATAATTTGGTGAAGGAATACCGTCGCTTAGCGTCTGATACAGGAACTGAAGGTGGCAATGTGTTCGCAACTGAAATTCGCCGACCACTACACTTATTAACGCGCCGTGAATGTGAAGTTCTACAATTATTAGCTGACGGACAAAGCAACCGCACAATCGGTGAAACACTGTTCATCTCAGAAAAAACAGTTAAGAACCACGTAAGTAACATCCTGCAAAAAATGAACGTAAACGACCGTACCCAAGCTGTAGTATTGGCTATTAAAAATGGTTGGGTAGAAGTGAATTAAGGTTTGCTATATGAGATTGATGAGGCCCGGCGCGGTGTGCGTCGGGTTTTTGTGTGGTTTGGGGAATACGTGGATTGGGTTCTCTGTAGGTGGGGGCGAAATCGTCCTGTTGTGGGCGGTTTGGTAATAAAAGTGGTGCGTTCGGTAATAAATGGGCGTGGTTCGGTAATAAAGCAGGGCGGATCGGTAAAAAACACACTGCCTTCGGTAAAAAACTGGTTTTGTGAGCGATCGGTGTGCTTGGGCCAGGTAAAAAGTTTTCTGGATTCGCTCGAATTGCACATAAGTCACTGGTTTGGTAATAAAAGGGTTGCGTTCGGTAATAAATGAGCGTGGTTCGGTAATAAAGCAGGGCGGTTCGGTAAAAAACACACTGCATTCGGTAAAAACCCCGGTTCAGTCAGCGATCGGCGTGTTCGATCCCGGTAGAAAATATTCTGGATTCGCTCAAATACCACTTTAGTCGCTAGTTTGGTAATAAAAGCGTTGCGTTCGGTAATAAATGAGCGTGGTTCGGTAATAAAACAGGGCGGTCCGGTAAAATGTACACTGTCTTCGGTAAAAACCACGGTTCAGTCAGCGATCGGCGTGTTCGATCCCGGTAGAAAATATTCTGGATTCGTTCGAATTGCACATACGTTGCTGGTTTGGTAATAAAAGTGTTGCGTTCGGTAATAAATGGGCATGGTTCGGTAATAAAGCAGGGCGGTTCGGTAAAAAACAAACTGCATTCGGTAAAAGCCCCGGTTCAGTCAGCGATCGGCGAGTTCGATCCCGGTATAAATTATTCTGGATTCGCTCAAATACCACTTTAGTCGCTAGTTTGGTAATAAAAGGGTTGCGTTCGGTAATAAATGAGCGTGGTTCGGTAATAAAGCAGGGCGGTTCGGTAAAAAACACACTGCATTCGGTAAAAGCCCCGGTTCAGTCAGCGACCAACAAATTCTGGTTCGGCAAAAACAGTTATGGATTAGAAAAAAGCACACATTTTTCAGTAAAGTCTCATTTGAATTGCAGGAATTTTCATTAGAAGTATCTAATTTTATCCGTAATCTAAAAAGGAGGAGAAAAATGATACTGAAAAAACGCGAAATACCTATTTCAATCATCAAATTGCAAGCATTGCTGCGTAGATTACCACCGACACATCCGAAAATTCCACAAATTCAAGAATCGCTATTGAAACAACAAGCTGGGTACAAAGGAGAAATTGCAGTTGATTATCAACTGAGCTTGCTCCCGGAAAAAGACTATCGTATTTTTCAAGATTTACGTCTTCAATTTAATGAATCTTTCTTTCAATTAGATACGCTGATACTAACACCTCAATATGCTTTAAGTCTGGAAATAAAAAACATGGCAGGTACTCTCTATTTTGATCGCGATTACCACCAGTTAATTCGGACTTATGAAAATAAAGAAGAAGCTTTCCCTGATCCGATTCTACAAAGTCGGAGACATAGGCATCTATTTTCAAAGTGGCTTGCACTATTCGGCTTTCAACAACTTCCTATTGTTTCACTCATTGTTATCAGTAGTCCTTACTCCATTATTCGTTCCTCATCACCTTCAAATCATCAACAGGTTATACACAGTGCCTTTCTCCCAACCAAAATCGATGAGATAAAATCCACTTATCCTGCTAGTATTTATTCAGAAAAAGACATCAAAAAATTATCACGCCTTCTACTAAAACTACACACTCCAGCAGACTATCCGGTACTCGACCGGCAACAAGTAAATAAAAGCGAGATTCTTACCGGAGTTCAATGCCCATCTTGTATGAATCTCCCAATATCTAGACTTCATGGCTTTTGGTATTGTTCTCAGTGTAAAAGCAAATCGACCGATGCTCATATTCATGCTTTAAAAGATTATTTTTACTTAATCGGGCCCACCATCACCAGCAAAGAATTGCAGAAATTCCTTCATATTTCTTCACCACAGCTAGCGACGCGAATTTTTCAATCATCGAAGATTCCATTTACTGGTGTGAGGAAGAGTACAGTTTATGATTTATCGGGGGTTTGGTAATAAATGAGGTTCGTTCGGTAATAAGTGAAGGTATTTCGGTAAAATACGGAGTCCGTTCGGTAAAATAACCACGAAGTTCAGTAATAACAGTGGCGTGGTCAAAGTATTTCGAAAAGCAATCATTGTCGAAACCTGTCTTTTATTTGTGTAGCATAACAATTTAATGCAAATGCGTTCATTTTCATATAGAATGGTTACTATAATTAAAATGGTAGAAAAACATTTATAAGGTAGGTATTTTTTATGAAAACGGCAGTCGTTACGGATAGTACGGCGTACATCCCGAAAGAATTGCGCGATCAGTTAAACATACATATGGTGTCACTCAATGTCATTTTCGGTGGGGAATCGTATCGAGAAGAAATTGACATTTCTGTCCGTGATTTTTATGAAGAAGTTAAAAATGCAGATAAGCTGCCGACTACATCGCAGCCTCCAATTGGTGACTTCATTACAAAGTACGAAGAGTTGTCAAAAGAATACGATGCGGTCATCTCAATTCATTTATCCAGCGGGATCAGTGGAACATTTCAAGGGGCTGTTTCAGCAGGAGAGATGGTAGAAGGAATCGACGTCCATCCTTTTGATTCCGAGATTAGCTGTCGTATTCAAGGCTTCTATGTAATTGAAGCAGCCAAAATGGCAAACGCGGGCAAAACTCCAGATGAAATCATCGCCCGACTAGATGAAATGAAGAAATCAGTACGAGCTTACTTTATGGTAGATGACCTTGCACACTTGCAGCGCGGAGGACGACTAAGCAGCGCACAAGCTATCATCGGCAGTCTTCTTCAGGTCAAGCCGTTACTGCACTTTGATAACAAAGTCATTGTTCCTTTCGAAAAAATTCGCACGCGCAAAAAAGCAATGAAGCGAATTGTCGATTTACTTGAAGAGGATGCGAAAAGTGGAGTTTCAATGCAGGCTGTCATTATCCAAGCAAGCCGAGAAGAGGAAGCGAACCAATGGAAACAAGAGCTACAAGCTCAGTTTCCGAATGTTTCTTTTGATATCAGTTATTTTGGCCCCGTCATTGGCACACATTTAGGTGAAGGCGCAATGGGGATGGGCTGGTATAAAATTTAGTCTGGACTCACCGTCCAGGCTATTTTTTTCTAAATTGTTCCGATGCCGAAATAGCTCATTTCATGTTATAATTTGTAAAAAGGAGGTGAAAAGGATGGAAGCAATTTTACTAAAGTTGTTGGAAGGACAAGAACGGTTAGAAAAGAAGTTTGATAGTGTTGAGAATGATATAAAATGTATTAATAATGAAATCAATGGAATCAATAACCGCCTCGAAAACGTTGAAAATGAGATCAGTGGGATTAATAATCGCCTTGAAAACGTTGAAAATGAGATTAGTGGAATTAATAATCGCCTTGAAAACGTTGAAAATGAGATCAGCGGGATTAATAATCATCTAGAAAATGTCGAGAATGATATTAACAGCATTAAATTTTCTGTAGTTCGAATAGAAGTCCAGCAAGAAGAAACAGTCCTTAGCTTGTTAAAGCATATTAAAAAGCAAGTCGATGAAAAAGACACGCATACACGTAAAAATCTTCATTAAAAAAAGTGAGGTGACTGTTTATTTTTCATTTCTTTAAAAAAGTGAACCCACAATCTACTGTTCTTCAAAAGAATCCTCTTAAGGAGGACTACTCCTACTCAGTAGAACTACAAGAATTTCTATTCGGCAAACAACTACTCCTAGATGAAATCCCTTATCCCCAAGAATTACTCGATGAACATTTCAAACATGGTTATATCGGTTACTTCCAAGGTGTGAATGAACATTATTGCACTCGCTGTGGCAACCAAGACAAATCTCTCTTTTATCAATTTCCTTGTGCTCGATGTGGCCAAGACTGTACATACTGTCGGAAGTGTATCATGATGGGGCGAGTGCAGGAGTGTAGTAAGCTCTATACATGGACAGGTCCGGAGTTAATTTTCCAAAGACAACCGGATCCCTTAGATTGGGAAGGGACACTATCAAATCCTCAAAGCATAGCTTCACAACAAGTAGTCGAAGCAGTACACAATCTTATAACCCTACTAGTTTGGGCAGTTTGCGGTGCTGGTAAAACAGAGGTATTATTCCAGGGCATTGCATTAGCTCTTTCACAAGGAAAAAGAGTTTGCATCACCACTCCTCGAACGGATGTAATCCTTGAATTAGCCCCGCGTTTACGAAATGCCTTTCCCGAAACTTCTATTGCCGTCTTGTATGGTGGTAGTGAAGAAAAACACATCCACGCTCAACTTATACTCTCCACCACCCACCAATTACTCCGATTCTATCAAGCGTTTGATCTCACTATCATAGATGAAGTAGATGCTTTTCCGTATACTGCAGACGAGTCTCTTCAATTCGCAGTCGAAAAAGCTAGAAAACCTCAATCCACTCACATTCTACTAACAGCAACTCCTTCCATACAGTTACAAAAACAAGCAAAAACTAGGAAACTCCCTTATGTCATGATTCCAGCTCGATTTCATCGGAAACCGATTCCTGTTCCAAAATTAAAATGGTGTGGAAACTGGAAAAAGTCGATTGAAGAAAATATCATTCCAGAACAACTGTGGTGTTGGGTGAAGCGTAGAGTCGAGTATCTGACCCCATATTTAGTATTTTTTCCGAATATCGAAGTAATGGAAAAAGCACTTCCTATCCTACAAAAATTAGATCCGCAACTACAATCTGTTCACGCGGAAGATCCACTCCGTAAAGAAAAAGTACAAAGTCTCCGAGATGACCAGAGGCTCGGACTTCTCACCACTACTATTTTAGAAAGAGGGGTCACAATTCCACGTTTAGAAGTCGCAGTTCTTGGAGCAGAGGAATCCATTTTTACCGAAAGTGCCCTTGTCCAAATCGCAGGTCGTGTTGGTCGGAAAGCAGATTTTCCAACAGGCGATATTACCTTTTTTCATTATGGACGTACATACGAGATGGAAGGTGCGGTTTATCATATTGAAAAAATGAACCGAGAAGCGAAGAAAAGAGGGCTACTTGATGGGTAAATGCTATGTTTGTTTTGAACCAGTTGTTGCTGCAGTTACTTGGGAAACATTCCTGTTTCAAAGACAAAAACATGTACTTTGTGAGGAGTGTTCTTCTAAATTTGTGAAACTGACGGGAGACTTATGTGAAAAATGTCATCGACAAAACAAGGAGCCCATTTGCCCGGACTGTACAAAGTGGGAAAGCTCACCAGAGTGGCAAGGTGTATTAGAAAAGAATGTTTCACTATTTTTATATAATGATTTTTTGAGAGATTTGATTGCTCGTTTTAAATATCGTGGTGATTATGCTTTAGCTGAAGTATTCGCACTAGAACTTGATGAAAAATTCCAAACACTGTCATTTGATGTGGTAACTACTATTCCATTAAGTGGAGATCGCTTGTATGAGCGAGGCTTCAATCAAGGGGAGGCTTTATCATTAGCTGCAGGTATAGAGCCTATTAACCTGTTATCAAGAACTCATTCTGAAAAACAGTCGAAGAAGACTAGAAGAGAACGGTTGCACATGGAAGAAATCTTCTCGTTTATCGGAACCACTGATATTCAAAATAAAACAATCCTCATCATCGACGACATCTACACTACCGGAGCAACCATTCGCCATGCTGCAAAAATCCTCAAAGTAGCAGGGGCTTCAAAAGTCTCTTCCATCACAATCGCTAGATAAGTCAGAAAAATTTCATCATACATTCCTTTAATCGTGATATATAATGAATATACTAGAAAATTAGTTTCAACTTGGAGGGAACGGGATGGCTGAGTTAGCGAACTGCCCTAAATGTGATTCGATATTTTTGAAATCGGCTTTTCGAGATGTGTGTGAGGCTTGTTTCAAAGAAGAAGAGAAATTATTTGAAAAAGTTTACAACTTTATTCGTAAAAAAGAAAATCGTACAGCTACGATGATGCAAGTAGTGGAAGGGACAGGAGTAACTGAAGACCTGATTGTAAAATTTATAAAAGCTGGTAGATTGAAGTTAGCACAATTTCCGAATTTAGGATACTCTTGTGAAAAGTGTGGTACAACCATACGAGATGGTAAACTTTGTGGAGCCTGTGCAACACAATTAAAATCTCAACTCTCTACATTTGAAAAAGAAGAATTGAGAAAAAGAGATATCCAAGAACGAAATCTTAAAGCTACCTATTATACAAAAGGAAATAAGTAAACTGCTTGGCATCCGCTAGGCAGTTTTTTCTTTGCTATCGACATGGTGGCCAATTATGAGTGCAATTAGAGAATATACAACTGTGAGGATTGACGATAGCCTAGTTATTTAAAACCGACAAAATTTTCAGGAGATGAATATTTTGTCAATTAAAAATTTACGTTAAATCATAAAATTTTTTAACAAATAGTCGATAATAGAGATAAGAATGTGTATCGGAATAGGAAAGCGAGGAATTTCTGTGAAAATTAATAATTTTGGTCCTTCTGGGGTGAACCCGTACAGAAAGAACCTTCAAAAGATGGAAGGAAGCAGTAAGACTGGATACACGAAAGCTGACAAGCTTGAAATTTCTTCGACCGCTAAAGAAATGCAGCATATGTCGCAAATTCCAGCTCAACGTCAAGCGAAGGTGGATGAACTTAAACTTCAAGTAGAAAATGGAACCTATAAATTAAACGCTAAAGAGACTGCGAAAAGCATACTCGATTTCTTTTCTAAAAACTAAGGAGGGGCACATTCATGTCTACCGAAAGAATCATCAATGCGATGGGGAAATTAATCAAACTTCATAGAAGCCTAAATGATCTGGCTAAACAAAAAACCGACATCGTCAAAGCGGGAGATATGGAAGCCCTCAATCGGCTTATTCAAGATGAGCAGAAGCATGTGAGAGCCATCGAAACGGTGGAAAAAGAGCGAGCGGAAGCAACGAGAGTGTTGTTGAGTGCTAATGGACAACATAGCAGCGAGCCAAGCCTCTCAAATTGCCTTCCATTCATAGATGAAACAGAGAGACTTCAAATTGAAGAATTGAGAAATCAACTATTAGTCGAGATTAGCAGTTTAAAAGACCGGAACGAGTTAAATCAACAGCTAATCTATCAATCTCTTCAATTTGTGAATGTGACGCTGGACATGCTTAGACCGCAGCCAGCACAGAACTTAAATTATGACCGATCTCAACAAACGATAGCCGCATCGAATGGATTGAAAGGTTCCTTCGATTCCAAGGCATAAGCAAGACTACTAGAAACGGAGGAATACTAATGCGATCTACATTCATGGGGCTTGAAACAGCACGACGTGGGATGTTTACCCAACAAAGTGCTTTACATACAACTGGACATAATATCTCTAATGCCAATACACCTGGGTATACTCGTCAGAGAATCAATTTTGCACAAACAGAACCTTATCCAGGTGCTTCGTTAAATCGCCCACAAATTCCTGGTCAATTTGGTACTGGAGTAAAAGCAGAGAGCGTCCAACGAATTAGAGAAGGTTTTCTTGATATTCAATATCGTGGTGAAAATAACAAGCTAGGATATTGGGAAACGAGAGCGGAATCGTATAAAAAAATGGAAGAAATCATGAATGAACCGTCTGATTCTGGACTTGCTCAATCTATGGATATGTTTTGGCAGGCATTGCAGGATTTAGCGGTTAATCCTTCTAATCCTGGAGCAAGGTCAGTAGTCCGTCAACGTGGGGTTGCGGTAGCTGAAACGTTCAATTATCTTTCATCCTCATTGACAGCCATTAAACAGGATATTAAAAATGAAACATTAGTAACGGAAAAAGAAATCAATTCTCTTGCTGAACAGATCAATAAGATAAACGGACAGATTGCGGATGTTGAACCGCACGGATATTTGCCTAATGATTTGTACGACGAGCGAGATCGATTAATTGATCAACTTTCTAGCTTAGTAAATATTAAAGTAGACTACCGTCCTAGTGGTGGGAATTCTTCAGCAATAGCAGAAGGAAAAGCCTTCATCTCCATAATGAGTGAAGCAGGGGCGCCGCTTGGAATTCTAGTAGGAGCTGGTGGTTCTAACACGCTGGAAGTAAAATATGATGGTCTCGATGGTTCAGTTAACGAAATTAAGCTTGGAACGGGATCGATTGATATCAATGCCTTTGATTCGAAAGGCAAATTGAAAGCATTAATTGAGTCTCATGGTTATCAAACAGTTGATGCCTCTAACAATAAGATTGTAAAAGGTATTTATTCATCCATGTTGACAGAATTAGATAACATGGCATATACGTTTGCAACAGAATTTAATAAGGTGCACGAAAATGGACTTAGCCCTAATGAAATCAAAAACGGAGACTTAGACATTTCCTTTTTTGCAGATATTCGCACTAATCCGCCAGCACCTGTTGCTCCAAAAGCTGATATTGTGTTTGTTGTAGATAATACGGGAAGTATGAGCTCAATTCAACAAGAAGTCGCTAACAATATTTCCGATTTTGTCAACGTGCTTTCTAGTAAAGGAATTAATGATTACCGAATCGGGGTTGTCTCTTATTATGATTCCACGATTAATGAAGTCGATTTTTCAGGAAGCCAATGGACAACAGATGCCACTGCGGTAAAAAATGCATTGAGCGCTCTTACTAACGCTGGTGGTACCGAGAATTTGATGGGTACGGTCGATCAAGTCATTCAAAATTATTCATTTAGGCCTAATGAAGGCGGAGCTAATTTTAAGCATGTTGTATTTGTAACGAATGAAGGAATCGATGATAAGGCTTTACAAACTGATATCATGCAAAAATTACAGCAAAATGGGATTCAGACACATGGTGTAGTGGATGCTTCACATAGTGATATCAATGAGTTGAACAATCTAATTTCATCGACAAATGGCTCGAGTATCAATTTAAATGACACTAGTTGGGGAAGTAAATTAACTTCTATTATTGGGAATAAGATAGGGAATGCTGCTTCAGTAGGCGCTTCAATTCCAGGTGAAAAGAAAGGCTTTGCCGGTCGAATTCAAGTGTCTGCTGAAATAATGAACAGCTTAGATAATATTGCTCATACTACTATGCCTGCAAGTGGTAACCCATCAGATGCCACTCTTGGAGATGCTTCAAATATTTTAGCATTGGCTGATGTAATCAATAAACCGTTCAACTATGGAAACGATATGAATTCTAACTTCCGTAACTACTATGAAGTTATTGTTGGTGGGATGGCAGTTGATTCACAGGAATCGGTTCGACTTTCTGGAAACAGCGGCGCACTTCGTCAAGCGGTTGAAGAAAGAAGAATGTCAGTAAGTTCAGTATCACTTGATGAAGAAATGACAAACATGATTCAGTTCCAACATGCTTACAATGCATCAGCACGGATGATTACACTACAAGATGAGATGCTAGATAAAATTATTAATGGTATGGGAACAGTCGGAAGGTAAGGTGAAATGAAATGCGCGTAACCCAAAGTATGCTATCCTCAAATTCATTACGTCAATTAAGTAAAAGTTATGACCGATTAGGAGTGTACCAAGATCAGCTCTCCACCGGAAAAAAAATTACGAAACCTTCTGATGATCCTGTTGTTGCAATGAAGGGTATGACGTACCGTACGAATCTACGTGAAGTTGAACAATATAAAAGAAACTTATCTGAAGTTTATCTCTGGATGGACAATTCAGAAGCTGGCATGGAGCAAGCGAATACTGCCATTCAACGAATTCGCGAATTAGTTGTACAAGGTAAGAATGGTACAAACTCCCCTGAAGATCAACAAGCAATCGCTCGTGAAGTCGAACAGTTGAAGAAGGATCTTGTTGCGGTTGCAAATACAAAGGTTGCAGGAAGGTATATATACAATGGTACGGATATTTCCTCACCACCTGTAACAGATAATGTTTCAGGTAGTGCACCAGTTGCAACTACAAATACAGATGATTACTTTGTTGAAATATCACGTGGAATTAAGTTAAAGGCAAATGTAAATCCGGATAATGTTTTCAGTCAGAAACTTTTTGATACGGTACAAGGGATTCAAGAAAGTTTGGATGGTGAACCTGGTGCTGGTAGTCTAGATACATTACTTGGGGATTTGGATGATATTTCTGAAAACTTTTCTGCAGAACGGTCAGAGTTAGGTGCACGATATAACCGACTAGAAATGATAGAGTCACGAATAGATACACAGGAAGTTATGTCGAATCGTATTTTAAGTGATAATGAAGACGCTGATATCGAACGAGTAATCACTGATTTGAAAGTTCAGGAAAGCGTTCATCGTGCTGCTTTGAGTGTTGGGGCACGTATTATTCAATCAACATTAATGGATTTCTTACGATAATTGAATGTGAAAAAGCTATTCAGATTTTGAATAGCTTTTTTTGCAAGAAAGGGTGTTTACACTGGATATTCCAAAATTAAGAGTCTCCACAACACCAGCAAAAATGTCTATTTCGACAACGAAGGCAGTTCTAGAGATACAACAACCACCTTCAGATATAAGTTTGGAACAGCCCAAAGCTGAGGTTCAAATTGAAACGGATATAGGGAAACTCAGTATTGACCAGACAGAAGCTTGGGCAGATATGGATTTGAAGAGCTTTTTCCGTCGCGGTGATGAATTTGCTCAGCAGGGATATCAGGATTGGTTAGCAGGTATCGAAAGAAATGTCCAAGATGGGGACGAGCTAATGAAAATTGAAAATGGATTTCAAGCAATTGCTGGCCAGGCTGAAA
This sequence comes from Peribacillus acanthi, assembly GCF_003073175.1. Lineage (GTDB taxonomy): Bacteria > Bacillota > Bacilli > Bacillales > DSM-1321 > Bacillus_BN > Bacillus_BN acanthi. The sequence goes on from NZ_QBBX01000001.1 coordinate 303,200, forward strand.
GAAATTCTGTTTCCCCCATATATGACTTTAATATCGGATGGATTCCAAAGGCAGGGAGTGTAAAGATGTCTTATGAGCCAGGCAAGGTTAATATAGATGTGAAACCACAAAAGCCAAGAGTAAATATTAAAGCTAATCTACCAATCATTAACTTTACACCTGGTAAGGTGAACATTGATGTAAAGCAATATTCTTCGATAAAAATCGATTTCCAATCTTAATCATTACAATAAGGAGTCAATAATATGAAGATTAATACTAAGTACCATGAAACAATTGAAATTGATGAAAATTTGGTCATCCATTTTGATAATGGAATTCCCGGATTACCTGAATACAAGAGATTTGTATTATTGCCTCTATCTGATGATGGAGTTTATCAAGTACTACAGTCTCTTGATAACCAGGAGATTGGGTTCGTGGTAGTCAACCCATTCTTTGTAAAACCAGATTATGATATAACACTAGACGACAAAACGGTTCAACAACTAGAAATTGAAAATGAGATAGATGTAAATTTAGTTTCTATTATTACTCTCAGAGATCCTTTTAATAACTCGACATTAAATCTAGCAGCTCCAGTTGTGGTTAATATCACAAATAGAAAAGCAAAACAAGTCATTCTCCAAAATACTAATTATTCTATAAGGGAACCCCTACATGTTCTAGTAGAGAAGGGGTGATATAAATGTTAGTTTTAACAAGGAAAAAGGGTGAATCGATTCAGATAGGAGAAGGCGTTGAAGTAAAAATAGTTTCAATCCAAGGAGAACAAGTGAAAATTGGCATAGAAGCACCAGATCACTTAGAGATTTATCGAAAAGAAATTTGGGAGAAAATACTACAAGAAAACCAAGAAGCACTAGGTAAAAAGCAAGACTTAGTAGATTTATTGAAAAAACAGAAATAATAATAATAAATCTACTAAATAATTAATGATTGAGTCCGATATTAAAAGTGTACAGGTTGAAAGGCGGCCGACTTTTAACCTAATTAATAGGTTTACATGGACGTAAACCTTACATTCAAGGAGGAAGTAAAATGAGAATTAATCATAATATTGCCGCATTAAACACTTATCGTCAGTTGAATAGTGCTTCATCTGCACAAGGGAAATCAATGGAGAAATTATCTTCAGGTCTTCGTATTAACAAAGCTGGAGATGACGCAGCAGGTCTAGCAATCTCTGAAAAAATGCGTGGACAAATTCGCGGTCTTGATCAAGCTTCTCGTAATGCTCAAGATGGTATTTCACTAATTCAAACTGCAGAAGGCGCTCTAAATGAAACACATGATATGCTTCAGCGCATGAGAGAACTTACTGTGCAAGCTAACAATGATACAAATAACGGTGATGATCGTGATGCTATTCAAAAAGAAATTGACCAATTAAAAGGCGAAGTAGATAGAATTGCTAATAAAACACAATTTAATACAAAAAATTTGCTTGATGGATCTTTAGGATCTAAAATTAAAGGTGCTGCTGGAAGTGAGGCTGCTTTAAAAGCTGCTGGAGTAACTGCAAGCTTATCAGGTTTAGATAATGGCAAAACGATTACTTTTGCTTCATCTGCAACTCATATCAAAGCAACTGTAGATGGTGTTAGTCAAACTATCAATATTTCAACTACAGTAACAGCTGGTTCATCACTTAACTTTGATAAATTAGGATTTAAATTAGACTTTTCTGCAAACTATGTAGGTGCAACAATTAATGCTGCAACACTTCAAACAGCTGGAACACAAGCTCAATTCCAGATTGGTGCTAATGAGAATACTACTTTAGCCATTAATATTGCAGATATGAGATCAAGCGCAATCGGTACGGGTAGTGGCGGATCTACAGCAAGTTTAAATGCAGTAAACGTAAAAACTAACAATTTTGATGATGATATTAAGGCGATTGATAAATCCATTAAAGATGTTTCTACTCAACGTGCTCAATTAGGTGCTTGGCAGAATCGTTTAGATCACACTATTAATAACTTAAATACTTCAAGTGAAAACTTAACTGCCGCTGAATCTCGCATTCGTGATGTAGATATGGCGAAAGAAATGATGAATCAAACTAAAAATTCAATTCTTTCACAAGCTGCTCAAGCTATGCTTGCACAAGCTAATCAACAACCACAAGGTGTACTTCAACTTTTAAGATAAATTGATTAGAATAGCCGGGGATAATCTATTTATCTCCGGCTATTTTACTAGAAAACGCTAAGCGATTGAGGTGTTTAAGTATGAAAATTTCTGGGTGTGTAATTGCAAAAAACGAAGAACAGTTTATTGAAAATTGTTTAGACAGCTTAAAAAAAGTTTGTGACGAGATTATTTTTGTTGATACTGGTTCCACGGATAGGACAATAGAAATTGCAAAAGAACTAGGTGTACAAATATATCATTATAAATGGATAGATAATTTTTCAGCAGCAAAAAATTATGCAATAAGTAAAGCAAAAGGTGAATGGATAATTTTTTTAGATGCAGATGAATATTTAGTAGATACAAGAAAAGAAGTATATTCAGAATTAGCTTTGAATTCTAAAAATTATGATTCAATACTTTGTGAAATTATTAATGTAGATGAGCATAATGATATACAATCATCACATATTGGAAACCGTTTTTTTAGAAAAGATAATTTTATAAAATTTGAAGGAATGATTCATGAGGATCTTAGAAAAAAAGGAGATTTATTAAAATCAATAAATGGCTCTAACTACATGAAAATTATTCACAAAGGATATTCTAGGGAACAAATTCAAAATAAGAATAAGTTTGAAAGAAATTTAAAATTATTATTAAAACAGCTGGATAAAGACCCTGAAAATCCGGCAATTTATTATTATATAGCTGATACTTATGGATTAGAAAAAGATTTTGAAAAACAATATGAATATTGTAAAAAATCTATTTCAAAAGGTCAAATAAATCAACTAGGTTTTGCCGAGTTACCCTATATTCTTTTAATTCAATCTATGATAGATTCAAAATCATTTGCTTCTAGTATACAGTTTGAGATAAATAAGGCTATAAAAATATTTCCAGAGAGTCCTGTTTTTAGATACTTCGATGGGCTGATTAAATTTAATGAAAAAAGATATCATCTCTCTTTAGAAAGTTTGCTACTATCCCAAATGCTTAATGAGACATATGATTATTTTTCAGTAGATTATATGAAAAATTATAGTGTTAGTATATATAGAATGATTGGTTATATTTATGAAATTCAAAGTAAAAAAATGGATGCTGTATCAATGTACACAAAATGTTTAAATATTGATAAAAAGCAAAAAGATGTATTACAACATTTATTGAAATTGTTAAGTGATGTATCTGAAGTAGAAATTATTCAGTTTCTAAATCGAATATATTCAAGTAATAAAGAAGAAGATATAGAATTTCTAATTGAGGCACTTTCATCATTAAATAATGGAATACTACTATCCTATTTCCAAAAAAAGTTATTTGATTTAACTGGTGAGGGAAATAATGCTATTCTATTAAGTTTATTATTTAATAACGAACATAACAAAGCTTATGAAATAAGTTTTGATTTATATAAAGAAACTTACAGACATGATCTTGCAATTTTAATGGTTTATTCATCCATGCTAACAAAAGATGAGGGAAAATATAAAAAAATAAGAGGAATTGTATCTCCAACCTTATTTAGAATAATTAATAGTATACAAAAAAATGAAGAATTATATGAAGAAGATTTGGCTGACTACCTAAAATTATTAAATTATTCGAACATTTTTGGTGATTCTGAAGCTACTAATATGTTGTTGGGATTATCTAGGAATTTTATTATAGATATTAATGAGAAAATAGGAGAAGTATTTTATTTACATCAGAAGTATAAAGCAGCTATTAAATTTTTTGAAAATGCTCTATTTAACACTTTATATTCAAGAAAAGGACAACTATATAAGAAAATTGGTATTAGTTATTATCATGAAAAAGAATATTTAGGTGCTCGAGATAATTTAATAAAATCAATTGAGCATGGTGTTCTTGAGAATGAGATATTCGAATATTTAATTGTTGTATATACAAAAATCGAAGAAGAATTTAGAGATAAAATTAAAGATTTATTTGAATCTTTACCAGAGAGTAAATATCTACTAGAAATAATAGGAAGTGTAGAAAATGCTTAAGAAAATCTTATATCTAGGCTGGATAAGTAAGGGAAATGTAGGAGATGATCTTCTATATTCAATTTTTAAACAAATGTTATTTGGACAGCTTCATGACAATAAAATTCTTATTGATATAGATGTTTACTATCCAATTAGTAATTACGAAGTAAACTTAAAAAATTATGACTTAATAGTGTTAGGTGGTGGGTCACTCCTAACTCTAGACTTTTGGGAAGATATTTGTATAAAAGGTATAGATGAACACATTCCAGTTGTAGTTTGGGGAACAGGTATTGATACAAGAGAAAGAAACTTAATCAACCAAATTATTTCATCTTATAACAATAATCAACCAATAGATTATTTAGGAAATAAAACTAGAAAAGTATTAACTAATGCGATTTTATGTGGTGTTCGAGGAAGGTTAGGAGATTTTATAATAAATGATAGTAACAATACAGTTATAGGGGATCCTGGAATTGTATTTAATAAACTAAATAAAAATCTTCCGGAAATTCAAGAAATTAATGAATTTATTGTAAATGATGAAAATGTCATCCTAATAAATTGGGGTACATCTTATAATAACATTGTAGGATTTGACGAACAGTATTTAGAAGAACAACTAAGTATAACTACCCAAATACTATTAAATAGAGGTTATAAAATTATTGTCTACCCTATTTGGGTTGAAGATATAGAGTCTTGTCAACTTTTTGTACAAAAGTTTAAAAATCCAAATATAATAAGTATAAACAAAGTATATGATGCTTATGGAATATTAACTTTAATTAACAAAGCCAAATTCAGCATAAACTTAAAGTTGCATGCAAGTATCTTAGCTTTTTCCAATGGGAAACCGTTTATATCCTTAGGCTACGGTTTGAAAAATTACGACTTTGTTGAATCTGTCGAACTAGAAGAATTAAATATTTTTACTGATGTGGTAAACGTAAGTGAATTATTACGAAAAATAGACTATATAGAAGAGCATTATGAAGAAATTCAGGATAAGATATTCGGAAAAATTGAATATTATTTTCATCTTCAAGAGTTATTTATGAAAAAATTAATAAATTTGCTAACCAATAGCCAAGAAAGTCAATTTGATGAGTAGAGCACAAAATTACTAGAAAGTAGAAATACATCTTTACATTTTAAAGAATATGGCAGAAATGTTCAGATAGAACAAGGAAATTCCTTTGTTGATTGTCAAAACATGGAGATTGGTAATGATGTTTTCATTGGATTTGGAGGCTTTTACGTTGCAAGTGGTGGAATTAGCATTGGAAATGGTACAATAATTGCGCATAAAGTCGAAATTATGACAAGAAACCATAATTATGATTCAGAAGATTTGAAATCAATACCTTATGATAGTAGATATATATTAAAGCCGGTTGTTATTGAAGAAAACGTATGGATAGGTTCTAATGTATGTATTGTTCCTGGTGTATGTATAGGTGAAGGAGCAGTAATTGGCATGGGCTCTGTTGTTACAAAGGATGTTCCTAAATATGCTATAGTAGGTGGAAATCCTGCAAAGGTTATAAAATTTAGAGACTCAGAGGTTTATGAAAAACTAAAGCTTGAAAATAAAATATATTTAAGGATTAAAAGTAGTTCAAAAAGAAATAATCTTTAATTAATTTCAAATTTTTTTATTGAAACATATTAATTAACTGAACGTTATTTGTTAAGTGGGCTTAACCATGAATGTCATATTTTGTTTATTTGGAATAAAAAAATTTATTTCTATAATATAAAAAATAGTTTGATACATTTTGGTGTAAAACGAGAAAATAAAATTAAACTAAAAGTTAGGACAATAGATTCAGTAGGCTTTTACCTTAGTTTATTAGATAAAAGACTAGATAACCAGTGTGATACTGTATTCAATTACTCACACTGGTTTGCATTATTTTTAAATCTTATTTTAGGGCTAGGGTGTTAGGTACTCCCAAATGACAAATCTGTTATATTGTCTATACACAGTAAACAATATAATCATCATATAAATTATTTCGAAAATAAACCACTAAAAGATTAATTATCTTCAAGTGGTAGTAAAAATCTATACTTTTATATCCAAAAATTGTGAAAACGGAGAAGGTTGTTGAATCTCTCTAACATTCTTCGCTGGATCATTTAGTACTTCTTGTATTTTTGATGTTACTGCTTGCTGAGCTACTTCTCTATTTGTTTCTACAAGTTTGGCGATTATACCTGGAACTTGTATTCCTCCGATGGATACTCCCATACACTTCCTCCTTTATAGTTATTTATCCCTATACCTTATAATACTTACAACTCCCCCTAAATATAAATACTTTTTTTCCGATATTAATAGTAATGAGAAAATATTAGGAGGAATCCATGATGATGGATCGTGTATCTACTACAGGTAGTTCCTCAGTATATAGACCTATTCAACAAGAGAAAGTAATTCAGGAAACGCCTATTTTAGAAAATAAAAAAGAAGTGGTTAATGAGAAAGCACCTTCAAAAGATAAGGTGGAAGAAATTATAAGTAGTATGAATAAGTTTTTGCAGCCTACTCATACTTCCTTGAAATTTGAGTTTCATGAAAAATTAAATGAGTATTATGTAAAACTAATAGACGATAAAACTCAAGAAGTTGTAAGGGAAATTCCATCAAAAAAATTATTAGATATGCATGCTGCGATGACCGAGTTTATTGGGCTGATGGTAGATAAAAAGATTTAAGAAGGTGAGATTATGAGAATCGGTGGATTAGCGAGTGGAATGGATATCGATACGTTGGTTGGGGATTTAATGAAAGCTGAACGTATGGGTATGGATAAGCTCAAGCAGAAAAAACAAACTCTAGAATGGCAACGTGATGATTATCGTGCCATGAATACATTGCTATTGAATTTCCGTTCTGAGCTGACTCAGATGAAGCTTTCTTCAAAATATCGTGTAAGAACTACTACCTCAACAGATGAATCAAAAATTATTACTACAGCAACAAGTGCTGCATCACAGTCATCTTATACAATTTCGAAAGTAGATCGTCTGGCGACAGCTGCTACAAGAATAAGTGGATCAACAGGTAGTGGAGGAACAAGTATATCTGCAGCAGGTAAGAAAATTGATGTATCAAAAGACCTTTATTCCGGCACACTCGATGGTGATTTTGCAAATGGAGCATTATTAACATGGGGTGAAGGTAGTGTTGAAACTAAATCAATTTCAGTTACAGCGAATAATACAGACTTCACATTGTCATTAGCAGTGGGAGTTTCTATTCCACCTACTGAACTACAAAATTTGAACGTGAAAGTAAATGGCACTTCTTATCAAGTGGTTTCGACTATGCCTGGTGGAGGATTAAGCGCCAACCAAGTTCTTGTTGGATCAGATGGTTCATTAAAATTCGGTCAGTCAATTACCAAAGATAGTACTATTAAAGTTGACTATGTTGCGTCAAATAAAATTGAAAACTTAATAATGTCAGAAGCTAAAAATGAATTCAGTCTTTCTAAGGAATCTATAAAGTCTATTAATACAATAAAAATAGGTACTGATACTTATACCGTAGACGAAGCGACTTGGAAGGTAAAGAATGGAGCAAATGAGGATGTTGGGTCAGTAGATCCTAAAACTGGGTTTATAAAGATGTCGAACACAATAGCTAAGGATACCGCAATAGAAGTGGATTATAAGCAAAACTATACAACCTTTTCTATACAATCTGAAACTTCTAAAGGACCTGTTTTAGAAAATTTCTTAGTACAAGGGTCTGATTCTATAAATAGTCTTATGGCTAGAGTAAATGGGTCTGTTGCTGGAGTCAATTTATTTTTTGATGATTTCAAACAACAAATGACATTGACTAGAAGTGAAACGGGAGATTATAAAGCTGGAACAGGCAACGAAATGGCCACTAGTGGAAGACTCATTCAAGATGTATTCAAATTTGCTGGTGTAACAGAAACAGGTGGCGTAAATGCGAAATTCACTATTAATGGATTAGACACAGAAAGAAGCTCTAATACCTTTGAAATGAACGGTATTACCTTTACACTGAAACAAGCATTTGATGGCTCCACAGGTTCTGTAACAGTTGCTGTGAATAATGATGGCAATAAAGTATTCGAAAATATTAAAGGGTTTGTTGATAAATACAATGAATTAATTGGTAAAATTCAAGGTGAAGTGAGCGAAACGTATTATAAAAGCTACAAGCCTTTGACGGACGAACAGCGTGAATCTTTGTCAGACAAGCAACAAGAGCAATGGGAAGAAAAAGCTCGCAGTGGGATGCTTCGTCGTGATTCGATTTTGACTAGCAATCTTTCTAAAATGCGATCTGATTTTTATGCTCCTGTCACAGGGGATAGTATTAACTCATTAATGAATCAGCTTACTGCAGTAGGGATTAAGACTTCTGCTAACTACCTTGAAGGTGGAAAGCTTGAAATTGATGAGGCGAAATTGAAAAAGGCGATCGAGACAAATCCAGAAGATGTGGAAAAACTATTTACCTCTTCAGGTAGTACCGATAGCCAAAAGGGAATCATCCATCGACTATATGACACGGTTAGTAATACGATGAACAAGTTAAAAGAGCGTGCTGGAAATAGTTTCTCAACTAATGCTCAATTTACTCTAGGAAAACAATTAAATCTGGTAGACTCTCAAATTAATAGGTTTGAGGACAAGTTAGTTCGTCTTGAAGACCGTTACTGGCGCCAATTCACAGCAATGGAAAAAGCCATTCAACAATCGAACCAACAAAGTATGTATTTGATGCAACAATTCAGTAGTTAAAGGAAGTGGATCAAATGGCAATGGGTAATCCATATCAAGCCTATCAACAAAATTCGGTAACGACCGCATCACCAGGTGAATTAACTTTGATGCTTTATAACGGATGTTTAAAATTCATCAATGCAGCAAAAAAAGCAATTGAAGATAAATCTATCGAGCAACGAAACTTGAATATCCAAAAAGCTCAAAATATCATTAGTGAATTTGTGATTACACTCAATATGGACATTGAGGTGTCTAAAAATCTTGCTGTGATGTATGAGTATATTGGAAGAAGACTAACGGAAGCGAACATCAAGAATGATGCTTCTATTCTTGATGAAGTGGAAGGTCTTGTTGTAGAGCTACGTGATACTTGGAAAGAAGTCATCCAGTTAAACCGTCAAAAGCAGTATGCTCAAGGTGGAGCGGTTTGATGAATCGACTTGTCGCTTTTCAACAGGTGACGAAAGAGTTAATCGGATTATTAGAGAATACGGATATTGATCGCGATGATTTAGTTGATAAAGTTGATAAGTTGCTTGCAAGTAGGGATGGTTTGATTATGGAAATCGTTCCTCCCTATACTGAAGAGGAGAAAGCTACTGGAAAGAAGCTTATTGAGGTAGAAAAAAAACTCAATCAACTTTTAACTGAAATGAAGCTTTCAATTAAAAAAGACCTGACAGAGCTACAAGCCAAAAAACAAGGCAATCAAAAATACATCAATCCGTACAATAACCTTATGACCGATGGGGTTTTCTACGATAAGAGAAAATAGGTGCAAATCATGCAATTAGACTACTACCAACTAGAGCTTGTCCAGCAATATATAGATTTATTGGATACAGTAGAACAAGGTTTTCAGTATGTATTAGAAAGCTTCCATAACCTTGAGCGAACTGAAGGAGATCAAGTTCTTTCTGATATTTTCACTGCTTTAGGTAGCATAGGTGAAAGTCATCAAGGATTACTTTCTGAAAGCTTACAAAGTCAATTTGATCACGTAATCAAAAAGGCTCTTGAATTAGAGGGTAAAATGAATCAACCTGAGCTGAAAAAAACAATTGTCGAAGAAAGTCTTTTCCCAGCTTTTATGGATTGGAAGAAGGAAGTTCAAGCATTCATGATGCCTCTTGTCCGAAACTAAATATTGCCAAACTAACCATCTGAATTTTCTGTCAGATGGTTTTTTTCATACTCTGGAAGTTGTACAATATAAGTGTAGTAAGACCTACGATATTTCTTTAGTTCAAAATTTTGTCATTATTTAATTAAGTTTAAGAAGGATTTGGGACGGGTATCGTAGAATTATAGATTATAGTCTTATTTAAAGGAGGAGTTCACTTATGAATTACAACATTCGAGGTGAAAACATTGAGGTAACTCCAGCTCTACGCGATTATGTGGAGAAGAAGATTGGAAAATTGGATCGCTATTTCGGGAATACGCCGGATGCAAATGTACATGTGAATCTAAAGGTGTACAATGATAAATCATCTAAGGTTGAAGTAACGATTCCGATGACGAACCTAGTACTCCGTGCAGAAGAACGCAAAGACGACATGTATGCAGCGATTGATACAATCACTGATAAATTGGAGCGTCAAATTCGTAAGCATAAGACAAAAGTAAACCGTAAGTTCCGTACGAGTGGCAGTACAGCTGAATTGTTCGCACCAGTATTGGAAGAAGAACAGGAGCCTGTTGTCGAGTTAGATGATCCAGAGGATTTAGAGGTAGTTCGTAACAAGCGTTTCGATTTAAAGCCGATGGATAGTGAAGAAGCAATCCTTCAAATGAACATGTTAGGTCATAACTTCTTCGTCTATACAAATGCAGATACGAACGCAACGAACGTCGTATACAAACGTAAAGATGGCCGCTACGGCTTGATTGAACCGACATTTTAATATGATAAAATAAGCCCTGCTGGTTTCACTGGCAGGGTTTTGTATTGGTTTATTGTACAAACTATTAGTAAAATAAGGTTCAGTAAGTGTGGAAGGATACTAAGTAATGAACATAACAATCATAGGCACAGGTTATGTGGGACTGGTGACCGGAGTCAGTTTATCGGAAATCGGCCACTATGTGACTTGTGTAGATATAAATGAAGAAAAAGTGAAGTTGTTGAACAGTGGGGTTTCTCCCATTTATGAACCAGGTTTAAGCGAATTAATGGTGAAGAATGCTGATAGACTGTATTTTACTACGAGTCATGAAGAAGCGTTAGTAGAAGCGGATGTTGTATATATAGCTGTAGAAACTCCCGAAAAGGAAGATGGTTCGGTCAATTTGACCTTTATAGAGCGTGCAGTCGAACAGATAGCCAATTATATTTCTAATGATGTCGTTGTTGTAATTAAGAGCACCGTGCCTGTCGGAACAAATCAGCGCATAAAAAGCATGCTTCCAGCTAACATAAATGTGGTGTCCAACCCAGAATTCTTACGGGAAGGTTCTGCCATTCACGATGTTTTCTATGGAGATCGAATCGTAATTGGATCGGATAGTCCGGATGCTTTAAAGATCATGCGAGGGATTAATGAACCGTTTGGAATTCCGATTGTTGAGACAGATTTAAATAGTGCAGAAATGATTAAATATGCTTCTAATGCTTTTTTGGCGACGAAAATTAGTTTGATTAATGAATTGGCTAATATTTGCTCCAGGGTAGGGGCAGATATTGAAGAGGTTGCACTGGGCATGGGTTTGGATAGTCGCATTGGTACGCAGTTTTTGAAGGCGGGAATCGGCTATGGCGGCTCTTGTTTTCCGAAGGATACTAAGGCACTTGTGAATATCGCCGAAGAGGTTGGGTATGAGTTCGGAATCCTGAAAGCAGTGATTGACCTAAACGATAAACAGCAACATGTTCTTTTGAATCAAGCTATTAAGGACTTTGGAGAGTTGAATGGGAAAACGATTGGGGTGCTCGGGTTAGCGTTCAAACCAAACACAGATGATATTCGAAATGCTGCTTCACTTGCCATCATTCCAGAACTCATTAACCTGGGGGCAACAGTAAAAGCGTACGATCCAGCTGCGATGGGACAAGCAAAGATGGTTTTGCCTAAAGAAGTCCTTTATCAGGATAGTGCTTTACATACTATCGAGTCCACCGATATTGTCTTTATTTTAACCGAATGGGACGAAATCCGAGAGCTCGACTTACAAGAGTATGTAAACAGAATGAAAACAGCCACTATTTATGACGGCCGGAATTGTTATTCGTTAGATGAGGTTTCTCAATACCCCATTCGATACTTTTCTATTGGTCGAAAATATCAAAAAAGGGGAAGGCTCCTATAATGGGCCTTCCCCAAACTCATTAACCCTTCATAAATCCTGCAACTCTCTGTCTTTCTTCATCAGAAACTAAAAGATAATAAACCCCATCAATTTTTGTCCCTTTTCCTTTGACAGCAATTTGTTCCACCGTTTTGGTAGCATCTTTATAGTTTTTCTGGATGTCCATCATTTCTGAGAAAGTCATGTTCGTTTTGACGTTTTTGCCGATGACTTTGAAAATGTCGTCATAGTTGGCAAGTGAAGAGAGGCTTGCTCCTTCTTTCATAACGGCCTGGATAATTTGACGTTGCCTTTGTTGCCTTCCAAAATCTCCGCGTGAATCGTCATAACGCATTCTGGAGTATTTTAAAGCGGATTCTCCATCGAGCTTGATTTCACCTTTTGGAAAATGAGTCCCATTATACGTGAAGTCTAAGTCATTTTGAACGGTCACTCCGCCTACTGCATCTACAATATCTTTAAAGCCTTCCATATTCAGCTTCATATAATAATCGATTGGTATATTTAAAAAGTTCTCCACGGTCGCTATCGACATTTCTGGTCCCCCGAAAGCGTACGCGTGGTTAATTTTATCCTCTTTTCCACGACCCACGATTTCCGTTCTTGTATCACGAGGAATACTAACCATTTTGACCGATTTATTTTCTGGATGGACCGTCATGACAATCATCGTATCCGATCGGCCACTGTCACCCTCCCGTTCGTCCACACCTAGTAACAATACTGAGAAGGGTTCTTTCTTCGATAATTTATTATTTATATTTTCTCTACCAATAGGATCATGCATGGCACTTAATGCACTATTCATGGATTGATAGACGGAAAAAGCATATATGCCTAAGCCAATTAATAAGAGAATGGAGATGGATGAAACAATTTTCTTCCACTTTCTCTTTTGATGTCTTTCACTTCTGTTCATAACACATTGCCCCTTTCTTTAGTTAAATCTGTAGATGCAAATAGGGCTTCATATAGTTATAACTGCTTATTCAACATTTTTATACCGGGAATGGAAGGGTAGATTGGATGATTTTGAGAATAAGAAAAAGCACTCTCGTTTATTGAAAGTGCTTTTGAATCATATCGTTTTTTCAATCATCACCGTGAATTTTGTCCGTAAGTCCATCTCAAATGGTGATTTAAGTTCTTCACCTTTTGGATTTTTGATGACTCGGACGGTTGGTCGTAAAGGCAATTCGGGATGAATTTGCGAGACAACCGCTTCGAAACCATTACTTAGCAATACACGTGTAGCGATAGGATAGATGGCAATGCAGCGTAGGAAGTCTCTGATGATGTCTAAGTCGAACAGTATGCCTCCTGCTGCAGACAAGTATTCAGCCGCTTCTAATGAAGAATAGCTTTTTCGATGGCTTCGGTTTGCTGTTAGTGCATCATATACATCGGCAATGCCTACTATTTTGGCATATTCGTGGACTTGATCACTTTTAAGCTTCAGTGGATATCCGCTTTGGTCAAATCGTTCGTGGTGCTGAAGAGCGCAAAATGCAGATCCTTCTGAAACATTATCCTGCTTTTTCAAAATATTATATCCAGTAATCGTATGTTGTTGTATGAGGCTTTTTTCTTCTACTGTAATATAGCTCTTTTTATTCCACATCTTAGAAGGGATTTGGGTCATGCCAATATCAAAAAGAAGTGCGCCTACTCCTAGTTCCAAAAGTTGATTTTCTGAGTATCCTCTAGCAATACCTACGATTCCCGCTAATATCGCCACATTGACTGAATGATGGAAAAAGTAGCCCTCTGAGATAAATAAATCTGAAAGGTTGAAGACGTGGTCATGACTGGAGAATAAATGGTTTAGAATCTCTTTAAAAACCTTTTCGAATTCTTTTCCGATATCTTGTGAAGAGGTGGCACGAAGTAATGCTCGTTCATTATATAGCGAGGTCATTGTTTCGTATACTTTTAAGACGGCTTCTTGTCTGACTTGAGAATGTAAGATTCTAGGCGGGACGATGCCATCTGTATTTTTAGTATGGATATAAAGATATTCAATACCCTTCTTTATTAAGGAAGAAATATAAGGACCCGTAAGTTTGGTTCCTTCTGCAAGCAACACTTTGCCTGCTTTTCCGTAAATAGGAGAGGCTAGGGCATCTCCAGATGATGCTTCAGAAATATGTATTCGTTTCATGTATCACCTCTGTTCAAAACCGGACGTTTGTGAAAAATTACCTATTTTACCGTTACTAAATTATATTTCAGAATCCGAAAAAACACAATAAAACTTCAATATTCTGAAAATTTTTTATATCATGTACTAATAGGACTTGTCATAATAGGACTCAAGTTGTCACCCTATCCTTGAAGTGGTAAAATGAAAATTGGATAATTGTTTAGTTTATGAAGAAATCAAGAGATAGATGACAAGATACTCACAAAATAGAGGAGCGTCTGTGAATGCTAAAGATTTTAAATAAAGTATTTGATGCAAATAAACGAGAAGTAAAAAGACTGCAGAAGCTTGCAGACGAAATAGAAAAATTAGGCCCTGAAATGGGATCACTATCCGACGATGCCTTGCGTGCTAAGACGGAAGAGTTTAAAAAGCGTTATCAAAATGGGGAAAAGCTAGACAACCTATTAGTAGAGGCGTTCGCTGTAGTCCGTGAAGGGGCGAAGCGTGTTCTTGGCATGTATCCGTTCTACGTTCAGTTAATGGGGGGGATTGCCCTTCATGACGGGAATATTTCAGAGATGAAAACGGGGGAAGGTAAAACCCTAACTTCCACGATGCCAGTGTACTTGAACGCATTGACTGGTAAAGGCGTTCATGTCATCACGGTCAATGAATATTTGGCAAGCCGTGATGCGACAGAAATGGGCAAGCTATTTGAGTTCCTAGGTTTGACAGTTGGATTGAACTTGAACAGTCTTTCAAAAGAAGAAAAACAAGAAGCGTATAACGCCGATATTACGTACGGAACGAACAATGAGTTCGGCTTCGATTATTTGCGTGATAACATGGTACTTTATAAAGAACAAATGGCACAGCGTCCTCTGCACTATGCGGTAATTGACGAGGTGGACTCCATCTTAATCGATGAAGCACGTACACCGTTGATTATTTCTGGTTCAGCTCAAAAGTCGACGCAGTTATATATTCAAGCAAATGCGTTTGTACGTACGTTAACTAAAGAAGTCGATTATACGTATGATGAAAAAACGAAGGGCGTTCAGCTGACTGAAGAAGGTATCAACAAAGCAGAGCGTGCTTTTAGAATCGACAACTTATTCGATATCTCTCATGTTGCGTTGAACCACCATATCAACCAAGCGTTAAAAGCACATGTGAGTATGCATTTAGATGTGGATTACGTAGTCCAAGAGGGCGAAATTGTCATTGTTGACCAATTTACAGGTCGTCTAATGAAGGGACGTCGTTATAGTGATGGATTGCACCAAGCGATTGAAGCGAAAGAAGGCTTGGAAATCCAAAACGAGAGCATGACACTTGCGACAATTACATTCCAGAATTACTTCCGTATGTATGAAAAATTGGCGGGTATGACTGGTACAGCGAAGACTGAGGAAGAAGAGTTCCGCAGCATCTATAATATGAATGTTATCGTGATCCCGACGAATCGTGATATTGCACGTGACGACCGTCCAGATTTGATTTATGCAAGTATGGAAGGTAAATTCCGTGCAGTGGTTGAGGATATTGCAGAGCGTCATCAAGCTGGGCAACCAGTTTTGGTTGGTACAGTGGCAATTGAAACTTCTGAATTGATTTCTACTTTGTTAACTAAACGCGGCATTCGTCATAATGTCTTGAATGCGAAAAATCATGAACGTGAAGCTGAAATCATTGCAGATGCTGGTAAAATCGGTGCTGTAACGATTGCGACGAACATGGCAGGTCGTGGAACTGATATCAAGCTTGGCGAAGGCGTTAAAGAGATTGGTGGACTAGCGGTAGTAGGTACAGAGCGCCATGAATCACGCCGTATCGATAATCAGCTTCGTGGTCGTTCCGGACGTCAAGGTGACCCTGGGGTAACTCAATTCTATCTTTCTATGGAAGATGAATTGATGCGTCGTTTCGGTGCTGATAATATGAAAGCGATGATGGAGCGTTTAGGGATGGATGATTCTCAGCCAATCCAAAGTAAAATCGTCACAAAAGCAGTTGAGTCTGCACAAAAACGTGTAGAGGGTAACAACTATGATGCTCGTAAGCAGCTTTTACAATATGACGATGTATTACGTCAGCAACGTGAAATCATTTATAAACAACGCTTTGAAGTGTTAGATAATGATGACCTTAAAGATATTATTGAAAAAATGATCGAGTCTTCTGTAGAGCGTCATGTGGCTGCATTCACACCAGAGCATGAAGAACAAAGCAGCTGGAACCTGGATCACTTAATCGACTATGTGAACGCGAATCTTCTTCAAGAAGGTGACGTTACAGTTGATGAGTTAAAAGGTAAGGACACTGAAGAAATCACTGAGGTCATTTTGGCAAAAGTGAAAGAGCGATACAACGAGAAGGAAGAGCAGCTTTCTCCTGAACAAATGCGTGAATTCGAGAAAGTTATCGTACTTCGTGCGGTAGATAGCAAGTGGATGGATCATATCGATGCGATGGATCAATTGCGTCAAGGAATCCATTTACGTGCTTATGGCCAAATCGATCCGCTTCGTGAATATCAACAAGAAGGTTTTGCAATGTTCGAAGATATGATTTTGACGATTGAAGATGAAGTCGCAAAATATATCATGAAAGCGGAAATTCGCAACAACCTGGAGCGCCAAGAAGTAGCGAAGGGACAAGCGGTCAATCCGAAAGAAGATGGAGCGACTGTGAAAAAGAAACCTGCACGTAAGAAGGTAGACATCGGTCGTAACGAATTATGTGAGTGCGGAAGTGGCAAAAAGTTCAAAAACTGTCACGGCAGAGCATAATCTATTAATAACTTCGAAAAGAGGCGATACGCCTCTTTTCCTTTGTTAATATTACTTTTTATCATGATTGTTTACGTAAAATAGGTGCTTTTTAAACTATCTGAGTTGATTGTAGCGGAGGACATTTAGTGGGATTCAGAGGAAAGTGGGAGACCTACAGATGCTATCATGGAGGAAACTCCCCCTCCCGCGGAAATCAACAGACTAATCTATACGAAAAAAATTAATCAAACGTTTGATTAAATTAAAACATATGAGGTGAAGAGCATGGAATTAGCAGAAATTAGAAACGAGCTCGAAAAGACAGCTAAGAAATTAGCGGGATTTAGGGGGTCTCTTTGACTTAGAAGAAAAAGAGGCACGAATTGCACAACTAGAGGATGAGATGTTGCATCCTAATTTCTGGAATGACCAGCAGGCAGCCCAAACGGTCATCAATGAATCTAATGCGTTGAAAGCAATGGTCGATCAGTTTACAGACATGAGTGAGACGTTAGAAAACCTGGAGTTAACATACGAATTGGTAAAAGAAGAACCTGACGCTGATCTTCAGGCTGAGCTAGAAGCAGAGATTGTAGAATTGGTTCGTAAACTGGACGAATATGAGCTACAAATGCTATTAAGTGAGCCATACGATAAGAACAATGCGATTCTTGAATTGCATCCAGGTGCAGGTGGAACAGAGTCACAGGACTGGGGTTCCATGCTGTTACGTATGTACACGCGCTGGGCCGAAAAACAAGGCTTTAAAGTGGAAACGATGGATTACCTGGCTGGAGATGAAGCGGGAATTAAGAGTGTTACGTTGTTAATTAAAGGTCACAATGCTTACGGTTACTTGAAGGCGGAAAAAGGCGTACACCGTTTAGTACGTATTTCGCCATTCGATTCTTCTGGCCGCCGTCATACTTCTTTTGTGAGCTGTGAAGTTATGCCTGAGTTCAATAACGAAATCGAAATCGATATTCGAACGGAAGATTTGAAAGTTGATACGTATCGTGCGAGTGGTGCGGGTGGACAGCATATCAATACGACTGACTCAGCTGTTCGTATCACGCATATCCCGACTGGTGTTGTTGTAACGTGCCAAACAGAACGTTCACAGATCAAAAACCGTGACCGTGCGATGAATATGCTGAAAGCGAAGCTATACCAACGTAAAATCGAAGAGCAACAATCCGAGTTAGATGAAATCCGTGGCGAGCAAAAGGAAATTGGCTGGGGAAGCCAAATTCGCTCCTACGTATTCCATCCATACTCCATGGTAAAAGACCACCGTACTAGTACGGAAAGTGGAAACGTGCAAGCTGTCATGGATGGCGACATCAATATGTTCATTGATGCGTATTTGCGTTCGAAATTGTCATAATTTTAATGAACCAGGTCCTTTTGGGGCTTGGTTTTTGGCTTTTTCGAGATATATGGGTTCGTAAATAAAAAATAGGATTCTATAGCTAGCCTTAGACGTGGTTAATGCGCGAGAAATTAAGGAGTACATACTTAATTTTGATTTTGTGATTCTTAGCCCAGATTTTCTAGAAGATTTATGATTCTTAGGATGGGTTTTGGCGTTGTAATTAAACTTTATGATATTTGGAAGGACTATAGGTTTGGTTTTTATGCTTATTAGCATTTTCAACAGGGTGTTATTGTAACGTTTGTTGCTTTAAGCATAATTTTTTTACTATCTGAGTTGATTGTAGCGGAGGGCACTTGACTCCTGCGGGAAATAGAGGGAAGTGGGAGACCCCACAGGCGTAACGCGGAGGCTCCCACCCTCCCCGCGGAAAGCAAGTGCCTGGAGCGGAAATCAACGTACAAACATTCAAATCTAAAAACAGTATACGAAAAGACCATTTAATAACTTATAAAATTCATCGCTTCACCACGCTAATGAGCTGTTATTTACACGTTTTTCCGGGGATGCTATACTCAATTCTGTTTGAAATCGCAGCATGGAGGATTATTCGCATGAATAAAAGACGGAAAGATGAGCTACATCCTGTTCTCTCAAAAATCATAGAGTATGGGTATATTTTAATTGGTTCGGCAGTTGTCGCGATCGCCTTTAACGTTTTCTTACTACCTAACAGAATCGCTTCTGGTGGTGTTAGTGGGATTAGTACGATATTGGATTCGGTTTTTGGTTTTGAACCGGCTTATGTACAGTGGGCTTTCAACGTACCATTGTTCATCGCAGGGTTAATATTTCTAGGAGCTTCGTTTGGCGTTAAGACACTGGTTGGAACAGTATTCTTGCCTTTTGTTGTATTCTTGACGAAGGATTGGGATCCATGGACACAGGACGCACTATTAGGAGCAATCTGTGGTGGAATTGGCGTAGGATTAGGTTTAGGAATCGTGTTCCGAGGTAAAGCTTCCACAGGAGGTACGGATCTTGCTGCCCAAATCATACATAAATACACCAATCTCTCATTAGGAACTTGTGTAGCAGCGATTGACGGTTTGATTGTATTAGCAGCGGCTATAGTATTTGATATTGAACGTGGATTATACGCACTCATTGGTCTTTATGTTACTAGTAAAACAATCGACTTAGTTCAAGTAGGATTTGGTCGTTCAAAAATGGCGATGATTATTACGAATAAAGAAATAGAAGTGAGACAAGCTATATTTGATGAAATCGACCGAGGTGTAACTCGACTTTCTGGAGTAGGTGGCTATACGGAAGATGAACGCCCCGTACTTCTATGCGTTGTCGGACAGACAGAATTCACAAAATTGAAACAAGTGGTCAAAAGCATTGATACGCAAGCATTTGTCGTAGTTATGGACGCTTCCGAGGTACTCGGGGAAGGTTTTAAAAAGGCTTAGTAATGGTATAATAAGGTAAGAAGTTTTATTACTGGTTAGGAGGATTTTCCAATGAAGAAAAAGCTCTTGGCTTTACTAATGGGTACGTCTCTTGTATTAGCCGCTTGTGGTGGAAATGACGAGGCGGAAGAACCGAAAGAAGGCACTGAAACAACAACAGCGGATGCTGGTGAAGAAGCGAAATTGTTTAATAACAAATGTTCAAGCTGCCACGGGCAAAACCTTGAAGGTGGAGTTGGACCAGCACTAAATAAAATTGGCGCCGATTTATCACAAGCTGATATTGAAAAAGTCATCCATGAAGGTAAAGGTGCAATGCCACCAGGTTTACTTGAAGGTGAAGAAGCTACTAAAGTTGCCAGCTGGTTAGCAGCAAAAAAATAAGCAGTACATAAACGTCTTGGAGTTCGCAAGGCGTTTTTATTTTTCCTCAAACCAAATTTTCCCCTCATACACAAAAAATAGTAATAAATTCCCACCCCTTTTCATAGAAAAGATAGAACTTTTAAATCTCGTTGAAATGAAACTGTAATATTTTTATTCTTATTTTGACAAAAATTGATGTTATAATTGCATTATACGTCAAAAAGTTAGAAAAATTTGTGTGTTTATAGTAGATTTTGTCAGAGAATGGAACATCAGGAATGGAAGTTTGCTGAGACAATCTTCTATCAACAAATATTGCTTTTTTACATGGAGGTTTAAAAGCTAACAGGTGGTTTTAATATGATTGAAATGATTGATGTCTTTAAAACATACCCGAATGGTGTTATTGCAGTAAACGGCATTAACGTGAAAATCAAGCAGGGTGAGTTTGTATATGTAGTAGGTCCTAGTGGAGCAGGTAAGTCCACTTTTATCAAAATGATGTACCGTGAGGAAAAACCGACACGTGGCGATATTTTAGTAAATGGAGTAAACCTATCAAAAATCAGGAATACAAAGGTACCATTGTTCCGTCGTAATTTGGGTGTCGTGTTCCAAGATTTTAAACTGCTGCCTACATTAACTGTTTTTGAAAATGTAGCATTTGCCATGGAAGTAATTGAAGAAGAATCTCCAGCAATCAAGAAAAGAGTGATGGAAGTTCTGGATTTGGTTGGTTTGAAGCATAAAGCAAGAATGCTACCAACTGAATTGTCAGGTGGAGAGCAACAACGTGTTTCCATTGCACGCTCGATTGTTAATAATCCAAGTCTTGTCATTGCGGATGAGCCAACAGGAAACTTGGACCCCGAAACTT
Source organism: Peribacillus acanthi (assembly GCF_003073175.1). Lineage (GTDB taxonomy): Bacteria > Bacillota > Bacilli > Bacillales > DSM-1321 > Bacillus_BN > Bacillus_BN acanthi. The sequence goes on from NZ_QBBX01000001.1 coordinate 324,449, forward strand.
CTTGGGAAATCATGAACATATTTGAAGAAATTAATAACCGTGGCACAACGATTGTCATGGCAACACATAATAAAGAAATTGTTGATAATTTAAGACGACGTGTAATTGCGATCGAGAATGGACGAATTGCGCGTGATGAACAAAGAGGTGACTACGGCTATGCATATTAGAACACTCCGTCGTCACTTTAGAGAAAGCTTTAAAAGCCTTGGACGAAATGGTTGGATGACATTCGCTTCTATCAGTGCTGTAACGGTTACTTTACTACTGGTAGGCGTTTTCTTCGTACTAATGATGAACATCAACAATATTGCTTCTAATATTGAAAAAGATGTTGAAATCCGTGCGCATATTGACCCTGCAGCAAGTGAAGCTGACATCCAGCAGATTGCAACGGACATAAATGGAATCCCTCAGGTTCAAAAAGTGAAATTTTCACCTAAAGAAGAGGAATTAACCAATCTTATGGAAGACCTCGGTGAAGAAGGTGAGGTATTCAAACTCTTCGAACAGGACAATCCATTAAGTGATGTTTATATTATTAAAACGAAAACGCCAAAGGATGTAATTAAGGTAGCAAAAGAAATTGAAACCTATAATTTCATCCAACACGTAAAATATGGACAAGGCTATGTAGAAAGATTGTTTACATTCGTTGATATTAGTAGAAATATAGGAATTGTGTTGATTTTAGGGTTACTTTTTACAGCGATGTTCCTAATTTCTAACACAATCAAAATTACAATTGTAGCAAGAAGAAGAGAAATTGAGATTATGAGATTAGTAGGGGCAACCAACTCCTTCATCCGCTGGCCATTCTTCTTGGAAGGCTTGTGGTTAGGGGTTTTAGGAGCGATTATCCCGATTATCTTAATTTCATCCTCATACTACAATCTATACGAATACTTAACTCCAAAGATTTCTGTCAAATTTGTCGAGTTATTAGAGTTCAATCCGTTTGTTTATCAAATTTCAGGAGTCATTATTTTGCTAGGTGCACTCATTGGAATTTGGGGTAGTTTAATGTCCGTTCGTAAGTTTTTGAAAGTGTAATAGATATAGATATGAGTCGGGCTTTTGCCCGATTCAATCCCAATTTGACTCAGAAGGCACATGTCCATGGGAGAAAGAAAGGGGAAAATGATTTGAAAAATAAGTTACTTGTTATCTGTACAGTTCTGATGCTTGCTTTAGGGGGGCTATTGCCTGCTTCAAGTGTAGACGCATCATCTCTGAAGGATATGGAAAATAAAAAGAAACAGATTCAACAGAAACGATCTGGTGTGAATGCCAATATACATAGTAAAGAAACTGAAATCAATCGCTTACAGGCAGAGCAAGAAAGATTAGATGCAGAAATTAAGCGTATTGATGTTGCTATTGGTGAAACGAATCAAAAAATCCGTGAAAAAAGTGAGCAGATTGAAGCTACTAAAGCGGAAATTGAGAAGTTAAACGAAGAGATTAAAGTGTTGCAGGATCGAATTGCAAAGCGTAATGAGTTATTAAAAGAGCGTGCACGTTCATTCCAATTAACAGGTGGAAGTGTTAGTTATCTTGAAGTATTACTTGGTGCAAAAAGCTTTAGCGATTTTGTCGACCGTGTAAGTGCGGTTTCTACTATCATGGATGCCGACCAAGAAATCCTTCGTCAGCACCAAGAAGATAAGCAGGCTTTAGAAGAGAAGCAAAAGCAAGTGGAAGAAAAGTTAGCTAGTCTTGTAAATATGAAAAAAGAACTGGAAGAAATGAAAGTTCAATTGTCTCAACAAAGAGCTCAAAAAGATAAAGTCATGGCGCAGCTAGCACAAAAAGAAAAAGAGGCTGAAGCTGACAAACTAAGTCTTCAAGAAGAAGCTGATATTCTTAAATCACAACAAGCTGCGATCGAACAAGCTATTAAACTAGAAAAAAATCGTCAAGCTGAGCTTGCTGCTGCTAGAAAACGTGCAGAAGAAGAAGCGAAGCGTAGACAAAACAGTTCTGGTGGTTCATCAGGTGGACATTCAGTTTCATACCCATCTATTTCACCAGGAAACTTTACTACTCCAACAACAGGTAGAATTTCTTCTACTTTCGGGGCAAGATGGGGTAAATTCCACTATGGAATCGATATTGCAAACCGTGGTTCCAATGTAGCTGTTTTATCAGCGGCAGATGGAGTAGTTATGAAATCCTACTACTCTAGCTCGTATGGAGAGGCGATTTTCATTACACACTCCATTGATGGGCAATTGTTCACAACGGTTTATGCTCATTTAGAATCTCGTCATGTAAGTACAGGATCTACTGTTGCAAAAGGTCAATTGATCGGATACATGGGTAACACAGGCCGTTCTTACGGACAACATTTACACTTTGAATTGCATAAAGGACCTTGGTCAGCATCGAAATCTGGAGCTGTAAATCCTATGGCTTATGTGCCGTTCTAATCATAACAAGAAACACAATCTGACTTTATGTTTAGGTTGTGTTTTTTATTGGTTCTAAACGTACAAGCTCTGAATAAGTTTATAGTAAAGAACAGGACATCACACATTTGTGCGGTGTCTTTTTTACTAATGGTGGAGATCGAAGAAGACCAATACAGTATTGAATGCAGCTTAATTTTATTTATGGATTACCTATGGTCCTCTTTCAAAGGAGGATATATATGAAGAAAGCTTGGGTATTACCTGCGGCAGTGACCGTGTCATTAACGACAGGAGCAGTAGGAGGAGCAGTGTATGGACCTAAACTCCTTTCTGAGCAACTTACTGAAGACCCTGTGCCGAGTAAGGAAGAAGGAGTTCAACTGTCTAAGGTTGAAAAGGCTTATGAACTAATCTCCAAGCATTATGTGGAAGAAGTAGATGAAGGAAAGTTAGAAGAAGGTGCCATCGAGGGCATGCTCGAAACATTGAAGGATCCGTATTCCGTCTATATGGACAAGGAGACTGCCAAGCAATTTAATGACTCTCTTGATAGCTCATTTGAAGGGATTGGAACGGAAATTGGCATGGAAGATGGTAAAATCATTATCGTCTCTCCATACAAGAATTCTCCAGCTGAAAAAGCAGGGTTAAAACCGAAGGACCAACTATTGAAAGTGAATGGAGAAAGTCTCGAAGGGTTGGACTTATTTGAGACAAGCATGAAAATCCGTGGCAAAAAAGGAACGAAGGTTACGATCGAAGTGAAACGAGCTGGAGTTTCGGATCCTATCAAGCTAGAAGTTGTTCGTGATACCATCCCGATTGAAACCGTCCATAAAGCGATCAAAGAAGAGAATGGGAAGAATATCGGTTATTTAGAAATTACTTCGTTTTCGCAAAATACTTCTAAAGACTTTAAGAAGTCACTGAAAGAGTTAGAAGAGCAAAATATTTCAGGTTTATTAATTGATGTTCGTGGCAATCCGGGTGGACTTCTTGATAGTGTTCAGGAAATGTTAGCACTATTAATCCCGAGTGACAAACCATACTTACTGATAGAAGAACGAAATGGCAATCGCCAAGAATTTTATACAGATTTGAAGGAAAAGAAGCCATATCCAATCGCGGTGTTGATTGATAAAGGCAGCGCCTCGGCATCCGAAATCATGGCAGGTGCACTAGCTGAGGCAGGTGGCTATCCATTGATTGGCGAGAAAACGTTCGGCAAAGGAACCGTCCAACAGGCCGTTCCAATGGGTGATGGAAGCAATATTAAGTTGACTCTATTTAAGTGGCTTACACCTGAGGGCAATTGGATTCATAAAAAAGGCATAAAGCCGACGATAGAAATCCATCAACCAGCACTCTTTTCTTCCCATCCGTTAAATGTAGAGAAAACCTTCAAGCGAGATATGACGCATGAACAAATCGAGAATGCTCAAGGAATGTTACGAGGACTAGGCTATCAAACAAGCCGACAAGACGGATACTTTGATTTAAAGACCGAAATTGCCGTAAAAGCCTTCCAAAAACAAAACGGCTTAACTGCAACAGGAGTGTTGGACAAAAAGACCGCTGCAGCACTTGAAAATACAGTGCTATCTCGAGTGAATGATGAAGCATATGATGTGCAGTTAAAAGCAGCGATACGATATTTAGCTTCAAAATGAGTGTGCGGGCCCGAATCTGTGATTCGGGCTTTTTGAGTGTTGGGTGAAAAGTAGTTGGGGACGTCAAATCTCATGTCATCAATACCTAGAATAGCGAGTTTGGTAATAAACTGCTTCCGTTCGGTAATAAACTGCTCCTGTTCGGTAATATCGAGTGTGCGTTCGGTAAAATAATGTGGGATTTCGGTAATAAACCAGGCTCGTTCGGTAAATCCAGCAGTCGGCCGAGCCGAGAAAAGCGAGTTTGGTAATAAACTGCTCCTGTTCGGTAAAAAATAGGGTGCATTCGGTAAAATAATGTGGGATTACGGTAATAAACCAGGCTCGTTCGGTAAATCCAGCAGTTGGTCAAGCCGAGAAAAGCGAGTTTGGTAATAAACTGTTCCTGTTCGGTAATATCGAGGCTGAGTTCGGTAAAATAAGCAGGGATTTCGGTAATAAACCAGGCTCGTTCGGTAAATCCAGCAGTTGGTCAAGCCGAGAAAAGCGAGTTTGGTAAAAAACCAAGCTCGTTCGGTAAAAAATAGGGTGCGTTCGGTAAAATAAGCAGGGATTTCCGTAATAAACAATGCTCGTTCGGTAAATCCAGCAGTTGGTCAAGCCGAGAAAAGCGAGTTTGGTAATAAACTGCTCCTGTTCGGTAATATCGAGGGTGCGTTCGGTAAAATAATGTGGGATTTCGGTAATAAACCAGGCTCGTTCGGTAAACCAAAGCAGTCGGCGGAGCCGAGAAAAGTGATTTTGGTAATAAACTGCTCCTGTTCGGAAATATCGAGGGTGCGTTCGGTAAAATAATGTGGGATTTCCGTAATAAACAAGGCTCGTTCGGTAAATCCAGCAGTTGGTCAAGCCGAGAAAAGCGAGTTTGGTAATAAACTGCTCCTGTTCGGTAATATCGAGTGTGCGTTCGGTAAAATAAGCAGGGATTTCGGTAAAAAACAAGGCACGTTCGGTAAATCCAGCAGTCGGCTGAGCCGAGAAAAGCGAGTTTGGTAAAAAAACACTCTCGTTCGGTAAAAAATAGGGTGTGTTCGGTAAAATAAGCAGGGATTTCGCTAAATACTGCACTTCAACGCTCTAATTAGTGAATCCACTCCACATCCTTCAACATTTTTCCTTTTGAGATAGGCATGTCATGCTCTTATTTGATAGAATAGAAGTAATTGTTATTCTATTTATTACATATCAAAAGGATGGTGGAAAAGGTTGCTGCAACAGTGGTTAATAGAATTTGGGACAGGTATGGGAAAACTTTTTCTCCACCCGTTATTCTATTATAGTTTTGTATTGAGTTTAGTGTTTGGTTATATACGTGTTAAACGGGAGCGAAGCGAATTTCATGTGCGAGCTCAAAACGGTTATTTCGAATTAAAGCAGTTATTTGCCTCCACTTGGTTAATCGGTTTGATAATATCAGTAGTTACAGTTGTTCTAGGCATTAGTATTCCATATGCTGCGGTCTTGGTAGTGGGAGTTTTCACGATGCTTGTCTCACTGACATTGAGGCTGAGACTATTATCTCCGGGCTACACGTTAGGAGTCACCTTTTTTATTCTTTTCTTCTTATTTGAAAAAGATGTTCAACTACCAGGTTTTGTCCAAGCTTTTTCAGACCTTGAAACGAATATTTATCCTTCCCTTCCATTGTTAATGGGATTGTTATTGCTAGCAGAAGGTTTCTTAATTAAGCGCAATGCATACAAAGCAACATCGCCAAAATTGATTACATCTAAGCGTGGGTTGCCAGTTGGAGCTCATGTTTCAAGAAGAGTATGGATGATTCCGTTTTTTGTTTTCATTCCAGGTGGCGAGTTGCCTTCACCTTTTGCATGGTGGCCAGTTTTTGATTTACCTGGTGACGGATCCATCACACCGGTTCTATTGCCGTTTTTAATCGGTTTCTCTCAAACAGTCAAAGGGATGCTGCCTAAGGAAAGTATCTCCTTGAACGGAAGTAGAGTGCTGGTTTTAGGGTTTGTAGTAACAGTAATTTCAGTAATAGGCTTCTGGTATCCAATGATATCCATCGTTGCTGCAGCCATTGGATTATTGGGAAGAGAGAGCGTGACGTTCTTCCAACGCTTGTTTGAGGAAAAGCTACCATTTTACTTTTCTCAACGTTCCCGTGGTGTGATGATTCTTGGAATTATTCCTGATTCGCCTGCGGAAAAAATGGGCTTAGAAATTGGAGAAATTGTCACGAAAGTCAACGGAACGGTAGTTTACAATCAAACACAATTTTACGAAGCTCTTAGCCCTAATCGAGCGCACTGTAAATTGGAAGTTCTCGATTCGCAAGATCAAATCCGCTTTGTACAAAGAGCCTTGTATGAGGGCGAACATCATGAGTTAGGAATCCTATTCGTCCAAAACCAGAAAAAGATGAAACAGGAAGCTGTTTAAAAACGTTGAAGGAATCAACCATTCGAGGATTGGTTCCTTTTTTGTATATTTTTTCTGGCTTGAACTTAAACTAAAAACATGAAAAAAATTCTCAAAATGTCTTTTATTTATATTGGAATCGCCTTTTATGCTGTATCAATGTTTTATGGTTTTTATGTGGACTATTTTAGTAAATGGTTTAAATAGTTAATTTTGAAGGGACGAAAATTAAGGGCTGCGGCTATAGTAGCAATAAATATTAGGGGTCATTGTAGGAGGAGAGTCCAATCAAAAAGGGCTCTCTTTTTCTGTAACCAAGCCGATTATAGATATTGTAAGTAACATCTATTAAATTTCTTCACATTGTAAGCTATAAGCAGTAAAGACTTTGGAAATCGCATTAATTTATCTTTGGTGCAGATATACAATAGGAATCAATAAATTAGATAGGGGAATTTGTATGGAAAATTATTTTTTATTTATTCTATCTTTAGTCTGTCTTTTGTTAATTCCTGGACCGGATACGGCTCTAGTTTTAACAAATACAATGAACCATGGGAAAAAAGGAGGAGTCATGACGGTTCTTGGAATTTGCTGTGCACTTATTGCACATATCATTTTAGCTGTTATTGGATTATCTAGCATGTTAGAGAGATCTGTATTCTGGTTTAATATCATTAAATTTTCTGGTGCCATTTATCTCATTTATATTGGGATTAATTCGTTAGCTGCACTTAGAAGAAAATCCAAAGTTGATTATTCAACGAGCCTTTCTAAAGATGACCACTGTTTCCGTCAAGGCTTGCTATCCAATCTACTTAATCCAAAGGTGGTATTATTTTTTCTAAGTTTTTTACCCCAATTCATTAATGCAGCATCCAATCATATGGGACAATTTTTAATACTAGGATTCACGCATCTTTTGTTAACCATCGTATTTTTTTCCATTTATATTGCAATCATCGATAAATACTCTCATGTTATGACCCCCACTGCATATCGAATCATTAACTCAGTAACCGGCATCCTTCTAATGGTTTTTGGAATCAAGTTAGCTATTTTCCGAGAATAATAAATTTCACTTTATATTTTCTGCGAAATTTTATGGTACTCTTTGAAATATAAGATGGATTAATTCTATTCAAGGAGATAGCATGTACAGTTTTTTTAATGAGATTAGCTCGTGGTTTAGTGGCCCATTATTGAATCTGGCCGAAAGTGTAAGAGCGGTGCCGCTACTATTCACTTTTATACTCGGTGTAGTGGGAGCTCTCGCGCCTTGTCAATTTGTTACGAATATTAGTGCAGTAACTCTTTATGGAAATCGTTCACTACAAAAGAATGTGGTCTGGAAGGATGTATTTGGATTTGTTATAGGGAAAATTGTTGCTTTCTCTTTGTTAGGTATTCTTGTTTGGATAGTAGGCAGAGAAGCACAAGAAAATTTAACTGTTTATTTTCCTTGGTTAAGAAAAATGATTGGCCCATTACTTTTAGTTGTTGGATTATTTATGATGGGGTTCATTCGTTTGAATTGGACGATTAAAAGCTTAAAGTTTCCTTGGTTTAGAAATTCAGGTCTGAGTTCATTTTTTCTCGGATTTAGTTTTTCTTTAGCATTTTGTCCTACGATGTTCGTTTTGTTTTTTGTGACATTGATGCCTATTGCCTTGTCCCATCCAACTGGATTAGTTCTTCCTCCTATGTTTGCATTAGGTACTTCACTGCCTCTGTTGATTGTTATGTATTTTATTTGGGAGTTTGGAGGAAAAGGAAGCCTCTTGAAAAAGGGAAGAATGCTTGGCGAAAAAGTCCAGCGTATTGCAGGAGTATTTATGATCCTATTAGGGATTCTTGAAATCATGACATATTGGCAATGACCGAAGGAAAGATGGATGTAAAAGATCAAATCAATACGTGTAAACGCTGAATTCTATAGCTGGTTTATGAAAAAAGGTGCTTAACGGCGCTTTTTTCTTTTTACTTTTGAAAGTTGAAGTGGACAATTTTAGAATAAAGTGACGGTGCGCTAAGACTTGGCGCTAGCCAGGTATTGTACTATTTTTTCATTCCTGTTCATAAATCAAAACTCTTTTCATACAATAGGGGGGTATAGTATATTAAAACGAAAATAGACCTAAATATGGAGGAATAAAAATGAAAATCTTATTAGTAGGAGCAAGTGGAACAATTGGAAGTGCGGTCCGTAATGAATTGGCAGCTCATCATAATATCATTTCTGCTGGAAGAAATGGAGCTGATGTAACGGTAGATATTACTTCACCAGAAAGTATCAAACGCATGTATCACGAGGTTGGCAAAGTGGATGCCGTTATAAGCACGACTGGGGCTACTCACTTTGGCCCATTAAGTGAACTGACACCTGAAGACAATGAGGTTTCAATTATGAGCAAATTAAAGGGACAAATCAATTTAGTTTTATTGGGACACCATCATGTGCGTGATCGTGGAAGTTTTACTTTAACGACTGGAATCATAATGGATGATCCGATATTAGGTGGGGCTTCTGCGGCAATGGCTAGTGGGGCGGTTAAGGCATTCGTTCAGTCTGCCGCTTTCGAAATGCCTCGAGGAATCCGAATTAATAACGTAAGTCCTAATATGTTAGAAGAATCTATAAAAAAGTATGGACCATATTTCCCTGGCTTTGTACCTGTTCCTGCCAGCAGGGTGGTTCAAGCATACAGAAAAAGCGTTGAAGGCATTCAAACAGGACAAACGATTACCGTATATTGAGTTACTTGAACAGCTTCCGAATAAAGGGAGCTGTTTTTCGATTACATGCATACCTTTTGAATAAGGAAATGTTACATTAATAGTAATGATTGGAAAAGGAGAATGGACGCATGAAAACAATTGGGTTAATTGGGGGCATGAGCTGGGAGTCATCGAAATTGTATTATGAAATTATCAATCAAAAGATCAATGAAATAGAATTCTTTAAGACATAGCGAATGTATTTTGCTATGTCTTTTATTTTCCTTTATACGACACCGTTTTAGGAATAGCGCAATTAGGCATTCGTCCATTTTCAAGGAATTGGAAAAAAAATTTACTTTTTGGTTGCATACAATAGGGGGGTATAGTATAAATATATTAACAAGAGATTATTAAATCCGAAAAGAGGAGTTATGATGAATACAGTTCTATTGAGTAAGAAGAACACTGATATCTCTGTTAACATTGCACTGACTTTATTTCTTACAGGTATTTTTATGGGAGCTCTTGATCACGGTATTGTCGGCCCTGCCTTCAGTTCCATCAACTCGCATTTTGGTATTGGAGCTTCGTGGGGTGTTTGGAGTTTTACGATATACACATTGTTTTTTTCAGCCAGTATTCCTTTAATGGGAAAAATGTCTGATCGGTTTGGAAGAAAGAGAATTTTCATGATTGGGATTGTTTTGTTCAGTTTTGGATCTCTATTATCTGCTTTTGCACCAAGCTTTTTCGCATTCTTATTAGGAAGAGTCATTCAAGCTATAGGGACTGGGGGTATATTCCCTATAACAGCGGCCTTTATTGCGTTGAGTTTTCCAGATGCGACGAGAGCGAAGATGTTGGGATACATTGGGGTTGTATTCGGATTAGGCACTATCTTAGGCCCAATTGCCGGTGGTCTCATTATTGGCAACTTTGAATGGCAATGGATTTTTTTAATTAATGTTCCGATTTCAATTCTAGTATTGGTTTTCATCGCTCCAATAAAGATTCACCAACAAATCGTTAAAAAACCGATTGATTTCTATGGAATCCTTCTATTGGTCAGCATCATTTTCTTAATCATGTTAGGAATCACATTAAAACATGGTTGGCTGCTACTGATTGGAATCGTACTGGTCCCATTCTTTGTGAAATTAGAAAAAAGGACACCTGATCCCATTCTAAACATCGAATACTTTAAGAACTTCAATACATTAGTGGTTTTGGTTCTATCCTTACTATCTGGTTTCATCATGGCAAGTACCATCAATTTACTTCCATCTTATATCGAGACTCAATTTTCATTAAATAAAAGCCATTCAGCTTTAAGTGTCACTCCATTAGCTGCGGCATCGATGGTTGCTTCAATGGTCGGTGGTTTCTTAGTAACTAAGGTAGGCGCGAAAAAAGCGATAGCGATAGGTTTCTCGTTAACATTAGCAAGTGGTTTATCGATTGCTTTCGTCCAAAGCTTCGCATTATTCATGATAGCTGTCACCGTTATAGGATTTGGGATTGGTATTATCATTGGTTCTCCATTAAATATGGTCATGATTCAAAATGTGAAACCGACAGAAACGGGCTCTGCGATTGGTTATTTAAGCCTAGCACGTTCGATGGGGTCAACGATGGGTCCTACGGTTGCAGGAATCTTGATTGCGCTTAGTTCAGAAGGATATATGCATATCAATATTTTGATAGCTGCTCTTTCGTTCTTTAGTGTCTTAGTAATTCTAATCAAAAAATAATGAGGAGGTTATATAAATGGAACAAGTATTGTTACAAGTAAAAGGAATGTCTTGTGGTCATTGTGTGAAGACAATCGAAGGAAGCATTGGAAAGCTAGAGGGTATCGAAATAGTGATGGTTGATTTAACAAAAGCGGAAGTTTTTATTGAATTTAACCCAAGTGTAATTCAAGTTACTGAAATAAAAGCAGCTATTGAAGATCAAGGATATGATGTGAAATAATTATTATATAGGGGGAGGGAGTATCTTCCTCCTCTATGGAAAGGGAGAGTATGATGAGTGAGCAAGCACAAAAAGCAAGCGAAACAAGCCTTCAAATCACAGGAATGACATGTGCAGCCTGTGCTGTCCGAATTGAAAAAGGCATGAATAAGCTAGACGGCGTCATGGAAGCTAACGTCAATTTAGCATTAGAAAAAGCGACCGTAAAGTTTGATCCTGCCAAAACTAATGTTCAAGCATTACAGAATAAAGTGAGAGACCTGGGCTATGACGTCGTGTCTGAAAAGGTGGAACTAGATATTATCGGGATGACATGTGCGGCCTGTTCGACACGGATTGAAAAAGGGTTAAATAAAGTTGCCGGTGTTTCCAAGGCTAATGTAAACCTTGCTTTAGAAAAAGCCACTGTCGAATATGATCCTTCTGTTGTTACGGTTCAACAGATGATTAAAAAAGTCGAGAGTCTTGGATATGAAGCCAAGGTAAAAGAAGAAGGAAAACAGCAAAATGTAGCGGACTTACGTGAAAAAGAAATCGAGAATCAAAAAGGAAAATTTGCTTTTTCACTGATTTTGTCCATTCCATTATTATGGGCGATGGTGAGTCACTTTGAGTTTACATCTTTCATTTATTTGCCAGAGATGTTTATGAATCCTTGGGTCCAACTGGCACTGGCTACACCGGTCCAATTTATCATCGGGAAGCAATTTTATGTAGGTGCCTATAAAGCGTTAAACAACTTTAGCGCCAACATGGATGTTCTTGTTTCATTAGGAACATCGGCTGCTTATTTTTATAGCTTGTATTTATCGATTCAATCCATCGGTTCGGATGCTCATATGGTTGAGCTCTATTTTGAAACGAGTGCAGTCTTAATCACGCTTATCATCCTAGGTAAACTATTTGAGGCGAAAGCGAAAGGAAGATCATCAGAAGCCATTAAAAAGCTGATGGGCCTACAAGCAAAAACAGCTACTGTCGTAAGAGATGGCGTGGAGCTCGAAGTTGCTCTAGAAGATGTGTTAGTAGGTGACATCCTTTATGTGAAGCCAGGTGAGAAGGTTCCAGTTGATGGAGAAATCGTAGAAGGTCGTTCTGCATTGGATGAATCGATGCTGACGGGAGAAAGTGTCCCGGTCGATAAAACAGTCGGAGATTCAGTCATAGGGGCGACTATTAATAAAAATGGTTTTTTGAAAATAAAAGCTACCAAAGTAGGCAAGGATACGGCTTTAGCTCAGATTATTAAAGTAGTAGAAGAAGCGCAAGGATCGAAAGCGCCGATTCAACGACTGGCCGACCAAATCTCAGGAATTTTCGTTCCAATCGTTGTAGGGATTGCGGTTGTAACGTTTTTGGTTTGGTATATGTGGGTCGACCCAGGGAATTTTGCTGAAGCATTGGAAAAATTAATTGCCGTTTTAGTTATTGCATGTCCGTGTGCACTAGGACTAGCGACACCAACTTCAATTATGGCTGGTTCAGGTCGTGCTGCTGAATACGGAATTTTATTTAAAGGCGGAGAGCATCTAGAAATGACTCATCGCATCACTACGGTCATTCTAGATAAAACGGGAACGGTCACAAATGGAACTCCGGTTTTAACAGATGTAATTTTGGCAGAAGGTCAACAGGAAGAAGAGTTTTTATCATTAGTAGGTTCTGCCGAAAAGCAATCTGAGCATCCACTTGCCGAAGCCATTGCAGCAGGAATCAAGAATAAAGGTATTCCATTTCAAGGTGTAGAGCACTTTGAGGCCATTCCTGGGTTTGGAATTAAAGCCGTAGTAAACGGGAATGAACTTCTAGTGGGAACTAGGAAGCTTATGATTCAAAATCATATAGATGTTGAAAATAAGTTAGATCAAATGACGGCTCTTGAAAAAGAAGGTAAGACAGCTATGTTGGTTTCCATCGATGGAAAGTATGCTGGTATTGTCGCGGTTGCTGATACCGTTAAAGAAACATCCAAACAAGCAGTTAAACGTCTTAAAGATATGGGACTTGAAGTCATCATGATTACTGGGGACAACAAACAAACGGCCAATGCCATTGCTGCTCAAGTCGGAATTGAAAACGTGATTGCAGAGGTTCTCCCAGAAGGAAAAGCCGAGGAAGTGAAGAAGCTTCAAAGCCAAGGTAAGAAGGTGGCGATGGTTGGTGATGGAATCAACGATGCCCCTGCATTAGCGATTGCTGATATCGGTATGGCAATTGGAACAGGTACAGACGTTGCCATGGAAGCAGCGGATATTACTTTGATGAGAGGCGATCTGAATAATATCGCAGACGCTATTTTCATGAGTAAGAAAACAATCAGCAATATCAAACAAAACCTATTCTGGGCGTTCGGTTACAATACGCTAGGCATTCCTATCGCAGCTATTGGTTTGTTAGCTCCATGGCTTGCGGGTGCTGCAATGGCCTTTAGTTCAGTATCGGTTGTTATCAATGCTCTTCGTTTACAAAGAGTGAAATTATAATGAATTTCAGGAGTTGGGGAAAATGAAAAAATGGATAGTATCAGCAGCACTCTATCTAGTAGTAGTTATAGCGGGATATACTGTCTATGCAGAGTTTATCCGAGAGGAAAAGGTAGTGGAACAACATGGTAGCGAACACGAGACTGCTTCGGAAGGACACGGGGAAGAAGCGGGACACGAAGAAGAATCCGAGCACGCTCATGGTGAGGATTCATCACATGAGAGCGGGGCGAGTGAGGTCGAGGTCGCTTTAAACTATGAAAATAATCAGATTATGATTTCACTTTCTGATCAAGATGGTAAACCAGTCAAAGACCTAGAAGTGAATCACGAAAAACTATTGCATTTGATTGTCGTAAATAGCCATCTGGATGAGTATTATCACCTCCATCCACAAAAAGTAGAGGATGGAAAATTCGAAATCACACAAACTTTACCAGACGGAGAATACAAAGCGTTTGTAGATATCAAACCGAAAGATTTAGAGTATGCAGTCAATCCATTACCATTCTCTGTTGGAAATGTGGAAGGCTCACATGAGCATGGGGACGTCTTAAAAGTCGATGATACATTAACGAAAACAGTAGATGGCGAAACTGTCATATTAAATATGAACTCCATGAAAGCAAACGAACCTGTCACACTAGATTTTGAACTGAACATGGAAAATCTAGAGCCATACCTAGGAGCCATGGGGCACGTAGTCATCCTAGACGAACAAGCCAATCAATACTTGCACGTCCATCCAAGCGATCATGATAAACCAATATTTGAAACACAATTCAACAAACCTGGAAAGTATAAAATCTGGGGAGAATTCCAACAGGATGGTAAGGTTCGAGTCTTTCCATTTGTAGTCGAAATAACTGAATAAAACAATCCCGGGTCTGGTCCCACTGTCAAATCAATGTATTTAGAGGTGTAGGTTATTTCTAAATGTCATTGAGGATGACGTGGCCAGACTCTTTTTGGTTTTAATTGGTAAAAAGATGTTGTAGAAATTTGTCGAATAAAATCAGATAATACTTTATAGGATATTTATATCAATTTTTTATGGAAGTCTTTTTTCAAAAGCTGTACGGATATTTTGCATTTATAGTACAAAGCATATATCTTTCTGAATATAGATAACATGAATAAACTTTCAAATAGGACTAAAGTATTATAAAGTTAATTATAGTAGAAATATAGATATTTGGGATTTTACCTTAATGTTAAAGAAATGAATGGTGGAAAAATGAATGTACTCATCACAGGCGGAGCAGGTTTCATAGGTTCATTTATCGTTGAGGAAGTAATTAAGCAAGGTTGGAATCCAATTATTGTGGATAATCTTAGCACTGGAAACCATATGTATGTTCCTCAAAATGTTCCTTTTTATAATGTTGATATTTGCTCAAACTCCTTGGAACAAGTTTTCCGAGAATACAATCCCACGATTGTTATACATCAAGCTGCTCAAACATCTGTGGAATATTCGAAAATGAATCCAATACTAAATAATGAGATTAATGTAGCTGGTACGTTAAATATCCTAAACAACTGTGTAAAATATAAGGTTACTAAAATAATCTTTGCTTCCTCAGCTGCCGTGTATGGTGAAACTTCATGTTTACCAATTGAAGAAGACTCCTCATTATGTCCTAAGTCTTTTTATGGGTTATCTAAATTGAATGCAGAACAATACATAAGGCTTTATCATGATAATTTTGGACTTTCATTTACCATCCTAAGGTATGGAAATGTTTATGGGATGAGGCAAAATCCATTAGGAGAAGCAGGAGTAGTTAGTATTTTCTTTGATAGAATCTTGAGAGATTCTCCTGTTACAATTTATGGAGAAGGATGCCAAACAAGGGATTTTATTTTTGTTAAAGATGTTGCCAAGGCAAACATTCAAGCTATAAGTTTTGGACACAATGAAATTTTTAATATTAGCACGGATACACAAGTATCTATTTTACATCTATTGAATCAAATTCAAACTGTTTTAGGAAAAGAAGCTGTGGTTAATTTTAAACCTAATCGCATTGGGGATATTGATAAAAGCTCACTTTCTAACAAAAAAGCCAAAGAATTATTAAAATGGATACCTGAATCTGACTTTATGGATGGAATTACAGAAACCATGCAGTATTATCGATCATTGTATTGCAAGGTATAAAAATTATGTGCTGTCGTAGTAAAGAGGGGAAATTATGAAGGTACTAGTGGCTGGTGGATATGGTTTTATTGGTTCCTTTATAGCTGAACGGCTTTACAAGGAAGGCCATGACGTTTACATTGTAGATAATTTATCAACAGGTGTCGCCGAAAACCTTTCTTTTAGGCATAAATCATTTATTTTAAATGTAGAAAGTGAAGAATGCGAAACGATTTTCAGATCTAATTCTTTTGATGCTGTTATTTTTTCTGTAACGAATTCAAATGCTTCTAGTTCTTATTCAAACCCTACAAAAGACTCACTTTCAAGTGTAATAGGATTGGAGAATTTTCTTCACTTGTCAGGAAAATATAATGTTCCAAAATTTATTTTTCTTTCATCTGCAGCCGTTTATAATTATCAAAATGAAGAAACAATGACTGAAACGAGTGAGCCACGTCCATCTACAGTATATGGTTATCATAAACTAATGGGAGAAAATCTTTGCAATAGATGGTCTGAAACACATGGTTTAAAAACAGTCATCTTTAGGCTTCCTAATGTGTATGGACCGAGAGATCGAAAATCGAAAGAACGTGGAGTTATTTCTATTTTTATAGAAAAAATCTTGGAACAACAAGTTATTCATATATTTGGTGATGGAGATCAAATTCGTGATTTTATTTATGTCGAAGATGTTAGTGATGCGATTTATCGATCCGTAATTAGTAATATCTCAGGTGTATATAATTTATCTACCAATAGCCCGGAAAGTATAAACCAATTACTTTTTAAATTGGAAGATATACATGAGTTACCTAAGTCCATCTACAAGGGTTCTAGAAATGGTGATATAAATCATTCTGTATTAAGTAACAAAAAGATTGCCCTTGATTTGGATTGGGTACCGAAGTACTCATTAGAAGAAGGACTAGAAAAGACATTCCAATGGAATTATAAACAGTTATCTCGAAAGAAGAAGTATTCATTCAAGGGGATTTTGGAATGGAGAAAAAATCTTTACAAGACCTATAAATTTCTTGTTCCTTTTATCGAAAATATCATCCAATTCTTGATATTCGCAGTTTTGGATTATGGAACCTTCCAAACTAATCATCTTATCGACTATAAGCTGGTATATGTTTTGATGATTGGAATGTTTTTAGGTAAAACTCAAGCTATATTAGCTTGCTTTTTAACTGTTATTTTATATATCTATGAAAATCTAGCGCACGGAAGAGAATTTGTGTCCCTTTTCCTTGATAACAATACTCTTTCCCACATAGCTATGTATTTATTCTTTGGTTTGGTATTAGGCTACATTATGGATAAAAAGAATATTGCACTCGAAACGTTAAAAGAGGAATATATGTCCTTGCATAATAAATATGAATTCCTTGATGAAATTTTTAAAGAAACACGAAAAATCAAAGGTCAGCTGCAAGAACAAATTATGTACACCGAAGATAGTGTGGGGAAAATTTTTGAGTTGGCAAGTAAATTAGATAGCTTAGAACCAGAGGATATATTTAACGGTTCGATAAATATGATTGAAAAAATTATGAAGACGAAAGCTGTTTCCATCTATTTAGTTAGTAAGAACTCAGACTATTTAAGACTGATTTCGAAGTCAAATAGAGGAGATCTTACGATTGCGAATTCAATTCGAGTTAGTGAAGATGATTATTATTATAAGGTTATTTCTGAAAAGAAGACGGTTTTAAATCATCATTTAGAACCCAATCTACCGATTCTTATGGCACCAATTATTACGGATGGCAGGGTGATTGGTATAGTTTGCTTAAATGAAGTGAACTTTGAAAGATTGACTTTGTATTATCAAAATTTATTTGAAGTTGTAATCAGATTGATTTCTTCCTCCATGACTCGCGCTTTCGAATTTGTTTCTGTCACTCATCCTAATAGATATATCCATGATACTCCTATTTTAAAGCCAGATTATTTCACAAAAATAGTGGAAAGTAAAAGAAGGGCGAAAGAGGAATTAAATATTCCCTTTAACATTGTTGAAGTTAAACATACCGATCAACTAAATGAAGTATTGAGGAAAACTAGAAATGCTCTTCGTGAAACAGATGTGATAGGTAGAGATAAAAATGGGGATTTATGGATCATTCTATCAAACACAACGGATAAAGAAGCAAATATAGTTACGCAAAGATTAATGAACTTAGGTTTATCTTTAAGAATTGCTAAAGAGGAAGAATTATATGTTTAACGCTTTGCTTGCCTATTATGGTGTGTCGATGATCTATATCATAATCTATTACATCCGTAAGAAGAAAAATTGGTTAACTCAGTTATTCATCCTACTGTTCTGTCCAGTAGTTGGAATCATCATCCTATTTGAAATGAATAGGGAATATAAAGACAAATCTACTAACCTTCCAGACTGGTTAATAAAACAGCGTGAAGAAGAAGAAAAGGAAAGTTCCTTGATTATGCCTGATATTGATACGGAGCTAAGCGTAGTCCCTATCAATGACACATTAGTACTCAATGATGATAGTTTAAAGCGCAGAGCTTTATTAAATCTATTAAAAACAGAAACTATTAACAACGTGGACATTTTGTCAAACGCCCTAGTGAACAACGATTCTGAGACTGCTCACTATGCTGCAACTGCTATTATGGAAATCAAAAGGAAAATGTTAAATTCTATTCATTCATTGGAAAGACTTGCAAATCAGCAAATGAATGATGTAAAGATATTAACTTCCTATGCAGAATCTTTAAAGAAGTATGTTGAAAGTAATTTGTTAGATGAGCAGTCCAAAAAAATCTATATGTACAAATACTCTTCACTATTAGAAAGATTAATAGAGTTCTTACCGCAAGACAAATCGAATTATATTGAAAAAATTAATTACGATTTAGAATTAAACGAACTGGAGAAAGTGGAGTATTATTGTAAATTGTTTATTAAGAATTGCGGGAATGAAGAAGAAGCCTATTTTTCATCGATGAAGTTTTATTATCTTATTAAGAATAAAGAAAAATTCGATTCAGTTATTCTTCAGTTAAAAAACGCTCCTGTCAAAATTTCACCTGAAGGAATGAAGCTGTTTCGATTTTGGCTAAATGGTGTAGAACAATGAAAAATCATAAATTTCGTATTGGTAAGAGTATATATTTAATAGTATTCTTCATTTTCATTTTTGGAGTGTTTTTAGAGATTACTCAAACGGATTTGATTTTGAAAACTTACCAAAATAACTCTTCAAATCAGGTAGTCAAGGAGGTAACACCCATTACATTGCCTCCCCAGATCCTAAAGGGAAAAGAACAGGTACCTTTTTTAATTCTTTATGATGAAAATAACATTGACAGTGTTGGAATAAAGGAGAACTTCAAACAGACGTTACACTATATGAAGCAGAAAGTAGAGCTCCTTAGCGTTCATTCATTACCGCAAAATTATGATTCCTATCAAATGGTCATTCTTACTTTTGAGGATATTGGTAAGATACAGAATTTTGATAAACTTGATTCCTATGTTTCAAATGGAGGTAAGTTGTTTTTTGCTATCCGTCCAGGACTGGAAAGTGCAACCTACAAAATCTACCGTAAACTAGGAATTTTTGAGCTAGGGAATTTTACTGAAGAATACGGAATCCAGCTGACTTCGAATATATTAATAAACCAAAAGGGATTATCCATTAAAGGAAAATTGATTAGTAATTCTTCACTGGCTGTTGGTTTGGATTCTGAATGTACGATTTATGCAAAATCTATTACGAACGACCAACCTTTATTATGGGATGTTCCTTATGATAAAGGAAAAATCATGGTTTTTAATGGGACGATGCTAAGTACTAAGGATAATAGAGGTATGATTGCAGGAGCTATAAGTGTACTAGCGGATGATTTCATATATCCGATTATGAACATGAAATTAGTATACTTAGATGACTTTCCTGCACCAGTCCCTCAAGGGTATAATGAAAAAATTTATCAGGAATTAAAACTGGATATTCCAACATTTTATCGGAATGTCTGGTGGCCATTCATCCAAAAGCAATCTGCTAAACATGAGCTTACTTATACAGGGGTAGTCATTGAAACTTATAATAATCAAGTTTCACCACCCTTTAGCTCTGAGCATGAGGATTCAAAGGATTTAGTCAAGTATGGAAGGGAACTTCTCAAGATGGGTGGGGAAATTGGTATACATGGATATAACCATCAATCACTTGTCATTAATCAAGATAGGGTATCACAATTTGGATATAAGGCTTGGCCTACACAGGATAATATGGAATCCTCTTTAAAGATGGTTCAAACTCATATTAATAGGGCATTTCCGAATTATGATATTTCCACATATGTACCGCCTTCAAATGTAATTGATCAAACAGGGATTGAAGCACTTAAAAATACTCTTCCTTCCATAAAGAATATTTCTTCCATTTATTTACCTGATGCTGATAATACAGCATATATACAAGAATACGAGGAGAAAGATGGATTTGTTCATTTACCCAGAATCACATCAGGACATCACTTTAACCCGGAAGCTAAATGGGTTATTGCTAATGCTATCACTTCGATAGGGGTATTCTCTCATTTCATACATCCAGATGATATCCTTGATGAAAACCGTGCCAATCTTAGTAACTGGGATGATATATCGGATGGATTGAACAGACTCTTTAAAGACGTAAATCAAAGGTACTCATGGTTAAAGAGCATGACAGCTAAAGAAGGAACCCTTTCTTTAAAGCAATATGAGCTGGCTAAAGTTCTAATTGAAGATCAAGGTGATAAAAAGATTGGCTACATTGACCAATTTAGTGGGGAGTTAAGTTTTATTCTACGTACTAATAAAAAAATTGGAGTTACGAAAGGCTGTAAAGTAGAAAAGATTAGCAATGGTATTTATTATGTGATAGCCAATAAGGAAATCTTTGAGGTAGAGCTGAGGTAGTATATGAAAATTTGTATTATTGCAGAAGGATCATACCCATTCATAACAGGGGGGGTTTCTAGCTGGATACATTCGTTAATTAACAGTATGCCTGAGCATCAATTTGTGATTTATGCAATTGGTGCTGAAAATTCACAAAAAGGAAAATACAAATATACCATTCCTAAGAATGTAGAAAGCATTACTGAGGTTTTCTTAGATTCCTATATAAAGCAAAATGTGAAATGGGGTAAAAGATATAAGTTAACACAAAATGAACTACAAGGGCTAAAATCCATATTGGAAAAGGATAAAAATAGTTGGAATGATTTATTTCAGTTATTTTCAAGCGGAAAAATAGATTCCGTTTCTAATCTGTTAACTAGTAAAGATTTTTTTGATATCATTCAGGAAATTTGTTTGGAGCATTATCCGTATCTACCTTTTACAGACATGTTTTGGACAGTGCGTTCCATGGTTCTTCCATTATTCTTATCTATTAATCATTCCATACCAAAAGCTGATTTGTACCACAGTGTTTCGACTGGATACGCTGGTGTTATAGGTGCTTTAGCGAAGTATAGATATCAAAAACCATTCCTTTTAACGGAACATGGGATTTATACGCGAGAAAGGGAAGAGGAAATTATTAAATCTCCTTGGGTTAAAGGGCAATTTAAGGATATTTGGATTCAATATTTCTATAACATGTCCAATTGTGCTTATGAATCTGCTGATGAAGTTATCACTTTATTTAAAAAGAATAAGGAGATCCAAGTAGAATTAGGTTGTTCAAATGAAAAAATCTCGATTATTCCCAATGGCGTAAATGTTGATTCCTATATGAACCTTAAACCGGTACTGAATAAAGTTAAGGATGAAATATTTATTGGTTCTGTATTAAGAGTCGTTCCTATTAAAGACATTAAAACGATGCTCCAATGCTTCGCTATTGTGAAGAAAGAAATCCCTCATGCTAAATTCTTTATCATGGGACCAACCGATGAGGATAAAGAGTATTATGAAGAGTGCATACAGCTGTTGCATATGCTAAATATTTCCGATGTTTTCTTTACTGGGGAAGTAAATATCATGGAATATTTACCATCGATGGATGTACTTATATTATCAAGTATTAGTGAAGGGCAACCGTTAGCCATCCTAGAGGGGATGGCTGCAGGAATTCCATTTGTTGCTACTGATGTTGGGAGCTGTAGAGAACTATTATATGGGATTGATGATGGAATAGGAAACGCAGGTATTATCGTCCCTGTCATGCACTATGTAGAAATGGCTCAAGGCATCATCAAGCTATGTAAACAAAAAGAAATAAGGTTAAAAATGGGGAATGCAGGGCGCGAGAGGGTCTCTTTGAAGTATACAAAGGAACAGTTTATTCAGGGCTATAAATCTATATATCAGAAAATGGTGAAGTAGGCGTGGCTGGAATTGGTTTTCAATTAAAAAAATTGTTCAGGGATGAAGGAATACTTGTCAATCTCAAAGCTTATGGGTATTCGACCATTGTAACAATTGGCCCTATGGCTTTGTGTATTTGTTTAATCATTTTCTCTCAATATTTATTAATTGCAGTCGGAACTCCTCTGGTTGAGAGAGATCGCTTTATGGCAGCCACTCAATATTCTTTTATATTTTCACAGATTCTTACCGGTGGTTTTAATATGGTCATATCAAGATATGTTGCGGACATGACCTTTATCAAAAAGGAAGAAAATGTTTTAGCATCCATGTATGGTTTAATAACTATTTGTTTATTTTTTGGAGGAATTCTGTGCTTTTTACTTTATTTTAATTCTCCATTGTCCATTTCTTTTAAACTGACTTCTTATATATTCTTTTGTGAACTGATCATCATTTGGATTCAGTGTATGTATGTTTCTGCTCTTAAGGATTATATGAGAATAGTGAAAAGCTTTGTGATTGGTGTAATAGTCGCAGGCGTACTGACATGGGTTGCTATTGTAGTCTTAGATTACAATAATGCTGTTACTTTATTTATTTGTTTGGATATTGGTTTCTTAGTTATCATCTTGATGTTTTTGCAGAACATCAAACGCTTTTTCCGAATCAATAATTTATCTTATTTCAATTTTCTAATCTATATAGAAAGATATCCCTTACTACTCCTTACTGGATTTCTTTATACCTTTGGTTTGTATGCTCATAACTTTGTAGTATGGATGAGAAGTGAGCATCAAGTGATTGTTGACAGAACATTTTTCATCGCACCATTCTATGATGTCCCTGTTTTTTATGCGTATTTAACGATATTACCAGCAATGGTGATTTTTATGGTATCAGTTGAAACCTCTTTTTACGATTCATATAAGCTTTACTATCAGAGAATCCTTGAGGGCTTCTCATTACAGGACATTATGATTGCCAAGAAAAACATGTTTGATATTATTTCTGTTGAATTAAAGTTTCTAACGGAGGTCCAATTATTTATTACCATTGCGTCAATCGCGGCTGGTACACAATTATTGCCTAAGATAGGAATGACATCCGAACAGATTCATATTTTTACAATCCTTGTGATTGGAAACTTATTTTTCAGTATCATGTTCACCTGTATTTTAATCCTACTATATTTTGATGCTCAAAAAGATACAGTAATTACTACTATATTATTTGCCTTAAGTAGTCTTGTGATTACAATAATCACCACATGGGTAGAAAACTATGGTTTTGCATGGTTCCTATCTACCTTTATCTGTCTTGTATTAGTTTTGAAGAGATTAAAAAATTATTTAAACGACATCGATTATTATACATTCTGCTCTCAACCACTAGTAAATGTGAAGAAAGAATATAAAACTGAACAAGTCTTATCTAAAATCAACCCGTATATATAAAATAAATACATTAATAAATTGGGTAATCGGAGTGAAATTGGTATGAAACATTTAATATATATAGGGCTTGTATTTTTAATCACTATCTCTTTAACAGGATGTTTAAGTTCGGAAAAGGAAGAGAAAAGCGATGAAAAAATATTGATCGAAGCGACTGGTAATGAAAAACCTTTCGGAGAAGATAGAAGAATCTACAAGTACGATAAAGAAGATGGAGTCATAAACCTATACATTACAGTTTTAAGTGAAAAAGAAACTGGAAAAAACACTCCATCTTTCTTTGACTTGAATCATTGGTATGATATGAACCCTATCTCTACCGACAGTCCTAAATTAGATGTCATAATTCAGGAAGGAAATGAAAATGGACCTCAAAAAAACTCCTTCGGCTACGGAACTAATAAGGCTAATGCTTCTATTCAAATACGAGGAAATACGAATAGGTTAGGGAATCAAAAGTCGTATAAGATTAAATTAGAAGACCAAGCAGGTTTGTGGTTAGGACAAAATACAATCAATTTGAACAAGCATCAGTTTGATTTCACTAGGGTAAGGAACAAACTTTCATTTGATTATTTTAAGCTAATCCCAAATTTAACAAGTTTACGAACTAATTTTGTACGTCTATATGTAAAGGATTTAACTAGCGAACCTAGAAATCAACACTTCGAAGACTTTGGATTATATACACAAATTGAACAACCCAATAAACGTTTTTTGTCATCTCATGGCTTAGATCCTAATGGACATTTATACAAGGCTACAGAGTTTTCATTCTACAAAAACCCTGAACAATTAAAACCTGAAAATGATCCAGCGTTTGATGAGGAACAGTTTGAAAGCATATTAGAAATTAAAGGCTCTAATGATCACGAGAAGCTATTGTCCATGTTAAAAGATGTAAATGATTACTCCGTTAATATTAATGATATTATCGAAAAACACTTTGATCGAGATAACTATTTAACTTGGCTTGCAGTGAATATATTACTTGGCAATCATGACACCGTTACGCAAAATTTTTATCTATATAGCCCTCTTAATTCAAGCACTTGGTATTTTCTCCCTTGGGATTATGATGGAGCTTGGGATTGGGAAAAGCAACAACAAAATATGAGTGCAGTAACATGGGAAGAGGGAGTCAGTAACTATTGGGGAGTGGTACTTCATAAGAGATTTTTAAAAGATCAACGAAATGTTGATGAACTTTCTCAAAAAATAGAATCATTATCGAAGATTATCACACCTTCACAAACTAAAGAGTTTCTTGATCATTATTACAAAATTGTACATCCTTATGTTTCTTCCTCTCCAGATAGTGATTTCTTGCCAATTAAAATAGACCAATACAAGAAATATTATTATGAGATGATTCATGTGCCTGAGAAAAATAAAGAAAAGTATTATGTTAATATCCAAAAACCTATGCCCATTTTCCTTCAGGCACATACTACCAGTAATAAAGTGACCGTTTTCGAATGGGAAGCTGCTTATGATTTACAAGGAGATAATGTTACTTATACATTCCAATTAAGTAAAGAACCTTCCTTTAAAAAAATTGTAGTTGAGAAAAAAGATATTATTGATTTAAACACAACCGTGTCTAATTTACCAAAAGGCATTTATTATTGGAAAGTCATTAGCAGAGATCAATACGATCATGAGCAAGTTGCTTTTGATATGTATGAAGATGAAGAGGGACAATTGTTTTATGGAGTCCAAGAACTGATAGTCAATTAAGTGGAGGGAAAATGAGGCCATATTCTAAAAAATTCCGGCATGAACTGAAATATTATATCACTTTTGATGAATATAGAATTCTGAGGGCAAAAGTAAAATCTATTTTACAGCTAGACACAAATTCGACTTCTGATGAAGGATACTTAATTAGAAGCTTGTATTTTGATAATGCTACAGATGTAGATTTATATCAGAAAAATTATGGTCTCTTAAAAAGGAAAAAAATACGAGTCAGAATCTATAATGGTAGTGATCATACTATCAAACTAGAACGTAAAAATCGAGTAGGGGAATATATCTCCAAGGAATCGTTGTCTATTAGAAGAGAAGAATATGAAAAGCTATTAAACAAGGAATATGATTTTCTTTTAAATAAAAATACTTCCTTAAGCAAAGATTTTTATTTCTATTTTCGCAGTGAAGTCATGACACCTCGTGTAATTGTAGATTATTACAGGGAGGCATATGTCGGTACTATCAGTGATGTTCGTATTACTTTTGATAAATATTTGAGTGCAGGGTTAAATACTATTGATATGTTTAATTCAGAAATCGTTACGAAAGAGGCACTATCCCAGCCAATGATGATTATGGAAGTGAAATTCAATGAATTCCTGCCAACCTATATTAAACACTTAATTAATCTTGATGCTCATCATCGATCTGCCATTTCAAAATATGTAATATGTCGTGAAGTACTCATTAAGTCAAATAAAGTTTAACGAAGGGATCTACAATGGATGGATCAAACTTATAATTTTGAAGATATTATCAAAAAAAGTGTATTGAAATTTGAATCCTTTGGTAAAATTGATATTTTTAATATCTGCTTAGGATTAATGATTTCATTTTGCATCGGCTTGTTTATATATTGGGTTTATAAAAAGACGTTCAAAGGGGTCGTTTATAGCCATAATTTTAATATTACATTAGTGTTAATGACGATGATTACTTCTTTAATTATCATGACCATTAGCACAAACATTGTTTTGTCACTTGGTATGGTTGGGGCCTTGAGTATAGTTCGATTTAGAACAGCAATCAAAGATCCTATCGATATTGTATACATGTTTTGGTCGATTTCTATTGGTATAGCAGTGGGAGCTGGAATTTACGTCTTGGCTATAATAGGCAGCTTGTTTATTGCATTCGCAATTTTTATTTTAACTCGACGTAAACTAACGGAAACCACTTACCTATTAATTATTCACCATGATGAGGAAGCAACTATTGAAGTGAAAAGGCAACTTAGAAAGCTAAATTACACGATGAAGTCAAAAATAGTTCGAAATCATTTCACAGAATTAACTGTAGAGATTAAACTAAAGATTGATAATACAGGTTTTATTCATTCTTTATCAAGTGTAGAAGGGGTAAAGGATGTTTCTTTAGTGCAATATAATGGAGATTATGCAGTTTGAAAAACGGGGCTTATTAACAGCCCCGATTTATTTTAATTCATTATAGTAATCATCTTTATTTATAAATGACGTAAATCCTTGGTTTAAACTATACTGCTTATCTTTTTTGCTAGGTGTGACCGTAAAAATTGCGACTCTTTTTCGTTTTTCTACTAGTTTAAAATAATTGATCCACTTTTGTCCCCAATCACTTTTCACTAAATCTCTAGTTCGGAAATCCTCCCACAATAGGCCGTCTAAAAATGTGTAAGAATCCGATTTAAATGTTTCAAATCCCCAATTCTGTACTAGTATTTTCTCTGGATTTGTTTGTTTGATTGATTTAAGAAGTTGTAGATAGCTATCTCGAAGTTTTTTTTGTGCTGCAGGTTCTTTTGAGAAATAATCGTCGATGTCTCCAATTGTATCAAAAAATACTCCATCTAGACCTTTATCCACTATTTCAACTTGAATCTCATCTATTAACAATTGTTGATAATGTGGGTTTGAAATATCCATGATATAAGTGTCCCATTTTTCGATATAGATTTTCTCGTTATTTCTATAATAATAATCCTCTTCTATAACCTTTTGGACAAAATCTGTATTCCATTTCTCTAACTCCATTAAACTTATATACCCTAAAACAATGGTTCCTTTTTCTCTCAAAATTTGAATTTGTTCTTTAGTAAATTCGTGTGGTTCTATGATAACCATATCCATCTTAGAAAGTTTATTTAGAATTTCTTCATTTACTTTTCCATAATAAATGGTGTAGTTTTTTACAGAGTTTAAAGGGCTTGAAAAATTGGAGGCACC
Source organism: Peribacillus acanthi (assembly GCF_003073175.1). Classification (GTDB taxonomy): domain Bacteria; phylum Bacillota; class Bacilli; order Bacillales; family DSM-1321; genus Bacillus_BN; species Bacillus_BN acanthi. The sequence continues at coordinate 351,998 of NZ_QBBX01000001.1, forward strand.
AGTTAGCAAAAATAAAGAAATACAGGCTAAAACAAGGGATAACGCCCTGGAAATTTTCATATTGTACTCCATTAGTCATTTGGAATTTTTGGATAATAAATTAATTATAGAATTTGTTGTGTATGTCCTACAAGGTATAAACCAAAATAATTTACATAAGAAAGTGTATTTATTGAGACTTAATCTACGAAAATGTTTACTCAAAAATTGAATACTAATTCTGCCCTGTTTAAGCCTAAATTATTTTACAAATGGGTAATATAGCCTAAAATATAAATATGACATTCATTTTATCCAAAATAATAAAAGGTGAATATACTATACTAACTTTTTTATTTGGAATTTAAACATATAGTATTGGTAGAAATAGAGTTTCAGGTTTTTAAAGAGGGATAGGGTGGAAGATGATAAATATCGAAGAATATATTATCAATTTTGGACTTATGACGACGATTATATATTTGGCAGGGTTACTTTATAAGCAGTTTCTTGTGGACATAAATGAAAGGTTTAAAAGTATTATACTTGTAGTCATTGCCATTTTCACTGGTTGGGTTTCGATGTATTTTGGGATTCATCTAAGTGATTCGGTTATATTTGATCTTCGGTTTGTGCCGGTTATTATTGCTACTTTGTATTCAACAAGGCTGAGATACATCCTGTTAGTAGGGTTAGGTATTGGGCTTACGAGGTTTACTTTTGGTTTCAGCGAGGCAGCAGTAGTTGGTTTTATTAATATGTTCTTTCTTGGACTAGTGGGAGTTTTCCTTTCCTGGATATTGAGGAAATGGACCTATATGAAGAAAATGTGGGTGGTCATACTCACAATTAATCTAGTTAATACAATCGTAATTTCTGTGGTGGGCGTAATTCCTGCAAAAGATATTTTGTTTAGACTAATGCCTATTGTTTTCCCGACAAACATATTGTTAAGTCTTCTGCTCGTCTGGATTGTAAAAGATTTAATTGAAGAATATAGATATAAAATTGAATTGTTAGAGAAGGCCAGAAAAGACCCATTAACACAATTGCTTAATCGTAGAGCATTTATGAATCACTACCAAAAATACATTACTAATAACAATGAAGGCTATCCTTTGGCACTTGCTTTTATTGATATTGATTACTTTAAAGAAGTGAATGATGTGCATGGCCATATAGTTGGGGATTTGGTCCTTCAACGTGTAAGCAAAATAGTATCGGATAATTTAAGAAGCATTGACGTAGTGGCAAGGTATGGGGGAGATGAGTTAGTTGTAATCTTACCTCATTGTCCTAAGCAGGATGCCATTAAAGTGATGGAAAGAATAAGGACCCTAATAGAAAAAGAGCTGATTACACAAAACGATGTTACTATTCCAATCACGTTATCAATAGGAATTGCGACTTCTCCTGATATCGAGCCCAAATCATTACTTTCAGCTGCGGATGAAGCGCTTTATGTAGCAAAAAGTAAGGGGCGGAATCGTATTGAGTGGGTAGGGTGATATTACAGAGCATTAGCAAATTAAAATATTCTTAAAAGGCATCCGAATTTGAACTGACCCCTGTAAAGTAGACATTGGAAATAATAAAAATGATTTAAGCGGCTTTAGCCCTAAATTCAAGAGGGCTAA
>NZ_QBBX01000010.1:0-7772 GCF_003073175.1 Peribacillus acanthi
TTTTAAAATTTCATACTTTTCTTCTTTAGAAAATTTACTTTTAGCCATAATAAAAACTCCCCCAAAGGAAAACAGATTTTTTTTATTTCATCTGTCTACCTTTAGGGGAGCATATCAATTCGGTAATGCCTTTCTTTTTTATGTAAGCTATTTCTAAAACATAATACTTCTCACTCTTCCCTACTTCTTTAAAGAAGTAGCCTATGTTTTCGAAATCATCTACAATATAGTCAGACACCTAGTGGAGACAAATCGAAATAATAATCGAATTGAGAGAGGCGGTAAATGAAATGGAAACATCTCAAAAAGTAACAGTACAAACAACAGTTCAAGCACCTGTAGAAAAGGTCTGGAAATTTTGGACTGAACCCGCTCATATAACTAAATGGAACACTGCTTCAGATGAATGGCACACACCAATTGCTGAGAATGATTTACAAGTAGGTGGTAAATTCCATTCACGTATGGAAGCCAAGGATGCTAGTTTTGGTTTCGATTTTGATGGAGTTTATGATGAAGTGAAATTACATGAGGTTATCGCTTATTCACTTGGTGATGGAAGAAAAGTTCAAATCCTCTTTAAAGGTCAAAATAACGAAACCGAAATTATTGAAACCTTTGATCCTGAAACTACGAATCCAATTGAGTTACAACAACAAGGATGGCAGGCAATTCTGGATAATTTTAAAAAATATACAGAACAAACACCTCTTTAATTAACAAAAAAAGAGTTGTTCAAGTTAGATGGCGAGTATCCAATAACAACGGATACCGCCTTTTTTTTATATAATTATTACTAAATTTCTTACAAAAAAACTGCACCCAAACTGTTAGGGAATCTAACAATTTAAGTGCAGTTCACGTTCTTCTTTATGCTGCTTTACGAATACTGATATTTTTACCTTCTTTACGCCATTCCTTATACTCAGCTGCAGCTGTGAACAGAACATCTGTAGAAGAGTTTAGTGCCGTTTCAAAGGAGTCTTGTAAAACACCGATGATAAAGCCGACACCAACTACTTGCATTGCAACGTCAGCCGGAATTCCGAATAGGCTACATGCAAGAGGAATCAGTAATAGAGATCCCCCGGCAACCCCTGAAGCACCACAAGCACAGATTGCTGATACGATGCTAAGTAAGATTGCTGTAGGAAGATCCACTTGAATGTCAAGTGTGTGAACCGCTGCAAGTGTCAATACTGAAATAGTAACCGCTGCACCAGCCATATTGATCGTTGCACCTAATGGAATGGATACGGAATAGCTATCCTTATTCAAACCTAGGTTTTCACATAATTTCATATTCACAGGAATATTGGAAGCGGAGCTACGTGTAAAGAATGCAGTAATACCGCTTTCCTTTAAGCACTTAAATACAAGTGGGTAAGGGTTTTGACGGATATATGTGTACACAATGATTGGATTAACAACCAGTGCTACAAGTAGCATACAACCAATCAAAACAACAAGTAACTTACCATAGCTTAGTAATGAATCAAGTCCATTTGTAGTAATAGATTCAAATACTAGACCCATGATTCCTAGTGGAGCAAACTTGATTACCCATGTAACGATTTTGGATATAGCATCTGAAAAATTAGAGATTAAAGTTTTAGTTGTATCAGCAGCATTTCTTAATGCCAAACCAAGTAGGATCGCCCAAGCTAAAATACCGATATAGTTCGCATTAAATAATGCTTTCGCTGGGTTATCTACCACGTTCAACAGTAAAGATTTGAGAACCTCTACAACACCGCCAGGGGCCGTAAAACCTTCAGCACCCTTTGTAAGGGTTAAACCTACAGGGAAAATAAAACTGATAATAACTGCTATTAATCCTGCTAAAAAAGTCCCTATAAGATATAAACCAATAATAGATTTCATATTTGTTTGGTGACCACTCTTGTGTTGTGCGATGGCCGACATTACTAAGAAAAGTACCAACACAGGTGCGATGGCTTTTAATGCACCTACAAATAAAGAGCCAAAAATGACAACAGGTTTTGCTAGATCCGGGATTGCTACAGCCAAAATAATACCAATAATCAAACCGACAATAATTTGCTTTACTAGACTCAATCGATTCCAGCTTTTCAGTATACTTTTCATTGATGTACCCCCACTAGATTATGTTTTATGAAACCTTGCTAATTTCGAGCACCTTCGGATAGAATGATATCCATTATTACAATTAAGTAATGGATGTCTTTGTCCCCACCCCAGTCTTTGAAATTTCCCCTTCAATGCTCAGTCAGTTTGTCTTTTAAAGGCTCATCTCATAGTGGTCAGATTTCTGGCTGATAATTTTTTGTTTGATGCTCTCACCAACACAATCCACTCCATAAAGACAACTGTATAAATTAATAGTATTATATACAGGTTTTTGATATATTACAATATTGATATTTTTATTTTGATATAGTACACCAAACCATAAATCGTCAAAAAACATAAAGAATTCATACTATTCATAGGATATCCTAATATTTTTTACTATTTCAAATGAAAAAAATATTTTTTAAAACATTCAAATTAATGAATCTCTGCAGCGACTTAAATAAAAAAAGAAAGGCAGATCGCTCTACCTTTCTTAATTCCCAATCATTATTTTGCATTTGCATCAGGTTGATGTATTCCAAATATATTGCCTTCTGTATCAATATAGTATCCTTGCCAAGCCATACCTGGTAGCGCGTATTTGGCAAGTGCTACTTTGCCCCCATTCTCAAGGATTTTTGCTTCCGTTGCATCGTAATCTTCTATGCCCATTGTACAGGAAAATCCGTTCATTGCTTGGTTTGGTTCCGGTGAACCACCTTGTCTTTGCATTAAAGCACCATTGATACCAGGCGCATTCTCATCGCCAGTCACTGCTCCAAAGTAAGGCATACCCGCATACTCACTCCAATCTTGAAATGACCATCCGAATACCTCTCCATAAAAATTCTTTGCACGATCCATGTCACTAACATGAATTTCAAAATGAACTAATCTTCCCATAATAGCCTCCTGTAATTTCAAATAATCATTACATAATATACATTCGATGGACACACTTCATAATCCTATTAACAATTACAAATCTATAATATTCTTAATAGTCGCAATGAGAGTACAGGTTACCTTACAAGGAATAGCAGTTACCGATTTGTCGAAAAATCGATATTTTGGGATTATCGAATGTATTTTTTCGGTTACGATTGTATTTTTCTGATATCGAAAGTATTTTTCTCGTTTTCGAATGTATTTTTAGATTTTCAATTATAATTTTTATGGCCTACACCAAACGATGAAATTTGAGTGTTTTTTAAGGGATTCATCACACTTTAGTTACACTTATCAAAGAAATTCATTATAAACAAACAAAAAAATGAAGGACCCTAATGAGATCCTTCATTTTTTATGATTATTTAGTCTCGGCTCTGAATGCATAAACCTTTCCATCATTCTTAATCATCTTTAACTCCTGCGAAAGCACCCCAGCCATACTCAATGTACCGCTCGCATCATGTCCTAATTCCCAAATCATCATCCCACCAAAGCCATTTTTCAATGCAAGCTGTGTCTTTTTCTGCATAGTGGGTACACCGTTGTAATGATAGGTTGTTCCGTTCATGGCAACGATATCTTTGTTGGCATTAACAGGATTACTTTTCACTATCGTGGCATATGAGATTTGCTTGATTTTCACGTTTTCTGGTTGGGCATAGAATGGAACGCCCAAGACAAGTTTTTGTTTAGAAATTTTGTTTTGATCGAACAATTGTGACCAATATCTCACCACATTTTCCGTAAATGGGTAAGGTGAAAGGTTGGCTGCATTGTAGCTTCCATCCCATTGTCCGTCATAAGCCATGATGTTGACATAGTCAACGTAATTAAACATGGATGGTTCAAAAATGACGTAACCTACTTCCGTTCCTGTTACACTATGAATCTTGGAATAGACAGCGATAGAGATCTCTTTCTTTTTTGGGTGAAGCTTTTCACTTAATCCTTTTGTGAAGGCAGCTAAGTTTTTGGCGTCTTCCTTTGATTTCGGATGTTCAAAATCAATGTCGATGCCATCAAGATTTTCTTGTTCTGCAACTTTAGTCAGTTCATTGATTAATCTAGTTCGCGATGTCGGATTGGAGATTGCACTTTTGAAATATTTGTATGATTCTCCACCTTGGATATGGTACCAGCCTCCGATCGCTAGAATTGCTTTCGTTTTTTCTTGATGTGCTCTTTTTACCATGGATCTAAGGTTCGACTTGGCATAGTCTCCACTCCATAATATACGTCCATCATTTGTTGGATGAACAAAAGAAAAAATGACATGTGTCAATTTTGAATAGTCAATGGTAGTTGGATCACGATAATCCTGGACATACCCAATCAATACATTGGATTTCGGCGATTCAACCTTGGGCATTTTCTTAGGAACGAGATTTTTTATCGATTTCGGTGCCACTCTTGCTTCTATTGATGGATTCTGTCGTTCTTGTTTTGATTTATGACTGGAATATAAACCTCCAGTAAAAAATCCACCTGTGAATATAAACACTGCTATTAGCAGAAGGAGATAACGGTTTTTAATCATCCACAGCATTCCTCTCACAATCTTGTTGTCTCCTAAAATAGTACCAAAAAAACACAAGTGTAAGAGGTGGTAATATAAACCTAAATACGCGCCAGTCACTTTTTCTGATGAATCACATATTTCCACATTACATTTATAGACCTCAAATAATTATCAACCATAGATTTTTTCTGTCATTGGAATGCACTTTCCTTTTACATTTTAAATGAAAGGAAGGACAAACTAACCATAATGATCAGGATTGAGATTGGGGGTAGCAAATATAAAAAAAGACAAACAGGGCTTCAAATTAAGCTACGAACCAGACGGAAAAATGGCTGACAAGAAGAACGATAAGAATGCCAACTTTTTTAAATCTACGCTGGAAAACGAATAAGGACTGTAAAGGAGCATCAGAATGGTTGAAGAGCATATTGTGAGAGCAACGGAAGACGACTTGCCTGTTATTGGTGAAATGTTTTCAGAATGTAAAGAGTACCTGGAATCAAGGGGCATTTTACAGTGGGATGAGAAATATCCGAATCATGAGTACTTTGAAAATGCGATGCAGGGCGAAGAGTTGTTCATATTAAAAAAGGGTCAGAGCCCAATTGGCGTGATGGTGCTCGATGAGTGGCAAGCTACGGAATGGGAAAACGCAAATTGGTCCAAAACAGAAGGAAAGCCTCTGATTCTTCATTCGTTTTGCGTGGACCCCTCACTCCAAGGTGGAGGATATGGAAGCAAGATGCTTCAGTTTGCCGAGGACTTTGCCAGCAATCATGGATATGGGGCAATCCGTCTTGATACCTACTCCGGCAACGAAGCTGCGGTCCGATTTTATGAAAAAAGGGGCTACAAGCAGACGGGTCATGTGATGATGAATGGAAAGCCTGAAGGCCATGAATTATATGTTTGTTTTGAAAAATTGTTCTAATATAGAAAGAAACCTTGCCTTTGTATTATTTGTAGCAAGGTTTCTTTCTTTTATAGTTTTACAATGACCTCAGTTCCGTCATGCAATCTTACATCAACAATCACAGTTCCTTTGTTCTTGCTCAGTTCGGTGAAGAGTTCCTTCATCAGCTGCTTGTTTAATAAAGTATTGAAAAGCCAGGGGGGAACTTGGTTATGTTCAAGATCCTGATTAGCCCACTTGTGCAATTGGTTCCGAAATTTGTTAGATGTGAAAATGGAACTTGCAGCTTTTAAGATTGTGTAAGGGACAGGAAGGTAGAATGCGATTTTATTAGAAGTTTTGATTTTTATTTTCATCATATGTTTTACTCAATGACGATTTTAACGGTATCGCCGTTTGCCGATTGGATATCAACAATGTTGCCGTCCAGCTCATTTTCAATTGCATCAATCAGCAGGTTGATATCAAGATCCTTGACGTATTGTTGGGATTGCGGGATGCTTGCAGCAATGCTATGTCCCGTTTTGAGAAGTGCTTTTACGAGCTTAATTGGTACATTGACGTTAACATTGTCATTTTCCTTGGAGACAACACGGATTTTTAACGTTTTATCTAAGTATTTATTTTGTTTTTTAGGATAAGCAGGAGCTTCTTTTTCCTTGAGTACAGCAATCAACTGGGCACCTTTTTCGGAATCGATTTTTCCTTCTTGCACCATCGTTAAAATCTTTGAAATTTCTTCACTCATCATAATTCCCCCTACTCACCTTTTATAAGTTTAATCGCATCTTCTGCAGAAATTTCACCCTTCTCCAGCATCGCAACGATTTTCTTCTCATCTAGCTCATTTTTCTTTTGAGTGTCATATCCAAGGGCCGTGATAATATCGTTAAGCTTTCCACGGACAGTTGGATAGGAAATTCCGAGCTCTTTTTCCACTTCCTTAATATTCCCACGGGATACAAGGAAGATTTCGACGAATTGAAGCTGTTCCTTTGTTAAAGAAGCAAGCTTTGAAAGTTCGAATTCATTTTCAATAGTCGTATCACAGTGATTGCATGTAAGTTTTGTTATTTTAAGTGTTTGGCTGCATACAGGACAATTCGTTAAAACTGGATATGCCATGATTGCCTCCTTTCATGGTATTTAAATATATTTTAAATACATTAATTAAAAATGTAAATGTTTTTACATAAATTAATTAAATAATTAAATATATATATAAAAAATATGAATATTATTAATTCCGATAAATATCCTGTGAGGTTAATATAAGTATCTTGGAGAAAAACTGCATTTTTTTTGAAGACACTGTTATATTCCAGTGTTGATTTTTAATTTCAATAGTCTAATTTTACAGAGGCTCTTTATTTAAATCCTAACGCCCATATGTTTTTATGTCCGCTAAACGATGCAAATTTGATGAAAAAGAGAATAAATATACATAGAAGGAATATGACCTTATTTCTAGAATCCTATTTATGTAAAGTAATATGAAGGAGTGATATAGGTGGAACAAGCTATTTTTCATCATATGGGTACCGTTCGTGGAATTACTGAGAAATCAATTAAAAGAATTCCTGAAGAGATCGCGGATATTGTCCCAAATGGTTTCAATAATAATATTCGTTGGAACTTTGGGCATATCGCATTTGTACAAGAAAAAATTGTATTTGGAATTTTTAAAGAAAAAATGAATATTCCTGAAAACTATGAACAACTTTTTGCGGCAGGTACGAAGCCGAGTGATTGGAAGGTCGATCCTCCCACTTTGGAAGAGATAGCTACTGTATTGTCAGAACAAAAATCTAGAATCAAAGATTTCCTGCCAGGACGTTTTCATGAAAAGTTGCCAACACCTTTCACAAACCGTGCTGGCATTACGTTTAATAATCTAGGCGAGACTTTTTTATTTAGCTTTTATCATGAAGGATTACATATGGAAGCAATTAAGCATATCTATCGTGTTATTAATTCAAAATAATGGAAAAAAGACGATTACAAATTTTATCTTGATTTGTAATCGTCTTTTTTATGTACATTAAGTAATCTTATAACATATTTAAAAGAGTATTTTTGTGATTTTCATATCTTCTAACACTCTCAATCAATAAACTTTCTTATATTTTAATCACACGATTGGTTTCTGCTGCTTCGATCATCCCAATTATGACTTTTAATGAAGATATCGCATCTTCCCCTGTCACGAGTGGTGCTGTGTCCAATCGCACAGAGTCAATTAATGCATCTATCACACCACTTTTACTTTGGGTCTCATTCGTTTGGATG
>NZ_QBBX01000010.1:7782-11905 GCF_003073175.1 Peribacillus acanthi
TTCCCAGTTGATACTGAATTTTTTCTCCGTCTTTCGTTATGACTTCTAATGGAAAATCCTCATGATGGTAGATTTTCAACATCCCTTTTTCGCAATAGATGATAGTACTATTGTCTTCCTCACCGTAATATGTCCATGAGAAAGAGGCTGTACCAAGACGACCCTTTTTCGTTTTTAAGCTACAAACGATGTTATCGCATACTTCAATCGGTTTACCATTTTCATCGATTTTATCTAATGCTCCCTGGAATGCACTGACATACTCGACTTCGTCCCCTAAAAGATAATGCATTACATCTATTTTATGAATCCCGAGATCTCCAGCTACCCCTAGCCCAGAACGCTCCTTCTTAAAGAACCAGGTTGAATTCGTTTTATTTACCCCCCAACTCTCTGGTCCAGCGTGCCCGAATGATGTTTTGAAGGTAAGTATTTTTCCAAGCTCCTCGTTCTGAAGGATTTCTCTCGCTTTCTGATGGGCACCCGTGAATCGTTGGTTATGGGCGACCATTAATTTTTTCCCAGATTTCTTTTGGGCTTCCACTATTTTTTTTGCTTCTTCAATAGTAAGTGCAATTGGTTTTTCACATAAAACATGCTTTCCACTTAATAATGCTTTAGTTGAAAAAATATGGTGAGATTCATTGGAAGAGCAATCACTTATTACATCTATGTTCGGATCTTCTATTATCTCATCGGCCGTTTCGGCAACTCTTCCACCAAACATTTGCGCTAATTCCATGGCTCGTTCCGGATTTCTATCATAAAAAACAATATCATCCACATATGGATTATCTTTATATTCTGGAGCATGTCGTAGTTTAGAAATCGAACCACAACCAATAATCCCTACTTTAATCCCCACTATGCTTCCCCTATTCTCATTTGTGATTATTATGATGCTAAAGTCTTCAAATTAGTTCCTATTACTGATTTTACCAAATGTTTGCATATATGGGGTAAACAACAAGATTTTAGTATTCATTTGTACTGTCTTAACCTCAGATTACCAAATAATTAGTATTGAGATTTATTGCTATACCAATATACTAATAGATGAACTATAGATTTACATAGGGTGGTTTGAAATTGAAAGAAGCGTTCTCTAAAACTAAAACATTTGTAAGCACTATTTTTTTCATAGTAGCAGTGTTCCTATTTATTATTTTATTTTCTTTGATTATCACATGCATCGTGACGACTTGGTGGATGATCTTACTAATCGCTGTTATATTCATTGCTTTATGGTGGCGTTCAAAGCAAAGTGATTCCATTTCAAGAATTAGAATAAATACGGTAATTATACTTTTACTTCTAGTCATGTTGCCATTTATTGGGCTCTGTCTCATTGAACATTTGAAAGAAATCTACCAGGCTGTTCTGACCATTTCGGTGTTCTTCACGTTTGTTTGGCACTGTATCCAATCAAATTGGTTGCATCTAATAGCCTTATTTCTATTAATACTTTATTTCTTTTTCAACATTCGAAAAAAAATCAAAAATAAAGAGCCGATAGGAAACTATCCTGCATTATTTTTTGTTATACTTCTGTATTTCCTTGGTTCTGTAGGATATTGCGTGTACCATGACATGCTAGCTTATACGAAGAAACAAGATGAGCTTGAAAAAATAGCATTCATCCAAAAAGTACAAGAGGAAAAATTGCAGGAGGCTCGAGAAGAACAAGAGCGATTGAAGAAAATCGCTGAAGAGAAAAAGAAAAAAGCACTAGAAGAAGCTGCAGAGAAAAAGAGACTTGCCGAAGTAGAAGCTAAGAAAAAAGCTGAGGCGGAAGCTAGGAAAATAGAAGAAGCCAAGCTACAAGCTCAAATGGAAAAAGAAAGAGCTGCTGCGGAAGCCAAAAGAAAAGCAGAAGAGAAAAAGAAACAGCAACAAAAACCTAAATCTCCTCCTGTTAACTATTCTGAAGATCGCGATTGCAGCGACTTTAGCCGTGAAGGTGAAGCAACAGACTTTATGAATGCATCTATAAAAGCTGGTTTTGGAGACCACAGACTTGACCGTGATGGTGATGGAAAGGCTTGTGATGATTAAGTTAATAATTTATCCTTTTAAAAAAGACCTGTTAATATTAGGTCGCAGTTTGTTGTTTACAGTAACTATCTTTATTACCATGTTTTACACATTCTTTTATACCCTAATAAAGTTATGGTTTACCGTATACCTATAATAGGTCTGGTAAGCCTATGTAGATCCTCCCTTTTGATTAGGGAGGTTTTTTATTCTTCAAATTATCCTTTTTCCAATAGAATCGTATGTTTTTCCACTTAAATGGTATGTTTATTCCAAAGCTAAATGCTTGGGAGTATCTCAAGCTTTATGGAGTAACTAGGTGCCTATAGAATTCTCAGTTAAATAACAAAAGGCACCTCAAAATGAAGTGCCAATAAAGGATGATGATCCCCAGTTTTATGCGCAAGGTCTATAATAATGATAAGCAATTCTATTGTCAAATTTTATACTCATTGTGAAGACAACCACATGAATTAGTTTTGAACTCTACTATAATTTCCCTTTCTCTAAGCTATTATTGCTTGGTGCAAACCAACCGATTAGAGCAATGCAAACTAATACTCCATAAAAAACTAAAGTCCACCCTGTGCTATGTGGGAAATGGTGGTCTAAGACTGCTATGTCCTCGTGTGCTAAAGTAATAACAGCAAGCTTCACCCCTACCCAAGCAACTATTGCATATGCTGTTGTTTCCAATGCTGGGCGTTTATCAAGGAGTTGAACAAACCAGGTTGCTGCAAACTTGATTAAAACAAGTCCAGCAATACCTCCAAGTACTACAACTATAAACTGCCCACCATCCATACCTCCGAAGTCTTTAAGAGGTGAGTCTGGAAGGCCAAGAGCTATGGCAACGGCAGCGAGAATGGAATCAATTGCAAAAGCTAGATCAGCTAAAGCTATTTTCCCTACGGTTGGCCAGAAACTTTTCCCTGCAGATTCCTCTTCAACATCCTTATGAATATTTTCATTTTCTTTCCCAAATCGGGCCTTAATGACATGTTTTAATCCTAGATAAAGCAAATAGGCTGCTCCTATCGCTTGTATTTGCCAAACGTTTGCGATAAAAGAAATGGCAAACAGGGCAGCAAATCTGAATGCGAATGCCATAAAAATTCCGTATGTAATGGCTCTTTTTTTCTGATCTTCTGGTAAATGCTTGGCGATAACAGCCAATACAAGAGCATTGTCAGCCGATAACAAACCTTCTAACCCAATTAAAATTAATAATGCCCATGCATACTCAAGCCAAAGTGACTCCATCCACTTCTCTCCTATCAATAACTTTTATTTCTTAGTAAATATAGTTGCCGAGTAAGCTACAGGCAATCCGAAAAACTTAAGAAAATCCTAAAATCTATCTTGTTTATTTTCGAAAAGTGCTTACAACATTGATATTTACCTTCATCATTTACCTTTTTTAGGATGAATTTAAACCAATGACAATATGTATTTGAAATTACTATTTGTATCTGGAAAATCCTTTAACAATTCTTTGAATAAATTCACATTCTTTTTGTCCAAACATAAAAACAGCCCACATTATAATTCGATTAGTTTTATATCAATGAATAAATTCTCCCTCACAAATGCCATTTCCTGCAAACCATTTTTTTGCTAGTCAATAATTGTTGCTATTAAATAGAATGCATGAATAATGTATTCCTGAAAAGCTTTGCTAAAATTACTGAAGTATGAATAAAACTTACATACGAGAAAATAAAGTATTAGCATTTCATTAATAGGTTATTTCTATTGATTGGTCGGTCACATCCTCTGTGAACATCTTTCTCTTTCGTCAAAAGGCATGCCAAAGACGACATTCCACCAATTGAAAAAGGTGACCCATTTGAATTCACCCATTCAGCTAGGTTGATATCTGTTAATTTTAAGGTCATTTGTGATCGTATAAATTTCATCATCTGTCATATAGAACCTATGACACGACAATAATGTGGTTCTAAGCTCCTCAGGCATCCGTTTTTGGTCGTAGGCACAGATGGAGGTCAATCCCAGCTCGATGACCGTGTGGTCTACCTCTTTTTCATATTCCCCAACATAATAGGCAATCTGCTCATTTTCCGCCCAC
>NZ_QBBX01000010.1:11915-22578 GCF_003073175.1 Peribacillus acanthi
CAACATGGGCCCAGGTCCGGATGCTAATATGGTTTTCCAGGAATGGATTTACATATTTTTTGTAATAGGAAATGACCGTTTCTTTATTAAAATTGCCTCCGAAGCAATAGAAATCAAAGTTATTGACACGGTGTACCTTTGCAAGGTCCTCTCTACACAATTCCTTTTCTAACTCCCTTTGAATCCTTGGGAAAATGAAGTCATTCTCAATAATTATGACATGATCTCCGTTTTCAATTCCATTAATGATATAGGAGACGGTATTAGTTATATAGGTTTCAAGATTGGTGTATTCATAAAAAATATGTCCACCAGGTGTCGTCTCTAGCTTCCTGGTTTGTACGGTGATCTTCTCTCCCACCTTGATTCCTCCTTGAAAAATTCAATTACAATACAGCCAACGGTGGTCTAGTTCTAATCAATTGTAAGTGGTAGTAACATATTATCATAGAAGAGAACACGTTGTATTTGAATTCAGAAATCAATCCTTGAAGTTGTCATCTGAATGAATTGACTCTCATGATTTTTCATTTAATCTTAATGTAACATTATTTAGGCAGAATAAACATTTAGAGTGAATAACGTAGAACCTGTCTAGTAATATATCCTGTAATATTACTTACCTTGTTAGTTAAGTCGTTAGCTAAATGGTTTGTTCTCACAAATTAATGTGATCGTTTAATTGATGGTGAGTGAATTCGCAATAAATGAACTCTCCCTTAATTGCATAGTTTTTTTCTAAACTCCCATTTTCCTTAGAGGCTCTGTTAAACTTGCCTGTTCATTTCCGTTCCAGACGCTTGCTTTCCAGGGCGTTAGCCGAGCCTGTATGGCTAATCCTCCAGGAGTCAAGCGTTTTCCACTTCAATCAACAAACTGCAAAAATCAAAAATGGACTTTTTAACAGTCTTCTTAAAAAGAAAGAGAGCCATTTATATATTGAATAGCTCTCTAAATTACACAAATATTATTGTTCATTAGTTATTTTTGGAGTTGAGATAATTCCCAATCGGACCGCAATACTCCCATTACTATAACATCGAATCTTTTTCCGTCCCTATATACTACCGATCTTTTTCTACCTTCCTGGATAAAACCAACTTTTTCATATGCTCTAATTCCACTATTGTTATACTCTATTACTTCCAAACCTACTCTATCTAAGTTTAATTCGTGGAAAGCATAACGTAGAATAAGCTGAATTACCTCTGTTCCATATCCCTTATTACGGTTAACAGACTCTCCTATCCCAATAGCTAAAGTACCTGTTCGATTATTCCATTCAATGCTATGGATTGTGACAAACCCAATTAGGTGGTCATTTTCAATGGTTCTTATTCGAAAAGAGACCTCGTTTGAATAAGGTTTTTCTTCTGAATTCACATCTAATGGTTTAGGATAAGCATATTCAGTATCAACATTACGAAGATATTCCGAATCTTCTTGCCATCTATTCATCACTTCAGTGTCTTCATGTCTCGAACCTGTAAGCCGTATTCTTTTACCATGAAAAAGATTAGGGTTAAAAATAGTTTTCATTTTTATTTCTCCTTAGTTGAATTAGTCAAAATACACCTCTTTATCTCTGATTGACCAATAACCGTACGCAATACCTCATCCCCTTATTCTTTTGATAGATTAATGATAATTGTCGCAACGAGAATACTCAACAAAAAGAAATATATTATGCTAGATTGTTATTAATAAAATGATGCTTGTAAATTTTGCAATTGAAAAAATACAAAGCAAAATTTTCAAATTCCTTATATTAATCGGAATGATTTGAAGCCTTTGATAAGGGAACTTTCAAAACATAGAGTGCTACTGCTGGTTGAAACAATCATTCATGACGGAACAGAGATTTCTAAAGGTTATAAAGCACAATTTCTCCGTACTGGAATTGTGCTTTTCTCTGCTATTATTTCAATTGGATATTAATTAGAGATTAAGATATTTTTCTTTAAATTTTGGACTAAGTTCACTCCATACATCAAATTTATTTTCATCTATATCATAGAAAACAAAATTCCTTCCTGCATGTCCCCTATCTTCAATCTCTCCAACATTTATTCCATTTTGCTTAAAATCCCTATGTATAGCTTCTAATGCTTTTAATCCATTAACTTCAAAAGTTAATGAAAAACGCTCATTCCCATGAATATCAAAGAAATTGGCGCTTTGATTTTCATTAGACTTCACAAGAAAAAAACTTTGATTGGCAAGATTTAAAATAGCTTTGTCTTCATCTTTGTAACTTAACTCTGCTCCTAATTTATTTACATACCAGTAAGAAGAAAGATCAACATTTGATACTGGTATATAGGTTGTTCCTATTCTTAATAATTTTCCACTCATTTTTTCAGTCTCCCTTTCAATTATGTATTAGTTTCTATCCATAAGAATCATTGCACATAAGTTCAAAAATCCCCTAGTGTGTGTTTACAATAAAAAGGGTAAATCTATCCTTTTAAAATGATGTTCACCTAGAATATCCCAAACGAAATCCACCTCTTAGGAATTATTGCTTTACCATTTATACTTTGTCATTTTTTAAGATCAAATCTGTGAAATCATGACACATTCATGTTTTTTCTATTATTTATTAATAAATTCTATTTTCGATAAGTACTATCCTTTATTTTACAAAAATACCCTTTTTAGATAACAAAAAAAGCCGCCATTTAGGGCAGCATGATTATGAACTATTTATTTTTTTGTATATTTTGTAGACAATAGCTTTATAAAAAGGCAGTTTTAGTCTAGATTAAAAATTAAAGCTTCATGTTAATGATAGCCTATATTATGACTGGAGTTACAGACACAAAATAAAGACATTATCACCTTATTGAATGTTCGCAATTCAATATATCTTATTTCTCTCCACTTTCATTTCGTACATTTCCACATGATTTTCTATATACTCTTTAGATATTTGAAAACCAACTTTTTCGTAGCATCTGATTGCACGCTTATTATCCTGACGGACGCCTAGGAAAACGGCTGAATTTTCTGGTTCAAGGAATGCTTCTTTTACAAGATTCTCAGTCACTCTAGTTCCCAGGCCTTTTGAATGCAATGTAGTAACTCCGATAACAATGGAAAACTCAACGGAAGTCTCATCGTCATTTTTCGGCTTTTTTAAACCAGCTCTCCCAACAACTTTGTCATCCAATAAAATTGAGTAGTATGTTGCATTTGAACGAGATAATTTTTCTCGCCAATATTCCGTCAGTTCCTCTAGTGAATATGGTTTGAATTTTTTTGCATTTGCGGTATTGTGAAGCTCTTCATCGTTATACCATTCTAAAAAAATTGGTACATCTTCCAGTTTCATTTGTCTTAATGACCAATTCATGAATTCTCCTCACTCTTTCAACTCACTTAATTTAAGTCCCACAAAAAGTTTGATAAGGTCCGTCTAAAGGATTAGGAAGTGTACAAAATGCGTCCTGGTTTGGTGAGAGCGTATATGGGTTTGAAAGGACAGCCAGTAATTTTTCCATCACGCTATAATCCCCTATTTCCTCAGCTGCTTTCAATGCTTCTTCAACTTTGTGATTTCGTGGAATAACAGCAGGGTTACTGTTTTGCATTAACTTTTTAGAAGATTCGATTGATTCCTCTTGTCGCTTTAACCGTGCCTGCCAATTTTCCTGCCACTTGGAAAATCTAGAAGTTTCAAACAGGGGTGAATTCTCTATCTTTTCATATGTTAATACCCTGAATGTATTAGTGTAATCGGCTTTATGCTCCTTCATCAAATCAAGGAGTTCGTCAATAAGAGATTCATCCTCCATCTCTTCGTTAAAGATCCCTAATTTTGCTCTCATTCCCGTTATCCATTTTGCCTTATACAACTTTGAAAATTCGGAAAGAGCGTCCTCCGCCAGTTTTACTGCCTGATCCTGCTCTTCGTGTAACAATGGCAATAATGCTTCTGCAAAGCGTGCCAAATTCCACACGCCTATATACGGTTGGTTGCCAAAAGCATAGCGTCCTTGTCGATCAATGGAACTGTATACTGTTGCAGGGTCATATGTATCCATGAAGGCACAAGGACCATAATCGATCGTTTCTCCGCTAATGGTCATATTATCGGTATTCATCACTCCGTGGATAAAACCAACTAATTGCCATTTGCTGATGAGCTTGGCTTGACGGTTGATAACTTCTTGAAGTAATGAAAGATATGGCTGCTCAGTGTTTTTGATTTCAGAATAATGGCGGTTCAATGTATAGTCAGCCAAAGCCTGTAGTTCTTGAACAGTTCCCCATTGTGCAATATATTGAAAGGTTCCAACACGTAGATGGCTAGCTGCAACACGCGTCAGGATGGCACCTGGTAGTACCTTTTCACGATATACGGACTCACCTGTTGACACTACTGCGAGACTACGGGTTGTAGGAATGCCCAGTGCATGCATCGCTTCACTAATAATATATTCTCGAAGCATCGGTCCAAGTGCCGCTCTTCCATCTCCTCCACGAGAGTAAGGTGTACGACCAGGACCTTTTAGCTGAATATCAAACCTTTCACCTAAAGGAGTGATTTGCTCGCCAAGCAAAACTGCCCGCCCATCACCTAACATATTAAAATGCCCAAATTGATGTCCTGCATAAGCTTGAGAAAGTGGTTGAGCTCCATTAGGGATTTTGTTTCCTGCAAACACATCCAATCCTTCTTCATTTTTTAACGCATTGACGTTTAACCCTAACGATTTTGCCAGTGATTCATTCAAAATGGCAAACTTCGGATCACGTACAGGGGTGGGATTATGCCTGGAATAAAGCTTTCCTGGCAAAAGGCTATAGCTATTCTCAAAGCTCCAACCTACTTCTGGATGTACGTTTGTCATGTCTTCCTCTCTCCTTCCGATTTTATAGATTCATTACCTTTAATGTATAGAATACTTTTCTTCTCTCGGCCGCTTTTAGTGTCTAACCTATTCCCATTTAACATACCCTATCCACACGAAGATGGCGACTTTTTACTATTTCATTTTAAGACAAATTTCATAAGCCATAAAATCTGCATTTAGAAAACGCTTGCAAAATTATTAATCCGTTCTATAATACTTGTATACAAGTATACTCGTAAAACAAGGAGGTGGACGTATGACAGAAACCAATGAGTACCTTTATCCACAAAAATGGCTTTCAAAAGTTTCCACAGGAGATCGCGTAACTTATGAATTAAGAATGCGGATTATTTCAGGATTAATTGAAAGCGGTACCATCCTTTCAGAAAATAAACTAGCTGCTGATTTTAATGTCAGTCGCTCCCCCATTCGCGAAGCATTGAAAGTACTCGCATCTGAAAATATGATTCGTTTAGAGAGAATGGGTGCGGTAGTCATCGGATTGACCGAGAAGGAAATCGAAGAAATTTATGATGTACGTTTACTAATAGAAACGTTTGTTTTTGAACGTCTTGTGAAAGTTAACACTACTGATTTGGTTCTTGAATTGAGTAAAATACTCGAAATGATGAAAATCGCTATTAAATATAAAGATGCCGATGAATTCTCCTATCAGGATGTACTTTTCCATGAAACGATCATCGGTGCCATCAACCATTCCTATATCATGATGATTTGGAACAACGCAAAACCAGTAATGGAAGCGCTGATTCTTTTATCGATGCGTGCACGATTTAAGGAAAAGTATGAAGACTTTCAACGTATTATCGATAATCATGAACTTTATATAGAAGCAATCAAAACTAAGAAACGAGAACTCATGATCCAATCTTTACATCAAAACTTTGATGATGTTCAAGGTAAAGTTGAAGACCTATGGAGGTCACAACAAATGCTTTCCAAAGGAGTTGAGCAAGAAAAGTGACTAGCTATATGTTAGGGGTAGACATCGGAACGACTAGCACCAAAGCTGTTTTATTCAGTGAGAAAGGTGAAGTTATCCGACAGGAGAATATTGGATACCCCCTTTACACCCCAGATATTTCAACAGCTGAGCAAGATCCAGAGGAAATTTATCAGGCTGTCATTACTGCTATTTCGAAAATTATGAAACAGCATGATCCTCAACAAGTCTCGTTTATTTCCTTTAGCAGTGCCATGCATAGTGTTATTGTTATGGATGAACAGGATCAACCACTGACACCTTGTATTACTTGGGCAGATAATCGAAGTGAAGCTTGGTCTCAAAAAATCAAAGATGAGTTGAATGGACATGAAGTTTATAAACGTACAGGAACGCCAATCCATCCGATGTCACCATTAAGCAAAATCGCGTGGATTGTAAATGATTATCCTGAAATCGCTTCGAAAGCAAAAAAATACATTGGAATAAAAGAATTCATTTTTAAAAAGTTCTTTAATCTATATGTAGTCGATCATTCCCTCGCTTCTGCCACAGGGATGATGAACTTAAAAGCATTGGATTGGGATAAAGAAGCTTTAAAAATTGCAGGCATATCACGTGAGCAATTATCCGATCTCGTACCAACGACTAAGATTTTTACAGACTGCAATCCAGAACTAGCAAAACAGATTGGAATTTCCCCTAATACACCATTTGTGATTGGTGCAAGTGATGGCGTACTTTCCAATCTTGGGGTCAATGCGATACGTAAAGGCGAAATTGCCGTCACAATTGGGACAAGTGGAGCCATCCGGACCATCATCGACAAACCCCAAACGGACGAAAAAGGTCGAATTTTTTGCTACGCATTGACCGAGGATCATTGGGTAATTGGAGGTCCTGTTAATAATGGAGGGATGGTTCTCCGCTGGATTCGAGATGAGTTTGCTGCTTCTGAAGTGGAAACTGCTAAAAGACTTGGCATCGATCCGTACGATGTCTTGACCAAAATTGCAGAGCTCGTTAGGCCAGGAGCTGATGGATTGCTATTTCACCCTTTCCTAGCTGGCGAGCGTGCCCCTTTATGGAATCCAGATGTGCGTGGATCATTTTTCGGCCTAACGATGTCTCATAAAAAGGAACATATGATTCGTTCAGCACTTGAAGGAGTCATTTTCAATCTTTACACCGTATTTTTAGCCTTGGTTGAATCAATGGAAGGTCCTGTGACCCGAATTCAAGCTACTGGTGGCTTCGCAAGGTCCGATGTGTGGAGACAAATGATGTCCGATATCTTCAATTTGGAGGTAGTAGTGCCAGAAAGCTACGAAAGTTCATGTTTAGGAGCATGCATCTTAGGCTTATATGCCACAGGGAAAATAGACTCTTTTGAAGTCGTATCTGAAATGATTGGCAGTACTCATATGCATTCACCTAACGAAGAGGCAGCAAAAGAGTATCGTCAATTAGTGCCAATCTTCATAAACCTATCTAGAGCTTTAGAAGATGATTATGCAAGGATTGCGAATTATCAACGGAGCTTAATTAAGTAAGATTTCAATGGGGATGAACTTCTCTCTTCTACTAATCTAGACAATGCTACAAAGTATGGGTGTCTAATCCATTCCTGCATTATTCAATTATCACATACATTTCGAGGGGGATTATTATGCCATTAGTTATAGTTGCAATTGGTATTTTAGCGTTATTGATACTAATAATGGGCTTTAAGTTAAACACATTCATTTCTTTAATTATCGTATCGTTTGGTGTTGCTTTAGCTCTAGGTATGCCATTAGGGGAAATTGTCAAAACGATTGAAGCTGGTTTAGGTGGAACACTTGGTCACTTAGCGTTAATTTTCGGACTTGGTGCGATGCTTGGTAAGTTAATAGCAGATTCCGGCGGTGCCCAACGTATTGCTATGACTCTAGTAAATAAATTTGGTGAAAAAAATATTCAATGGGCTGTAGTAGTTGCTGCATTCATCATTGGAGTTGCTTTATTCTTTGAAGTAGGTTTAGTCTTGTTGATTCCAATTGTGTTTGCGATTTCTAAAGAATTAAAAGTATCAATATTATTCCTAGGAATTCCGATGGCAGCTGCTTTATCCGTTACACACGGGTTCTTGCCACCTCACCCGGGACCAACAGTAATCGCTGGAGAATATGGAGCAAATCTTGGGGAAGTGTTACTTTACGGGTTCATCATTGCAATTCCAACTGTGCTGTTAGCTGGACCTCTATTCTCAAAGGTTGCTAAAAGAATTGTTCCTGAATCCTTCAATAAAACTGGTAATATAGCTTCTCTTGGTGAACAAAAAGTATTTAAGATTGAAGATACTCCTGGTTTTGGTATCAGTGTATTCACGGCAATGCTTCCGGTTATTTTAATGTCAATTGCTACAATAATAACTTTAGTTCAACAAACAATGGGCTTTGAAGATAATCGTGCTCTTGAAATTATCCGTTTTATTGGTGACGCATCGATTTCCATGATCATTTCTTTATTAGTGGCTATTTACACAATGGGATTAGCAAGAAATATTCCAATCAAAACAGTTATGGAATCTTGTACAACTGCCATTACACATATTGGTATGATGTTATTGATCATCGGTGGCGGCGGTGCCTTTAAGCAAGTATTAATTAATGGAGGTGTAGGTGACTATGTAGCTGAATTATTCAAGGGTACATCCCTATCTCCTATCTTATTAGCTTGGATCATCGCAGCAATTTTACGTATTTCACTAGGATCCGCAACTGTTGCAGCTTTAACCACTGCCGGACTAGTCATCCCGATGTTAGGTCAATCTGACGTGAATCTTGCACTTGTTGTACTTGCAACTGGAGCTGGTAGTTTAATAGCTTCCCACGTAAATGATGCAGGCTTCTGGATGTTTAAAGAATACTTTGGATTAAGCATGAAGGAAACATTTGCAACATGGACACTACTTGAAACGATTATTTCAGTGGCTGGATTAGGATTTATTCTATTATTGAGCTTATTTGTATAAATGAAAGGGTCAGTCCCATACAAGGGGAGCTGACCCTTTTTCATGAATTAAAAATCGATGAATAACTTATTATTGAAAACATAGATCCATTATCTGAACAAAAATGATAACCATATATAAATGTTTATGAAATTACAAATGACTTGATAGATCTAATATTAATAAGCCCGGCTCGAATTACTATTTCAAGAATAGCATACAAAGATTACCACATAAGTTATACCTCTCCTATCAAAGCTTCGTGTTTCACTTTATCCATGAAGTCCTGCACAACTTTATTGTTACTTTGCTGGCTACCGAGCTTTAGCATTGCTCTTCCAACAAAATTAACTCCTTTATTTTGACCTTCATAAATAAATTTCGTTTGTGTTTCATCAAGTTTTATTAAGGTAAAAGTTAAAGTAATTTGGAATGCCTTTCCTAGGACAAAGCTAATGGTCTTTACCTTTTTATCTTCGTGATCTTCATAAGCTAAAGTTTCAACCAAATAGGTTTCGACGCGCTTTCCTTCGCGATATTTCTGTTGATGCTTTGCTCCGACCTGCCATTCCTCCCCTTCAATTAGTGTATGTTCTTCTACTTTCGGCATAATTTTCTTGATGTTCTTATCTAAAAATAATGCCCATACCTTTTCAATACTAGTATCGATGATTATTTCTTCTTTCCATTCAATCATTCATTCTCCTCCTTCCCAGATGCCAAAAATTCATCTATCTCAAGAGTCTGTAGACGAAGATCTTCTATTTGCATCTGAATTTTTTTCCTTTTTTGAATTAATAAATCTTCTAAATGTGCGAATGACTCATCCTCCATCACAGAAATCATCTCCTGGATTGTAAATCCGAATCTTCTTAATTTGACTAAAAGGATGGCAAGAAAATAGCTTCCATCATCGTAATAACGATAGTTGTTATTCGGATTAATAAATGCAGGTTCTAGTAATTTAACCTCTGCATAATATCGTAGAGTTTCTTTGCTTAATCCAGTCAATTCAGCAAACTCACTAGTTTTATACATCATTCGCCTCCCTTATCAATCATAAACTGTGGGGTACACCACAAGGTCAATAAATATTTTTTCCAACCCAATATCATAGCTTATTAAACTATTAGCGATATTTATATTGTAACCATAACCTTTGTCGTTACCGCTCTTTATTTACAAAAATGCTGAATTTGTGTAGAGAGAGTTCTAGTAGCTATTTGTCGAAAAATCGATATTTGGAGATTTTCGATATTATTTTTGCTCGTTTCGTTGTTATTTCCCATGAATTGATTATATTTTCTCAGTTTCGATTGTAAATTTTACATTTCGATAATGACCTGAATCACCTTCCAAAAATCTATTAAATTTCCTAACGGATAATGGGTTTCAGCGTAGAAAAGATGTGATAATGCATAAATTCAATAAAAGTTTCTCATATTTGATTAAATATGCTGAGTTTTGATAACATTTCTGGTACTTAAAGCTACATTCGCCGTATTAAATTAAATATCACAACTCAAAAAAGAAAAAGAGTTGCCGCAGCAACTCATTAAAATTCTTGTATCTAAAAATATTCCAAACTATTTATTTTTCCATCATCAATTTCAAGATGACTTCATCCGTATGTCTCGTACCTTCGTTTCCTAGCTTACAGAAGCTTTCGATACTTTTTTCCACGTCATCATGGATGAATCCGTCCGTAGATTTAATTTCTTGATCATTTAGTGCCAACATGGCGGATTGAACAGCCACATTTGAACACGTGGATACTTTCATGGCACAGCCGGCCTTGGCTCCGTCACAAATCATTCCAGAAACATTTCCAATCGTGTTTTGAAT
>NZ_QBBX01000010.1:22588-54324 GCF_003073175.1 Peribacillus acanthi
GCTGCTTTGACTTGCTGTAAATCTCCATCTAGTAAATAAACGATGGCCCCACTTGCACCCATCCCTGCGGCAGTTACGCCACATAATGCAGAAAGTCGACCAAATTTTGATTTGATATGAATAGTAATTAAGTGACTAAGCGCAACCGCTCGAATCATTTTTTCCTGTGAAACCTGTAGCTTTTCAGCAACAGCTACAACGGGAAGTGTAACTGCTATTCCTTGATTCCCACTTCCTGTGTTCGCCATTACCGGAATGGTTGAACCAGCCATTCTAGCGTCTGACCCTGCAGCTGCTAATGACATAGCGGCAGTAGCAATATCATTGGAAAGGATCCCTTTTTTAACATTTTCCTGTATCGTTTTCCCTACTTTTAATCCGTAATCGCCAGAAAGGCCTTCCAATCCAATAACTCTATTAAGGTCAATACTCTTTTTTACCAGAGATAACTGGCTAAGTTCAACCTCTTGAACCCAATGATAAATTTCATCTATTGAAAGTGTTGTTAATTCTTCTTCGTCAGATTGAATACCAATATTTTCGCAACCACCCTGATACGCAATCTTACCATCTACCTCAATTAATGTAATATTACTATGATTATCAGAAATGACCACCCTACTCGTGTTCACATCGGTTTTTAGAATCACTTCTATATATAGTCGTTTCGATGTATCCGCTTGCCCTGTTATTACTTTGCCATCTTCAATGAGCATTAACGCTAATTTCTCATCTTCAACATTCAGGTCTTTCAAGACTTCAAGTTGCTTATCCGGGTCTCCTGCTACTGCTCCAATTGCGACAGCAAAATCTAGACCACTAGACGACATTCCAGGGATCCCAACGGATTTAGCATTTTTAATAATATTCCCACTAGCTTTAAGACTAATTTCTTCTATATTACCCTTTGCATAGCTTTTTGCCGTTGCTGCTGCTAATGCAATCGCCACAGGCTCGGTACAACCGAGGGCAACCACAAGCTCTTTTTCAATAATAGCTAATATTTTATGCTTCTCCACGCTGTTCCACACCCACTTTATGGTGACAGGCACCACCCGAATTTTGTCGAATCATTGTTATTACTATTAATAATAAGAGGACATTTGTCCATGTACTGTGCTTGACTACTCAATAAGATATTACCATAGGTGTATGGTTTATTGGGGGACTTTCTTATATTAATGTTGGTGTAATATTTACTATTCAGGTGTTTGTTTTGATAATATCAATTCCGCTATCTTAAGATGTTTTTCTCTGTAATTAATCGTCAATTACTACAAACTTTCTTATCTGTTTTTATCATTTTCTTTTTAAACTTTTGACTGAAGCCTGTCAAAGTTTTACGTAATAGTTGACTGAAGAATAGTAACTTACTTGTTGTAATAGCAACAGAAAAGGACCTACAATTTATGAGGTCCTTTATATATCGATAATTTATAAGGTTATTTTACAGAAACTATTATAAAACGAACGGCTATTGTTCCCTAAATAAGCAGGAACCCTCTCTCATCTTTATGGTTGATTCCAAAATAATGTTGAAGCAAAAGGAATAACAGCAGATATAAAAAACAATAGTGAGTTACCGATAATTCCGGCTGCTTTCAATCCACCTTTTGCCTTAAAGGCAACTAAAATTCCCACGAAAGGAAGAATCATCACCAGTAAAATCATCATAGGACCTGAAAGTACGGCAACTCCAGAAACATTAAACATCGACACTACATAAATTAAGGATGATACCAAGAAGATCAAAACTGATAATAAACCATATTTTTTCATTAGGATACCCCCACCCATTCTTCCTTTCCATTATATTACACCGACCCACATTCTTCCATTTATATATTATATTCCCCTAAATATCCATATAAAAAAACCAGACACCTAAACGATGCCTGGCACTCAATCACTATTATGAAGCCTGTTGCTTACTAATTTTTCCTTGTTGCTGTGGAACGATCATTCTCTCTTTCCCCATCCATATTATCGAAATAAATCCTAATGCAATTGGTATAAGTGTCCACTTGAAAGTGGTTGAAACGGATAATGCCATTGCATCTGTTATATGCTGAAGTACTTCAGGCGGAATTTGTGCCCTGCCTTCCGCTGTTAAAAGGGCAGTTGAATTGAAATTTCCTGAAAAGCCTCCTGAACTTCCAAGCACATCTTGCAAGTTGCTCTTTAATAAATGGTTTTGAATGGTACCAAAAATCGTGACACCAATCGTCATTCCTAGTGTTCTAAAAAATGTGTTCGTTGAAGTAGCGATACCTCTCTTGTGTGGCTCGATATTATGTTGAGTTGCCATGCTCAACATTGAGAATGAGCATCCCATACCAAGACCAGCAATCACCATGTAAATGGTAAGGATTGAACGTGATGTATTGACATCAATCGTGCTTAATAAAAGCATTCCTATAAAAAATAACGCTACTGAAACAAGCATGATGCCACGATAGCTGAATCGCCTAACAGACTGTCCTGCCACCTGACTTCCGATAACCGAACCGACCATCATTGGAATCAAAATGATACCAGCATTAGTTGCTGTTCCTCCGTATACAGATTGTACGAACAGCGGAATCAACACTGTAGTAATAATAAAAGCCGAACCATAGAAAAACGCTACTCCTTGTGTAGCTGCAAATAGTTGTCTTTTAAATAATCCGAATGAAATGATTGGGTCTTCCACTCTTCTTTCAATTACAAGGAATAACCCAAAGCATACAACAAAAATAGAAAATAACCCCATGATTGAAGCCGAAGTCCATCCATATTCATTTCCAAGCTCCAATGCGAACATTAAGCTTACCACCGAACCGATCAACGTTAATGCTCCGAACCAATCTATCTTAAGCTTACGAAGCTGTAGGTTTTCTTTATAAAATTGGCTGATTAAAAATAATGAAATAATACCTAATGGCAAGTTGATGTAGAAAATCCAACGCCAATTGATTTCATCTGTAATAAAAGCCCCTAATAAAGGACCGAAAACACTGGACAGTCCAAAAACTGCTCCGAATAATCCTGTCATTTTTCCACGTTTTTCTGGAGGGAAAATGTCAAAAATAATCGTAAAGGCAATCGGCATTAACGACCCTCCGCCAATTCCTTGAATCGCACGGTAAATGCTTAGCTCCACAATACTTTGTGCCATTCCGCAAAGTGCAGAACCAACCAAAAATATGACTAATCCAAATAAATAAAATCGTTTTCTTCCATACATATCCGATAATTTACCGAAAATCGGCATACTGGCCATCGTAGCTACTAGGTAAGCTGAAGTTACCCAAATGAATTGATCGAGTCCTTGTAGTTCCCCTACAATGGTTGGCATTGACGCAGAAACAATCGTGTTATCCATGGCTGCCATCAGCATCCCTAATAATAGACCGGTCACGACAAAGCCGACTTTACTTTCTTTTGAAACCATAAATACCCCCCTATTCCTCATTCTTTAATTTTTGGATTTCATTTGGAAACAAAGTATTCAAGTCATTTATAATGCTTAAAAACACATACAAATCCTCATCACTATACTTTTTTAAAAGCTGTGAAAGAGAGGTGCGCAACGGAATGAATAATTGACGAATTTCTTCGTTTCTATGTGTTAGAGGCTGAATAATGACCCTTCTACGATCTTCGGGATCATGGACACGTTTCACCAGCTCCTCTTTTTCAAGACGATCAATCACTCCAGTAATGGCACCGGTTGTAAGATTCGTTAATATAGCTAGCTGACCAGCAGTAATCGGACCAGTTTGATTTAATAAATCCCTGCATTTTAAATCCGTTGCATTCAAATGTAGCTTAGCTGCAATCCCTTCATTGAATAATACATTAACGGTACTAAACCTTCGAATTTCCTCAATTAGACTTTGAACGAATTCATCATTTGGTAATGGCTTTTCCGCCATTTTTTCACTTCCTTTTATGTAGCAATTATTTTAGTAAATAAATATCTTAGTTACTAAGATAAATAGTAAGACGGATGCTTGATTATGTCAAACATATAAATCAGTGCTAGGCAACATAAAGAAATATGTTGTCATACGGGGCTTGGCACTCGATTTAATTTGGTTGAATTTGTCGAAAATCGATATATGGCTATTTTCGATTGTATTTTTTGAGTTTCGAATGTATTTTTCCAGGTTTCGAACGTATTTTGCAAGAATTAGAATTAAATCCTTCAGAATTGAAAATAAGTGTTCAGACACTCCCAAAATACAAAATGGATATTGGGAATCAAGTCAATATTAATAGTGATTAGTAATGACTTGCGTAAAGTATCCTAAACTTCCAGAAAACCCTATGTGTTTTTGACTTTTTTCAATCTAAATTGTAAAAGGATGAACCATTTTTTGGGTTCATCCTTTTTACTATCTAGATTCTATTATGGTCAGCTTTCCAACTCTGGATCGCCATTTTAATTTGTTTTGGATTCAAATTTTCATTCACTGCTCTTTGAACGAGCTTGGGCAATTCTTCATCCTCTGCAAATCTCAATGCCACAATTTGCCCCATGCTTAGTGTTGAATCAAGCAGCTTCCCCGTCAGCACAAAATGTCGCAAATTCTCTTCCGCTCTAATCGCTCGATCCTGAGCTTTTAAAGCATAAAGTCGTACAAGTGCTGCGGTAATTCCAAGTCCGATAACGATTAATAGCATTACAACAGATGATAGATTTGCTGAACGAACCACTCCTATGATGGCTCCAATGAGAGCAGCTAAAAGAATAATCGTTAATACATAATGATAAATCGGATGCATTCTCGTGTGATTTGCATAGTTTTGTTCTTTCATAGTTTTCTCCCCATTCCCCTTAATTGTCTATTCCCACTTAAATGTATAGCTTGCAATGAAAAAAGCTCCCACTAACCAACATCCTAAGATGAGAGCCTCTGTTCCTAGGCTCATAAAAGATGCTCCTACATTCATCGTTTCTCTTAGTGCGTGGCTTAGATGCGCTATTGGTAACACGTGAACAATGGGCTGCAGAAACTCAGGCATATTTTTGATTGGGAAAAATACCCCACCTAAAAATAACATCGGGAAGGATAAGAACCCTGCAATAGGTGCTGCACTTTCTGGAGTTTTAGCGATTCCAGCAATGATGAATCCAATTGCCATGAAAGCTAGTGTACCTAGGATGACAAAAGTTATTAACGTTAACCATGAACCTCGTACTTCCACACCGAATATCAGTTGGGCAACAAGTAAAACGATTAAAGCTTGAAGTCCATTCAATATGAGCCTAGCCGTGATTTGTGCAGCAATGAATGTTGAAGCTTTTAGTGTTGTTCCTTGCATCCTTCTTAAAATCCCACGTTCTCGCCATGCAGCAATTTGTCCAGCAACACCATTCATATTGTTACTCATGATCATCATTGCTACGATTCCAGGAACTAAGAAGTCTATGTATTTAAGGTTTAGCGTTTCAATTCCTTTTGCCTCTGTCACAACAACAGGTTGGTAGTCGACTTTCTCTTTACTAATTCCATCGACTACATTGTTTACTAATTGAAGACCCACCTGAGAAACAGCAAAATTGGTTTCATTGTAGTAGACTGGAATGGAGACTGGCTCTTGGTTTGTAGCCTTTAAACTCTCCTCATAGCCTTTTGGAATAACCACAATCAATTGGCTGTCCCCTTTTTTCAACTTATTTAATGCATCTTTTTCATTTCCTTCTTTTTCCACATCAATAGCTTCATTCTTCTTTAAGGAAGTGATGAATTGCTTAGATTGTTCACTATGATCCTCGTCAACAACACCAATCGATAATGAGATGCCATTCCCACTTCCTAAAAATGAACCTAGCATAACCATCAAAAATATTGGAAATGCCAATGTCCAAAACAAGACTTGACGATTTCGAGAGAAAATTCGTAACTGTGTAAGTGTTAGTTGCCAATAAGCTTTCATCCTTCTCTCAATCTCCTTCCAGTCATATGGATAAACACATCTTCCAATGTCGCTGTTCTTGTTTGTAAATCCTTTAATTTCAACTGTCTTTCAGAAGCCATTTCAATCAAACTGGTCAATGTGATTTGCATATCATCTGTATAAAGGATATGGAGATCATTTTGACTTCCAAGTTGTTTTACACCTTCAATCTCAGTCAAATCTGCTTGGACTGTTTCATCCTCGAATCGAAACTCTACCGCACTGTCGGACTGAAGAGACTTTACGAGCTCCATAGGGGTGTCTAAAGCTATTAGCTGTCCTTGATCCATGATAGCGATTCTGTCGCACAACACATGGGCTTCATCCATATAATGTGTTGTCAATACAATCGTTTTACCCTTTTCTTTTAATTGAAGAATAATATCCCAAAGTGTCCTTCTTGCTTGGGGATCCAAACCTGTCGTGGGCTCATCTAGGAAAATAACCCATGGATCATGCACAAGTGCCAGTGCAATCGCCAATCTTTGCTTTTGTCCACCGGAGAGACCTTTAATTCGACTATTTCTTTTATCCGTAAGGAGCATATCTTCAATTAATTCCGGGATTGAAACATGCTTAGGATAGAAGCTTGCATATAATTCAAGAATTTCTTCAACCTTTAGTAGCTCAAAAAGAGTAGTAGACTGAAGCTGTACTCCGATTACCTCTTTCACCTTATTCAGTTGGCTTTTAATATCAAAGCCCCCAATAGTGGCAGTACCATCATCGGGTTTCCTTAGTCCTACCAGCATTTCTAATGTAGTTGTTTTCCCAGCACCATTTGGACCTAGTAAACCGAATACTTCTCCTTTACGCACTTGAAATTCTACTCCTTTTACAGCAGTAAAATCTCCATACTTTTTCACGAGATTTTGTACTTGAATAATTACCTCATGCGAACTCATCTTTCACACTCCACATCTATAATTACTACCATCTTATCACTATGTTAGAAAATTATCCTGTTTAACCAAAAGAGAAAAATTTAAAATTTCTTAAAAATAAAAATTGTAATTTTTTTAATTTCTGTTATTATTTAGAAGATTTGTGTACATCACATTAATTTCCAAGGGGTGCATGTTATGAAATATAAACGAGTATTACTTAAATTAAGCGGTGGAGCATTGACCGGGAAAAACGGAGATAGTTTTGGAGTGGATAACCTTGAACACATTACAGACGAAATTATCTCTTTAACTTCCTTGGGAATGGAAGTGTGTATAGTCATTGGCGGTGGGAATATATTCAGAGGAAATTTATCCGAACAATGGGGAATCGACCGCGTTGAGGCTGATAATATCGGAACGTTGGGAACAATTATCAATAGTTTAATGCTCCGTGGTGTACTGAAATCAAAAGTGAACAAAGAAGTTCGTGTCATGACTGCAGTGCCCGCACCATCAGTTGCTGAACCTTATATACGTTTAAGAGCCGTGCATCATTTGGAAAGAGGATACATCGTGATTTTTGGTGGAGGTAACGGTCAACCATTCGTGACAACCGACTACCCGAGTGTCCAACGTGCGGTAGAAATGAATTGTGACGCATTATTCGTAGCAAAACAAGGAGTAAATGGCGTGTATACGGCAGACCCTAAATTCGCAAAAGATGCCAAGCTGTACCAAAGCTTGAACTATGAGGATGTCGTCAAGAATGGAATTAAGGTCATGGACCAGTCCGCACTATTACTTGCAAGGGATTTTGGTCTTCCAGTACACATCTTCGACTTCAATGAGGCTGGTGCCATGCGAAGAATCAGCTTAGGAGAAGAAATTGGTACAATAATAAGTGATCGAGAGACAGTTTTAACTGCTGAATAGAGAAACGCGTGTCAGTACGAGTGGTAGCTGACACGCAATTATTTTTTTCTACGAAAAATTAAAAAAATTACTAGCAACCCTACGACAACTAGTAAACTCCCAAACCAGTAAATTGCACTCTTATTAGAAGAGACATTAACTGATTTACTATCATTTCCTTGTAAATATTTTTCATAAAAAGAATTGCTTTTAGCTATCCCTTCTTTAACTTTTCCATTGAAAATATTGACCATACCATTTGGTCCTCCAACAGGAACTAAGTAATCGATTCCTTTCGCCTTTTCTAAAAACAAGAGAAATAATCCCCCTTTTTTTTGAAACTCCTTAGCCCACGCAACATCATAGAAGTCTATTCCCACCGTAACGGGATTGGTGACTTCTCCTAGAAATACTTCCTGTACATTAAATTCATAGCCATGTAAAATCATATCGTCTTTTTCTGGCCGACTAGAAAAGTCATATGTCCCTATTACTACCACATCAGCCCTCTCAACCACTACCTCCGGCTCTAATTGCACCCAACTTGAGGCAATAGCGTTCGAAGTAAATATTAAAAATACCGAAATAACCAATCCAAAATAGCATACTGTTCGCATAAAGACCCCATTTTTACATTTTTACACTTTCATAAACCTAAAATTTTATAGCGGTTGTGACTGTATCCATAGCCAAACAAAGGACCATTTATTATTCCCTTGTTGATTTAACCATTCCATAAAAGCTGGTTTAGCTAATCAAAGTATATTTTCATTTTTTGGTATAATTGATACATATGTTAATTAAGCAATAGCAATGAGGAGGAGAATGTAATGCTGCAATCTGTTATTTTTGATATGGATGGGACTCTATTTCAAACAGATAAAATATTAGAGTTGTCACTTGAGGATACTTTTAACGTTTTACGGTCACTAAATTTATGGGATACAAGTACACCTATTGATAAATACCGTGAAATAATGGGTGTTCCATTACCTAAAGTTTGGGAAGCTTTGTTACCTACCCACTCTTATGAGGTAAGAAAACAAACGGATGCTTATTTTCTAGAAAGGTTAATCGAAAACATAAAGAGTGGAAAAGGTGCTTTATATCCAAACGTAAAGGAAATTTTCAGTTACTTAAAAGAAAATAATTATTCAATTTACATAGCAAGTAATGGACTAGTGGAATATTTACAAGCAATTGTGAGTTATTATCATTTGGATAGTTGGGTTACAGAAACCTTCAGTATTCAACAAATCCAAACGCTCGATAAAGGTGCTTTGGTCAAAAATATTATAAAAAAATACGACATCATAAATGCTGCAGTGGTCGGCGATCGTCTATCTGATATTAATGCAGCTAAGGATAATGGGTTGACTGCTATTGGATGTAATTTTGATTATGCCCAAAAAGATGAACTCGTTCACGCTGACTTTGTAATCGATGACTTAATTGAGCTAAAAGCAATATTACCAAAGATTGAAAACATAGCATCTTTTTGAAGTATCTTTAATAAGAAAGCAATTAGCCGTTTCTTTAATGAAATGGCTATTTTAATATTTCACGGAAATATTTCACTGTGATGATGTTTGAGATCTGACAAGCACTGTGGAGCATTTGATTGATCTCTTCAATAGCAAAAAAGCTAACGAAAACAGCCTTTCACATTAATTAAGACCATAAAAGAGCCAGTAAACAAAGACATAATCATTCCATGTTGACAGGCTCCACCAGGTAAAATATGTATTTTGTTATTATTAGTATATCATATTATATTTCTGTACAATTATTTTGGGGGACTTTTTTTGGATAGATTGTTGATATTTTAATTACCTCTCCGTGTAGTTGTTTTATACGGGGAGTAATAGGAACCGAGTCTACAGACAAAAAAACTCATTTGCATTAAAAGGATGCAAATGAGTTTTTTTGTCTGACTATTAACTATTATTCTTAAGACTTTGAAGAATTTCCATCATATGAATATCTGCAACATCTTGAGTAATGCAGGTTTTAGCAACAACAGCTTTGCCTTTCACGGTAATATCAATTTCTATTCAAGGAAGCACCTATTACCGAAACATCATTCAATGTCATATTCGGATAGTACCCAGTTAATATTTGATCAAATCCCCAACCCAATTTTAAACCAAGGTGAGATGCCCCATATTGACTCATTCCGACACCGTGTCCATTTCCACCACCGAAGAATGTCACACTAGTATCTTCGCCTATTTCGAAATTAAAGAATGCAGAAGGAAGAATCGTATAGTTGTTTAACGGTGAATTATAATCAGTACTTCCAGTAGTCGCACGGTGCAATACTACTGGTCCACCACCTGTATATGTAGATGTTGGTCTAATTGTAAATCGAATATTGTATTCCTTTACAATTTTATAGGTTCCTGTAGAGCCTTCAATAACGAGCTCCATAATATTGCCGCCATCACCACGTTTTTCAACGTACATATTTTTAAATTCTCCAATACCTTCAGCTGGGATTGGGAGGCTTACAAATTCACCAGATGCATTTTTTGTTAGTACGAAATTAGGGTCTGCAGCTTGTCTAGCGCCAATATTTTTATTAATGGTATTTGATAGTTCTTCTTTAGATAATGTTACTTTCCATCTAAACCATGGAGACGTTCCATCATATCCTGTGTGTGATAAGGTTTTATAAAAGTTTAGTATTTCTTGTTCGTTTGATGTATCTATTTCTAGCATTTTACTTTGATCATTAGGATCAAACGTATGACTTTGTGCTAATAAATATGGGACTTCCATGCCTGGGAAAGATCCATTAGCATCTGACCAAACTTGGTGCTTGGATGCACCATAACCACCAGATGTAGAATAATATCTAGCATCTACTATTCTTCCATCCTTACTAAGCATTATAACTCCTTTAGTCTCTTGTACCGCTTGAGAGGTAAGTGCATTTTCTGCTGAATTGTTATAAACCTGGCTCATTACACTGTCTAAAACATAATAGCCTTCTGTGGCAAATCTATCTGATAAATAATCTCCTAAAGCATACGTTCTCGCTGCAACAGACTGTGCCTTTAAAGCGTTTAGCCCGAAGGAAGCTGGCATTTCACTTGGAACTACCTGTAATAAGTAATCTTCTAAATTCACTTCATTTATTAAGTTAAGCTTATCGCCGGTTTCTGATGCTGTTATTTCAAAGAAGCCTCTATACGCTGGCCCTTCAGGCTTTGTAGTGCTCGGTCTAGTAATACTGCCGATTGCGATTTTACTAGATTTATCTGTAGAAACATAGAGTCTATTTTTCGAAGTATGTAATTTTGTATTATCATCCTTTGTTACTGTAATCTCATGAGTATTTGGTTTAAATGTAATAGATTCATTTGCACCAATCGTAAATGTTACATTTGCAACTTTATCAGTAATACTAAGTCCTGTTGGCGAACTCATCTTTATTAATTCATGGTCCGTTGATACAAAATTAGTTGTCATTATACCAACTCTCATATTTTTAATTGGAGTTTGGCCATCGATAAAGATTTTTGTTACTTGTTTCTTATGATTGACTATAACAGTGATATTTTCTGCACCGACTCTTACATCATTAAGTGATTTGTGATAAAGTTTTCTATCTACTCTCTGATAAACCTTATAATTTTTAGCAAGTTTAAGAACTCCTTGAATCTCTAATTCTATGGATAGTTTAGATATATCTTTTGCCATGATTTTTTCTGAATATTTATCCCAAGAAGATTTTGCTTCTACTACAGTAGATTTTCCAGAATACACCCCTGGAAAAAGTCCAGAGATTAATAGAATGATTGTAAAAACACTAATAAACCTACTTACCCTCTTTAATTGCATGATTCTCCTCCTCAATTAGCTTAATTGACAACGCTTCCATTTCCCTATCCAAAAAACTACAAAAATGAAAGATTATGTTATCTACCCTCCTTTTTCCTATTTTAGTAATTTATTATAGAAAAGGTGTAAGCGTCAACATAATGTTAGAATTTTCTGATTTTTCATACTTTAGAAGTGGAACTAAAATTATTCTAATAGGTAATTTGTCATTTTATGTTTTCATTTTAAATTGGGCAAGCTATGAAAAAAGGAGGGATTTGTGTGGCTAAGAGAAAACGCAGACCACTTATACCAGAAGCTAGAGATGAATTAGATAAACTAAAAGTAAGGGTGATGAAGGAGAAAGGCTATATAACCACTGCAAATGAGCCCGATCAAATTAAGTTTGAGGTCGCAGATGAGCTTGGAGTTCCTCTTAACAAAGACTACAACGGTACATTAACCTCTAAGCAAGCAGGGGAAATTGGCGGGCAGATTGGTGGCAGTATGGTAAAAGAGATGATTAACATGGCGAAAAAGAATTTAACAAAATAGGCTTTAGATTGATGAGTTTGGTAAAAAAATTGGCTAATGGGTAAAAATGTAGCCCCAGTTCCTTTTGTGTTAATAGAACAATATCATTTGGTAAAAAAATCTTGGGGTTTGGTAATAAAGATGGTTCGTTCGGTAATAAAACAGGTACGTTCGGTAATAAATGCATGGTGTTCGGTAATAAAGTTCATCCAGCCTCGTATTTTCTAATCAAATTGAGATCCAAGTGTATTTTCATTACTCTTATTTTTACTTATCTTTCAAATTACTTTTACATCACATTAATCCTTTCTTAAAATACAGTCCATATAATGAAATTGTAATAGAAATACTCAGTCAGGGAGGAATCTTAATGCTTACTGATATTTATTATGAACTGAAAAACTGGTGGGTTAACGGATCAAGCTTTGTCATGGAAAATGAAGAATTTGAGCGACTTGAATCCAAGCATACTAGGGTACATTTCGATGTGGATATATATGAAATTATCCGTGTTCGTTAAATATTTTAAGCCTTCGAATTCGAAGGCTTTTGTTTTTATATACGTGTTTAATAGCTACTGCATAAATACAAGACCATTGCTTTTAGATATAAGTTGCTTCAGCTTCTATACCAACTATCATGTTATTTTGACGAATTCCCCTAGGAGTTGTGCCAATTTCTCTATAAATGCAGGACCATTTCCATACATATCACTGGCGATTTCCCCATTAAGATGTAAGAATGCATCTAGTATAACTTGGATATTACAATCCCCGTTGCCACTTAGTATGACTTTAAGAATCTTGTAATGGACTTGTATTACTTCTTTTTCTCCTTTTTACGACCTACTTTTATTCTATTTTCAAAGTGTAACCTTTGTCCTTTCATTTGAATATTATGTAAAAGATGTTAGGAAGCACCTGACATCACCTTGGCCGACTTTTGATAGTCGGTCTTTTTTTCTCGAATATAATCCCTTCCAGTTCGGTACAAAGATAAACAATAGATTTAGTCCTTATCCAAATCATTATCAAAAATGGATGGTTTACTATATTCCTTTATCCCTAACTGTCTTTTTATCTCACTTAACTCTTTCAATATGGTGTGAGTGTTAAGCCAAGCTATAATTGAAGCAAAACAAGATATAATAAAGAATATTAGTATTATGATATGGATTTTCATTTTTTTCTCCTTTTATGTTTAGTAGTATTCCAAACTTTTTTGTGATCAAAGAAACTCCCATGTGCACCTTACCTTTTAATCTTTCAAGTATTGCAATCGATTTACTCGATTACGATTTGAAACCTCTATTTAAGTTTACATAATATTATTACAGTACAAAAAAGAGCTGCGGGAAGCAACTCTACAAAACACTACTTATTTCCTTTTTTTTGCATCAGAAAATAACTGATTCAATTCCTTCTGAAACTTCTTCGTCTCGTCCGGTGAACATGTCTGGTCCCCATACCGAACTCGATCATATACTTGTTTGATATACTCTTGATCAGTTTTAGAAACCCTTTTTATCCATTTAGAAAAAGCCTCGCCTTTATTCCGGGAATGTGGTTCTTTCAGCTTCTTCTCCCATTTAAAAACCGCCTTACGAATTGGATTTGTAGGTGGTTTATTCATTGTACCTAAACCTAAACTTGTCATATATAGCATTCCTGCATGCTCTACAGCCTGATATTCTCTAATATATTCAACTCTTTTCCTCATTTTTCTGTATAGATAAATCAATACCAGTCCCGCAATAACTGAAAGTATGATGATTGGAATGATGCTGTCATACTGTGCTTCCTCTTTAAAAAACTCATTCCATTTGTCCATTTTTTTCAGTTCTACTGATTCATTCATATTACCTTTTATCGTTAATTTAGGGAAAGCGATCAAAAGCAGTTCTACTAAATAACCAATTGGCAATGAAATTAAATGAACTATCATGTAGAGAAGCCATCCCAATGCCTTAAAGCCAAATGGCAACAAAAAATACACAGCAGCACTTAATAATATGGTCGTTCCAATCATTGCAATACGGTTCCATGCTACGCGGAAAGTCGGACTTTCTACAAGCACACCAAGGATTAAGATGACAATAAATAAAGCAATCTCCGTTATTCGTGGCAGAGAAAAGAGATTCAATGCTGAATATAATAATGCAGCAATAGCCATCCAAATCCTATGAAAATTTTTCACATAAGAATCCCAAAAAAGTAAATAGAACGTCAAAGTAAGGACTAAGCTTTGTAAGACCGAAAACGGCAGTAATCCCCATAATATAAAAAATTGAATAATGGAAAAAAACTGCTTTCTACCCTTTACTTGACTATTCCTCAACCCCCATTTTGCAGCTAAGCTAACAAATAAAAATAGTACAAAAAAGAGAATTTGGTCTTCTTTCATAGAAACTAAGAAAAAAAGAAAAAATATGGCGGAATTAAAAAGAAGCTGCATCCGAATTACCTCCTGTTAACTCACCATTTTCATTCACAAAGATTACATTTCCTTGTAATGCTCCAGAATGGTACGTGTCTCCTACAATGACAGTTACGACAGAAGGTGATTTATTAGTCTCGATGTAATTGTAAAATGCAGTTTCCTTTACTAACATCCCTGCGTTTGAAATCTGCGCAAGAGCTGTTAAGCAAGTTCCTACATGTTCTACACCTTCCTTCATACTGATGGTAATAGGCCTGCCTTCTTTAAAAAGATTGATAAAAACTTCAAAAGGCATTTTCTGCTTTGCAGCGTATTGACAAAGAAATGCGGTATAGGATATGAAGTTTTCCATCTCTTTATGGAAGGAATTTCTATGCCTCGAAGAAAGGTTTAAACAAATGGTCATCCCATTATGAGTCACGCGATCATACTTTTTAGAAACAATACTCTGTGTTTTTAAAGACGCCTTCCAATGAATTTGACGGAAGCTTTCCCCTTCATATGGCTTTATACCAGAAATAGATGCCTCGTCCTGAAAAAAAGAGAAATTTGTCAGTTGGCTTCCTGTTACCATTTTTTGAAGTGCGTTAATATTCTTGACTGGCTTAATATGTGGATACACTAGGAATTCAGTCTCCAATTTTTCTATTTTTGGAATAAGAACCCTAGATGTACTGAACCAGTCGTAAAGAAGGATTTCAAGATTCTCTATTCGGTATAACCCTCTCTTTTGTGGAAAGAGTTCAATTTCCCACTGAAGCGACTTTTTCGGTGGTGCAGAAAAGTTTAAAGTTGTAGAATTACTTAATTTCTTAATTGCATCTTCTGAATTTTCCTTTTCGATGGATTGATCGAATGTTAAATGAATCTCTCCATTTGGTATCGTGATTTTCGATAAATTTAATATTCCAAGTTTTAATGTTACTCTATCTCCAGGAAACAATCGATACCGTTTTTTATCCTGCAAGAGATGTAAATAGTTTGGAATATACTTGGTATAGGCTCTTATCAACAATATGTACAAATAGTAAAAAATAAAAGCCGCTATCAAAAATTCTTGCTTCAAAAACAATACGAATAAAAAAATTGGGAGAGACAGCGCAACCATACTCTCTTGAAACAGAATTTTAATATCTATGTAATTCCTATTCATCTAGCAATCTCCACAGGAACATCCACCGATGCTGCAATATCATTGATGATATCTTTACGGTTAGCGGTTAGTGAACCTTCCATAGTTAAAGAAATACGGTGAATCGCAATGTAAGGGAACACAAATTGAACATCTTCTGGAATACAATATGAACGATCCTCGAATAAAGCTTTTGCTTGAGCAGCTCTCATCAATGCTAAAGTTGCACGTGGACTTAATCCTTTTTCACATAGGTGACTGGATCGCGTCGCCTCAACCAATTTTAGAATGTATTCTTCAATGGCCTCTGAGACATGTATACTTCTCGTCTGCTTTTGCAGCTCTACTAATTCCTCAGTTGTAATGCAAGCCTCTAATTGATCTAACGGCTGTTCTTCCCTAAACAGGCGCATAATTTGCTTTTCCTGTTCCTTTGATGGATACCCTACTGGAATATTAATTAAAAAACGATCGAGCTGCGCATCTGGTAAAGGAAATGTACCTTGAGATTCAATTGGGTTCTGAGTGGCAATAACAATGAATGGACTTGGCAATTTTTGAGTTTCTCGATCAATTGTCACCTGACGCTCTTCCATTGCTTCCAACAGGCTCGACTGAGTACGAGGCATCGCACGATTTATTTCATCCGCTAATAGAATATTCGTATGTACTGGACCTAATCGTTTTTCAAACTCATTTGTTTTAGGATTAAAGTATTCAATCCCAGTCACATCCCCAGGAAGCACATCAGGCGTAAACTGGATACGTGAAAACGAACCACTCATGCTCTTAGCTAACGTTTTCGCTAATAGAGTCTTCCCTGTTCCAGGCACATCCTCTAACAAAACATGTCCGTCAGACAATAACGAAACAATTACTAAATCTATTACTTTATCATTTCCAACAAATACCTTCTGAATATTACTCTTTAATTTTTTAATCGGATTCATCATCAAACCTGCTTTCTTCAATTTAGGTAAAAATAGGTAAATTTATAATACCATAATATTCTGACAAAGTCTCTAAGTCAGTTATTTGAAAATAATGAATTTGTTTGCTATAAAGTAATACACAACTGTGGTTTTCACCGGAAATCAATCCAACAGAAATTTCTAACCTAATTCGTTGTGCGGACTTTAGATATTGGCTAATATAATCTGAGGATTCAATTATTAATCATCAAATACAATAGGCGTAGCAGCGTAATTTTTTTCCATTAATATACTGCAAAGCTTCCTTTGTACATGTACTAGCAAATACTCCCTAAAAAAAATCCTCTCAGACATCTAATCTGAAAGGATTTTTAATTAATCTTTATTTTGTTTTAGCAACATCTATAATACGGCCTTCTACTTTAGCATCTACTTTACTATTAGTCTGTAAGAATGCTTTAAACATTTCATAGTCAACGAAGCCAGGCTCACTTACACGACCGTCTGCATATGCCGCTTTGAATACGTTATAGCCATCTCCACCTTTAGCTGTAAACGTATTTGTTGCAACTACATAGGAAGAATCATCTGCAAGTGGAGTTAATGTACCATCAGCATTTTTCACATTCACTTCTACCACTCTCTGACCTGCTGGCTTACTGCTATCATACTTAAATGTCATTCCAGAAACTTGTAAGAAGCCTCCTGAAGCTGCAGGAGCTTGACTAACACTATGCTCAAGAGCTGTTTTGATTTCAGAACCTTTTAAATTCATAATTGCCAAAGAGTTTCCAAAAGGCATAACAGTTAAGATTTCACCAAGTGTAATGTCACCCGCATCAATAGAAGCACGAATTCCACCACTGTTTGTTACCGCAATCACTGCTTTAGGATTAATCGTTTTTGCTTTTTGTAGCATTGCATCTGTAATAAGGTTTCCTAAATTAGATTCTTGGACACGAACAATTTCGCGCGTTCCTTCTAATTTTTGGACAGCTTCTACATTAATCGATTGACTTTGAAGTGCAGCAATTTTGTCGCTATATGGTTTTAACATTGCAAGTGCTTCAGGATCATCTTGTTTTTTAGAGATATCAATTAGTGCACCAGCATGACCAATAACTTTACCTTTTTTATCAAACTTAACGTCTAATGTTCCTAGGTAAGAACTATATTCTCCAGCCTGTACGATAACTGTAGGCTCTTCTCCTTCTTCAACGACTACCGGTGCATTTAAAACAGTGTGTGAGTGTCCACCGATAATAACGTCAATTCCTTCAACTTTCTTAGCTAATTCAAGGTCGTTATCAAATTCTACATTATCATCATATCCAAGGTGAGTAATTGCGATGATTTTGTTGATACCTTGTTTATGGAAAGCTTCAACCGCTTTCTCAGCTTCAGCAAGGTAATTCTTGAATTCTACTTTTCCTGGGCTAGAGATTTCACGTGTTTCTTCAGTAGTTAAGCCAAAGATACCGATTTTTTCACCTTCAACGATTTTTACCATTCCGTTATAGATGTTACCATCTTGAGGATAGCTAGCAATTGTACCACCTTTAACCATTCCATCAAATAAAACATCTTTAGAAAAATCTGTATTTGCACTAATTAACGGGAATTTCGCTTTTTTCACGAATTCCGCTAATGCTTTATGGCCCTCTTTACTTGCTCCTAAATCAAACTCATGGTTTCCGAAAACCATAGCGTCGTATCCTAAATAGTTCATGAATTCTAAGTCAGATTGACCTTGAAACTCGTTAAAGTATAGTGTTCCTGAGAATACATCTCCAGCATCTAATAAAAGAGCGTTAGGCTTATGACTTCTAACCTCTTTAATAGCTGTCACTCGTTTTGGTGCTTTTTCAGTATGGGAGTGAACATCATTTGTGTGCATGATAGAAAGGTCAAAATCTTTATTCTTTTTAGCCATCGCTGCTTTATGTAAAAGTACCGCAACATCTCCTCGTAAAGCAGGCTTAGCTACTCCAAATTGAGATTTAGAGATTCCGATTGTAACTCCATTAGTAAACAATGCTTGAACTGCTTCGCTATATAGTTCATTAACATCTGTAAAGGAAAGCTCAGTCTTGCCTTTTAAGCCAAAACCTTTTTGAATCCAAATGGCCAACTCACCACGAGTCAAAGGTTGTGAAGAGCCAAATGAAGTTGTATTTTTACCAGAAATAATATCTGCTGCTTTCAAAGCATTAACTGCACCTTGTGCACGTTTAGGAACATCCTTAAACCCTGAATCTGGAGCATTATTCGTATCCAACTCTAAAATATTGGCTAAAAGGATAGCCGCATCTACTCTCTTAATCTGTTGGAATGTACCGAATAGAGTATTTGAAACTCCTTTAGCACCTGCCGAAATGACAAAATCAACTGCAGCTTTTTGCTTTTGTGGAACATCTTTAAATCCTTGCGCCGCTACTGGAGTTACTACTGATGCAGCGACTGCTAGAGTAGTAGCAGTTGCAATAAATGAACGACTAGTTTTAGAAATTTTCTTCATCAAATTAATCTCCCACCATTTTTATTATAGTTTTAAGTAAACCTATGATTCTTTTAAAATATTTACAGAATAATACCTAACCAGGGTAATTATAACAAAATTTTGTCACAATTCGTGATAAATTTACAAATTATTTAAAATTCTTAACAATATAAGGTTTTTGTTAGATTTACAAAAGGTACTTGGAAGGGTTTTGAGTAAGGGAATGGGTGTTTGTATAGAGATTTTGTCGAATAATCGATAA
This sequence comes from Peribacillus acanthi, assembly GCF_003073175.1. Classification (GTDB taxonomy): domain Bacteria; phylum Bacillota; class Bacilli; order Bacillales; family DSM-1321; genus Bacillus_BN; species Bacillus_BN acanthi. Next base: position 41,958 of record NZ_QBBX01000010.1, read on the forward strand.
AACCGTAATTTCGAAAATAAATCGGTCCCTTTTGCATGTAAAATTCGATTTTTGAATGTATTTTTGCGACTACGATTTTAAATTCTGAATTTCTGATCATAATCTCATTGCTCATCCCAAAACACATGAATTTGACCATACATTTTATAGATATAAAAAAAGACCTCCATTTTAGGAAGTCTTTTTATTACACACTTATTTTTTTTGAAGAAAAATTTAGCTTTCCGATGATAATCACTAAAGCTGCAAAAGCTAGTGGGATAATAAAATGAATATTCGGATGAATATTTGCTAAAATTTGACCCACTGCCTGATCTTTTAGCATCATTTCCCCTGCCGTATATCCTAGTAGCGCTGCACCGATAATAATGATGATTGGGAATTTATCCATGATGTACATAAGGAAGCTACTTCCCCATATAATCAATGGAATACTAATCAGGAGTCCAATAATAATAAGGATGATATCTCCATGTGCCACTCCAGCAACTGCCACTACATTATCTAGGCTCATGATGATATCCGCAATTACAATTGTCTTAATGGCACCTAAAAGTGTTGCATTCCCTCTAATTTCTTCTTCATCCTCATCTTTTAGTAAATTCACTGCAATCCAGATGAGCAATAATCCTCCAATGAAGTTTAGAAAAGGAATCGTTAACAGATAAACTGCGACGAAGGTTAATAATACCCTTAAAACGATTGCTCCAAGAGTACCAAATAATACAGCATTATTCTTATAGTGTTCTGGTAAATTTCTACACGCCAAGGCTATGACGACTGCGTTATCACCACTTAAAACAATGTTAATAAGAATAATTTCAAGCAAGTTAAGTACTAAAGCTTGGTCCATTTTTTGATAGTCCCCTAAAATTTTTTTGCCTATTGGGCTTTAAAATATTTATATTCAGAGACTATCGATGACTTGTCTTTAATTTTTCCAAGCCCTCTAAGTTTTCTTTCATCAACTTAGCGATTTGTTTAGTATCATCGGTAGGAATTTGTTCGAGTTGCTCAATCACAAGCTTTTGTCTCTCGATTGAGTGGTTTTGGCTTAATTTCCATTTACCTTCTATTCTATTGATTTTGATTTTAAACGGGACAATTCCTTTACTTAATCCAGCCATATAATTCGGGTCTACATTTTCAAGTTTGTAAGGACTCGTAGGTAATTCGTATTTGGAAACAAGGTTGTGAAGTGCTGACAGGATTTCTTGTTCATCCTTCACTATTTCGGCTTGACCATATACATGAATCGAAACATAATTCCACGTTGGGACCGTATCGTGTGTTTCATACCACGATGGAGAGATATAACAATGAGGTCCTTGAAAAACGACAAGTACCTCTTGAGTCTCGATATCTTTCCAATGGTAGTTCGGTTTCGCGAAATGTCCGTAAAGCTCCCGTTTTGTCCTGTCGACTAACAACGGTAAGTGAGTAGCATAAGGACCTCCGTTATGTTGGGAAAAGACCGTTGCAAAGCCATTTTCCTCTATGAATTGAAAACTAATTTCTTCATCATTGATTTTATAATATTTCGGTATGTACATGGTTCAGCCTCCATTCGTATTTTCGATTTTAACAAAATCTCATACAATCTATATTTCTCATAAAATCATTTTGTTTTTATTAAAGCAAATTGTTCATATAGACTCTTTTAAAGCAAAACCCATGTCTACTTACTGTGTGTTAACAAATCATTTTCCTATTACAAATTCACGTTTTATTATTTCAATATTCTCCTTATGACATTCAGAAGTGAACTTGGAGGGATAACGCATACGTTTTTCAAACTCTCCTAGTGCTTCTATATCGTCTTTTTGAACAGCCTCAATCATTTCATCCAGGTAGTTTTCTGAAACCTGGATTCTATCTTTGATTTCATCCGTTTCCTCTGTAGTCTGACCATGACCAGGTACAAGCACTTTAATGGAATGCTTCTGTAAAATTTGCTTTGACTTTTGAAGAGTCTCCTTATAGGAAGTGGCACTATCATAAATAAAAGGCAATTCAAAATCGGACAGATAATCCCCGCTAATCCAAATGCCCTCTGGTTCTATGATGGTAAATAGCCCATCATGAGAATGCCCAGGAGCTAGATAAAAGGTTAATGTTGAGTCCCCAAGTTGAAGTTGTTGTCCATCCTGTTCAATGACAATATCACAAACTGGGAATTCTATTGGATAGTACCGATCAATGTAATAATTGTTATCAAAGTCCTTAATTAAGTTTAATTTCCGCTCTTTATCAGGATGTTTTTGTAAACCTTTACTTCCGATTATTGTTGCATCTGAAAATGCTTTGTACCCAATTATATGGTCAAAGTCACCGTGGGTAAATAAAATGTACAGTTCACGATTGTTCCGGATCTTATGTACAAACTCCACGATTGCTTCAACTTCATTCGGAAGCCAATTTGGATCGACAATCAATATGTAACTATCTCCTTCCACAACTGTAGAGGTAGTTTTGAATAATGCACTTTGAAAAACTGTTAGATATTGTTTTGAAAATTGAATCATGTGAACCTACTCCTCTATTAAACTAAGTGTTTGCCCTTTTTAAAATTGACCAATTGCTAAAACAACATAAATGTATCTCGATGTATTTGATTTTCTAAAAGGGTCATTATTTAAAAGGAATTTCCCTTTTATGGGGTCAATGGTCACGGTTCATTTTGTCGAAAAATCGATAAATTATGATTATCGATTTTTTTTTTCCGCTTTCGTTGATAAATTTCTGTTATCGATTTTATTTCACTCATAATTGATTTTATTATTTTGGGATGTGAATTTCCAACCACTACTTTTCCATATTTGTAGATTTTTTCGTGTTGAAAATCGGTTAATACGGCATTTTCGAATGTAAATCCCATGCCCTTATTGCTCAGACCCCCTACAAATGCAAAAACTTGTAGAGAATTCTCTACAAGCCCATAATATTCCCTACTAAAACTCAATTCCTTCAACCGCAGGGATTCCTTTGTCATAATAATGCTTCAATGGTTTCATTTCTGTGATTAAATCGGCCATTTCCATGACTTTTTCGTTTGCTGACCTACCAGTGATAACAAGGTGCATTCCTTTTGGTCGTCCATCAATGGTAGTAAGAATGTCTTCGATAGGAATCACGTCATTCACCGGAAAGCTTTCAATTGCTAAAGCATTGTTCAGTTCATCAAGGATTACTAAATCGTAGTTTCCACTCATGATTTTTTCTTTTGCGAGCGCCCAGCCTGCTTTTAATGCTTCACGGTGTTCCTCTGGTGTTTTTGTCCATGTAAAACCAACACCAGTTTGATAATTCTCAATGCCTAATCCATCAAAAATGACTTTCTCTCCGTACGATCGGCCTGGGGCTTTAATGAATTGGATAAAACAAACTCGTTTGCCCTGCCCTTTTGCTCGAATTGCAACCCCAATTGCTGCTGTTGTTTTTCCTTTTCCGTCTCCTGTATAGACTAGAACTAATCCTTGTCCCTTGTTTGTCATGTCTGTGATTCCCCTTTCACGATGATTGGATGAAAATGTTGTTTCGTTGCTTCTTTAATTGAATCTTCATAATGACTGTCATACGAAATAATGGCACAAGTTGCTGGTCCACCTGACTTTTCAATATCAAGGGCACATTCAATCGATCCATTTGAAAAGTGGCGAAATTCCTTCGCAATCCCTTTTGATCCAACTGGAAGGATTTCATGTATCCCCGGAGTTGCCAATAAGCGCTGAAATAGATTTAATGGTAAAATCTCAATTCCTCTGCTTAGAACCTCCTCCCCTACCAACGGGGAGCCAATCACAGCAAATGATGCATTAGCTGGAGTCACATGATTCCGGACTTCCTTCTTATGCATCTTCCCGACAACCATCACCCCAATGGCCGACTGAAGCATTGGAAAATTCGATTCGGTGCTACCAGTAAGAGTCATTCCTTCTATTCCAGATTGGATACAAATCTCTGCTGTAATTTTTTCAATCGTCTCCCAAACTGATGGATCAATAAAGTTATGAACAACGACTGATATAGGTGCTGCACCAAACGCCATGCATTCCATAAGTGCTACTCTTAAAGCAAATTTATAAACCACTTCATAATCCGCTTTTACCACATCATACTCTTTCAAGCCTACCCCTGCAGAATTATCCACTGCAAGTACCAGCAGTTCTTCATCTGAAAGTGGGATACTTTGAACGTCCCTCATCCTTTAACCTCACCAGATTCCACATAGCGAGATAAAATTGGACTGGCTTTACGAATTAGAATATATGCACCCACCAAATTTATCACAGTGCCCACCAGCAAAGGAGTCAGCAACGTGTAATAAAAAGATGGGTTGATTAAGAAATAAAACGGTAGTGGAGCCACAAATGCATTTCCTATTAACATGACTACAAAAGAAATGACCTTTACCTTCCTATATAAATATCCAAAAAGCATAACGAGAAGAAACATCTCTAGGCTAATCAATACATGGAACATTCCGAGTGGAAATCCTGCTAATAATGAAGACAAAATATGCCCCATCGCAGCTGTAATACCCCCTGCTACTGGACCAAGCATTACCGCAGCGATCAAAGCTGGTAAACTATCCAATGCAATGCTTCCAATGAAAGCAGGGATTTTTATCATAGCTCCGACCGTAGATAAGGAAATAAACATTACAGTCAAAACAGTCTTTTTTAATTTTATATCTGTCACTGTGCATTACCCCTTTAATGAAGTTGAGATTCCGTACCATATTACATTGGCTTTCTCGCATTGCTCCATCGTCATTTGAAAGACTTTCCCGCAATCGTCTCTCCACCTGCGTTGAAATGCTTCCATTGGGACAATGCCTTTTGTGATGTCTGTGCCAATCAGAACTAATCTTCTACCTGGAATTTCATGTTCCCAATTCGACCATTTCTCTAAAAATCCTTTCCAAATAACCATTGGGTCTTGATCCAACACAAGGATTGCTCGAACGATTTCCTCCAAGCCTTCAATGACCGTAATATTTTGGAAGAAGTCAGTCTGCTGTATTTTTTCAAGAATATCTTTATCATCATATGCTGATAGCCAAGTATGACGGGTAGTTTCTATTTCGTATGATTCTGAGGTCCACTTTCTTTTACCATTGAACGCTCCACCGGTGACAAAATGCATCTTTTCCCCTCCATAAAGTCCTGAATTGTCGTTTGTATGGTGTATCCAGACCCGTGAGACAGTGGAATGTCCCAAAATGATCGTTGCTCGCTGTCGAGTTGCGACAAAATATATCGAAGTGAACCACCATGGGCAATTATAACCGTGTCCTTATTTTTTCCATGGATGATTCTATTACGAATCTGGTCCCAACCTTTTTCAACTCGTTGTTGAAATTGTAGAAATGACTCTCCATTAGGGGTATTCATCCGCTCATAGCCCTCTAACCATTTTTGATAGTGGTCATCCTCTTGTAAATCTTCGTGAGTTAACCACTCCCAATCTCCGAAATGCATTTCTCGCAAGTCTGGAATCGTCATGACGGGTTGTAAAGGAAACAATATAGATGCGGTTTCAATACATCTTTTCAAATCACTTGTAAAAATAGAAGCAGGATTCATATGTAAATACCTACTTAATTCTTTTCTGCCTTGTTCACTTAACTCTTCATCCGTCCATCCGAGATAGGCTTTTTTCAGATTGGACTTTGTCAAACCATGGCGAATGAATGTAATAGCCACAGTATCATCCATAAAAATGTTTCGCCTCCCTCGATGCTCGCTCCTAACGTGTCACCTGTCAGTCCATTAAACTCTCGTTTGATAAAGGAATTCGCACATAAGTAGAATAGAAAAATAGCGATTAATCCATAAACAATAGTTTGGACCATGTACACTCCAATCCAGACGAAACCGCCACCTAATACCACCATACTATATAGTACGAGCACCCAAACATGCTTTCCTTTGATAGACTGAGAAAACAATGCTGCCAGTCCTTCTTGTTTTGCTAACCCTGGACCATTAATGAGTAATAGTAACATCATGGATCTAGATAAAAACGGGATGATTGCAATGAAAAAATAGGAATGTAAGCTCATTAAAGAAATCGTTTCATAGATAAATAGAAATCGAGCGGCCAACATAACAATTAAAGATAAAACCGCAAACGTCCCAACATGGGGATCCTTCATGATTTCTAATCTTCTAGCTTTGTCACGAAAGGAAAAATAGGCGTCACTACAGTCCGCCCATCCATCTAAATGAATACCACCTGTTATGAATATAAAATATATAAATACCATAAAGGCAATGGCCAAAACGGAAAAGGGGCTCCACTCTTGTAAAAAATAAATCGATGTAGAAGCAATGATTCCAATCAGTAGTCCCACAAATGGCAAGAATAGCAAGCTAGTTTTCAAGCGTTCTTTTTCCATAGAAATATTCTTGTTAATGGGTACACTCGTGAAAAATTGAAGGCATAGGATAAATCCATCCGAGATTACTTTCATTCCATCGACTCTCCTAATACCAGCTTCCTAATATAATTCATATCGAGATTCTCGCTAACATGTGTAGCAAGTTCCTTATACTTTTCCATTCTATAATTGGCTAAAGGAACAACTGCTTTAGGTGATAACCCTTTTTTTATACGAATTCGGTTCAGCCACTCATTCCGAAAAACATCATTATGGAAAATATGATGAAAATACGTTCCAATGATCGAACCGTTATTCAAGCTTATTCCTTCAGTTCCACTGGCTTGAAGGATTAAAGGAGTTACATTTTCAGGTACTTGTGTAACTCCCACATGGATTTCATACCCTTCGACTGGGATTGGCGCAAATCCTGAATCAGGGTGTAACGTACCAGTAGAACGAATTGTTTTTTTCTTAACATGAAATTCTGTTGTGATGGGTAAATGCCCTAATCCTTTAATAGAGTATGTAGGCTTTCCCGTATCAAGTCCACTGACATCCACCAATGCTTCACCTAACATTTGATAACCATCACAAATGCCGACGATTGTTCCACCTGAAGATGCATACTCACTAATCATTCGATCCAAACCTATCCCTTGAAGATGCTGTAAGTCTTGGATTGTGCTTCTCGTTCCTGGTAGGATGATTGCATCTGGATTTCCAAACTCTGCAGGAGAGCTTATCCATCGAATACGGACATCATCTTCCTCTAAAAAAGGCTCCATATCGGTGTAGTTTGAAACATATGGCAGTCGAACGATTCCTATCTCAAGTGGCTTCGAATCATTCTGTTGAAAGACGGTTTGAAGAGATAGGGAATCTTCGCTTTCAATGCCATGGTTTTGTAAGTATGGCAGGACCCCTACTACTTTTACACCAGTTTGTTCTTCAATCCATTGGATTCCATCCTCAAACAGAGAAATGTCTCCACGAAATTTGTTGATGATAATCCCCTTTACTCTTTTTCGTTCATCTTCTGAAAGTAATTGAAGTGTTCCTACTATGCTAGCAAACACGCCACCTCGGTCAATGTCAGCAATTAAAATGACAGGCACATCTGCCAGCTCAGCCACCTTCATATTGACGAGTTCCTTGGATTTCAAATTGATTTCTACGGGGCTTCCCGCACCTTCCATTATGACTATGTCAAAATGTTGATTGAGATAGGCTAAGCTTTTTTCAATTGCTTCTAACCCTTTTTCATAATAATTGTCACGGTATTCCCTTCCATCCGCATGGTCGACACTTTCACCAAAAAAGATGATATCGGATTGCTGGTCACTTTTCGGTTTTAAGAGAATGGGATTCATGAACACGGTGGCTTCAACTCCTGCTGCTTCAGCTTGGACACCCTGAGCTCTTCCTATCTCCTTCCCATCCATTGTCACATAGGAGTTATTGGACATGTTTTGAGATTTAAATGGTGCCGTTTTATAACCCCATTCCTGAAAAATCCTACATAATGCAGTCGTAATCAAGCTTTTGCCGACATCGGAAGAAGTTCCCTGCAACATTACACCCTTCATTTAAGGACCATTCCTTTCATTAAAATGGGTAGCCCTTGCTCGATTAAATAGGCTTGATCAGATAATCCTACAATCTCTTGATGCAGCTTCCCCATAACCTTTACATACTGAAAAACAGGACCTTCATCGATAAGAGGCTCATAAGATACCTCGTTTGACACAACTATTACTTTGGAACAATGCTGTTTTAAACTCGTTATCCCATAAAGGATATGATCCATTTTTTCCTTTTGAAAACTCTTCTTCATCCAATCATCACTACCGTCAAACACTTCACCGAATAATTCATTGTTCAACCATGTTGTCATACAGTCTAGGAGCACATACGATTTTCCAGGGATGTGATCAGTTAACTCGTGGATGTCTCTCGATTTTTCCCATGTTATCCATTGATAACCAGAATGTTCTCTATCCTGTTGATGTTTATTGATTCTTGATGCCATTTCGCCGTCCGTATTGATGGATGTTGCAATATAATGGGGGTTATCACCATTTGGTAGACTACTTGTTAATAAATTTTCAGCGTATGTGCTTTTGCCGCTCCGGACTCCTCCAGATATGAAAATTAACATTGTGCCCTCCACTTCTGTAAAACAGAAAGTAATTCATCGTTCTCTTGCTCCGTTTTGATAGCAAGTCTAATATATTCCCCCTTTAAACTAGTAAAATTATACGTATGACGTGGAACAATCCCATGCTTTAGTAGAAAATGGATTAGGTCTTGAAGATCCTGTTTCTGATTTTCTCTTAGCAAGTAAAAATTGACGCAGCTTTTCGATGTGATAAAACGAAGATCCTCTATTGTTTGGGATACCCTCTTCCATTCCTTTGCAATGAATCTTTTGGTATTCAGTACATGGTGTCCATCCTGTAAAAAGTGGATTCCAAGATTCTGAGCTATACTGTTTACACTCCAAGTAACCTGGTGCTCATTAATTTTCCCAATTAATTTCTCATCACCGAGCAGATAGCCTAAACGAACCCCAGCCATGCTGTACATTTTGGTCATCGACCGTAAAATGAGCAAGTTAGGGAAATCCATTATAAATTGAGACATAGATGCTGTATGTATGGAAAAATCAAAGAAAGCTTCATCGATTATAAAAAGCACTCCTTCTTTTTTTGCTTCTTTCGCCAATGAATATAACAAATCTCTATTGTATGCTACTCCCGTTGGATTATTTGGATTACATAAAAACAAGGCAGCCTTTCCTTTCAATCGAAGGACGAGTTCATCCCTGTTGATATTCCAGCCATCATCTTCTCTTAAAACATAAGAGTGAACTTGGCAACTATGTAGTAAACTTACTTTTTTATATTCGGAGAAGGTTGGTTCCACGACGAGAACGTCCTTTTCTCTGAGTAGCGATTGTATGATAAGATGTATGAGTTCTGCTGCTCCATTTCCTACTAAAACATTGGATACTGACAAGTTCTCTTGATTAGATATAATTCTCCTTAGCTCATAACATTCTGGATCTGGATAATCGATTATGTGCTTCTGGATCTCTCCCCATGAATGAGGGGATAAATTAGGAGGCCCAATAGGATTAAGATTCACACTAAAATCAATGATGTGTTCTGGTTGAGGTAATCCTAGAGACAGGAATAATCTAGAAGGATTGGATCCATGAGATGGTAAAGTCAATACAAATTCCCCCTAGCCATAGGAAAATAAAAAATGCCAAAACCGTACGATGCATGATGTCATTCATGTCTTTAATATGATTCTTTTCAAGTAATTTGATAGGAATCCCTATTTTGGGACGAATGGATGGTATTCCTTTATAACGGTTGATTCCCCCTACCTGAATTCCTAAGAGGGCTGCCGCAGCAGATTCCAACCACCCACTGTTAGGGCTTGGATGATTTCTAGAATCTCTTAAAAATAGCAAAATAGCATTTTTTTTTGCTAATTTCATAACTAGGCTCATTGACAATCATCATTAGCCAACCAGAAATTCTACTTGGAATCCAGTTCAGATAATCATCTAGCCTTGCTGAAGCCCAGCCAAACTTTTCGTATTTTGCGTTTCGATAGCCTACCATTGCATCACATGTATTAACAAGACGATAAACGATTGCAAATGGTGCCCCACCAATAAGTGTCCAAAACAAAGGGGCTGTGATGGCATCACTCGTATTTTCGGAAATGGTTTCAACAGTCCCTCTTACAATTTCAGACTCAGGAAGATTGTCTGTGTCTCGGCCGACTATCATCGATAGCTTGTAACGGGCCTGTTCTAAGTCACCACTAGATAACGGTATATATATTTCCATTGCAGCATCCCTAAGACTTCTTTGAGCAATGGTGGTAAAAATGAGCAATGACTCCACGGTAACTCCAAGGATTGGATGGATAGCATAAAAGCTTTTCACCAAGAACAGGGTTACTAAAAAGCAAAATAGGATGAGTGCGACTATCATCAAAATTCCGTTTCTTTTTTGATGTTTTCCTTGATTTAGTTGTTTATCGCAAAGAGAAATCAATTTACCCATTCCTACGACTGGATGTGGCATCCACCTTGGGTCACCGACAATCCAATCTAAAAGGAGAGCAATACTTATCGCTATACAATGTTCAATCATGAATGTTTCGCCTTTTTTTGTAGGATTGAATGGCTTTTCTTATACTTTGGTACACACCCGTTCCGATACTTTGACCTATCGGCGTAACGGATCCTCCATATGGAAAAAAGGTCCCCTTCTGTGATGCAGCCAAAAGGATACTGTCTGTAGAAGTGCCTGTTGCTGGTGTATTAGAAATTGGGTCTTTAATGCCTTCATCAAACAGAGCCTTCACTTTAGCTTCCGTAGCCGTCATCATTCCTTGAAGGAAGGCTTCTTCTGAAAGATTGCCTTCGACAAAGATCCAAATATTGATTGTGCCTGCAGTGACCGGATGAGTTTTCACCCTTGCGCTCACATCCACAGCATTTCCAGTTCCAGCCGTTACCACGATAAAAACTGAATGTTGTTCTTCATTCATTTCAATCACAGCAGCATCTTCTAATTGGACAGCTGTCATCATACCTATCGTTTCATTGAGGGAGTGACCTTCATTTACAATGAATTTTTCCATATCCAGTTTGGGTTCTTGACAGTTATAATCTTTCGGAACATGGAGATTAATGAATGTTCTGTTCCAACCAAACCCCCCGCCTACTAGGCTTGAAGATAATGTTTTGTAAGGTTCCCCTGACTGAATCAAGATCCTTTTATCTGTAATGTCTAAGCTCTCTTTCAAATCATATAGACCATTCGGTTCAGATTCGATTGAAGGTTGAACAGAAATTTGAGGCTTGGCAATTGTTGGATGCTGTTGCTTAATGACTTCGGTATTGTATACATCATTGATGCTAGATTGTTCTAATACATCAATAGGAGCACCCACCGAAACAACTCCATGTTTATCCATTAACAAGATGCGATCACAATAAAGACTAGCCAAATTAATATCATGAAAAATCGATAATACTGTCAAATCATTAGATAGAGTGTAAGACTTAAGGAAATCAAGCAAGCTTTTCTGATGGGAAATATCAAGGTGGTTAGTCGGTTCGTCTAATAGCAACAGTTGAGGTTCTTGTACAAGAGCTTGAGCTAAAAATACTCTCTGACGTTCCCCTCCGCTTAGTTCTCCTAATTGCTTATTTCTAAAGGAGACAGTGTCCGTTTGTTCCATGACTCTCTTGATGACTTCTTGGTCTTTTCCAGAAAGATGGTTAAATAAACCTTTTTGAAAAGGATATCTACCAATGGAAACAACTTCTTCTACTGTATAATCAAAATAGGTATGCATCGTTTGCGGAAGTACGGCTAGCTTCCTACCAAGCTCTTTTGCAGAAAAAGAGGTTAATGGCTTACCATCGAGTAGAACCGAACCTGCTGTTAACGGTAAAACACCACTTACTAATTTAGCTAGCGTTGACTTCCCGCTTCCATTAGGGCCAAGAATTCCAAAAAACTCCCCATGTTGAACGGAGAAGGATAGATTTTGAACGACGTCATGTTTGTGATACCCACCAGAAATATTTTGAGCTTGTAACAAATCTACCCTCTCCTTACCTTTTTTCTTCTAAGTAGGATGAAACCGAAAACTGGTGCCCCAATTAATGAAGTAATGATTCCAATTGGCAATTCTGTTGGTGAAATAATGGTTCTTGATATAAGATCAGCCAATATTAAATAGGCCGCTCCAATGATCGATGATATTGGCAATAAAAGCTGATGGTTCGTTCCCCAAATCATTCTTACCATGTGAGGAATGAGGAGTCCTACAAAACCAATTGTCCCTGATACTGAAACTGCAGCTCCAGTCAAAATCGATGCTGAAATTAAGATGAAGAATTTCCTATGCTTAACATTCACACCTAAATATTGTGCCTTTTCC
>NZ_QBBX01000010.1:54334-63483 GCF_003073175.1 Peribacillus acanthi
CACCAAAGGATAATGCATTCAATTCCTTTGTGTTAAAAAGCATAAGAAGGCATCCCACGATAAAAAACGGAGCAATGATTCCTACAAACTCCCATCCTCGCATGGACACACTGCCAAGTAGCCATTGGATGATATGTCTCAATTCTTCACCAGTCAAAGCAATCATAAGCGAAATAAAAGACCCTAGAAATGAACTGACAATGATGCCGGTTAGAATGATGGTTTCGATTTTCATGGATTTCTCAATCATTCTAGCGAAAATTAATACTAACAAAATCGTAATAAGACCAAACAGGATACTGACTGCAGGAAGTGTTAGCATGCCTAGAAAAGGAATTTGAATCCCAAAAAACAAAACACAAACTGCTCCTAATGATGCCCCTGACGAAATACCAAGGGTATAAGGATCAGCTAGTGGATTTTGCAATAAACCTTGAAAAGCAGCACCTGAAATGGCAAGTGCTGCTCCTACTAATCCGGCTAGGATAACCCTGGGTAACCTTATGTCCATCACAATGTTCACCATTGAGGGAGATACATGGTCAGGAATCGGCATGGAAAACCACGCCGCTCCCATAATGGATAAAATGTCTTTTATCGAAATCGAAAAAGTTCCGACACCGATGCCTAGTCCCATTGCCATTAATAAAAATGCCATGGAAATAGGGTAAGCCCATTTTTGTTTATTTTTTGAAAACGTCTGGATAGATGGCTGAGGCAAGTTCCTCTACTCCTTCAATTAATCTTGGTCCTGGTCTTGTTACACGATCGGCATCGACATCATATACAGCTTTATCCTTGATTGCAGTAATGTCATCCCATCCTTTACGTCCCAGAACTTGATTGACTGGGTTTTCTACATAGTTTCCATAGGTAGTAATAATCACTTGTGGATTCATTTGGATATAAGCTTCTTCGGTTAATTGAATCCATCCCTCTTGGTCCCCGGCAGCATTCTTCACATTGATGGATGTCAAGATTTCATTCATAAATGTATTTTTACCTGTTGTATAAATTTCTGGTGCTGGTGAAACTTCAACTACAACACTTTTTTGTTCAGATACAGTAGCTACCTTCTCTTTAATATCTGCTAGCTTTACTTGCATATCTTTAACTAATTTTTCTGCTTCTGCCTTTTTATCCGTTAATTTCCCAATCGTCTCAATGGAATTGTAAACTGTATCAAAGGACTGTGCATCTTCTACTACAAACACTGGAATCCCAGCTTGTCGGATCTGCTCTAGGCCAGCTTCGGAATTGTGTGCCCCTGAAGCATGTGCAAAAACGACATCTGGAGCAAGAGAAATGATTTTCTCTACATTAAATTCCATTCCTCCAATTTTTTCTTTTTTTGTAGCTGCTTCTGGATAGTTATCAAAATCTGAAACTCCAACTACTGCTTTATCTAAATTTAACGCAAATAGTATTTCTGTATTACTAGGAATTAATGAAACAATTTTTTCAGGCTTAGTTTCAAGTGTTACCTCTTTCCCCACTGCGTCTGTCAAAGTTACCGGAAACTCTGCTTTTTCTTCAATCTTAGATGTTTCTTTTTCAACTTTCTTCGGCTCTGTTTCATTGCCACATGCAGCTAACAAAAGGCTTGCTACAAGGACAAGAAGCATCCACAAACTAGAAAACTTTTTCATGATAAACCCTCCAACATTATGATGTGGAGCTACTAAAAGGAAAAAACAAAAAACATCTCCTTAGAAATAAGGAGATGTTAGAAAACGGGTGTATGTATGGTATAAAAGCATAATCAAAAGATTATAAATTATACCGTTCTCTAACACCAAACCTATCCTCGTAGGGTTACTGGTGCTTTAAAAACAGGCAGGTCTCCTGGCTTATGATCATCGCTTCCTACACCTTCCCGATTTGCATCAGTGGATTTATAGGTCACTCCCATATTACAGTGGCGGGACCGCGTTGGATTTTCACCAACTTCCCTTTTAAATGATATAACTCTATCATACCCGTTTTTTCCAATTTAGTTGTCCATCGCTAATTTTACTATTTTCATTAATTTCTGTAAATAAATAATTTTTGTAGGAAAATAATTTGTCTAGAAAATTTGCCCGTTGATTGAAACGAGAGGCATTTGCTTTCCGCGGGGAGGGATGGGAGCCTCCTTTCGCGTTATCCGCCTGTGGGGTCTCCCAATCAACTCAGATAGTTAAATATAAATTACTTACAGAAACAATAAATTTACAACTACCTATAAAAACACCCGCGTCTCCAAATGGAAATCACGGGCGCTTCATTACTTATACTCGTTCTGGATTATTGTACGTTCTTTGTTTTAATGCTTGTTTTTGCCAAACAACAGTGATAAATAACGTTATGGCTAAAATAACTAGACCGAGTACAAACGGCAAAGTGATTTGAACGTCGTATAATAATCCTGCAAATGTTGGTCCCAACACATTCCCAATACTCATATAGGCATTATTCATTCCCATTGCAAAGCCTTGTTCATTACCAGCAAGTTTGGAAATTAGTGTATTGATTACTGGACGCAATATGGATGTCGCAAGGAAAATTAATAAAGAAATTCCAAAAAACAATTCATAACTAGTTGCAAATATTGATAGTAAGAACCCAAATGCAGCAACAGCTAAAAATAAGTTTAAAACTGCTACTTCCCCTAAACGATTGACAACCTTATCCACAACAAATAATTGTACAATTACACTAACAATTCCAGTAGCAGTGACCATAAATGCAATTTGCTGTGGGGTCGCACCGAATTGATCATCCACAAATAATCCAAGTACCGATTCATACGACATCAGTCCAAAGCTCATAACAAGAGTGATGACCAATGGAATGAAGAATGGCATTTTCACTGATAGTGTGATTTTTTTCCACATCGATTCATCAACCGTTGGTGCATGTTTCAGACCAGTATCTTGTACCACTCTGCTTTCTTTAAGTACCACAACGGAAAAAATCACAGAGATAAGAGAGACAATTGCGGATATTAACAATGGTGTTTTTAAACCGAAATCCGCCAAAAATCCGCCTATCCCTGGTCCAATTACAATTCCAAGTGACATCGCTGCAGAAATAAAACTATTTCCTTTCGCTCTTTGTTGAAGTGTAGTGATATCTGACACATAAGCGAAAATAGCAGGAATGAGTAAGGCTGCGCCAATCCCACCGACTACTCGGGATAAATATAGAATCATGATTGAATTGGAACCCCAGAAAATAAACATTGAAATCGTCAAACCCGTCAATCCATAGATAATCATTAATCTTCTGCCGTATTGATCTGCCCATTTTCCCGCAATTGGAGAAAAAACAAGCTGAGCTCCAGCAAAAATAGCGATCATTAAACCAGCAGCTGTACCACCTTGATTAATAGACTTTAAATAAGCTGGCAGGATTGGAATGATAATTCCAAAGCTTCCTATTGCAATAAACATATTAATCATTAAAATCGTCATTTTTTTACGTTGATCTAAAGTCATGTTGTCGTCCCCCCTCCACTTACACACAAACAATAAAGCTTGCAGACATAAAATTGTCCACAAGCTTTATCCTTTTTATTTATAGAATACTTTGTCTACATTATATTTCGACTGAAGTTCATTAATAATGAATGTTTCGTAAATCTCACGTTCTGTTGGATCTTCAACTACACAAACTTCGATTTTATATACTTCGTCTCTGTGATTTCTGATTGGAGAAACATTATCCTCAAAATGCTTTTTAATTCTTTGTCTTAATTTTCTAGCCTTACCTACGAATAAAAGCTCATCATTTATGTTAAAGAACATGAATATGCCGCCTTTATCACGTGGAATCTGATGAAAATCAATAAAACCATAAATTGATGGAATTTCAAATTCATCATGCTTTGATTGCTTACGCTCTGTAATAGTAACATCCGGTGTAGGGATTTCAATTTTAATCACTATATTCCACTTCCTCTTCTTCTGTAAATGTTAATATTATCACAATTCATCTCGAATTCCAATTAATTTCCGGATTGCTTGGCAAAGTTCCGTATTAGCATGCCATGAGATTTCATCATCCCAAGTTTTGCGTAATAAGATTGCAAATGCTCATCACACAGTAAATCAATCATATATATATCATTTAGTTCTTGAAGCATTATTTTTACTAATTGTGCTCCAACTCCTTGGTTTTGGTATTCTGGCAGTACCTCAAGTAAAGGAATATAGGCTGACAAAACTCCATCACTTATTGCGGTAATAAAACCTACTACTTGGTTTGTAGTTTCGTCCAGAGCTAATACAACCCTATGGCTACTTTTTAATAATTTTAAATGCGTCTTGGGCTGAGGTGGATTGGGCCATCCAACAAAAAATCCTTTTAATTGACAAGATTTAATTCCTTGTAAAGATACCGTATATATCATAGTATAATCCACTCCAGTTTTGTTATTTAAAGAACATATAATTATTCGACATTTACATTTTCATTCCTTGCACATTACAAAAATGTAATTTTCATGTAAGTTTTCTCGATAAATGAATATTGGAAGACATAGTAAAATCTCCTTATTAGATTTATAAGGAGGCTTGTTTGTTTTGGAAGAGATTAATATTCAATATTTCCGAGCAATCAATGATTTAGGAAAAGAATTTGACATCTTTAATCCACTGTTTTTAGTGACAGCTGAATATACAGTTTACTTATTAGCTTTGGCACTTCTCGTATTTTGGATTAGTGGTCAGCAGCATAATCGGATGATGGTCATGAGTGCTGGGGCTTCATTTATTGTGGCAGAAATCTTCGGAAAAATAGCTGGACTCTTTCACAGCAATTTCCAACCATTTGCTGAATTAGCTGATGTCAACCAACTGGTAGAAAAAGGTGTCAATAATTCGTTTCCTAGCGATCATACTATTTTATTTTTCTCCATTTGTTTTTCGATTCTGTTCTTTAGAAAAAAATTGGGGTCGTTGTTTGTTATGTTGGCTCTCTGTGTAGGACTTTCTCGAATTGGAGTCGGTGTTCATTATCCAGCCGACGTATTCGTAGGTGCAGTGATTGGGATTATCTCTGCGTATATTGCATTTCGAGTAGTGCCTCAACTTGGGATTTTCAAGTGGCTGTTGAATACCTATGAAAAAGGAGAACG
The DNA here is from genome assembly GCF_003073175.1 of Peribacillus acanthi. Classification (GTDB taxonomy): domain Bacteria; phylum Bacillota; class Bacilli; order Bacillales; family DSM-1321; genus Bacillus_BN; species Bacillus_BN acanthi. Next base: position 59,454 of record NZ_QBBX01000010.1, read on the forward strand.
GTTTTTGGTGTCAGGCAAATCAAAGGATATTTCTTGAATTAGAGATTTAAAAGATATGGCGATATGCTAGTAAATAAATTGTATATACTTTTTTAATGGACTAGAGATCATTAGAGTGGTGAAAATTGAAATTTACCGAAAGTTACTGCGTTTGAGCTTTGGTATGGGGAAAAATTTGGATAAACTTCTTCTTTTAGTGAACCATCTTATTTCTCCACTAAAAAAGCAGCACTTCCTCTTTTGTGAGTTGCGCTGCTTACCTCGTATTTCAACTTACACTTATCGTTTTGTTCTTTCTTTTCGCAAAATAGTAAATGCTAAAAATCAACCATATTAACGGTAAGCCTTGTATGAAGAAGAATCTTATAAGGAAAGCAGATGTTGTATCGGTTGGAGGATTGGTTTCAAATGTACCAATATAATAACTCAAAGGTGCTATTAGTATATTTACCGCTAAACTAAGCAATAATGAACTCCAGGCAATAATCGAAGTAGACTTTTCATTACTAGACAATTCATTTCCCCCTTTTTCAAATCAATTATCTGTAATACGTACTAACAATCAAAAAGTTCCATTTTCATCCAACAAAAAAACTTCTCCACATTTGAAGAAGTCCTTTAACCATTCATGAATAATACCCAAAGATAAGTTTGAAACTCACCTTTGGGTATTTTTTATCTATTATCAATTTTCTCCGGATACAGGTCATGGTTCATCATTCTGTATTCAGCCATTTGTTCGAATTTCGTTCCTGGCTTACCGTAGTTTGTGTAAGGATCAATGGAGATTCCGCCACGTGGAGTGAATTTGCCCCAAACCTCAATGTAGCGTGGGTCCATCAATTTGATTAAATCTTTCATGATGATGTTCATGCAGTCTTCATGAAAATCTCCGTGATTACGGAAGCTGAAAAGATATAGTTTCAAAGATTTACTTTCTACCATTTTAATATCAGGAATGTAGCTGATATAGATTGTTGCAAAGTCTGGTTGACCTGTAATAGGGCAAAGACTTGTAAACTCTGGACAGTTGAATTTTACAAAGTAATCTCTGTCTGGATGTTTGTTATCAAATGTTTCTAAGATTTTTGGTGAGTATTCAAATAAATAGTTCACACCTTGGTTTCCAAGTAATGTGATATCCTGTAATTCGTCATTTTTACGTCCTGCCATGTTTATCTCTCCTTAAACTCCTCGTTTGTTACCCCATACAAAGGTATGGAGTTGAGGTAATACTCTAACATTTACTAGTTCTTCACTTGCCATCGTTTTGTCGATGAGCCATTCATACTTTTTAATTAACTGTAGCATCAACTTTGTGGAATCCTCCTCTAGAAGGTCCTCGTTGCCTACTTGCACAAAAAATGGAATGTTAGGATAGCGCTGATGAACCTCTTTTGCATACTCGAAATCTCTGTCATCAAAAACTACAACCTTTAAGCTCACATTCTTTGTTCGATCAGCTATCTGTAACTTTTCAAAAATTTCATCCAGCTTTTCAAAATCAGTTTTCATACTAGAGCTTGGTGGTTTTGGTGAAATCGTCAAATCATCTATATCTAGCAACCAATCCTGCCAACGGCTTCCTTGTGTTTCAATCGCAACTTGTATACCTTGTTCATGAAGTAAATCAATCAATTCACTAAGATTACTTAAAAGTGCAGGATTACCACCTGAAATCGTAACATGACCAAATGTGTTGCCACCAATGCTTTTGAGTTCTTCCCATATCTGCTCAGCAGTCATTTGTTTAATATCGTTTTTTCCACTTCCGTCCCATGTAAAGGCTGAATCACACCACGAGCAAGAATAATCACAGCCAGCTGTCCGGACAAACATCGTTTTCTGACCGACGACCATTCCTTCACCTTGTACAGTGGGTCCGAAAATTTCTAAAACGGGAAACTTCTTCATGACTGTATGTTAGCTTTCGGACGGAATATTACGTAGCTCGTAGGTGTTTCACGTAAAAAGATTTGCAGGCATTTTGGTTGATTTGGAAGCTGGTCTAAATGAGCTTGAATGATCTCATACATTTTTCTAGCCGTGACTTCCGTTGTAGGAAAATCATTTGAATTTGTATCATCGAATACATCATGATGGTCGTTCATTACCGTATGATCAAATTTATCATGCAGTAATGTTTTAACATCTTTAAAGTTCACAAGGAAACCTGAAGCATCCAGATTATCTCCTGCTATCGTTACATTCGCAAAGTATGTGTGTCCGTGAGTTTGCTGGCATTTTCCTGCCGCTTCATGAGGCACATAATGTGCTGCTGCAAAATGAAAATCCTTGTTCAGTTCATATTGAAAAGAATGTGAAACAACTGGATAGATTTGTTGAATCATTCCGTTACACCCTCTTTTTCTGCCAAATATTCGTCTAGACCTCTCTTACGAAGCTTACATGCTGGGCATTCGCCACACCCATCACCTATGATTCCGTTATAGCAAGTCAACGTTTTTTCACGAACGTATTCGAAAGCTCCTAATTGATCAGCCAGTTCCCATGTCTGGGCCTTGTTTAACCACATTAGTGGAGTATCAATGACAAAATCATAGGCCATTGAAAGATTAAGTGTTACATTCAGTGATTTAATGAATACATCTCTACAATCTGGGTATCCACTGAAGTCCGTTTCACATACACCTGTGACGATGTGCTTCGCTGCTACTTGCTTTGCCAAAACTCCAGCGAAGGATAGGAAAAGTAAGTTACGACCATCAACAAATGTGTTTGGTACACTACCTTCAGATTCTTCTATTTCAATATCCCTTGTCAATGCGTTAGGAGCTAATTGATTCAACAGGGACATGTCTAAAATATGATGCTTTATATTCAAATCATTTGTGATTGCTTTTGCACACTCTATTTCTTCCTTGTGTCTTTGACCGTAATCAAACGTTACGGCGATGACCTCTTTAAATTCCTTCATTGCCCAAAATAGACAAGTAGTACTATCTTGACCACCGCTAAAAACGACAACTGCCTTTTCATTTTTCATTTCATTTCTTCCCTTCTATTAAGAAAGAGAAGCCTTGAACTTTCCCTATTTACCAAAAGAAAACAGAAAAAAACCATACCTAAAGAAGATATCGTTCCTTCAATAGTTTTTTATAGAGGGAGTTCACGAACCTCTCCTGCACAAATCAGTACAGAATTTCTACTTTTAGTTTTACCTTGAACACTATAGCATATTTGCATTATTTATGAAATGGATAAAAATTGTCACTGAATTAGTCCATCAAATTAAGCAAAATCTTCATTAATAGAAACAGAATATGTTAATGGGTTCTTTAAGATGGAATAATATGTTAAAATATATCCATTCATATCCAGGAGTGAAGAATCTATGCCAATGGAGCAAGAAACAATGAGTTTGTTAATAGGTGGATTTTCAATTGTCATGGGTATTACTGTTTTTATAGTAGTTCTTTTATTTCTATCCAAAAATCGTAAACCCAATAGAACTTCGTATGGATTAGTTCTAGCTCATTTAGGCTTTTTAAGTTGGGCAATCAGCCATTCACTAAGTGCACTTAGATTGGATATTAAACATTCCATGGCTTCTGAAGAAATATCCCTCCGACTAGGTACTGCAGGAGTGTTATGGGCAATTAGTATGTTATTCCTAATAATTGCTTTGATAAAATTTCCCACGGAGAAAATAAAATAAAGGCACCTATAATACGATGCCTCAATTAAGAATTTATGGTATTAATAAAATTTTCCCTGTACTTTTCCTACTCTCCAAAAGCCTATGTGCCTCAGCTCCATTCTCTAATGAAAAAGTTGTCGGTTTATCGATTTTGATTCTTTCGTTAATTATCCAATTAAACAATTGCTTTGATCTAACTTCTCTTTCTTCAAATGAAGTAAGGACATTCCATAGGTCTCCGCCGGTTAAGGTTTTTGAAGTATCCATAAGCATTCTTGGGTCGACTGGAGCTGGATCTCCCCCTGCCATCCCATAAAATACGACAGTTCCGCCAGTGCGTGTTGCCTCAAAGCTATCAGTCAAGGTTGA
>NZ_QBBX01000010.1:63493-65513 GCF_003073175.1 Peribacillus acanthi
CCTACTGACTCATAGACCACATCCACACCTCTTCCATTCGTCACTTCTTGCACTTTTTCTACCCATGTTTCGCTGTACAAGAAAACATGGTCCGCTCCTACTGAGGTAGCGATACTTGCCTTTTCCTTTGATGAAGTAAGTCCAATCACTTTTCCACCTAAAAGCTTGACAATCTGAACGAGAAGTTGACCCACTCCTCCTGCGGCTGCATGAACAAGGACCCAATCTCCATCCTTGATGCTATAACTATCTTTTGTTAAATAGTGAGCAGTCAATCCTTGGAGAAAGATAGAGGATGCAATTTCAAAGGAAATCTCTTCAGGAATAGGAATTGCCTTCTCAATTGGGACTGCAACAAATTCAGCATTTGCAAAAGGAACATCTGCAAATCCGATTCGATCACCCACTTTAATGTTAGTGACTTTTGAACCAACTTTTTCTACTACACCTGCCCCTTCATATCCCAATAGGTATGGTGGTTCACCTGCCAGATGATAATTTCCTTTTCTTCTATATACATCGGCAAAATTTAGTCCGATCGCTTTCATTCTAACTAGAACCTCGTCATGCTTAATTGTTGGTTCAGAAATATCCGTATAATAAAGGACTTCGGGTCCTCCGAATTGATCAAACACTAATGCTTTCATGTCATTACCTCTTTTTCTATTAACATTGTAGCTACATAGTAAAGCAATCCTTGCTCCTTCACAAGTTATAAGCTACCCTTGCTGAGTTGCCTTTCTCTTAAATGATTACCATAGTTTAGAAAGAATGATTGGAATGAAAAACATAGCTACATGTGGTTATATAACAAAAAAAGTAGTGAGGTTCTTCACTACTTTTTGTTATATAAGGATTTCTTTAATAATTTTTTCGGAAAAATCCAGTCTCCAAGCATTCTCAACAAGATATTTGATATTTGTTTTACGTAATAAAAAATCCATCAAAAGTAATCTAGTATTCTGCATAGTATTTTTCATTGATTCTACGTTTTGATGACTTTTTCCTTCTTCTCGAACTAAATGATTAAACATTCCCTATTCAAACCTGTTATTTACTTCATTTGCCACTCGTATTCCTGATTCTATAGCCCCTTGAATCCACCCATGGGTCAGGGACGTATGCTCACCAGCGAAATGCACTCTTCCCTCAGGTGTCGGGATATATGGATAAAGCTCCCTTTCCTGCCCAGGTTCAAATATAGGAAAAGCTCCTCCAGCAAATGGGTTCTGGCTCCAGCTAAAGGATCGCCCCACTACGAATTCCTGATACACCTGGTCACCATATATTTCTGCTAAATTAGACAATGCGAACTGAATACGTTCCTTCTCAGGAAGAACGTCCCAAGTTAATGCTTCATCCGCCCAAGTGTAACTTGCTACAATAACAGCAGGACTATTTGTTCCTATTCCAGTGCTTGGGAAAAAAGAAAAACGAATTGGTAAATCTGTAATGTTTTTACCACCACGTTGATCCGCTTTTTCCCAAAATCTACTTTTAAATTCGATGCCAATTTTCGTAGAAGCCATATAATTTAATTCTCGAATCGCTTTCCGTTTATAGTAAGATAACGCATGGTAGGGTTCTATTTGTACAAAACGCAATAATGAAAAAGGGATAGTTATAATGGCCAAATCTGCTGTAATAAATGATTTTTCATTGGATTTAAGATGCATTGAACCAATGGTAATTTCGTTTGATGTTTGTGATATTTTTATCATTTTTTGATTTAATAATATATTATCTTTTAATTGTGGCATAAATGATTTTGGCAATAAATCCATTCCACCAGTTATTTCATAATATTTTTTAACTGATATAAAAACCATTAACTCTCTTAAAACTTCTAAGAAGGACATACCCATAAAGGCTTCCAAATCTAGTAGAACTCCGATTTTATCGATTGCGCCGTTAGAATAATACTGGTACAAATAGTTGCCTAAGGAATATAATTTATATTGCTCTTCTATAATAGGCCAATTTCTCTTAGGATCTCTTTCAATAAAATTAATGAGTGGCT
>NZ_QBBX01000010.1:65523-88669 GCF_003073175.1 Peribacillus acanthi
TACAACAGATAGTAATAGATGCTCTGCCGTTTTCCCTTTTTCATCCGGTTTAACAGGGAAATTCAATAAATCAGGATCTTTTTCATACTGATATTGTCGTGTTTTAATGCCATTAGCAAGGATAATATCCAATGGAGTACTATTAATAAATTCATTTGTAGCTAAAGAAAACTTTTTTATATATTCAATCGTCAAGTAATGTAAATTCGGTATTCGCATTGGCCCCGCATTAAAATATTGGCCTTTGCTAAAGGGCGACCGAGATGTAAAAACACGCCCCCCCACACGATCATTTGCTTCAAGAATCGTTAGCTTATGACCAGATTCCTTTAATAACGAGGCTGCAACTAAGCCTGACATTCCAGCTCCAACAATAATGATTTCTTTAGGAGAACTTGTTTTTGGGAGTCCCTTTTGAATCACCTCAACCATTTGTTCCATTGTTAAATGATCTTTCTTGTTATCGGGCATCTCTATTCCCCTTAATAAAAGGATTTATAGAAATATATTCCATTTAAGAGTTACCTATGTATTCTTGGTTATGGTGAATATTACCTAATAATAAAAAGCTACCTAAGAAAGGTAGCTCATTGTTCCATATCTAATTTATTCTTACGCTTCGTATACTGATCAATTAGTTGATTCAATCGTTCCAATTGGAAGGAATATTCGTAAAAGGCAGAGGCTATTACGACGAGTCCTAATTTTTGCTTATGCTCATTTAAATTGGCCTCAATAATCTCTTCCAGAAACTGTTTGCTTGCAAGTGTATAGAGTTCTTCATTATGAGGTTCATGCTCTTTAATTTTCCCATCAAATTTAAGAAAAATTATTTCATGGTCCCTTATCAATTGTTCTAAATGTTGGTCAAAGAACTCCACTACTTCTTTATCTGGTTTACTTCGAAAGAAATGGCTATCAATCATATCTAATAATCTTAAACCATGCTGTAGAGTGCTTAGCATTTGTTTAAATACAACTATCTCCCTAACATCTACAGGCTTTAATTTTGAAAACTTTCTTCGTTCTTCATCGAGTATATTATATAAATCCTCTAGTTTTTTAATATCCTTTTTTAGGTCTTCCCATTGTTCCTGGAACGATTTTTCGGTAAGTTCATTTGAAATCGCTGTTCGCAATAATAGCGACATGTTCCTAAACGTCGTATCGAGCTTATCCAAATAATTCTTCTGATAATTTGGTGGGGATATGCTCAAATTCACAAGGAATGCCGAACCCATCCCGACTAACACAATCACGAATTTATTAGCGGCAGCCATGATTCCTTCATAAGCATGTGACCCCATCATCACTAAAACCGTAATAAGGGTAAGGGAAATCGCTCCCTCCATTTTCAACTTTAAGCAAACTACAATTACGATAATCATCACAAGCCCAATGATAATCGGGTTATTCCCAAATAAATAAATGGAAGCAACAGCTATGGTGGCACCAAGTGCATTCGCCTGCACTTGCTCGATGACTTGTTTCCATGAACGATATATCGATGGCTGGATGGTAAGCGTAGCAGCCACAGCCGCAAACACTGGATTTTCTAGACCAAGCCATTTGCTTATGTATAATGCCAAAACAACAGCAAGTCCTGTTTTTATTACACGTGGACCAAGAGTAACCAAAACCTATCCCCAACTTTCATACTCTGAATAGTTTCCTTTTCATCATACTATAAAAAAGGAATTTTATCATGGCGCAAAAAAACTAGCTACCCCTCAAATAGCTAGTTTTTCTGCGCTTTACATATATAACCCTGCTAAGAAAATCCCTAACGTTTCTTGATAGATTTCATCAAATTGTGAAAGAGGAAGTGGATTGACTCCTGATCCAAGTTCCACAGTAAATCCAGGTCTTCTCCAATCCTGGATAAACCAGTCCTTATATCCAGCGTAACTCTCTATTGTCTTTACTGGTTCGTATCCACTGACTCGAGCAAATTCATTTACTATGACTTCTGATTCAGGTGGCTCAAGGTTTTCAAAGCCCCAATAAATGACTTCTCCCTGTGTATGGAATGCCAATACTCTCGCAAAGTCTCGTTTTTTTGTTAAGTCTGCCATCGCGATTGCTTCGGGCTCATTTAATGGCTTTGGACCAGGATAATCCCTAGGACCCGGTTCGGTAGGATTTCTAGCGACTTCAAGCTCCCATCTAGCAGGAAATTGATCATTCAAGTCTACACCTCTAATATTTGCTTTCCATCCAGAAAAATCTCTACTACCCTTATTCCACTCAATCACTTTACTTCTCCACGGCTCTGTTTGTGGAGGTCCATTTAAAACTAACTCTACCCCATCCGGATTCACCATCGGAACAATGGATAAAGAGGTTTGCTGATAAAAAGGAAACATTGAGATTCCACGAATTGAGGTTTGATTCGTCAAGGAAAGTAAATAGTCATTCAAAAATGTCATGATAACAGGTGTAGTAATCCATTCATTTGCATGGAACGAACCGTTATAATGAACCCTTTTGTCCCCTTTTCCAATTAGGACTTCTGGTATTTCCCTTCCTAGAACAGATTTTCCTATCGGAGGAACCTGTAAAAAAGGATATACCCTCTGTAATCTGCTTATGTCATTCATCATCATGTCATACGTATATTCTTGTTTACCTTTAACAATTGGCCAAGTAATCCTTAAAGGTACTCGAATCGTTTGCCCGACCTGTAGGGCATTCGGATTGATATTCCGATTTGCAAGTAATAGGGCGTCTAAGGATAGCTTAAGACTTTGAGCAATTCCCCATAAAGAATCACCCGGTTGAATTTGATACGCAACTCCAACATAACCTGGTATTCGAACTCGCTGCCCTATCATTAACTGATTCGGATCTGTATCACTATTTGAATCAACAATAAGCTGATAGTTCATCTTGAATAACTGACTATAATACCAAAACGAATCCCCTCTCCTTACATAAACGTCCATACCACTCCTCCTGTAACTCAAAGTTGCCCTAATCCATATGTATGCTGCTGAATAGGAATTATGGTTGGTTTCATATTAAAAGGAGAACTTCTTTGGGGGTTTCAAAAGTTTTTTAAAAAGGAGCTTGTTTGGCCGCACGCACTTTATCTCAGATTCTATAAAGTAAAGGCTATTCCAATGGATTTGAAGGGTTAGGACAAAAAGTGAAGGGTATTCAATCTATTTGAATGGTTAAGACAAAAAATGAAGGGTATCCCATCTATTTGAATGGTTAAGACAAAAAGTGAAGGGTATCCAATCTATTTGAATGGTTAAGACAAAAAGTGAAGGGTATCCCATCTATTTGAATGGTTAAGACAAAAAGTGAAGGGTATCCCATCTATTTGAATGGTTAAGACAAAAAGTGAAGGGTATCCGTGTTTGAGTGAAGGAGAAAATCTCAATTTTTTAAAAAAGTGAAGGGTATTTTTTCAAAAGTGAAAGGTATCTTCATCAAAAGTGAAAGGTAAACAGGGGGATGTGAAGGGTATCCAAGTGTTTTTACATGGTAAAATCTCTTTTGTGTCTATAATTTCTTCCACCAAACTTTGTATGTGAATTTAGAGCATCCCAATAAAAAAAGAAAACCAGCTTCCAAATGGAAACTGGTTTATGTCGTCGATTTAAAAAAGCCGCACTTGCCGTATTATGCGTAAGAAAGTTTTAAACCACCACTCCTCAAAGTGGGTGTTCGCAAAAACTGTCCTGCTTGTCATCCTTGTCGTATAGACGGATGCTTGTCATTCAAGTTCTTATATAAAACTCCCTATTACAGCTTAAAGGTTAAAACTTTATTATCAATACGTACAACGCAGCTTGTATTAGTATAATACCTTAATCTGCACGTCCGGTCAAATGGAAGTCGTTGCCTTTATACTCATCCTTGAAATTTGAATACATCCCAAATATCAGGAGTTTCTGAGCCGAGATACCATGCTGCAGTTCCACCTAATTTATACCCTTTTACTAGGTCTATACGCTTACCCATGGACGTTTTGTCTTCTATCCACACTTGGTGTTTTTCAGTTTCTGTTGAATACTCTACATAATATTGAGAAGCTTTTGAATCCCAAACTTTCTTTAGGCCTTTAGATGAAATCATTTGATTGACTTGGTGCATCGTTCGATCATGGCTTTTAACCTTTTTCGTAGATAGGTCTGTTACCCATTCCCTTGTATAAAAAGGTACTCCTAATAGAATTTTATGAGACGGTACCTCTTGCATTAATAATTGAAGGCCTTCTTGAATCCAAGGTAATGAAGAAACGGAGCCGGCTTTTGGACTTGTTCCCCAATGTTCGTCATAGCCCATGATTACAATATAATCTGCTATTTTCCCAAGTTCTTTACGGTCTAAGCTTCCTGACCAAAATGGATCTTCATTTTGGCGAGTTACATCGACTGAGACTGTAATGTCATATGGATCTAAAGCATTTTTCAGCTCTCTTATAAATTGAACGAAATCTTGTTTATTTTTAGGATTAATGTTCTCAAAATCAATATTAATACCATCACTCTTTGTTTGTACTAAGGAATCTCGCAAGGTTGAAACTAAAATTCGTCTCTTTTTTGAATCACTTAAAACTGTGTCTGTTAATTCATGATCAAATAAATTTCCTATTAATGGCCAAACCTGTTTTCCTTGTTTATGAGCTTTTTCAATAAAATGCGAATCTTCATGGGATGTTACCATTTTGCCACCATTTTTTAGAATATACCACCGAGGGGAAACAACATTTACGGGATTATTTTGCATCACATAATTTGGGTCCGTGGCAATACTGGTCCACCCCATTATTACTTGGTTTTGGGTAACCACTTTAAGTTCTGACTTCCTAATCCAACCTTTTTTGCCTCCAAGAATTTGAATTTGGCAAAAATAATCCGGTATCTTAATCTGTTGCCCGATGGTAATCCGTTCAGATTTTAAAGAATTGATCTCGCTAAGGTCCTTCACAGTAACTCCAAATCTAGTGGCAATCTTCCATAATGTTTCTTGAGGTTGAACGGTATGGATAAAATATTTCTGAGGAATTATCAAAATTTGCCCAGAAAATATTCTAGTAGATGTTAATTTATTTTCCTTTTGTAATGCTCTTACGGTTGTTCCATATTGTTTTGCAATTTTCGCTAATGTATGTCTCTTTACAACTTTATGATAGAGCGTTTTAGTAGTGTTACTAGATGAAGTTGCGAGAATTGGATACTCCTCACCCTGATTTAACACCTCAACTACAGTAGACTTTGAATTCGGTATTCTATATAAATTGGCATTGTTGTTTTTGACAAGACCAATTGAAAGTGTTTGATTAGCTGCCTCTCCTTTTAATGGAACCATGCTAAATAAGAGAAAGCACGAGACTATGATAGTTAATAATTTTTTCACTTTTTTGAACTCCCACCCCTAAATTTAGTAATATTTACACTTGTTTATTTTACACCTGCTATTACTAGATTTATAGTGGTGGTTTGTGGAAGGAGTTTAGAAGAATAATTCCCAAAGGATCAAAGGATATTAACTAATTCTGTATTTAAATTAATTTGTAATTGACCTTAGGAATGAAACTTTGTGGAGGAAACATCGTATTAAACTAAAGACCATGAAAAAGGTATGTATAAAGATAAATTTATGTAAATGGAAGTGAAATCAAAATGAGTGAATGGTGGAATAGAAAGAAACAGAAAATGAGGAAGTATAATAAAGAGCGTAATAATTATACATTTTTTGATTTTATTTTTGATGTTCTTTACTGGATTCCTGACTTGGTATTCTTACCTTTTCGAATTATTTTCTGGTTACTAAGGGGCTTCGGGCGAGTGGCAGAGAATATTTTTGATCATTATAATTAATGACAGGAAATTGCTGTGCAAGTTCTTTATCCTATTGACAAAGGAGTCTATCCTCAACTGAATTCTAACTTATTCACTTCCTCTATCACTAAAAAAGCACCCTAAATAGGTGCTTTCAGACTGTAGACAAACTCTAAGAATTAAGAGTTTGTCTACAGTTTTTTCAATTAAAATAATTTATATACTAGATAATCCGTTGATTTCCGTTCCGGGCGAACGCTTTCCGCGGGGTGTGACTTGAGCCTCCTCAGTCGCTATGCTCCTTGCGGGGTCTCAAGCTTCACACTCCTCCCGCAGGAGTCGTCGCCCTCCACTCCAATCAACTAAGCGGTTAAAATACAAGAAGTGACGTACAAAATGATGGCGAGAAACCAATTAAATGAACGTGAACAATTAGAAGTGTGGGCGATTGATCAACTTGTGCCTGATGACCATTTAGTACTAAAAATTGAGGCAGCGATTGTGCCAACAAGGACAGGTCTTAAAATACACGATGACAACGAAGGAAGAATATCGGCAATATAAATCAAATTCATCGATTTGTGTAAAATTTCCTTTTCTATCGCAATGAAAAACCCATCAAAAACTTATACAATGTCATATTTGGGAAGCTTACTTAGAAGAGACAGAACATCTACGTCACAACGATGTAATCAAACAGATATACACGAAACGTAAGGTGACGGTTGAATGTGTTTTTGCAGATGCGAAAGAAAAGCATGGTATGCGATGGACAACCTTACGAGGTCTCAAAAAATTGTTAATGCAGGCGATGCTTACGTTTGCTGCCATGAATGTAAAGAAAATGGCAACTTGGACTTGGCAACCTGCTAGAGTGTGAGCCAAACTAATTGATTGGAGTGGAGGGCGCTTGACTCCTGGGGGATTAGCAGGACAGGTGAGATCCCGCAGGAGCGTTAGCGACGAGGAAGCTCACCGCCTGCCCCCCGGAAAGCAAGTGCCTGGAGCGGAAATCAACGTATTTTACCCGGAATCCTATCCAAAAATGACAAAAGACATCGAGAGAGAGGCCTCTCGATGTCTTTTGTCGACAATCTGAAAGCACCCTAAATAGGTGCTTTATATTCAATCAACCAACAATCTCGATATTCACCTTCGTGAAATTCGTGCTTTGGCATCAATTTGACCTTCTTAAAACCACATTTCTCATAGCATCGGATGGCTCTTTCATTCCAGGCTTGTGGGTCCATAACTATCCGATTCGCATTACGATCTTTTATCAAAAACTGAACCATTGATTGGACTAAAAGCTTCCCAATTCCTTTATTCCAATAATCCTCTTCCCCAATAAATTGATCGGTTCCGTATATAATTTCACTATTTTCGTAGCCGTAAAGTTTTCTTGCTCCTTCGCTTATTGGATAAAATTGAATATAACCAATAGCTTTATCTTCGAATTCTACTATACAGCCTACTTCGTCATTCTTCCTATTATAAAATTTCTCATTTACCAACTCTATAGTTTGTGGACGATCTCTTCCTTCATAATAATGTAGGACGTTAGGGTTGGTAAGCCATTTTTCTATTAAAACATTATCCTTTGGTTCTAAGTGTCGGACCTTTAATTGTCCATTTCTAATTATCATCATTTTTACTTGCCAATCTGTTGTATTTGATCTCGCAATTTTGTAATTTCATTAATCGTAGTCATGATTTCCGAATTTTGAAACTCTTGTATAGTACCATTTCCTTTTTTTACTTGTTGGTGAAAACTATCAATCGAACTTTCTAACTTTTCATTTTGAGTCACAATTTTATCGTGTAAACCATTAGCAATTGCTGGTGGGTCGATTTCATTAAAAGTTTGAATGTCGGTCTTCAACTGTTCAAGCTTCGTTTCTAATTCCTTTAGTGCGGCTGTATCTTTAACAGCCTGTTCTGCCAATCCTGGTAATTCGGCAGCTGCATCATTTAACGTTTGAACATATGCCGTGGCATCATTGACATAATTGAGTGTGTTATTAACCCCTTCTAACAGACCACATCCAGATAGAATCATACAGGAAAATAATGCTATGATTGTTATTGTGCGTCTCAAATTTCCAACCTCCATTTCATTCACTATACATACATTCTTTATCTGTGCCAAAAATCCTTTTTTTCATCTTCAACCTCTTCTACCTGTATAGCAACATATACACCAATCGCTGCACCAGCTACTTGTGTCCAACTACCAATGAAGGATAACAAATCTCCTTTATTACCCATTTTTCTTAATAAATATAAGTTTCCAATTGCATCGAAAATTGCTCCTAAAGAAATTAATTCATAACCAGTCACTTCAAGGTTGTTTCCTACTTTAGAAGCAGCCACAGCTTCTAATTCTGCACCAAGTGATTGAACTCCACTTCCTAGTGCATTTAAGCGAATACCTTCTAACCCCGAATCTAAAAATTGTATTTCTGATGCAAGTGAATTTGTAGAATTTCCGACAGCTTGAATCCAGCTGCCTAGAATGCTCAAATTTTCTGGTTTTTCACTCTTTGATCTTCCTATCGCTTGAAGGACGTTACCGAAAGCCTCTACCCCATTCCCTTTGGCAACAAGAAACACCCCATCCCGATTGTTGAAGATCGTTTCTTGTGTTTGACCAAGAGCCGCAAGAATGGTACCTGTGAAAACGATGATTGCCCCTGCAAGTATTAAGTCCTCTTCCTTTTCATTCACCATGATTCCACTCTTTTACAGTAGGATATGTGTTATTTTATTCATTGAATGGAAAATATACATATTAATATTATAAAAATAGGTGTTTTCTTTGAAAAAGTCTATTTCATCATTTAGGATGAATAAGTATAAGAGATGTTTTTTATTGATAGAGGAGCGGATGTTTGTACATGGACAAACTTAAAAATGAATGTATTATTCAATTAAAAAACCTACTTCAGGGAAAGGAATTTACTCTCATACACCAAGGTGAATATGAAGGCTTACAATACACAACGAATGGTATTATGTATAATCCTTGGAACCCCGATGAACTTTTATTTAAAATCCAAGTCAAATATGACTCTGTTTCTGAAGTTGTAAACGTCCAGACTCTTGGACTTTCAGAATCTTCCTTTACGTTCAAAATCAAACAGCCGAAACGAGCAGCCATCTTACTTTTACAATACCTAGAAATTCTTGATCAAGAATTTATCGAATGCATCCATCAATTTATCATCGAAAATGAATCTTTTACTTGTAACGCTCTTCAAAATATGGATCCAACTCAAAAGATTCAATTTATCAATTCACTGATAGAAGCACTATTATCACAGGATTTACCAGTTTTAGACCTTCCATCGATACTATTGGAAGATGTATTTACAGAGTTTCAAGTGATAGAACAGATTAATCAACAGCAACCGAGAGGATATGGAGCTAAAATGGGAATTTAATAGGCTCATTTGTGCAAAAGGTATAAAATAATCAGAAATTTAAAATTCAAAAAGGGTGAGATCATCATCAAAAGTGATCCCACCCTCTTTCTTGTTACTTCCTAAAGCTACGATCAAACCAAATCTTTCCTTGTTCCACTTCGTCTCTTCGTAGTTCGTGACCACCTTCAGTCCAGAATTCTGTAACCTCGGCACCAGCTTTTTGTAGTTCATTTGAAAGCTCTTTTGTCTCCACCGCAGGAGTTAATGGATCTCGTTTTCCTGCACCAATGAAGATCGGGGTAGCAGTTAGGTTAGGTAACTCTATACCCCTTAATGGGACCATCGCATGGAATAATAGCGCTCCTGCAAGAGCGTTACTATAATGATAAAACAAACTAGCAGCAATATTTGCTCCATTTGAATAACCAATCGCTACTATATGATCACGATCAAAGTTATATTGAGACGCTAATTCCGTAATGGTTTCATGTAATTCCTTTGTACGAAACACTAGATCTTCTTCATCAAAGACACCCTCTGCCAATCTTCGAAAAAAGCGTGGCATACCATTTTCTAGCACGT
The DNA here is from genome assembly GCF_003073175.1 of Peribacillus acanthi. Classification (GTDB taxonomy): domain Bacteria; phylum Bacillota; class Bacilli; order Bacillales; family DSM-1321; genus Bacillus_BN; species Bacillus_BN acanthi. Next base: position 75,326 of record NZ_QBBX01000010.1, read on the forward strand.
TTCCTTTTACCCCTAAGATCGAAGCTCCAGGAGCAATCATATTGGCTAATGGAATTAAATCTTCTTCATTCCCACCAGTGCCGTGCAAAAGGAGAAGTGTCGGTAATTTGGAATCTGAACCTTGGATAAATGTATGTTTCATACTTAATTCTTCCCTCCTTCCCTAGTATCTAGTGGTTTTAGTTTAGCTTCAATTTCTTTTCTTTGAGCTTCGAAATATAGTGGCAATGATAAATTTTCACCTAATGTCTCGAATGGTTCATCTCCTTCAAAGCCCGGTCCATCGGTGGCTAGTTCAAATAATATTCCGTTTGGTTCACGGAAATATAATGATTTAAAGTAATATCTCTCTACGAATCCCGAGTTTGGAATACGCAGTTCTTTTAAATAGTTCGCCCATTTGATCAGTTCCTCTTGATTTTCGACACGGAAAGCAACGTGGTGGACACTACCTCGTCCAGGACGTTCTGCAGGTAGATCTGGTCTAGCAACGACATGTACTTCTGCTCCAGTACCTCCTTCACCTGTTTCAAACACTACCACTTCATGCCCTTCTGCTTCATACTTCCCTTTTTCTCGGTACCCCATTATGTCTTTCAAAACTGATGATAAGGCAGAAATATTTTGAACCGTTAAAGTAACTGGCCCAAGTCCAACAATCGCATGTTCTAAAGCAACAGGGCTTTTATCCCAAGGTTTACCTCCTGCAACTCCTACATTGTTTTCGTCGGATACAAGGGCAAGTCTTTGTCCTTCAAAATCTCTAAAGGCTAATGTTGCTCGTCCTGATACAATTGAGATTTCATCGTGTTCTATTTCAAATTCATTGAATCGATTTTTCCAGTACTCTAAGGAAGCATCCTTTGGTACACGTAATGATGTTGTTGAAACGCTATTCGACCCATAATACGTGTGGCCTGCACGAGGGATTTCAAAGAATGTTAAATCTGTTCCAGGATTTCCTCTTTCATCCGCAAAGAACAAATGATAAACAGACGTGTCATCTTGGTTCACCGTTTTCTTCACTAGTCTAAGGCCTAATATTTTTGTATAGAATTCATAATTTTTCATAGCGTTGGCCGTAATGGCGGAAACGTGATGCTGTCCTTTTAATGCTTTTAAAGTTGTCATAATATCACGCCTTTCATTTATTTAAAAATATATTCGCAAGTAATTATCTCGACTTCGAGATAATCTTAACATAACTAATATCTTTAATTCAAGATATTTTTCATAAGAACATTTAAATACTTGTCGAGTGTCTGCCTTAGAGATGGTGATTCCATTAATCAACTACGATTTTGATTTTCCTCTAAGCTGCCAATTTATACTAATAAATTAAAAATAACCTGAACAACGGACCTTTTTAAAAATGTCCATTATCCAGGTTATTATTCATAATTAGTGTTTAATAGCTTCTAATGCTTCAACAAGAGTATCAATAACAAAATTTAAATCCTTTTCTTCTATATTCAAAGGAGGTGACAGAGTTAGAACATTATTATATCCAGCGACTGTCATCCCGTTCTTTCCGATAATGACTCCATTTTGCTTGCATGTGGCAATGACATTGTTAACTTTTGCTCCATCTAGTGGATCTTTCGTGATTTTATCGCTGACTAATTCAACTCCCACTATTAAGCCTTTTCCTCTAACATCACCCACATACGGATGATTTTGGAGTCTATTTTTCAGGTCATTAACCACTTTGTCTCCTAATTCACGAGAGCGCTCGAACAGATTTTCTTTTTCCATGATTTCGATATTTTTTAATGCTAATGCACATGCTGCAGGATTACCACCGAACGTATTGATATGACGAAAAAATTCATATTCTTCCGTTCCGTTAAATGCTTCGTAAATCTCACGCTTTACTGCAGTTGCTGAAAGTGGCAAATAGGCACTAGTAATCCCTTTTGCCATCGTAATGATATCCGGTTTAACACCGTAATGCATAAATCCAAAAGTCTCTCCCGTTCTACCGAATCCGCAAATTACTTCATCCACAATTAGGAGAGCCCCATGTTTTTCACAAACCTCTTTGACACCCTTCATATAATGGTCATTTGGGACAAGTACCCCACCGCCCGTGATGATAGGTTCCATAATCATGGCAGCAATAGTTTCTCCAAGTTCCCATGTCATGACTCGATCAATTTCTTGAACAGATTTTAATTCCTGTGGATTAGTAATAGTTGCCTCTCCATCTCGATAGCTGTCTGGTGGGGCTACATGGATAAATCCAGGTGCCAACGGTTCATATTTATACTTGCGTTGAGCCTGACCTGTTGCAGCCAAAGCTCCCATTGAATTCCCATGGTATGCGCGGTACCTCGAGACAATTTTATAACGGTTATGTTCACCCCGCTGCTGATGATATTGACGAGCGATCTTAAATGCGGCTTCATTTGCTTCAGATCCACTATTGGAGAAGAAGATGACATAATCTCCACCGAGCATCTCATTAAGCTTCTCCGCTAATTGAACGGCAGGAACGTGGCTTTGAGTTAGAGGAAAATATGCCATTTCTTTTAACTGTTCGTACGCAGCTTGGGCAAGCTCTTCCCGTCCATAACCAACATTTACACACCATAATCCAGCCATTGCATCAATATAGCGTTTGCCATCACTTGTAGTAATCCACGAGCCTTCAGCCTTGGTAGCAACTAAAGTACTGCTTGGGCTGTACGGTTTCATCGAGTGCCAAACATACTTTTCATCGCTCTTTAACAGGTCTGGTTTTTGATCTAGCTTGCTCATATTCTTTCCTCCAACCTTTTTAAAAATCGTAACGTGAAGTAATCATTTTCTTACGTGTATAGAAATTAATACCGTCTTTACCGTTCACATGGAGGTCACCGTAGAAGGAATCCTTCCAGCCTGAAAATGGGAAGAATGCCATTGTTGCAGGTACTCCAACATTGACCCCTAGCATTCCCGCATCCGCTTCTTCACGGAATTGACGAACTGCCTTAGCGTCCTTTGTATAGATCGTAGCTCCATTACCAAAACGTGATTTTCTGATGAACTCTAAGCCTTCATCCAAATCTGTGGCACGCAGCAGGCTCAATACCGGAGCAAAAATTTCTTCCTTGGCAATGGTCATATCAGGAGTAACGTGGTCAAAAATGGTCGGTCCGAGGAAATTGCCCTCCGTCATTTCTTCCATTTCTTTGCGACCATCTCTAATTAAAGTTGCTCCTTCTTCCAATCCTTTTTGGATATAACCAAGAGCTTTTTCACGGTGGTCTTTCCGAATGACAGGAGTAAGTAGTACTTCCTTATCCATTCCATTTCCGATAATCAATTGATCCGCTCTTTTCCGAAGTGCTTCTACAAAATCATTATTATTACCTACCACTATAACCGCGCTACATGCCATACAGCGTTGACCTGCACTTCCATATGCGGAAGTTACAATATGCTCGACGGCTTTATTCATGTCCGCATCTGGCATAACAACGTGGTGGTTCTTGGCTCCAGATAGTGCTTGCACCCGTTTTCCTGTAGCTGCTGCTCTCTCGTACACATATTTCGCAACCGGTTGAGATCCAACAAAAGAAATAGCAGCTATGTTTTCATGTTCTAGTAAACCATTCACTACATCATGCGCTCCATGGACCACATTTAACACTCCTGCTGGTGCCCCAGCCTTTGTGAACAGCTCCGCCAGTTTATTTGCCAGAATTGGCGTTCTTTCAGACGGCTTCAATACAAATGTATTCCCACAGGCTATTGCCAACGGGAACATCCAAAGTGGCACCATCATTGGAAAATTGTAAGGTGTAATTCCACCCACTACACCAAGTGGATATCGAAACATTTCAGAATCTATTTCCTCGGCAATGCCAGAGAGTGTTTCACCCATCATGTGGGTTGGAGCGCCTGCCGCGAATTCCACACATTCGATTCCACGTTGTACCTCACCATAAGCTTCTGTATATGATTTTCCGTTTTCTTGAACAATCAATTTCGCCAATTCCTCATGATGTTCTGAAATCAAATGATGATAGGCATATAGGATTCTTGCCCGTTTCGGCACTGGCACTTTCTTCCACGATTTGAAAGCCTCTCTCGCTGCCTTAACCGCATGATGCACATCTTCTTTTGTAGAAATGGGAACCTTGGCAACAACTGCATTAGTTGCTGGGTTTAAAACATCCATTGTTTGATCTCCAACAGATTCAACCCATTGTCCACCGATAAAATTTTTAAGCAATATTGTTTCATTTTTCGTTACAGTCACGGGTAAATGCCTCCTTTAATATGTAATTGAAAAAGGGTGACTCATTTAAGTTTCTGGCCAAGAACATCCAAATATCGTAATCCGATATTTATCATTCTGGCTCAGACCCTTTTTAGTCACCCTTTCTCCGTCATTAATGATTGATTTGCAGATAAACCTCAATTTCTTTCAACATAATGTCAAAATCCTGTTCTGATTCAAAGTCACTGGATTCCCAATTCTCTAAGATCCAAACAACTAGCTCTTCAGGTGAGTTAAACACAGCACCGGTTGAGTCCGTTTTTCGAATCATATATCTTCCGTTATCCTCATCGATGGTCACTTCACATGGATACACATTATCCTTACTTTTTAGAGAAAATTCCATATCGTTCCTCCATCGTGGTTTGAATGGTTTAACGTGTTTTTTGTTGTTGTTTTATGAGGATCACAGAAAAATATTTCCTAGCATCTGCAGTTTGAATTTGCAAGGTCTCTGTTTTATTTTGCTCTAAGCTAGCATTCTCAAATTCTATAAATGCCCCACTTAAATTCTCTAATACCCCTTTGATTTGATATCCTTTATCAATCAGGAAATCAATTCTTTCACGTTCACTTAAAAACTGTTGGTAGTCAGACAATTAAAGTGCCTCCTATCCTTTATACAGATATTTTTGTAGGCGCTTCCTTTGTATCATCACTGATGACCCAATCACGACCTACTGATATTCCTAAATACTTTTGATCATCAGGATCTTCAATTTCTGCCTGCTTATACTTTGCGAACCACCAGTATTTTGCCAGCACATAATAACAGCCTCCTCCTACTACAAAACCGACTAGGAAGGAATAGCTTGGGACGTAATAGGATGCCACTCCACCGACGATCCAAGAGATGAATCCTGCATAATTTATACCACTTGCATACCTGAATTGCCCATTATCTTCGTATAAATCTGGTACATTTACACGGCGCTTACGAAGTAAATAATAGTCAGCAATCAATATACCGACAATCGCAGATAAAATACCACCAACGAATAATAAAACTGGAATGATGATATCAAATAGGTTCCAAGGTTGAACAACGATCCCTACAATACCTGATGTGATAACACCTGCCCAGAACGGGAACTTAGGACCTCCTACATTAGAAAATACAGTTGCGGCTGGAACGATATTAGCTGCAATATTCGTAGACCACTGTGCCAAAACAATCATCAATAACAAAATACCAAGCGCAAAGCCACTAGCAGCTTCCTGCAACGCAACAACTGGATCATAATTTAGTACAGCGATATATGATACTCCTCCAATAAGGACCATAAACGCCTGTGTCAATGGAAGGGCAACTAAGTTTCCAATCAATGAGCTTTTGTTTCTTTTAAACCAATTCTTTTGGTTTCTTGGAGCGTGCATAAATCTCGAGATTGAAAAAATATCTGCTGATAATGTTGCCCAGAATCCCATATTACTAAAAATGACGACTAAAAACGCAGTGAAAGCTGCACCGCCAGTAACCGGACTTTCTACCCAACTCCAAACATCACGGCCTTGGGCTGCCGCAGAATCCGATAATGCAACGTACATCCAACATGAAATCAGAATAATGATCGGAGCTGCCAAATCAGCAAATCTTTCAACTGCCTTTATGCCAAGTGCTGTATTGACGATTTGAAGAGCCGCAAAAATTACGAAGCAAACAAACCAATTATCAAAACCATATAATAGATTTAAAATGCCATTCATTGCTGTTGAACCAAAATAAGTATTTATCCCAAACCACATAGATGCAGTTACACCACGTGCAATGGAAGGAATGTGGGTTCCAATGGTCCCAAAAGGTGCCCTCATGTAGACGGGAAATGAAACACCATGTTCGATCCCAATATCAGCAGTTAATGAAATAAAGAGTCCAATTGCCAATGAACCAATTAATGTTCCCAAAACGACCATTGGAAGGGGAAGGTTCATGACCCCTGCCCCTCCAATTGCAAAGGTAGCCAAAACTACTACCATCCCAACCCACATGAATGAGTATCCAAGAGGGGTAATTTTCCGATCTGATTGGGAAATCGGCAAAAGGTCTGGCGATTTTAAATGACTTAGCTTTTTACTCATATGAACACTCTCCTAATTTTGGATGGGAATTCATCGTTCAATCAATTCCTTACATAGGGCAAGCAATTGTAGGAGCCGTTCAGATCTATGAGCACATAACATATGGAAGTTGTTTAATAAATATGGGAGGGATACAGTTTCTTAGATTGTTAGTTTTTCATCTTGATCTGAAGAACACAACATACCGTATTTTGCCCGTTTTAAGTACTGCCCTGAACCAGGTGTGCCAACAAACTTTTTGTCTTTGACTACGAATTCACCTCTAACCAGTACAGATACTGGTTCACCGGTTACTTTCATTCCTTCGAATGCACTATAATCTACTGCCATATGATGTGTTTCAGCTGACAAAGTACGTTCTACATTCGGATCAAAAATAACGATGTCTGCGTCAGTCCCAACGGCAATCGTCCCTTTTTTAGGGAATAACCCGAATAACTTTGCAATTCTAGTTGAAGTGATATCTACGAATTGATTAAGTGTTATTCTCCCTTTTTTCACCCCCTCTGAAAAAAGAATGGAAACGCGGTCTTCAATGGTAGGACCGCCATTTGGTATTTTCGTAAAGTCTCCTCGACCTAGCTCTTTTTGGCCTTTGAAGTCAAACGAGCATTGATCGGATCCTAACGTTTGAAGCTGACCTGTTTTTAATGCATTCCATAATACATCTTGATTCCATTTTTCTCGTAAAGGTGGAGACCAGACATATTTAGCTCCTTCGAAATCAGGCTTCTCTAAATAGGATTGATCAAGGACTAAATATTGCGGACATGTTTCTCCCCATACATCAAAGCCCTTTTTCCTTGCTTCAGCAATTTTTTCAACTGCATCTGCACAAGAAACGTGGACAACATACAACTGTGATCCGGCAAGCCCAGTCAAGGTTGCTGCTCTACCTGTCGCTTCTCCTTCCACCTCAGGAGGTCTTGTCAATGCATGAAAGATAGGATCTGTATTACCTTCTTTTAGTGCTTTTTTAGTCAGGTAGTCTATTACATCACCATTTTCACCATGCACCATCACGAGAGCACCTAAATCTTTGGCCGCAATGAGAGTTTTGAAAAGAGTTTCATCATCAGCCTGCAACACGTTTTTATAGGCCATAAATACTTTAAACGATGTTATTCCATCTTCATTCACGACTGTCTGTAACTGTTGTAAGACATCGTCGTTGCATTCCCCAATCATAAGGTGAAAGCCATAATCGATGACCGATTTCCCCTTTGCTTTTTCATGCCAAGTGTTGATGGAATTTCTTAAAGGCACTCCTTTATTCGTTAAACAAAAATCGATAATTGTGGTCGTGCCACCAAAAGCAGCTGCCATGGTTCCCGTTTGGAAATCATCCTTTGTGATCGTCCCACCAAAAGGCATATCGAGATGGGTATGTGGATCAATCCCCCCAGGAAATACAAGACATCCTTTTGCATCAATTACCTCAACACCATGCTGTGGCAAATGATGGCCGATTGCTGAAATTTTGCCATTTTCTATTAGTACATCTGCATTGAACGTATCCGTTGCAGTAACGATAGTTCCATTCGTTATCAGCTTTTTCAACTTTCCTACCTCCTGCTTATTTATTCACAAGATCAATCGAACAGCCTTGAGATTGAAGGGCTACTTGACGTTCATTCCAAGTCATTGGCGGAAGTTCGTGAGGAAGTTCTACCATTTCAATTGCTCCATCTACTGGACAAACGATTGAACATAAATTACAGCCAACACAATCCTCTTCACGAACCTTTAAATAACCATTTCCATTTGTGTCTTTAAGCATATCAATACATTGGTGGGACGTATCCTCACAGGCAATATGGCATTTATTACAATTAATACATGTGTCTGTATTGATACGGGCAACCACTTTGTAATTCAAATCTAAATTGCCCCAATCTGAAAATTTTGGGACTGCTTTTCCTGTAAGATCCGCAACAGACGAAAGCCCTTTTGAATCCAAGTAATTGCTTAACCCTTCAATCATGTCTTCCACGATTCGGAATCCATGATGCATGGCTGCTGTACATACCTGTACTCCAGTTGCACCCATTAATAGGAATTCAACGGTATCCTGCCAGTTAGAAATACCACCGATACCTGAAATAGGAACATTGATTCTCGGATTTCTTGCACATTCTGCTACCATGTTTAGAGCAATCGGTTTTACGGCCGGACCACAGTAGCCACCATGAGCACCTTTACCTGCCACATGTGGAATTGTGTTCCATGAATCCAAATCAACCCCCATCAAACTATTGATTGTATTAATCATGCTTATGGCATCAGCTCCACCACGAACTGCTGCCTCCGCCGTTACAGTAATATCAGTGATATTCGGTGTCAGTTTCACAATGACAGGTGATTTAGCTGCTTCTTTTGCCCAATACGTTTGTTTCTCAACTAATTCTGGAACTTGACCAGATGCAGATCCCATGCCACGTTCAGCCATTCCATGTGGGCAACCGAAGTTAAGCTCAAATCCATCTACTCCTACATCTTCAACTCTCTTGACGATTTCATGCCACTTCTCTCGCTTCGGCTCAACCATTAACGAAGCGATAATCGCATGATTAGGAAATCGCTTTTTCGTTTCATAGATTTCTTTCAAGTTTACTTCGAGTGGTCGGTCAGTAATCAGCTCGATATTATTGAAACCCGCTACTTTTTGACCGTTGAAGCTAACAGCGGCAAAACGGGAAGACACATTTAAAATAGGATCTCCGAGCGTTTTCCATACCGCACCTCCCCACCCCGCTTCAAATGCTCTTTGAACCTGGTACCCAGAATTGGTGGGTGGCGCAGAAGCAAGCCAAAATGGGTTAGGAGACTTTATTCCTGCTAAGTTAATTGATAAATCTGCCATGCGTTTCTCTCCTTTCTTCAATGAATCTATTGAATCGTTACGGGGCTAATACAGTTATAGATAGCATGTGCCGTGAGCTTTCCTTGTTGAGCTGCTGTTACGACCATTGCATCTCCTTTGCCTTTTCCAAATACAACATCACCACATGCAAATACTTTAGGATGAGATGTTTGATAGGTTAGTGGGTTGACCTGTACCACTCCTCCACGATGGTCTAATCCGAATTGTTCAATTAAATGTTGGTGCCTAGTTTGACCGATAGCTTTAATCACCGCGTCAACTGGTAATGTAAACTCTGATCCTTCTACAGGTAAAGGCCTCCGGCGCCCGTCTTGATCAGGCTCTCCAAGTTCCATTTTGATACACTCAATGCCTATGACTTTTCCATTTTCACCGACAATCCTTTTAGGTGCCGTTAACCAACGGAACTCCACACCGTCCTGCTTGGCAAATTCATATTCAAAATCGTAAGCTGACATCTCTTCTTGAGTCCTTCTATAAAGAATTTTGACATTTTGAGCTCCTAATCGGACTGAACACGTTGCACCGTCAATCGCAGTATTTCCAGCTCCAATAACCACGACATTTTTTCCTAAAAGATTATTGGAGATTTCCTTCGTCTTCGTGTCTTTTACAAATTGGATAGCATCATATACACCTTCTAAATCTTCTCCAGGTATGTTTAAATCCGGAACATGCGCCATACCGACAGCAAATACAACAAAGTCATAAGAATCTAAGATTTCTTGTGCAGTAATATCTTTACCGACACGAGTGTTTGTACGAATTTCGACATTAAGAGACTTTACCTGCTCCACTTCCCAAAACGAAATGGCTTGTGGCAATCGGAATGAAACAATTCCATACGTATTTAAGCCGCCTGCCAGTTCTTCCGCTTCAAAAATTGTAGTTTTAAAGCCGAGTCGAGCTAATTCACGGGCTGCAGATAAACCGCTTGGTCCGCCACCGATTACAGCAACGGTCTTGCCATTACTTTCTCCAGCCTTGAATAATATTCTTTGGTTTTGGATTGCCCAATCTGTTGCATATCGCTGTAGATTGCCAATCATAATTGGTTTTGTGGAATGATTTAACACGCAAGCCCCTTCACAGAGCTCTTCAGTTGGACAAACCCGAGCACAGCTTGCCCCGATTGGATTGGAGGTCATTATGGTGGTAGCGGAACCTAATAGATTCCCAGATGCAATCTTCTTAATAAAAGTAGGAATATCAATATCTGTTGGACACGCTTTTATACATGGAGCGTCATAACAATATAAACATCGATTCGCTTCTTCTGTTGCCTCTTGCTTAGAAAGTCCCGGATGAACTTCCTCAAAGTTTTTCGGCAAATCAAGTAATGAGATTTGAGAACCTTTTTCTTTAGGCAAATGTATATCCTCCTTTTCAATTGGTTCTGTTACGCAACAAGGTTGATATTTTGATATCTACTCGCTTTTGAAAGATTCAGATCATGTGAGGGTCTCTAACTCTTTTTTGTAGAAGCTCGTGGATACAAAAACTGATGGATATCAACATCGCTAACAGAAAATAGTAAAAAATGATGAGATAGATTTTTTCTAAACGAAGAGGAATTAATCTATCTACCATAGTAAATAGATGTAAGTTCTTTAAATTTATCCTATAAATCTTAAATAATATGTAAAAAAGGGTCGTCCGAGGAGAAATGATAAACTATATTTTAATAATAAATTCTTTATCAACTTTCTATTCCGAGACTCGTAAAACAAACATTCTATGTAGTTGATTAGTATTCTCACTTTATCGTCATAATGTTTAACAAAAGAATCGTTCGACAAATCCTTGAAACCTGTCGACATTCATGAAGAAAATCCAACATGTGTTAGTAGAAAATTTTCTAATTGAGGTGATAAGAATGTGTGGAAGATTTACATTGACTGCTCCGATATACGATATATTAGAAAGGTTTGAAATCGAACAATTCCTACAAGAAGAGATGTTTCAATTAAGTTATAATATCGCTCCTTCACAATCCGTATTGGCTGTCATAAATGATGGATCAAAAAATCGCTTAGGCTACTTGAATTGGGGACTAGTGCCGTCTTGGGCAAAAGATTTAAAACTTGGATCTAAAATGATTAATGCTCGTGCCAAAACACTATTAGAAAAGCCAAGTTTTAAACAGGCCTATCAAAAAAGGAGATGCTTAGTCCTTGCTGATAGTTTTTATGAATGGAAAAGAAACGCAGATGGGACTAAAACACCCATGAGGATTAAATTGAAGAATAATGAAGTATTTGGAATGGCTGGTTTATGGGAAAGATGGGAACAGGAAAAAGGAAAACCTTATTTTTCTTGCACTGTTATTACAACAGCTTCCAATGAACTTATTCAAGACATCCATGATCGAATGCCCGTAATCGTAAGAAAAGAAGATGAGAAACAATGGCTAAACAGTAAGGTCACTGATTTGAACGAGTTGAATGGTTTCTTAACTGCTTATAATGATGAATTAATGGAAACCTATGAAGTATCCAATTTAGTAAACTCTCCTAAAAATAATTCGGTAGAACTGATTCAGCGGATATGTTGAGGAGAACGCCACTGAAAACAAGCGCCTGAAGCTGAAATCCATTGAACAAATTATAGTACAAAAAAGAGGGGTCCCTAAAAGTCATACTTTTGAGACAACCCTCTTTTCAAGGCTATTTTTGATTTTTCAGTAAATCGCGAATTTCAGTCAGGAGCTCAATTTCAGGAGAGACTTTAGCTTTTTCTTCCATAACTTGTTCTTCCTTTTGCCTCTTAAAGCTTCCTAATAACTTCACGAATAAAAAGATGGAGAAGGTAATAATGAAAAAGTCGACAACACTCTGTAAGAATACACCATATTTTATGACTGCATCACCTACAGGATATGATAATTTTTCAAAGCTAAGCCCACCAAGGAGCACCCCAACGAGAGGCATGATGATATTGTCGACAAGTGAAGATACAATTTTCCCAAAAGCTGCACCAATGACAACTGCCACTGCTAAATCCAGTACATTTCCCTTTATGGCAAATTTCTTAAATTCTTCCCACATACTACTTCCACCCTTCAAAAGAGTTTCATGTTTTTTTATTATGTATTCATGGAAAAACAACTATTATTTCTTTATCTTTACTGTTTCCACTAGCTCCCCTAAAAATTGATGAATGAGCGTAAAAGCTTCTTCAAAATTCATTTCATCTTTAAATCCTTCAACTCGATTCAATGGAAAATTCAAATTCCATAATCCATCTTCATTGCTGAACATTAAACTATATTTTGGATCTTCACCGTCCAATTCTTTACTCAAAAATTCCTTAATATTAGGCTGGAATTTCTTCTGGAGCTTCAATCCTAACAAAACTTCGTATGTACCAAACACATCATCTATTTCAAATGAAAGCGAATCAATCCCTAGTTGATCAAATGATTCTCCTTCAATGTAAATAAATTCATTTTTATGTTTTTTCAAATGTTCGATAGGTTGTTGTAAAAAGTCGATACCTTCTTCTGCAAGCATATTGTCAGATTCTTTATCACAACGCTCCATGTAAACATCCTTAAAAAGATTTTCAATTGTCATATTTCTAATACCTCCAAATATAGTAAGTGTCTTACTATTATATCTGACATTGTAAATAAATCATCTAATTAAATGTATGGGCTAATCTAAGTATATCTATTCTTTCAAAAGGCAATCCTTCTAAGGAATTTTAATAGCAGGAGGTTTCATTTTGAAAAAATCGATGTTTTGGTTAGTTTTGCTTATTATTATTATCACTAGTAGCGCGTGTAGTGCTACCAATGACTATTCTAAGAAGGATAATCATCAGGAGGCAATACCTGTAAGTGAGGCTAAAGTTCCCCCTCTTCAAATAGATTTAATGAATAGTGAAGGGAATAATATCGGCAAAGCGACTATCGTTGAGTCATCCATTGGTGTATCGATTCGATTAACAGCTGAAGGGTTAGAGCCCGGGGTAAAGGCCATTCATATTCATGAAACTGGTAAGTGTGACAAGCCAGACTTTAAAACGGCTGGAGCACACTTTAATCCGTATAAAAAAGAACACGGCTTTGAAAATCCAAAAGGGAATCATTCAGGCGATTTACCAAATTTAG
>NZ_QBBX01000010.1:88679-145651 GCF_003073175.1 Peribacillus acanthi
GGTATCCGATGATGGTAAAGTCGATATTGAAATGCACGCTTCAGAAGTAACATTAGTCCAAAGGAAAAACAATTCACTATTAGACGAGGACGGAAGCGCTTTGATTATCCACGAAAAGGCGGATGATTACAAAACAGATCCAACGGGCAATGCAGGTAACCGAATTGCTTGTGCTCCTATCGTAAACTAAAAATTTTTTAAATAATTTAACAAAGGCAGAGGCTGACTCAAAGGTTGAAAAATATCTTGAGATTCGCCTCTTTTTTTAATGGAAGCGTTGAAAATTAGTTTTGTGAAAAAATGAATGTAGAAACCTGAGCTAATTGGATTGGTCGGCGCGAAGACTCCAGGGCGATTGGCTGGACAGCTGAGACCCCGCATACGCTATTGGTGGCGAGGGTGATCAGCGTCAGCCCCACGAAAAGCGAAGCGCCTGAACATAAAATCAACGTCATTTTGACAAGCAGTCCCAAGAAGAAGGAGGTGCCCAAAAAGTTTATACCTTTTGGGACACTCTTTTACTTATCAATGTTCCATCCCTTCCATTCTTTCTAAAATCCTTCTTTTCCGATATAGCATAATTCCTACTTCTGCCAAATCATTAATCATGCTACGATTTGTAAAAGCACCAAAAATTAATCCCGCAATAGGAACCATTTGGAATAGCTTTTTCCAGCCAAAATTGTCTCTATATGTATACACGACTTCACGCCATCCCTGCAATTGAGAAATCATCTCCACTGATTTAGTACGTTCTTTATTAAGTGATGACAGCTCATTTAATATGGCTCGCTTTCCCACAATGTCAGCAGATGAGAATTGCAAGCATTTAACAATGAATACCCGTTCGCTTTTTTCATTTGGATCGTATCCATGTATGATGGCGATTTCTTGTAACGTCTTTAATGAAAGTGCCAAAATCGCAGGAATGTCAATAGCAAGGGTAAATATCCCCCCAATGCCTGTACTAGCACCTTGAATTGTGGCCATTTTTTTTCTTTGCCCCATTACCTTTTGACTTACCTGATCCATCGTTTGTAATGGGATATTCTTAATTTCTTCTATATTTTCAATAGGTTTTCCTAGTACATTTTCTAACTCTTTGAAAATATTCTTTTCACTAATTAAGTACTTCCCACCGTTTTGTATGTATCCACCTAATTCGTCTAGCAATGTACCGATTTTAGTATGGATAAATTGTGGAGTAATTTTATCTAGGATTTTAAATGGAAGCCTTCCAAGCTTTTCCCAAAACCATAAATCACCTTGATCTTCTTCCCACTTTTTAATGATGTCTAATTCTTTGATTAATTGTTCCTTAGATTCCATAATTATCACCTACTTCTTGTTATCTAAAGACTATTTTGAAATATGCTTTAGGAAAATAGCCTTTCAAAATTAATCTTACCACTAAATGATGGAGCTTAAAAATTCCTATCCTCCATTCAACCCTGCTTCTTTTTTTTCTCGTAATCGTTTATCGTAATAGAAGTATTATTAAAAGAAGGAGTGTACTCACCTATGGTTTCGATATTAATCGTAGATGATGATTCAAATATTCGGGAATTAGTAAAACATCATCTTCAACTTGAAGGATATATGGTTGTTGAAGCGATTGACGGAGAACAGGCATCCTTCATTCTTGGGCAAAAACAGATTCATTTAGCAATTGTAGATGTCATGATGCCAAATAAAGATGGGTATCAACTATGTCAAGAAATTCGAAAACACTATGATTTTCCGGTCATCCTTTTGACTGCAAAAGATCAATTAGTTGATAAAGAAAAAGGATTTTCAGTTGGTACAGATGATTATTTAACGAAACCATTCGAGCCAAAGGAACTAATTTTTCGTATCAAAGCTCTACTAAGACGTTATCAAATAGTTAGTTCGGAAAAGATAAAGTTAAATGGAACAGTTATTGATCGAAAAAGCTATGAAGTTCTATGTAATGGGAATCTTCTCATGCTACCAATGAAAGAATTTGAATTATTATCACAATTGGGTAGCTTTCCGAATCGCATTTTTTCAAGAGAAGAGTTAATTAACTTAATTTGGGGTTCTGATTATGAAGGTGATGATCGGACAGTAGATGTACATATTAAACGACTAAGAGAACGCTTTTTAAATAAAACCGATGATTTTTCCATAAAAACTGTTCGAGGTGTTGGATACAAACTGGAGGTCAAAAAGTGAAGACTCTTTATTTACGTATCGTGGTAACTACCATCCTGTTTATGATCATCAGTAGTGTTATAGCCTTTATCTTATCGAATGGATACTATCAATATTACTTAAAGTCCTTTAATGATCGCAAAGTAACCAACATGGCATTGAACGTTCAAAAGTATTATGAATCGAATGTGGATGGTAATATGAATGACTATTTTCAAAACATTGGTGCATTAGGATATCAAATGTATCTCACAAATGGAAAAGAGATGGAATCTTTCTTCGGTGAACCGTTCCGAAAAAAAGAGTTATCATCAAACATTATTGAGGAGGTACTAGAAGGTAATATCTATCACGGAATCTCACAATACCCTTCTAAACCTTTCAATACTGGATTTTTTGAAGATTCATTAATTAATTCAATTGGTGTCCCGATAAACGTGGAAGGAAATACACATGCTCTTTTTATTAGACCAAATGTGAAAGTCCAATTCGGTGAATTGCGTTTCTTCTTTGCTCTTCTTCTTGTAGTAACTGTTGTTTTAAGCATCATTTTTGTGGCAATCAGTACTAGGTATATTGTGAAACCGATAATCAAATTAACTGAGGCAACTAAACAAATTTCAAAGGGAAATTATGATATTCAATTATCTACGAATCGGAAAGACGAAATGGGTCAATTAGCAACACACTTTTCACAGATGACAAAAAGCTTAGAGAATCTTGAAGCAATGCGCCAAGAGTTCGTTTCTAATGTATCCCATGAACTGCAGACCCCCCTCTCTTCTATACAAGGATTTTCAAAAACCTTACAATCAAGTAATCTTTCAGAACAACAAAGGAACGAATATTTGTCTATCATAGAAGATGAAAGTAAAAGATTGTCCCTATTAAGTAAACAATTATTAACTTTAGCTTCATTAGATAAGGAACAGAATAGTATTGAAATGCAGACGTTTGATGTGGCCGAACAAATTAAACAAGTATTGTTCTTGACCGAGTGGAATTGGAGAGAAAAGGATCTTGCAATAGATTTGGATATCCCTTCAACCTTCATCAACGGAGACCGTAGACTACTACACCAAGTTTGGACAAATATTTTGACAAATAGCATTAAATTCACAGCCCCTGCTGGGACGATTGGAATACGATTATTCGTACATAACGAAATATGCCATATCGAAATAAAGGATTCCGGAATAGGAATTGCATCCTCTGACCTACCATACATCTTTAATCGTTTCTATAAAGCTGACAAATCAAGAAGTAGAAAGGAAGGGACGGGATTAGGTCTTGCCATTTCCAAAAAAATCATTGAAATGCATCATGGTACAATTTCTGTTAATAGCACTTTAGGAAAGGGCTCCACATTTATTATTCAACTTCCTCAGTTGTAATCTGTTGTTCATATTCCGTTCATGTTTCATTCGTATACTTCAAAATGAAGATAGTAAATCATCATTATTTTGAAATGGAGCTGAACGGATATGTTTCTTGCCTTTCGGGAATTAAAATTTGCCAAGCTGCGGTATATTCTCATAGCCTCAATTATGGTCCTAATTTCTTGGCTAGTCCTTTTTGTTTCGGGCCTGGCAAATGGACTTAGCACTGACAATGCATCTGCTATTCAAAACATCGATGCAGAATTTTTTGTGCTTCAGGAGCACTCTGAAAATCGATTAAACCGATCCATCATATCTGAAGAAATTTTTCAAAGTGTAAAGAATCTTGATAGCTCTACTACCCCATTGGGGATGCAAATGTCGAGTATTTCTAAAAAGGGCTCTGAACAAAAATGGGACGCCACCTTTTTTGCTATAGATTTTTCAAGTATGTTAGCACCTAATATCGTCGAAGGAAAATCGGTTTCAAACAAAACATCAAATGAAGTTGTTGCTGACGTGTCTTTAAAAAATGAAGGATTCGTAATTGGGGATTATATAACTGATCAAATATCCCGTAAAGAATTTAAAATCATTGGTTTTACTAATGGACAAACCTATAGTCACTCACCTGTCATTCATATGAATTTGAACGATTGGGAGGAATTGCATTCAAATAAATTACCTTCATTTAACGCTCTAATTATTAATTCAGATATAAAAACATCAAATACCATAGCCGCTGATATTTCAGGAATAGAGGTTATTAATAAAGATGATGTGTTAAAAGGAATACCTGGATTCAAAGAGGAACAAGGCTCTTTAATGATGATGATCGTATTTTTATTCGTCATCGCAGCTTTTGTTTTAGCCGTTTTCTTTTATGTAATGACCATCCAAAAAATAAATCAATATGGTGTCCTTAAAGCAATTGGAGCTAAGTCTAGTTATTTAGCACGTTCTATAGTCTCACAAGTATTATTGACATCGATTCTTAGTCTAACAGTAAGTGTTACCCTTTCCTATTGTGTAGCATGGATCCTGCCAAATGATATCCCTTTCTCCTTAAGTCCGACATTGGTAATCGGTTGTATAGTTATCTTTTTAGCCGTATCAATCATAGGATCTTTGTTATCACTTTATCGAGTTGTAAAGGTGGATGCTATTGAAGCAATCGGGAGGGCTGCTTAAATGAATACAAAGCTGATTTTGCATAATATCACCAAGGTGTATGAAGACGGTGATCATTCAGTTTCTGTACTAGATGGAATTAATTTACGTGTTAAGGCAGGTGAATTCGTTGCAGTAGTTGGTCCTTCTGGTTCTGGTAAAAGTACATTTCTATCGATCGCCGGTGCATTATTATCTCCTACAAGTGGAACCATCATTGTTGGAGATTATGAAATTAGTAGATTATCTCCTCATAAAATGAATGAAGTACGGTTAAATAACATTGGATTTATTTTTCAATCATCAAATCTAATCCCTTATTTAACTGTACGAGATCAGTTATTACTAATTTCAGAATTAGCTAATAATCGCTCCAAACATTCTGAGCAAAAAGCAGATGAATTGCTAGAGAGACTTGGTATGAAGCACAGGATGAATTACTATCCAGAGCAATTGTCTGGTGGAGAACGTCAACGAGTGGCTATTGCGCGGGCCTTGATGAATGAACCTGAATTAATTCTTGCAGATGAACCAACCGCTAGTCTAGATGCTGAACGTGGAAGAGACGTCGTTCAATTGCTTGCTCACGAAGTAAAATTATATCAAAAAGCAGCGATTATGGTTACTCATGATAAACGAGTGTTGGATTTATGTGATCGAATTGTATATATGGAAAACGGAAGATTAATTGAAAAATAAAATTAAAGGTAAAACCCTGACCACTATTTCGGTCAGGGTTTTTATTTAAATACTGGTTCTTTCTTGTTTTTACCCCCATGCATCACTTTAATTTTCACTTTTACTTCACTAATAGAATCTTTGTCTAATGGGACTTTTCCATCTTGTTCTACCTTTTTCCAAGTATCCAATTTTTTTCGATATAAAACCTCAGATAGCCTATAAACATCAGAATCAATCTTTAGTCCTTCTTTGTAGGTTTTCAGTACTTGTTCCTTAATTTTTTTACTAGCTTCTTCCTCAATTTTTTTCATGGGTACATCCTGCTGCAATTGATCAATGATTGCTTTACCCTCAATACTTAACTTAAACGTAACCTTCTCCCCTTTTACCTTTGGATCAATTTTAGTTTTAACTTTAGAAACAAGTAAAATTAACTGGTGAGTATCCAGGGACCTCTACGGTTAATTCGTCTCGCTTAAGTTCGTTATTCATCCATTTCAATCCCATAGCATTGATTCCTTTAATGTGGCCTTTAATCTTATTAGAAGTGACCACTGTAACACCACTAAACATTAATGCATCATGTTTTTGTTTTTCAGTCGAATATCTTTCTTTCGAAATTGAAACATTAGGTATTTTTGCTTCGTGAGGGGGTTCGTGTATAGACAATAGTATCTCTCTTAAATCCAAAGATCGTATAATTGAGCTTTGATTATAGGAAGCTTCCGGATTGCTTAAAAGAGAATCACCAGTTGATTTTTGGTACATCGGAATGGTAGTAAAAACTTTATCAATCGAATCTCTAGAAGAATACAGCCATATTCTATACCTAGTCTCACGATAACGATCCATTAATTCTAACAATTGTTCAAGTGCACCATGATTCAAAGCTTCATCTGTTAATACAAGATAAGCCAAATGCCCCCAAAATACTTGTATTTGAGTAGTATGATATAAATTGAATGCGGCTGCGTCAATCGTGTCACCTGAAGCATGGCCAACCTCTACCTTTGTTTCAGCCGCACCGCCTGCAACCTCTGATTTTGCTAATAAACCCAAATTTATAATCTCTAGATAAACTGTATATACACCATCTTTATAATCCACTCCTAACCCATGTGCGTAAACCATTCCCTCTGGCTCGTTCGAATCCCAACAGCCTGACATCAGCAAGAGAGAAAAAGTAACAAATATGAGAAGCACTGTTTTTTTTATATAATGCTTCATTCATTGCCACCTTCTCTTCTGGTTGCATCTTTTGGATTTAACATACTGGGTCTTTTCAATCTCTTTTGCTCTGGTATTCTTAAAATAGAGTTTAAGATATGGGCCATATCGATTCTTGTCGCAAGTGCCATGTAAGGAACGCCAAATGTCCTGATTTTTGCAATGTACACAAGTATAAAAAACAATGAAATAAATAATCCAAAGAATCCAAATACAGATACAAACAAAATCACAAAAAAACGAATGAGTGAAACAGTACCCACTAATGATTGATTGATTAATGTAAAAGTTGCAACCGAGGAAGCTGCAATGACAACCAAAGTCGCAGGGCTTGTTAAACCTGCCCTTATTGCAGCGTCACCGATGATCAATCCACCAATTACACTCAATGTTTGACCAACTGCAAGTGGAAGACGTAATCCCGCCTCTTTAAAGAGTTCAAATAGTAATAACATTAAAATGACTTCAGCTGTTGTTGATAATGGTACACCCCGCCTCGACTCGACAACGGTAGCTAAGAAGGTGAGAGGCAGCTGATTTTGATGGAAGGCGGTTAATGCAATCCAAATCCCCGGAAGAAAGGTGGCAACTAACATACCTACAATTCTTATAATCCTTTCAAATGAGTTGTAGGCGAAAGCGTATTCCTTATCTTCTGAGCTTTTTAATAAGTAAAACATATTAACAGGTGTAATATAGGCAATTGAAATGCCGTCAACTAAGATAATGACCCTTCCGTTTAACAAGGACTGAGTAGCAAAATCAGGACGACCTGTATAGTAATAACGTGGAAACATTGTAAACCATTGATCGTTTAATAATTCTTCTAGCTGAGTTCCACTAAATAAACCATCAATTTTAATGGAATTAAGCTTATCTCGAATCTGCTTTAGAAACTCATCATTTGCTATATCTTCCATATATAATAAAGCGACCTTCGTTTGGGTTCTCTCTCCAATTTCAAAGGCTTCACTTACTAATGTTGTAGTTCTTAGCCTTTTTCTGATTAAAGCCATATTAACAATAATATCCTCGATAAAATTATCCCTTGGCCCCATCAAACTCATTTCTGTTTTTGTTTCCTCTGGATTCCGTTGAGGTCGATCACAAATATCTAATGAAAAAACAGTTCCCTCAATACCAAAATCAATAAAAAGCTTTCCAGCAAAAATATCCTTGATCACTTGTTTTGAATCCGTAACTTCATCAATAGAAGGAATATGAATTCCGTTAAGAATATTCTCTTTTGTCGGCTCTCCGTCTAACGTTTCGAAAAATGCTTCCAGTGTCTCTGGAATTTTTCTATATAAAATTTCTGTACTAACAAGTCCAATACAATAAAAAAGGACGACTTTATGCTCGTTATAATTTAAAGTTACAAATTTAACATCTGAACATTTTTTAAACAGTTCAGCCAAACTCTGTTCATTGACGGGCACTGAAGGTTCAGAGGTATCTCTTTCTATTTGTAAGTCTTGTTCATTATTCTTCGCCTTATTTTTCTGGAACCACATTTTTTGTCCTCCTTTCCCTATTCGCAAATATTGCTACGATTGCACCAAGGAAAATGGATATACCGAAAATAAACCAAAAAGTCCAAGGTAGAATATTTTTTGTCAATATGTCGCTATATTGAAAATCACTAATTGGCAAAAGGGTAAAGCCTGCAATCACTAAAATTACAATTCCAATGCACCATCTTTCTGCTACTTTCTTTAAAGGAATCAATTCACGAATCACAAGCAAAAGTAACGATATCCTGATGAATGCACCCGATAACCACTGATAGATTGATAAAAAATCAACATGTTCGATAAAGTGTCCAATTGTAACAAGTCCCCATTGTTCATAGGCAGGAAATCGAAGTTTTCTAGCTTCAATAGGTCCAAATTCCACGATAGCGCCCATTAATGGTCCCATCGTTAGCCCAGTTAAAATAAGAGCGATAATAGCTAAATGTTTATATTTAAAAGGTTTATCTGTTTTATGTTGAAGAAATACAAATAATAATATCTCAACCATTCCTGATGCTTGATAAACCATACTGTTCAAAACGGGTTTATATCCATTCTCAAGAATTGGTGTCAATAAAGTATAATTTTTAAATTTGATATTAGAAAATGCTACAAAAAAACCTAATATTACAATCATTATTAATAAGAAAAAATTGACGATACTAATGGTTCTAAAATCTGTACTAGCAAGAATCCACGCTAGTAGGCAGAGGACAAAAATCAGCAAAAAAGCTGGCGTTTCTGGCAGGAATGCAATCCCAATCCATGTAATCGTCTCTCTAAGAGTAACACCCGCAAGTATGGTCAAATAACAGATGACTGAAAAAAGAATGATATAAGTTGTAACCCTACCAATTTTTCCACTTAGCCATTCAAACAGATTTTCGCGCTTAGTTTTCTTTTGAATATAGAGTAAGAGAAAACACCATATAAGGGTTATGATTAGAACTAAAATGGTCCCCATCCAAGCGTCTCTTCCCCCTGCCTTAATCATAGGTGGAATAACAATGACATGATTTTGCAATCCTACAGAGGTCATTAATAACAATATCAATTGCAACACAGTAATTGAATCTGAGTTCTTTATTTCAACCACCCCGAACAGAATTATATGGAAATTAGTATTTGTTGAAATAGATTGCTTATGCATGACAGGATCATTTGCTAAGTAGGTACCTTAATTTAAAAACCTAGACTAGCGCCAAGTCCTAGCTGTAAAAGGCCTAGATGCAATAATACTTGATTGCGAAAATTATCCACTGCAACGACATACTACTATGCTGAAAGCTTTCTTTTAAAATGCAAAAAACCCGCCAATGGCGAGTTTATATTCTTTAACTATTACACATAGTTTATTGTATTTACATCTATTATTTCCAATAATCTTCCATAAGCTCTGCTACCCAAGAGGGTTGCTTAATCTCTTCTCGAGGTAAAAATTCCTTCATCACTGGTTTAATATCAAGTATTGGTGTCCCATCAATTGCATCTAAGCCTTTTACATAAAGTTTTTTTCCTTCTTTTTTTATGAGAGATACAATGGTTGCACCAATTTTATTCGGTCTATTTTTGCCTCGTTGTACAAAAATTCCAACCTTCGGCCATTCCTTGTTGTTTCTTGGGTGTCTCGAGCCATATTGGATTTTCTCGTCATCAACGAGGTGAAACAGATAAATAATTTCTAAATGTGAGAATGCATCGATTTCTTCAAGACTACTTTCATCCAGATCTTGTGAGATTTCAATCACTGACGTTACCTCACCCCAAAAATCATCCTCTACTTCACTACGATTATTTGTTACGGTTCCAATCGGTTTAATAGAAAACATACTTACCCTCTCCTTACTAATAATATCCTAGACATACTTAATTCGCCATTTATTCACCAAATTTTCCCTAATTTCAGTATATCTTACGCCTATCCGGCTAGCTAGTATAATGAAAAAAGCTATCGAGTGTCACTCGATAGCTTTAAAGGAAATAAATTATATAATCTTTCTTCCATTTTGAGCTAAGGCATAGTGGATGCCATGCTGTAATGTTTGGAAGCATTGGAACTTGGAAAAATCAATGTCCGTTTGTGAAATGATTTGACCTAGAGATGAAGTTATCCCAACTAAAATCGTATCTGTTCCAATAAGCTTAGCTGCCGAACCTAGTTTTTCTATTAGGCTTGCTGTGTGGTTTGTCATATCCTTATCGAGACCCGTCAAGTCTAAAACAAGGTATTTCACTTTATATTTAGGCAAATTATTTAATGTTTTAACGATTAATTCCTCAGACCGTTCTTCATCATATTTTCCCAATAATGGGACTACAACAATATCTTCTAGCACGGGGATGATTGGCGAAGAAATAGTTTTCACTAATTCTTTTAACTCTTTCGTCTTATCCTCGACTAGTGCTTCGAGATGTTGAATTTGCGTAGCTTCTTTGCTTCTCGCAAGCTGATGAATATTTTGCTGGACAGTAATATCAGATTGGAAGTATTCAATTACACTATAATCATGACCTTCAATTTGATATTGTCGAACCTTATACCACATATTTGTTTTAAGTAAGCCGGAAAAGATTCCTGCATAATGGGCCGGAAGGAATGGTCCACCTTTTTTCTTCCCTTGGGCAATGTTCATTTTATATTCCCAATCATCTTTTAACACTACCAATAAAGTTTTTTCCTCTAAATTGATTTCATTTAGAAAAGCTACTCCCCACCCAGCAGTGGCATAAGTATTCGTAATTAATGATGAAATCTCTTCTAAGCTTTTTCCTTTTATATTTTGAAAATATTCACCCACTAACAATCCTTGACGGAATCCTGTAGTTTCCAATACAAGAGTTGTTGCTTCTTCCCCAGACACCTCTTCAATTGTATCAAAGAACGTTTTCATGGCTGAGGAAATCCAAAATAGAACCGCATCCTCACCTTCATAAGTAAACTTTCCTTTTTCTACATCCCACCCAAAATCGATTCCTGCAATTTTATGTTTAATGTTTAAATCCATAGTATTGTCCCCTTTAGTTCTGTCCATCATTTTATTTATTGTATTAGTATAACCAAATAACTAATTGACAAGCTAGTTTAAGCTAAACTTAAAAACAGTGTGAAGGATAAATCCCCCACACTGGATTAATCACTATCCTTTTATTTAAACAGTCTTTCCTTCTTCATTGTCTCAGAAAAATACTCGTACACCTTCCAAGACATTGACCCTTCCTTAATCCACTCATTCACTTGGTTTTTATTAAAGTACTTTTTACCTTTCAGCTCAATATAAGGAATAAAATTATATGTATCGAATGACTGTAAGGTTTTTCGGTATTGATCCTGCTGATAGATAAGAGTTTCAAAGTCGTCAAACGGCATACTTAAGTATTCTGCCGTTTCCTCCATCGTCATCAATCCGGTTTCAACCTTTTCCTCTACATTTGGTTTTGCCTGAATAGATGACTTAAATTGAAAACCACAGTAGATTAGAGAAATACTTAGAATTATAATTGAAACTGCTAAAATATTATTTTTCATTAGCGTACCTTCTTCCGTTATTTTTCAAACCTATTATTATACATTGAATAGTAGATAAATTTAAATGATTATTTGAAGAATGTAATCTAGTTATTTCTGAAACTGTACACGGTGTAAGTTTGCAAATACACCATCCATTTGCAATAGTTCTTCATGGTTACCTTGCTCACTTATACCTTCGTCTGTCACGACAATAATGCTGTCTGCATTACGAATAGTAGCAAGTCTATGCGCAATAACAAGAGTCGTTCTGTTTTTAGAAAGCTCTGTTAAAGCATTTTGGATAATTTGTTCTGTTTCAGTATCCAAGGCTGAGGTAGCTTCATCTAATATCAGAATAGGTGGGTTCTTTAAGAACATTCTAGCAATCGCAAGTCGTTGCTTCTGACCTCCAGAAAGCTTCAAGCCCCTCTCGCCAATTTGAGTATCGTAGCCCTCTGGCAAGGATTGAATGAATCCTTCCAAATGAGCACGTCTTGCTGCAGATTTAATTTGTTCATCCGTTGCATCGAGCATACCGTAAGCGATATTTTCTCGAATCGTACCAGTGAAAAGGAACACATCCTGCTGAACAATTCCAATTTGAGCGCGAAGTGACTGCTTTGTCATATTTCGAATGTCTATTCCATCAATCGTAATAGCACCTGATTTCACATCATAAAAACGAGGAATCAAGGAACAAATCGTGGTTTTCCCCGCACCTGATGGTCCAACAAATGCTACTGTTTCACCCGCATTGATTTTGAAGGAGATGGAATCTAGGACTGGTTTTTTATCATCATAAGTAAAGGTTACATTATCGAATTTGATATTCCCTTTTAAGGAGTCAACCTCAACAGCATCCTCCACATCGATCACATCAGGCTCTTGATCGAGTAATTCTGTAAACCGTTTAAAGCCTGCCATCCCTTTAGGATACAATTCCATTAAAGCACTTATTTTATCAATAGGCTTGAAAAGTATATTCACATATAGGACAAAGCCAACAAGCTCCCCGTATGAAAGCTGTTTTGTAAAACTCAACCAAGCACCCACAACTAGTACAGCAAGCGTCACAAATCGGGTCATCATATAAATACCTGAGGAACTAAACGACATTACTTTATAGGCACCTAATTTTGCTTTTCTAAAACGATTATTATCGACCGTGAATCTTGAAATCTCGAAATCTTCATTAGTAAATGATTGCACAACACGGGCACCAGACACACTATCCTCTACACGAGCATTTACATCTGCAATATTGCTATACATATTGCCCCATGCTTTATTCATCTTCAAATTGCTGATTACAATAAGGAGAATTAAGAATGGTAGAATGCAAATTGTTACAAGTGCAAGTTTCACATTGATTGTTAACATAATCCAGAACGCACCTACAAAGGTCATAATCGTAATGAATACGTCCTCAGGACCATGGTGGGCAAGCTCTCCGATATCAAATAAATCATTTGTTATTCTACTCATGATATGCCCCGTTTTCGTATTATCAAAGAAACGGAAAGATTGCCTTTGTACATGAACAAACAACTGTCTCCTCATATCCGTCTCGATATTAATACCAAGCATATGCCCCCAATAATTGACGACAAACTGAAGAAACGTATTAATTACATAAAGTGTCAGTAGCGCAAGACTGACCGATACAATCGTTGACCAATCTTCACTCGGCAGCAGCTTATCTATAAACCATTGAACTGCCAAAGGAAATGCCAATTCAAGAATAGCCACAAAAATCGCACTACTAAAATCCAAGATAAATAGTTTTTTATGTGGCAAATAATAAGAAAAAAATCTCTTTAACATAGTTGTCTCCATTCAAATTTAATAAGCCTAATAGTAGGATTATAGTTTGAAATTTTGAAGAATTCAATATTTTGGTAGGTTGAGTGTGGGATTAAGCCTATGAAAGCAAGATAACTTAAGTCAAGTTTTCTGGTTATTATTAGGTCATTAGGAAGGTTATCCTTCGCTTCGCACGTTTTACTCTTCACTTCGTACTCGATATCCTTCACTTGCCCCCGAATATCCTTCACTTTCATCCCTTATACCTTTCACTTTTCAAAATTTACCCTTCACTTTTTGGGGAAATCAGATTTTTTCCCACGGGAATCTACTTTTATCCACTTTTGTAGGCTGTTATCCTTCACTAGACCCGCTTTACTCTTCACTTCGTACTCGATATCCTTCACTTGCCCCTGGATATCCTTCACTTTCATCCCATGTACCTTTCACTTTTCAAAATTTACTCTTCACTTTTTGGGAAAATCAGATTTTTTCTCACGGGAATCTACTTTTATCCACTTTTGTAGGTTGTTATCCTTCACTAGACCCGCTTTACTCTTCACTTCGTACTCGATATCCTTCACTTGCCCCCGAATATCCTTCACTTTCATCCCTTGTACCTTTCACTTTTCAAAATTTATCCTTCACTTTTTGGGAAAATCAGATTTTTTCTCACGGGAATCTACTTTTATCCACTTTTGTAGGCTGTTATCCTTCACTTGCCCCGCTTTACTCTTCACTTCTCCTTGGTTTTCATTCACTCTCTATACGTCGGAGAAATTACATCAATATTTCTCTCGCATATTATACTTTACCTCACCCCCACAAATTCAGAATTCTCTCATCTAACTACCCCAACAAAAAACGGGCATTCGCCCGCAAATTACGCTCTTAAAAATAAAAATAACTCTCTATTAAACTTTTCCAATTCATCAAAGAACAGTCCATGGCCGCTTTTTTCAAAAGGAACTAATGTTGAACCCTTAATAGCTTTGTTCATCTCTTTTGCAAACTCAAATGGACATATTTTGTCTAGGACACCATGAAAGATAGCCGTTGGCACCGTTATGCTAGTAAAATCTTTCCTTAAATCCTCATCACGTAGGGCTTCTAACGAAAAGATTGTACCGTAGCTAGATGCCTCCCATTCTAGTGATTGAAACCAAAGACTAAAGCTGGGATCCACCTTTTTGTAAAAGAAAAGCTTCCCAAAATCCTCAAGCGCCTTTGGACGATTTGTTTGAACTGATTTAATTAGAACATTCACTTCTTCTCGTGTTTTACCATAGGAATAACCCGGCCGCTGGACAAAGGATGGTGCAGCAGCTCCAAATAGCATTAACTTTGATACACGATGAGATTTATGGCGTGCCATATAACGGATTGCGACTGCCCCTCCCATCGAAAACCCAGCGAGAATAAATTTTTTTAGTTTCAAAGCGTCTACTACTTTACGAATATCATCCGCCATGCGGTCATAAGTATAACCCTCCCACGGATGACTCGACTTGCCAAATCCACGTAAATCCACACCGATAAAGCGGAATCCTTTTTTTGGAATCTCATTCATTTGGTATTCATACATTTTGTGATTGACTGGCCAACCATGAATACACAAAATTGGTGTTCCTCTACCAATATCATTTACAAAGAGGGAAACATTTTTTTCAACCTTGATGTAATGTTCCATGAATTTCCCCTTTCATCCATGTAATCTCCATTGATTGTTGTAATAAGCCCCAATTTTATTTATGCGGATCACGGTGAAAATAGAATTTCAACTGAAATCAAAAAGACACTTGGAAAATCCAAGTGTCTAATCATTAAAATTATTCAGCGTCAAAAACTTTAACTTCTTTCATAACATCGCCATTTCTCATGTTCAATGCTGTTTCTAATCCAGAAGTTACTTTTCCGAAAACAGTGTGAACACCGTTTAAATGTGGTTGTGGCTCATGTACGATAAAGAATTGGCTTCCGCCTGTGTCTTTACCAGCATGTGCCATAGAAAGAGCTCCTGCAACGTGCTTATGTGGATTTCCTTGTGTTTCACATTTGATTGTGTAACCAGGACCACCAGTTCCAGTTCCAGTTGGACAACCACCTTGGCTAACGAAGCCAGGGATTACACGGTGGAAATTCAAACCATCGTAGTAGCCTTCTTTTGCAAGCTTTTCGAAGTTTTCTACCGTACCTGGTGCTTCATTTGGATATAATTCGAATTCGATTTTCTCGCCGTTTTCCATTAATATGTATCCTTGTTTTGTCACAGAAATCATCTCCTTAGTAAATAAAATCAGTTATTATCATATCATTTTTCATATTGGAATGAAAAGCGTGACACATTAGCCCTTACGTAATCTTTCAAATCCTGTTATGATAAAGTCGAAAACGAACATAGGAGAGACAATATGAGTGTACATAAAGCAATTAGCAAACATGTAAATGGTCAGAATGAAATTATCCGTCATTTTGCATACTTAGATGAACAACGAGAAAGATTCATTGAGGAAGCTACGACACTTTGTAAAAATGGTCAACCATTTTCGACCGATCTAATTAATGCGGTGACAAAGGAAATGAATGAGCTCTCAATGAAAATTGAGAACCTTCCATCACGTAAATTGGTTACACAAGAAATGATTAAAGATTATGTGAATCTGCTCGAACAATAATAATCATTTTTTTAAACGAAATTATCCGAAAAAGGACTAAATTTGGCAGAAGAAATTCTGTCAATTTTAGTCCTTTTTATTTTCCAATTTATTACCTTTTTATTTATTTCGATTCTAAACGCAAGTTACTGCAACCAACAACTTTTCATCACATTATTTTTTTCTACAAATTCCAATGTTTAGATAAAAATGAAATAGGTAATTTTAAGGATAAATGGGATTAATATTTTGGAGGTACAAAGAATAGTAGTAATGGACTGTATGGAAATAAGTCCTTTGCCTTTTCAATAGCGGAATTCTTTCACCTACTATTATAGAAAGTATTGAAAATTGGAGGGAAGCATGAAGAGGAATTTATTAACCATCATTGCCATAGTATCCATATTTATTTTGAATCACGGTAGCACTACTCTTGCTGCAACACCAATAAGTGATTCAAATCTACGAAATACTCTAACGAACGTAAAAGATACTGATCAAGTTATTATTGTCAAAGCTAAACCAAATTCCACAACAGCCTCTGTGCAAGGATTCGAGAAAATCAATGGACAATGGATGGCTTCATTCCAACCAATTCCTGCTGTGATTGGGAAAAATGGAATCGGAAAGACAAAAGAAGGCGATGGAAAAACACCGGTAGGAGCTTTTCAAATTGGAAATACATTTGGTTGGGCGAAAAGTCCAACTAATATGAAAATGCCTTATAAACAAACAAATAAATTTCATTATTGGGTCGATGATGTAACCTCTAATGATTATAACAAATGGATGTATTATACAGGCAACCCTTCTACTCGTTGGAAGTCTTTCGAAAGGTTACTTCATCCATTATATAAATATTCATTTGTAATTCGGTACAATGACCAGCCGATTGTAAAAGGAAAAGGAAGTGCGATTTTCTTTCACGTATGGAAGGGGCCAACCTCCTATACAGCAGGATGTGTAGCAGTTAGCGAGAAACACACCGTTAACATATTAAGATGGCTAGATGAGAATAAAAAACCAATCATAGTGATTGGCGAACATAGCAAAATTAACTCCTATTTAAATAATTATTAAAAAGACTTGGAAAACCCAAGTCTTTTTCATTTTTCACTATTTGCTTTACAGTTTGTTCTGGCTTGTCTTAATCCAATTCAATCTCAAGCATTACCGGACAATGGTCACTACCCATGATTTCTGCATGAATTTGTGAGTCCTTGATAGAAGGAGCTAACCGGTTTGAAACTATGAAGTAATCAATTCTCCAACCAATATTTCTCTCTCTTACTTTATTCATATATGACCACCAAGTATAAGAGTCGGTCTTCTCAGGATATAAATAACGGAATGTATCAATGAAACCAGTGTCCAATAGTTGTGTCATCTTCCCTCTTTCTTCTATAGTAAATCCTGAATTGCCAAAGTTGGATTTCGGATTTTTTAAATCAATTTCTGTATGTGCGACATTTAAGTCCCCACAGTATATAACGGGCTTCAATTTATCTAATTCTATTAAATGAGCTAGAAGTTCTTCTTCCCATTGAAGACGGTAAGATAATCTGGCAAGGTCTCTTTGTGAATTCGGGGTATATACATTTACCAGGTAGAAGTTCTCGTATTCTAGAGTTAAGATTCTACCTTCTGCTTCTTCATTAGCTAACCCGACACCATACTTTACAGTGATCGGTTCAGTTTTTGTGAATACCGCTGTCCCTGAATACCCTTTTTTCAAGGCGTAATTCCAGTATTGGTGGTACCCTTCAAGTTCCAGTAAAATTTGTCCCTCTTGCAATTTTGATTCTTGGATACAAAATATATCTGCATTAATAGCATGGAAATAATCGAGAAATCCCTTTCCTACACATGCCCTGATTCCATTCACATTCCAGGAAACTAATTTCATTTATATATTCTCCTCTACCTTTTTCATGATGAGTTACTGCTATAATTAGAAAACTTGGCTAGCTCCAAGCCTAAGCGCATGCTAGTTGTACTCATACTTTATTTCGATAATTGGCCATTACGTCGAGTTCCTTCTGCCATTTTAAACTCTCATAAAGTATAAAATAACATAATTGAACTAAACAATGTAAGTTTATTAGAAACCTAGTCGCTAGCCAAGCTTAAAACCAAGACGTATGCATCATTACACAATTTTTCCCCTACAAGTTGCCACGACCTTAAAATTTTTTCCTAAAGTATAAATAAAAACAGAGTATCCTTTCGATACCCTGTCTTGTGATAGAAATCATTATTTATTTTTCGGATATACAATTTCGTCGATGATTCCATATGCCTTCGCTTCTTCAGCCGACATAAAGTAATCACGATCAGTATCTTGGTTTATTTTCTCGATTGATTGTCCGGTCCGTTCGGCTATGATTCCATTAATTAGTTCGCGGTGCTTTAATATGCGTTTAGCTGATATTTCGATATCAGTCGCCTGGCCTCTCGAACCTCCTAATGGCTGGTGGATCATAATTTCGCTATTCGGCAGGGCAAATCTCTTTCCTTTTGTCCCAGCCAATAATAACATCGCACCAAAAGATGCCGCCATCCCCGTACAAATCGTTCTTACATCAGGCTTAATGTATTGCATCGTATCAAAGATGGCAAAACCTGCTGAAATTGATCCACCTGGGCTGTTAATGTAGATAGATATATCTTTATCTGGGTTATCGGCTTCAAGAAATAATAGTTGTGCTACTACACTATTGGCAATATGATCGTTGATTTCATCTCCAATCATAATAATCCGGTCTTTTAATAATCTTGAATAAATATCGTAAGAACGCTCTCCTCGACTGCTTTGTTCAATCACATAAGGAATCGTGCTCATTGTTTGGACCTCCTCCATTATCGTGGCTATGCAGCCATGTAGAGAGATGAGAAGGAAGGATACTTGTTTTGGTTTTTGACTGTTTCAGTCGCAAGGCTCGATAGACTAGGGAACATAGGAATGGCCAGTAATAACAATGATGGGTCATCGGTTAAAAGTGCTGAAAGAAACAATTCTTTAATTTTCCTTTCTTCCTCATGAACGAAATGGCATTTCTTTGATGTTAGCGATTCGGTTTCATTACAGTGAATTCTTTGCTTAGCCCTAAATAGGATAGATTTCACTGCCATCTCGGAGGTCTGAAGAATTTCAGCAATCTCCTTCGTCTTATAGAGGAACGCTTCCTTCAATATAAAAACGACCGCTTGCTTTGGAGTTAATTTTTCTAATAAATACTCAACCATTTCATTTCCTTGTGAATGCCGAATCGTCCTATCCTGTAATTGATCTGTCAATTGCTCTTCTCGCTGTCGAGATTTCTTCCTTAACGTATCAACCCACGTATTGTAGGCAATTTTTTGTAATAAAGATTGACATAATGATGATTCAGGATAGGACTTCATCGCTTTCATGAATGTTTCCTGTGCAAGGTCATCCCCGTCCCAGGAGCTTTGTGTCAAAAACCGGCAATACTGATTAAGGCGGGGAAAATATTGTTCCCAATTCTTTTTCTCGCCACTTTCTACATTGTTACTTATCACATGTAGGTGAATAGCTTTACCATCCATCTACCATCACTCCTTTTCATCCCTCTGTTTTTTAAACGAAACATGTGAGGAATTAGATACGGGTAAAAAAAATTCTTAGAAAAAGTTATAAAGACCATTTTCAAAGTAGTCGTATTCTTCTTCGGAAATGAGCTTTTCACCATATCCGCTGTAAAATGCAGAACTGTCTTTTTCATGATCGAATATTCCATCTTTTTGTCGGACAGCAAGGCTTACATCATAACGAGGGTCACCATATCCCCCTCCACTCCAATCGATAATCGCCACTATTTTCTGGTTCACCACAAGAACATTATCAATTGTAAAGTCTCCATGAACAAGACATGGCTGAATTGGAGCTGGTCTATTTTTAACCAGTTTATCCAATAATTCTGGTGTTCCTTCTGTACCATATGTAATCAAATTATGCTTTGCTTCTATTAGCTTTGTTTCAAGCCAATCACTGGTTAATATAAGTGACTTTGGACAACTCGTTGAATGAATTTTCTTTAATGTTACTCCAAATTGATATATCAGCTCTTTTCTAATAGACTCATTCCTGGCACTTACTAAAGCTTCCCTTAAGGTTACTCCTTTAAAATACTCCAAGACTGCCCATACTTGTTCATTTTCCATATGAGTTAGGTAAACCTTTGGAATAGGAAGATCTGTATGGATAGCCAGCTCTTTCAATACTTCTAATTCTTTTATGAACCATTGATTATATTTTTCTTTTTTAGTTCTTTTTAGCGCAAAAGTTCCCTTTTTTGAATTTACAATCGCAACATCAGATGTCCATCCTTGTCTTGGAAATTCAAGACTATTTGTTTCAATAAAGAATTTTTTAATGGGTTCTGGGATTTCATTAACATTTATCGGAATCAACGTGAAGCCTCCTGATTGGTCTTTTTTCCATACTATATGACATTATCAATGCTTCAACAAGCAAAAATCCGTTAAATTTTCCCAATATATAGTCTTTTTGCATAGTATAGTATCAATTCTTTATTAGGAGGTGAAAATATGGGACTTTTCATTAATGGGAAGTTAGATGTTTATAAATTCTCAGGCGAACTTGAAACTCCTAATCAAATAGAGGATAGGAAGAATTTTTTACAAGAGTTATTGAAAGAACAAGAATTATTCAATCAGTCTGTGCAAGACGTCATGCATTCTTTTTCCCGTTCTTTTGACAAAATTGAACATGAACAAGCGGCCAATTGGAATGATATTTCCAACCAACTGATTGATTTAAAGCAAAATGGTAAATCACAAAATGAATTTGCAGAAATGATGGTCACTTGGATGAAGACAATTGATGAAAAAACGGAGGCATTAAAGGAAATCATCGCCAAAGAAGAAAGTATGAAACAAGTGATGATTGAACAGATGAAGGTGCAGAGTCAAGCAACTCTTGAAATTGCGGAGAAAGTTGATGAAGTACAGGTTGAGCATAAAGAATTCAATGTGCAACAAAAGGAACTTTCCGCTAAATTGGATCAACAGGAAAATCGGACAAAAGAGGTTCTAGTAAGGTTGGATCAACAAGATGCCTTGCTCCAACGAATATTAAGGCAAATGAATGATTTCCGTTCTATCCTATATGAAAGAACGAATCATTTAGTGGAGAAGATTGAAAGTGGATATGAATTAACCTCCTCATATATATATAAACTGATGACTGGTAGTGATCAACCACTGACTTTTTATATGAAGAGAGAAAAAAAGCAGGAAACTAAGTAAGAGGAGCTTCTGACTCCTCTTACCAACCAAAATATTATGAACGTTGGAGAACGTTTACTTCATTTACCCACCCAAATGGGTCTTCAAGTTTCCCTGTCTGGATTCCTGTCAAAGTCTCAAAGAGTCTACTGGATAATATTCCAGTCTCCCCATTGTTTATAATCATGTCATGCTCTTGCCAATGGAAACTTCCGATTGGAGAAATGACTGCTGCTGTACCTGTTCCAAAAGCTTCTTCAAGTAATCCCATAGCATGTGCTTCCCTGATTTCTGCGATTGAAATCTTCTTTTCCGTAACTGGAATTCCCCAATTCTTTAGTAAATCGATGATGGAAGATCGAGTAACTCCCGCCAGGATACTTCCATTTAGTGCAGGAGTGATGATTTCTCCATTAATTTTAAAAAACACATTCATACTACCCACTTCTTCAATATACTTTTTCTCAAGACCATCGAGCCAAAGGACTTGTGCACATCCTTTTTTCGTTGCCACTTCTTGTGCCTTTAAGCTTGCAGAATAATTACCACCTGTTTTTGCAGTCCCTGTACCGCCTTTTACTGAACGGACAAACTCTTCTTCCACGGCAATTTTCACAGGATTAATACCCTCTTTATAATAAGCCCCAACTGGTGACAAAATGATAATGAACTGGTAGCGTTTCGAAGGAGAAACCCCTAAAAACGGCTCGGTCGCTATAATGAATGGACGGATGTAAAGTGAGGTCCCTTCTGCTGTAGGAATCCATTCTTTTTCTAGATCAACCAGTTTTTTTAAAGCAAACAGGGCAAATTCTTCATCAATGGCTGGAATACATAACCTTTCATTAGAAAGATTCATCCGTCTCATATTTTGCTCTGGCCTAAATAACAATACTCTTCCTTCTTCATTCCGATATGCTTTTAGTCCTTCAAATACGGTTTGCCCATAATGGAATGCCATGGATGACGGTTCTAATGAAATCGGTTGATAAGGAACGATCCTTGGATCATGCCAACCAATACCTTCCGTATAATCCATCATAAACATATGGTCGGTAAATGTTCTACCGAATACCAGGTTTTCATGTGAAGG
The DNA here is from genome assembly GCF_003073175.1 of Peribacillus acanthi. Taxonomy (GTDB): domain Bacteria; phylum Bacillota; class Bacilli; order Bacillales; family DSM-1321; genus Bacillus_BN; species Bacillus_BN acanthi. The sequence goes on from NZ_QBBX01000010.1 coordinate 111,155, forward strand.
TTTTGGTTTTTTTGTAGGATTTTCAGTAATTAAGATTGAATGGTCATACATAGACATGGCTCCTTGTTCCCTATTCTTTTAAAGGGTGATGTTGTAAAGTGTTAATGAATTAGAGTTATTTTACTCCTATAACAACAAGGTATCAAGTGTAATTACAAAAAATTCAAAATATTTTCATCGTCATAAATATTATTGTAAGATTTCATCAATCAGCTGATCTAATCTTTCTAAGCTTTTTGTAGCCCTTTCAATGGATAGTTTTCTGTAATGGTGTTTACCTCCCTCTTCCTCATCCATTTCATCTGCTAATTTAACGATTTGTTGTAATGGCGTTCTTATAATATCGTTTGAAGGTAGGAAGGAATCGGTATGAAACAGAATTGCCAGCGATATGGTTCTTGCTTTAACCGGATTTTCACCTAGTCTTATTAATAACTTATGGGCCCTTTCCGCACCCTTTATCGGATGAATATCATTTTTCTTGTATAAATCATAATCCCATTTTCCATTTTTATACCATGTAAAATGGCCAATATCATGAAGTAATCCAGCCTTTGCCGCACAGTCGACGTCAAGTCCATTCTTTTTGGCAAGCTTAACTGCATGATATGATACAGCAATTGCATGTGCTAGCCCAGAACGATTCAAGTATTTTTGGGCGATATGATGGTTGATGATTTGTTGTAACGTCACATCTCTCATAGCTTGCCTCCTTAAGAATTTTGTTTTTTAGTGTACCATTTTATGTTAAGTTTGCTCAAACATTATTTAAGGTTTCCCCCACATACTATTTGACTTTTGTTTAGGCGCGCACCAATTGGGAAAAGATGAATAAAAAAGTGGAGTGTAAACTTTGAAAGAAAAAAAAATTAAACCCATCCAAAATGGATATACATTAAGGCAATATTACTTCCCTGAACAAATTGTAGAATCCTTTATTAAGGAAGGAGAAAACTCCCAAAACAAATCGATTCTTGCTCAATTTATCCTATCATTAATGGCGGGTTCATTTATTGCATTTGGAGCATTGGCATCAGTCCTCTTGTCCTTGGATGTAAAAACAAGTGGAGTTTTCAATGTACTATCTGGAATCGGTTTTGCTTCTGGATATGCCATGATTTTCTTATCAGGTTCCATATTATTCACAGAAATTAACGTCCTATTGCCTAGCTATATTCTCCACAACAAATTTAGATTTACTAAACAAATCTTAAAATTTTGGGCTGTATGCTATATCGGAAATTTTCTTGGAGCATTGTTCGTTGGTTTTCTCCTAAACTTATCTGGATCATTGGATGCCTCCTTCTATAAAGGCGTTTTATATTTCATGGAAAAGAAGACACAATTTTATGATCGAGGGACGTGGGGATGGTTCCAGGTGTTATTTTCAGGAATCCTTGCAAACTGGTTAATAGGGATAGCAGCAGTATTGGCAACAGCAGCGCGGGATGTTGCTGGTAAAATTCTAGGAATCTTTCTTCCAGTCATCATATTTGAAGCAGGGAATTTTCAACATGCTGTAGCGAACATGGGATATTTCAGTATTTCAGTGTTAGAAGGATTTAATTTTAGTTGGTATGAATTCATATTCCGCAATATGATTCCGGCTTCAATTGGCAATTTAATTGGGGGAGGCATCCTAGTTTCTTTATTATTGTCATTTGCTTTTAAAGAAAATATAGATGAAGAATTACTAGAGAATGATTAATGAATACGAAAAAGGATACGAAAGGAACAAGTATTTGAACTGCTCCTTTCGTATCCTTTTCTGTTATGTATGATTAGAGGCTGTTTCCTTTGACTTAAGTAAATCTGGTATCTCCATCAAATCGTGAATCCAATAGTCCGCTTCAGCATACTCCCACATCCCATTGATTTTCCAAGCGGTCTTCATCCCCACCTTCTTTGCTGCAAGAATATCATGAATCGGGTGATCTCCAACAAATAAACATTCTTCTGCTGACACTTTTAACTCCTTTAAGGTATATTCAAAAATGGCTGGGTCGGGCTTTTTCATACCAACTGCTTCAGAGATTACGATTACTTCTAAATCATTTTCAATTCCTAATGCACGGATTACATCCTGTTGGAATTGCTCCCTTCCATTCGAGATAAGTCCTATACGAATTGAATTTTTTTTCAGTAGCTCCATCATAGTGTGAAGATGTGAAAAAGCAGTACAATGATTTTTAAAATCCGTCATGTAGTCTGCTAGTAGGTAGTCCACTGAAACATCCATCCCGAATTTTTCTACCATTTTAGTGTAAACTTCATCCTTCCACACCAACCCGTTACAATCTAATTCCAAAAAGGTTTTTATAAAGTCGGACTTTGGCACTTGAGAAAGCTTGTGATACAGTCTATCGTATTGATTTTCTATGAAATTCATGATTGAAAACTCTCTATTTAATAAGGTTCCATCTAAATCGAAAAGAACCGTTGTAATTTTGTCCATTCTCATCATCCATTTCCACTGAAAAATAAATAAAATAACGAAAAAGAAAATATTTCCTAAAAATGCACTTAAATTGTATATAATATTAATAAAAATAAAATTGGGAGGTGTTATTTCATTGGAAAGACCTAAGCTTAAAATTCCTAAAACTAAATTTGAAATCCTTTTTGATTTACTTGGCCTTATAGTATTCATTGTAACAACAATTTTTGTAGCACAACATTGGGTAGATCTTCCCGATTCTATTCCAACGCATTTTGGCGCTGATGGAAAGCCGGATGATTGGGGTTCTAAACATACCATATGGTTTTTAACGGCGATAGGAATCCTTACCTGGATTGGCATGAGCGTACTCGAGCGATATCCTCATATCTATAATTATATGAATCTCACACCTGAAAACATTGAGAAGCAATATAAAATGGGTAGAATCCTTGTCAATTCACTTAAAAATGGAATGATTTTTTTATTTTCCTATATCCAATGGATTGTGATTCAAGTAATTGAAGGGTCAACCGTAGGGTTAGGCAGCTGGTTTGTTCCTTCCACATTGTTAATCACTTTTGGTACGGTATTTGGTTTTATTCTGTATTCTTTAAAGAAAAAGTAAAAAGGGGTGACTCGAATGTCCGTTTATTTACGGTCTGAGTCTCCCTTTTTTATTTACTTTACTATACGTCCTGGGTTATCACTGTGGTTTGATCTTTATTATTACGTCTCATTATTCCATATATAATGCCCATGCCAAGTACTGATAGTGCTAAATAACATAAAACTGCATATTCGAAATAATGATAAGATAATGTGGCCATTACATCATACATCGAATGAACAATTACACACGTCCATAAGCTTTTCGACCATAATAAAAGCAAGGCAAATAATAATCCCATATTTGTATATGTGACAACAGTTCCGATTGTGATTTGCCAGTCTGTTTCCGTTGATAAGGCATGTCCCACCCCGAACAATAGAGAAGAAATGAACACGGACATTATCAAGAATCGATCACGTTTTCCCTCTTCCCACAGGTTTCGGAAGAAAAACTTGCACAATAATAGAATAAAAATAATATATGATAATCTCCAGACTTCTTCTAAACCTGCTAAAAGGTCAGTATAAAAGTCATACCCAATTAAATCAATTGTATCAAATAAGGAAGCAGATTCAGCACCTGGATACTTCTCCAATTCCGAATCCTCCATAATTGAGAGGGAGTTTGAATAACTTTCCACATAGTCTATATAACTATTGTTAAAATCTTTAAATATATTAGAAGTGTATAAATCCGAAAGAATGCTTCCTGTAATAAAAATAGAAGATACGATAAAAAAACGAAACAATTTCTTAGTAATAGATGATTTTTTTAAGTTCGGTTTTAGTTGATCATTGAGCTTTATTCCAATAAAAAATGCCACGATCATTAGTGCATCATAAATGGTACTAAAAAAATAACTATAGCGATTTAAAAATAATGTTATCTCTGCACCAATTGTAATTAGAAGCATGCCAATAAACAACTTTACAGAGATTGGTTTGGTTAAACGATCTGTTAGCATAAGAATTACCGTCTATTCATATAAATTTTGGATATGCATTTCTAAATCATTTTCATATTTCTTTGGCCACGTTGTTTCAATTTCATTTGTATAACGAGTCCACTCTTTTTGAAGATCAGCAAGTGATTTCCCATACACAGCTTCCATGTTCAGTTCCACCGTATGGTGATTGAATAGTTGTAAATATTTCTTAGGGCCATAATGCTCTATTAAATACAGACTAAACGATGCGATTTTCCAATAAGAAGCCTGATTTTGTGTGTAAGTATCATGGTCTTCCTTGCCACGTATTATAGCGTAAAAAAACCAGTCTTTTGTCATTAGCTCATGAAAATCAGGAGTTTCATAATGCTTTTTATGTATGATCCACATATCATGTGCTGTATATTGAATTCCTTCGTTAGGCAGATAGTGAAGATAGTTTCCTAAACCAATTGTGGTGAATGGTCGCATTTTGATTTTAGGATATAAACTATAAATCAACATCTCATGAAAATTCCAGTCTTCTAAATAAATTTGGTCTGGATCATATAGATACATAGATACATAGCTTGGCGGAATATATTGAACCGCTTTACTACTATTAAGGACAATAGTTGCCTTTTCTTTCGGCGTAATGGAAGACTTCATTGCCCCAAGAACGTCTTCTGTCGCGGAAGTGATGTGTTTTTCGATTTCATCTAGAAGGACATCATCATAGTTACCGTCATTTTGGATGACGATGGTAATATTATTTATTTTAATATATCTATTTTTTTCTTCACTAGTATTTTCATTTATTAGCTTGATTGAAACAAAACCAAGCAGGTTAATAATAGCTAGAAAAAATAAGCAGGCCACTCCCCACTTCAATGTGCGTCTTTTCATATTTCACTCCCTTCCTGAAAAGTCCCATATGACATATGATATACATTATTCAACATTTCGAGGAATTGAGCAATCCATTTTGCAATAAAACTTTAACATATTAATACCGTTATGGATTTACTAGTATAGTAGCGATTTCATCTTGTATGAACGTTACTTTTTCCTCATCCTTAACGTTATTAATTATAATTGAAAAAACATACTTATCCCCATTTGAACGGTTTGCATAGCCTGAAAGTGTCGATACAGATGTAATGGTTCCTGTTTTAGCTCGTATATTTCCTTTAGCTGGATCATTTTTCATCCTTTTTCTTAAAGTGCCTCCAATCATTCGATCAGGATTTCCCGAGACAGGCAATGAATACTCAAAACTTGGGAACCATTGCTCATTTTGGATAGCAACCAAAAAATGGGACAAAGCATTTCCCGTTACTAAATTCACATGCGATATTCCCGATCCATCTCTAATTAAAAGATTGTTAGGATTGACCCCAAAATCCTTAATAGACTCTTCTATCACTTCTATCCCTTTTTTCCAGCTGCCCTCTCCTTTGTGGACTCTCCCCATTTCCTTAACCAATACTTCTGCAATGCTATTATTACTTAACTTCATCATTGGTACTATCATTTCTTTCAATGGCATCGATTGGTGCTTAAGTACTAATGTTGCCTTTGATGGTGTGGTGTCAAAGTGTGTTTTCCCCAAAAACAGGATGCCTTGTTCAAGAAGAGCTTGTTTGAATTGATCCATGACTAGCTGCGACGGGTCCGTTACCGCAATCCATGACCTTGAGGATAAGTTAACAGGTAAGGCACCCTCAATCTTAATAGAATTAGAATCATGTCTTCTTTTAATATTAATTTCTTTTTTCTCACCTTTTTTTACCGTTTTAGTTTCATTCGTTATTGAAACCAAGGATGTAAAGGGTGATATTTTAACTCTGGCTGGATTTCCAATTTTAGAGGAAGGTTGTAAATCTATCATGACCGTTCCTGCATCATAATCTTTATTTGGTGATATGGTTAATGCTGATACTGCCGCTCCGTAGTACTCACCTTCATCACTCCATGAAAGGTCTTTAGAATAGCGTTCTGAATCATACCAGGTGTCATCACCAATTATATTCCCTTTAATAACGGTGACTCCCCTCTTTTTCAATTGAATGACTAGTTCCGATAGGTCTTCTTTTAGTAGTGTAGGATTTCCTTTACCTTTTACATATAAGTTCCCCTGTAAAACATTCTCAACTATTACTCCATCGGTCCAGATTTCAGTTGAGAATCTATAATCCTCCCCTAATACCTTAAGAGCCACTGCTGCCGTTAATATTTTCATGTTGGATGCTGGCCTTACATTGACATCACCCATTTTCTCGTATACTAGTTCTCCTGTTTTCGCTGATCTGATGCTGACGGATGTCAAAGCTCCATCTAAAATTGGATTCTTTAGTACCTCTTCAATTTTTTCATCGAGAGAATTCAATACTACTGGTTCAGCATCTACTTGAATTTCCTGCTGTCCAATTGTCATAGGTTTGACGGTAACTACCATCATTACCAATACCGTAAAGATCCAAAGGAATTTCTTTTCCATGTACCGCCCATCCTTTTAAAGTTATTGGTATGTTTTTCGGTATATTGTTGGAATTATCCTTCATTCGAGAAAAATTAAAAAGAAACACCAAAAGACCTATTACCGAAAAGTGATAATAGGTCCACGTAATCTTATTAGTTTACTGTTGGGAAACCATAGCCAGATGCATAATCATCACCTGTTGCGGCTCCTTGTCCTCCATTAATATCATTAGACTTCGCTCTATTTTGCAGTTCTGCTCGTACTTGTGCTGAAGTTAACGACTTGTTGGCAGACCAAATTTTTGCAGCCAGACCCGAAACATGAGGAGTGGCCATGGATGTTCCGCTTATTGTGTTATACCCACCATCCATCCAAGTGGATTCGATCGCCGCACCTGGAGCTGAAACTTCAACATCTTTTTCTTGAATGATATAATCTCCGTCTGTTAATGGATTACCTCTTGATGAGAAATTTGCTACTCTATATGTGCCGTTTTCTTGGACATTTTCTAATGCAGCTACAGCAACTACATTGGATAGTGCCCCTGGATAACCGATGGTATTGGCAGAGGGACCACTGTTACCTGCAGCAGCAATGATAAGAACACCTTTACTGTATGCATAGTCCACTGCGCTAGCTATTAAACTATCTTTCGCACTTGAACCTAGAGACATTGAAATGATAACCTTCGAACTAGTACTAGTTGCTTGATCTGCGGCATGTCTAATAGCGTAAGCAATGTCATCGGAATACCCTGAACCTCGGTCATTCAATACTTTGTATGCCCAAAGCTCAGCCTCTGGAGCAACTCCGTATATTCCTTGGCCATCGGTTCCACCATTTGCTAAAACACTCCCAGCTACGTGCGTTCCATGACCATTTCTATCATTACATGAATTATTAACAAGTGGAGATTTTGTTTGAGTAAAATCCTTACATTGCTCAACATTTTGTACTAAATCAATATGAGATTTATAGACTCCTGTATCCAATACGGCAACTTTAATTCCGTCACCACCGCTTGACTGAGATAATGAATTATTTTTATAAATTGCCTTTATCCCCCATGGCACTTGATTTGTAGGGACTGCCTGTGCAGTATTAGTTGGCGGAGCTTCAATACTTGCCGTTTCAACTAAACGAACTGACAAGTTCTTTTTATTTTGCAATGCTTTGTATTGTTTTTCTGTTAAGTCTACTGTGAAGCCTTCACTATTAAATTCTCGATGTACCCCATAACTCTCTTTTAAAACTTTTTTGTCAGAATCAGATGCAGTAATAAGAACCCTTAATAATTCTTGCTCATTTACCTCCTTCGCAGTAGCCACTGGCATCAATGCAGAAAAACACATCCCAACACTTAAAATCGTTGCTCCCAACCATTTTCTCTTTTTCATCTTCTCTCCTCCGACTAGTCTAATTCTCAGCTATTCTCGATGTAAAACTACTATAATACAATTATAAGATGTCGAATATATGCTGAATTTATCAAATTTTCAGAATAATTAAATTAAAAAACAGAGTCAAAAGACCCTGTTAAATAGGTATAATTATTCATTTTTACTAAATTTTACCTTCATCTTTTAATCGAAATGCCTTTTTAAGAGATTCTAAAATTGTAGATAAAGAAAGGATGCTTAAAGCAAAAAAGATTATTGGTGTTAACGGAATCCACGGATATGCTCTTAAATATCGATAAGAATCCCCAATGATTCCTGACCATTCCATGGAAATAGATTTTGGCGGCTGACCAGTTTCATAGTCTATGAAGGTCCCACCAAAAAATAATTTCAGGGTGCCTAAATGCGCTAAAATGATTAATGCTTGTATAAATTGCTGGATAAATAAGAAAAAGATTTTATCTTTCATGTTAGGCATTATGTGCTTCCAAAAAATATGCCATTTAGAACCACCTAATATAATTGCACTTTCTATGTATTCTTGGTTCCACAATTTCCTCATCTGACTAGTAAACTGTAAGCTTAAAGTTGGAAGGGCTAAAAAGGATAACACTAATATTTCAAATAAAGCTCGTTCCCAAAATGGATGATCGAAGCCCGTTGTTTTCATCCATAAAACGTTAAACAAAATAAAAAATGCTATCAACGTTTGAGGGACAATAGAAAAAGGTTCGGATACCCATCTCATGAATGTCAGTATTCTAGGGAAATAGGTTGATACTGTTGATCCAATGAATAAACTCATCAAAACGCGCAATAAGGCAATGATTAATCCAACTGAGAGAGTATACTTTGCTCCAACAATAACCATCTGAAGCATATCATAACCTAACAAATCGGTTCCAAAAGGAAATTTTTCTAATGGAGAATAAGGCGGTACTGATAACACTTCTGCTTTCTCGTTCATTTCTAAAAGTGTAAGTTTGATTTTATCGTCAAAGAAAACTCCATAACAGATACTATAAACAAATAGCCCCACAAAGAATGTAGTACTAATCATAAACTTCCAATCTTTTAATAGATAGGCCTTCATTCTCTTTCTCCTTTCATTATTTGTGGGGTAATGAGCTCGTACAGTTTATAAATTAGAAAAAATGGAACAAAAATAGATAATGCTACGATAACAAAAAGTTCTGGTGCTTCAAACGTTAATATAAACATGGAAACACCTTGAATGTTAAATAAATATTCAACGACCACCATAGAAGATAACAGAACCCAGATAAGCGTTTTCGAATTAATCCATATTTCATCAATAATATTTCTTGTAATATGTTTTATTAGAATTGAAATATGTGTTGTACCTGTACTCTGTGCTAGTAAGACATAATTTTTCTCAAATTCGCTTTTAATAGAAATTAAGATGATTTTAATAAAGTAAAAACTTGCCGGAATGCTTAGTGAAATTAAAGGTAGAACAATACTACGCTCAGATCCCATCGATATTACTTGAGTAAGCTTTATCCCATAGTTTTTATAAATGAATATGACTCCTAATTGTAGAACTGAAATGATCAAAATGTCTGGAATAGATTCGAAAACTATTAATTTCCTTAAGAATGAATCTACTTTTTTAAAGAAGAAAGCATAGCAAATAAATACTACTAAAATAGAAAATAATAAACCAATTAATAGTGAAGCTCCTATAAAAATCAATGTTTCTCTATATTTCACCCAAAAGATAGGAAATAATTCAGTATGCTCCCAGTATGTTGCATTATCAAAGAATAGCAATTTCAAAGTTAAGTTTTTAACATAAACTAAATACTCTTTCAGGTGGAATCCTAAATTATCAAAAAGAATAGGCATTCCCGTCACAAGTATGATGATCCCTACCCCAACTAAAAATTGCATTAATATCAAAAATAATTTCAAACTAATTCTATATATTTTTTCCATTCCCTCACCATCTTTTGTAAATATTTGGTCACAATTATTACAAGTATATAACAATAAAATCAACAGTAGCAATTTTCTAAAGAATATTTGTTTTTTATGAAGATGTATTTGTAATTATTGTGTTGGTGGCACAGACCGTGTATTTCTTAACAGCACTGATTGGCTGAGTGTTTTGTCGAAAAATCGATATTTTTTGATTTTCGTAGTTATTTTGGCCATATCGATTTTATTTTTCCTAGTTTCGCAGTTATTTTTTCTGTTTCGATTTTATTTTTCACAGTTTTAATGATAGGAGAATCTGTATTATAAAATCTTTCCTTTTTCATGAAGGAATCCTAGCTGAAATGTAGAAATTATCATGGAAACCTCGAAAGGAGTAAATAAATGATAATAAAAGACTTAAAAATTCCTCTCTCTATTCAAAAATTACAAGCATTAGAACGCAGACTTCCATCTCATCATCAAAAAATCCCCTTAATTAAGGAAGAACTCAAAAATCGACAAGCTGGATACAACGGCGAAACTGCCATCACCTTTCCTCTTAGCTTTCTTGATCCTAAATCCTACCATATTTTTCGCGGACTACGTTTATTAGACCAATCTTATTTTTTCCAAATGGATATTCTCATACTTTCTGCCAGTTTTATTCTAATTATTGAAGTCAAAAACTTTGGTGGGAAAATTTTCTTTGATCCAGTTTTTAAGCAGCTCATCCAAACAAAAGATGGAAAAGAGATGGCTTATCCTGACCCTATCATTCAAGTCAAACGTCATGAGATGCAACTGAAAAAGTGGTTATCTCAAAAAGGACTCCCCCAAATCCCGATTTATTCCTTAGTCCTCATAAGTAATCCAAGAACCATTATCCGTACTACTCCTGAAAATCATTCCATATCAAATCATGTCCTGCATCGCGACTTATTACCCTTAAAAATCATTCAAATTGAAAAATCCAATCCTAGCCCCATCATATCCGATAAGGAAATGAAAAAGATTATTCGCCTATTAAAGAAACAACACACTGAAGGTGAATCTTCCATCCTTGAACAATATCAAATTAACCAAAAAGACATATTAAAAGGCATTTTTTGTCCTCAATGTAGCTATCTACCTATCCATAGACATCATGGAGCTTGGTTTTGCCCTAAGTGTAAATTCAAGAACAAAGACGCTCACTTTACAGCCTTGCATGATTACAGGCTTTTATTCGGACCAACCATTACCAACAGCCAAATACGGGAGTACCTGATCCTTGAATCCTCTTCTTGTGCTACCAGACTACTATCGTCTATAAATCTTCCCTATTCAGGAACAAAAAAAGACAGAGTTTATCACCTAGCCTTTAATGAGGAATAGAAAAACGTCAATTGTCCTAATTGATACATAAAAACAAGAAGATAACAGTATGACTTGTCATGGGATGATTTGTAAATTAGTGGTATTATAAGTAAAAAACAAATAGAGATAAAACCTTAAGGAGAGAGCATATGAAATTTGTTCATATTTTCGGACCTCAAGCGGTTGGTAAAATGACAGTTGGGCAGGAATTAGTGAAAATAACAGATTTGAAACTTTTTCATAACCATATGCTATCGATTTGGTCGGTCATTTTTTTGATTACAGTACAAAGGAAGGAAAAAGATTAGTAAATTTGTTTCGCCAGGAGATATTTGAAGAGGTTTCAAAGAGTAATTTGTACGGAATGATTTTCACTTATGTCTGGATGTTTGATAAGGAATCGGATTGGGATTATGTTAAGCGACTTTCCGAACTTTTTGAGTCAAGAGGAGGCACTGTCTACTATGTAGAATTAGAAGCTGACTTAGAAGAAAGACTTGAGCGAAATAAAAGTTCAAACAGACTGGAACACAAGCCTAAAAAACGAGATATTGAATGGTCTGAAAATGATTTAAAAAGCACATTGGAAAAGCATAGATTAAATTCATTAGAGGGTGAAATCAATTTCCAAAACTATATAAAAATCAACAATACAGACTTAAGTGCACAAGAAGTAGCAAAAATCATTAAGGAAGAATTTCACTTATAGGGATTCAAAAAAATAAAACTGCACCTATATGCATTGGACTAACAATGATAGGTGCAATGATTTATTGTTTATTTTTTTGTAAACGTATCAGTCAAGATAGGCACGATTTGTTTTTTACGTGATACAACACCTGATAAAACAGCTTTGTTATCATCAAGTTTTACGTTATATGCTTTTTCTACTGCCCAAGTATCTTTTCCAAGAGCAAGAACGGTTGAGTCGCTATTTAGTATGTCAGTAACAGCTAAAACGAAAAGATCTAACCCTTTTACGTCTATAACAGCGTTGATTGCAGATTCAAGCTCAGCTTGTCTTGCCATAACTTCTGACACATCGATTGCATTAACCTGTGCGATTTCAACTTTGCTATCACCCATAGGAAATTCCTTAGAATCAATTGCAATTAATTGCTCAGCAGTTTTGTCTCCAAGGCTTGCGCCAGCTTTAAGCATTTCCAAACCATATTCTTCAGCATTTACACCAGCTATCTCAGCTAATTCTTTCGCTGCATTTACATCTTCTTCTGTGCAAGTCGGAGATTTAAATAGAAGGGAATCCGAAATAATAGCAGAAAGCATTAATCCAGCTACACCACTTGAAATTTCAACATTATTTTCTTTGTACATCTTGTTTAGGATGGTTGCTGTACAACCAACAGGTTCAACACGGAAATACAAAGGATCACTTGTTTCAAAGTTTGCTACACGGTGATGATCAATTACTTCAATGATCTTCACTTGATCAATATCATCAGCACTTTGTTGACGCTCATTATGGTCGACAAGAATGACTTGTTTTGCTTCACTCGCTACTGCTTCTACTAGACGAGGAACTTCAGCTTTAAAGGTATCCAATGCATATTGAGTTTCTGCACTCACCTCACCTAAACGGATTGGTTCAGCATCCATACCTAATTTATTTTTTAAGTCTGCATATGCAATTGCAGAACAGATTGAGTCAGTGTCCGGTTTTTTATGTCCAAAAACTAAAACCTTTTCCATGATCATTCGCTCCTTCACTTATGTATTTTTGAATAATCGCATACCTACTATCATACAATTTTTTTTCTCAATTGTTAATATGTAAGTTGTTTCTCTAAATGCACTAATGCTCTATTCAATAGTTCTATGGCTTGTAGACTGGATTCTCCTCCACCTTGAGCAAACGTATCGTTCCCTCCACCTTTGCCGTCAATTTCCGAGAGGATTGATTGAATCCAGGTTTTCATGCTCACAGATACATCACCTGTTCGTCCTACAACCACTTGAAGCTTACCTTCATATATAGAAATTAAACCCACAATCATGGCTTCATCCGTTTTGGCTAACATAGTTTTGGCTAACTTCTGAAGGTCTTGCATCGATTTTCCCTCAAAGCTTTCAGCCACCAATTTCCAGGTTTCATTCTTATAAAGCTCAGCATCATCAATAAGCTGTTTGGCATTGACTTCTAGTATCGTATCAAGTGTGGCTTGTAGTTCCTTTTCTAATGACTTTGCATTTTCTTTTAAAATTGTCACTGCATCTAGCAACTTTTCCTCGGGAGCATTCAATAAAGGTTTCATTTTTGAGATTGTATCATGTTTAGCCTGTAGCTGGTTTAAAACACGAATTCCACAAACAAAAGTAATTCTTATGCCATTTTTCTGTTTTTCCCACTCTAGGATTTTAATAGCTTGTACCTGCCCAGTGGAATTTGGATGCGTACCCCCACAGCCGTTATAGTCAAAATCAGGAATAATAACTAATCGTATCTCATCAGTAACAGATAAAGCCTTTCTAAGTGGTAATGCCTTTGCTTCTTCTTCTGTCACCCATTTTGCTTGAATAGGATGGTTATTTATAATGATTTCGTTAGCATAGGCTTCTACTCTACTCGCCTCATGGTTTTCAAGTTGTTTAATATCTAGATCAATCGTACAAAGCTCATTCCCTAAGTGAAAGCTCGTAGTTCGAAAACCGTATATTTCCTCAAAAGCTGCCGACAAAATATGTTGGCCTGCGTGTTGCTGCATATGGTCAAACCTTCGATTCCAATCGATAGAACAGTCTACGATTTCAGATGTTGTTGCAAGGGGTAAATGTAAATAGTGTCTAATTTCCCCTTCCACTTCTTCTACATTCCAAACTTCATAACCACCAATTACTCCCTTGTCATGAGGTTGTCCCCCGCCGGTTGGATAAAATGCCGTTTCATTTAGGACGACGTACCATTTACCTTCGAGATCTTGATTCATTTTTTGGATTGATGTTGAGAAGTTCACTAAATATGGATCTTGATAATATAATTTCTCAGTCAACATGCTTACTCCCTTTTTATCTATTTATTACATACCATATCAAATTCTTATATGGAAGAAAACACAAGCTTCCGGCACGAAATTAATTGTTGACATCCTAACTATTTTATGTTATAATGTAAAATTTTATTTACAATAGATGTAAATTAATATATTATCGTTGTAGATATACTTCCAGATTTTTCAACCTATTAATCATTCGGTTGACCGATTATTTAGGAGGAATTTATGAAACTAGCTAAAGGTTTGGCCATGTTAGAAATTTCAGCACCTATGATGGGGAAGATTGAAACCATTTATCCTACTATCCTATTTGATGAAAACGGCATTACATTAATTGATACTGGCTACCCTGGTCAAGAATCTTTGTTTTCTACTGCAATTGAGAACGAAGGTTTATCATTTTCACAAATTCATACCATCCTTATGACCCACCAAGATTTAGACCATATCGGAAGTTTACCTGCAATTATTGAACAATCTCAACCAAACAAAATTCAAGTAAAAGCACATCCCCTTGAAATCCCTTACATCCAAGGGGAAAAACGATTAATTAAAATTACACAAGAAGCTATTGATACAATTGATCAATGGTTTCCAACTGGAGTGCCCGAAGACTTTAAAGCAGCATTTAAAGCACTATTACAAAATCCTCCAAAAGCAAAAGTGGACCTTCCGCTAGTAGATGGGCAAAATCTTCCAATCATTGGAGGGCTTATTTGTATCCATACACCTGGGCATACACCAGGACATATGAGCTTTTACCATCAAGACTCTAAAACCTTGATTGCTGGAGATGCACTCTTAATAGAGGATGGAAAATTGATCGCATCACCTGCTCAATATTCTAGCCATTTAGATGAGGTTTTCCGTTCAATTAAGAAACTAGCAGAATTTGATATAGAAAAGATTATTTGCTACCACGGTGGATTATACGAATCATCAGACATACAAGAAAGACTGTTAGAAATTGCTGAGAAATCGTCACAGCTTATTAACTAATACCTAAACAAACACCCATTTCCTTTTCCTTACATAATGTAGATAAGAAAAGGAGTGATACCATGTTTCAAAGACGACCTGGTAAAGTAAATGTTCATGGGGGGTTTGGGGGTGGAGGCTTCCCTACCCATGGCGGAGGTGGCTTTCCTGGACTTGGCGGAGGCGGTTTTCCTGGTCAAGGTGGAATGAATATTAATCCTAATCATCATGGAGGATGGAATCCAGGGCCATATAATCCTGGACATCATGATCAGTTCAATCATTATGGGCCAACTGTAGTAGGAGGTCATGGCTATCCTTACGGAGGTGGATTTGCAGGAGGCTTACTGTTAGGAGGGCTTGCTGGCGCTGCTGCAGGATCAGCATCGTCTCCTGCATATCCTTATCCTTATCCTTACCCGTATCCAGTTCCGTACCCAACCACTTACCCATATCCATATCCTTCCCCATATCCAACTGGGACACCATACTAATTGATTTTCTATTTTGTTCAAGTAGTTAAATAAGCGCGAACTTGCAAAAGAGACTGAATCAAAAGGTTGAAAATCAACTTGAGATTCGCCTCTATTTTGTTTATCCATTTTCAAGGTATGAATAGAAGGAAGGGTTAAAATTTAGGTTTTGTGAAAAAATGAATATCAAAACCTAAGTTAATTGGAGTGGAAGGTGCGAAAACTCCTGCGGGATCAGCGCCAGCCCCACCGAAAGCGAATACCCTGGACCGGAAATTAATGATCATCTTTACAACCCGTCCAAAATACTTGAGGGTGTCCCAAAAGTTTATAACCTTTTGGAACACCCTCTTTTTTACTCGTGCAATCTTCCCATCATAATCGTGTTATAATACTTACCGTCTGAGAGGATTTTGTCATTTTTTAAAATGCCTTCAATTTCAAAACCAAGCTTTTTATAAAGTTGGATAGCTTTTTCATTTGTTTCTAACACACTCAAAGTCATTTTTTTAATACCATTGCTGTCTGCCCATGAAATAGACTCTTTCAACAAGTTTTTTCCTATTCCGTATCCCCAATAATCTTTTAACACCCCAACTCCAAATTCCACTTTATGTGAGAATCTTTTCAATTCATTACCTTCACATCTTGAAAACCCAACGATACGACATTCAACTTCAGCAACTAAAAATATGTTTTTAGCATTCTCAGAGTCGTTTTTAATAATCTGTTCAAAACCAGGTATGTCTATAAAGGCCTCGCCCTTTTCTCTATCTAAATTTTCGGTCTCCCCATCTATCCTCAAACGTAATTCTGACATTTCTTTTGCATCTTTTACGTTCGCTGATCGAATTGTATAGGAAACCCCGTTAACAAGAAATTCTTGATTTTTTATAATCATGTTAATACTCCACCCACTAGTTATGTATGCTACTTTTTCAAAACTAAAAATCTATTTTTTAAAATAAATTAATAAATAATAAACGGGCAGGGAAACCCCACCCGTTTTATATTTATGCTTTGTTTAAAAGAAGTCAGATGTTTTAACTGAGCAATTTGCTAAAATCACCTAATTAAAATGCCCAGTTTCCATTTCTAAAAATGGCTTCTGATTTTCCATCTTCAGTCACTCCGTCAATATCCATCTCTGCTGAACCAATCATGAAATCAACGTGTGTTAAACTTTCATTTAAACCGTTTTCTTCTAATTGCTCTTGAGTCATTTTCTTTCCACCTTCTAAGCAGAAAGCATAGGCGCTACCAATCGCAAAGTGGTTGGATGCATTTTCATCAAATAAAGTGTTGAAGAACAAGATATTTGATTCAGAAATTGGAGATTGATGTGGGACAAGTGCAATCTCACCAAGATAATGAGATCCCTCATCTGTTTCAATCAATTTCTTTAATACTTCTTCTCCTTCTTCAGCTTGGAAGCTTACGATTCTACCATTTTCAAAAGTAATGGAGAATTTGTCAATGATGTTTCCGCCATAGCTTAAAGGCTTCGTGGATGAAACTGTTCCATTTACACCTGTTTTTAAAGGAACAGTGAAGACTTCTTCCGTTGGCATGTTAGCCATGAATTCATGACCTTTTTCATTAATACTTCCTGCCCCTACCCATAAATGACCTTTAGGTAATTCAACAGTAATATCTGTGCCTGGAGCTTTGTAATGAAGCTTTGTATATTTCTTTTCATTTAGATAATCGACTTTTTCATGTAGTTTTTGATCATGTTTTTCCCATGCTTCTACAGGATTATCTTCTGTCGTTCTCGTAGCTGCAAAAATCGCATCCCAAAGCTTAGATACCCTTTCTTCTTTAGGCTCATTCGGGAACACCATATCAGCCCAGCCTTGTGAAGGAACAGCAATGACTGTCCAGCTTACTTTATCTGATTGAGCCATTTGTCTATATTCTTTTAATGCTGTACCTGCAGCTTTCTGGAAGTTAGCGATTCTTTCAGTCTTGACTCCTTTTAATAAGTCAGGACTAGAGGACACGATGCTCATAAAAGCTGCTCCCTCTTTAGCAAGCTGAATCAATTCCTTTGCACGATGCTCTGGGTATTCAGTAAATACTTCGTCTGGTGCCATGTCGTATTTAATACGATTTAGTTCATCATCATTCCAGTTTACAACGACATTCTTTGCTCCTACTTCGTATGCCTTCTTCGCAACAAGACGAACGAATTCTGCACCATCTAATGTCGTATTCACAACTAACGTTTGTCCAGGTTGAACATTTACCCCAACCTTCACAGCTAGCTCAGCATATTTCTCAAGATTTTGTTTAAAATTACTCATATGTATCGACTCCTTTTTCCTGAATCTTCATTTATTTTACCTTTTTACATTAAGAAAATAAACTAAATATTCTATATATACGTGAGATTAGCTAATTTATTTTATGATCAGTATAATAGTATATTCAAAATATCATAATTGATTGGTTTGAACACGATGAAAACTTCACAAATCATAACTCAATGGCAAGATGCTTTGCAGATTGAAATGAATTTTATTAAAACTAAAGGGAGTAGTAAATATCGTCTAATAAACGGTGTGAGCTTATCTTCAAGCGACGGATTTTCGTATCTATTTGAAACATCTCGTCCTCTTTCCATTCCTACTGGTACAAATGTGACGATTCAATGGGGACATTTAGAACTTCCTGCAAGACTAGTGTCTTCTGACAATAAGCATGTGGTATTGATACTAGAAAAAAGCATAGGTGATACGGTAACTGATGCTATTCTAATTTATGACCCATGGCAGCTGTTAGAGGAACTAGCTACCCGATTAGAAGAAATTAAAAAAGATAAGAAAAAACGCGGCAGAGTTCATAGAACGATTAAGCCATCTAATGAAATCCAGCAGCCTTCTGAAACTAAGAATCAAAGTTTTGTCAAACAGCTTTTCGATCGGTCCAAAAGTAATCCGGTCACGTTTGTATGGGGCCCCCCTGGTACTGGAAAAACCTATACATTAGCAAGAGTAGCAGCCAATAAGTATTTGGTAGGAAAAAGGGTTCTCATTCTATCCAATAGTAATAGCGCAGTTGATGTATTAATATATGAAACTTTTGAATTTCTGCTGCGAAAAGATAAATTCAATAAGGGTACTGTATTACGTTATGGAAATACAAACATGAACGATTTATCTTTAACAGAGTCGGTAACCTCTATTCAATTACTTACCGAAACAGAGCCTACTCTAGTAACGGATTTAGACAAACTTAAAATTCAAAGGGAACAAATCAAAAATGATTCTGGTTTCGCAAAAAACCAACGCGATACGAAAGATTTGTTAGAGATTGAACAAAAAATACTAGGGTTAGAAGAGAAGATGCGACGTAAAGAGAAAAAGCTTCTTGAAGATGCGAAAATTATTGGCACAACATTAGCCAAAGCGGCAAGTGATAGTACCATTTATGAACAAGAATTTGATTTGGTGATAGTGGATGAAGCAAGCATGGCCTATATTCCTTATATTGGTTTTGCTGCCTCCTTAGGAAAAAGAGTGATTATCTGTGGTGATTTTAAGCAGCTGCCTCCCATCGCACAAAGTAGGCATCCATTAGTCCATCAGTGTCTAAGACAGGATATTTTTCTAGAAGCAGGAGTAACTGATTCAATTAATCAAGGGATTCTTCATCCTCAATTACTCTTATTATCCGAACAAAGAAGGATGCATCCACAGATTTCAGCTTTCACTAATCAGTATATATATCATTCTCTTGTATTTGACCATTCTTCTGTGTTAGCTAAACGGGAAAACTTAGCACAAAAGCTTCCATTTCCCAATATCGCTTCCATACTTGTAGATACAAGTGGAACTGGAACTTTTGCTGCAATTGATCCCATTACTAAATCAAGATGGAATGTTTGGCAACTATTATTATCCTTTCAACTTATAAAAGAACTGCTTGAAGGTGGCACTACCTCTATTGGATACATTACACCTTATAGAACTCAGGCTGAACTCATGGATATTCTGATTGAGGATATACTTAATAATGAAAAAAAGAAGGCAGACATTATTTCCGCAACTGTCCATCGCTTTCAAGGTAGTGAACGTGATGCCATTGTTTTTGACACAGTCGACTCGCTTCCCTTCCATAAACCTGGGATGCTTTTGACAGGCCCTGAGAGTGAAAGGCTACTGAATGTCGCCATTACTAGGACGAGGGGGAAGTTCATTCATGTGAGTGATGTTTCATTTATGAAAGATCGATTGAATATGAACAACACCGTACGTAAATTAATTGTGCATCAATTAGAGCATAAAAAAAGAGTGCCCCATTCTGCTATTGGTAAATGGGTTAACAATCAAGACGCTCGGCTAAAATGGGTGCACTCACATAGCTTAGACCCTTTAAAAACGGATGTAAAACTTGCGAAACAATCTATTAGCATTGGAATAAATGCATCAACACTTAATAATCAGTGGACTACCTTATTTAGCGAAAGACAAAATCAAGTTAATTGTACGACCACCGTTAATCAAAATGTGCAATTTCCATATATGATTATCGACGAAAAGATCCTGTGGATTGGACAACCTTTTGATTACATGAAAAACGCTCTTCCACCACTTGTATCTGTTCGAATTCAATCTGAAGCATTTATTAAACGATTCCTTCAATTAGTAGGCACCTAATAAAAAAAGCAAGCCAATCTGTATCTAATCCCAATAGATAACAAGAAGGCTTGCTTTAATATTATTTATTGTTCAACTGTTTCTTCTGCCGATGTAAATTGTTCAGTCTCCGTTGATCCTTTCAATGCTGTTGTTGAAGACATACCTCCAGAAATCACTTGTGCAACCTCATCAAAGTATCCAGTACCAACTTCACGTTGATGTCTTGTTGCAGTATATCCGTAAACCTCGCTTGCGAACTCTGCTTCTTGAAGTTCAGAGTAAGCTGCCATCCCGCGATCTTTGTATTGTCTAGCCAGCTCAAACATACTATGGTTCAGAGAATGGAATCCTGCTAATGTCACGAATTGGAATTTGTATCCCATTTTTCCTAATTCCACTTGGAAGGTAGCGATGGTTTCGTCATCTAGCTTCTTCTTCCAGTTGAATGACGGTGAACAGTTATAGGCTAATAATTTTCCTGGGAATTGTTCGTGAATTGCCTCTGCAAAACGACGTGCTTCTTCTATGTTCGGTTCAGACGTTTCGCACCAAATCAAATCTGCATAAGGTGCATACGCTAGCCCCCTTGCAATTGCCTGATCTAACCCTGCTTTTGTTTCAAAAAACCCTTCAGGTGTACGGTTTCCAGTAATGAACGGAGCATCATATGGGTCGACATCACTCGTAATTAAATCCGCTGCATTTGCATCGGTACGTGCAACTAACACAGTTGGTACTCCAAGAACATCTGCAGCAAAACGAGCAGCAATTAGATTTTTGACAGCTGTTTGTGTTGGTAATAACACTTTACCTCCAAGATGGCCACATTTCTTCTCTGAAGAGAGTTGGTCTTCAAAGTGAACGCCTGCCGCTCCAGCTTCAATCATACCCTTCATCAGTTCAAAAACATTGAGCTGTCCACCGAACCCAGCTTCTGCGTCTGCCACAATAGGCGCAAACCAATCAATGTCTTCTTTTCCTTCCATATAATGAATTTGATCAGCACGTTGTAAAGCTTGATTGATACGTTTTACCACTTGCGGCACACTGTTTGCTGGATATAAGCTTTGATCCGGATACATATGACCTGAAAGATTAGCATCAGCTGCAACTTGCCAGCCGCTTAAGTAAATAGCCTTTAGTCCTGCTTTCACCTGCTGCATTGCTTGATTTCCTGTTAACGCACCAAGAGCATTAATAAAGTCTTCTGTATGAAGATAATTCCATAGCTTTTCTGCTCCACGTCTAGCCAAAGTATGTTCAATTTGAACAGAACCTCTTAACTTTACTACATCTTCTCCACTATACGGACGTGTAATTCCAGACCATCTTTCATCCGTTCTCCAATTCTCTTCTAACCTTTTCCCTAATTCTTCTCTCATCGTCCATTCCTCCAATTATGATAATTTTTCATAAGCCGGTAATGTTAAGAATTCTGCAAAGTCATTTTGAGATATTAATTGTTGAAATAATGTAGCTGCTTCTTCAAAGCGTCCTTCATTATAGTTTTCTTTTCCCACTTGTCCGAAGATGATTGAAAGCTCTTCTTCTTGCAATTGATTTACCAATTCTAATGTAACTTTCCGTCCATCCTCTAGAATCCCTTTAGGGTGGCGAATCCACTGCCAAACTTGGGCTCGAGAAATTTCTGCAGTTGCTGCGTCTTCCATGAGGTTATGAATCGGCGCTGCCCCTCTCCCATTCAACCACGAAGCGATATATTGAATACCGACGTTAATATTCAAACGAAGTCCTTGTTCAGTGATGCTACCAGAAGGGACTTCAATCAAGTCTTCTCTAAAAACTTGAACATCTTCTCTTTTCTTGTGGATTTGATTCGGTGTAGTCATAATTCGATCAAAAACAGCCTTTGCAGTAGGAACCATGCCTGGATGCGCTACCCAAGTTCCATCATGGCCATCAGTCGCTTCTCGTTCTTTGTCAGCTGTTACCTTTGCAAACGCCTCTTCATTCGCTTGTTGATTGTTTTTCACTGGAATTTGCGCAGCCATACCACCGATTGCAGGAGCATTTCTTTTATGGCAAGTCTTAATGACCAATAATGAGTACGCTCTCATAAATGGACTCGTCATTGTCACTTGAGCTCTGTCAGGCAAAATAACTTCTTGTCGGTTTTTAAATTTCTTTAAATAACTAAAAATATAATCCCATCTCCCACAATTTAACCCAGCGGAATGTTCCTTAAGTTCGTATAGAATTTCATCCATTTCATAGGATGCTAGAATCGTCTCAAGTAATGAGGTTGCTTTAATCGTACCTTGAGGTATTCCAAGGCTGTCTTGCGCAAATACAAATACCTCATTCCATAAACGCGCTTCTAAATGGTTCTCCATTTTAGGTAAGTAAAAGTATGGGCCGCTACCCTTTTCTATTAACGCTTTTGCATTATGAAAGAAAAACAAGCCAAAATCGAACAAACTTGCTGATATCGGCGAACCGTCTAGTAGTACATGCTTTTCTTCTAGATGCCACCCACGAGGCCTCACTTTTAAAACGGCAGGATTTGAAGAAAGTTCATATTTTTTCCCATTTGGAGCTTCATATTGGATCGTTCCACGGACAGCGTCACGTAAATTTATTTGACCTTCAATACAGTTATCCCAGGTAGGAGAATTCGCATCCTCAAAATCTGCCATAAATACATTGGCTCCAGAATTTAAAGCGTTTATCACCATTTTCCGATCAACAGGTCCAGTAATTTCAACTCTTCGGTCCTGTAGATCCTTCGGCAATGGACCCACCGTCCAATCACTTTCCCGGATATGTTTTGTTTCTGGTATGAAATCAGGATAAATGCCGTTGTCAATTTTTTGTTGAATTTCTTTTCTTCTTTCTAACAGTTCTGTTCTCTTTTTACCGAATTTTCTTTGAAGATTTTCTACGAAGTGCAAAGCTTGTGGTGTAAGTATTTCTTCATACCCTTGTTTCAAAGGCCCTGTTACTCTCAGGCCTTTTGCTTCTGTTTTCATGATTCGTAGCCACATCCCTTCAAGCACCTATGTTATAATACAGATTTATTATTCCTGTTCGTATTATATAACAACCTTTTCAGAAATGTCACCATATTTTTTGAAAATTATAAAATTATTTTAAAAAGGTAATTTCAAGTAAACTTAGCTAATTAAAATCGACAATGATGAAATAAAAGTAGATTTTTCACTACATTTGCCGAAATTGTTCTAGTTCTGTCACCAGCATAGGAATAAAGGCGTTCTATGGAGAATGTAAAGGTAAAAGGGGGAATGAGTTGTGAATACAAAAACTGTTTCAAGAATCTTAAATGTTTCACCTAAAACGATTCGAAAATGGGTTAAACAACTAAATCTCGACCTAAATAAAAATGAACTAGGCCACTTTTTATTTGAAAAAGAAGATGTAGAGGAATTAAAAAGGTTACAACAACAATTGCAAAAAGGGGTTTTATTACAGGATGTGCAAGTAATCAAGAAGCCGGACAAAGAAACTAGAACGATTAAAAACGAAACTGAAATGATGGAGAAATTTTTATCAAAATTAGATCAAGTCGAAAGGAAACTTGATCAAAAAGCTGACGCTGTTGTTTCTTATCAATTATTACAGCATCGCCGTGAAATCGAAGAATTGCATGAGGAAATCACACGATTGAACCATCGAATTGTAGCACTAGAAAAAAATCAAAGACCTTCCATTCCAATAGATCCGTTACCTTTTCTCGACCACAAGATTGTGACAAATAGAAAAAATAAGACCAAGATAAAGAATTTACTGACCATGCTTTTTACTATGAAATGAACTACTCTAAAACTATAATCGCAAACGATTTGTCCTAACCAGCTATCAAATAAAATTTTGACTCGAGGGATCATTACGGATCCTTTTTCTTTTGTTTAAGGAAGTTTTAAGATTGATCCGTTCATTATGTACGGGATTCAAGCAAGATGGATGAGGTAGTGGACTTGGCAAAACCTGCGTTCATCCAGCATTTCCAAGTCTATCGTAACATTGCTTGGGAAGTTAGATTGTATAATAAACCATGAAAAAAGCGCTCCATTGAGCGCAAGGACTAAATATTTTCTCTAGTAAAAATCACTTCCGCTTACTCTAGATACAGCCTTCCGGAATTTTGTCCATCTCGGTGGAAAGTGATTGCTGCCGGTCTTTATTTCACAATGGGTATCATATTCTATCCTGACACTCCAATGGGTGCCATCCTGAGCATAGATAAAATACTCCTCAGCCCAATTGATGAAATCACATTTATACAATTCGGATTTAAACCATTCCATCTCTTCATGCGATAAGGAACGGAATCGGTCAAACTTTTCTAAATCCCTCACTAGACCATCGACGTCCATTTCAACCGTCCCATTTTCTAAATCAATTTTCACATTGAAGTAAAGTCCTGGAAAGCCACCAACTTCCGCATGAATCACTTTGATCTTATCGTAAGGCTTCTTGCCCCGGTACTTTTTCCATGTGTGACCACAATTTAGACAATGGTATTTGGCATTACCGACAGTGAATGTATCTAAATAGTTCAACCTATTTTCGTTCAATTGTTCTTCATCAATTTTCGGTAGTTCAGGAATGATGTCATACGTGTTTTGCTGCTGGCATTTTGGACAAGTTGGTGAAATTCTTCTAACGGTGTTCAAATTTAACTCACTCTCCATAACAACGATTATTTCTTTTAGTAAATTAATTATTAATTCAAACCTGTACATCCAACTACATTTAGTTATGATCCGGTTCTTTGTAACCTATCTAAATTCGAAAAAACAAAAAAGAGGCATTATCCCCCTTCACTCACCAATGACCATTTGTGCTATCTTTACAGTCTGTAGTTCTTTTTGAACTTTGTTTATTGATGTAATACTACTTTTGGATCGTTGCGCTAATTCATTAGGTAGCTTTTGAATCTTCTCTATAGATGCATCTAAATCCTTATCTAAACTTTCTTTTATAATTACAGAACTGCCTTTATTTTCTTTCCAAAACTGAATTGCATTTAGCGTATTTTTCCCCATTTCCTGTGCTGAATTAATAAGGGACCTCGTTTTATTTACTGTAATCAAAACACTTGAAGATAGTTCAAAAACTTTATGAGCTTCTTTAGTTGTATTCCTTAAATCTTCAATCTGATAAATCAAGTTTGAGTTTAACTCTTGTTCAATCTGAAATAACAGTTCAATGCTTTTTTCTTTTTGATATTCTTCGAATAATAAACTTAACTTTTGATGAGAATCACTCATCTCTTTTTGAACAACTGTTAAGTTCTCCAAACCCATTAATATACTATCAATTTCATTAAATTGAATCTGTGCAAATTCAAATTTAGTACTTATGCTATCTACAATAGGAATATTAACTAAAGTGCTGACTCCTTGAACAACGTTATTTGTTGAGTCAAATTTGCCTATTGCATCCCTTATAGGATCTAAATTTCCCTTTAGCCACTCAACATTTTCAACTAATAAATTTATATCCTGATTATATTGATCTAGATTACTAATGATTTTAGGTAGTTCGGTTTCTATTACTTTTAAAGAATGATTTCTAGCTTCATTTACTTGGTTGTTCACAGAATTTATCTCTGGTGTGTCTCTAACACTATTATTGACAGCTATTTGACTAGCCATATATCCGAATGCACCTGAAACTAGTATTGATGAAATAATGGTGATAGGAAACATATACCTTTGAAATACGTGTTTCTGATTAGAAACAACCCTCTCCTTCTTCACTTCCATATGCGGCACCTTCCTCCTTAACAAAGGGAATTCTTTGTAGTTATTACCAACGCTGACCCGCACCTAAAACTTTCTAATAAACCGTATTCTGAATGTCCAATTATCAATCTTATTTATTATACAACGTTTTTCTTTAAAATTTTTTGTCATAATTTAACATACTAGCGAATCATTCAACTAGCTAGTAAAAATAAATTCAAACGTTTTCAACGAAGATTTGATACAACATAGAGGATATGAAGAAGAAAATCTTACTAGAAACTAATGATCTAAATGAACATTGTTTAACTGGAGATTAATCTTTGCAACATCAACTGACACAAAATTGATAAAAAAATACATATTGAAGATTGATACCATAACGCTGAGGCAATTAGATCATAATCTAGTATTAAATCATATTCCCTCAAAATCAAAAATTAAGCGTGGAGGTATCTTTATGAAAATCAGATCAATAAGAAAATGTGTTGAACTAGAGGTTTTTGAGATTTATGTAGAAGGATATTATATTACTATTGAAGTATTTAATCGAAGCAATGATTTCGTGGGATTTGCAATGACTACATATCCAAAGTACGCTTGTTTTACCGGAGTAGGCTTTCATATAAATAAAATAGAATGTGCTATTGCTGCTTATCAAGATTTTCAAACGCAGATAAATGAAAACATACACTAAAATCGCGTTAGTGTGGTTTAGAAAATTAATTGAAAAGTTTGAGAGTCAGCACATAAGTGTTGACTCTCATTAGAGAATAATTTACTTTCCCCTAAAACGATAAAACTTCTTTCCAAACATCATAGAGAACAGTAGACTTAAAAACTATGTCTACCTATAATCGATACTGGACACTTATATTGTAAAAAAGTAAAGAAATCTGAGAATCAGAACGAATTCTCTTATTGTAATAAAACACAAAATTGTCCATTTGGTAGAGACGATTCTTTAGTTTTGTCCACGTGTGGTACCTGGTACTGATTTTGCACCTATCTAAGAGTAATAAATAGAATGAACAGGGGATTTTTCACCCTGCTCTCAAAAATTAAAGGCTGGCTTAATACTTTTTAATTCAACCTTTCAAGCCACTCTTTTTCTAGCACAACTCAACTCTCTGCTTTTCCACTATTTGTGATACAGTCCATTTTTCCCTTTTATTTTATGTATTGTTTGGAATTGGAATCGTCTCTATTTTTATTCATTAACATGTTTCCACACTCTAAGTGTGTGGACTGTAATTGACAACACAAGGAGATGTTGGTGGGTTTATCAGCAAATCCAATTAGGAAACCTTACTAAAAGGAACGATTTAACTGAATGAGAAAGAAGGGCTTTACAATAATTATGAAAAGTTTATTTATTTGTTGTCATCGTGAAGGAATTCTAGATCTTTTGGAACCAAATTGTACTTCCTTAGTTTCTGATAAATTTCATCGTTTTTTTTCGGGTTGGAGTAAACTTCTTCAAATAATTTCAAATCAACATTACCTTTTTCAGAAAGGTACTTCTTTTCAACCAACTTATCAGTGATATAATTCCTTACCTCTACGTAACTATCGTATGCTGCTTGAGCCTCATCATTAGTAACAAAGTACTTTCCACTGTGAACTATTTCGTTTCTGATTTTATATAAGTGTTTATACCATTTATAAACCACTGGATGTTTAAAGAAGTCGAGCTTCTCCCCTAATTTTTTTGAGAGGTGTTGTTCAATCAAGTTCCTAAATGCAATATTTTTCTTTTGTTCAATTTCTTTTTCTATCTCTTTCTGTGGCCTATTCTGCCTTTGCCCATCAATTTTAACAATTAACCGCATTGTGTTTCTAATGAAAATCTCAAAGGATGTTTGTAACTCAATGATTGCAGAAAGAAAGTTCTCAGTTTCTATGGAGTGTTTTGCGTTTGAATAAAAACGGTCAACCAACGCAACTTCGGGATATTTTTGCCAAGTCACCATCATCTTTTGTGCTAACTGTAGTTTTTTTGAGGGTAAAATTTCACTTTCTTTGAATAATTTCATTGGAGAGGTTATATATAAATAAGTTTTACCATCTACTTCAATATGGAGGTAATCAGGCAAGTCATACACAGTGATATCTTTAACAAAATTAAGATCAAGTGTGAAGCGTATCGAAGTCAAAAAGTCATTAACATAGCCTAAACAATTATAAATTATTCCTCTCAATAGATTTTCCACATCTGATGGTACATCTTTATCATCATAAAGGTATGTTACCTTCAATTGAGTATTGTTGATATCATCAAAATTTTTCTTGTCCTCCGAGAGATATAAATGATAATCCTCTAGTTCAATACTAAAATATTTATTATTTTCATACCTTGAAACAATTTTAAGTCCTTCTTTAAAAGGCAGTTTAAATGATAAAGGAATATATATTATAGCTTCTATAACAAATGCACCCTCTTAAATGTTATTCTCTTTAAGCTTATTAAGTAACACCGCTTTGCTAATCGGCTCATTATAATGCCATTCAATTATTTTAACATCTGCATTTTTAGCTTTTTCCCTTTTCAGGCCATCTAAATACTGCCTATGTTTAAAGGCTTCCTCACCACCAAAAAAATCTACTGGTTGGTAGTGAATAATTCCTTGATACTCTATCCCCACCCTCAAAGAAGGAATATAAATATCTAGACTTTGCCGTTCTAACCAGCTATCGTAATATTGAAAAATTGCGTCATCAAAATTACTTTTGACCAACTTGAACAGAGCCATTTCGGATTTCCATTTAGTCGATATTTCCCCACTTTCTACTAGATTACTATAGAGAAGTTCTAATTCTTTCTTGTGCTTATCACGAATCAATTCTACTTTCTTTTCATAAGCTTCCGTTCTTCTCTTTGAACCAGGGATTGAAGAATAGAACTCATCAATCCTCATATTAACTTTAAGGTATTCCATTTGCATCCCATACATATATTGAAAACGCAAGTAATGCCCTAAATCATTACCAGTAGAAAAATTGTGCTTCTCCATTAATACCTTGGCAACTTTTTTTGCAGCAATATTTCTATGTTCATTTGTGTCTCTTCTGAGATGGCAACCCAAAAAATGAATTAATTCATCGCATCCTTCAGGCATATAACTTCTTTCACCTTTGTTTTTACATAATGTGATTATTGTATCTAAGCTAATACCATAAATTGCATAACCCGCTATACCTTCATTTAGACTCCAAGTCGAAATTAAATTATTTAATATAATAATGTCGTCTAATTGATCTTCTGTAAAAATGGCTAAATGATTTATAGTTTCATCATCATCTAAATGGTTTTTTAGGATTGTGTGATAAGCTGCTCTTTTCGCAATCTCTTTTGCTAGGAAATACTTCTTTTGCGGAGTTTCATAAAAATACATTTTATACAATGGCCCTTCTATCTTTGGGGTAAAAGAAATATATCGAGCAGTTGAAAATTTAAAAGGAGAAACACCCCTGCGTTCAAAATCCTCTAAAACTCTATTTTTTTCGATATTCTTCATTTCAATTAACCTTTTTATCTTAAAATCATTCTTCATTTAGCTCCAACTTCCAATCTAGCATTATAATTAAATATAGGTGATATTTCCCCGGTCCAACTAATTTTAAAATCTTTTTTCGAAATACTATATAAAACCCGAATCAACTCATTAATTTCCCCAGACTTGATAAGTTTAATATGATATTTATATCTTTTCTTTTCACGTTTTCATATGGATCAAAACGGTTTTACTTTTGGCTCAAGTTATTTAATATTTCAAGGTCATTCTTATTATCAACCTTTACGGATTTTTCCACGTTGAATTTTTCTATTAATATTATACCTAATTAAATCAGAATATTGTTAAAATTCCTTAATTAAGCTCAATTGAAAATTAGAAAGCCATTTTAGAGGTTGTATATACCTATTGGTGGCAAATCAGAACAACTGTTAAGCTTAATTAAATATACTTAAAATGCCACCCTTGCTCGGTCAGCAGATTAGGGTGGCATTGTTCATCGGTGACATACCAATGGACTTTTTTCAGTCAAACTATATTATATGTAATTTATCTAGTTTTTATTCAAATTAATATTAGACCTATATTTTAACCATTACGATAGGTGATTTTTTTGAAAATCGGATTTAGGATTTCATCTATTTCAATCTCACTAATAATGAAAGAATGCTCAAAAGAGTGGCTTATGGAATGTACAGATTGTAAAGTTTTTAGGCATTACAATTCTTTTCCACTTATCGATCTCAAAAGAGATTTTAGCTTGTATATTCCTTCGATTAAATCTTGAATACTGGAAAAACACTATTAAAAAAGACTCAAGGATATCCAAAATATTATCAACCAAAGCTTTTGGACCAATTGAATCTAAGGTTATTTCAAAACGCACTTTAGTCGGGACAAAATATGGTAAAATAAGCCTAATGAGATAATCGAGTTAGAAATTTAATTAAACTTCTCCTTTTCCTTATATTTTTGATTAAATGGAAGGTGGTTCAATTATGACAATACCAGTAGATCAACTCAAGATGTGGGCGGTTAAGGGCAGCAATAAGATATCAAGTCCAGCCCATAATAAGTTAAGAGCGGTAGTATCCAATCCGGATTATTCGATATTATCACAAAAAAAGGTTAAATTTACAACAATGCTACAAGGCTCTTATGTCAATTTTACCGGTATTAAGGATAATAGTGATGTTGATTTAGTTATAAAATTATCCAATTACATAAAAAGTAACATTGATCTAACTCCAATGTATGAAAATATTAATACACCACCCTATACTTTCCCTACCTTTAAAGAAGATTTATTTAAAACTCTAATAAATTTTTACGGTAAAGATAAAGTATTAGTAGATTCAAAATCAATAAAAGTAAATATCGAAGAGGATTTTTGGGCTGATGTAGTGCCAGCATTTCAATATTACAATTGTAAATTTATTGATACTGAACTTAAAGTAATTAAAGGAATTTATTTAGAAACGGAAAATGGAGAACCAATAATAAATTATCCAAATCAACATCAAGCAAATGGACAAAGAAAAAGTAATGAGACTAACGAAGTTTCAAGAGTTATGGTACGAGTTTTCAAAAATGCAAAGACGTATTTAGTACAAAATCAAATAATCGATAAAAAAGTAGCTCCTTCTTATTTTATTGAAAATCTTATTTATAATGTCCCTAATGAATACTTTACTAATAATTTGCAAGAAACCTTTTTAAATATACTAAATTACCTTAACCTAGCAAATTTAGAAACTTTCAAGTGTCAAAATGAACACGATTATATATTCGGAGACAAAGTTTGGCATTGGAATACTAAAGATGCTCATACTTTTATTAAGGCTGTATTAGAGTTATGGGAATCTTGGCGATAAAAGAATTGTAAAAACTGTTTAAAATTAATTATAGAGTGAGTGATATGAAGGAAAATCTAACTCGTTAAGTAAGAATTTAATCTACAAAATAAGATATATATTTTTACATTTTAATACATTATCTGCATATTCCTTACAATACTTGTATAATAAGAGTAGCAGATAAATTTGCAAGGAGCGTGTCAAATATGGGGATACCAGCATCACAAATAGAGGTATGGGCAAAGCAAGGCAGTGTAACAAAAGCTATGGAATCTCATCATAAATTAAGAGATGTTCTAAATCATAATGAGAACTCAATTATTAAAACCAAAAGTATACAATATTCAATGTTTTTGCAAGGCTCTTATATTAATAATACTAATATTCGTGGAAACAGTGACGTTGATCTGGTAGTAATGTTAGAATCAACATTCTACAGTAACAAAGAATCACTTTCTAAGTATGATCAAGATAGACATAGCAAATCTTTTCCAACAGCTTCTTACCATTTTAATGATTTTAAAAGCGATGTATTAAACACATTATTAAATCATTATGGTATGCAGAAAGTAGAAGTAGGTAGCAAATCTATAAAAGTAAAGATGTCGGATGGGTATTGGGCTGATGTTGTACCAGTAGCTTTGTATAGAAAATATTTAACAAATAAATCAGGAATAGACTTTTCCACTGATTATATGGAAGGTGTATACTTTACTTCCTCATCGGGACAAGAAATTATTAATTTCCCAAAACAACATAAGGAAAACGGATATCAAAAAAATTCGGATACAAATGGAATGAGTAAAAAAATGGTTCGAGCTTTTAAAAATGCTCGTATTCGTTTATTAAATGAAGGAATCATTTCTAAAGACTTAGCACCCTCATACTTTATTGAAAATCTTATTTATAATGTTCCCAACCGGCTGTTTACAGCTGATTATGATGAATCATTTATAAATATCATAGCTTACTTGACTTTAAAAGATATGGAAATGTTCTTATGTCAAAATGAGCAAGATTTTATATTTGGTATGGACCCCTGGAAATGGAATATTGGTGATGCTAAGCAATTTGTTAGTTATATGAAAGCACTTTGGGAAGTTTGGTGATTTATATGCATAATTACTCAATCAATACAAACGAAAGAAGTACCGTACTTTTCTTTTT
The DNA here is from genome assembly GCF_003073175.1 of Peribacillus acanthi. Classification (GTDB taxonomy): domain Bacteria; phylum Bacillota; class Bacilli; order Bacillales; family DSM-1321; genus Bacillus_BN; species Bacillus_BN acanthi. The sequence goes on from NZ_QBBX01000010.1 coordinate 143,681, forward strand.
AGCAGTTGTAAGTATGATTATATCTAATTATTTGCCTAATTTACCGTTTTTACAATACGAATGGGTTTCGACCCCAAAGGCGTTTGCAATATATGGTATTCTCTATTACCTTTTTAATAGGTGGCTTTGGATTCCCCTTTCAAAAATAAAAATTTTATCAACACCATATTTAAATGGTGATTGGGAATCTAAAATAGATAGTTCATTTAATTTTGAGAAGGAGTCAATTGTATCTAACCTTGAAATCCGTCAGACTTGGACAAAAATTAGTTTTGATTTAACTACCCCTTTTTCAAATTCTGAAAGCTGTGATGCTTCAATTGATATTCAACCTGATGGCAGGTTCAAAATCTCTTACAATTATAATAATACTCCGAAAAGTAAAGCACCTAAAAGGATGACTGCCCACTCAGGAACAACACATTTAACTGTTTCAAAGAACAAAGACTCTTTTACGGGATTTTACTATACAAGCAGAGATCGAGGAAACTACGGTGATATATTGTTTCAAAGAAAAGAGAAACCAAAAGTTAGAACATTTTCTCCCGCACAGATATTAAAGAGGTAATCTTGGTAACTTATTTTTATGACATTTTTAATTTATAACAATAAATTAAGTATAAAAAGGACTCATATGGTCCTTTTTAATATTGCTCCCTTAAAGTAATTTTTCTGCTCCACAATGGATAAATTGTAGAATTATTTAAAATTACTATTTGAATTAATTACATAGTAGAAGCACCTTGATGAATATGAGGAGGATATTATGTTTACACCGACAGTGGACGAAAAAGCAATGCAGATAACATTAGTTAGTTTATTAGAGTCAGAAAATAAAATTGAATTAGCGAACATAATTAGGATGTCAAAAGTAGTTTACTCTCCTCAATGGGATTTTTCAGGAATAGTTTCCAATCAACGAAAACTATATGTTGAGATAAAGGTCCCTGTTAACCTAAAAAAGATTGCAAGAGAAAATGTCCAGGTACTTTCAGATTATTGTAATGAGATTTATGAAAATGATGAAGTATATGCTTGTTGTGGTGTTATTATTGGAACAAGAGCAATAATTGCAGAAGTCGTTGAATTCGAAAATAAAGTGCTCCTATTAGAAAAAGATTCTGTTTATACTAATTTAATTAAACATCTTTCTGCCGATACAAAAGTTGACTCATTACAGAAAAAGTATTTATACGAAGCCTGTACAACAGGAAACGAGGGAAATATTCTGGCAGCAAGCGTTATGTTAGGCTGTGCGGCTGAATTATTACTAAAAAAATTATGCGACTCCTTCTATTTATATTATAAAAATAACCATACCCAGAAGGAACAAGATACATTTGAACAAAAAGTTATTAAAGCAAAAACAGCTTATATCAGACTTGATGAATTCACTAAAAGAGCAGAAGCAAATGCAGAATTGTTCAAATCATTCGGGTTTGAAAATTTAAAATTAAACTTTAACTTTCTTGATATAATACGACAAACAAGAAATGATGCGGGACATCCTACTGGTAAAAATTTAGAGGAATCAGAATTCAAAACAATGTTAGGTAATTATCAATTATCATTAGGAAAATATCTTACTGCAATAGAGAACTTACCTATTATAAAAGTTAATCAGTGATTAAATAATCCTATTTAAATTAGGGGGTAAATTACTTTTTCCTTTAAATTAATATTTATTAGGAAAGAGAGGCTATACCCTACTTATTCGGACAACAAAATAGACCCTAACCTTTTGGGTCTATTTTGTTGTCTTATGAATGATGATTAACCAGCCAGCCTCCTGAATAAATAAGAGATTGTAATTACACTCTCTACACTAGTTATATTATGTTGAAAAATAACCTAATGAGTTATTCTAGAGTTAATAAGTAACATTAAGATGTATTTGGCAAGCAAAAAATGTATTAAACGGCAATTAAAATTGCATCCACTTGCCAACGTAAAATTAGTTTTGAATTACTG
>NZ_QBBX01000010.1:145800-153449 GCF_003073175.1 Peribacillus acanthi
TGAAACTTAGGGACGGTTCTTTTGCTTCCGAAGCAAGAGAACCGTCCGAGACCAGTGAAAAAGTAGGCTTTTATAAGAATCTAACCTTTTATTTTTGGGGATTTTTGTACGTTGGATGGAATTTTATTATTTTCGATACAAAACGGGGGATTTTCATCCTAATTTCCTCCGTTTTTTAGGATAACAATGCCGCAATTCGTTTCAAGTTCACTGCGATGGCCGTGAGTTTAGATTGCTTAGACACGCTTAAAAGACCATACCCCCTAGCTCGGGATAGGCCATGAAATCTCTTTAGCTCCGCATTTTTTCCTTCAATGGAAGCTCTCTTTTTATATTTTTCTTTAAACTCGTCGGTTTTTTGTTTTTGAGAGAGTTCATAAAATTGAGTGGTGTTCATCCCAACTGTAAGAATTCTTCGTGCCCTTTTTTGAGTGCAATTATCGCGTAACGGACAAACCTTACATTGCTTTACCTCAAAATAATATTTATATCCCTCTCTCACTCCATCCTTACGGTTGGATTTGTAATATTTCTTCTCCACCGTTGTATTGCCTTGGCTACATTGCCACTCATCAGCGTCTTTATTGTAGGAGTATTCACTTTCGTCCAATCGATAAACGGTGGCACTTACAGGAATGTAGGCCTTAGCTTCTGCTTCTTCAATTTGATCTAAGATGGATTTTCGAAAGTACGCCTTGTCTCCATATACCTCTTCAAGCTTTATTCCACTTTTCTTTGTCTCTTCCAATAAATCTTTAGCATAACTTCCATCAACATATGCTCCGTCCCCAGTACGGATAGAAGTAATGATCCGTTCATCGGTTGTCATGACAAACTCTGTTTTATACCCAAAGAAATCTTGTGTTTTACTTTTGCGTCCTACTCGAGCTTCGACATCTACCAAGGAGCGAACACTTTTCTGATTTAAGAATTTTGGGTCTGCCAGAATATTTCTGGCATTTGTCATTATAGCCGCGGTATGTTTTTCTTTGGATGATAATTTGGGTTCTACTTTGTCCAACACATCCTCTAAATAATCTTTCATGACGGCTTTAGCTTGCTTATGATCAGAGATATCTTCGTACTCAGGTACTTCTGGCAATCCTTCTAAAGTCTCTCCGGATTCCTGTTCATATGTATTCACAATGGCTTTACCTAGATGTTTCATTAATCGTTCAGGTGTTTTCTTTATTGTATTAGCCTCAATATGGGTGGCGTCGATGCTTACACTAGTTCCACTGATGATCCCCTTATCCACACACTGCCGAACAATCTCAATAATCATTTCATCGAGAGTGGATTCTCCTAGTCTTTGCGTTCTGAACTTAGAGAGAAGACTCTTGTCAGGGAGCTCGTCCTCTGGATTGAGACCAAGAAAATACAGATAAGCAAGATTTAAACTTGCCTCCATCATCATGTTTTCATCAGATAGATTATAGATATATTGTAAGAACAGGAGTTTGCACATCATTTCCGGCTCTTTTGCGGGTCTGCCAAAGTATTTACAGTATGAGTTCTCCAGCTGGCCATTGATGAAACTGAAATCTACTACTCTCGCAACCTTTTTAAGCATATGTTTTTCAGGAATTTTGTTGTATAATTCAGAATGAAAGCTATATTGCTTTGGCACTTGTCGAAGCATAGAAAAGCCCCCTGGTATGGTTTTTGTTTGGTCGCATTAATTATACCATTAGGGGGCTTTTTGTTTTTTCATAAATTAAAAGTGCTAAGGACTTTTTCACTGGTCTCGAACCGTCCCCGTGCTCACCTTTTCGATTAAACGAACGAACTGGCAATGCAGGTGACCTTTCAAAATTCGTCGTTACTTACAATCTTAGTGATTATCAAAAATATGAAATGGTCGTAAAAAAACTGAGGACCATGATCGCCTTGCTTAAAGATATAAAAGAACAGGCTGAGGAAGAGGCAGCATTGTTAAATGATGGGGACGAAAGATATGAAAGACTTAAAGAAATTGCTGAAAAAATAGATGTTTTTCTTTCTTAATGGAGCGATTAATGAGTTAATTAGAACCTTAAAGAGCCATTGAAGCTATAGCTTCAATGGCTCTTTATTGATTTATACACGTATTCTGAGGGACTGTCCCACAACAAGAGAATATCAAGTGGATATCTATTTATGATTAAACTCTTTTTAAGCGTCTATTGGCCACCCTTTATACTGTTCTTCAGCCTGTTCCATAAATTTATTTGTAAGGAATTGAAGTTGTTGACCAGTGACTTTCTCTTTCATTAAAACCATTTTGACAGCAAGTTTCACCTTTGCATAGACATCTTGGCGATGAGGACTGGTCCAATCAACATCAAGTTTCTTTTTCAGTTCCCTAACAACCTTATGAATTAAGTTGGCTAGAAATTCGTTTGTAAAAGCGGCTTCTTCCATAGACATTATTGCTTTGTAAAACTCAATTTCTTCTTGTGACAAACCTAAGTCCTGACGCTTGCGCATTTCTTCTTCCATCTCTTTGCGCATTTTTATCATCATTCGAACGACATCTGCTGCTTGAATGACTCGATTATGGTACTCGGTTAAAGTCTTTTCTAACAACTCTTGCATTGTTTTAGTTTGAGGACTACCTTGCTTAAATGTAACTTTTATCTTGTCTTCAAGAAGTTTTTTTAATAGTTTTAACCGTAAATCCTCATGTTCTTTCTTGGTTAAATCGGCTAGAAATTGTTCATCAAGAATGCTAATATCCTGCCGTTCAATTCCAGCAACTTTAAATATATCTACCGTTTCTTTAGCCAGTAATTTTTGATCTAATAATGCTGATAGTTGCTCTTCTAATGTTTTATTTCCTCCACCAGTTCCACCCGGAGGTCTTAAATGCTTTCGAAGTTGAGCCTTTAACATTAGATATAGTGTTACTTCGTCAGCAATAACCATTACTTCTGGCTGATTTTTAACAAGTTGATAGGATTTTTCTAATTTTGTTGCGTACTGTATATAATCTTCTGTATCACTGTTTAATAGCACATTAACTATATCTGCTATAAAATCTTCTCTATCTATTTGAGGTTTATGCCTCCAACCGTCTATCACTATATTAGAAGGTATATAATTTCTAACAGATTCTAAATTCTCATTAAATATCCTTATTGCTTCAGTAATATCATATGCGGGGTTCCCAGTACCTCCACCTGTTGTATATTTCTGAGTTGCCTCCTTTAAAGAAGTAGCAATCCCTATATAATCAACAACAATTCCACCTTCTTTGCCGGGAAAAACACGGTTTACCCTTGCAATGGCCTGCATTAAATTGTGACCCTTCATTGGCTTATCGACATATAAATAAGAAAGCGGCTGTGCGTCCATACCTGTTAACCACATATCCACCACTATAACAAATTTAAGCGGGTCTTCAGGGTCCCGTAATTTAGCCTTAACGTCTTCCTGTTCTTTCTTAGACTTAATATGTGAATATTGGCTACCTTCTTGTATCTCTCGCCATTCACGCGGGTCTTTTGATACATCACCCGTCATAATTACTTCCATTTTTGGACAGCCTTCTACTTCTTTTAGAAAGTTATATAAATCAGCAGCAATTTGGCGGCTCATGCACACGATCATTGCTTTTTGAAAAGGATTGGCCATTGAATTAAAATGTGATACGATATCGTTTGCAAGGCGTTGGAGCCGTTTTGGAGTTCCCACAACTTTTTCTAAGGCGGCCCATTTTCTTTTATAATTCTCTGTTTCGTCACCTTCACCATTATCTACAAATATATCTTCAATTTGCTCATCTATGTCTTCTGCTGTTAAATCAAGTGGTATTAATCGACTTTCATAATAGATTGGTAATGTTGCTTTATCAGCAACAGCCTGTGCCATGTCATAACGATGTATAGTGTGTCCAAATATCTGTTCAGTATTGTTTCCTACAAAATCTACTGGTGTACCTGTAAAGCCGATGTGGGAGGCGTTTGGAAGTGCAAAACGCAATTGTGCAGCATAACCACCATCGAATCCTGACTGCGTACGATGTGCCTCATCAGCAATTACAACAATGTTCCTTCTTTCGGAAAGTACAGGATGTTTTGTCTCTTCTCCTTTTAACCTAAATTTTTCAATGGTAGAAAAGACAACAGGGGTGGCTTCACCTCTAAGAATGGTTCTTAATCTTTCAGTGCTACTTGCCCGTTCAACCTTACCAATTAACGACTCACCCTCAACAAAAGTATCATACAATTGTTCGTCTAAATCATTTCTGTCTACTTGAATTACAATAGAAGGATTATTTAGTTCAGCATGCCTACTCAAGATTCCTGCAAAGAAAAGCATACTCAACGATTTCCCTGAACCAGTGGTATGGTACATAACTCCGATTTTTCTATCACCGTCCGGCCTAGTTGCACGAACAGTTTCCTCAACTGCAAAATTAACACCGAAAAATTGGTGGTATTTAGCCCCTATTTTCTTCGTTTTGTCCCCTGCCTTAAGGAAGACTATAAAGTTGCGAATATAGTTTAACAGACGGTCTTTAGGGAACAGACCCTCTATTAATGTACGCATTGTATTTGCTCGATTGTTATCCACATTTCTTCCGTCAATAGACTTCCAAGAAGCAAAGAAATCATAGTCAGCAAATGGCATACCATGTTTTGTCTCAACGTTATCTGAAACAACTGTAAAAGCATTGTAGTTAAAAAGTTGCGAAATATCATAGGTGTAATTTTGAACTTGAGTATATGCGTCTTTTACTGTTGCCTGTTCACTATTGGGATTTTTCAATTCAAAGACAATAAGCGGAAGACCGTTTATATAAATTACTATATCTGGTCTGCGCGACATTCGGCCTTCTACTGACAATTGATTTACAACAAGAAAATCATTATTGGTAGGTTCTTTCCAATCAATAGGGAATACATGTGGCACAAATGTTTGACCATTTGACTCATACTTGAATTCTAATCCCTTAACCACCATTTCATGGAAATGCTGGTTACGCTGAATTAGTTTAACACCATCTGGCGCTGTGAATTGCTGCGCAAGCCTATTAATTTCATTATCTGGAATGGTTGGATAAGCCTTTTTAAGAAAGGCTACCAACCTACCTAATAATATAACTTCTTGCAACTGTTGACGTTCTCCACGCTGAAACAATTCTTGAGCGTGAAGATACTCGTAATCAAGCCGTTTTAATCTTTCAATAGTAGTTTCTTCGAATGCTGATTCACCAAGAGGTCTGGACATGTTGTAACACCTCCAATGAAAAATATTAATAGTTTATAATACTTTCTCGACTTTTTTTTCTATTTCTAGAAGGTTAACTTCCCCTGATAAAAGGCGTGGAAGAAGAAAATCTCTTAACTCTGTTAATTCGTCAATTTCAATTAAATTAACCTCAATTTGCTTAAATAAATTTTTGCATTTTCTTGTAAACCCTTGAGTATTAACTGATTTTAAAATAGGTAGTAATTTAAAGTTAGTTTTGCTGACTTCTTTAAAAGTACTTCCGTTAGAAATTGACATTATTTTTTCCATATTGGTTTTGAGCCAAAAATATAACTGATATATTTCGAAATTTTCATTAGGTATTAAAGTAATGAAACCTTGGTTTGTAGAAGAAGGTTTTCTATTAATAGAAATTTCTCCTATTGTTGCACGACTGGTCATCATAATACTGTATGGTGGAAATAACTTAGCAGAACTTTTTTCAAGTCCTAGATTTGTAATTCTTTTTGATGAATTAGTAATAAATAGAGATCTTTGTGAGGTTAAATCAGTTGGTGAAAACCAATTTATTTCCCCCCCATTCCAATATTCGTTTTCAGAAGTTTTTGGTGTACCTCCACCAATTATTTCAATCGCTTCTCCAATATTTGTAACTTTCCAATCTTTAGGTATTGGACCTAATTCCGAATCAATAAATTCACTATCCTGAAATGGTCCAAAATCAACAAACCACTGTTTATAAAGAGTTAGTCCAATTTCTTCTAGAGTAGTGTTCATCTTTAGATTTAATTCAATTTTATCGTCTAAACCTCGAAGTATTGAGACAATGGCTTTCTGCTCATTTATCGGAGGCAATACAATGGGTAAGTCTTTTATCATTTTTGTAGTTATACTACCTCTAGAACTATTACCATCAGAATAATGCCGTAGTTCACTATACCTGTTTGTTAAATTATAAAATAAATAATAAGGGTCTATATAATCCAGATTTGCTCTAAGTGCGATTAAGGATTGATTTATATATGTTTCTACTTTTAAAAGAGAGGTTTGGCCTCTGGTATGACCTTGCCCTGCTGATGCAACAACTACATCTAACTCTTTAGATAGCCTAGTTGAAGACTCTTTTACACCTAACTCTGTTATAGTTTTTTCTGTATGTGTAATAAATCTATTTCTAGTTTCTCCTGAAGACAACCAATTCAGAGAACCATTCCAATATTCTGGAGTCCGTGTATTTGGTGTACCGCCACTAAAGATTGCTTCTGTAACTTCTCCAAAGGTGGTCTCCTTCCAGTCTATCCTCACAATAATCCCTCCAAGTCATGCTTAATTTTATCTTGAAGTCGGATAGATTCTTGGAATTGTTCCAATAAGCGTTCTGTTAATTCACTCATTTTTTGTTCAAATAGTACATCTTCTTCTTCATTTACCTCTGTTCCCACATAGTATCCCGGAATTAATTTGTAATCATTTGATTTTACATCTTCCTTATTAGTTACTTTGCAAAAACCTGCAATATCCTCGTAAACTGAATCTTTACTTCTATACGCATGATAAGCAGCAGCAATACGCTCAATTTCATCACTATTCAATGCCTTTTGTTTTTGTCAATATGAATTTGAGCCAGAGCGATCACTTCAAAAGTGAGCCACTATCTATATGATAATTCCCAGTCAGGGAAGAGGCTTGGGTGTTTGGATGTCTTGCCCCGGGGAGGGGCAAGACATCCAAACACCTCGCGCGCTCCTACCTACTCTTTCAATTCCCCGTTTTGTTTCATACTTTGTCTAAATCGATATGATTCACCATTTAAAAGATGTATGTGCGATCGATGTGTGAGTCGATCGAGAAGTGCTGCGGTCATTTTTTCATCCCCAAAGAGACTAGTCCATTCTGTAAATTCCAAGTTGGTGGTAATGATAACACTCGCGCGTTCATACCTGCTTGAAAAGAATTGAAATAGAAGTTCCGATCCTATTTTTGAAAAAGGCACGTATCCTAATTCATCCACGATGATTACATCAAATTTGAGCCACTTCTTTTCTAAGGCACCTAGTTTGTGCTCTTCGTTAGCCATTAGTAGTTCCTCTACTAAATCTGAGGCGGTGATAAATCTCGTTTTATATCCGTTCTTTATCATTTCAATTCCAAGTCCTGTTGCTAAGTGCGTTTTTCCTGTGCCACTGTTACCAAGGAAAATAATATTTTCCTTCCTATCTACGAACTCTCCTTTAGCTAAAGTTAAAAATCGATTTCGATTGAGACTTGGCATCAGACTAAAATCGTATGTATCTAGTGTTTTCTGAACCGGAAAAACTGCTTGCTTTAATCGTCTTTGTTTTTGATTTTCATCCCTCATTTCCATTTCTACTTCAAGTAATGCTAATAAGTATTCTTCGTAAGAAAGATTTCTTTCCTCAGCTTCTCTTGCGAGAGAACGGTATTGTTGATGA
>NZ_QBBX01000010.1:153591-154465 GCF_003073175.1 Peribacillus acanthi
GGTTAAGTGATCCACTAATATTTCTGTTGTCATTTCATTGACCTCCTGTTAACTGCCCATACTGTGATATATTTGTCTTTTTCACTTTGTAATCTAATAGACTGATAGGCATGTTTTCGTTTGAAAGGTCGTTATTAGCGACAGAAGCATGGGTGATCTTTTGAATGATTTCATGAACCACTTCATAACGGAATACCTGTGTTTGTTCAGCCTCTTGGAGAGCTTGCGTAAGCTTTTCCATTCCAATTTCTCGATGGAGAAGAAGTAGTCGAATAAATTTGCGATCTCCAGTGGCTCCATCTTGTTCCCGCATTTTCTTATGAAAACGTCTAAAGACATCTGGAATATCAGTTGTCTGAAAGGCTCTGGCATCTCGAATGGCCCGTGGCTTTTTTAATAACGCTTCCAAATAGTGATCCAGAACAGTCACCATTTGATATCTTTCGTAAGATCGAGAATGTAAGGCGATCACTTGGTTTTGAGCCACTATGATCACATGATCCACAAAAATTTTTGCCCATACAGCCTGACCGACATAGCGACATGGAACGGAATATTGATTGGTATCAATGGTAATCAACGATGTTTTATTCACTTGGCACGAAACCAATTTACAAGCCTCAAAACGGTTGGCAGGTAGTGGGTGAAGTTGTAATTTCTCTCTTTCCCACATTTCTAATACCGTTTCCTTTGAATAAGGAACTTTGCGTTTTTCAGCCTCTTGTAAACACCATTCTTTAAGGTATTGATTTAATTCTTCTAATGACTGAACGTCTGGTTTAGGGACCAAAGCGTTTCTTCTTATATAACCTACGGTTCCTTCAACACGACCCTTTTCATTTCCAGATCGCACATTACAGAACTCAGCTTTAAA
>NZ_QBBX01000011.1:0-51334 GCF_003073175.1 Peribacillus acanthi
TCAATCGCCCACACTTCTAATTGTTCACGTTCATTTAATTGGTTTCTCGTCATCATTTTGTACGTCACTTTTTGTATTTTAACCGCTTAGTTGATTGGAGTGGAGGGCGACGACTCCTGCGGGAGGAGTGTGAAGCTTGAGACCCCGCAAGGAGCATAGTGACTGAGGAGGCTCAAGTCACACCCCGCGGAAAGCGTTCGCCAGGAACGGAAATTAAAGGATTATCTAGTATATAAATTATTTTAATTGAAAAAAGACTTTAGACAAACTCTTAATTCTTAGAGTTTGTCTAAAGTCTGAAGCGTGTTAACCATTAAAGTTAACACGCTTTTATTATTGTTTAGAAATTAATATTATCTAGAACTGAGGATAACTTATATATAAGAATTTCTGCGTCTAGCTACAGCGCCTAGCCCTGACGTACAGGACGTACAAATGCCATCGGTGCTACTGGACATGGCGACCTTAGTCGGCCACGAGGTCATAAGTCGATCCATCAAGACGGTAAAGACCAGCCTTCTCGCCGGCTTGGCTAATGCTTGTCGGAGCGTAACAACGCGCTTGTGCTTTTATACTTTAAAGGGTTATAGAGTGCATAGATGTAATATCGTCCAGGTTCTCCATAAGTGTGAACATTTCTTCACTAAGAGGCTTATCAAAGGACATAATCATTATTGCTTCTCCACCAATTGTCTTTCGACCAACTTGCATCGTAGCAATATTTACACCGTGGTCTCCTAAAATTTTTCCAACTCGTCCGATGACTCCCGGCTTATCAGTATGCTGGATATATAAGAGATTACCTATTGGATTGAAGTCAATGTGAAAACCATTTAAACTAACCACTCTAGGTCCATAATTCTCAATATAAGTTCCTTTTAGTTCAAAGGTTTTCTTATCTCCTTTAACGGTTACAGAAATACAATTCGAATATCCAAATGTGTTTTGTGATATTTTTTCTCCAATAGTTATTCCTCTTTCCTTGGCTGTCAAAAGTGCATTTACCTCATTAACTGTTGCATCCACTCTTGATTGGAAAAATCCTGAAAGTAAGCTTTTGGTTAAAATCGATGAATCAAAATCAAAGCCATTTCCTGCATAGGTAATCGATATTTCATGTATGCCTTCTTTCATGCATTGAGAAACAATTGATCCCAATTGTTTTACTAAATGATAAAAAGGTTGTACCTTTTCGAATAGTTCTTTTGATATAGCTGGCAAATTGATACTATTAGCCACTGGATTCCCGTTCAAATAATGCAAAACTTCCTGTGCCACCTGTGTTGCGACATTCAACTGAGCTTCTTTTGTGGATGCTCCTAAATGAGGGGTTACAATAACTTGATCAAGCTCTAATAGACGATTATGGATAGCGGGTTCTTCAGAGAACACATCGAGTGCAGCTCCTGCGATATGCCCCTCAACAATTAGTTCATATAAATCGTTTTCATCAATGATTCCGCCACGTGCACAGTTTAACAAATAGACGCCTTTTTTTGCTGTACGTAGGTTTTCCTTGTTCAAAATACCAGTCGTTTCTTTAGTCAAAGGTGTATGTACGGTAATGACATCGGAGGTTTTTATTAATTCCTCTATAGATAAGAGTGTAACGTTTAATTTTTTTGCACGATCAGCAGTTAAAAATGGGTCATAGACTTGGACATCCATTCCAAAGGCTTTTGCTCTTTTTGCAATTTCTCCTCCAATCCTACCGAATCCAACGATTCCTAATATCTTCCGATTCAATTCAGTTCCAGTAAATGAACTGCGCTTCCATTCTCTATTTTTTAATGATGTATGGGCTTGAGGTATGTGTCTAAGCAAAGATGACATCATTGCAAAAGTATGCTCAGCAGTAGAAATCGTATTTCCGTCAGGTGCATTCACCACTACGATTCCGTTCCTAGTTGCTGCTTCTACATCTACATTATCAATTCCAACACCAGCTCGAGCGATAATTTGTAGCTTCGGCATTTGATTCATCAATTCTTCAGTAACTTTGGTTGCGCTACGCACTAGAATGGCGTCAATTTCATGCAATTCTGATTGTGCTTCCTCAACTGTTTTCTGAATTAAGTCAATCTCCTTAGCTTCTAATAATGGATATAATCCTTCAGGTTTTATTGAATCAGCGACTAAGACTTTATACACTCAAAACCACCATCCTATTTGGCAAAATATTATAAATTTTTGTTTATTTTACATAATGAAAGAACATCTGTCAATTTAACATGGACAAATATATCGTAATTACGAACGTTAAATAAGGCAATAATGATTTTTGTTCGCATTTAATTTGTGATTGGTATTAATTGTTTTTGGTACCCGAAACAAATTTCTTCACAGAACGAGTTAATTCCTATATAATCATTACTGTAGTAAAAATTAAATAGTCTATCTTCGGGGCAGGGTGTAATTCCCGACCGGCGGTGATGAGGAAGTTTCTCTAAGCCCGCGAGCCGTTTTTATAATGGCAGGATTTGGTGTGATTCCAAAGCCGACAGTATAGTCTGGATGGGAGAAGGTGGAGGTTCAAGGACGTTTTAATTTATAATAGTTATTACGTTTATTTGGATGCGCTTTTTTCTCCCTACAGAATGTTTTTTTCTGTAGGTTTTATTTATGTTGGAGAAAAAGCCATGCAATGAACCAATCCTCTTTTCGTGGAGTAGACACAAAAAGAAGGAGAGAAAAGAATGAAGCAAGAAAGTAAGGTTAAGAAGTATGTAGCAATAGGTATGTTCAGCAGTATAGCGTATATTTTGATGCTGTTAAACTTTCCTTTCCCAGGGTTACCTAATTATTTGTTGATTGATTTTAGTGATATTCCAGCTTTGATAGCCGCACTTTTATTCGGACCAATGGCAGGTATATTGGTTGAACTAATTAAAAATCTACTGGACTATATCATGACAGGAAGTTCTACAGGTGTTCCGATTGGGCATCTTGCAAACTTTACAGCGGGGTTATTGTTCGTCCTACCAACATACTTTGTTTATTCAAAACTTCTAACTAAGAAGGGTATGACATTTGGGTTGGTTGCAGGTACATTATCGATGGCATTCATTATGTCGGTATTAAATTACTTTGTGATTTTGCCAGCTTATTCAATTTTTATGGGTTGGGAAGCAATGTCTGCAAGTGCAACAAGACAGTTGATTGTCACAGCGATCTTACCATTCAATCTAATTAAAGGAATCTTTATTACTATTGTATTCATGCTATTATTTACTAAACTTCAGCCATGGATTAACAAAAAGTCCATGTTGAAGGGAGCTTAATATATAAATGTTAAAAACGTCTCCATTTTTGGAGACGTTTTTTGTTGAAATAAAAATACCACCCAAATAATAAGGGTGGCACTTCCATTTAAGCATTATTCAAATTTCATAGCGTCGCCGTCGAATGGCTCATCTGCAACTTTAATGGAGTCAGTAGGACAGCCTTCAAAAGCATCCATCATATCATCTAATAAAACATCAGGAATCTCAACAATTCCTTGGTTGTCATCTAGAGTAACAAATGCAATGCCTTCATCATCGTAATCATAAATGTCCGGTGCAGCCGCTCCACAAGCACCACAAGCGATACATGTTTCTTTGTCAACAATCGTATATTTTGCCATGTTAAAAATCCTCCCGCCAATAATTTTGTTTCCATGATTTTACACAAGAAACATCTTTCTATCCTTTATTGTAAATCTCATTCCTAAACTTTTCAATAGAAAATCTATTGAGAATGCTTATCATATAAGGGTTTGTTGCACTTTTACCATTTTAAAATAAAGTGACAAAATTCAATTTTTCTCTACAAAATGTTCCTTAATTTGATAAAATGTGATGTAAGATAAAATTAAAAGTGAGTGATAAAATAATGATTACATTTATAGAGGCACTCATTTTGTCCATACTTATTAAAGTGAATGGAGAGCGAACAGTTTATTCAATCTATCACATTTTGAGTGGGAAAAAAAGCTTCCAAACAATCCAAGACAGTCATTTATATAACATATCGGTATGGTTTGATACAGCTAGGAACATGAATCGTAGTGATTTTGATATATTAGTGAATAATTTACATAATCAAGGTTATATACAATTCATTTCAGATAAGAAGCATGCCATCGTAAATCCAGAAGGTGTATTGGCGTTAGAAATGGCTTTTTCAAAAATGGAAATCCCCAACCATCTTAATGGGATGGGTCTTCAACGTCCAGTAAGGATTTTTTGGAAAAGGCTGTCACTCTTTGTACAAGTAATTTCTAATTACAATCACGAATCATCTATATATATTCCTATCCAAAGAGATACTGGGGTTCAAAATTTTGTTAAACAATATCTCATGTCTTTTAATAATCGCCAGATAATTGGTGATTTTTTGCATAAGGAGTTTGTGATAATCCTTCATTCTTTATCAGAAGATCAAAGACATATATTCGTATGGAAGTTAACAGGATTTCATAGAGCAGGGTGGACTAATCAACAGATTTCGAAGAAACTAAAATTGGATGAATGGCACATCCATTATTTATTCTTAAATACACTTCACTATATTATTCAAGAGATAAAAAAATCACCAAATAAATTTCCTGTTTTATTTAATTTAAGTAAGGATTTGTATACAGAACATTTCTCTCAAATCACTGAGTCAAGTCAAATAACCTATAGGATGTTGGGGAAAGGTTATGGAATAGATGAGATTGCTGCTGTAAGGGGATTAAAAACAAGTACGGTCGAAGATCATATTGTCGAACTTGCATTGAGTATTAAAGACTTTAATATATCACCTTATGTAAGTGAGGAGATTTTTCAAGAGATACTTTCCATTTCAAATAAGCTAAAGACCAAACAATTGAAAATAATTAAACAAGAGCTTGATCATCAAGTAAGCTATTTTCAAATTAGGTTGGTTTTAGCAAAAAGTGGTGGGCGATTATGAATTTATTGTCTTATTTAAAGCAATATTTTGGATATAGTTCCTTTAGGAAGGGACAAGAGGAAACTGTAATGAGCTTAATAAACAGCCAAGATACACTCGCTATGCTTCCTACTGGTACCGGGAAATCTCTTTGTTTTCAATTGCCAGCATATGTTTTGGATGTAAGGGTGGTCATTGTTTCTCCACTAATTTCATTAATGCAAGATCAAGTAGAACAGATGAAATCACGGGGAGAAAAAAAGGTAGTCGCTCTAAATTCTTTTCTGTCCACAGAACAAAAATCCAAAGTTTTGGAAGTTCTTCATCAATATAAATTCATATTTCTATCACCCGAAATGCTTTCAAATGAGAATGTTATTCGTGCCTTACAATTACTTGAGATTGGCTTATTCGTTGTAGATGAAGCTCATTGTATTTCTCAATGGGGATACGATTTTCGTCCCGATTATTTAAAGTTAGGAGACGTTCGGGAGAAGCTGGATTTCCCATTAACTCTAGCTTTAACCGCAACTGCAACAGAAAAAGTCCGAAAAGATATTAAATTGAGGCTCCGAATAGAAGAAGGTAATGAAGTTATTTCATCAGTGAATCGACCCAATATTAATATGCAAGTGGTTCATTGTGAAAACCATGTGATAAAGATGAGTAAATTAGAGGAACTTGTTTCCCAACTGAAACCACCAGGTATCATTTATTTTTCAAGTAAAAAACTTGCAGAACAAGCCGCTCAGCATCTATCAAAAGAAAATCTTTTAATATCCCATTACCATGGTGGAATGGAGCAAGAACAAAGAATCCTAATCCAACAACAATTCATTAATGGTCAATTGGATGTTATTTGTGCAACAAGCGCATTTGGGATGGGAATAAACAAAGAGAATGTGAGATATGTAATTCATTTTCATATGCCAGGTGACCTTGAGTCCTATGTTCAAGAAATCGGCAGAGCTGGTCGCGATGGTGAACAAAGCTGTTCGATTCTTTTATATGGAGAGGGAGATGAAGCCATTCATACTCATCTAATGGATTTTGAATTACCAGGAAACTCATCTATAGACCTATTGTTCGATTACAAGCAATCCATTAAGGATTATAATGAAATTAAGAAAAAGGAACTAATGACTGAAAGGATGCAGCAGCTAGGTTTGAATGAAATCCACATACGATTAATAGATTCGCTTCTTCATCAATTTAAAGATTCTAATAATCAAAGGGGTAAAATTCAAGGTTATCTAAATGAAAGAAGAACCAACAAAGTTGCTAAACTTTTGAATATACAAGGTTGGATAAAAGATAAAAACTGCAGACGACAAAACCTATTTGAGTATTTCAATGAAGAGCCCCAACTCTCCCAACAATCTTGTTGTGATAATTGTGGCCATTTGATCCCAGAAAGTTTGTGGCTTGGAAACGAGCTATTATATGAGAAACGCGATTCCTTTAAGGGTTGGGAACTAGAATTGGAGAAATTATTGTTGGAAAAGAGAAGCCATGAAAAATAAACAAGCAGAACTGATAAAACATCTTACGGATCAGCAACTTCTAGCTAATGTCATATTAACTCAAGTAATTGTCTTAATCGTTGCTGCAATTATTGGCTTTTTAACTTTTAACAGCTTCCAACAATTTTCTGAATTATTCCGTTGGGATTTTGAGCAAATAGTGGTAATTGGAGGTTTATCTGGGCTACTTATTGTTTCGTTAGATATCGTATTCATGAAGTTTTTACCTGAGCGTTATCATGACGATGGTGGGATAAACAAGCGAATTTTTGGAAGCTTGTCCTATCCAATGATTATCATTGTAGCTTTTGTTGTAGCGATTGCAGAAGAAATTTTGTTTCGAGGAATTCTGCAAACTACTTTTGGTTTGGTTCTCACTAGTATTATTTTTTCAATTGTTCATTATCGATATTTGTTTAATTGGTTTTTGTTTATAAATATTGTGTTACTTAGTTTTTTCATTGGCTTCCTTTACGAATGGACAGGCAATCTGAATGTCACGATATTTGCACATTTTCTTATAGATTGTATTTTAGGAATAATCATCCGTAGGTCAGCAAGAAAAGAAATGACTTTAGAAGAGAGGGAAGATTAGTGGAAAGAAGATCGAATAAGCAACTTGATCAAGCTGATGGACTTCGTTCAGAAATAGAAGGGATGAAAAGAAATTCATCATCTCTTCCGACCAGAAGCGAATTACATGCAAATAAGAAGCAAAAAACAAAATGGAAAGTCAAATTCCCATTAATCAAGCTCTTATCCTTATTTTTTATTTTGATTCCGATTACGATTTATGCCATCTATGCTGCAAATCATCAGGATAATGAAACAGCTGTCACTTCTGTTGATGAGGTGCAGGGAGTTGAGACTATTGAATTTAACGAAAACGAGAATATAACGCAAACAGACGACGAAGAAAATACTGATAAACAAAATGAAGTTATTTCTTCTTCAGATTCAACTAAACAATCCAGTCAAAATACCAATACACAAACGACGAAAGAGAGTGAAACATCGAGTACCGAGGACGGTCAACAGGACGAATCATTAGTTAGCAAAGATTCCTCAGAAGAAGACTATAAAATCGTTTACCATGTTGTAAAACCACAAGAGACAATCTTTCGTATAGCAATGAATTACTATCAATCTCAAGAGGGAATTGAGCTAATAAAAGAGTGGAATAACCTTAAAGATAATAGCATAGAAGTAGGGCAAGAACTGAAAATACCAATAAAAAACAATAATTAATTCATTCTTCAAGGTGGATATTTGAAGTTTGCAGCATTTTTGGTATGTAAGAATTTATTGTCAAAAACCAATAAACTATGCAACAGTCTTAAATAAAGAGTACCTCTTAAGTATTTTCAGGTCTACATTGTAGGACAAGGTCATACAATGTTGTAAACTGTTTATGCTCCGGAGGTATTTTTTATGGAAATGTCCGTTATCATGTTAGAGGATTGGACTGACCAAGCAACAAAAGTAATGTTAAATAATGTAATTGATAGAAAAAAGAAGTTTGATAAACTTAAAAAGAAACATTTTCAAACTAGTGTATCGTCGTTTATCCTTGGTCTGCTTTTCATGGCCTATCTGTATCAATTTATTTTAAAGCCCTATTCATATTCTTTTTTTGATATGTACTCCGTTTTTGTAGATGATTTTATGAATTTGATTTATATGTTAGTTGTCTTTGGTTTGTATGGATACATGCTTTTCCTGAAAAAGAAATTAGACAAGGCTGAAACGGAGTATCATGCACTTCGATGTGAGATTATCGACAGGAGTAAGGATCTGTGGAAACATGAGGATTCTTGGAAAAAAAGGCATAAGGTTTATGAAATGATGAAGAAAAACTATGACATCAACCTTTATCATGAAAATAAATAGAAAATGAAAAAAATATTTTATTTTAAAAAGGTAAATGACACCGTTTGTTGAATACATTATCTAAGAAATATTACAAAAACGGGGTGTGCTATATGTTTGTTAAAAGTATTATGATCCCTAATCATAATTGCTATGTTATTAGTCATGAAGACACGATTGATAAAGCGTTACAAAAGCTTGAAGAATATAAAATTGATGGTTTACCGGTGCTGGACGGGGAGAACTATGTAGGGATCGTCACGCGATACGGAATCTACGAGAACTTCTTTAAATCTATTCTGACTAAGGAAGAATACTTGAAGAATACACTAGCTAAAGAAATTGCCACTCATACCGACAATTATCTTGTAGGGCAGGAGCTGTTTGAAAACACATTAATCGAACTAAAAGATTTCCCGTTATTAGCGGTGGTGGATGACAATAAAAAATTCCTTGGAGTGGTTACTCGCTTTGATGTGCTAGAGCAATTCCAAAGTGCTTTTGGTGTACATAGACCAGGGGTCAGAATCGCTTTCACTTCTGTAGAAACGGAGGGGCGTCTTGCAAGATTATCTGAAATTGCTCATCAGTTCCATGAGCATATTATCTCACTTGTAACCTTTGATGATAGTGACAAGCTTGTTCGTAGAATTGTCATGAAAATTGAAAAAGCTCCTAATATTGATAAATTCACGAAGAAGGTTGAAGAAGCTGGCTTCCGAATTTTAGATATACACGAAGATTAACAATAGCTGTTATGAAACTTTATTCCTCTCATACATTTTGATATGGGGGGATTTTTTATGTTCATTAAATGGTTGAAACTTTTAGTTGGAATCATGAGTGGTTTAGCCTTTATTAAATGGTTTCCTCTTGATCTTCCTTTTTCCTTAAATGGATTTTTAACAGAATGCATATTAAATCCATTAGATTTTTTTGCGTCATCCATCAGTTTTATCATCGGTACCCTTTGCCATGCTAGTATATTGAAAGAAGGATTTACAGAGTTTATTGAATTTATTAAGGGTAGAAAAGGTAAAGTGCAAATAATTTTTATCTCTACGTTTTCTTTAGTGAGTTTTTATGTGTTTTCTTCCATGAGCGTCTTACATACAGCTTTGTTTTTTAGTTTTTCTATTCTATATGGTATTATTTCAATAGATTATTACAGCATTAGGCAAAAAACGGCTGATTAATTATTAGGAGAGACACAATGGTTTATATCTTGATTTTATTGATTTTTGCGTTTTTGATTGTTTTTTTTATGTGGAGGACTGCTAATCAAAATAAAGTTTATTACCAAGAATTTTCATTCGAGCAATTTCCTTCAAGCTTTGGTGAGCTTAAGGTTTTTTTTATTTCTGATATTCACAAGCGAGAAATTAGCAATAAGATTATCGATGAAGTCAAGGGGAAGGTCGACATCGTAATTATTGGTGGTGACTTGACTGAAAAAGGAGTGCCACAAAAAAGAGTAGAAGAAAACATAAAAAAATTGAAAGGTCTCGGCCCTACATACTTCGTCTGGGGAAACAATGATTATGAAGGTGATTATCATTGGCTTGATGCCACATTACTACAATATGGCATAAAAATTCTTGATAATACTTCCGTAATTTTTGAATCTGAAAAGGGAGATCTCGTTTCACTAGTTGGAATCGATTACTTAGGATTTCAAAAAGATAAATTGGACTTAGCATTATCTGACTCTATAGAAGGTTCTTTTCGTATTTTAGTTAGTCATCATCCAGGGATTATAAAAAAAATAAAAGAGTCCGATAGTATCCCGTTAATTTTAAGTGGTCATACACATGGTGGACAAATCAGATTTCTTTGGTTTGGACCTTATGAAAAAGGTGGAATTAAAAAACATGGAAATTCATTACTTTTCACTTCAAATGGTTATGGTACTAGTTTAGTTCCGTTAAGGCTCGGAGCTAAACCCGAAACGCATGTAATCACTATTAAACATAAAACATACAAATAGAATTCCATGCAAAACCTATACAAAATTTACACAAAAACAAACGTTCAGTATACTAGGAAGTAATCATGTTTAGTTTTGGAGGATTTGTATGGCTTTTACTGAAGGGAAATACAACATAAAGGCAGTTTCGAAAATGCTTGGTATTCAGCCGGGGACCCTCAGAGCTTGGGAACGTAGATATCAGTTTATAGCACCTGTCAGAAATGAATCTGGACATAGACTTTATACAGATGAGCACGTACGCATTCTAAGATGGCTAATTGATAAAACAAATCAAGGTTTTACGATTAGTCAGGCAGTTTCTCTTCTTGAAAGGCAGGAAGTTTTGAGCGAGACATTTATTCAAGATGAGATGAATGGAGATCAATCAAAAAATTTATGCTCGGACTTACTGGATGCGTTGCTAAAATTTGAGGAAAATAAGGCACATGAATTAATCAATCAAGCATTCGCCATGTTTACGATTGAAAAAGTCGTCATAGAGATATTAGGTTCGATTTTAGTGCAAATAGGTGATTTGTGGGAGAATGGGAAAATCACGACTGCACACGAACATTTCGCATCATCACTTTTAAGGTCTAGAATTGGTTTTATCATGCATACGCTGCCTCAGAACTCTTATCTTCCTAAGGCCATAGCTGTTTGCGCACCAAATGAATCTCATGAATTCGGTATATTAATATTTACTTTATTTTTACGAAGAAAAGGGTTTGAAGTGATTTACTTAGGCGGCAGTTTAGAAACGAAGGATCTCATTACTGTAATTGATACAGTCAAGCCTAAGTTTCTGTTCATGTCCTGTACCTTAAAAGAAAATACGAAGGATACATTTGCCTTAGTTAACGAATTAAAAGACAAGTTTACCCATCTGGAAATTGGTCTAGGAGGTAGTGCGATGGATAATATTTCACAGCCTGAAAGAGAACATTTTTCAGATCAATTGTTAGGTAATGATAAAACTTATTGGGAAAAGTGGTTGGCTGCTAAAATCAACTAAAGCATCGGTAGTTGGAAAGGCACTCTGTTTCTTCTTATACATAAGATATAGGAAGATGGATATCATCACAGGGGGCATTCGACTATGAAGCTTGAACGGTTAAATTATAACAAAATAAAGATTTTCTTAACCTTTGATGATTTAATGGAATACGGTCTCACCCTAGATGATATTAAAGGCCATTCCTTGAAAGTACAAAAGATATTCCAATCCATGATTGAAGAAGCCTGTGATGAAATGAATTTCCTGATGGTTGGAGCCATCGAAATTGAGATATTCTCATTACATGCCCAAGGACTAGTTATCATCGTTACTAGGGAAGATGATGAAAGCGCGGATGAAGAAGAGTATTTTGACTTGAATGTGAAAATGGGGGAGCAGCCTCATATCATTTTCTCATTCAAGGAATTTGAACATTTGATCCAGCTTGCCCATCGACTAAATTCAATAGATATAGATGCTGGTGCAGTATATTGGTTCGAAGACAAATATATTTTTTATTTTGAGGATATTCCAACGGAAAAATATGATGCAGCCATTTCACTTGCAGCTGAATATGGAATAACATCTACGTTATCTCTATTTAGAATCCAAGAATATGGTAAAACCATTTTTCCTAGCCATGCAATTTCTCAATTGTGTGATTTTTTTAAAAATATTCATTAAGAGAAAACCCCATCAAAACCTTGAAAAGATGGGGTTTTTTGAATTCATAGGCTGTAAAATAAAGTTATGTTGGAATAATAAAAAAGTTCAATTAAAAATTAATCAAAACCTGTTAATTTTTCTTTGCATAAATTGTCCAAAGGTGTATACTATCTCTGAAGGTGACCAAGTTGCTAATTTTAGATATGACTTTTTAGGAGGTACATGAATGGTAGCCGATAAAGGTACGGATAATGCTAACCATGAAAAACATGATGTGCTGAAATCCACCCAAACTGTAATCCACAAAGCTTTAGAAAAACTAGGATACCCAGAAGAGGTGTTTGAACTTCTAAAGGAACCATTACGAATGCTAACAGTTAAAATTCCTGTTAAGATGGATGATGGTTCAGTAAAGGTATTTACTGGATATAGAGCGCAACATAACGACGCTGTTGGACCAACAAAGGGAGGAATTAGATTCCATCCTGGCGTTACAGAGCGAGAAGTTAAAGCGCTTTCAATATGGATGAGCCTTAAATGTGGCATTGTCGACCTTCCATACGGAGGAGGAAAAGGTGGGATTGTGTGTGACCCAAGAAATATGTCCTTCCGTGAGTTGGAAAGGTTAAGTCGTGGCTACGTACGTGCAATCAGTCAGATTGTAGGACCAACTAAAGATATTCCTGCTCCAGATGTTTTCACTAACTCACAAATCATGGCTTGGATGATGGACGAGTATAGCCGTATTGATGAGTTTAACTCTCCTGGTTTCATTACAGGTAAACCGCTTGTATTAGGAGGTTCTCATGGACGTGAATCTGCTACTGCAAAAGGTGTAACAATCTGTATCCATGAAGCTGCAAAGAAAAAAGGAATTGAGATTAAAGGTGCAAAAGTAGTTGTTCAAGGTTTCGGGAATGCAGGAAGCTTCCTAGCGAAATTCATGCATGACGAAGGAGCAATCGTTGTCGGTATTTCCGATGCATACGGTGCCCTTTATGATCCTAATGGTTTAGACATCGACTACCTATTGGATCGTAGAGACAGCTTTGGAACAGTTACTAAGCTCTTCAATAACACTATTACAAATAAAGAGCTATTGGAACTTGAATGTGACATTCTTGTACCAGCAGCTATTGAAAACCAAATTACTGAAGAAAACGCTCACAATATCAGAGCTAAAATAGTTGTAGAGGCTGCTAATGGTCCAACAACTTTAGAAGCTACTCAAATCCTGACAGAAAGAGGCATCTTGCTTGTTCCTGATGTATTGGCTTCTGCAGGTGGAGTTACCGTTTCATACTTTGAGTGGGTACAAAACAACCAAGGTTATTACTGGTCAGAGGAAGAAGTTGAGGAAAAACTAGAAAAAATCCTAGTTAAATCCTTCAACAACATTTACGAAACTGCACAGACTAGAAGAGTAGACATGCGTTTAGCGGCTTATATGGTCGGAGTTCGTAAAATGGCTGAAGCTTCCCGTTTCCGTGGATGGATTTAATCCTTCTACCAAATTCAGTACTGACATTGCAATATGTTTGAAATAATATAAGATTAATCCTATCATTAATGTTGATGATAGGATTTTTTTTGTCCTTTAGCAATGTATAATTTGGCAGCAAAGAAGTAAATCGACGTAGTGGCCAATTTTAGGATTAGAGTATAAGTGCAACTAGGCAATCGCCAGCGCTTAGGCTTGGAGCTAGCCAAGTTTTCTAATTTCCATCACTGTAAACAATAAAAGTGCATTATATATTATTCGAGAAATCACGATATTGTTTGAAATAGGCTATTTTTTAAAAGTTTGCTGCTTTTTTGTGCAATGTAATAATATATGTCTAAGTTGATTGGAGCGGAGGGCACTTGACTCCTGCGGGAAATTGAGGGAAGTGGGAGAACCCACAGGCGCTAGCGCCGAGGAGGCTCCCACCCTCTCCGCGGAAAGCAAGTGCCTGGAGTGGAAAGAAACAGGCAAACTATAGAGTCTAATACAACAATTTATAGGAAACGAGCTTGTAATTAAATATTATTGTTGTTTTGTTTAGGAGGAGTTTTCATGCGTAAAGAAAGTGTTGTAATAGTAGGTGGAGGACCATGTGGTCTTGCAGCATCCATTGCATTACAGGAAGAGAATATAGATGGGGTCATAATTGAAAAAGGAAACATTGTAAACGCCGTATACAATTATCCAACCCACCAGACATTCTTTAGTTCAAGTGAAAAACTTGAAATAGGTAATGTTCCATTCATTACTGAAAATAGAAAACCATTTCGTAATCAGGCTTTAGCATACTATCGTGAAGTTGTTAGACGTAAGGATTTAAGAATTAACACGTTTGAAAGAGTAATGGAAGTAACGAAAAATAATTTTGGAAATTTCATTGTTAAAACTACAAAGGAAGAGTATGAAGCTGAAAAAGTCATTATTGCTACTGGATATTATGATAATCCGAATTACATGAATGTTCCAGGAGAAAATTTACCCCATGTTCATCATTATTTTAAAGAAGCCCATCCTTATTTCAATAGTGATGTAGTGGTTATTGGAGGTAAAAATTCTAGTGTAGATGCAGCTCTCGAATTAGTGAAGGCAGGGGCAAGAGTCACTGTTTTATATCGTGGGTCCCAGTATTCTCCGAGTGTTAAACCTTGGATTTTGCCAGAGTTTGATGCATTGGTGCGTGATGGGACGATAAAAATGGAATTTGAAGCATGTATTGAAGGAATAAGTGAAGAAAAGGTATTTTACCAGGTTAAAGGTGAAAAAAAGGAAGTACAAGCAGACTTTGTTTTTGCCATGACCGGATATCGCCCAGATCATAATTTCTTAAAGAAAATGGGTGTTGACATTGATTCAGATACCGGGCGTCCAATTTTTAATCCAGAAACGATGGAAACTAACGTGGAAGGGATTTATATAGCTGGAGTTATTGCGGCAGGAAACAATGCAAATGAAATTTTTATTGAAAATGGAAGGTTTCATGGTGAATTGATTGCTAATCATCTATCCTCGAAAGGTTAATATAAAATAATTCAGCCAGGATCACTAAGGGTAAGTAGTTCAGTTATTGTGGGGAAAACTTAATATAACACCCTAAATAATATCTGAATTCAAATGGTAAATCTCACTCATTAAATAACTTGTAAAAAAGCTCAGAACTATACATAACTCTGAGCTTTTTTACAAGTTACATTTTCTCATTAAAGTCTTTTTTGGAGTATTTAAAATATCCATCCGTTAAGAACCATACCTAAATTAATAATAAAATGAAAGACTATGGCTGGGTATATGCTTTTGGACTTTATTACTATAAATGCGTAGAAAAGCCCCCCAAAAGAAAAAAGCAAACTCATTACCAAAGGAATTCCTATTGATATATGCAACAGACCGAATCCAATGCTGGTAACGAAAACGGCGTAAAAAATCGAAACATTTCTTTCTATACTAGATAACATTATGCCTCTCCAAAGCAACTCTTCGAGGAAAGCGTTTACGATGGAGAATAATATACCATATCTCACGAATGATGTTGTATATCTCACATCTTCAAGGAACAATAAAGGTATAAAGATTGTAGTCGAGCCGACCAGTCCAATAAATAAAAAATATGATAACTTAATCGAATGAAATGGAAACACTATGCGTATCCGCCAATCTGGTAATTTTTCGAAAAGAAACACTTTTTGCTTAGATAACAAAAGTGAAAGCAATAGTCCACATATTATAAACAGAAGCAAACTTCTATTTATAATGATTTTCATCTTTTTGGATATGTCCCATTCAGTAAAATAATCAGTTCCAATTTGAAACATGAATGTCCCTAATAAAAAGAATATAAACAAGGATACTGTTGAACGAAATTGAGGGGTTAAAGCGTAGATGAAAAGAAAGAATACGATTAGTAATATTCCCCAAACAAATAACCTGTAAGAAAAAAGAATAATACCTGAGAAAAATAAACTTGCCAAAAATATGAGTAATACATTTATTCTTAAGTGTTGTATTTAAAATCCCTCCTTAATTATCCTGTAATTTTTTATGGTAACATCGCGTTATCAAAACAATAACATTTCCTCTTCTTTTATACTTTAACATATATTACCTTTTCATTTTGTTTTTTCCACCTAAAATAACAACCATAATCGCATCCCAGTTTACAAATTGACAAAAGATATTGTCATTCTGTTAATTGATATGTTATTTGATTTGTTAATTTAGGAACGAAAACAGTAATAATCCATAAATAACAATAAAAAAATCGAGTATAAAACCTTTACGATTTCATACTCGATTTTCAATGCTAATTCTATTGTTCCTCCACGTTATCTGAACTACCTACACTAAGGGTCCTGGCTGAATTTTATTTAATGTGCTGACTAATTAGCGAAAACAGCAGGGAGTTGATTTTTAGTGCAACCTGATTCCAAGGCAATTAAAAGTTTAATGCGGGCTTTTTGTCCATTTAATCCATTGGAAAAAATGACACCAAATTCTTTTAGTTGTTTTCCTCCCCCTTCGTATCCATATACATCCTCTGCAATCCCATTAAAACAACGAGAAACTAATACGATAGGAATGTCTTGTTCTAAAAGAGCTTTTACACCTGGTAGTGTAGCAGGGGGAAGGTTACCTTGTCCCAATGCTTCAATTATTAGTCCATCAATGTTATTTATCTTCAATGCATAAAGTAAGGATGAGTCCATTCCAGCGTGAGCTTTAAGAAGTGGGACGGATTTAGTGACGTATTGAATATCATATTTTTCACTATTGATTGGTTTATGATGAAAGACAATGCCTCTTTTAGTCACTATGCCGATAGGTCCGTATTGTGGACTTTGAAAGGTAGATACATTACTTGTATGAGTTTTCGTTACATTCATCGCAGTATGTATTTCATCATTTAGCACAACAAGGACACCCTTTTTCTGTGCCTCATCGGAAATGGCCACTCTAACTGCAGAAATATAATTATATAATCCATCGAATCCAATTTCATTGCTAGAACGCATAGCTCCAGTCAAGACAATCGGGATATCGCTATTTACTGTTAAGTCTAAAAAGTATGCCGTTTCTTCCAATGTATCTGTACCATGGGTAATAACTACTCCTTCAATCTTGGATCGTTGAATATGGTGAACGATAAGATCTTTAATATAAAGCATTTCCTTCGGTGTTATGTGAGGGGATGGTAAAATAAATGGATCTTCTAAAATGAGCTCGGCTAAATCATTTATATTTTCTGATTTTGATTTCATGGGATTTTCTTTAGTCGGTTTTACTGCTCCTGTTTCTTGATCTTCCGACATTGAAATCGTTCCACCTGTATGTATAACTAATATTTTTTTCTTCTTCATAAAATCCTCCTCGGTGCTTAGTGAAACAAGGCATCTAGACGGTAAATGAACAAGCTTATACCGTTTTCTTTTTTATAATATCATGTTACGATTATATATAACTAATGAATTCATTCTTTACCAATTAGTTAGTTTTTTGTTATAGAAAGGGGTCAGCCTATGCTGATTGTACTATCGGCCGGTATTGCACCAGGGCTGGCAATATTGAGCTATTTTTATTTAAAGGATTATTATGAACATGAACCGATTTCTGTTGTGTTTAAAACTTTTTTATTTGGAGCAATACTTGTCTTTCCCATCATGTTCATTCAATATGTACTTACATCAGAACAAATCGTAACGAACCATTTTGTGAATGCCTTTCTTACTACAAGTTTTCTTGAAGAATTCTTTAAATGGTTTGTCTTAATTTATACCATTTATCAGCATGTTTCATTCGATGAGCCATATGATGGCATTGTTTATGGTGCAGCTGTTTCACTCGGTTTTGCAACCGTCGAGAATATTTTATACCTTTTGGGCAATGGTGTTGAATACGCTCTAGGTAGGGCATTCTTACCTGTTTCATCACATGCGCTTTTTGGGGTTATCATGGGATTCTACTTAGGGAAGGGGAAATTTCAAAAGCATAAAAAGAAACTGATGCTTTCACTTGCCTTTTTAATTCCGTTTTTTCTTCACGGAGTTTATGATTATATTTTGATCACCCAAGTCAAATGGATTTACTGGATACTGCCTTTCATGATTTTTCTTTGGTGGTTTGGACTTCGAAAAGCAAAGCTAGCTAGGACTCTTTCAGATCTTCATGCTGCAAGTTCCTCTGTTAATATGTAAATTATTAGATGGCCTAACAATCATATTGCTGATTGTTAGGCCATCTTTTTTGATTTGGTTCTTATAAAACGAGATATTTTGTTGATGCAATCAACAAGCTAGTTTATAGATCGTTGTAAAAACTATTTCGTAAAGGCTGTTGATTGTTAGTAGAAGGAACAGATTTTAAAACTATCATTAGGAATAAAAAGATTGTAAATGAAGAAAATAGGTGTAATTCCAATTAAAGAAAAGGGAGTGTAAATAATGATAGGAATTCCTTCGAAATTGAGGGTCTATTTCTTCATTTTCCTAGTTACTATGATGTCCATCACGGGATTTGGATTGAAAACTGAAGCATTTTCCAGTCAAGTGATACAGAAGGGAGCGCAGGGTGATGATGTTATCGAGTTGCAGGCTCGCCTTCAAAACATAGGGTTTTATAATGGGAAAATTGATGGTGCTTTCGGATGGGGTACGTATTGGGCAGTAAGAAATTTTCAAGATAAATTCAGCTTACCGATAGATGGAGTAGTTGGTCAAACCACAAAAAGTAAGCTAGTAAATGCGTCAAACTTCAATAAAACTTGGGTTCATGATCAAATTAACAAAGGTAACGATTTTACTTACTATGGTGGAGTACCAATTGAAAAACAAGTTAAGAAAAAAGCAACGACTTCAAAACCAGCAGAGGGTGGAACTGCTAAAAAAAATACAACTAGTAAGACGAGTACAGCCTCTAATGTACCTGCTGGTTTTTCAGAAAATGATATTAAGCTTTTATCCAATGCTGTGTATGGTGAAGCAAGGGGAGAGCCTTATATCGGTCAGGTGGCCATTGCAGCTGTCATCCTTAATCGATTGGAAAGTCCATTATTCCCAAACACTGTTTCAGGTGTAATATTTGAACCGCTAGCATTTACAGCTGTAGCGGACGGGCAAATTTGGTTAACACCAAATGATACAGCAAGAAAAGCTGTTATCGATGCAATAAACGGATGGGATCCAACTGGAAACGCTTTATATTATTTTAATCCGGATACTGCGACAAGCAAATGGATTTGGAGTCGTCCTCAAATTAAAAGAATTGGTCAACATATCTTCTGTGAATAAAGCAGCTGGAATAGGTGTGAATGATGGTCACTACACTAAACGTAAATTAGATAGAAATGGTCAGCCTTACAATTACCTAGAAGCCAATAAAAAATAAACACAATGTTCAAGAAGAAAGTCTTACTTTTAGTAAAGGAGTGAATGGCCTTGTTGCGAGGAATACTTATCGCCGTTCTAACTGTTGCAGTGGCTGGAACGGCTTTCTGGGGTTATCAAGAACATAAAGAAAAAAATGTAATCCTATTAAATGCAGAAAATAACTATCAAAGGTCGTTTCATGATTTGACATATCAAATTGATTTATTGAACGACAAAATAGGTACGACATTGGCGATGAATTCTAAACAATCTCTATCTCCAGCACTTGCTGATGTATGGAGAATCACTTCTGAGGCGCAAAATGATGTAGGACAGCTACCGTTAACGTTACTTCCCTTCAATAAGACGGAAGAATTCCTGTCTAAAATCGGAAATTTCAGCTATATGGCAGCGGTTCGTGATTTAGACAAGAATCCTTTAAATGAAAAAGAATATAAGAAACTAGAAGATCTATATAAGCAATCTGCTGATATTCAACAAGAGTTAAGAAAAGTCCAATATCTAGTTTTAAAGAACAACCTAAGATGGATGGATGTGGAACTTGCACTTGCCTCAGGGAAAGAAACAGCTGACAATACAATTATTGATGGCTTTAAAATGGTAGAAAAAAAGGTTACAGGATACTCTGAAGCCTCTGAGATGGGACCAACTCATGTAAGTAGCGGGAAAAAAGACGCATCATTCAAAAATTTACAAGGAAAAGAAATTACCAAAAAAGAAGCGGTCGAGTTAGCTAAAAAATTCACCAATATGAAAGGTTCTCTTAAGGTGAAGGTTGAAGATGGCGGTAAAGGAGCTGACTTTGGGTTCTATAGTGTTAGTCTTCAAGATTCCAAAACGAAAAATGAAGTAAATTTGGACATCACAAAAAAAGGTGGCTATCCAGTTTGGTTCATTAATAATAGGGCAGTAAAAGAGAGTGCGATTAGTCTAAACGATGCAACGAATAAAGCGACAGCATTTTTGAAAAAAAATAAATTCACCTCACTTGATTTATTTGAGAGTACGCAATATGACAATATTGCAATGTTGAACTTTGTTACCATTGTAGATAATGTCAGGGTATATCCAGATTCTGTTAAGGTTAAAGTGGCATTAGATGACGGTAGTATAATAGGATTTTCTGCGAATGATTACTTAAAGGCAAACAAGGATAGGGAAATTAAAGCTCCTACCCTCTCGGTAGATGAAGCAAGACAATTCATCAACCAAAAAGTAAATATAATGGAGAATCGTTTGGCTATTATTGTGAACGATATTGGTGAAGAAGTATTGTGTCATGAATTCTTAGGAGTAATAAAAGAGGATACGTATAGGATTTTCATAAATGCTGATACTGGACAAGAAGAAATGGTAGAAAAACTTCAAAATGCAGAACCTATTTATGAAAATTTAATATAAACTCTGTATCTTTTATGGAATTTTAAGGATTAATTTTAAAAATATGCTATAGTAAAAGGAAAGGCACAATCGTGCTTTTCCTTTTTGATTATTATTAGATGTATATATAAGTGCGCGCTTTTCGCTTTTCACTAAATCAACTTGAAATAACGTCTGGAAGTGTGGAGATTATGATAAAAATAGGAGATACTCTCATACTTGAACCAAAATTTTCTTTACAACCTGAAAAGTATAGATCTAAAATACAAGAACTCACTAGTGATTATTTTTATGTCGATTATCCTGTGAATCTTTCGACCAATCGTACCGTGTTCATGACAGATGGTACACAGTTGAAATGTACATATATCGGTCCTGACCAATCTGTTTACATTTTCGATACAGAGGTGCTAGGAAGGAAAAAAGGAGAACTTCCCCTTGTGAAGTTAAGAAAGCCTTCAGAGGATACTTTTGTAAAAATACAGAGACGTCAATTTGTAAGGGTTGAAGCATCTGTAGATGTCGCAATACACCCAATGAAGTTTGAATTTCAGCCTTTTCTTGCAGTGACCGATGATATAAGCGCAGGTGGGGCAGCAATCATGGTTCATAAAAAAGTGAATCTGATTCCTTCTACCCAAATACAGGTATGGCTATCATTACCTCTTAAATCAGGGGAGATTCATTATCTTCAAGTAACAAGCAAGATTATTAGAGTCATAGAGGTTGATAATTCGAAATTTAATCGTGTATCCATACAGTTTGAAAACCTAAGTCAAACAGATAGGCAAATAGTAATTCGATTTGTATTTGAAAGACAATTGGAAATGCGAAATAAAGGATTATAATGAATGTAAACTGACAAATCTGTTAATACTTGTAGAAAAAACAAGTGGTGATTGCTTTGAAAACATTTGAAAGAATCCTAATAAAGATCATCGTGATTCAGTTCTTATTCTTACTTTTTTTTCAATTATTCTTTCATAAAGAAGATTCATTTTTAGAACTAAAAAAACTTGCTCAATACGAGGGAGTAAATAAAGATAATTACACGAATGTATTGGAAACGATGGGTGGAAATAAATAATTAGTCCACATTTGCATTTTTAACATAGGATAATAGTTTTAAATTTATTGTGACAAAAGTCTCCCGATTTGAAGGAGGCTTTTGTCCTTTTTGTTAGATATCAAATGTGAGCTTTCGTGCATAATTAAATCTGTGTTTATGATAAAATAGAAGAGTAATTTGTATTTTGCATAAGGCAGTTCAGGAGGAAATATGATTAAACAAATATCAGTTGCGATTGATGGGCCAGCTGCTGCTGGAAAAAGTACGGTGGCAAAGATTGTTGCCGAAGCATTCTCTTATATTTATGTAGATACTGGTGCCATGTATAGGGCATTAACTTATAAGGCGTTAAAGAATAACGTCGATATAGAAGATGAAAGCAAACTACATGATTTATTAATGAAAAGTGTCATTGAATTAAAACCTAGTGAAATAGGACAACTTGTTTTCCTAGATGGAGAGGAAGTAACCGAAAAAATTAGGACACAGGATGTGACTTCATCTGTTTCAGCCGTTTCTAGACATGAACTAGTACGAAAAGAAATGGTGAAGATGCAACAGGAGTTAGGGAAAAATGGTGGAGTTGTCATGGACGGTAGAGATATTGGAACCCATGTACTTCCTCATGCTGAATTGAAAATCTTCATGATTGCCAGTGTGGACGAGCGCGCACAAAGAAGACACCAAGAAAATGTCTCAAAAGGATTTCAATCTAATCTAGAGCAATTAAAAATGGAGATTGCAGCACGCGATAAATACGATTCTGAACGTGAAATTGCTCCATTAAGAAAAGCTGATGACGCAATTGAAATTGATACAACTTCTTTGACCATCCATCAAGTAGCAGATCGAATTATCTCTTTAATTAAAGAAAGGGCTTGATGACGGTGAGTTTTTATAAATTTGCAAAATCATTAGTAAGTATGGCGTTATATCCAACCTATCGAATTGAAGTTATTGGCACAGAAAACTTTCCTAAAGAAGGAGGAGTACTTCTTTGTGCGAACCATATCGATAATCTAGATCCTCCGGTGGTTGGGATTACTGCCCCACGTGATGTTCACTTTATGGCAAAAGAAGAATTGTTTAATTTGCCTATCTTAAAAAATATTTTACCGGGCTTACATGCCTTCCCTGTCAAAAGGGGAATGAGCGACAGAGAAGCCCTCAGAAGAGGTTTACAGGTTTTAAAAGATGGGAATGTATTAGGGTTGTTTCCAGAAGGAACTAGAAACAAAACCGGTGAGTTAGGTAAAGGTTTAGCTGGTGCGGGGTTCTTTGCATTAAGATCAGATGCATTAGTCGTGCCGTGTGCAATCATTGGGCCATATAAGGCATTCAATAAACTTAAAGTTGTTTATGGAGAACCAATTAACCTTAAAGAATACCAAGATGAAAAATTAAATGCAGAACAAGCAACCGAATTCATTATGGGCAAGATTGGTGAGTTAATCACTCAACATAGATAATCCACTTTACTTGACAAATTTCGCTTTTTGTTAGAATTTAATTAATAAGAATATTTTCTATTTATAGAAAAATGGTGACATTCATGTAACTAAAACGATGAAGAGTTTACCACTGCAAAGCAGACATGGGATAAGGAGGAGTACATATGACAGAGGAACAACAGTTTGAAGTAAACAATTTTGGTGTTGGCGACAAGGTAAAGGCAAAGGTAATTAAAGTTGAAGAGAAGCAAGTCATTGTCGATGTGGAAAACAGTAAGTCCGATGGTATTATTCCTATTAGTGAATTATCCAGTCTTCATATCGAAAAAGCTACTGACGCAGTAAATGAAGGTGACGAATTAGAGCTGGAAGTCATCAAAGTTGAAGAGGAGAACTTAATCCTTTCTAAACGAAAAGTGGATGCTTTAAAAGCATGGGATGCCCTAGAAAGAAGTTTTGAGTCTCAGGAAGTTTTCGAGGCAGTTGTAAAGGACGTCGTTAAAGGTGGTTTAGTAGTCGACCTTGGAGTTAGAGGCTTTGTACCAGCGTCTCTAGTCGAAGACTATTTTGTCGAGGATTTTTCAGATTATAAGGACCGTACTATGACATTTAAGATCGTGGAACTTGATAAAGAGAAAAACCGTCTTATTTTATCACATCGTGCAGTAGTCCAAGAAGAGAAAGGCAAGCATAAACAAGACCTTTTAGGGACAATACAAGCGGGGCAAGTCCTGGAAGGAACTGTTCAAAGGTTAACGGACTTTGGTGCCTTTGTTGATATTGGCGGGGTTGATGGACTTGTTCACGTATCACAATTGTCGCACGAACATGTGAATAAACCTGTTGATGTAGTTAAAGAAGGAGACCGAGTCAATGTAAAAGTCTTATCCGTTGATAGAGACAATGAGAGAATTTCATTATCAATCAAGGAAACTTTGCCTGGACCATGGTCTTCCGTATCTGAAAAAGCGCAAAAAGGAGCAATCCTTGAAGGTGTTGTTAAAAGATTAGTTTCTTTTGGTGCTTTTGTTGAGGTATTACCGGGAGTGGAAGGACTTGTACACATCTCACAAATTTCCCATAAACACATTGCTACTCCGCATGAAGCATTGAAAGAAGGGCAAACTGTGAAGGTAAAAGTTCTTGATGTGAATGAAGAAGAACAACGACTATCCTTAAGTATCAAAGAATTGCAGGAAAAGGAATCATTTGTTTCTGAGGACTATGTACTTCCTGAAGAAAACAAAGGGTTTCAACTAGGTGATATGATAGGTGACAAATTAAAAGACTTAAAATAATGGTGATGAGCTTGTCGAGGACAAAACGTAAATTAGATCATATTGAGCATGCACTAGCAACAGGACAGGAAGGCATAACTGGCTTCCATGATTTTATGTTTGTTCATCAAAGCTTACCAGATATAAACGTTGATGAAATTGATTTAACTACTGAAATTGGCGAACTTACTTTAAGTTCGCCAATTTTTATCAACGCAATGACTGGTGGTGGCGGTAAAGAAACAGAAGAAATCAACCGAGCATTTGCTTGGGCTGCCCAGGAGACTGGAATTGGTATGGCAGTTGGTTCCCAAATGGCTGCAATAAAGGATGCCACACAGATTCCTTCATATCAAATAGTAAGAAAGGTAAATCCTAAAGGAATTATTATCGCTAATTTAGGAGCAGAGGCAACAGTTGATCAGGCAAAACTTGCTATTGATATGATTGAAGCAAATGCATTGCAAATACATCTTAATGTTATTCAAGAATTGGCAATGCCAGAAGGTGATCGATCTTTCTATGGTGCCCTAAATCGGATAGAACAAATTGTTAACTCTGTTGAAGTACCAGTCATAATTAAAGAAGTGGGCTTTGGCATGAGTAAAGAAACAGCTAAGAAACTTTCATCTATTGGAATTCAATTTGTAGATGTTGGAGGTTTTGGTGGAACCAATTTCGCTAAAATCGAAAATAAACGCAGAGTTAGAGGGTTAGACTATTTTAACCAATGGGGAATATCGACACTATGTTCAATTTTAGAAGCCCAATCTGAAGGTAGAAACCTAACAGTTATTGCCTCTGGTGGCATAAAAGATTCCCTTGATATTGTGAAATGTTTAGCTTTAGGTGCCAAAGCAACTGGACTTGCTGGTTTTTTATTGAAGATTTATAAAGAACGTGGAGTAGAAGCTTTAGTGACACAAATAGAAGAAATGCAAGAAGATATAAAACTAATTATGGCAGCATTAGGTAAGAAACGGATTGGAGAATTGTCTTCTGCTCCATATGTATTATTGGGCCAGTCATTGGAGTGGGCTAAACAAAGGAATTTGATTTAATTTTAATAGTGAGATAAAAAATGGAGACCCGTTGTCATGAGACTTCGGGTCTTTATTTTTGTGTTTTTTAATGTTTATTTCTTTCTCTTGCTTCTTCCGGACCTTCTAGAGCAGTCGCACCTGCATAATGTAAAGCTTGATCACGATCGGATTCCACTTTCTTACTGGCTTTTAATTTTTTTTCTTGTCTATCCTTACCCATCGATTAACACCTCCATGCATTTACCTTTCCATGATTAAGAGAGATTATTCCTTTACGGTTGATTAATCAACAGAATAAAAAGACATAATGATTCTAAAGGGGGAATCGTGATGGAAGGTATTTTTTTTATTTGGATAGCTTGGATTATTTTCGTAATCCTTACTTTTTTTTATAATCCTTCTACTAATAGGAATAGTAATATCCTTCACGTGTTGATGTTGATTATTTTATCACCCTATACATTTATCATTCCTTCTTCGTCTATCGATGTAAACTGTTCAGCACTTTACCTAATATTGATGCTTTTTTTCTATTCCAGGAACTTCGAATTTAAACAATTTCTTCACCTTTTCATCTCCTCATTAATAATCGGATTATGTATAGCTAGCTTTGGGATTTTTGCAATGATTGATCCAGTGTGGATTTTATTCGATCCTACGTGGATGCTAACAATAATTTTACTGTACTTGAGCATAATACTTGTGTATCGATGGAATTTGCGGATGCTTTCATTACTGCTAGGGATGGTTGTCGGGGAGCTGCTCATGTTTATGGCGGTATACAGGCTTGGTTTGCCATACCAACCTTTTTCTAGCGAATGGTTGGACCAATTAGCTAAAGTGGGTGCAGGTAGTATGATTTGGAGACTATTTGAATTATCGGCATCCGTCATTACACAAACGAGGTCTGCAGCTAAGAAAGAGGTGTAAGTCATTGAATGAATATTTTTATCCAATCGTATTTGGTGTCATAACAGGAACATTAGCTAGAATTTTTATGCTTAGAAGTGACTATCGGCAGTACCCAACCTATTTACATGGAAAGGTCATTCATCTTGCAATTGGTTTTATTGCTGCAGGCTTGGGCAGTATAGTACTACCAGCTGTGTTAGAAGAAGAATTTACGGCCATAACTTTTTTAGCTCTTGCAGCTTCACAATTTAGAGAAGTTAGGAACATGGAACGTAATACGCTAACTGAACTAGATCAATATGAATTAGTTAAAAGAGGAAGTACATATATAGAAGGAATTGCTATTGCATTTGAGGGAAGGAATTATCTTGTTATCATGACTTCCTTATTTTGTACAGGTGGTTATTTATTTTGGAATGTATGGGTCGGGATTATAGCGTTTATCATTTCACTGTTTGTATGCCGGAAATTCATGTCTGGCACACATTTGAAGGATATCGTTAAAATTGATTATGTAGAACCAAGATTTGATGGTGCAGGCTTATATGTAGACAATATTTATATCATGAATATAGGACATCCTGAAAGACAAAAAGAAGTATTGAAATATGGAATGGGGTTTATATTAACACCGAAAAATTTCAATGTTCGATCTTCCATTTCAAACTTAGGGCAGAGGCAAGCGATATTGCATGATGTATCCACTGCTATGGGTGTATATCGTGATTCAGGCACCCCTTCGCTTGTGCCTTTAGCAAAAAGGGATTTAGAAGATGGAAGGGTAGCTGTATTCGTCCTACCACAGGATAAAGATATTGAACAAGCCATTAGGGTAATTGGAAATGTCCCAACTCTTGAAAACGCGATCAGGATGCCGTCTGAGTCGGCTGATCGTAAGATGAAGGGAAGCGATACTCATGGAACTAGATAAATTCATTTTAGCCGTAGTTACAACACAACCAGAAAAAATACCGGTCGGTGGATACGTATTTCATTGCCATTCCATAGAGGAGATGGATTATTTCGCAGCTAATTTGGAGGCGATTTTGGATGGGATTGCACATAAACTTAGCGATGAAATTTATATTATTGTCAAACATTAATATAATTCTAAACTACAGGTTGACCAACTAGGAATGAATTTGTATAGGATAATGATTGTTGTTGTTAGGATAATTTGGTACTATTAGATAGCTATACCCTTCTTAGTGGACAAGAAGGGTTCTTTTCGCTAGCAATTCATAATAAACAAAAACAAAATATGCGATCTTCTAAAAGGTATTTATGTCCCAAAGACAGTTTGGGTCTTTCCTCTTGAAGTACGCTTTTGAAAAATAATAAAAAGAAAGGGTGACTTCCATGCCAAAACCAGTGGTTGCTATTGTTGGGAGGCCTAATGTAGGGAAATCCACCATTTTTAACAGAATTGTAGGAGAAAGAGTCTCCATTGTCGAAGATATACCGGGAGTAACACGTGATCGAATTTATAGCTCGGGAGAATGGTTGACACACGATTTCAACATTATTGATACAGGTGGTATCGATATTGGGGATGAGCCGTTCTTAGAGCAAATTCGCCAACAAGCTGAGATTGCCATAGATGAAGCTGATGTAATCATCTTTATGACGAACGGTAGAGAAGGAGTTACTTCCGCTGATGAAGAAGTGTCAAAAATTCTTTACAAATCGAAGAAACCCGTAGTACTTGCTGTCAATAAAGTAGATAATCCTGATATGAGGGACCAAGTCTATGATTTTTACTCCTTGGGGTTCGGTGAACCGTTCCCGATTTCGGGAACTCACGGATTAGGGTTAGGAGATCTTTTAGATGAAGTAGCAAAGCACTTCCCAAATTATAACGGATCTGATTATGAAGATGATGTAACGAAGTTTTCCTTAATCGGAAGACCAAATGTAGGGAAATCATCTCTTGTAAATGCCTTATTAGGGGAAGATCGTGTCATCGTTAGTGATATTGAAGGCACAACACGTGATGCTATTGACTCTCCTTATACTTACAATGGTCAAAAATATGTGATTATTGATACAGCTGGGATGAGGAAGAAAGGAAAGGTTTACGAAAGCACAGAAAAATATAGTGTATTACGTGCATTACGTGCCATCGAAAGATCAGATGTTGTCCTTGTCGTTCTTAATGCTGAAGAAGGCATTAGGGAACAAGACAAAAAGATTGCAGGATATGCGCATGAATCTGGAAGAGGCGTTATCATCGTAGTAAACAAATGGGATGCCATTGAAAAAGATGACAACACTATGCGTGATTTTGAAAAAAATATACGTGAGCATTTCTTATTCTTGGATTATGCTCCTGTTGTTTTTCTTTCAGCAAAAACAAGAAAACGTACACATACCTTAATTCCT
Source organism: Peribacillus acanthi (assembly GCF_003073175.1). GTDB lineage: Bacteria > Bacillota > Bacilli > Bacillales > DSM-1321 > Bacillus_BN > Bacillus_BN acanthi. The sequence goes on from NZ_QBBX01000011.1 coordinate 28,836, forward strand.
GTAATCGATACTGTCAGCGAAAACCATTCAATGCGTGTCCAAACTAACATTCTTAATGAAGTAATTACAGATGCCGTTGCGATGAATCCTACTCCAACTCATAAAGGGCAGAGACTGAAAATTTTCTACACGACACAGGTTGCGGTTAAGCCACCGACATTTGTTGTCTTTGTAAATGATCCTGAACTACTACATTTCTCTTATGAGAGATTTTTAACAAATAGAATTCGTGATGCATTCGGATTTGAAGGCACACCAATTAGGATATTCGCAAGAACAAGAAAATAAAAAGGTTGTGATGATATGGTTCATAGTCGTGATAAAGTCGCAGTGATTGGTGCAGGGAGCTGGGGGACAGCTCTTGCAATGGTCCTTGCTGACAACGGCCATGATGTCCGCCTGTGGGGACATAACGCTAGCCAAATAGAAGAAATAAACACATATCATACAAATAAAAAGTATTTACCTGAAATTGAATTACCTTCTTCAATTATTGGCTATGATTCATTGGAAAAAGCGCTAGATGGAGTGGAGCATGTGATTCTTGCGGTACCAACGAAAGCTATTCGTGAGGTTCTTTCTTCAATCGCGGAGGTCATTTCCAATCCGATTGTCGTTGTTCATGTGAGTAAAGGGATTGAACCAGATACACTTCTTCGTATTTCTGAAATGATTGAGGAAGTGATGCCGTCTACACTCTTGAAAGATGTTGTAGTTTTGTCAGGGCCAAGCCATGCTGAAGAAGTAAGCCTACGCCACCCAACTACTGTTACTGTTTCTTCAATGAATATGAAGGCTGCAGAGGTCATCCAAGATCTTTTCATGAACACAAATTTCCGAGTATACACGAATGCTGATGTGATTGGGGTAGAAATTGGGGGAGCTTTAAAGAACATTATTGCTCTTGCAGCTGGTATTACAGATGGTCTAGGGTATGGTGATAATGCAAAAGCGGCTCTTATTACTAGAGGACTAGCGGAAATAGCCCGCCTTGGTACCACTATGGGTGCCAATCCTCTTACTTTTTCAGGTCTAACTGGTATCGGTGATTTAATTGTTACTTGTACAAGTGTCCACTCTCGAAATTGGAGGGCAGGAAACATGTTAGGGAAAGGTCAAAATCTTGATGAAGTTCTTGAAAATATGGGAATGGTTGTCGAGGGAGTCCGAACAACTAAAGCAGCGTACCAATTAGCTAAAAAATATGATGTAAAAATGCCTATCACAGAAGCCTTGTATGGAGTGTTATTTAATGGTGACCCAGTTAAGGCAGCTGTAGATACATTAATGTCTCGAACGAAAAAATCTGAGATGGAAGACTTGGTTAATATTCTGGATGTTTCTAGATAATAATTTCTGTAGGAATAATTTCAAGAAATTTTAATGATTATAGGCTTTTTTTGGTGCAGTGGCTCAACTTGATGCATAGTATACAGAGTACCAAACTGGTCAATGAACCTAAAATGGTGATAAATTAGTCAGAAAACAGGAAAATCGGCATAAGATTTTCCTGTTTTTTTTCTGCTTATGTTATAATACTTTTCGTGAAAAGGAGTGAAGGAAATGACACCAGCTTTACAAAAGATGTGGATCTCACTCGCATCGATGGGATTTATGTTTCTATCTATTATTTTGATTTATTTAAGCCGTTATAAACTAAAAGGATTTTTCCGTGTATTGACTGCTATTTTTGCCTATATGTTAATGATTGTCTCAGGCATTATCATATTTTTAGTAGTTCTAAGCGGACCTACAAATGGGTGACAAGATGAATATACATATGAACAAGCTAATGAAAAAGTTCAGTCTAGTTATTTTATGTATAGTCCTTCCATCTTTGCTCTCAGGTTGTCTTTATCCTGCCGAGCAAAGAAAGGAAAACCAAGTTCCGTATAAAGATCAAATAATGATGGTACAAACTGCTGTCAATCAATATAAGTCGGATCAAAATGGCTTGTTACCAATAAAGACAACTGAAGCAGGCACACCGGTTTATCAAAAATATTTAATTGACTTTAAAAAAATCTCTCCAAAATACATGGCAGAACCTCCTGGGAACGCATATGAAAGCGGAGGAGTATTCCAATACACATTAGTGGATGTAGAATCAAACCCTACAGTCAAATTATTTGATATGAGAATTGCCAACACTTTACAAGACTTAAACATTCGTTTGATGGTATACCGTCAATCTAAAGGTTACCCACCTTTCAAAGAGAGATTAAGCAATGATGTCTATACATTGGATTTTAAAAAACTTGGAGTAAAGGAAATCCCAACTGTTTTAAGTCCATTTTCTCAAAAAGAATTAGGTTTTGTAATCGATTCAAACGGAGAATTATTTATCGACTATACTCCAGATTTAATCACTGCGCTTGAAAATAATAAACATAATTTCAAGCCAGGTGATGATATTCGTCAAATTTTAGTAGAAAATTCATTCTTTGTACCAGCGTATTCTTTACCATATACCATCAGCGAAGATGGAAAGATGCCGAAATTCATGACAAAATAGGAATAACCCTTTTCCTGTGCAAATATATTGCAGGAGAAGGGTTTTTTGTTATTCAACAAGTTCTTAAAACTTATCATAATGCTGCAATTATATAAATGTCACCAAAACCTTTCCATCATAACTCAAAATGAAATGATTTTCTAAGTAAATCAGCATGAAAATATTATGGTGCATGTGATCTATAAAGCCATAAGAGCTGTATGAAAATGAGGGGTAGACCATTGAGAGTCCCCAAAAGAAAAAAGGAGGCATAAAAGAAAAAATAGGCATATTTGTACAAGGTAGTCTCATACACATATATTGTCCAATACTAATAAAAATGGATGGAAAAATCCCAGGAACTCTAAATATCGGGAGGGAATCTCGTGGAAAAAGTAGATATTTTTAAAGATATTGCAGAACGGACTGGCGGAGATATTTATTTAGGAGTTGTTGGTGCAGTACGTACCGGCAAATCCACCTTCATAAAAAAGTTTATGGAACTAGTAGTCATTCCTAACATTGGCAATGAAGCAGATCGATCCAGAGCACAGGATGAACTTCCACAAAGTGCAGCAGGTAAAACAATTATGACAACTGAACCTAAATTTGTTCCTAATACAGCAGCTGCTGTTAAAGTGGATGATGGCCTTGAAGTTAATATTAGACTAGTTGACTGTGTAGGTTATACAGTACCCGGGGCTAAAGGATATGAGGATGAAAATGGACCTCGTATGATTCATACACCATGGTATGAAGAACCCATTCCTTTTCATGAAGCTGCGGAAATCGGGACGAGAAAGGTAATACAGGATCACTCTACAATTGGCGTAGTAATCACTACTGACGGCAGTATCGGAGAAATCCATCGTTCAGACTATGTTGAAGCTGAGGAAAGAGTGATTAATGAGCTTAAAGAAGTTGGGAAGCCATTTATCATGGTAATCAACTCCGTCCAACCTCATCACCAAGATACAGAATCATTACGTACATCTCTTCAAGAAAAATATGATATTCCGGTGTTGGCGATGAGTGTTGAAAGTATGCGCGAATCGGATGTTCTAAATGTGCTTCGTGAAGCGTTATTCGAATTCCCTGTACTTGAAGTAAATGTGAACCTTCCAAGTTGGGTGATGGTTCTTAGAGAAAATCACTGGTTACGTGAAAGCTATCAAGAAGCTGTTAAAGAAACCGTCAAAGATATTAAAAGATTGCGTGATGTAGATCGCGTAGTAAGCCATTTTAATGATTTTGAATTCATCGATAGTGCTGGATTGGCTGGCATGGATATGGGGCAGGGTGTAGCAGAAATCGATTTGCATGCTCCTGATGAACTATACGACACAATTTTGAAAGAAATTGTAGGCGTTGAAATCCGAGGTAAAGATCATTTACTGGAATTAATGCAGGATTTTGCACACGCTAAAGCCGAATACGATCAAGTATCGGATGCATTAAAAATGGTGAAGCAAACAGGTTATGGTATAGCTGCACCATCCTTGGCTGATATGAGCCTAGATGAGCCTGAAATCATCCGTCAAGGAGCAAGATTCGGTGTAAGATTAAAGGCTGTGGCACCTTCTATTCATATGATAAAGGTAGATGTAGAATCTGAGTTTGCCCCAATCATTGGAACAGAAAAACAAAGTGAAGAATTAGTCCGATATTTAATGCAGGATTTTGAAGATAATCCACTTTCAATATGGAATTCAGATATTTTCGGGCGTAGCTTGAGCTCAATTGTCCGTGAAGGAATCCAAGCAAAACTAAGCTTAATGCCAGAAAATGCTCGCTACAAATTAAAAGAAACATTAGAAAGAATTATTAACGAAGGATCTGGTGGTTTAATCGCGATTATCCTATAAAAAAAAGCTCAAATGGTCGACAGTGACGACTATTTGAGCATTTTTTATTGTTTAAAAAAGCAACAAGAAAAAATTCCCTTATCCTTATCAGAAAATTTTTACGCTTTTACAGAGTGTGGTTTAAACCTTGATATTTAAGGGAAAGATGGCATTTGAGGACAAAAACAATGAAAATTGTTAATTTTAAACAAAAGATTCTTATTATTTATTGAATTCTCTTGCTAACCCTATGTGATTATGATAATCTACTAACAGAAAACGCAGTGTATCAGCCATTCTACCGAAACTCGCAATTATTTTTACTTGCATTTGGTAGAGATTTGATAGTAGAATAAGCCGCAATGATGATTCATGGATTATTCGGTATTACATACTTCTTTTTTTGAAAATTCCTTTTGGGAGGAGGTGAATGGCATGAACAAAACAGAACTAATTAATGCAGTCGCAGAAGCTAGCGAACTTTCAAAGAAAGACGCAACAAAAGCTGTTGATGCTGTTTTTGATTCAATTCTAGACGCATTGAAAAACGGTGATAAGGTACAACTTATCGGTTTTGGTAACTTCGAAGTACGTGAGCGTGCTGCCCGTAAAGGTCGCAACCCACAAACTGGTGAAGAAATCGAAATCTCTGCAAGCAAAGTTCCTGCATTCAAACCAGGAAAAGCGCTTAAAGACGCTGTTAAATAATCTAGCCTTTAATAAAATTGGCGAAAATATTACATAATTAAGGCCTGTCTACATGACAGGCCTTAATTTTTTGAACACATAAACATAATTCTACATCATATTTTGCGTCTGTTTTTGGATATGTGCTAATATGAAGACGTAAACGTACAACATAAAACAATGATTGGTTTTTTGGGAGGATATTAGATTGACAAATATAAATCACGCACAAATAGAAGAAGCAATTCGAATGATTCTAGAAGCTGTGGGAGAAGACCCTAACAGGGAAGGGTTACTAGATACACCAAAACGAGTTGCAAGGATGTATGAAGAAATTTTTTCTGGCTTAAGAGAAGATCCATCTCAACATTTCCAAACGATTTTTGGAGAAGACCACGAAGAATTGGTTTTGGTAAAAGATATTGCTTTCCACTCAGTTTGTGAGCATCATCTAGTACCATTCTATGGACATGCGCATGTTGCATACATTCCAAGAAACGGTAAAGTTACTGGGTTAAGTAAACTAGCTAGGGCTGTAGAAGCAGTTGCTAAAAGACCACAGTTACAAGAAAGAATCACTTCTACAGTAGCTGATGCAATTATGGGGAAACTTGAACCTCATGGTGTAATGGTCATTGTAGAAGCTGAGCATATGTGTATGACAATGCGTGGTGTTAAAAAACCTGGAGCAAAAACGGTCACATCGGCAGTACGTGGGATTTTTGCAAAAGATTCAAAAGCAAGATCAGAAGTTTTATCATTGATTAAATCCTAGCCAACAATATTTGGGGGTACTTCATATGAAAGAAAAAGTGATGGACTACGTTGTCATAAAAGCGATGGAAGATGGAGTCAACGTTATTGGTTTAACGCGTGGATCAGATACAAGATTCCACCATTCTGAAAAATTAGATGCTGGCGAAGTCATGATTGCTCAATTTACCGAACATACTTCTGCGATAAAAGTCAGAGGAAATGCAAAGATTTTTACTCCTTTTGGGCAAATGGAAAGTGAAAAGAAATAATGTTACTTATAAATTAATGCATAAACCGAGCCACTAATCCCATTGTATGTTATAATGACATGTGCTTTTAAGTGAAACCGCTTAAAAATAATGGTATATGGAAATAATAACAATACATAATTTTGGCTACAAGGGTGATGAAAGGTGAAGGATTTAAACATGTACATGGAAGAACTTAAAAGTTTAATTATTTCAAAAGCAGGACATCCTTACCTTCTTCACTTTTTAGATAAGCCGTTTATTGATGATAATAAACTCTTTCTTCTTGTATCCATGTTAGAGGATTTAGACTTATCGGATGAAGAGATGGATAAATTTATCACTTCAACCATGTTGGTTCAAATAGCCTTGGACACTCATGAACTTGTAACCAATACAACTTTTAAAAATGAAACCACGTCCATTCTGCGAACTAGGCAACTTAGTGTGTTAGCAGGCGATTATTATAGTGGACTTTATTACAAAATTTTATCTGACATTAGTCAAGTGCCTCTTATTCAAGCGTTGGCTGGTGCCATTAAAGATATTAATGAGCAAAAAATTAAAGTCTACCAATCGACAATAGAGGATATTAATGTTCTTTTAGACAGCATTAGAATCATAGAAGCATCGCTACTATTATCTATAGCAGATTTCTTTAATAAAAAGATCTGGTCGGATTATGTGTCAAATTTATTGCTTTTGAACCGTTTGATTGACGAGAAACAAGCCATTGAAAATAAAAACCCATCACCAATAGGGGAAGTATTAAAGAAAATCTTGTTTCCTAATGTGGGCATGCATTTGACGGATGAACAAAGGAATTTCATTGTACGTACTTTAGATCAGTGTATCATTCAAGTAAATAACTTAACTGAGCAAGCTAGGAAATCACTGTCCCCTATTAATGAACAAGTGAAAATCAGATTAGATGCGATAGGTAAGCATAATTTGGTGATTGCCAATTCGTTCGTGGAAGAAGGGTAAACCATGCAACAATCTAAAGAGGAAAAAGTACATAAGGTATTCGAGAAAATTTCTCAAAACTATGACAAAATGAATTCTGTTATCAGCTTCCAACAGCATATAAAATGGCGCAAATCTACTATGAAATTCATGAATGTAAAAAAGGGTTCAAAAGCCTTGGATGTTTGCTGTGGAACAGCTGATTGGACTATAGCATTGGCACATGAGGTTGGAAAAGAAGGAATGGTTAAAGGCTTGGATTTCAGCCAAAACATGTTGAATGTCGGGATCCAGAAAGTCAAAGAACAGCACCTTGAACAGGTTGAATTAATTCATGGCAATGCGATGGAATTACCTTTTGACGACAATAGCTTCGATTATGTGACAATCGGTTTTGGATTAAGGAACGTTCCAGATTATCTTCAGGTTCTTAAAGAAATGAACCGTGTGTTGAAGCCTGGTGGAATGGCAGTTTGTTTAGAAACATCACAACCAACCATGATTGGATTTAGGCAACTTTATTATTTTTATTTCAGATTTTTCATGCCACTATTCGGAAAACTTTTCGCGAAAAGTTATAATGAATATTCATGGTTACAGGAATCTGCGCGTGATTTTCCGGGTATGAAAGAGTTGGCAGTTATGTTCAAGCAAGCTGGTTTTGAAAAAGTTTCATATAAGCCACATAGTGGTGGTGTAGCTGCAACTCATATTGGTTATAAATCAAATAAATAAAAAGTATAGTACTAGATGTTAGGTCTAGCTCTAAGTTCAAGTGATTCAAGTACCCACATATAAGGACGAAATTGTTTAATTGACGTTCCATTCTTAGAGGTTCTTGGGCGTTTCTTAGAAGACTTGATGAAGTAAAGCTGGGTGGAATAAATGAAATTAAAAATGCTGTATTCTTTTTTGAATGCAGACCTACAAATAATTGAAAAAGAATTAGAAGCTACCATTCAAGCCGATTCACCTGTTCTTCGTGAGGCTTCTATGCATTTATTGCAGGCAGGTGGGAAAAGAATTCGCCCTGTTTTTGTGTTATTGGCTTCAAAATTCGGAACACATGACATTCATGTTACGAAGAATGTTGCTGTTGCATTAGAGTTGATTCATATGGCGAGTCTAGTGCACGATGATGTCATTGATGATGCTGAGTTAAGGAGAGGTGTGCCGACCATAAAATCCAAATGGGACAATAGGGTCGCAATGTATACGGGTGATTATATTTTTGCCCGTTCATTAGAATTGATGGCAAATATTCATAACCCAGTTGCTCATCAAATCCTTTCCAATACAATTGTAGAAGTTTGTATTGGGGAAATTGAACAAATTAAGGACAAGTTCAATTTCGATCAGAACATTAAGACATATTTTAGAAGAATTAAACGTAAAACGGCTCTATTAATTGCTACTAGCTGCCAGTTAGGTGCTGTAGCTTCAGGTGTTTCTGAAGAAATTCATAAGAAGTTATTTCTTTTTGGATACTACGTTGGAATGTCCTATCAAATTACAGATGATATTTTGGATTTCACTGCATCTGAAAAAGAGCTTGGGAAGCCAGCTGGAAGTGACTTGTTACAAGGAAATATTACGTTACCAGTTTTATATGCCATGGAGGAAGGTCCAAGTAAGGAATTTTTGAAGTCTATTAATGAAAATTCATCACAAGAAGACATAAACCAGGCTATTCGCTTAATTAAGTCCTCTGGTGCCGTAGAACGGTCTATCGCTGTAAGTGATTTGTATTTGAAAAAAGCGTTGAACATTCTTCGACAATTACCAGAAAACAAAGCGAAAAAAACATTTATGGAAATAGCGAAAAATATCGGGAAACGAAAATTCTAATAGATTTCAGTCATTATATTGCGAATTTTATAAATCAATGATAATATTTTTCGTGGATTGTCCATTTGGATGTCACATACATACAGAAAATAGGAGTGGATTACTAACATGGAAAAAACTTTCTTGATGGTAAAACCTGACGGTGTTCAACGTCAGTTAATTGGTGAAATCGTATCTCGTTTCGAAAAGAAAGGGTTTACATTAGCAGGTGCTAAATTAATGTCTATCTCTCAAGAGCTAGCTGAACAACACTATGGTGAGCACAAAGAGCGTCCTTTCTTTGGTGAACTAGTTGACTTCATTACTTCAGGACCAGTATTCGCTATGGTTTGGGAAGGCGAAAATGTAATTGCAACTGCTCGTCAAATGATGGGAGCAACTAATCCAAAAGATTCTGCTCCAGGAACAATTCGTGGTGACTTTGCTGCTACAGTTGGTAAAAACATCATCCACGGTTCTGATTCACCAGAAAGCGCTGAGCGTGAAATTGGCTTATTCTTCAAGCAAGAAGAATTAGTAGAATATACAAAATTAATGAACGAGTGGATTTACTAATATCAAGTTACTGAATCCATTAAAAACTCTATCTTTTTAGATAGAGTTTTTTTAAATTTAAGTATGTATATATGGGGCAACTATGATAAGTTGTAATGGTAAATTATAGTATTAATGCTACTAGGTAAATGCCGGTGCGTAAGCTAAGCACACCGCCAAGTTTTCTAATGCTAGAAGTGTAAATGCTAATTTCTTTGAATTTTTTGTTAAATTGCTAAAAATCTAAAGTAAATTCCAAGTTATTCCGTTATACTTAATTACTATAATAATATAAGTAAATTACATAGAGATAGAGGAGTAGGATTTCATGTCTCATGACTATCAGGAATTTATCGCACAAGTAAAAGTTTTGACGGGTATCGATCTGAATTTGTATAAAGAAGCACAAATGAAGCGAAGATTGACTTCCTTATATGAAAAGAAGGGCTTTGGTAGTTTCCGTGAATTTCTTTTAGGAATTAAAGCAGATAAACAACTTCTTAACGAATTTTTAGATAGAATGACAATCAATGTGTCGGAATTTTATCGAAACGGAAAACGTTGGGAGGTTTTGGAGGAGAAAATTTTACCACGTCTTTTACAAGCGAATAAGAGCATAAAGGTTTGGAGTGCTGCCTGTTCAACTGGCGAAGAACCATATACCATTGCAATGGTATTATCCAAATTTCTACCTTTATCACAAATTAAGATATTAGCTACGGATATTGATGATAATGTGCTTGCTAGGGCGAAAATGGGTGTGTACCATGATCGCTCACTGAATGAAGTACCATCCTCAATTAAAGCAAAATATTTTGTAAAGCAAGGAGATTATTTTAAAGTAGTCGATCAAGTAAAAAATACTGTTACTTTTAGAAAGCATAATTTGCTGGCTGACCCATTTGAATCAGGCTATGATTTAATCGTTTGTCGCAATGTATTGATATATTTTACCGAAGAAGCAAAAGACCAGCTCTATAAGAAATTTAGTCAAGCATTAAAACCTGATGGAGTTTTCTTTGTGGGAAGTACAGAACAAATTTTTAACCCAGCTCAATTTGGCTTAGAAACTGAAGATACCTTTTTTTATAAAAGGCTCGTTAAAGCACATTGTTGATTTTTCTCGGAAAGTCCGAGATTCACCGGGAATGCATTCGAATATCCTAACTTGCGGTGTTTGTTCAAGGAAGCAAAGTTAAGTCTGTGACAAAAGCGCCGATCAGCTTCCGAACTGCAAGCGGAAATTGAGTACCTTGTGTATAAATCAACAATCATCATTAATTTAGCCTAATAAAAATGTGTAGTATGATAAAAGATAAAGATTCAGGGGTTTGAAATTATATTGATTAATTTCAAACTTTTTTTGTACACAATATTTTTATTTGTGATATAGTGATACATAATCCTATAACGCTTTTAAGCGCTAAAGTACATAGATTCAGGTAAAGGGGGACTTCTCAGTGAGATATTTAACTTCAGGAGAATCGCATGGACCAAAACTAACAACGATCCTTGAAGGTTTTCCAGCTGGAATGCCATTAACAACTGAGGATATCGATAGAGAGCTTTCTCGTAGGCAGAAAGGCCACGGAAGAGGTCGTAGAATGCAAATAGAAAAAGATACTGTAGAAATCACTTCAGGTATACGTCACGGGGCAACACTAGGTTCGCCTATTTGCTTAGTAGTAGAAAATAACGATTGGAAACATTGGACTAAAATAATGGGAATCGAGCCATTGGAAGAAGACGCAGATGAGATAAAAAGAAAGATTACAAGACCACGCCCAGGACATGCAGATTTAAATGGTGGCATTAAATATGGGCATAGAGACTTACGAAATGTTTTAGAAAGATCCTCTGCGAGAGAAACGACTGTTAGGGTTGCTGCTGGTGCGGTGGCGAAAAAACTACTTTCATTGCTTGGGATACATATTGCTTCTCATGTTGTTGAAATTGGGGGAGTAAAAGCTGAGAGAACTGAAGATTTATCTATCTCGGAGATTCAAGAAATTTCAGAAGCCTCACCTGTAAGGTGCCTAGATGAAGATGCTAGTCAGAAGATGATGCTTGCAATCGACGATGCCAAGAGCAATGGTGACTCCATTGGTGGAATTGTAGAGGTGATTGTTGAAGGGATGCCTATTGGTGTAGGCAGCTATGTTCACTACGATCGGAAACTCGATTCTAAATTGGCTGCGGCAATCGTCAGTATCAATGCATTTAAGGGTGTAGAGTTCGGGATAGGTTTTGAAGCTGCTAGAAAATTTGGAAGTGAAGTACATGATGAAATAGCCTGGTCCGAAGAAAAAGGATATACCCGTAAAACCAACCGTTTAGGTGGATTGGAGGGTGGCATGACAACAGGTATGCCTCTTGTAATCCGAGGTGTAATGAAGCCTATTCCAACATTATATAAGCCGTTGAAAAGTGTGGATATTGATTCTAAAGAAACATTTGAAGCAAGTATTGAAAGGTCGGATAGCTGTGCTGTACCAGCGGCAGCGGTTGTCGCAGAAGCAGTAGTTGCGTGGGAGTTAGCTTCAGCAATTGTTGATCAATTCCCTTCTGACAAATTTTCGACACTTTTGAGTTTTATTGAAGAGTATAGAGTAGAAACGAAGGAATTTTAAGTATATGAAGGTACAGCACATTTATACTTCAAGTAAAAAATATCCCGTCATAATTCATAAAAACGCAATAACTTCAATAACTGATATTCTCTTGGGGAAATTCCAACATTATAAAATATGGATTATTACGGATGAAAATGTCGCGCCTCTATATCTCGAATTTGTCACAAATATGATTACCTCAAAACTGCAGACTCCCGTTATTCACACGATCGTACCAGGGGGAGAAGAAGCAAAATCGCTTGCAGTTTTTCAAGATTGTCACACTGAAGCACTTCAATCAGGGTTATCAAGAAAAACGTTAATCCTTGCATTAGGTGGTGGAGCAGTTGGTGACTTAGCTGGATTTGTGGCTGCCACATACATGAGAGGAGTTCCTTTTATACAAATTCCTACTACGATTCTTGCACATGATAGTGCAGTTGGAGGGAAAGTGGCTGTTAACCATCCTCTAGGGAAAAACATGATCGGGACATTTTATCAGCCGGAGGCAGTAATCTACCATCTAGATTTCCTATCTACATTACCTAGAAGAGAAATACTTTCTGGTTTTGCTGAGGCGATTAAACATAGTTTAATTGCTCCAAACTCATTCTATACTGAATTACAAAACCGGATAGTAACATTTGAAGATATTACTGGGGAAAATCTATCTTGGTATTTAGAAGAGGGCATTCTTGTAAAATCCCAAATTGTTGCTGAAGATGAAAAAGAGACAGGAATCAGAGCCTATCTGAACTTCGGTCATACACTTGGCCATTCAATCGAAGCTCAACTAGGTTATGGAGCCATTTCCCACGGTGAAGCCGTTCTAATTGGGATGATTTTCGCCATAAAATTAAGTATAGAGTATACTTCATTGGAGTTCGATGAAGCCGAATTTTATAGATGGGTAGAGCATTTAGGCTATTCATTAAAAATACCTAAAGAACTAGATTCTACAACCTTACTTACCACTATGAAAAAAGATAAAAAGACAACTTCGGACCAAGTCAGGTTTGTACTATTGTCCTCAGTCGGTAACCCAGTTTTGAAAGAATTATCTGATGAAGAAATTTTAAAGGTTTTAAAAACGATGTATTTATAAAAATGAAATTTAGGAAAGGGTGGTAGTATGATAAGGGGAATCAGGGGGGCTACTACCGTCTCTGGAAATGTAGAAAAAGAAATCCTGGAAAATACAGAAGAACTATTGCTACACATAATACAGGAAAACCAAGTGGGACCTGAATCAGTGGCTTCAGTTTTCATTTCTGTAACAGATGACTTATCAGCAGGGTTCCCTGCAAAAGCTCTTAGGAATTTTAAGGAATGGTCATTCGTCCCAGTGATGTGCATGAGGGAAATTCCAGTCCCTGGCTCACTGGAAAAGTGCATTAGAATCATGATGCATGTTAATACAACAAAACCTCAAAATGAAATAAAGCATATCTATTTAAAAGAAGCGATACAGTTGAGACCAGATTTAAGTCAATCCATTAAATAAGGAGAAAACCATCGTGAAATGGAATGAATCCGTCTTATCATTAAAGCCATATCAACCTGGCAGAACAGTCGATGAAGTAAAAAAACAATTGGGTTTAACAGAAATTACAAAGCTGGCCTCTAATGAAAATCCTTATGGTAGTTCAGAGTTAACCAAGCAAGCATTAAGTGAATGGAATCAATCGTTTGCGTTGTATCCTGATGGCTATGCTACCGTATTAAGAAGTGCCTTAGCAAATTTATATAATTTACGCGAGACACAATTGATATTTGGGAATGGCTCTGATGAAATTATACAAATCATATCTAAAAGCTTGCTAGAACCAGGGAAAAACACAGTGATGCCTACACCATCTTTCCCTCAATATAAACATAACGCAGTATTACAACAAGCGGAATCAAGAGAGGTTTCACTTGTGGATGGTGCGCATGATTTAAATGAAATGCTAAATAAAGTGGATGAGCATACATCAGTAGTTTGGTTGTGTTCTCCAAATAATCCGACTGGGTTATATATCAATCATGAAGATTTAATAACTTTTCTTGATCAGGTGCCATCCAATGTGTTGGTCGTATTGGACGAAGCATATTATGAATACGCTACGGCAGAGGATTATCCAGATACCTTGGCATTATTGGATAAGTACACAAATATCATTATCCTACGCACATTTTCTAAGATATACGGCTTAGCAGGTTTCCGAGTTGGTTACGGAATTGCTTCTGAAGAGATTATCTCTAAAATCGAACCGGCACGTGAGCCATTTAATGTAAATAGCATTGGAATGCATGTGGCTGCTAGAGCGTTGGAAGATCAACAATTTATCGATGAATGTAAAAAGAAAAATACTGAAGGTCTGGAACAATATTATCGTTTTTGTAAGGAATCCAACCTTAACTACTTTCCTTCTCAAGGGAATTTTATTCTAATAGACTTCGGAATAGATAGTGATGAGGTTTTTCAATATTTACTAACCAAAGGCTATATAGTTCGCTCCGGAAAAGCATTGGGCTTCCCTACTTCGATTAGGATAACAGTAGGAACAAAAGCTCAAAATGACAATTTGATTCAATTCATGAAGGAATTTATTAAAACGCCGGTCTAAAAACCGGCATTTTTCCTTATGTTGGTATTTAATAATAGGGTTGAGGAGGGGTAGTTAGGATGAGGGGGAATATTTTTGTCATTGGAATTGGCTTAATAGCTGGTTCAGTGGCCCTTTCAATCAAACAAGCTCATTCTTCGGCAGTTGTAGTAGGCTACGATATTAATGAGCAAAATATTCAATTGTCCAGAGCACTAGGGATAATTGATAAAGCTTGCGATAGTTTTGAAGAAGGTGCTAAAGAAGCGGATCTTATTATTATTGGGACACCAGTAAAACAAACAGAAGAAATTATTGAGAAGTTAGCTAATATAAAATTAAAGCCGCAAGTCATCATAACAGATGTAGGAAGTACGAAGAAAAGAATTACAGAAAAAGCACAAATATTAAGCAATCATGGATATACATTTATTGGAGGCCATCCAATGGCTGGATCACACAAAAGTGGTCCAGCGGCAGCTAAGGCACATTTATTTGAGAATGCTTTTTATCTCTTGACGACCTCTAAACATGTGGAAGATAGAAAGCTTGCAGAATTGAAAGTTTGGCTCAGTGGAACAAAGGCACGGTTTTTAGTAGTCGATCCTGATACCCATGATGAATTGACGGGTGTAGTTAGTCATTTTCCACACTTGATTGCGGCTTCATTAGTACATCAAGCAAGAAAGAAAAATCATGAAGATGATTTAGTTACCAGATTGGCAGCAGGTGGCTTTCGAGACATAACTCGAATAGCATCCAGTAGCCCTGAAATGTGGAGAGACATTTTTATACACAATAAGGAAGTACTTATTTCGTTATTGCAAACCTGGATTGAAGAAATGGATTATCTAAAATCAAACCTATTAAACGAAAATGAAATGGAATTGCTCCATTACTTTCAAGAAGCTAAGGATTTTAGAGATGGCTTGCCCCTCCAAAAGAAAGGTGCTTTACCTTCATTTTATGATTTATTTATTGATGTTCCCGACTACCCGGGGGTCATTTCTGAAATAACAGGATTGTTAGCAAAAGAAAGCATTAGTATAACTAATATCCGTATTTTAGAAACTCGTGAAGAAATATACGGAGTCCTAGTAATTAGTTTCCAAACCGAAGATGATAGACAAAATGCAGAAAAGTGCATACAAAGTAATACGACGTATGAAACATATCTTGCATAATTGAAAGGAGCAATTATGAACGTTCTACCATTAACCACGAATGTCTCTCGCTTAAATGGTGAAATACAAGTGCCAGGAGACAAATCTATCTCACACAGATCGATTATGCTTGGCAGTATTGCAGAAGGTAAAACGACAGTTTCTAATTTCCTATCAGGGGCAGATTGTTTAAGTACAATCTCGTGTTTCTCTAAGATGGGGATCGTAATTGATCGAGAGAAAGATTTTGTTACCATCCATGGAAAAGGAGCTTACGGACTTCAAGAACCAGAACAATTATTGGATGTTGGAAATTCAGGCACTACAATACGCCTAATGATGGGGATTCTAGCAGGGCAATCCTTTTACTCCGTATTGGCGGGAGATGAATCGATTGCAAGACGTCCAATGGTAAGGACTGTCCTTCCTCTTCGTGAAATGGGTGCAGTTATTGACGGAAGAATGGAAGGTAAAAGGACCCCCCTCAGTATTAGAGGTGGACAATTGAAACCAATTACATATGAACTACCTGTCGCGAGTGCCCAAGTTAAATCCTGTGTACTGTTAGCTGGACTTTATTCAACAGGTACAACTACAGTTATTGAAAAAGAAAAAACAAGAGATCATACTGAAAGAATGCTCGCGAAATTTGGCGTTAATGTGAAAGTAAATGGTTTGAATGTTTCCGTTGATGGGGGACAAAAGTTAAAAGCGACTCATATTGATGTTCCAGGCGATATTTCATCTGCTGCTTTCTTTTTGGTTGCTGGAGCAATCGTAAAAGACAGTGAAGTTCGATTAAAGAATGTAGGAATGAATCCTACTAGATCAGGAATTATTGATGTACTGAAAGAAATGGGAGCGGATATTGAAATCCACCCTTATTCTGGAAATGTTGAGGAAGAACCTGTGGCGGATTTAATCATTAGAAATTCGACTCTTAGAGGTACAGAAATAAAGGGAAGCCTAATTCCACGATTAATAGACGAAATTCCTATCATCGCTTTATTGGCTACACAAGCAGAGGGAAAAACAATCATTTCAGATGCCAAAGAGCTAAAAGTAAAAGAAACAGATCGAATTCTAACTGTTGTAGAAGAATTGTCTAAACTTGGTGCAAATATTGAAGCCACTGAAGATGGCATGATTGTTCATGGAAAAACTATGCTTACAGGTGGGACAGTAAATAGTCATGGTGACCATAGAATTGGCATGATGCTTTCCATTGCATCCCTTATTTGTAACAGTAATGTTGACTTGGAAGATTCTGAAGCAATCAATGTGTCTTACCCTAACTTCTTTGAGCACCTTCAAAGCTTAATGTAGGAAATGTTGAAATAGCAGGTTTCGTTAAGTTTGTTACTATTTTATCTATGTTTACTTATAGAGTAAATTGAGTAGTGGAACAATGAGACATACTTTATTGTCTAAGGCTGTATTAAAGTCCACTGTTGATATTAGCAGGTTGGTGATGGGAGTGGAAGACGCTAGACTCCTAGGGGATTAGCGCTACAGGCGAGACCCCTGTGAAAGGAAAGCAACGAAGAAGCTCGGCTAACGACTACCGAAAAAGCAAGCGTCTGGAACAAAAATCAACAGCAAATTTAACGGAGCATATTATAAAAAAGGGGGGAAGTCTTTTTGAACAATGGTTTAAAAGACTTCTCTTTCTGTATTTGGATGGATTATCCAACATATTTTCCCTAACCTAATCATACATTGCCTTAAATAGGATTAGAAGAGAGGTAATGGGATGCCCTATGTAGTAGAAAATATGTCTATTGTTCAAAATGGCCTATTGCAAACAACAAACCTTGTCGTAAAAGAAAATAGAATTTATAGCATGTATACACCTGTTAATCGATTGAAATTTATTCGTATGAACTTGGACAAGTATATTATGACTCCAACAAACGTTTACCTGCATTCTTTAGATAAAGAGTTGGATTCAGAGCTTTGGTTGAAGATGCTTCAACTAGGAGCGGACACTCTACTATCTATTTTTAAAACCGATTTTGAATTTAATATAGAGAAAGAGTATAAAAATGCTATTCAGCAACTCGATAACTTCCCCTTAGATTATTCAATTGGAATAAAAATCCCCATTCATCTATTAACTTCAAAGGTAATACGTTTTTGCAAGAGAGAAAAAATCCCTACAATCTTTGTAGAAGTGGGAACCATTGAATCTTTATACCAAATTGCGTGGGAAAGAGTGAAAGAGGACTTATTTCCTTATCAAGCTGTTCTGGTGCCAAGCTTTACAGCTGACCACAAACAAAATATAAATCTTGAAAAGAAATGGAAGGAATTAATGGAGGACCATCGAATACCTACTGCATTTGTTTCCCATCTATTCAACGGAAATCTTAATTTGCAAAATTTGAAGAAATTTGGACTATATCCGAAAAAAGGATTTTTGCATATTGGTGGTGAACTAAACTATAACCTTTATCGAAAGGAAGAGTTTGATACTAATACTCACTTAAATGAAAATAATTATGATAAAATAGATGTTACTGTTTTCAAAAACACTGTAGTCCGAGCTCAAGACAAATTTTATCAACCGGTTGGGCTTGGTAAAAGGCTTGAAATAAAAGTCCCTGGTTTTTTTCTATAATACTATTGGGATAAATAATGGTCTGTTTTGCAAACACCGGACAACATTCACTAAAAAACAACAACCTTTGTAATAAGCCTATAATAATATAGAATGGCAGGATTATTTACTTATGAAAAATACATCAGAAATCATCATTGATCTTTTTAAAAAAGGTAATCTCCAACAAGCGGAAAAGAAAATAAAGGAATTAGCTGCTTCCAATGATTATGAAGAAATATTATTAACAGCAGAAGAAGCGATGGAATTAGGTTTTTTTGATCACAGTATTCCATTGTATGAAGCATTGTTAGAGGGTTATCCAAACGAAGGAGAATTAATCATAACTCTAGCAGAATTATATATGGAACAGGATCGAGAAGAAGAAGCCCTGCAACTACTCTCTCAAGTCAAACAAGACGATGAAATGTTTGCTAGTGCATTGCTATTAGAAGCGGATCTTTACCAAATGCAAGGTTTAAGTGAAGTGGCTGAACAAAAATTAGCTAAAGCAAAACTTACGTTACCGAATGAGCCAATCGTGGATTTTGCACTTGCGGAACTTTATTATCAAGAAGGCCGTTTTGGACGTGCAATCGATAGTTACAAAAAAGTTAGGGAAAGTCATGTTGAACTTGCAGGCGTAAATATTGATCAAAGGTTAGCTGAATCTTATAGTAACAGTGGTCAATTTGAAGAAGCCCTACCTTATTACGAATTGGCAATTGCAGATAAGACTGAATTAAACACGTTATTTGAATATGGATTTACAGCATATCAAGCTGGATATCCAACCAAAGCGATACAGCTTCTAACAGAACTGAAAAATATGGACCATGAATATCACTCCTTATATGTCCCGTTAGCTAGTGCTTATGAACAATTAGAGGAATTGGAGCAAGCACTTGAAACCATGGAACAGGGAATCAAAGTAGATGAATTTAATAAAGAATTATTCTTTAAGGCAGGTAAACTTGCTTTAAAACTTCAAAAAACTGAAAAGGGAATTGAGTTTTTTAGACAAGCAATCGCCCTAGACCCAGGATATTTAGAAGCATCGTTAACATTAATAAAAATTTTTCAGCATGAAGAGCGATATGATGAAGTGGTTGAAACCATTGAATCAATAAGGAAGTACGGGGAAGACGACCCTCAATTTGACTGGATGCTTGCAAGCGCATATCAACATCAAGAGCAATATTCACTGTCATTAAAGCATTATGAAGAAGCATATAATTTCTTTAAAACCAATCCAGAATTTTTAGAGGATTTCGGATATTTTCTATTAGAAGAAGGTAAGTTCAATGAAGCAGAAGAAATATTTAATAAATTGCTTGAATTGGACCCAACCAACGAAGAATTTATCCAAGTAGTCGAACGATTGGGCGAAAACTAAGTGGTAAACAATTATTAAGGACAAGGGAGGGAATTTACCATGACAGCCCCTGTTTCTGTGAACGAGAAAAAAGAATTCATCAGATGGTTTTTAAACCACTACCAATTGAAACGAAGAGAATGTGTGTGGATCTTAAATTATTTAATGAGCCACGACCAACTTATGAACAAAGTCCATTTTGTTGAACAGGCACAATATTGTCCAAGAGGTTTAATTATGTCGACTCATTGTGTGGAAGAAGCACCTTTTCGTTTTTACAAATCGAACATCATGACGACTGATGCAGAAAAATCATTTCATGATATACGTTTAAACAGAGAAGAAGAGATTTATATTCAATTAAATTTCCGGTCTTCCTATGCTTCTCACCAATATGCTGGGGTGTTAGAAGAAAACCCATACAAGCCGAAACTATTGAAGGCTAATGAAAAGGATAAACTCCTGGCTGAACAATTCCTTGAAACGGCATTAGTAAATTATCAGCGAGAAAAACTGCTGGAATTGATTGATAAAGCATTAGATGACCAAGATGAAACATCATTTATCAAATTAACAGCACAATTGAATAAATTATGAAAAACCATACAAATTTGTGTGGTTTTTCTTTTTGGGATGTGTTTCTAAGCTGCATTTGTTACAATATATCAGTATGTATTGGGTTTATACAATTAAATGGAACATTCAAAAATGAGGTGTAAAAAATGAAATGGATTGCACAAGATGTAGATTTATACTCACAATCGAAGGAATATGTAGATACAGTATTGATTCCATTGTGTCCATTGTCACTAGGAACACAAATGAAGCAGCTTGCTTCGATGTATGAATTTAATACAATTCTAACTAATGAAATTGAAAGACAATTCAAAGGGAGATTATTTTTATTTCCTGCTGCCACATATTTTACTGACTGGACAAAAGAAAAAAAACTGGAGTTCATTCATGAATGGACTAGTAAATTATCAGTCGATGGTGTCAAACATGTATTTTTTATCACATCTGACTCTGAATGGAAAGAAATTGAATCAGAAATGGAAGGTACATTGATTTGGTCACCATATATTCCTATGGATCATGTCGAAGATAAATACAAAAGGTCCATGATGGAGGACCAAGTAAAGCAATTGTTACATATTTTTATCCAAAAATGGCGACAATAGTTTCAAAGGTCCAATAATGATATTCCACTATAAAACAGAATCAAATTTCTAATCGTCCCGTTTCATTGAATAGCTTTACTTAGACCTTTGAGAGTGATTATCAATCTCTAACATAGTCACATAGTTGCCATCTTTTCTCCTTATCAGATTATTGACCTGTTGGACATATTGATATATCATTGTAATGTCTTAGTTTTGTAGTGTAACTATTTATGTCCGTTGGACTCAGCTTAGCGATAGAGGGGGGAAAAATATGAGCAAACATCGAGTATCAAGACGTCAATTCCTGAACTACACATTAACTGGTGTAGGTGGCTTCATGGCTGCAGGTATGTTAATGCCAATGCTTAGATTTGCTGTTGATCCTGTATTAAAAGCAGGAGGAAAAGCAGACTACATTGCTACTAAATTAAAAATCAGTGATGTAACTGAAGACCCGCAACGCGTGGACTTTACAGTAGAAGTTGTCGATGCATGGTACAAGTCTGAAGAAACGAGAACTGCTTGGGTTTACAAAGATGGTGATAATATTGTTGCTTTATCTCCGGTATGTAAACATTTAGGCTGTACAGTTGACTGGAATACGGATAAAAGTAATCCAAACAAATTCTTCTGTCCATGTCATTATGGATTATACGACAAAGACGGGAAAAATGTGCCGGGAACACCACCTCTTGGGCCGTTAGATCGATACGAGCACAAAGAAAAAGATGGAATACTTTACTTAGGCGCAGTAAAACCACAGAAGGGGGCGTAATAATTGTTAAACAAGATTTATGATTGGGTTGACGAGCGATTAGATATTACGCCTTTGTGGCGAGATATTGCTGACCATGAAGTACCAGAGCATGTTAACCCTGCACATCATTTCTCAGCATTTGTATATTGCTTTGGTGGGTTAACATTCTTCGTTACAGTAATCCAGGTTCTATCCGGTATGTTCTTAACAATGTACTATGTACCTGATATCAAAAACGCTTGGGAATCTGTATATTATTTACAAAATCAAGTAGCATTTGGACAAATTGTCCGTGGTATGCATCACTGGGGAGCAAGCTTAGTTATAGTAATGATGTTCCTACATACTTTACGTGTGTTCTTCCAAGGTGCTTACAAAAAACCTCGTGAACTTAACTGGGTTGTTGGGGTTTTAATCTTCTTCGTAATGCTTGGATTAGGTTTCACTGGATACCTATTGCCATGGGATATGAAAGCGCTATTTGCGACTAAAGTAGGTCTGCAAATTGCAGAATCTGTTCCATTTATCGGTGGAGCAATCAAGACATTATTAGCGGGTGATCCACACATCGTTGGTGCCCAAACTTTAACTCGTTTCTTTGCGATTCACGTATTCTTCTTACCTGCTGCTTTATTTGGATTAATGGCAGCTCACTTTATGATGATTCGTAAGCAAGGTATCTCTGGACCGCTATAAGAAACAATAGATGAACATTATTTCACCTTTTAAAAAAGGAGGGGGATTGCTCGATGCATCGTGGAAAAGGTATGAAGTTCGTAGGAGACTCACGTGTTCCTGCTGGACGCAAGCCTAATATTCCGAAAGATTATTCGGAATATCCAGGAAAAACAGAAGCTTTCTGGCC
>NZ_QBBX01000011.1:51344-152203 GCF_003073175.1 Peribacillus acanthi
AACTTCCTATTAAAGGAATGGATGGTTGGTGCTGTTTTCCTTGTAGGTTATTTATGTTTGACAGTAGCTCACCCGTCTCCACTTGAGAGAATCGCTGACCCTACTGATACTGGGTATATTCCATTACCTGACTGGTATTTCTTATTCTTATACCAATTACTGAAATATACTTATGCTTCTGGTCCATATAATACAATTGGTGCATTGGTTATGCCTGGTCTTGCATTTGGTGCATTACTATTAGCTCCATTCATCGATAAGGGACCACACCGTCGTCCATCTAAGCGTCCAATCGCTGTTGGAATGATGTTATTGGCATTAGCAGCTACAATTTTCTTAACTTGGGAATCTGTTGCTCACCATGACTGGGAAGCAGCTAAAGCTCAAGGACAAATTGTTAAAGGCGCTGAATTCGATAAAGAAGACCCTGGATACAAAGCGTATGAAGCTCAAGGCTGTATCAACTGCCATGGAGCTGAATTGACTGGTGGAGCTGCTGCTCCATCACTTGTTGGCACAGGCTTACCTCCTGAAGAGGTTGCAAAGATCGCTAAAGAAGGTCAAGGCGGAATGCCAGCTGGAATGTTCAAAGGTACTGATGAAGAATTGAAAGCTCTTTCTGAGTTCATTTCTGGTCTTGAATAAGATTTTTGTAAAAGCTGACGGTTTCCGTCGGCTTTTTCTTTTTTTTCTATCAGCCTTACTTTATAGTTAAACTTAGTAAAGAAAAAAGTGAGGGAATTGTATGAATTGGATATATCAGTATCTCGGTAATATACATATGATAAGACTACTGTTAGGAATAAATGTTCTAGGAACTTTATATGGGTATTACTGGTATAAATCTCAATTGGAAACAACAGCCACTATCTTCATTCCGTTTGTTCCCGATAGTCCTACCGCATGCCTTTTTTTTGTAATTGCTCTAATTGGGTTTACACTAAGGAAGAACTGGGGGCTTTTTGAGGCACTTGCTGTCATATCATTATTTAAATATGGTATATGGGCTGTCGTCATGAATTTGTTTACTTTAATAGAGGCAGGAAGCTTGCATTGGACCGGATATATGTTAATTGCATCTCATTTAGCTATGGCTTTCCAAGGTTTACTATATGCTCCTTTTTATCGAATAAAAGCATGGCATATCGTTGTAGCAGCCATTTTCACATTGCATAATGAGATGATTGATTATGTCTTCGGGCAAATGCCATGGTATGGAGATCTTGCTTATTACATGAGTGGTATTGGCTATTTCACATTTTGGTTGAGCATTCTATCTATAGCTTTATGTTACCTTGCTGCATTTAAAGTAAATAGAAAAAATATTTTTTATTAATTCGTGAAAATCTACTAAATAACAGGTCTATACTTTTCCTCTCAATCATAAGTTTTAATAGAACTATGAGGAGGGACAAGTATTATGGTTATTAGAATCCTATTATTCGTTTTAGCACTGGTTTTAGCTCCTATTTCAACAGTATTGGCTCAATCCTCTCCTGACTTGAAAAAATTGGATGAAATTTCAGATGAAGCATTACAAATGGTCAAAGTAAAAAGATATGATGAATCTGAAAAATTATTAGAATATTTCTCGACTCAGTTTTTGAGCATGACAGTGGAAGCAAAGTTTTTTAGTATGGATGAATTGCGTATCATTACCGTTGCTCATAATGAAGCTTTAGTTACGGTCCAGGATGAAACTATTTCCTATGAAAAAAAGGTGAATGCTGTAACGAAGCTTAGGTTGGTAACAGATGCAGTATATTCTAACCATCAGCCTTTATGGACTGAAATGGAAGGGCAAATTATGAGTACCTTCAATCAGACCAAAATTGCCATGAAGAACAAGGATTCTGATGGTTTCCATAGTTATATAAATCGATTGCTTAATCAATATGATTTAATTTATCCAAGCTTAAAAGTAGACTTAGCACCTGAAAAAATTCAAAAACTAGATGCTAGAATGAGCTTTATCGATCAATACAGACCTCAAGTATTTTCTGACACAACAAGTCAAAAAGAACTGGATGCGTTAGAAAAAGATTTGGAATCGATTTTTGACGAAATGACTGAAGATGAAACAGATCCATCTCTTTGGTGGGTAATCATTTCCACAGGAAGTATTATTATTTTGACATTATCTTATGTAGGTTGGAGAAAATACAAAGGTGATAAGGAAGAAAAAAAATCAGATAAAGAGCTAAATCATTGACAATCCTTTCTGATTTTTTTTACTATTAGAGTAAATACATGTTCAGGAGGCAACAATGTTTTTAATTTATTTCGGTATCATCATCCTCGTGCCCATCATTGCACAACTAATGGTAAGAGGTTCATACAAAAAGTATTCAAAGGTTGCATCTTCCACTGGAATGACCGGTGCTGAAGTCGCTCGTAGAATATTAGATGACAATGGTTTGTATCATGTTCACGTTGAAGAAGTAAGAGGATTCTTGAGCGATCATTATGATCCACGTTCTAAAACAGTTCGCCTTTCTTCTGATAACTACCATGGGCATTCCTTGGCCGCTACTGCAGTATCTGCCCATGAGGTAGGGCATGCAATTCAAGACCAACAAGACTATGCTTTCCTTCGCTTTAGACATGCTCTTGTGCCGGTAGCTAGTATTGGATCCAATTTTGCATGGATTTTTATCCTAATTGGAATTTTTGCATCACTATCAGGGATGATTTTATTAGGAATCATCATGATGGCTGCAGCAGTCGTATTCCAAATTGTTACACTTCCTGTAGAGTTTAATGCCTCAAATCGTGCAATGGATCAAGTTGTTTCCCTAGGCATCATTCGTAATGATGAAGAGAGAGAAACGAAGAAGGTCCTAAATGCAGCAGCAATGACTTATGTAGCTGCAGCAGCAGTTGCTGTGCTTGAATTAGCTCGTCTAATCCTAATTTACACAGGCATGACAAGAGAAGAATAAAATCATAGCTAAAAGTCGATTCGGAGTCCTTGCTGACCTGAATCGGCTTTTTTATTTGAACCATTATTGCTATTGTGCTGCTTTTCATACTAGGCAAACATGCTTTACGCAATTTACATTCGAAATTCAAAAACTACAATCCAATCATGTGAAAATACTTTCGAAAAGGCTCAAAGTACTTTCGAAAAAGCCTATAATACTTTCGAAAATCAAGAAATACCGATTTTTCGACATATCTATCTCTGAATCCTATAGAAAAAGCACACCTGTCAAAAGGTGTGCTTTTACTTATCGTTCAATCGGATTCTTATTTTCATCCAAGGTAAACCCTTCTCCAAGCACATCATGGACGATACTTACAGATACAAAAGCATGTGGGTCAACGGAAGTGATGGAATTTTTTAAACGGACTATTTCATTTTTCCCGACCACACAATATAGAACTTCTCGTTCATTTTTAGTGAATGATCCATACCCTTTGAGTACAGTTACTCCTCGTTCTAAATCCTTCATGATTTTTGCAGCAATTTCATCATTTTTGTCACTAATTATCATTGCGCCTCTTGCGGAATAAGCACCTTCTTGCATGAAGTCTATGACTCGTGCTCCGATAAATACGGCAATTAAAGTATACATTCCTTCTTTATATTTTAGGTAAGTCAGTAATGAAGCAACAATGACAATTGCATCAAATAAGAACATTGTACGACCCATACTCCATCCGATGTATCGATGTGCTAATCGTGCAATAATATCAACTCCACCTGTAGTGCCTCCATAACGGAAAATGATACCCAATCCTACACCGATAAATCCACCGGCGAATAATGCGACAAGCATCAAATCATCATCCAAGTCAATAATGATTTGATATCTTTCAAAAATCCATAACCAAACGGATAAACCAACTGTCCCTATAATGGTATAGATAAATGAAACTCTCCCAAGGAATTTCCAACCAATCAAGAACAAAGGGATATTCAATATCAAGTTAGTATAGGAAGGGTTGATGGAGAATAATTGATACAAAATCAAAGTTATTCCGGTGAAACCACCTTCAGCCAAATGATTCTGCATGTTGAAATGTACTAAACCAAAAGCAAATATCATTGCACCGAATAAAATAAACACAATATTCTTAACCTTAAGTCCCGAAAACATATATAGCCTCCACTTTCTATATTAGTAGAAAAAAGCTTTGGCGGTTTAACCGATAAGCTCAATGCTCATAATTATAATGGAAGAATTGAGTTACCAGCAACCCTGTTTCTTGTATATTTTTCAGTTCGGCATCAGATTTCATCCCTTTGCGTTCAATTATTGTTGTAGAGTAAAAATGTTTGTCAATATTAGGAGTTTTAGCTAACATGAAAGAGTGTTGGAATCGTAATATCCATTTATAGAAAGAGTGGTACTATGTCAGATCAAAAAACGATGCAGCAGCTTCAAGCTGAAGTGGATGAATACATAAGTCAATTTAAAGAGGGATATTTTAGTCCCTTGTCCATGCTTGCCAGAATGACAGAAGAAATTGGGGAATTGGCAAGGGAAATTAATCACCATTATGGAGAAAAGCCTAAAAAAGAAAGTGAAAACGCAAAAGAAATCAAAGAAGAGATGGGAGATTTGCTTTTCGTACTGATTTGCTTTGCAAATTCATTAGGAATAGACTTACAGGATGCACATGATGCAGTGATGAAAAAATTTAATGAACGTGATAAAGATAGATGGACTAGAATTGAAGGAGGAAATCAAGATGGAGAAAATTAGAATAGTCATTGCTGGTCCTAGAGGTAGGATGGGGCAGGAAGCAGTAAAAATGGTACACGAAACAAATAGTTTTGAATTAGTAGGAGTTATAGATCGAAAAAAAGAACATAGCAATTTAAATGAACTTGAAGGATTTACTGGAATATCTGCTCCAATATATGTAGAAATGGAAAATTGTTTAGTGGAAACTAAACCCGACGTGCTAATTGATTTAACATCACCTGAAACGGGCATGTTCCATACTCGTTTAGCCCTTAATCACGGTGTAAGACCGGTGGTGGGAACAACAGGATTCTCGAATGAAGACCTCCTAGAGCTTGAGCAGCTTTGTGAAAAATCTGGACTTGGATGTATTATCGCACCGAATTTTGCAGTAGGGGCTATCTTGATGATGAAGTTTTCCCAAATGGCAGCAAAATATTTTGATGATGTTGAAATCATAGAATTACATCATGATCAAAAATTAGACGCTCCATCTGGTACAGCCATAAAAACTGCAGATATGATATCGAAAGTAAGACCTTCAAAAGAGCAAGGGCATCCAAATGAGAAAGAAACTCATATGGGAGCTAGAGGGGCGAATATTGATGGCATGAGAATTCATAGTGTAAGATTACCTGGATTAATCGCACATCAACAAGTGATGTTCGGAGCAGACGGCCAAACATTATCCATTCGTCATGATTCATTTAATCGAGCCTCTTTCATGTCAGGAGTTAAACTTTCAGTTGAACAGGTCATGAAGTTGGATGTTCTTGTATATGGTTTAGAAAATATTCTTGAATAGGGGGTCGTAGAAATGAATATTGCTTTAATCGCCCACGATCGAAAAAAAGAAGATTTGATTACCTTTGTAACTGCATATAAGGGAACTTTTGAAAAACACACATTATTTGCAACTGGTACAACTGGATTAAAGTTAAATGAAGCCACAGGACTGGATATTCATCGCTTTCAATCTGGTCCTTTTGGTGGTGACCAGGAGATTGGTGCGTATGTAGCGAATAATAAGATGGATTTAGTCATTTTCTTTCGAGATCCTCTTACAGCTCAGCCTCATGAACCAGATGTGACAGCTCTTATCAGGTTATGTGATGTATATGCTGTTCCTTTAGCAACCAATATGGGCACAGCAGAAGTGTTGATTCACGGTCTGAAAAGAGGAGACTTCAATTGGAGAAATAATGTTAGGAATAAAGGTGGAAGTAAATGAACTTAGCTAGCATAGATATTCTTTGTTTCGGCGCGCATGCAGATGATGTCGAAATTGGGATGGGTGGAACAATCGCTAAATACTCTAGTATGGGGAAAAAAATTGTTATATGTGATTTGACTGATGCAGAACTTTCATCGAATGGAACAGTCAAGATTAGAAAAGAAGAAGCGAAAAAAGCTGGTGAAATATTGGGGATTTCTGAGCGATTAACTTTAGGATTGCCTGACCGAGGACTATATATGAATGAAGAGTCTGTAAAGAAAATCGTTCGTGTAATAAGAACATATAAGCCAAAGTTAGTTTTCGCCCCTTATTTGATTGATCGTCATCCGGATCATGGTAATTGTGCTAAATTGGTTGAAGAAGCTTATTTTTCTGCTGGAATACAAAAATTTGATTATGATCGTGATTTGTCTGGGCATAAATCAGTCAGAATGTATTATTACATGATTAATGGATTTCACAAACCTGATTTCCTGGTAGATATTTCGAGTGAAATGCCCAAAAAGCTTGACGCGCTGAAGGCCTATGAAAGTCAGTTTGTAAAGTCGGCAAATACAATAGATACCCCATTGGTAAATGGATATATAGAATCCGTTGAAGCGAGGGAACGTTTATACGGAAAAGAAGTAGGAGTACAGTATGCAGAAGGTTTTATGACAAAGACTCCAATCCTTCTCTCAAATGATTTATTAGGAGATACGTAATGAAGCTAAAAATAGGAATTACATGTTATCCAACAGTAGGGGGCTCAGGGGTAGTGGCTACCGAACTTGGTAAGCTACTTGCTGAAAGGGGGCATGAGATTCATTTTATATCAACAAGCATGCCTTTTCGTCTAAAAAAGATGTATCCAAATATCTTCTATCATCAAGTTGAAGTCAATCAATATTCTGTATTTCAATATCCACCTTATGATTTAGCGCTTGCAAGTAAAATGGCAGATGTAGCAAAAAGAGAGAAATTGGACATTCTTCATGTTCATTATGCTATCCCACATGCAGTATGTGCGATTTTAGCAAAGCAAATGTTGAATAACGATTTGAAAATCATTACGACGTTACATGGAACAGATATCACAGTATTGGGATACGACCCATCTCTATCTGAATTAATTAAATTTGGTATTGAAAAATCCGATGTTGTGACTGCAGTTTCTAATTCACTTGTTCAACAAACTAAAGAACTATTAAATCCAGATAAAGATATACATACGGTTTATAATTTTATAGATGAACGAGTCTATAAAAAACGTGAATCCTCTCGCTTGAGAAATGAGTTTGGAATCAAACCAGATGAAAAAATTATTATCCATGTGTCCAATTTCAGAGCTGTAAAACGCGTTCAAGATGTGGTTAATGCATTTTCATTGATTGAAAAAAATATCAAAAGTAAGCTTCTTCTCGTCGGAGATGGTCCAGAAATTACGGTTGTATGCAAATTAGTTAAAGAATTAGGGCTTGAAAAACGAGTATTGTTTCTTGGGAAGCAGGATAATTTAGAGGAACTCTATTCTATTAGCGACCTGATGCTCCTCCTGTCTGAAAAAGAGAGCTTTGGACTAGTGTTACTTGAGGCAATGGCATGTGGTGTACCTTGTATAGGCACCAAAATTGGTGGAATCCCAGAAGTAATACAAGAAGGAAAGACTGGATTTTTGTGTGAACTTGGCGACTATCAATCGGTTGCTGAAAAAGCGATTAGCTTATTAAATGATGAAAGCACACATAGAGAATTTTCAAATGCTGCCATTGAGGATGTTAGAACAAGATTTAAATCTGATATTATTACTGAGCAATATGAATCTATATACTTTGAATTACTTAAAGACTGAAGGGTGGTACAACCATTTTGATGGATCCACTATTTATTAAGGCACTCCCAATCCTAAAAACAATCGAGGATGCAGGGTTTGAAGCCTATTTCGTTGGAGGGTCGGTGCGTGATTCAATATTAGGCAGACCGATTCATGATGTGGATATTGCTACTTCTGCAACACCTGAACAAGTTAAAGAAATATTTACAAAAACAATCGACGTTGGCATTATGCATGGAACGGTCCTTGTACTATGGAAAGATGATTCATATGAAGTTACAACATTTAGGACAGAAACAGGGTATAGTGATTTCAGACGTCCGGATGCAGTTGATTTTGTTACGTCCATTTCAAAAGACTTACAAAGACGAGATTTCACAGTTAATGCTATGGCAATGGATAGGTTAGGATCAATCCATGATCCATTCGGTGGTCAACATGATATAGAAAAGAAAATATTAAGAACCGTTGGATTAGCGGATGAAAGGTTCAAAGAAGATGCCTTGCGCATGATGAGGGCAGTACGCTTTGTGGGTACACTAGGATTTACTTTGGATCGAGATTCCCTTTCATCAATGAAGAAAAATGTGTCATTATTAGCCAATATCTCAATTGAGCGGAAAACTGTGGAATTTGAGAAACTACTGGAAAGTGACTTTGCTGATGAAGGA
Organism: Peribacillus acanthi; assembly: GCF_003073175.1. GTDB lineage: Bacteria > Bacillota > Bacilli > Bacillales > DSM-1321 > Bacillus_BN > Bacillus_BN acanthi. Next base: position 59,760 of record NZ_QBBX01000011.1, read on the forward strand.
TTAAGAATGTTAATTAAGGCAGGTATTCATCAATATTTGCCTGGATTGAAAGATAAAGAGGATGCTCTTAATACATATGTTCGACTTGAACACAAAGCGCTTTTATCTTTACACTCTAAATGGGCGCTCATACTCTATCTAATTCAAACTGAACAGCCGGAAGAAACCTTAATCCAATGGAAGCTTCCAACCAAAAAAATCAAAACCATTGTAGAAATTCATTCACATTTAAAGCAAAAAACAGACTGGTCCAATAAAATCCTTCTAGGTACAGGTATTGATATAGCAATCCAAGTTGAGGCTATTCGGGCCATTCTGTCCAACTTCCCTATTCAATCGGCACAAATAAAGATAAGTAAGATGTGGGATGATCTTCCTATTAAAAAAATGAAAGACCTGATGGTAAGTGGAAATGATTTAATGGAATGGACTGGTCGTAGTAGAGGCATATGGATCAAAGAAGAGTTGGACAGAATCATAGATGCAATTTTGCAAGGGGAAATAGATAATTCTCCAGCTTCAATAAAAAGGTGGTGGGAATCATGCAATCAGAAATAAGAAATAAGCTGCTCGATGCATTTTCAAAACAAGATAGTGGTTTCGTATCGGGACAACAAGTTGCTGATTATCTTGGTTGTTCGAGAACGGCTGTCTGGAAACATATTGAAGAATTAAAAAAGGACGGCTATGAAGTAGAGGCAGTAAGGAAAAAAGGTTACCGGATTCTTAGCACTCCAGGAAAAGTCAGTGAAAGTGAAATTAGGATGGGATTGAATACAAAAAAGATGGGAAAAGTCATTTCGTACTTTGAGACCATCGATTCAACCCAAAAAGTTGCTCATACACTTGCGAATGAAGGGGCAGGAGAAGGAACTATCGTTATTGCTGAGGAACAGGTACAAGGTAAAGGAAGAATGGCAAGGAATTGGCACTCACCGAAGTATACTGGAATATGGATGAGCACAATTTTAAAACCAAATATCCCAATACACCGCGCTCCACAGTTAACTCTACTTGCAGCAGTTGCAGTGGTACAAGCGATCGAAGAGGTTACGGATTTATCACCGATGATTAAGTGGCCCAATGATATCCTAGTGAACGGAAAAAAAATCACTGGTATACTTACTGAGATGCAAGCTGAAAGCGATAAAATTAACTCCATTATATTGGGTATAGGCATAAATGTGAACCAAAAAAGAGAGGATTTCCCAGAAGAGTTACAGGAAAAAGCCTCTTCCTTAAATATAGAAACAGGCAGTGAGTATTCAAGGGCGAAAATAGTTCAAACCCTCTTGGCAAAGCTCGAAACTCTTTATGAGTTGTATTTAAGTAAAGGATTTATCCCTATCAAACTTCTATGGGAAAGTTATGCAATCAGTATTGGAACGGAAATCACTGCGACTACTATAAATCAAGTCCTTAAAGGGAAAGCGATCGGTATTACGGATGAAGGTGTACTATTATTACAGGATGATGAGGGGACTACTCATTCCATTTATTCCGCAGATATACACCTTGCATAAAAATTGATTTCTATTTACTTACAAATAATATTAGCTCTCTTTTTATTTAATTTGTTATAATGTTTATGGGCAGTATCATTTGAACTGCACCTGATAAATACTAACTAAAAATAGATTCTGCCTAGATCCATGTATGGACGGGGACAGAGGGATGAAACTTTTTTAACAACGACGGGATCCTTCTGCAAAAGAGGGGTTTTTTTTCGCCATCAAACGTTTCGTCTCCTCGTAAAAAAGGAGGAAAAAAGATGAAGCTTGCCAGTCACTTTTTTAAAATGAAAGAACAAAGAGAAAAGATTGTAATGCTTACCGCATATGATTATCCTTCTGCAAAGCTTGCTGAATCTGCTGGTGTAGACATGATTTTGGTTGGTGATTCATTGGGCATGGTGGTATTAGGCTATGAATCAACCATACCAGTAACGGTTGAGGATATGGTCCACCATACAAAAGCTGTAAAACGAGGTGCTCAGAATACATTTATTGTCACTGATATGCCTTTCATGAGCTATCATTTATCCATTGATGAAACCTTGCGAAATGCTGCAAGGATTATCCAAGAAAGTGGTGCCGATGCTGTCAAGGTGGAAGGTGCGGATGAGGTACTATATAAGATAGCTGCCATGACAAAAGCTGGTATACCAGTAGTTGCCCATTTAGGTTTGACTCCTCAGTCTGTTGGTGTTCTTGGTGGGTATAAGGTACAAGGGAAAAGTGTCGATGATGCGAAGAAACTAATTGAAGATGCTAAAAAATGTCAGGAAGCTGGTGCAATTGCTCTTGTTCTAGAATGTGTTCCTTACCAAGTGGCATCCATTATTTCTCAAGAACTGCACATTCCAACAATTGGCATAGGAGCTGGTATAGGTACGGATGGTCAAGTTCTAGTTTTCCATGATGTCATCAAATTTGGTGTAGACCGAGTTCCAAAGTTTGTCAAAATCTATGGAAATAGTAATGATGAAATATACAATGCACTTTCTGCTTATGTTAAGGACGTAAAAGATCTTTCCTTCCCTGAAGAAAAGCATTCTTTTACGATGAAAGATGAAGATCTTTCATCTCTATATGGAGGAAAATAATGAATATTATTACGAATGCATCAGACATGCAAAAGACCATGCAAAAATACAAATCTGAGGGAAAATCAATTGGATTTGTGCCAACGATGGGATATTTGCATGAAGGTCATAAAAGCCTATTGCAAGAGGCTAGGAAGAGACATGATATTGTAGCTTTAAGTATATTTGTTAATCCTTTACAATTTGGGCCCAATGAGGATTTTGACACCTATCCCCGAGACTTGAAACGGGATGAAACCATTGCTTCGGAGATGGGAGTCGATGTTATATTTTATCCAACTGTACAGGAGATGTATGGTGAGGAATTGACTGTAAGTGTCAAGGTAACGAATCGTACTGATGCTTTATGTGGTAGAAAAAGACCTGGTCATTTTGATGGTGTAGCGACAGTATTAACAAAGCTTTTTAATATCGTTCTGCCTGACGAAGCCTTCTTTGGCTTGAAAGATGCTCAACAAGTGGCAATTGTTCAAGGTATGGTAGAAGATTTTAATTTTCCAGTAAAAATTGTACCAGTTACGACAGTACGTGAAGAAGATGGTCTTGCAAAAAGTTCTAGAAATGTGTATTTATTAGAAGAAGAACGTAAACAAGCTCCTCAACTTTACCAAAGTCTTCTTTTAGCTAAAGAATCCATTGAAGAAGGAGTTACCAATTCCTCATCAGTTGTTAGTTTAATTGAAAGTCATATTAAGGAAACGACTAATGGAATCATTGATTATGTAGAGGTATATTCGTATCCGCAATTAAAAACAGTAGAGCAATTATCTGGTAAAATCATTATCGCTCTAGCTGTTAAATTCTCAAAAGCTAGGTTGATTGATAATATCATTTTCGAGATATAAGTTTTAAATTTAAGCTATAACACTGATAAGGATTGAAGTGTTTAGGCTGTACAGACACACAGGGGGGAACAACATGTTTAGAACGATGATGAACGGAAAAATTCATCGAGCACGAGTTACAGAAGCTAATTTGAACTATGTAGGAAGCATTACGATTGATCAAGATATTTTGGATGCGGTCGATATGTTGCCTAACGAAAAGGTTAGCATCGTCAATAATAATAATGGAGCACGTTTTGAAACTTATATTATTGCTGGGGAAAGAGGTAGTGGAGTGGTGTGCTTAAATGGCGCAGCAGCTCGTTTAGTTCAACCAGATGATGTTGTCATTATCATTTCCTACACAATGATCGCAGAAGAAAAAGTAAAACAACATAAGCCAAAAGTTGCAATCATGGATGAAAATAATAATATTACTCAAATGATTGATTATGAGCCAGAAGCAACAGTTCTAGTTTAAACATAAACCTTGTCCATTAATATGGGCAAGGTTTATGTTTTTTAAACAACAAAAAGTATAACTTTTAAAGTTAGAGCAGTGTCTAGCTCCGACGCACAGGACGTGCTAGTGCCGACATCGCCATAGGACGTGGCGTTTTTGTCGGCCAGCGCCCAGCGACTAGTGTACTTCGCCCACCTCCCTAAGATAAGTCAACATCGAATCACTAACGTTCTTCGTGTTTCCTTTATCTCAGTCGGAGTGCTCCAGTCCTGTCGTGCGCTAAACGGGCGCTTCCGCTTTTCTAATAAATTTTATTTATTTTTGAAAATACTATAGAATGGATGTAGTATTTTGAATTTTGAGGTGTAAAAATGGCCCAGCGATATGTGGTTGTTGATCTTGAAACAACCGGAAATTCCCCTAAAAAAGGAGACCGAATCATCCAGTTTGCTGGAGTTGTTATTGAAGATGGAATAATCACGGATCAATTCTCTACATATATCAATCCGGGGAGACCGATATCTATTTTTATAGAGGAGCTAACTGGAATTAACGATTCCATGGTTATTGATTCTCCGACCTTCGAGGAAGTCGCCCCGAAAATCATTAGTTTGTTACAGGATTCTTGTTTTGTTGCACATAATGTTTTATTTGACCTTTCGTTTCTACAGGACGAGCTAACTAGATGTGGTTTTGAAGGGTTCTATGGTTCTACTATTGATACTGTTGAACTTGCGCGTATAATGAGGCCAACTGCTGATAGCTATAAACTTTCTTCATTGGCTGAAAAAGAAGGTTTGAATCATGATAGACCGCATCAAGCCGATAGCGATGCATTAGTGACGGCACAACTGTTTATAAAATTATACGATGACCTAAAGGTTCTACCTTTAGTTACCTTAAAACATATGTTGCGATTATCCTACTCATTGAAAAGTGAAATATCGGAGCTACTTTCAACTATTGTTAAAGAAAGAATGACTCATCATATTTTGCATACGGATGATGTCGTTGTCTTTAGGGGCATTGCTCTTAAAGACTGTAAGGAAAATGAGTTAGAGGGAGGAAGTATTCCAGACTATCCATTTAAACATAATCAAAAAATGGAATACTTCAAGAAAGGCTTTCTTGATGCGGAGGAAAGACAGAATCAATTAACAATGATGGATTTGGTCTACAAGTGCATGGACGAAAAGAAATCTGCACTAATTGAAGCAGGTACGGGTCTTGGAAAAACATTAGGATATCTTATACCTGCTGCATTCTATTCTAGAAAACATCATCAGCCTGTTATAATTAGTACAAACACCCTTCAACTACAAGGTCAGCTATGGTCAGTAGAACTTCCGAAATTGGAAGCCATGCTACCTTTCGCTATAAGGTCAACAATTCTTAAAGGAAAAAACAACTACCTAAGTTTGCCGAAATTTGAGCGAGCCCTAAAAAGCAAAGATAATCACTATGACACCGCTTTGGCAAAATTACAGATTCTTGTATGGTTGACGAATACGGAAACCGGAGACAAGGATGAATTGAATTTTTCAAGTGGTGGAGAATTATTTTGGGAAAAATTACAAAACGATGACTATATGATTCCTGCATTTGAAGCTCCTTGGCAGCCTGTAGACTTTTATGCTAGGGCGAAACGTAAAGCTCAAGTCTCTGATTTGATATTTACCAATCATGCCTTTTTAATGGCAGATATTCTTTCAAAAGACGACTCTGTAATCAAAGATGGAATCATGATTATTGATGAAGCCCATCAACTAGAAAACGCTGCGTCTAGATTTTTAGGCGAGAATATTGATTATGATTACATGAAAATGATGCTAAATAAATGGGGAACTATCGATCAACGTCAACTTTTTTATAAAGGTATAGAAATTACGAAGTCCCTCCATTTATCTGTGTCATCTAGTAGTGATTCCTTCGTACAAGATATTCAATTTGAGATGGACGAGTTATTTTTTATGGTTTCCAATCGAGCTCGTCAAAGACTAGCAGGAAAGGGTTTCACGAAAGAAACTATACTTTTAAGAAGTTTATGGGAGTCAGATAGAACAAGGGAATCTTTTATTAATGCTGCAGAAAGACTATCTTCTTCCATCCAAAAACTAGTTCATGAAATGAGGAAAATTATCCATTTAATCTGCGATAATGAACATGATTTAAGTAAAAATAATATGTATTACATAAGTGAAGTCAACTTATTGATACAATATTTTACGGAACTATCGAATCGTTTCATTCATTTTGCAAAAGAATCTGACAAGGATTACATCATATGGGTTGAATTTAATAAAAATAGTCCGCATCATGGAGTCAGCTTCTTTTCTCAACCTATTTATGGTGGAAAAAACCTATGGCAACGATTTTTCTCAAATCAAAAATGTAATATTTTAACTTCGTCTACATTAACGACAGGCGGTTCTTTCCAATTTATCAAAAATCAGCTTGGTTTATCCGATATCCCTTTGCAAACAGCGATTTACCCATCACCGTTTGCCTATCACGATAAAGTCAAGTTATTAATCCCTGTTGAGATTTCAGATATAAATTCTGTTTCAAATGACGAGTATATAAACCAGACAGTAGAGCATATTTCCATTGCGACCATTGCTTCAAAAGGAAGGACTTTAGTATTGTTCAATTCCTATGACATGTTGCGAAAAGCATACGTCGAAATGAAAAATGATCCGAAACTCTCGGACTTTAATATTTTTGCACAAGGTATCACAGGTGGAAGCCGGACAAGAATTATCCGTAATTTTCAAAGTATGGATCGGGCGGTGTTATTAGGTACGGCTAGCTTTTGGGAAGGTGTGGATATACCTGGTGAGAAATTATCGTGTGTTATGATGGTTAGATTGCCATTTTCATCGCCTACTGAACCGATCACAGAAGCTCGCTGTAATGACATTAAAGATGCAGGGAAAAATGCATTTTCATCTTATTCCTTACCTGAAGCAATCCTTAGATTCAAGCAAGGTTTTGGAAGACTTATAAGAACCGAAAGAGATAAAGGACTGTTAATTGTATTAGATAGGAGAATCATTACAACTGAATACGGTAAATCCTTTATTAAATCCATTCCAAAAATCAATCTGCAAGAAGTAAATAAGGATGAGATGGTAGAAATTATCAATGAATGGCTCTGTTAATGATCCACAGTACTAAATTATATAATGTCTCTAATAAAAACTATGTTAAAGTCCCGCTATTTTTTGATTGAAGTGGAGTGGAAGACGTTTACTCCTGGGGGATTAGCGCTACATGCTCGGCGAACACCCACCGAAAAAGCAAGCATCTGGAATGAAAATCAACAGGTAAATTAAACAGAGTTTAACAAAAAAAAGCAGCTCTAGAGCTGCCAACAGTGTGTGTGAATTAGAACTATTAATTAGTGGTATACCAAAAGCTACTTACTAGGTTGAAAATTTGGGTAAACATTATCCTAACGCTTTTCAACCTGTTATAATGATGTGAGAAAGAATCATTGTACAAATAGTATGAGTCGTACATAGGCTGTCTATGATTAACAAATTCTTCTGCCTCAGGAGGTCAATATGGAAAGCAAAATTGAAGTAATTTCAACAGTGAAGATTCAAAATACCCCTGATTTATATAAGGTTGTCGATGCGTTAAATCGTACCTTGAAGGATCGGGATTTAATGTTTGGACTTGCATTAGATCAAGAAGATAAAGAAAAAGCGATTTTTACGATTTACCGTACATAGAAAGTGTGAATAAAGTGAAAAAATGGTTGGTTTTTATAGGAATAGCTGTATTTTTGATAGGCGCGTTAATATTGAACAGTTATATCCAAGGCATAAATGTTAAAAAAGAACGTTATGAACATGCCGTATCAATTGCTAAAAAAGACGGAGAGCTTGTCGAGATAAAACAATTCCATCTCTATAACGGCATGGAAACATACTATGTGGTACAGGGAATCGATAAAAACGGTAAGGAAAAAACCGTCTGGATCCCTGAAGATAAGAAAAAAGAAATAACCATTCGTTTTAATTCCTATGGCAAATCAAAGGAAGATATCGTAAGAATAGTTAATAAAGAATTAAATCCATATGAAATCATTGCGATAAAGCCTGGAATGGAAAAGGATACACCGCTTTGGGAAGTAACCTTTAAGGATAATAAGGGCCGTTTTAATTATTATTACTTTGATTTCCGTACTGGAGAATGGTTAAAATTTTATCGAAGCATATAGGATTAGGGGGATCATTTCATGAAACTTTCAAAAAGAGTGGCTGCATTGACACCATCTTCTACTTTAGCCATTACAGCTAAAGCAAAAGAATTAAAGTCACAAGGATTTGATGTGATTGGTTTAGGGGCAGGGGAGCCAGATTTCAATACTCCTCAGCATATTATTGACGCTGCTTTTAAATCTATGGTTGAAGGACAGACGAAATATACTCCTTCAGCTGGATTGCCGCAATTAAAACAAGCGATTGTCAATAAACTGAAAAGAGACCAGGGTTTAGACTATAAACCCTCTCAAGTAACTATTGGATCTGGTGCAAAGCATTCACTTTATACTCTTTTCCAAGCTATTCTCGATGAAGGTGATGAAGTACTTGTTCCTATTCCATATTGGGTAAGTTATCCAGAGCAAGTAAAGTTGGCTGAAGGAATCCCGGTTTATATTGAGGGAAAAGAAGAGAATCAATTTAAGATTACTCCTCAACAGATTGAAGAATCTGTAACAAATCGTACAAAAGCTATTATCATCAACTCTCCAAGTAATCCAACTGGGATGCTATATACAGAATCAGAATTAGCTGAAATTGGCGAGGTCTGCATCAAGCATGACTTATTAATTGTTTCTGACGAGATTTATGAAAAACTAATTTATGGCGAAAATAAACACGTTTCAATTGCTCAGCTTTCTGAGGATTTAAAGGTACGTACCATTATCATTAATGGAGTTTCAAAATCTCATTCCATGACTGGTTGGAGAATTGGTTATGCTGTTGGGAACCAAGAAATCATTGATGCTATGACAAATCTCGCGAGCCATAGTACTTCAAACCCAACTACGACTGCACAATACGGAGCAATTGCTGCTTACGAAGGGCCACAAGACGCAGTTGAAGAAATGAGAATAGCATTTGAAGAAAGATTAAATATTATCTATGACAAATTAGTAGCCATCCCTGGTATTACTTGTTTAAAACCACAGGGTGCATTTTATCTATTTCCGAACGCTAAGGATGCAGCCCAAATGACAGGGTTTGATAACGTTGATGATTTTTCGACTGCATTGCTTGAGGAAGCGATGGTTGCGGTTATTCCTGGGTCAGGTTTTGGTTCGGCAGATAATATTCGTCTTTCATATGCAACATCACTGGATGCATTAGAAAAAGCAGTGGAACGAATCCATCACTTTGTTGAGACGAAATCAGTTTCTAAATAATGTAAGGTTTATCTAACTGAGGGTGACTCATAGATTCTGCCTACTACAAAATAAAAAATGGTTATTTTTCTTAAAATTTGTTGCGTTGTCTGTAATTTACCTTTAACAATTTGAGTTGATTGTAGCGGAGGGCACTTGACTCCTGCGGGAAGTAGAGGGAAGTGGGAGACCCCACAGGCGTTTACGCCGAGGAGGCTCTCACCCTCCCCGCGGAAAGCAAGTGCCAGGAGCGCAAAATCAACGGTCAAACGTTATTGTCTAAATACAACATTCTCTTCGAAATGAGCCTGAAGAATATCCGTTTTAATTTTTAATATTTTTTTTATTAAATTTGTGGGGTCAGATACTAAGTATAGAGTCACCCATTTTTATACTCATTGCTTGTATTTAAAGGTGAATGTATAATAGTAAAGATTATAGTAATTGATATGGTTTATTTTTTGGAGGGAACGTAGCATTGAAAACAACAATTTCTCAAGTACATAAATTTATCGATCAGCAAGTCACAATTGGCTGCTGGATTGCAAATAAACGTTCAAGCGGTAAAATCGCATTTTTACAGCTTCGTGATGGAACAGGCTTCATTCAAGGTGTAGTCGTTAAGGCTGAAGTACCAGAAGATGTTTTTGTAGTATCGAAATCTGTCACACAAGAATCTTCTGTTTATGTAACAGGTACAGTTCGTGCAGACGAGCGTTCTCCGTTCGGATATGAACTGCAAGTCACGAATGTTGAAGTAATTCATGAATCAGTGGATTATCCAATCACTCCTAAAGAACACGGCACAGAATTCTTGATGGACCACCGTCATTTATGGCTTCGTTCTAAGCGTCAGCATGCTGTAATGAAAATTCGTAACGAAGTAATTCGTGCAACTTATGAGTTCTTTAATAAAGAAGGTTTTGTAAAGGTTGACCCACCTATCTTGACAGGAAGTGCTCCTGAAGGGACAACGGAATTATTTGCAACGAAATACTTCGATGAAGATGCTTATTTATCACAAAGCGGACAATTATACATGGAAGCAGCAGCTATGGCGTTAGGAAAGGTATTTTCCTTCGGACCAACATTCCGTGCAGAAAAATCTAAAACACGTCGCCACTTGATTGAATTCTGGATGATTGAACCAGAAATGGCATTTTATCAATTCGAAGACAATTTAGTCGTTCAAGAACAATATGTTTCTTACATTGTGCAATCCGTATTGAATAATTGTAAGCTTGAACTAAATACTCTAGGTCGAGATGTGTCCAAGTTAGAAAATATTAAGGCGCCGTTCCCTCGTATTTCTTATGATGATGCCATTAAGTTCTTAAAAGAAAAAGGATTTGATGACATTGAATGGGGAGATGACTTCGGTGCTCCACATGAAACGGCTATCGCAGAGGCTTACGATAAACCAGTGTTCATCACTCACTATCCAAAAACGTTGAAGCCATTCTACATGCAGCCTGCACCAGACCGTGATGATGTGGTTCTTTGTGCAGATATGATCGCTCCAGAAGGATATGGAGAAATCATTGGTGGGTCAGAACGTATCCATGATGCAGAATTACTAAAAGAAAACCTAGAAAAGCACAACTTAGGTATGGACGCTTATAAGTGGTATTTACAATTACGCCAATACGGTTCAGTTCCTCACTCAGGCTTCGGTTTAGGGTTAGAAAGAACTGTTGCATGGATTAGTGGAGTAGAACATGTTCGTGAAACTATTCCGTTCCCACGTTTATTAAACCGTCTATACCCATAATGAGGTAAGAATATAAAAATAGGCTGTTGAGCCAAATGGAAAAAGAGCTGAAAAGTAACAGCTCTTTTTTCCTTCTAATATTTAAATTTAACGGAGCGGGAAGCTTTTATACCATGAGGTTGAATTATTAGATAGCAATGTTAATGCCAACTCATGTAAGTTTTTGTCAACTACTTTATCCCTCATCATTTCATGATATACTAGAATGAAAGAGGTGTCTGTTAATGTCCTATGAAGATTTATTAGCTTGGAACAAAGAAGGTAATTTTACAATTCCTTCTTTTCTTTTGACTCATTATTCGAAAATGGGTTTAAATGAAAAGGAGATGCTTCTATTATTACACTTACAATTTTTCCACGATCAAGGGAATGATTTTCCCACTCCAGATGAAATTGCCGAACGTATGTCGGTTTCTCCTTTCGATTGTTTAAATATATTAAGAAGGCTGGTCCAACAAGGTTTTGTTGAAATTCTTGAGGAAATGTCAGACACGTCTATTTTAGGAGAAAAATACTCATTAATGCCTTTACAAGAAAAAATGATGCAGTTTTTCTTACTAGAGCGAAATAAATTAAAAAATGTGACGAGATTACAATCGGAAGAAAGTCTATATACAATATTTGAAAAAGAGTTTGGTAGAGCATTGTCTCCATTTGAATGTGAGAGTTTAAGTATGTGGATGGATGAGCATGAAAATCATAGTGTTATAAAAGCCGCATTAAGAGAAGCTGTAATATCAGGTAAATTAAATTTCAGATATATAGATAGAATCTTGTTCGAGTGGAAGAGAAATGGAATTAAGACTGAAGAACAAGCTGTAGAGTATTCTCAAAAATTTAGAACGTATCAAAAAAGAGAGAAGAAAGAAGAGCAAATCCAGCACGTTCCTTTTTATAACTGGCTCGAAAAATAAGGTGGAGAAGTACGATGCTAAATAAATCTCAAGTTCGAATATGCTTGGATAGTATGGCTGAAATGTTTCCAGAGGCTCATTGTGAATTAAATCATTCCAATCCATTTGAATTAGTTATCGCAGTGGCTTTATCTGCACAATGTACAGATGCATTAGTAAATAAGGTGACCAAAAATCTTTTTGAAAAATACAAAACACCTGAAGACTATTTAGCTGTAACGTTAGAAGAATTGCAAAATGATATCCGTTCAATTGGGTTATATAGAAATAAGGCGAAAAACATCCAAAAGCTATGTCAATTGGTCAAGCATGAATATGGAGGACAAGTTCCAAAAGATCGTGATGAACTGACTAAATTGCCTGGAGTAGGTCGGAAAACAGCCAACGTGGTTGTTTCTGTCGCATTCGGTGTGCCAGCAATAGCGGTCGATACTCATGTTGAGAGGGTGTCGAAACGATTAGGTTTTTGTCGCTGGAAAGATAGTGTATTAGAAGTCGAAAAAACATTGATGAAAAAAATTCCGATGGAAGAATGGTCTGTAAGCCACCACAGAATGATATTTTTTGGACGATACCACTGTAAGGCCCAAAATCCTCAATGTGAAACTTGTCCTTTACTTGATTTATGCCGAGAAGGTAAAAAAAGATTAAAAGGCAAGGTGGATCATGGAGCAGCTAATCGTTAAGATAACGGATGAACACGAACTATTCCATCCTTTTTTCTGGGGCGAAAAATCAGAATTACATTTGAATATCTTTGAATTAGAAGAAATGGATGTAAACTATGATCCTACAAGCTTTCTTTATGAATTGTATCATTCCATGAGGGTTGTAGAAGCATTTAAACCATGGGAGTCGGCATCCTCAATAGAACTATTATTAGAACAATGGCAATCCTATTATAAGAGCTTACATGCTTCATTTCAAAAGCGTGACTTTGAATTGCTTCTCCCATTAATGAAGAAGGGGATTGCATGTTGTTTTTCCATATTATTTTGGACGAACAAACAACCTGTAAGTTTAAAGAATTGGCAAGCAATGGCTGAATCCTTTACTTATAAACCGATAAATTTTAGTGAAAGAATGAACTTCATACTTTCAAGACCAAAATTGTTTCACTCATTTATACAACTATCAGAATTAATGGACGAACTAACCAAAATTTATCATAAAAGTATAATTCTTAATAAACGAAAAAACGTCTAAGCATAATGCTTAGACGTTTTTTCTATTAGCTTTCATCTGTACTTGATATGGAAGCATTACTGTCTGATGAGCCATTTGGTATGACACTGACATCATCATCACCTTCATCGTCGTTACCATCCTGGCCATTATTTCCACCGCTTCCATTACCATTACCATTACCAGGAGGGGTTGTGCCAGGAAGTGTTCCAGGGAAGCCATCGGTAGCTCCCTCACCATCATCACCTTCACCAACATCTCCATCTTGTTGTCCTTCATCCCATTGATCCTCAGCTTCTGTCATTGGATCAGGTATAGTTATTGTCGTAGTTGCTGGATCACTCTTTTGGTCTCCTACGATTGCAGTGACCTTAAACGTATAAGTTCCACCACCCACTGGACTTAACAGTCTTAATGCCATATCCTCAGTTAATGAAAGTACTTTTTCAGGTCCTTCATCAAGACTGTATTTAACTTCGAAAGTAGGTTTTGTGAGGTTTGTTTCATCCTCATCTCCAGTTTCTTGTGGATACTTCCATTCCAACATGATTTCATTAGTAGCTTCTTGATAGGAAGCTTTTAAATCCTGAGGAGCATCCAATTTATCAAAGGTTTCTGATACCTTAGTTGGTTCTGTTCCTTTTACAAAATACTCCGTCACAATCATATCCTTTGGAGTGAATTCGCTTGGAAGTCTTGGAGGGTTGCTTCCTTTTTCAACGCTCACTTTTTTTACAGAGGAAGGCTTTTTGAAATCCTTCGTTTTAACGTCTTGAGATAGGTGACCCATAACATTCTTAAACATTTTTTTAGCAAGCTGTTGCGAATCGTTCCCCAAATATTCTTTTTGATCGGAGTACCCATTCCATACTGCTATCGTGAAGTTTGTAGTGTAGCCTGCAAACCATGCATCTTTTGCAGCTCCGCTTGGAATATCCCACTTTTCCTTCTCATCAGCAGAATAGTTTGTTGTCCCAGTCTTTCCTGCAAGTGGCAGACCTGAAACATTTGCAGCGCGTCCGGTACCGTATTTTACAACTGACTTTAACATATCCGTGACCATGAACGCAGTATAGTCCTTCATAACAACTTCTTGCTTAGGTTTTGTAGTAATCTCGGTGTTTTTATCTTTAAAGACAATTTTTCGGACTGCATGTGGCTTAGTATATATACCATTATTACCAAAAGCACTGTATGCACCTGCAAGCTGCATAGGGGAGATTAAGTCTCCACCACCGATGGCATTGGACTCATACATATCTTCTTTTAGAGGAAGACCCAATTTAACACCAAAATTTCTTGCTTTATCTTTACCCACTGCATGCATAGCCTTCAATGCAGGAATATTCAATGACTTAGCCAAAGCATCACGAGCAGATACTTGACCGATGTGTTTTTTATTATAGTTATTAATCTTTGTTCCATCTGAATACGTATAAGGTTCGTCGATAATTTGTTCATAGGTGGACCATTTCAAATATTCAACAGCAGGACCATAATCTAAAATCGGTTTAATGGTTGAACCTGGCTGTCTTTTAAGGTCTGTAGCAAAGTTGAAACCACGTTTAACCTTTTGATTTCGTCCACCACCGATAGCAAGAATTTCACCTGTTTTAGTATCTAAAACAGTTAATCCTGCTTGGAATTCTTCACTAGGATAGTTGATGATTTCATCAGAATTCAGCATTTTATATACATACTCTTGTGCATTTGTATCAAGAGTAGTATGAATTTCTAGACCATCTGTAAAAATATTTAAATCTTTTCCGATGTCTTCCACTTCATCAATGATTTGATCAATAAAAGCATCGTATGGTGCAGTATCTTTTTCTCGTTTTTCTTCTTTTATTAGAGCAGTGTCAATTTTTGTGCTCTGCGCTTTCTCCATTTCTTCCTTACTGATAAACCCATGCTTATTCATAAGCATTAATACGATATCACGACGCTTTTTACCACGTTCTGGGTTATCAAAAGGGCTGTAATTGTTTGGACTTTGTGGTAGCCCAGCCAATAATGCAGCTTCATCAAGCGTAAGTTCATTTAACTCTTTACCGAAGTACATTTTAGAGGCTGTAGCGACCCCATATGCACCTTCTCCAAAGTAAATCTTATTTACATACATTTCGAATATTTCTTCTTTTGTATATTTTTGCTCGATTTGGAAAGATAACCAAAGCTCTTGTGCTTTCCTTTTTAGTGTTTTTTCTGGTGTTAAGTATGAACGTTTTACTAATTGTTGAGTGATAGTACTTGCACCTTGTGATCCAAAACCTTGAGTCACGTTGGCAATCACAGCACTTCCTAAACGTAATATATCTACCCCATGATGTTCGTAGAAACGAACGTCTTCAGTAGCTAGGAATGCTTCTTCCACCGTTTTGGGAATTTCATTAAAAGGTACGTATTCGCGATTTTCTTTTCCTAGCTCAAAAACTACTTTATCGTTTCTGTCTAAAACCTTAGTTGATAAAGGATCTTTTAAGGCAGCTTCATTCACTTTAGGAGCATCGCTAATGAAAAAGGCAAATGTACCAACTCCTATTACCATTCCAACAATAGCTAAAGCAATTAAGCTTAAAAAAATCTTTTTAATAAGTCCTGTTTGCTGTTTTTTCTTTCCTTTTTTACCTTGTGCCTGTTTGCGTTTTTCTTCTCTTGTTTTATATTGTTCAGACATTTAAAGGTTACCTACCTTTCTTATTGCACGATAATCTTATCCTTAGTCCATCATCAATTGATCGACCGCGGCAAGATAATGAATTCTAGGTTGAAATCCAATCGAAATCGGAATGCATGTGTCGATAATTTCTTCCTTTGTTATTGATTTTCTCCCACCAGACTTCATCCGATTCCAAAAATGGATTAAATCGGTTGCTTTCATGAGGTATATTTCTGCATCTTCGGAAAAACATAGAATAATAAATGAAATACCATCTTGTTTTAGGACTTGCTCCATATGATTGATTTGATGCTCATGAAAATTCTTTAAAGGAAATGAAGTACGATTTTGTGTCTCTTTTGCTTCGAAGTCTATATATTTCCCTTTATAGACACCATTGTAATCTGTAGTGGATGCCTGTTTGAAATAAGCTTCCTTAATGACAGCAGCACTCCGTTTGGGATAATGAACATCTACAATTTGTATAGGTGTCGGCTTCTTATGAATCACTGCAATCCCGTTTGCCAGGTAAAAGTCGTTACTTACGTTAATATCTTCTTCCAATGTCATTCCGCGATTAGAATAACTTGGTTTTTTTAACGAAGGTGCATCACGGTTTGAAGTGGATGGTTTTGCAATAAACTTCTTACCATTCGGATAGTGTATAGCCAATTGATTCCCTCCTTGACCACTCATCTATGATAACAGAAAAGAAAAGGAAATGTAGAATAAAACATTACATATCAATGAATCCTAATAGAAAAACTGATAATATCATTTATTTCTTACATTTAGAAGGTGAGGAAGTGCTTGATTTAGGACCGTTTCATCAAACCACTAATGAAAAATCACTCATACATACGATAAGAAAAATCACATCAAAATGGAATAGAGATAATATATCAAGAACAAAGGCCTATGCAAACTATTTTAATCTTCACCCTGAAGTACAATGGTCTTTTTTAGCGAGTATGGTGTCAAGAAATGCAGGCTATAATATGTGTGATTTAGAAGGTGAATGGTTCCCTAAAGTTCTCCCGACAGATTTTAGACATACACTTTTTATGACTTATGAGCGTGCAAACTGGCTCATTTTTCAAGATGTATTCCCACAGTTATTGCTCTATCATTATTCGACGAAGTTAGGTATCCCTTTGTTTCATCTGGGTGTTTATTTCCATAATTCAGAATTTATTATTAGTGAATGGAAGACATTTTGGGAAAAGCAAGATGAAAAGCGACTGATGATATCTCTTATAATTAATGAACAAAATGTCATCCAAGAACCAGTAATTGAACATCGGAATTTAAACAAAAATGTTTTTCATTCTTTTGTATTTGGAATTCAAGATTATTTTCATTTTAGTACAGTCATTTTTCCAACACTGAATGGAGATATATATGGTGCAAGTGTTTCGAAGTTTAGAAAACTAGATTGTCGAATTGAGTTAGGGAAGAGATTGGCTTCTATTCTATTCAATCAAGAATTATTCCCATTATTCTATAAGTTTTCATTACATACAGAGCACACTGGATCAAGAATGGATTACGAGCAATACTTTTCATACAAAAAAAGGAGGACGACGCCCTTCCTTAGAACCACGTTTCCTATCATTACCCATTCAAATACACAAATCAACATATGGGACAAAGGAAAAAAAATAAAAAAAAGATGGTATGCACCACCAACTTTTAACGAAACGATCTTATTGAATGATTGGTATCGAAAGAAACAACTACAACTTCAAGCTCTATTATCAATTGAAAATCTATTTAAAAAAAGTGATTAATTGTTAATCAGTCCAAGATTGTAGATAAACTCGAACATTTTCGAGTTTGTCTACAGTTTTTTTCTTTTACCAAAGAAGGGTACTAAGAACCAAGCAAGATGATTTCCACACCCGGGGGATCGGTTTCAGAAAAGCAAGCACCTGATGTGGAAATAAACTTTTTTCACCTACAGCTTATATTAAAAAAACAAAAGGGATCAGGAGAGTGTACTCTCGATTCCTTTTGTCTCTAGTAATTCTTTTTTTATGTAGAAGGTCGGTTAGGTCCTGACAATTTTGGATTTCCATATGCTGCTTTTGTTTCCGCATCATTCTTTTTAGGTTGTTTGTTTTTGTCATTTTGATTCTTCGCCATTTCATTCACCTCCTCTCTCTTTATTGTTTCAAGACAAGAGTATTGTATACAAGGTTTACAAAGTATTGGCTTTCGAATTTTTAATGGATGTATCGCTACAACGCACAGGAAGAGTCGGTACTTAGTTGACCCTTTTCTTTTAAGAGCATACGTTTTTTGGGGTTGTCGAATCTATTGCGAAATATGACAGTTAGACACTTTCTTTGGCGATTTACTTCTAGTTTTGTCAGTGTGGAAGGTGATAGAAAAGACAGGGAGAAATACTATATACAATGATAATTAGGAGGAAATAATATGAATCAAAGAATCGGTAAACAAGAAATCATAAATATGTTAGAAGGAATTTCATTACAGCTTGATGCATTGGAAGTTGCTATTTCTGATGGGGTGAAAAATGAGCAAAATCGATTTATTAATCATCAACAGTCTATGATTATGAAGTTAGAACACAATCTGCAAGCTTCTGAGAGAAGATATCGAATTAGCGAACAGCAAAACACGAAAAAAAGGAAGAGAAGCGCAAATCCTACCATTCAAATCCAGCCTAAACTAGGTTACTAGAATATTTACAGCTATTAACAGATTCTTTATACTTGTTTCATACACATAGAAGGGATTGTTGATGGCTGGTGACATATAAATCATTACATGAGACGACAATAGAGCTACTTCAATATGCAAATGAATGCATGAATAGATACGAGTCAGTACGGAATAATTTAGAGTTGAAATTTGACTTTTACTCTGATATTAAACCTTTTTGTGATAAGGTGTACCATTTAGCAAAAGAATGGGAAGAGCTTTCTCAAAACTGGATAAAAAAAGAACAACCAAGATACACAAATATGAGTGGAATCATACAAACCATAGATAATTTAAATAATGTGGCAGTGAGTTCTTTTGATAGGAAAACCAGTTATAAAAGATTCATCGATCATTATCAATCGGTTACATTCCATTTAAATAAGGTCGCAAATTCCACGCGTGTGTAATTTCCATACGAAAGGAAAACGTTGATTCTAAACAGAATAAGGTTTCTTGAAGAGTGAATGGAAGGACATTCACTTTTTTTATTTGCCTACATATAGTAATATCATCTATCTCTATGAAGGAAAGAAGGGAAAATGATGTTTCAGATCCATCCTCGGCAGGTGCAAGATCAAAGAAACCTTCCCTATTCTTATGCACCTCAGGAATACTCTGGTTTTACCTTGAATCATCCTATGATGCAACAAAATATGGAGTCTAACAGTCATTATCATCCAACTCCAATTTTCCAGCAACATGGTGTGGTAGGGTACGATCAATTTCAGAATGGGTTTCCACACGAAAGTGCAGGATTTATAGGAAATGGTTATCCTGGCCATTATCCAAATGCTATTCAACCTTTTACACCCCAAGGCGGTCAACAGGTTCAACAACCCATGCCTGTCCAGCCAAACTTCGGAGTAAACATTCCTAACCCATATATGCACCAGCAATTTGCTCATACTCCACAACCACAAATGGGATATGGTCCAAAACATACGCAAAATTTATTTGCCAATCCGTTACAACAACACCCTGAACAAATAAATAATCCAGGTATGCAATATCCAAATCCCTATCCGAAAAAAAGCTTTATGCAAAAACAACAGCCATCAGGTATTCAATCTATTATGAACCAATTTAAAACGCAAGACGGTTCTATTGATATTAATAAAATGATGAATACTGCGGGACAAATGATGGGGACAGTCAATCAAGTATCGGGTATGTTCAAAGGACTTGGAAGTTTCTTTAAAACCACTGCAGTTTAAAAAAAGATAGGATGTCTGAAATGACCTTTATGACATTTCAGACATCCTATTTGTTTTTCTTCTTTATAAAAGTATAAATAGGCAGCTAAGAAATAAGTTGATATAGTGGCCAATTTTAGGAGTATTGTATAAGTGCAAACAGGCAAACGCCTGCGCTTTAGGCTTGACGTTAGCCAAGTTTTCTAATCATGTAAATCCTATAAATCAATGACTGTCCCTTTTTGTTTAGGAATCGTTATTTCTAAAATTCCATCTTCGTGTTTAGCCTTTATTTTGTTTGACAAGATCGGTTTAGGGAAGGAAATGGACCTAGATAGGGTTTGGGATGAGGACTTACTAAATAAGGTCCCTTTTTCCATATTTTTTTCTTGAATCATTTCTTTTTGGTGAACGGTAATAAATAAAGCTTGATCAAAGCACTCAATTTCGATTTGACTTTTTTTAACTCCGGGTAACTCTGCGGTTATCAAGTATTCATTTTGATTTTCTGCAAACTTAATTGGAAGGCCTCTTGATAATGAAGCATTCGAGAAAAAGGAATCCATAGATTGTAAAATACCATTGATTGGCTTTTCGCCAAAAAGACCGTCGATGGTGTTCATCCATTCCGAAAAAACGTCTTTCTTATCGCGTTTTGCTATGCCATTTTGCTCATCATTTTTATGGGTCATCATTGAAACTCCTTTCTCACTGATAGGCAAAAGCCCGATACAATACAATCATATGCATGATGAGAAGTGAAGGTTCCTGTTCAGTCTTTAATGGATAACAACTATGAACGATTTGTGAACTCTATAAAAATGTGATGTACATCACATGAATCTTCCAGAATATCCTGTAAGCTTAAATTATCAAATGAAAAGCGAGGGGATTGTATGTTTTGTCATCAATGTGAACAGACGCCATCTGGAGGATGTCAGATCATCGGAGTGTGTGGGAAAGATGAAACGATTTCAAGTTTGCAGGATACTATCATATTTGCTTTGAAGGGAATTGCAGCATATCGAAATCATGCATCACAATTGGGTTATACTGACCCATTCGTGGATAAAGTTACTCACGAAGCATTATACATGACACTTACCAACTCAAATTTTAATGTTCAAGAACATATAGATATGGCTATGAAAGTCGGAACATCCGCATTAAGGGTGATGGAATTGCTCGACCAAGCGCATACCGAACGTCTTGGTATCCCAGAACCAATTCGTGTATCACAAAACAAAATTGAAGGGAAATGTATTGTGGTTACCGGACACAACCTCTTTGCCTTAGAGCAATTGCTCATACAAACCGAAGGAAAAGGGATAAACGTATATACTCATTCTGAAATGTTACCAGCACATGGATATCCTGCTCTGAAAAAATTCTCACATTTAAAAGGAAATATCGGTAAAGCTTGGTTTGATCAGCGTCGTTTGTTTGAAAAATTCCCAGGTGCAATATTGGCAACCACTAATTGTGTAATGCCTATAAAGGGTTCCTATAGTGACCGCTTCTTCTCTTATGAAGTTGCAGGGCTTGAAGGCGTTGTGAAAATTGAAAACGATGATTTCACCCCTTTAATAACTAAAGCATTGGAACTTCCAGAAGCAAGGATGGAGTCAGATGAGACATTACTAACTGGCTTTCACCATAATACGGTGCTAGGCATTGCCCCTGAAGTGATTGATGCTGTTAAAGCAGGTAAAATTAAGCGTTTCTTCGTAATCGCTGGCTGCGATGCTCCTGGAAAAGGTGGCGAATACTATCGTGAATTGGCAACGAGTCTTCCACCTGAAGCGGTCATTTTGACTACATCATGTGGAAAATATCGATTCAATGATATAGATTATGGAGTTGTGCCCGGCACAAATATTCCTCGATATATTGACCTCGGCCAATGTAACAATTCAATATCAACAATTAAAATTGCAGCCGCACTAGCTGATGCCTTCGGTTGTTCTGTCCATGAACTGCCTGTTAGCATTGTACTTTCTTGGTTTGAACAAAAGGCGGTCGCTATATTATTAGGATTATTCAGTTTAGGAATTCAAGATATTCGAATTGGTCCGAAGCCACCTGAATTTATCTCTGAAGGTGTATTAAAAGTATTGCAAGATAACTTTAACCTTCAGCTAATCGGGGATGCACAAGAAGATATGAAAGCAATGTTATCTCTATAATTTGATAGGAGGAAATAGGGACTCTTCATGGATGGGTCTCTTTTTCTATGCAGATTTTTCTTTTGAAGTTTTACTTGATTTTGGTAACCAAGGTCGACTCCCATTCAGGTTGACATGAAGTTATCTCTCGTATTAATCAAATGACAAAAGAATGAATGATAATTCTGTTGAATTTCCAGTATTTCCTCTTTTTATCCGAACGTTCATTCGCTACAATAGGAATAATGAGGTGAAGCGAAATGAGAATAAAAAAAGACTTGTCAGAAATGATAAAGAACTTAAAGTCACACCCTGATTTTAAAGATTCAATTGTTCATTGGCATACCATGGAAGAGAAAGCGGCACGGACTGAATCTTTTCCTAAAGGAATGCACGTTAAACTTAAACAAGCGCTTATTAAAAGAGGAATCAATGAGTTATATACCCATCAGGCATCTGCATTTGAAACAGCTTCTGCGGGCAAAAGTATGGTAGCAGTTACTCCAACAGCATCAGGTAAAACACTTTGCTATAATCTACCTGTTCTTCAAAGCATTTTAGATGATTCACGGTCAAGGGCATTATACATATTTCCAACGAAGGCATTGAGTTATGACCAAAAAAGTGAATTGCATGAAATGATCGATGAAATGGATGCCGAAATTAATAGTTATACATACGACGGTGATACCCCTTCTAATATAAGACAAAAAATTCGAAAAGCAGGCCATATTGTTATAACTAATCCAGATATGCTTCACTCAGGAATTTTGCCACACCATACTAAATGGGTTTCGCTATTTGAAAATTTGAAATATGTGGTGATTGATGAACTACATATCTATAGAGGAGTATTCGGTAGCCATACTGCAAATGTGATTCGACGATTAAAGCGCATTTGCAAATTTTACGGAAGTGATCCAATTTTTATTTGCACTTCAGCTACTATTGCCAACCCGAAAGAGCTTGCAGAGCAAATTACAGAAAAAGATGTATATCTCATTGATAATAATGGTGCTCCAAGAGGAAAGAAACATTTTGTTTTTTATAATCCTCCAGTTGTGAACAAACCATTGAACATTCGTAGGAGTGCAGTTTTAGAAGCCAAAACATTGGCAATGGAATTCCTAAAGAATAGAATTCAAACCATAATCTTTGCACGAAGTCGTGTGAGGGTTGAAATACTATTAACTTATTTACAAGGTATAGTGGCAAATGAACTCGGGCCGAAATCTATTAGAGGATATCGAGGTGGATATCTTCCTAAGCAACGTAGGGAGATTGAAAAGGGATTGCGTGAGGGTAGTATATACGGTGTTGTAAGCACAAATGCATTAGAATTAGGTGTGGATATTGGCCAATTGCAGGTTTGCATCATGACGGGTTACCCAGGTTCTATTGCTAGTGCTTGGCAGCAAGCAGGACGAGCTGGAAGAAGGCACGGTGAAGCTTTGATTGTCTTAGTAGGAAGCTCCAATGCATTAGATCAATATATTATCCAAAATCCTGATTATTTCTTTAATAGCAATCCAGAGTCTGCAAGGATTAATCCAGATAATCTTGTTATCTTAGTAGATCATATTAAATGCGCGGCTTATGAACTTCCTTTTAGCCAGGAAGAATCTTTTGGTGGAATGGATATTGAAGATATCCTTGAATTTTTAGTTGAGGAACGAGTTCTCGTCCAGAACGGTGACAAATGGTATTGGATGAATGATGCTTTTCCAGCTCACAATGTAAGCCTTCGTTCAGCGTCGCAGGAGAATGTCGTCATTATTGATCAAACAGCATCACCCAATAACAAAGTCATTGGAGAGATGGATCGATTTAGCGCTATGACTTTACTCCATGATGAAGCGATTTACTTACACCAAGGTATCCAGTTTCAGGTAGAATACTTGGATTGGGATGAAAAAAAAGCGTATGTACGAGAAGTGAATGTTGATTATTATACAGATGCTAACCTAGCCGTTTCTTTATCCGTCTTAGAGATTGATAAGGAAAAAGAATCCAACGAATCGCTTGTTTCATATGGTGATGTTTCAGTGCGAGCAATGGCCACTATCTTTAAAAAAATCAAGTTTGAAACTCACGAAAATATAGGTTCTGGACCTATAACTCTGCCAGAAGAAGAGCTACACACATCCTCAACGATTCTTTCTTTAAAATCTATTCCTAAATGGGAAGACTCAAGATTAGAAGAGGGTTTAATCGGTGCTTCCAATGCATTGAATTATGTCATAGCTCTTTCAGTAATGTGTGATCCTCATGATATTCACGTGTATCCGCAGGTAAAAGCTTCGCATAATGAATTACCTTCTATATTCATTTACGACCGCTACCCAGGTGGAATCGGCTTAAGTGAAAAGGTGTTCGAAAATAATGTAGATATTTTACAAAAAACACTGAAATTGATAAAGTACTGCCCTTGTGAAACTGGGTGTCCTTCATGCATAGGTACGGATAGTGGTTCAGCTACAACAAAGAAAGATAGCCTTCGGTTGTTACAATCTTTCCTCTAGACTTATACTTAATGCGAAAAAGCTGAAATAACATCCTAGCCAGAAGGGAAGTGAACTCATTGTCTTTAAAGAATAAATTGAATCGAATGAAAGCTCATCTCTCGGTAAGTGATGAAAGCTCTACAAAATCTATGGCTGCAGTAATACACAAAGAAAGTGATGATCATAGTCCATTTGAAATCCCTTATCTGTCAAAATGGAAAGAAAATCAAACATCTGTGTATTGGCATAAAAATCAATACTGCTTAATTAGGGAAATACGATATCCAATTACTCATCAGCACGGTCTCTATACTTTTCAAGAATTAGAAAAGGTAGTAAACCATTGGAATAAAAGCAATTTACAGCACCCTTTATCCTCTAGCGGGATTGCTCATGATCAGTTGTTCTTTTTTGATACAGAGACGACAGGCTTAGGTGGAGGAGCAGGTACCTCTATTTTCTTATTAGGCTATGCCTTTATAGATAATAAAGAAGTAGTAGTCAGACAACATGTCCTTCCTAAGCCAGGAAATGAAGTAGCATTTTACTCGAGCTTTTTAGAGAGTGTAGATTATCACAGCTTAGTTACTTATAATGGCAAGGCCTTTGATTGGCCGCAAGTTAAAACACAACATACCTTGATTAAAGAACATGTTCCTAGGTTACCTTCATTTGGTCATTTTGATTTGTACCATGCATCTAGACGGTTTTGGAAAGGAAAGCTAGAGAGGGTCAAGCTTGCAAACGTTGAAAAAGAATTGCTTCAAATCGAAAGGATAGATGATTTACCTGGATACTTAGCGCCATTAATATATTTTGATTTCGTTGATAGACAAGATCCCGAGGGGCTTTTTGGAATAATGAAGCATAATGAATGGGATGTGCTTTCCCTCATTACTTTATATATTCACTTGTCTCGTTTGATTCTTGAGCATGGTGAAAAGGGCAATAGAGAGGAAGCATTAGAAATTGCAAATTGGCTCTCATATGTTGGGGAGAATAATGCTGCAAAAAATGCCTACGAAAAAATGATAGAACAGCATCATGTTAAAACAACATCAGCTAAACTTTCTTTGTCCATGTTTTATAAAAAAATGGGAGATTCAGAGAATGCAATATCGCTTTGGAAAGAGATATTGGAAGTGGGATCGGATCAAGAAAAAATACACTCCTCAATAGAATTAGCAAAATGGTACGAACATAAGGGGAAAAACATAGACTTAGCTGAACACTTTTCAACAAGAGCTTTAGACTGTGTAAGGAATACAAAGGATCTGTCAGAAACAAAACGGCTAAAATATTTAAAGGAAATAACAAGACGTAAAGAAAGATTATCAAAAAAAAGCAACTAAATGTTGGCAAAAATACAGGACCATTCGCTCATTTTTTGTAAATTCAATTTTTTTCTAAAAATTTTATTGTCGATGCTTGTTGAAGTATGTAAAATGAGGAATTGTGTGATGTTTCTTTAATTTTACTAACTATCTGAAAGTTTTGTTTTGCATTGAAGATAGAAATATTTTTAAGACATTATGCAGAGTAAGACAATTTTTTAGAACTATGGAATTTACATAAAGCGGGGTCTTTTTATTATGTATAAAACAATTATGTTTTTATTTTTTGTCGTGCTATGTTTAACTGTAGTATTATTTTCCACGATGAAAGAACGTTTTTATACTTTTTTATTATAAATTGGGTCATATGTCCAGTACGGTTGGGTTGTCCTATTCATAGTTTGTTAATGTAATACAAATCAAATTATGAAGAAAGGGGACACTCTAATGGAAAATATGCCTAAAGGAGTTCCAACGAACGTAGCCGGCGCTGGTATGATGGGTGGATACTGCCCTAAGCCAGGTGGATTCCCTACACAAGTGAGTCCTGCTGGAATGGGACCAATGGGACAAATGCCTTCACAAGTAAGTCCTGCTGGAATGGGACCAATGGGACCAATGGGACAAATGCCTTCACAGGTAAGCCCTGCTGGAATGGGACCTGTACCAACACAAGTTATGCCAACTGTAATGCATCCGACACAAAATGTGGTACAACAAAATGTTATTAAACACATTGTTCCTCATGTTCATCCAACGCACACAACAACAGTTAATCACCATGTGTACCAACACCAACATTATTTCCCGCAAACACAATCTGTTGTAAACCAATGTTCAAATCAGCATTTAAATTGTACGGGTATGCCACCGCAAGTATCACCGATTGGTCACTGTCCACCAAGACCAAGACCACCGTTCTGTCGTTAATAAATACAAGGGCTGAAATTTTTTAGCCCTTGTTTTCTTTACATATGGTATGATTGCTAGAAAATGTGTTCTATTGGGTGATTTTGCTTTTTTTGATAATTACATATTAACATTTAACAGTCTAAATTCTAGTCTAAAAACAATTATACAAAAGAGCAGCCTGTAACAATAAGGAGGAACTCTGCATTTTGATAAAAGTTCTTTATTTGACGGGTTACAAATCATTTGAGTTGGGTATCTTTAAAAACAATCATGAAGGTGTAAACTATATAAAAAAGGCAATAAGAAAATCTTTAACTCCCTTAATTGAAGACGGTCTTGAATGGGTGCTAGTTAGCGGTCAAATGGGAGTGGAGCTATGGGGGGCTGAAGAAGTCTTATCATTGAAAAAGGAGTACCCCGAAATTCAATTAGCAGTATTAACCCCATACTTGAAGCAAGAACAAAAATGGAATGAACAAAATCAAGATTACTACCATTCGATTATTAGTAAAGCGGATTATGTGGATTCAATATCGAAAAAGCCCTACGAAAATCCTCATCAATTACGGATCAAAAATCATTTTTTACTGAATAAAAGTGATGCCTTGTTAATTATGTATGACGAAGAAAGACCTGGTTCACCTCGTTATACGTATGAGGATGCAAAAAAACATAAAGAGCAGAAGGATTATCCTATTTTCCAAATTACTTTTTACGATTTACAACAGCAAGCGGAATCATATGATACTATTTATGACTAGGTACTTAAGATGTGAAACCAAATGATCAAATTCACAAATAAAGATAAATTGACAAAAACCCATGATTTTGAAAAAATAAAAATAAAAGTCGATAAATGGCGAAAGTTCGAGGTGTGCTAAATGCTATCCGATAAAGTAAAATTAACGGCTAAAGACATTCTTGAAAAAGAATTCAAATCCGCAATGCGAGGATATAAGCAAGAAGATGTTGATCAGTTCCTTGATTTGATCATAAAAGATTATGAACTATTCCATCAGGAAATTGAGGAATTAAGGCAAGAAAACATGAGATTGAAAAGATTATCTGAAGAAACAACAAGACGATCATCAGTGCAACAACCGTCAGCCACTCCGGGTACAACAAATTTCGATATTCTTAAAAGATTATCCAATCTTGAAAAACATGTTTTCGGTAGTAAGCTTTACGAGTAAATGTTTTGGTGATATTTTCCATTGAATTAGTCCTCTAAAGAGACTATAATAAGTTTTGTTATGTGATTGACGTTCGGGTAATCGCTGCAGAATTTAATTCTGTAGAGGAAAGTCCATGCTCGCACGCGCTGCGATGCGCGTAGTGTTCGTGCCTGGCGAAACAATAAGCCAGGGCAACCAGGAAGCTGGTTGACGGCCGGGAAAATGCCTAAGTCCTTGTGATATGGCATGAATACCTATAAAAGTGCCACAGTGACGGAGCCTTCCCAGAAATGGGAAGGGTGGAACGCGGTAAACCCCACGAGCGAGAAACCCAAATTATGGTAGGGGCACCTTTTCATCCGGAATTGAACGGGGATGAGGACAGGCTTTTTAGCCTGTAGATAGATGATTACCACCTTTGTACGAGACATTATGTCGATTGTAGTACGATGGAACAAAACATGGCTTACAGAACGTTAAATACCATAATCTTAATGAACAATAAGCAAGCTCTCCTCTGTGAGGAGAGCTTTTTGTTTCGTTTTCGATTATCTGTCATATTTTCTTGTTAAATACGGTGTTAATTAATTTATCATTATATATAAAAAATACATACATTTTCCATGTACAAAGATGGAGGAGTAAAAGTGGCCAAGAATAATATGAATATGGACCTTGAGCTAAAAGACTCTTTGGCTAACTTGGTGTTTGAAACAATGGACGATGCTGTATTGATGGTTGAAGATACAGGGGAAATTGTATTTACAAATCGTTCCACTGAAAAGATTACGGGTTTTTCTAATTCAGAATTGATAGGGAATTCCCTTTCGGTATTATTTAGTTCGTCAACAGAGTTTTTATCTTTTTGGGAAAAGGCAAAGAGAACACCTAAATGGTCAGGAGAATATAGGACGAGAAACAAAAAAGGAACTGATATCATTTCTAGAGTGAAAACCCACCGTTTCAGCTCAGAAAACTTAAAAAGTAATTATTTAGTGTATATGAAGGATATTACTGACTTAAAGAAAAAGACTGTGGATCTTCAATTAACCAATAAAATTTTTGAAAATACTAGTGAAGGTGTCCTAATTACAGATGCTAGGGGAAAAATATTATCGGTAAACCCTGCATTTCAAATTGTAACGGGCTATTCCGAAGAAGAGGTTATTGGAAAAAACCCTAGTATGCTTCAATCTGGCTTGCATAATGAACAGTTCTACTTGGAAATGTGGAAAGAAATAAAAGAAAAGGGTATTTGGAAAGGAGAAATCTGGAATAAAAGAAAAAATGGAGAAGTATTTCCAGAATGGATTTCCATTATCAGAATAATTGATGATTCTGGAAAGACTTCGCATTATGTCGCGGTATTTTCAGATTTAAGTGACCGAAAGCATGCAGAAGAGCAATTAAGAAAATTGGCTCATTATGACGCTTTGACAGGTGCGGCCAATCGATATTTATTAAATAAGAGCTTGGAAAGATTATTGATTACTGCAAAGAAATACAATCAAACACTTTCCGTACTTTTCTTAGACTTGGACCGTTTTAAGCAAGTTAATGATACTTTAGGGCATAACTATGGTGATTTATTGTTAAAAAAGGTGTCTGCACGGCTAAAAAGTCTTTTGAAAAATAAAGATATTATTGCTAGGCTTGGTGGAGATGAATTTGTCATTGTATTACCAAACATAAAACATCCTAAGGAAGCAGTAGCAGTATCTAAAGAGATTATTAAAGCGTTGAACACACCATTTTTATTACACGATCATGAGGTATATATTTCTACAAGTATTGGAGTATCGTTGTTTCCTTATGACGGTGACGATGTTGAGACATTATTAAAGAATGCTGATAGGGCGATGTACCAAGCGAAATCGAATGGTAAAAATAGGTATGCCTTATATCATAATGACTTACATCAAGAAAATGAAACAAGACAGATGAAAATCCAAAATCTTATGAGGAAGGCATTGGTAGAGAAGGAGTTTTCGTTATGCTATCATCCCCAAGTTGAAACGAGAACAGGCACGATTGTCGCCATTGAAGCTCTTTTACGTTGGAATCAAAAAGAATTAGGATTTATTTCACCTGCAGAGTTTATTCCCATAGCAGAAGAATCAGGACAAATCATTCCGATTACCGATTGGGTATTAACAAAAGCATGTGAGACGGGAAAAATGCTTCATTTAGCAGGCTTCCCTTCCTTGAAAATCGCGGTTAACATCTCAGGCTTATATTTTAACCAAGAGGATTTTGTTCAAAGGGTCAGCTCTATTATCCAAAACACGAACTTTGTACCACAATGCTTAGAATTGGAGCTTACTGAAAGTATCATCATGCCAAATGCACCAGAAACTATCAATAAGCTTGTAAAACTGAAGGCTCTAGGTGTAAAATTATCTGTTGATGATTTTGGTACAGGATATTCATCCCTTAGCTATTTGCATAAATTCCCAATTGATAGTTTGAAGATTGACCAAAGCTTCATAAAGAATTTGAACGTATATAATGATGATGCATCGATTGTTAAGGCTATTATAACGATGGCGCAGAGACTTCATCTCGAAGTGGTTGCCGAAGGTGTGGAAGGAAAACAACAATACAAATTCCTGCAGCAAGAAAATTGTGATTATGTACAAGGATATTTTATAACAGAACCCCTACCATATACCGAATTACTAGATTTTATGGAACTATGGGATTATGAAAACTTAAACTTATAAGAGTGGTGGAAGAATGAGAAAGTTTGAATTGATTGCAACGGCTGCGATGGGGCTTGAAGCCATCGTAGCAAAAGAAGTAAGAGATCTGGGATACGATTGTACGGTTGATAATGGTAAAGTATTATTCTCTGGTGATGTTAATGCCATTGCAAAAGCCAATATGTGGTTAAGAACGGCAGATCGCATCAAGATAAAAATTGGTGAATTCAAAGCATACACCTTTGATGAGTTATTTGAGAAAACTAAGGCGATACCATGGGAGCATTATCTACCTGAAAATGCTGAATTCCCGGTATCAGGAAAGTCATTGAAATCTAAATTGTTTAGTGTACCTGACTGTCAAGCTATCGTAAAAAAGGCAATTGTAGAACGTTTGAAAAGAGCATATAGCCGAACTTCTTGGTTTGATGAAAATGGACCATTATTCAAAATTGAAGTAGCTATATTAAAAGATGTAGTTACTCTTACATTAGATACTTCTGGCGCAGGGTTGCATAAGCGAGGCTATAGAGCAGAGCAAGGTGAAGCCCCTCTAAAAGAAACATTAGCCGCTGCACTCATTCAATTAACCAATTGGACTCCGGATAAACCTTTTGTCGATCCTTTTTGTGGGTCAGGGACCATCCCAATTGAAGCTGCTATGATTGGTCAAAACATCGCACCCGGTTTTAATAGGGAATTTATCTCTGAATCGTGGCCTTGGATCCCATCACAGGTTTGGGATGATATAAGAAATGAAGCGGAAGATGTCGCAAAATATGATCAACCACTAGATATATCCGGATATGATATCGACCATCGAATGGTTGAAATGGCAAAAGCGAACAGTTTTGAAGCGGGATTTGCTGATATAATCAACTTTAAGCAAATGCAGGCTAAAGATTTCACAACAAAAAAGGAATATGGTGTATTAGTTGGAAATCCTCCATATGGTGAGCGGATTGGGGAAAAAGCAGTAGTGGATCAATTGTATCGGGATTTGGGACAAGTTTATGGCAATCTAGATACATGGTCGATTTATATCCTTACTTCAGACGAAAATTTTGAAAACCTATACGGAAGACAAGCTACAAAAAAACGAAAACTATTTAATGGTTTCATTAAGACAGATTATTATCAATATTGGGGAAAACGCCCTCCTAGAAATTCGTAATATCAAATGAATGAACCCTCCACAATGTGAATATACTAACCGTATCTTTGCATAAAAGGGGTTGTGAAAAATGATTGGGAATTCATTAGATTTCCACCTCATTTCGAAGGCAATCCATTCTACCTACAATGAAATAAAGGATAGTGGGAATGCTTCTGATCATAAGTGGGGAGAGATTGAAAAAGCAGAAAAAAATCTTTCTGAAGCCCTATCTTATTATCTGCAGAAAGATTTTATTGAGTAATAGTATGAAGGGAATAGTAATGTTTCTAAACAATTGAGTGTCTGGTTTTACTAGCCAGCCACTTTTTGTTTTGAAAAGATATAAACGATTGGTGTTTGACGTGCTTAAATAGTTGAATTTCAGACGTAGATTTGAGAAAATATAAGTTCCTGTGTAAGATTATAAATTTTTTATATAAATTGATGAATTAATTCGTATTTATGAGTGTCAATTGATTCAATAGATACTCATTTGCTGACATAAGAAGCGTTTCTGTTTATGTACGCATCTTTATTTTGCCCCTTATTAATTCCATTGGTGTTTTAGAAAGGAAGAAAAACATGTTAAAAACTTTGCCTTTTACTGTTTCAAAAACTGATTCCTTCTATGATAAATTTTCAGAGTGGATAGGAGATGTGTTCTACGATATTCTTCCTGATAAGGGCTTTGAATTAAGGGACGAACAAGTATATATGGCTTTCCAAATGGAGAAAGCTTTTAAAGATAAACAAGTAATTTTTGCCGAAGCAGGTGTTGGAACTGGAAAGACCTTGGTATACCTGTTATATGCAATTTGTTATGCGAGGTACATGAATAAGCCGGCAATCATCTCATGTGCAGATGAAACTTTGATTGAGCAGCTTGTTAAGGAAGAAGGCGACATCGCTAAAATCAAAAAAGCTCTAGGGCTTGAAATCGATGTTCGAATGGCTAAAGCAAGAGATCAATATTTATGTTTGAAGAAGTTAGATCATGCTATTGATATCGGTATTTCTGAAAATATCGACCAAGTTTATGATGAGCTTCCACCTTTTGTTCATGACACAGGTTCGATGTTATCCTATGAAGTGTATGGAGATAGAAAACAATATTCTTACCTGAATGATGAAGATTGGGCACATGTTGGATGGGATCAATTGCAGAATTGTGTAAGTTGTGATAAACGACATCGTTGTGGTCAAACACTATCAAGGGACTTTTATCGTAAATCAATGGATTTAATTATTTGTTCTCATGACTTTTTCATGGAGCATGTGTGGACAAAAGAATCGAGAAAGAGAGAAGGGCAGTTGCCTTTATTGCCCGATTATAGTTGTGTAGTATTTGACGAAGGTCACCTTCTTGAATTTGCAGCACAAAAGGCATTGACTTATAAAATTTCAGAAAATACGATTTCTACTATCTTAGAAAATTTGATGGCAAATGATGTGCGTGAAGAGACGCTTTATCAAATGGAAGATTTAGTGGACTATAATGTAGAATTCTTTTCTCTGCTTTCTCAAATTTCTGTTCCAGTTAAGGGTTCAGACCGACATGAAATTACAGACATGGATAAAGCAAGAAAAGTGGCTACTAAACTTCATAATATGATAGACCAGCTACAAGAAAGCTTAGTTTTTGAAGCGGAATTATATACGATTAATGATTATGATTTGAAAATAAGTGAAGAATATTTAGATCAAATCTCACATTCATTATCATTATTTATCACAAATCTTGAGGCTATTTCCTGGTTCGAACTATTAGAAGATACAAGAAATATCGTAATTATGCCTAGACTTGTAAATGATATCTTATCAGAACAAGTGTTTTCTAAGAAAGTTCCATATGTCTTCTCTTCAGCGACATTGTCAGAAAGTGGTTCTTTTGAATATATAGCTAAAAGTCTAGGAGTAAAAGATTATTTAAGCTTCTCTGTTGCCTCACCGTTTGAGTACGAAGAAGTAATGTCTATTCAAATGTCTAAATTAGGTAAAGAAGATTTTGATAAAAAAATTCAATACACATTAAACAGTATTGAAGAGAACAATGGTAGTACTCTTGTCCTTTTCTCATCGAAAGAAGATTTATTGAGATTTAAAGAAATGGCAAGCTTCATACCTCTAAACATACCTTTCTATTATGAAGGGGATGAAGAAATCAGTACGTTAGTTAAGAAATTCCAAGAAACACCTCAGTCCGTTTTATTGACCTACCATCTGTGGGAAGGGCTAGATGTTCCTGGAGAATCTTTAATAAATGTCATAATCTTTTCATTACCATACCCACCACAAGATCCGGTATTCCAAGCGAAAAGAAAGGCTTCAACAGAACCGTTCAAAGAGGTGGATCTTCCATATATGATTTTACGATTACGTCAAGGGATTGGAAGGTTAATTAGAACGAGTGAAGATTCTGGTACCATCCAAATTTTCATTGAACAGGAAATCAAACAAGAGGTCTTTGACCGCGTGTTGGAAGTGTTACCAGTATCACCAAAAATGTTAAATTAATTGGACATTCGCAAAGAAAGATTATAGATTTTTAAAAAATCTATAATCTTTTTTTATGGTTTTGCTTTGGTTGTTTTCGTAAACTTTATATCTTTTTAAAAAGTCTGAGTTGATTGTGGCGAATGCACTATCCTACTCAAACATACATACAGAGATATAACATATTAGAAAATTTAAAATTAATGGAAAATACCGTTAGTTTATATGATAAAATGGTTGTTACAAAAGGGGGATATACATATGACTACCACTGTAAATAAAATCGAACAAGAATTTTTAGATTATGTTAAAAAAATGACAGCCTATAATGAGGCACTTTCACTTATATTTTGGGATTTGAGAACAGGGGCTCCTAAAAAAGGGATTGAGCAACGATCTGAAGTAATCGGAATGCTTTCCTCCGAGGTTTTTGCTATGTCTACAAGCCAAGAAATGGCCTCTTTCATCGCACGATTGACACAAGAAGGGGAAAAGGAACTTTCAGAAATAACGGTAAAATTATTAGAAGAATGTAAGAAAGAATACGATAAAAATAAAAAAATTCCAGCAGATGAGTACAAGGAATATATCGTGCTCCTTTCTAAATCTGAAAGTAAGTGGGAAGAGGCAAAAGCAGCTTCCGATTTCGGAATGTTTAAGCCTTATCTTGAGAAAGTGATTGAATATAATCGTAAATTCATAACTTATTGGGGCTATGAAGGAAATAAATACAACACGCTATTAGATCTTTATGAGCCTGGTATGACAGTAGAAATATTGGATGAAGTGTTTGGAAAGTTACGTTCAAGAATCGTACCTTTGGTCAAAAAAATTGCTGAGAGCCCAAATAAACCAGAAACGGCATTCCTATTTAAGCATTTTCCTAAGAGTAACCAGCGAGATTTAAGTCTGGAAATCCTGGAGGAGCTCGGCTATGATTTTGAAGCTGGACGCCTAGATGAAACTGTACATCCTTTCGAAATTACATTAAATAGTGGTGATGTACGTATTACAACTAAGTATGATGAAGCGGATTTTCGTACTGCAGTTTTCGGAACAATCCATGAATGCGGGCATGCAATTTATGAACAAAATGTTTCTCCAAAACTGAATGGGACTTTGTTGGCTTCAGGTACTTCAATGGGGATTCATGAATCACAGTCCCTATTCTTTGAAAATTTCATTGGCAGGAACTATAGCTTTTGGAAGAAAAATTTTGGATTGTTGAACAAGTATGCAAAGGAACAATTCAAAGATGTTTCATTAGAGGACTATTATCGTGCGATTAATGAATCCAAGCCATCATTGATTCGAATTGAAGCCGATGAATTAACATACCCATTACACGTTATGATTCGATATGAAATTGAAAAAGCGCTATTTAATGGTGATCTTCAAGTAGATGACCTACCAAGAGTTTGGAATGAGAAATATGAAGAGTATCTTGGTGTGACTCCTTCGAACGACGCTGAGGGTGTATTGCAGGATGTTCATTGGTCTGGTGGTAGCTTTGGATACTTCCCGTCTTATGCTCTTGGATACATGTATGCGGCACAGTTTAAGCACAGTATGTTAAAGGATTTACCAAACTATGACGAGCTTTTAGAGAGTGGCAATATCGGCACAATCAAAGAATGGCTATCAACAAAAATTCATAAGCATGGTAAAATGAAAAAGCCATTTGAACTATTGAATGAAATTACAGGAGAAGAATTAAACGCTAATTACTTAATTGAGTATTTAGAAGAAAAATATACGAAAATCTATTCTCTATAAAAGTTATAAAGGGATGAGTTTTAAATCATCCCTTTTAACTTTTTACAAGGAGTCAACAATAGAGATCATGATATTTGAAAGGTTTTTGTATTAAAAGGAGAAAGGGAATGTCAAAAAAAGATTATGCAATATTTTATATTATCATCGCCGCCATCTTTTGGGGGATGATTGGCATTTTCGTCAAAGGTTTAAAAGAAATAGGCTTTGAATCAATGGAAATCGTAGCAATACGAGCCATAAGTACAAGCGTGATTTTAGTAGTTTATGGTTTATTAACCAATAGAGGAAGCTTAATTGTTTCATGGAAAAGTGTCCCTTCATTTATTGGGACCGGAATTTTTAGTATAGTATTTTTTAATTGGTGCTATTTTTATAGTATGGATAATCTTTCAATTTCAACAGCTGTAATTCTCCTTTATACAGCTCCCATATTTGTAGTGTTATTATCGTCCATTTTCTTGAATGAAAAATTGACCCTAAAAAAATTGACTCTAGTTGTAATTACGGTTATTGGCTGTGCATTTGTAACTGGTTTGGATTCTACTAGAATAGATTCTGATCATATTTTAGGTTATTTGATTGGTCTAGGTGCAGGGCTTGGGTACGCCATGTATAGTATTTTTGGGAAGTTCGCTTTAAAAATGCACTCATCTTTTACAGTAACGACTTATACTTTCATATTTGCTGCCATAGCATTGATTCCATTTACTAGGCTATGGGAAAAGAAAAGCTTGTTTTTCAATCTAGAAGTGTATCTGCATATTTTTGGACTTTGTATCATTTCGACAATCGCAGCCTATTTGCTATATACTGCAGGATTAAATAGGATGGAGAGTAGTAAAGCCTCCTTACTTTCAACCATCGAACCCGTTGCGGCAATGTGTGTGGGTTTCTTTGTTTTTAATGAAAGTTTAGATATGTATCAATGGATAGGTGCGATCCTCATATTATCTGCAGTGGCGTTATTCAGTATTCCTTATAGAGCGAGAGTAAAATCAATTCTAAAATGATATGAAACTAAAAAAAGGTGTGAATCTTAAGATTCACACCTTTTTTACTTATTACCAAAGCTTATATCCTTTGGAGCCTGGAGGAGCGTTTTGGATCATATCTATGAACGGTATTGTGTAAGCAAATAAGATCAGAACGACTGTGATGCCAAGCCATAGCTTCCAGTTTTCGAAAACCATAGGTGTTTTTTCTGCTTGATCGGCAACTTCACCAATAGGGAATTCTTGCTCACCTTTTGGTGCAAAGAATGCAAGATTTACAAAGATGTATAACACTAAGATGATACCGATGAAAAGAATTGAGCCACCTACAGCTTGAGCAATTTGGTAAGGAATCCATTCATGTGCTTGTGCTGCATCTCCATAAGTTGAGAATGAAGAACGACGAGGTGCTCCTAGTAAACCAACCGCATGCATGGCTCCTGACATGAAGGACATCCCTACAGACCATACAATTGCTTGGATGATTGCAAGCTTGTTCATTTGTTTAGTTAGAACACGGCCGGTTAAATGAGGCACTAACCAATATGAGATACCAAAGAATGTAAGAACTACGGATGTTGCTAAAGTTAAATGGAAGTGACCAGTAACCCAAATGGTATTGTGTACTACTTGGTTTAATTGGTGAGATGCATTGACCATACCACCAGCACCTGCTGGAATAAAAGCCAACATACCAATAAATGGAACTACAAAGCGAGCGTCACCCCATGGTAGCTTTTTAAACCATCCAAAAAGACCCGTTGCACCTTTTGAGCGTCCGTACATTTCAAATGTACCGAACAATGAGAATGCAGTCATCAGAGAAGGGATGACAACCAAGAAAGTTAATATTACTTGTAAGAATTTCCACGCTGGATCAATACCAGGCTCCATTAACTGATGGTGGAATCCAACTGGAATAGAGAATAATAAGAACAAGATGAAAGACATACGAGATAACGAATCTGAGAAGATTTTTCCGCCAATTACTTTAGGAATTACTACGTACCAACACATATATGCAGGTAGTAACCAGAAATACACCAATGGGTGACCAAAATACCAGAATAGAGTACGACTTACTAATACGTCAATTGTATCAACCCATCCTAAAGACCATGGTAACATCTGTAATAATACCGTTGCAGCGACACCAATTGTTGCAACAATCCAGAGTACAGTATTAACGACAACCATAAATGTTAACAATGGACTAACTTTACCAGGGTTATTTTTACGCCACTTAACATAATTTGAAATCATTGCACCCCCAGCAACCCAACTTCCAACGACAACTAACGTTAAACCGATGTAGAAAATAGGGTGAGCTTGTAAAGGAGCATAGAATGTGAATAACACGGAAGCTTCATTTAATAAAATCATTGCCGCAGCCATTGCTGTACCGAGAGTCATTAACCAAAAGCCAACCCAGCCCGTCTTACGTGCGCCATTTGAAAGGGCACCAGCTGTACGGCTAACTGCTGCAAACTGAAAACCTAGAATAAAGAATGTTGTAAGAACAAGTCCAAGTAAAACACCATGTACAGTTAAAACTTGATAATAACCAATTCCAAACGGAAGTTGCCATTTGCCTGAACGAACTAGTACTTGAAGTAAACCAGCGAGGCCTCCTAATGCCAGTGCTATGAAAGCTACATAAAAATGGGCCATGGATAACTTCGCATCGCGAGGATCCACTTTGCTAATTGTTTGGTTTAACATTATTCAACCACCTCGATTCTTGAATTCATCATATGGTGACCTACTCCACAATATTCATTGCAAAGGATCAGGAATTCTCCTGTTTTATCAAAAGTTGCTACGTATTCTGAAATAAAGCCTGGCTCCAACATCATGTTTATATTAGTACCAGCTACTTCAAAACCATGAATAACATCTTTTGTAGTTGCCATGATTTTAACTTTAGATCCTTTTGGTATTTCTACTTTTCCAGGATTGTAATTGAATGCAGATGCTACAAAAACCAATTCATAATCCCAATCCTTACCTTCGACTTTTTTTAGTCCAGGTTCATTGAATGGCGCTGTAGTATCCACTTTTTCTGGATCAATAGTAGCTAAGCAACTCGGTGGCTGATTTCCCATATAGAATGCGCTGACTCCTATTACAGAAAGGAATACAAGTAAAGTTCCAACCCCAAATATGAGCCATATTTTTTCGAATTTATGCATATGCATGGCTTTTTCCTCCTCAATCTCTTATAAACGGTCTAAAAATAAGAAGTAAACACTTACCCATGTAATTACCAAGAAGAATCCTAAAATGAAAACTGATGCTAATGTGCCTTTCAGAGAAGAATGATCCTCAATTTGGGTCTTTGCTTTATTTTTTAATTCTGGCTGAGCCATTTTCTCCACTCCCTTCAGTGAGATTCAATTAATGATTACAAATTCATCATACAAAACAATTTGTGGAATTCTAGTTGGTTTTTCCTGTTTCACAAATTGTTCATTCGTTTCTTATCTACTATCTTAATAGGATAAAATTGCTACAACAGTGATTAATGTCACTCTTACCTAGTGTAAGATGTGAAATAAATGTGAAGTTTTGTTTTTTTATAGATACTTTTGGAATAAGGATTGATGTGGCTCAGTGGTAGCGATGGTTCGTAGTAATTGCTTATGGAATCAAATAGCTGGGGATTGTAATCTTTACTAGCAACAAAAGTCGGAACAAAAAGGTTTAAAAATCATAAGATCTTTTTCATTATTCATTAACCATTTGATAAGCAAATAAATATACTATTACAATTATATTTGTAAAAAGGAATGGTGGTTTTGAATACTCGCTATTGTATATTTTGCAAGACTTTATCTGAAAAAGGAAATCGATGTTCCGCATGTGGAAGATCTGAATTTCAACTTATTGAAATTCAAGTGCAAAAGCATGACCAATTTATCAAGCCAGAGACTTTTAATAATGATAAAAAGTAAAGTATAGGGTGACTCATAAAAAATAAACCATTATATCTCTAACTTAGAGTGAATGGGGTTTTAGAGTCCCCCTTATCTTATTCTTTTGAAAACGAAATACTTTAAGATAATGTGAATGCATGATTAAATAAAAGTATTAATGTTTGGGAGGGAATGTATATGTATTTGCCAAGTTTTAATTTGAATGGAAAGACGGTATTGGTTACTGGTGCGGGAAGAGGAATTGGACAAGCTATTGCGGTAGGAATGGCTGAAGCAGGAGCAAATATAGTTTTACTGGCACGTACTGAAAAGGATTTGTTACATACGTCCAAAACGATTCAAGAAAAAGGAAAGCAAGCGTTACCAATAGTAACTGATGTTACTAATCGTGAACAGGTTCAAAAAGCAGTCAAACAAGCAGCTGAACATTTTGGAACTATTGATGTTCTTGTTAATAATGCTGGAATGAATATTCGCTCAAAAGCATTGAATGTTACTGACGAAGAGTGGGGAACAATCATGGACACCAATTTAAAATCGGCTTTCATGCTTTCTCAAGAAACAGCTAGAATTATGAAGGAAAACGGTACTCAAGGAAGTATTTTATCTATTTCTTCTGTAGCAGGGCATATAGCTTTGAGGACGGGGGTAGTGTATGCTTCAACGAAAGCCGCAATGATTCAAATGACTAAGGTTCTTGCTTTTGAATGGGCTGAATATGGCATTAGGGTCAATAGCATTGGACCTTGGTATTTTAAAACCCCATTGACCGAGAAGCTGTTAGCGGACGAAGAATACCTAAAAGACATCTTAGCAGTAACACCTCTTAATAGGGTGGGAGAACTTTCCGAGCTAGTCGGACCAGCTGTCTTCTTATCATCTGAGGCTGCGAATTATATTACAGGACAGACATTGTTTGTTGATGGTGGGATGACCATCCAAGGATTTTAAATTTCTACATCTGAAATAGAAGCGAAAAAGGTTGTAGAGGTAAAGTTTTACTTTATCCCTACAACCTTAAAAAATGAATCTAAAAATTAATAATACAAACTTATTAATTTTCTACCATTAGGATAATGCTCATTTTTCCAATATCCTCAAACGATAATGGGAGGCAAAGAGCTTTTTCGAAACCAAATAATTTAGTTTCGCCTAATAGCACTGTTGGTGGGGTAATGTCCATTTCTACCCCTTTCTGTGCGATGCTTGTCGCTAAGTTTCCTGCTAGCATATTCCCCAGCTCTCCAGCAAAAGATTGTAGCATCTCACCTTCAATAGGCATGCCGAACATAGATTGTCCAATTCTTCCGATTACTTCTTCATTTCCTTCAATGATCAATCTTCCTCTTACATCACCGGTCATGCCAATTAGGACTCCTAAAGAAACCTGCTTATAAGGTTGTTTTATCAGCGTTGGCTTATCTATTTGAATAGGAAGGGGAATCACAGATTTTACCGAATCGATGGTACCATTCAAAACATTGGTAATAGATGCACTAATTGACATTTGAACTTCCTCCAAAACGATGACTTACATCTAATAATACCAAAAAAGATGAGTATAAAGTCTATGAAAATAATAAATTTTTTGATTTTTATTAATATATTCATTAAAAAGTCACGACTTACTTCCTAGAAGATAAAGAATCAAAAATATGGAATTGGATAAGATATCCTTATCATAGTAAAAGGTGGAAGATGTATGCCCTCTATAATTAGTATGTCTTCAATAAAATTGCCAAATAAAATCTCCCAATCGAATGCAATGGAATTTGCTCACGAAATGTTTGGAAATTCCTTCAAGGATATTAATAGATTGAT
Source organism: Peribacillus acanthi (assembly GCF_003073175.1). Lineage (GTDB taxonomy): Bacteria > Bacillota > Bacilli > Bacillales > DSM-1321 > Bacillus_BN > Bacillus_BN acanthi. The sequence goes on from NZ_QBBX01000011.1 coordinate 101,486, forward strand.
GAAAATCTTTGAGAATGGCCAGGTCGATTCCAGACATTTTGCCATGCCACTTGATTGGTTTAGAAATCGACATGGATTTGAAGAAAAAAATGAATTATATATTAAAATTGCTACGGAATATGGAGCAATGGCAATTCAGGAATGCCTATGTAACCCACAATTTCTTACAAATACATATCATAAAGAACAAATTGATGCTTTCATATTTGTCTCCAGCACTGGAATCAGCACCCCAACCATCGATGCTCGAATCATGAATCATCTTTCTTTTTCACCACATATAAAGCGAATTCCTTTATGGGGGCTAGGATGTGCTGGGGGGGCAGCAGGATTGGCTCGGGCTTTTGATTACTGTAAGGCATATCCAAAAGAAAGCGTACTCGTTCTTTGTGTAGAACTATGCAGTTTAACATTCCAAAAAGATGATATATCTAAAAGTAATTTAGTCGGGACCTCGTTATTTGCTGATGGTATCGCTTGCGCATTAGTCTGCGGTGATGAATCAAATGCAAGAAATTATGTAAAATCCAATCATGTTCCGCAAATTTTAGCTACCTGTTCGACACTAATGCCAGATTCTTTGGATGTAATGGGGTGGGAGGTTAAGGATAATGGGTTGTACGTAATTTTTTCTAAAGATATACCAACTATTATTGAAAGCTGGCTTAAGCCTAATGTTGAAGAATTCTTACAAGACAATGGACTATCTTTACATGATGTATCGCATTTTATTGCGCATCCAGGCGGTAAAAAAGTGTTGGATGCTTACCAACATTCACTTGGTTTTAATGAAGATATGCTAAAGGTTTCTTCAGAAGTATTAAAGGAGTTTGGAAATATGTCTTCCGCTACCATTTTGTATGTAATGGAAAGGTTTATGGAACGGAATGTTTCAGAAGGCGAATATGGATTAGCTGCCGCACTTGGCCCTGGTTTCTCTTCAGAACAAGTATTGGTGAGGTGGGAGAATGTTTAAATGGTTTTTATTATTTATCCTTCTACAACGTGCCATTGAATTAGGGATTGCTAAAAGTAATGAAAAATGGATGAAAAAAAATGGTGGGGTGGAATTTGGGCAGACGCATTATATTTGGATGATTGCTATGCACACTCTATTTTTCATATCCTTGTTTATGGAAGTGACATTATTTCATAAATCTCCATCTAGGATTTGGCTATTACTTTTAATCGTATTTATACTTGCCCAGATTATTAGAGTATGGGCTCTTTATTCTTTAGGAAGGTATTGGAACACTAAGATAATAGTTATTCCAAATGCAAATATCGTTAAAAAGGGACCATATCGTTACTTGCGACATCCAAATTATTTAATTGTTGCACTTGAAATTGCAGTGGTTTCTCTATTATTTAATGCAGTCTTCACCTTCGTTCTATTTTCATTTGCAAATGCTGTAATGATGTTAGTAAGAATTCCGATGGAAGAACAAGCTTTAAGAACATTAACAAATTATAGTGATCATTTTCGAAAATGAAGTTGGAATGAAAGCATAAGTTAACTATGGTAAAAAAACTTATTGAAAATGATTATCGTTTTTGATACTATCTAATTGAACATGAAAATTATTCTCATTTAAATTAAACTGTCAAAGGCGGTGCATGACATGGTGTGGTTATTAGTGGCATCAACGATTGCTACATATAGTCTTGTAATGAAACACGTTCTAAACAACGTTCAAGGCGCAGTGAATTCAAATAATTAAACGATTTAATATCATAAAAAGTAATTTTGTTTATGACCAGAGCATTTGCCCCTGGTCATTTTATTTTGTTCAGAAATCGATTACAATGAAGGCATATCGTAAAACAAGGGGAAAAAATAATAATGATTAAAACAACTATGAATCATAACACTTTAATTCAATCTCTCTTTTCAATATTTCAAACATTTGAGAAAAACGGAGATTTGCAAAGTGCAGAAAAAATGAAACAGTTAATACAAAAAACCAATGAAAGGGAACATATTATAGCTCTTTGTGGTCATTTTTCAGCTGGAAAATCGAGCATGATCAACTTTCTGCTGGGGGAGCAAGTATTGCCTTCTAGTCCAATCCCAACTAGTGCAAACCTAGTTAAAGTCATGAGTGGAGAGGAATTTGCTAAAGTATTCTATTTTCATGACGAACCTGCACTGTTTCCTGCCCCATATGACTTAAAAGAAGTAAAAAAATACTGTAAGGATGGAGACGCAGTAAAGGAAATTCATATTTCCTCCCCGGTGTTTCCATTACCTTCTAAATGCTCTATTATGGATACACCAGGCATTGACTCTACAGATGATGCCCATCGAGTGTCTACAGAATCAGCATTGCATTTAGCGGATATCATTTTTTATGTAATGGACTATAATCATGTACAATCTGAAGTGAATTTTTTATTTACGAAAGAACTGACTGATGCAGGGAAAAAACTATACTTAATCGTCAACATGATTGACAAGCACGAAGATAAAGAATTGAGCTTTGATACATTTCAAAATTCGGTGGAACAAGCTTTTGCTGAATGGAATGTTAAGCCAGAAGGAATATTCTATACGTCAGTAAGAGATTTGGATCATCCAAAAAACGATATCCAGACTGTTAAATCACTCATGTTTGAAAGTGTAAATTGGAGTGACGATTTCACACTTAATTCTATTTTTAAATCAGCTGAAAGATTAGTAGAACAGCATATACATTGGCTACAAGACCAAAATGAAGAGCGGCTTTCTGAAGAAATCCAACTTCTAGAATATATCGATGTAGATTCATTAATGACGATGGAAACAGAGCTAACAAATCTCAAAAAATCAAAGCAGGTAATATATTCAAGCCGATTGGAAATGGAACAACAATTTCAAGAGGAATTAAGCAAAACGCTAAACAATGCGTACTTAATGCCAGCGGAAACACGTGAATTAATTCGTATGTTTATTGAATCTCAGCAAAAAACCTTCAAAGTAGGGCTTCTTTTTTCAAAAGGGAAGACTGAACAAACACGATTGGATAGAGAGAAAAATCTATTTGACAGTCTCAAAGAAAGAATTCAGACACAGCTTGACTGGTCCATTAAGGAACTCTGTTTGTCTGCAATCAATAATTTGAATTTATATTTGCCTAATCTTGAAAAGTCCATTCAAGAGATATCAATAGCACTTCCTGAACAACAAATTAAAGACATGGTTAAGGAACAATCAACAATTACAGGTGATTATGTCCTTCTATTTAGTAACGAAGTGGCGGATTTATTAAAAAAACAGGCAAGACAATTGGCTAGGAGATTTTTTGAAGAAATTCAGAAAGAGCATAATAAAGCATTAGAAGAGCAATTGTCCCAGATGACAGCAAGAATGAATGAAATAGAGAAATTTGTTGTTGCGAGTGAAAAAGTAAAACATGGAAAAATACGTTTAGCACAATATTCACAGGAGTTTCAACAAGCTCTCACACATGCTCCTGAAAACATGGATCCACAACCAATCTTAGAAAAATGGGCAAATGATGAAAAGATAATGAGAATTATCTCAAACCCAAAAGAAGAGTTAGCACCATCGATTAATACAAAAGAAGAAGTTGCAAACGAGGTTATGGTTCATGGAGATCATACTCAAGGAAATGGGAAGCATAAGCTTGAACTAGCAACAAAGAAGCTAATTCAAGCAGCAAGGTTTCTATCACCTGTTAAAGGCTTTTCACAACTTGCAAAGGAATTACAAGAAAAAGCGAAGCGACTAGATAATCAAACCTTTACCATTGCTTTGTTTGGTGCATTCAGTGCAGGTAAATCAAGTTTTGCAAATGCATTAATAGGAGAGCGAATCCTTCCAGTATCACCAAATCCGACAACTGCTGTCATCAATAAAATCGTTCCTCCAACAGAGGGGCACGACCATGGTACTGCAAAAGTACGTTTGAAAAGTGAAGAAATGTTATTTGAAGACATCAAAATTGCAATGAACGCTTTTAAATTGTCTCCAAAGGATTTAGAAGATGCTTACCATATTTCCCGCAATTTTAGTTATGATGATAGTGGGGATGGACGAGAAAAAGCCCATCTTTCATTTATTAAAGCATTTGCTTCTGGCTATCCGTTATATAAAGGACAGTTCGGAACTGAAATAATGGTTGATATGCAAGAATTTCAGGATTTTGCAGCGAATGAAACAAAGTCCTGTCTAGTAGACTGGATCGAACTTTACTGGGATTGTGAATTTACTAGAAATGGTATGGTACTTGTTGATACACCAGGTGCAGATTCCATTAATGCGCGCCATACGGACGCAGCGTTCGAATATATTAAAAACTCCGATGCCATTTTGTTTGTCACATATTACAATCATCCATTCTCAAAAGCCGATCGAGAATTCTTAATTCAACTAGGTAGGGTAAAGGATTCTTTTGCAATGGATAAAATGTTCTTTTTATTAAATGCAGTGGACTTGGCACAGACTGAAGAGGAATGTGAAGATGTTAAGACATATATTCAAGAGCAGTTATTAGGATTTGGAATTCGATTTCCTAAGATTTATCCGATATCTAGTAAGGAGGCAATTGCTGAAAAAACAGGAAATACTTGTTTCCAGCATGCTTTCTTGAAAGATAGTGGCATGTCGCATTTTGAAGAGGCATTTTATAGGTTCATTTCTTATGAACTAACAGACCTAGCCATTTCTTCTGCTATGAACTCTGTTTCCAATGCAGTGTTAATGCTTGAAGATATGCTGATGACCGCTAAACAATCTCATGAGCAAAAGGAGCAGACAAAACAAGCCTTTAAAGCAGAATTAGCAGCTATGAGAAGTGTTGTTGATGAAGTAGATTCTGAGGTTGAATTGGGAAGAATGCATAAGGAAGTAGATGAGCTATTATTTTATGCAAGACAAAGGGTATTCTTAAGATTTAGTGATTTCTTTAAGGAGTCTTTTAATCCAGCTGTTATAAAGGATGACGGTAGGGACTTAAAGCAAGCATTACAAGCCTCTTTTACAGAGTTAAAGGAGAGCTTAGGGTTTGATTTGGCCCAAGAGATGAGAGCAACAGCCTTCAGAGTTGAATTATATATTCAAAAGCTATTACAGCAAAAACAATCTGCACTATTACAAGAAATTCAAAAGGTAAGAAGAGGTATTAATCTCTCTTTTTTAGAACTGAAAAAATTAGAAGCCTTACACTTTGAAGATGCTTTCAAGACGCTAAAAGCGAGTGATTTCAAGAAAGAACTTTCGCTATTTAAAAACACTAAAAGTTTCTTCGAAAAGAATGAGAAACAAAAAATGTCAGATGCCCTTCAAGAGGGTTTGAAAAATCCAGCGCAAGATTATGCGGACCAACAAGGTCATTCCTTAAAAACCTACTACGGATCAAGTATTGAATCAGAAATTCTAGCCATTAAACAACACTTCATTAGAAGCGTAGAAGAGATATTCGAAGGTTATAATGAGACGTTACTAAATTCCAGTAACATTGAAGAATATGAAATCCTTGTAAAAGATATGAAAGAACTGCTGAAATAGTAGGAGTGATTTCTTGCATCTAAAAGTAATGGAATCTATTCAAAAGCAAGCAGATATGGAAAATAAACAAGTTCTTTTTGCATCGATCGTAGGAAGTCATGCCTATGGATTATCAAATTCCAACTCAGATTTTGATGTGAAATGGATTTATGTCGAAAAAGACAGAAGAAAGTATCTATCCTTAACTAGACCAAGCGATGTTTTATTACAAACATGTACACCTATTGAAATGGAAGGGTGGGATATCTTTAAGGCATCTCATCTTTTCCATAAAAGCAATCCGGGAATGTTCGAATGGTTGACGACAGGAACTTGTTCTGTATGATGAAGGCATTGGTGACACTCTTCGGAGGTCAATGGAACAACATTATTCCTTGAAATCATTAGGCTATCATTACTATCAAATGCTAATAAAAAATGTGAAAAAACTTGAGACGATGGAGCAGGTTGGGATAATGGAAGTAAAAGTTTGTATCCAGGCTATTCGATGCTTTTGTATGCTAAGGAACCTGTTGAAGCACCGAAAACTAGTCAAAAGTCTGCAGTTATCAACTTTACTAGATCGCATACCAATCGAAGGTAGGGTTGCTGAGGATTTTAGACTTGCTATTGCTAGTAAAAAGCATTGTACAGGTATAGAGGAAGTTCCAATACACAGCATTCATGATTTTCTAAATAAACAACTCCCCGGGATTGAGAACGAATTAGCACAACTCCCGATTGGTGAAAATGCGGAATCGTTATTGAACCGAGAAATCTGGCGGATTTTGCAAGTATGAGTAGGGGGCCTAATATGAGCATTTTTGTTGAAAAAGAGTGGGTAATGAATCAATTAACAAATAATAATATCATTTTAGTAGACTGCCATTTTCAATTAGGAAATCCTACATTCGGAAAAAATCATTTTTTAAAGGAGCATTTACCTGGTGCGGTATTCTTTGATTTAGAGGAAGATTTGTCTGGGCCAGTCCAAACACATGGAGGACGGCATCCATTACCAGATTTACATGTTTTTCAAGAAAAGCTTCAGCAAAGTGGAATTTCTCCCAGTGATACCATTGTTGCATATGATGACGGATTAAGTCCTTATGCATCTCGTTTTTATTGGATGATGAAATATGTTGGCCACGAAAAGGTATATATCTTAAATGGTGGACTTGCCGATTGGAAGAAGTCAAATTTACCTTTGGAAAAAATAGAAAATCAAAGAGAAAGAAGCAACTATTCTTTGAATATAAATCCTCAGATTCTTGCAGCATATAATGAGGTGAAGAGTTTCAGTCTAGGGCAACTTTCAAATTCCATCTTGTTAGATTCAAGGGATGAGAAACGTTATAAAGGTATAGAAGAACCAATTGATCGGATTGCGGGTCATATTCCTGGAAGTATCAATAATTTCTGGATGAACGGATTATCTGAAGGGAAATTTTTACTATCTGAAGAACAAAAGGAACGATTTAAACACCTTGATCCTAATAAAGAAATCATCGTTTATTGCGGTTCAGGGGTAACGGCTGCTCCTAATTATGTAGCTTTAAAGGAAGCTGGATTCCCAAAAGTCAAGGTATACATTGGAAGTTATAGTGACTGGGTTTCTTACCCTGAAAATCCAGTAGAAAAGGAAACTTAAAGTGAGGTATTCAATTTGAAAGAATCAAAGTCTACTTATATGTTAATTGATGGCATGGCACTTCTATTTCGTGCATTTTATTCTACAGCGATGACAGGACAGTTCATGTTCAATTCCAAAGGTGTCCCAACCAATGCTGTACAAGGGTTTCTTAAGCACATGCTTATGGCTGCGGATAAATTCCAGCCGGCCCGTTTAGCAGTTTGTTGGGATATGGGCTCTAAAACTTTCAGAACAGAAATGTACCAGGATTATAAGGGCAATCGCCCTGCTCCTCCTGTAGAATTATTGCCACAATTCGATTTAGTAAAGGAAGCTGTTGAAGCTTTTGACATCCCGAATATTGGTTTAGAGGGATTTGAGGCCGATGATTGCATTGGATCTCTTACTAATTCACATAAAGAGGAACACCATATTCAAATTTTGACGGGAGATCAAGACTTATTACAACTTTTAGATCCTTCCGTTTCAGTGATTCTTTTGAAAAAAGGATATGGCAATTACGAGGTCCATAACGAGGAAACGTTCTTTGCATGGAAAGGAATTACACCAACTCAGATGGTTGATCTGAAAGCTTTGATGGGTGATCCATCCGATAATTATCCAGGTGTAAAAGGGATCGGTGAAAAGACGGCTATTAAGCTTCTTCAACAGTTTGACCATATTGAAGGAATATTAGAGAACATAACACAACTGACTAAAACTCAACGTGCAAAGATTGAGGATGCTGTAGAACTTCTTCATATGTCAAGAAAGCTTGCCGCAATAAAATGCGACGTTCCGATTTCGTGTCCTTTGGAAAGCGCAATCTACAAATATGACAATGAAAAAGTACAAGCTATGCTCAAGTTCCATGAATTTAAGACGGTTTATAGGTATATCCCAAGTCCTTCCTCTGATCCTTTTGCATTGATATAGTCATACTATTGAATCTAGGGTATTATGTAGGAGGGAAAAAGAAACAGTTTTGTGAGGGATCAATCAGAACATGAAGACAGTTGAAGACTACATTTACTTCTTAGAGGACAAAGGGTTTCATTTCGCAGATGAAGCAATAGGCTTTATCTATTTTGGCAAGCAATATACAAATGCACCAGATTGGCTAGTGAATGTCTGTATAGAAATGACCTTGAAAGCTCAGAAACAATTTGATGGGAGTTTTTATGTTTCCTTGCTTGAATCCATGACACACCAGAAAGTGGAGAATCGGCAGCAAGCATTATACGTGGCAGAACAATTTGGAGTTTTGGTATAAAGAAACAGTAAAATAAAAGCCGTTGGAAATACCAACGGCTAAATAGTACAAATTTATGCAGACACCTTTTCTTTAATCAAGGTGTCCTTTTTTCGTGGTTTATTTGGTAATTCAGCCAGTATCATCCCAGCAAAGATTAACAAACAGCCAATCAAGGTGGTTGTAGTGAATCGTTCTGAAATCCATAAGTAAGACGTAATAGCAGCAAATACGGGTTCCATAGCAAATATCAGGGCTACTCTTGTAGGTGATGTATAGCTTTGGAAGAAGGTTTGGGCCAAGAACGCGAAAGCAGTAGCCAATACAGCAGTAATAACCAAAGCCGAAAGTACTTCTGGTTGAGATAATATGCCTATATCAATCATTCTGCTAAAATCTTCTGTGCCTACACTAAAGCCAGTAGATAGTAAACCAACCGTTAGAATTTGAATTAATGTCAATTCTAAAGCGGGAAAGATGCCAGCAAATTTTGAGGTAGTAATGATATGCATGGCAAACCCAATTGCACAAATAAAGACTAAAATGTCTCCTGTATTAATGTTCGACGTTTGGATAGCTGTCATTAAATATAGTCCTGTCGCTGCAAATACTACCCCAATGACAGCATTTCTATGAGGTTTTTGTTTTAGTAGGAACAATGAAAATAAAGGTACAAGGATCACGCTCAACCCTGTAATAAAACCTGCCTTAGCTGGGGTTGTATATAAAAGTCCAAACGTTTGGAAGGCATATCCAATGAATAACCATATTCCCATTTTTATTCCTGCAAACAACAAGGGTTTAGAAAATCCAACGCTATGTTTTTTCCTTACTAAAAACCATAAATATAGAATAATAAAGGCCAGTATAAAACGGACAGCATTGAAACTAAATGGCTCTAAATAAGAAATCGCATCTTGGACGAGGACGAATGTAGCTCCCCAAATAAAAACAACCAATAATAATGTACTATCTGCAAGAAGTTTTTTATTCATCGTTTTCACCCTTTATTTAATTGTACAGCCTTTCGAGCTAATTCATCAGCAGTCTTATTTTCAGAGCTCGGTATCCACTTTATAAAAAAAAGTGGAATTTGTTGATAAAGGTCCATTGCCTTTGCAAGTAAAGGAGCATAACGTTTGTTCTTAGCAAATTCCTTTTCTACCGCTGAACTGATTGCTTGTGAATCTGTTCGGAACGATACCGTTTGAAACCCTTTTTCTACACAAATTTCTAAGGCCTTAATTAACGCATGATATTCCGCTTCGTGATTTTCCATTTCACCTAAAGGAATAGAGAATCTCTCTACCTGCCCATTGTTTTTTATGAATATGCCAGCTCCACTAGGACCGGGATTGCCTGCACTTGCACCATCAATATAAACTTCTATCATGACAAAGATGCCTCCCTAAGTATATACCTATGTAGTTTATCATAAATTATATGAAAAATAGTGGTTATATAAAGTATTTAAAAATGCATTTCAATGCTTATAAAAAAAGTTAATAATGAAGGATAATAATCTATTTTGGGTAATATGAGAAATATCATAATCAAAGTCTCTGTACCAAATTTTTTGAAAGTTTGTTTTCGTAATCTTTGTTGTTTTTTTTGTTTAATTATTGTTAAAGTCTGAGTTGATAGTATTTGAATAGCGTTTATAAAAACGACTAAATAGTAACTTCTCAAATGTGGAAGGAATGATAGCATGCAGGTGAAAATACAATGGAAATTCACGCAGTCTAAAAAACCATCAACTATATTTTATTCCGAGTGGTTACAGGCTGGGGAAGCAATTGTCATTATGGAAGACCTTGAAAAAACAGGGCGAGCTTATGAAATAGAATTCCAAGATGAAATCGGTACAATATGGACGAAAAAAGAATTGAAAAAATTATTAGAAGAAACAAAAGATGATCCACAGGATGTCGTCGTTTATTTTGATGGAGGATACCTAAAGGAAGAGGGAATGGCAGGGAGTGGGCTAGTCATTTACTATACACAAAATGGTAGAAAACTACGATTAAGATTGAATAAAGTATTAGAAGGACTGTCATCGAATAATGAAGCGGAATACGCTGCTTTTTACGATGGTGTATTAGCGTTAGAGGATTTAGGAGTTCACCATCAAGCGGTAACTTTTAAAGGAGATTCACAAGTAGTGTTAAATCAGTTAGCAGGTGATTGGCCATGCTTTGAAGATGATTTCAATAAATGGCTTGATCGAATTGAAGAAAAACTTCAAGCCTTATCCATTCATCCAAAGTACGAACCGATAAGTCGAAAGCTTAACAGTGAAGCGGATAAACTAGCCACACAGGCCCTTCAAGGGACGATAATCAAAAGTACACTTGAGATATAGAAAGGGTTAACGGAGATGAATCGAAAAAGGATATTCAATGAAGTCCAAGACGTTTTGACATCTTATTGTGAAGGCTGCTTTGTATATTCCCATCATAGAAAAGAGTTAGGAAGGAATAATGCCCATAAGTTTTGCATCACAAACTGCACAGTAGGTCAAAAGCTAAAAACTATTGGAAAGAAACTATCATAGACATTTGACAAGGAGGTGAATTACACCTCCTTTTTATTACCCCAAAAAAACAATTATGATACTATTAAAGTAACAAAAGGATGGTCGTAAGAGGTGAAACATGAAACTAATCATTGCAGAAAAGCCCGATCAAGGGTTAAAGCTGGCTGCACCATACAGCTTTAAGAAAAAAGATGGGTTTGTAGAAATTACACCTAATGATACATTCCCAAAAGGTGCATTTTTAACTTGGGCGATTGGTCATTTATGTGAATTGATACCTCCCGAGGAATATGATGCATCATGGAAAAAATGGAAGATTGATACCTTACCTATCATACCTAATAAATTTCAGCATCGTGTTATGAAAGCAAAATGGAAACAATTCAAAGTCATTCAGGGGCTTGTTCAGAATCCAAGTGTATCAGAAATCATAATTGCAGGTGATGCTGAACGTGAAGGGGAGGCAATCATTCGGATAATTCTAGGTCAATGCAGAAACCATAAACCATTGAAAAGGCTATGGATTTCCTCTTTGACTGAAAATGCAGTAAAACAAGGGTTTTCTAATCTTTTAGAAGAAGATAAAACAAGAAATCTTTATCATGAAGCGTTAAGTCGGCAATGTGCGGATTGGCTAATTGGCATGAATGCATCAAGGGTTTACACATTACTTCTTCAGAAAAAAGGCATCCAGGACGTGTTTTCTGTTGGAAGAGTTCAGACACCTACATTAGCGTTAATTGTCAAACGGGAAAAAGAAATTCAACAATTTACTTCCAAGCCGTTCTGGGAAGTCATTTGTGATTTTTCAATAAACGGGAAAAAATACTCGGGGAAATGGCATAAAGATAAGGAAACTCGCATTGAAGATGAAAAGATGGCATTAGCCATTCAAAAATTCTGTTTGGAAAAGCCGGCCACTATTTCAAGTATAGAAAAGGAAAGAAAAGAATATCTTCCCCCATTTTTATTTAACTTATCTAGCTTGCAAGCGACAGCAAACAAATTATATAAATTCCCTCCCAAAAAAACCCTTGATATTGCTCAAAAACTCTATGTCCAAGGCGTGATCTCTTACCCGCGAAGTGATTCTAGCTTTGTTACTAAGGAAGAGGCCAATGGTTTTCCGGACATTTTGAACAAGCTTTCGAAATTCAAAGATTTTTCATCTCTTTTCCCATTGCCTAAAGAATCTATCATGAATGACAAAAGATATGTGAATGAAAAAAAGGTAACGGACCATTATGCAATCATCCCTACTGAACAAGTCCCGAAAGAGGGAAGATTAAGTGGAGATGATTGGAAAATTTATGAATTGATTGCAAAGCGGTTAATTGCGGCGCACTATCCTAAAGCGATATTTGACTATACAACCGTTCATACGTTGGTAGATAAGAGAGCTGAATTCATAACAAAGGGTAAAGAGAAAATACAGGATGGTTGGCGAAAAGTTTTATTTGAAAAAGAAAGCAAAGAAAAAGATGAGGAACAAGATCTGCCTACTCTTGAGTCGGGTGAGGAAGGTAGTGTCAAAAAAGCTAAAGTGAAAAAAGGAGAAACACAACCTCCCAAACGGTACACTGAAGGGCAGCTAATTACCCTAATGAAAACGGCTGGTAAACATATTGAGGACCAAGAGCTTCAAGCCATGCTAAACAAGACGGAAGGATTAGGCACTGAAGCCACACGAGCAGGAATCATTGGAATTCTAAAGGATCGAGGTTATATTTCAGTTGTAAAGAACCAAGTTTATGCTACAGATAAAGGAATGGTTTTAATCGAGGCAGTAGGGAAAACCATACTAGCTTCTCCTGAAATGACGGCTAAATGGGAAACAAGACTTGAAGAAATAGGAGATGGGAATGCAGCTCCCTCGGAATTTATGAATCAAGTAAAAAAACTTTCCACAAAGCTAATACATGACGCCATTGAAAACGAAGCAAGTTGGGATTTTAAAGAATTTGATATGGAAAGCATGTCAAAAACAATGGTTCGAAAAGGAAAAAAAGTAGTTAAAAAAGCTAATCCACTTGGAAAATGCCCCGTATGTAATGGGAGTATTATAGACAAAGGAACTTTCTTTGGTTGCAGTGAATATACAAAGAACCAGTGCAAGTTTACGATTTCGAAAAAAATGCTTGGTAAATCTATAACACAAAAAAATATTCGTCTACTCTTAAAAGATGGAATCACTGAACAAATAGAAGGGTTTAAAAAAGAAGATAAAGTGTTTACTGCAAGGCTTTGTTTGAGAGAAGGAAAGGTTTCATTCCAGTATGGATAATCTCCTTACGATGGAAAAAGAGTCCCAATCCTTGTTATGTCCATAATAGTATAGTAAAATTTTTAATGATATGTGTTTTGAATGGGAGGATAAGGGATGCCAACACCTAGTATGGAGGATTATATAGAACAAATTTATTTACTGATTGAAGAAAAAGGATATGCAAGGGTTTCCGACATTGCAGAAAACTTGTCAGTACACCCATCCTCCGTGACGAAAATGGTTCAAAAGCTAGATCAAGAAGAATATTTAGTTTATGAAAAATATAGAGGATTAATTTTAACTCCAAAAGGCAAAAAGATTGGCAAAAGACTTGTATATCGCCATGATTTGCTAGAACAGTTGTTAAGAACAATTGGTGTAAAAGAGGAAAATATCTATAGAGATGTTGAAGGTATAGAGCATCATTTAAGCTGGGATGCGATAGACAGGATAGGGGATCTAGTTCAATTTTTTGAAGAGGATGAAAAAAGAATTAATCAGCTCCAAGCCATCCAAAAACAAAATGAGGACAATCAAAAGAATTAAAATGTAAAAAAGGGTTGCATAGACTATTACTGTGCAATCCTTTTTTGTTAGCTAATTGTTTGAATATTGATATAATTAACGGTACAGGAATGACAGAATAGTGAGGAGTGCGTATCTATGAATTCTTGGCATAAAGAAGCTGAAAAACAATGGGACCAATTTGCTGCAGAATGGTCGAGCAATGCTAAAGAAATGTGGGAAAAGGGAAGTAGAAAAACTATTATTCCGTTCTTTGTGAGTCATTTGGAAAATGGAGCTTTTATCGCTGACTTAGGTTGTGGTGACGGATATGGAACAATAGAACTTGCACGACATGGAATGAAAGTTATAGGATTGGATTTATCAAGTGAAATGGTGGAAACAGCAAACGAAAAGGTCAAGGGTTTAAACGAGGTTCATTTTATACAAGGCGATTTGAATCAGCTTCCATTGGATCCGGAATCATTGGATGGAACTATGGCCATCAATTCTTTAGAATGGACTGAAAATCCATTACATTCCTTGAATGAAATCAAAAGAATAGTAAAGCCAGGTGGCGTCTCCTGTTTTGGGATATTAGGTCCGACTGCTGCACCAAGAAAGGCGCATAGTTATAAACGTCTTTACGGTGAACAGATTATTATGAATTCTATGATGCCTTGGGAGTTCGCTAGATTGGCAGAAGAAAATGGCTGGGAACTAATTGCTGACCTAGGTGTTGAAAAAAGAGAAGCTAAACTGGAACAACTGATGTATTTGCCGAAGGAATTGCAACAGGCAGTTTGTTTTATGTGGTTATTCATATTAAAAAAGAAATAGTGCCAAAAAGGATCAATCTCAATCATGAGAAATGATCCTTTTTTGAGATGAACTAGTGGGCTATTTCCATTGATAAGGTGTCTCCTGGTAGACATAATAGTTAAGCCAGTTTGAAAACAGTAAGTGCGCATGGCTTCTCCATTGCTGCAAGGGAATTTCTTTAGGGTCATCGTTAGGAAAATAATTTTCCGGTACATGAATATCGAGACCTTTCTTGCTATCTCTTTCGTACTCATCCCTTAATGTTTCTACGTCATATTCCAAATGCCCAGTGACCATAATTCGTTTACGATCCTTAGAAGACACTAACAAGATTCCTGCCTCTTTTGATTCTGCTAGAATCATTAAGTCATTCCTACTAACCAATGAATTGCGCGCTACGTCGGTATAACGTGAATGAGGGGCAATAAATACATCATCAAACCCTCTGACTATTTTTTCATTTCTATTGGTAACAGAATGAGCAAATATTCCCGAGCATTTTCTAGGTAATTCATATTTCTGTATGCCGTAATAATGATACAACGCAGCTTGAGCTCCCCAACAGATATGTAGGTTGGACGTAACATTTTTTGTAGACCAGTCCATAATTTCTTTTAACTCTTCCCAATAATCCACCTCTTCAAAATGTAGTTTTTCTACTGGTGCACCAGTAATAACTAAACCATCGAATTTGTGGTCCTTAACCTCAGAATAAAACTTATAAAACTTATCCAAGTGGGACTTGCTCGTATTTTTTGACTGATGTGATGCTAATTTAATAAATGTGACATTTAGTTGAAGGGGAGTATTTCCTAACAATCTTAACAATTGTGCCTCAGTCTTTTCTTTTTCCGGCATCAAGTTAAGAATGGCTATATTTAATGGTCGTATATCCTGGTGGTCCGCACGTTCTTCATCCATTACAAAAATTTGCTCTTGTTCTAAAATTTCCTTCACGGGTATCCCATTTGGTATTTTAATTGGCAAGAAACATAACCTCCGTTCATAAGACTGAAAATTCAAAATCGGTTAATGACTTCATTATATATAGATTCATTGTTTTATCAATGTCATTTTAATTATTTAATTTAATTACAAGTCCCATATAGGAGTAATTAATGGAAATTCAAAAGGAATATGTATAAAATGTGTTCATAAACCAACAAAATTTTGATATCTGTAGAAAGCAGTGATACAACATGTTTGATCCGACAGCCTTTGATAATATGAAAACGGTCCTTGAGGGTGCTGTGTATGATCAAGATTTAGATGGGGTTATCTTGGTAAACAATCGTAATGATACATTGGACTTAGCGCAATTATCTAGATGTTTCAAAATAGCCTTTAATCTTAGACCTTCTAAAGAAACAAAGAATCCGAAAATAACTGCGAGTTTAGTATTGATGTCTTCTTTAAATAATTTAGCAGCCGAATTACTAGCGAATGAAAACTCATCTGTTGGGAAGAATGCTGGTGCGAATTTAAAGATACATTTTGCTATCCCGGTGATATTGCCCTCAATGGATAGCATTCAAAAATTGACATCAGTACTTAAGGATCAGTGGGGAGAAACCCGTGACATTATTATTAAAGAAGAAAAGACATTTGAAAATGGTATTTATCGGGATAGTCTAATATATTCAACGGTCCAGTTTGCAAGACTTGTGACTGAAGACCAATTGAATGAATTATCTGGTCTTGTTACCCATGTAATTAAGTCTTTGGAAGAATTAGAGAGTCACACAGAAATATAAATGTAGCATAGTATTAGTTTTCAAAGAAATACTGAAATTGGAACAGTTTATTTTTCTCATGTACAATTAAATTATTTCCGTATTGGAGGGCAAACCAATGTCTATTTATGAATATGAAGCAAAAAGCATCGATGGATCCAGCGTGTCTATGGAAGATTATAAAGGTAAAGTCCTTTTGATTGTGAATACAGCCAGTAAATGTGGATTTACGAACCAATATGATGAACTTCAAAAGCTCTATGAAAAATACCGTAATCAAGGATTTGAGATTTTAGGTTTTCCCTGTAACCAATTTATGGGTCAAGAGCCAGGGGACGAATTAGATATTCAGTCTTTCTGTCGCTTGAATTATGGTGTGACTTTTCCTATGTTTTCTAAAATCGATGTGAATGGAGAGGATGCACACCCGCTATTTAAGTATTTGGCGGATGAAGCTCCGGGCCTTTTAGGTTCCAAAAGCATAAAGTGGAACTTCACCAAATTCCTCGTTGACCGTAAAGGAAAGCCAGTGAGTAGGTTCGCTCCGAAAACAAAACCATTCGAATTCGAAAAAGATATTGAAAGTTTATTATAATATTTTTCATTTGGCCTAGCGTAATTCGCTTGGTCTTTTGTTTGTGTGAATTAAAAAATTAGAATAATCCAATAATATTATTCAATGAAAAGTATTTTTTCTGAAAAAATAAAGGAAATTTCCAATAAAGTTAGAAATCTAAATAGTAATGAATGAGCATAAACTAGATTACTAGTTAAAAAGGGTGATTAATATGACAGAAAAAATAGCTTGGGTTACCGATAGCACAACTTTTTTAGATGAAGAATTAAAGGACCATCCAGATGTATTCGTAATTCCAATGATGGTATTTGTAGAAGGGAAAGAATATTTGGACGGAGTAGATATTCATCCTAAGGATTTATTTGCTTTAATGGAAGAAAAGAAAGCGGTTCCAAAAACCTCTCAACCTTCTGTAGGAACGTTTTATGAATTGTATAAGAAATTAGAAGAGTCCTATGACAGAATTTTTTCGTTCCATGTTTCAAGCTTTCTAAGTGGAACAGTTTCTTCAAGTCAACAGGCTGCACAAATGGTTAATATCCCGGTCCATACAATTGATACATTGATTCTATCGTACCCTATTTCCTTTTTAATGAAAAAAGCTATGAAATGGCTGGCTGAAGGTATCTCCACTGAAGAAACATTAGGTAAGATCGATGAAATGAAACAGAAAAATGAGACTTATGTTTTGATAGGAGACCTAGTCCAGCTGCACAGAAGCGGAAGAATGAATGGTGTACAATACTTCTTGGGCAGTATGTTAAACGTTAAACCGATAATTTCCATTGAAGCTGGTAAGCTTTCTAGTAAAGAAAAAGTTCGAAGTGAAAAACAGGCTCAAAAGAAAATCTTTTCATATTTACAAAGAGCTATATCAGAGGGTGAAGTGAAAGAGTGCATGATCCTTTATGGAAATGATGAATCCCAAACAACAGAATGGTATGAAGAACTTACTTCGCTTTATCCTAACATCTACTTTCACAAATGCGCATTAGGTACAGCAATTGGTGTCCATGCAGGTGGAAATACTTTAGGTATTAGCTGGTATAATGAGTAGGATATAGAGAGGGCCCTTTAATGGGGCTCTTTTTTTGAGATTGATTTGATGGCAGAAAAACTGAATATTGAAACCCTTTCTTTATTAACTTTTAATTTTATATTAATTATGACAAAATGTGCTTAAGTAAGGGGGAAGAAATTGAAGAAAATATTACTAAGTTTAACTATTGCTGCCAGTCTCTTATTTTTTGTAAATACATCCAAAGTTGAGGCAGATGGTTTTGTAGCTTATGGAGACAGCAATACCATTGGTTCCTATTTTGAAACCTACGGATACGATTTAAATAATCGATGGATTATAAAGACTGGAGCCATCAATGCAGGGGTAAGTGGTGATTATACAAATCGAGCTTTGAAGAGGTTCAACGTCGACGTGCTGTCAAAAAATCCTGATACCATCTCAATCATGTTCGGATTAAACGATGGCTTGTTATTTGACAATGGAAAGCCACAGGTTGATAAAATAACCTTTGAAAAAAATATCACTAGCATGGTTACGCAATTAAAAGCAAAAAAAGTCAAAGTTTTGTTAATGACTAATATTCCGGTACAACAATCACTCTATTATAGTAAATATCCTCAAAAGAAACATTTGTATGCAGATAAAGGTGGAATACGCATATGGATGAACGGCTACAATGAAATTATCCGCAAAGTTGCTAAAGCACAAAAAGTACAACTTATTGATAACTATGTAAATGCCTGGATTAAAGCGGGAGGCGGTGCGGGTTCAGATGCACAGCTTTTGAACAGTGGTCTAGTTGCGCCTGATGGATACCATTGGTCCCAAAAAGGGCATGATATGATTTCTTACTCAGTTAAATATTATTTAAGTAGAAATTAAACAAGTAAAATATGTTATAGCATTACAACATACAAGGAATTGAAGACTCATCATGAAAATGGGTCTTCTTTTTTTGTTTTGTTTTTTAATCAAAATCCATCATTCCTCATTATTCAACTAATCGTGGTACAATAGGGTCATTGCAATGTTAAGGAGATCGAGATGCAAAAAAAGTTAATAAAAGAAGCTGAGTTGTTTGTGAAAACCAAATTAGGCAAAGATGCCTCTGGCCATGATTACCACCACTGTGACAGAGTCCGAAAGCTTTCCATAAAAATAGCCATTAAAGAAGGAATTGCCGATACAAGTGTCATAGAATTAGCGGCACTATTGCATGATGTTCCAGACGAAAAATTGAATGATGGGACTGAGCAAGGGTGGAAACTGCTTGATGAATGGTTTACTGGACAAGAAGTTCCAATACAAATAAGCAATCAAATAAAAACAATTATCCAAGAAGTGTCATATAAAGGTGGTCATAATTCCCCACCAACCTCACTAGAAGCAGAAATCGTTCAGGATGCCGATCGTTTAGAAGCAATCGGTGCTATTGGAATTGCACGGGCTTTTGCCTATGGAGGCAAAAAAGGAAGACCGTTATTTGATCCTTCTATTTCTGTTAGGGAAGAGATGACACTTGAAGAATACCGTAATGCTAAGTCGTCTACTATCCATCACTTTTACGAAAAGCTTTTGAAGCTATCAGCCCTTTTTAATACAAAGACTGGTAAAGAGATGGCTCAAAAAAGGCACGATTACATGGAATCATTTTTGGAACAATTTTATAAAGAATGGGATGCAGAAGTATGAAGATTTTTTCAATGGAAGATGTAAAAAAAACAGTAGGCGATAAAACCTTATTTGCTGGACTTTCTTTTTCTATTAGAGAAGGTGACAAAATAGGGATTATTGGTGTCAATGGTACTGGGAAGTCAACTTTACTAAAAATTATTTTTGGACAAGAAGAAGCCGACCAAGGCATAAAAGACCATCCACGTGATTATACAATCTCTTATTTACCACAAGAGCCAGAGTTTGATGAGAATGAATCAATCATCGATCATCTATTTAAAAGTGAAACACCTTTGTTTAAACTAATACGTGAATATGAGGGTGCTCTACAGGATTTACAAGAACAACCTGAAAATGAAACTGTTCAACAAAGATTATTTAAACTACAGCACCAAATGGATGAAATGAATGGCTGGGAAAGAAATGCAGAAGCCAAATCAATTCTGACAAAACTAGGGATGAATGATTTCAATGCTATGATTGGTAACCTATCAGGTGGACAGAAAAAGAGGGTTGCATTAGCCAAAGCGCTTATCGAAAATTCTGATCTTCTCATACTAGACGAACCGACAAACCATTTGGATTTTGAAAGTATTCAGTGGCTTGAACAGTACATAGGGAAGTACCAAAAATCTGTTTTATTTGTTACCCATGATAGATATTTTCTTGACAATATTTCTACGAAAATATGGGAACTAGCTAACGGGAACTTATACGAATATAAAGGGAACTATGCTGACTACCTGGAATCGAAGGCAATCCGCGAAGAGAATGAACAGAGTATGCAATTAAAAAAAGAGAGTCTATTTAAAAAAGAATTAGCTTGGATTAGACGTGGAGCAAAAGCTCGTACAACCAAGCAAAAAGCCAGGATTGACCGATTTAACCAACTCGAGACAGAAGTCAGTCAAAGGTCTTCTACAGAAAAATTAGAAATGGACTTAATGGGAAGTAGACTTGGAAAAAAAGTAATCGAATTGAAGGATGTTTACAAGGATTTTGGAAATAAAAGTGTCTTAAAGGATTTCTCATATTTATTAAAGCCAGGTGACAGAGTTGGGATTGTTGGTAAGAATGGTGCTGGAAAGTCTACCTTATTAAATATCCTCGCTGGTAAGGAAACGATTGATGCTGGTGAAATCGAGCAAGGGACAACGGTTAAAATAGGGTATTATACACAGGAAACCGTCGACCTTAATGAAAGTATGAGGATGATTGAATATATCCGTGAAGAAGCAGAAGCAATTAAACTTAAAGATGGATCATTAGTTTCAGCTGCTAATATGCTCGAAAGATTTTTATTCCCATTGCATTCTCACGGAACTCCTATTTCTAAATTGTCCGGTGGGGAAAAAAGAAGATTGTACCTATTAAGAATATTGATGTCATCACCCAATGTATTATTAATGGACGAACCAACGAACGATTTAGATACTGAAACTTTAACAGTCTTAGAAGACTTTTTGGAAAGTTTTTCAGGAGTTGTGATTACAGTCTCCCATGACCGATATTTCCTCGACAAAGTGACAACTGAACTTCTTGTTTTCTTAGGAAATGGTGAAATTTCTCGTTACTATGGAACGTACACTGAGTATTTGGAATCAGGAAAAATAGAAGAGCCCACAAACACGGAAGAGAAAACACAGGCTCTTGAACCTGCTCCAATCAAAGAAACGAAAAAGAAGAAAAGATTAAGCTATATGGAAATGCGCGAATGGGAAACAATTGAATCCGATATTCAAAAAGTTGAGGAAAGATTAGAAGTTATTGCAAAAGAAATTCAGCAAACAGGATCGGATTTTGAGAAAGCAGCCGCGTTCATGAAAGAGGAAACTGAATTAACGGAAAAACTGGAATCTTTGATTGAACGATGGTCTTACCTATCAGAAAAAATGGAAGAGTAAAGGACGTGATCAAATGAAGATTATTTCTATAGAACCTACTCCTAGTCCAAATACAATGAAAATTACACTAGATGAAGAGCTTACTGCTGGAAAAAGTAATAATTATAAAGTTTCAGATAAGGATCATGCACCTAGCTATATAAAATCTATTTTAGAAATCGAGGGTGTAAAAGGAGTCTATCATGTGGCAGACTTCCTAGCGATTGAGCGTAATCCTAAATTTGACTGGAAACAAATTCTGGCTTCAGTTCGTCGTGTATTTGGCGAAGGAGATTCTGAAATGGGGCAAGCCGAGGAAGGACCGTTGTCTCATTATGGGGAAATATCTGTGCATATACAGATGTTTAAAGGGATACCGATGCAAATCAAATTGAATGATGGAGAACAGGAAGTGCGAGTGGGGTTACCAGAGTATTTTATAACGGCTGTTTCAGCTGCAAGGCTTCCTGAAGATAATGTGGTTATGCTTCGTCAATGGAAAGACTACGGAGTACGATACGGAAATACGGATGAGGTAGGCAATACTGTACTTGAAGAAATTACAGCTGCATATCCAACGGAACGACTACAAGAATTAGTCAAAATAGCTTTGGACACTGAGCAAAGGCAGCAAACATTAAGAAAGCGTGAAAAGAAAAAATTAACCTCTGAAATATTAAAAGATGAGGATTGGAAAATCCGCTATCAAGCTTTAGAGCAAATGGAGGATCCAGAGTTAGAAGATTTGCCTCTTTTGGAAATGGCAATTGACGATGAGAAAGCTTCTATTCGAAGACTGGCTACCGTTTACTTAGGGATGATTAAAGATACCTCCGTTTTACCTGCTTTATATAAAGCCTTGAAGGATTCGTCAGTTTCTGTCCGTAGAACAGCCGGAGACTGTTTATCAGATCTTGGATTTAAAGAGGCTATGAACGAAATGAGTCTTGCTTTGAAAGATAGCAGCAAACTGGTACGTTGGCGCGCTGCAATGTTCCTTTATGAGGAAGGCGATGAGTCCGTGCTACCTGCACTTCAAGAAGCAGAAAATGATCCTGAATTTGAAGTAGCAATGCAAGTGAAAATGGCAATTGAAAGAATTAAAACTGGTGAAGAAGCAAAAGGATCCATCTGGAAACAAATGACTGAGCTTCGTGAAAATTAGTTATTTGGTAGGGACTCAAAGACTTATTATTAAGGCTTTGGGTCTTTTTTGTACTTTTTAATTAGAATATAATTTCAAGAGAGAATTAGATAGCTGGAGAGGCTAGAAGCTAGATTGGTAATCGACTTGTTACACTAAGGCATACGTCGAACAATCGGAAAAAATGATCGTTTCGAAAGTATTTTTATGAAAGCTGAAAGTAAATCTTATGTTTTGAAAGTATTTTTATGAAAGTTGAAAGTAAATCTTATGTTTTCGAAAGTATTATTAACTGTTATTGAATACATGGGGTGCTCCAATAGTTCATATGGACCCAACACTAACTAGTTTTTTCAAGAAAGAAGATATTAAGTTAAATTAATTAAATTTTATGAAAATTATTGCAATTAATTCAAAAAAACTCTATATTGGAATATAAAAATATGGAGGGATCAGCAAATGGCTAAAGATCTAAGGTTACGAAGTAAGGTTATCAGTGAGGGAGAGACGAAGGCACCTAATCGAGCCATGTTGCGTGCGGTTGGATTTACGGATGAGGATTTCAAAAAACCGATGATTGGAGTTGCCAGTACGTGGAGCGAAGTGACACCATGTAATATTCACATCGATGAACTGGCACGTAGGGCGAAACAAGGAGCAAAGGATGCTGGTGGAGCACCTATGATATTCAATACAATCACTGTTTCAGATGGAATCTCCATGGGAACTGAAGGTATGCGATACTCATTGCCTAGCCGTGATTTGATTGCTGATTCGATCGAAACAGTAGTTGGTGGAGAAAGCTTAGATGGTTTTGTTGCAATTGGTGGTTGTGACAAAAACATGCCAGGCTGTATGATGGCGATTGCAAGGATGAATTTACCCGCAGTATTTGTTTATGGAGGGACCATTAAGCCAGGACGATTACATAATCAAAATATTGATATCGTTTCCGCTTTTGAAGGGGTAGGAAAATACAATCAAGGCAGTATTGATAAAGAAGAATTACATAAAATTGAATGCCATGCATGCCCAGGTTCAGGATCATGTGGAGGAATGTATACGGCAAACACAATGGCTAGTGCGATTGAGGCTTTAGGAATGAGTTTACCAGGTAGCTCATCCAATCCTGCTGAAACCACTGAAAAACATGATGATTGCTATTTAGCAGGGAAGGCAGTCTACAATTTGTTAGAAAAAGATATTTATCCAAGAGATATTTTAACAAAAGAAGCGTTTGAAAATGCAATAACGGTGGTTATGGCCCTTGGCGGCTCTACTAATGCTATCCTTCACTTGATGGCTATTGCTCATTCTGCTGAAGTGGATTTATCTTTAGAGGACTTTGACCGTATTCAGAAAAAAGTTCCGCATATCGCTGACTTAAAACCAAGCGGTAAATATGTAATGCAAGATTTACATGAAGCTGGAGGTGTATCTGCAGTAATGAAACTTCTGCTAAAAGAAGGTTTATTACATGGTGATTGCTTGACTGTTACAGGAAAAACGCTCGCAGAGAACCTTCAAGATCAGCCTGATTTAGTAGAGGGCCAAAAAGTTATTTATCCAGTGAATGAACCTTTGAAAAAGCATGGGCCATTGGTTGTTTTGAAAGGAAATCTTGCACCAGAAGGAGCGGTTGCAAAAGTATCTGGTTTGAAAGTCTCTTCTATGACAGGACCTGCAAAGGTATTTGATGATGAGCCAAGTGCAACAGAAGCAATCCTTAAAGGAGATATCGAAGCTGGGGATGTATTGGTAATCCGCTATGAAGGACCAAAGGGCGGGCCAGGTATGCCTGAAATGCTGTCCATTTCAGCTATGTTAGTTGGAAAAGGATTAGGTGAATCTGTTGCATTACTAACAGACGGCCGCTTCTCTGGCGGGACGCATGGGCTTGTTATTGGCCATATTGCACCAGAAGCTCAAGTTGGAGGACCAATTGCTTTTATCGAAAATGGTGATTTGATAACGGTTGATAGTGTTAGTCAATCGCTCACAGTTCACGTGACAGGTGAAGTTTTGGAAGAACGTAGAAAAAATTGGACGGCACCACCACTCATGGCTAAAGGTACACTTGCCAAATATGCTAGATTAGTTAGCAGTGCTTCTAAAGGAGCAGTGACCGATTTATTTGAAGTAGAATCGATTAGAGAGACGATAAAGTCCTAATAAATATATAATGAGGTGTCTACAACTCCAATTTTCAGGGGCAGTAGACACCTCATTGATTTGTAAATCAAAAAAAGAGCCAAGCACATGTAAAGCTTAGGTCGAATGAATATTTCTAAATGCGTAATTTCATGATAAAAACTAATTTCGACTAATATTGCAAGGATGAAAAGATTGAAAGTGTCAAAAGGAATATAGTATGCTTACAATACTGAATAGATCTTGAATGGAGCGATGAAGAATGTCAATGGCATATGAAGAATATATGAGACAAATGGTGCAACCAATGAGACAGGAATTGGTGCAAGCAGGATTTAAGGAACTGGTGTCCGCTGAAGAAGTAGAAACCTTTATGGAAAGTGCGGAAGGTATGACTCTTGTAGTGGTAAACTCTGTTTGTGGATGTGCTGCAGGATTGGCAAGACCTGCTGCAACTCAAGCTGTTGTTCGTACTGAAAAAGAACCGGATCATCTTGTGACAGTTTTCGCTGGACAAGATAAGGAAGCTACAGCTAAAATGCGTGAATATTTTACTGGGTTTGAACCATCATCTCCATCAATGGCTGTTTTGAAAGGGAACAAAGTCGTTCATTTTATCCCACGTCATGAGATTGAAGGTCATTCTATGGAAGAAATCATGGATAATCTATTACAGGCTTTTGAAAACAATAAATAATGTTATAGTTGAGGGGAACGGTACTAGAAGAGACCGTTTCTTTTTCATATTTTTACAAATAGAGGGATCTTATGATAGTAACTACTGCAGGTAGAACGAACGAAGAATGGACAGCTATTGCAAAGGAAGTCGCCAAAGATTTGAAATGCTCCTTTCAAAAAAGGAATAAGCAGTCCGTTATATCATTAATTGATCGTTTTCAAGAGGATGTACTTGTAATCGGTAAGCAACGATTTGAACTGTATAAGAAAGACCATTCAGAACCATTCTTTTTCCATCCTAATATGGCTATTGTACGTTTAAAGCGTTTAATGCAGGGAGAAAGAGATTCAATGCTTGATGCTATGGAGCTTTCTTCAGGAATGTCCTTTTTGGATTGTACGATGGGTTTAGGTTCGGATTCAATCGTAGCGAGTTTTTGTGTAGGTAATACGGGAAAAGTGAATGCGGTTGAAGGAAATCCATTCGTAGCCTATTTAGTAAAAAGAGGATTGGCAACCTGGGATGGAACAACGCCTCAAATAGAAGATTCGATGAAAAGAATCCAGGTTAATGAGGCAAATCATCTAGATTTTCTTAAATCTCAAGGTGATAACAGCATTGATGTGGTATATTTTGATCCAATGTTTAATGAATCTATTCAAGAGTCAAATGGGATACGACCATTAACAGAATGGGCAGAATATAGTGATTTATCAACTGATTCGATACAGGAAGCTCTTAGAGTTGCTAGACATAGGGTTGTCCTAAAAGATCATTATCAAAGTCCACGGTTTAAAATACACGGATTTCAACAAATTATTAGAAAAACGGCTTTATTTCATTACGGATTCATTGATGTACAAAAAGACTAAAAAAAAGAAGGAAGTCAATTTCCTTCTTAATCTGCAAATGAAAGATAGACAAAATATGCTAGTAATAAGAAGCTAAGTACAACAACGACAGTTCCAAACTCCATCAATCCAGCCTCCTAATGATATGTATTAGTTAAACTAATTATTTTATTATTACCCAATGGAGATTTTTTGAAACCTTTTATAGTTTTCTTTCGTATTATTTAGTAGTAGCCTGTATAATAGAGAAAAGGTTAAAAGATTTTTAAAGGGAGTACTTGGATATGAAATTTCCTAAGTGGATGAAAAAAAGTCTAATAATTTTAATATCGGTTTTAACCTTTGGTATGGTGACTCCTTCCGAGCTTCATTGGCTGGAGGAAGCTTCTGCAAATAAAAACACGAATAAAAAGTCAGTTGAGGAATCCAAAAACGTAGGTGATGGAAAACAGCATTCTTTTTCAAGCTATCATCACATAACAAAAGATCAAGTGATTCTGACCATGATAGAAAAAGCGGAAAATACATCCTACATAAAATTTGGCGAAAAAATCGCCCCTAAAATACAAGATGAATTTAAAGATGTAATCCTACCAAAAATGGAAGAAGCCATTTCTGATGTTACTGCGAATTACAATGACCGCGAACTTAGTCAATTGGCTATCTCTGAAAAACCAGCAGGTGGAACTGGGGAAAAAATATTCCATATATACAATATGGTTTCTGGAGAAGACATTATCCGTTTCCATGTTAGAAGGGAAAACCCACCTCAGCAAGGTCATTGGTTCAATTTTCATTATCACTTAAGTAAAGATGGTTTTGTTAAACACCATGATCTTGGTAAAATCTATTGGGATAAAAATACCCCTCCAAAATGGGGGGCAGGCACACTTCATTAAGAAAAGAAAAGCATCCGGCTAAAAATCGGATGCTTTTTCTATGCTTTTTAGGTTAAATAAACCATTATTCTTTATGTTTTGGCCTGAATTTTCTATGAAAAAAGGAGAATATCAGAAAAAAAACAATTGGTAGAAGAAGAAAGTAAACCCATGTATGATTTGACACAAAAAGGATCAATCCAAGTAAAACGGAGAATAACAAGAGGTCTAGAAAAATAAAGATTTCACTGCCTACTACACCCATCACTTGTTCGACCATTTCTAGTTCTTGTTCTTGAATTGTCCTATTGATCCCTTTTCTCAAATCGATACACCTTCTTTATTAATGTGTTATAGATATAATATGTGAGTTTGAACAGGATGTTCAAGAAGATTTTCTAGGTAGGAGCTATATAAAAAATTGGAAGGAAGCAACAACATATTTCATTAAAATCGTATGATATAATTTTAAGAGACTTTTAGAATGCAATTTTTATAAACAACAAGAATTTCTGCTTGAAGGTGAGAACAAATGGCTGAACCGATAATATTACCATCCAAAAAGAAAATGAATGTAAAACATGTTTTGCTGCTTGTCCTAATATGCATGGTAGCTTTCTTGTTTTATTCCACCATTTTTGCCTCTCATGAGGGGAAAACCTATCGTTCTTTACCATTAAATCATGCATTAAAAAAAGACGGAATTTTCAGAAAAGAACCATTGCTACAGAAATTATTTTTATTCCCAGAAGAGTCATTTGATGCAGCTGAAGTGGATTCGATTGCAACTAGAATTAGTCACCTTCCACCACATATGTTAACACGTTTAAATGAAAGAGAAATAAAGATTAAAGTGTTTAATGGAGCACTGACCGATCAAAAGGAAGCTGCGCATTTAGCTGGTATTAAACCTAGAGGCTATAAAAAAACGGGTGTGAACTGGGATCATGTCCCAGGTATGGGTGGTAATAAAATGGTGTTCGTAAAGATAGGCGCAAGTGAAATGGGTAAGGGACATGGATCAGTTAACCTTGAACTTCATGAATTAGCTCATACAATTGACCGATTAATTTATGATAACATTCGCTACAAAGAGGAATTCCTCCGAATATGGAAACAAGAAGCTCCGGTTTATTTTAAAGGGCGTGATTATTTTATTAAATATCCAGAAGAGTACTTTGCAGAGGTATTCGCAATGTACTACTTAAACGATACGACTAAACAAGAATTAAAAAACGGTGCACCACAAACTTATAAATTCATTCAAAACCTCAATTGATATTGTCGAGAAGTTAGTTTACGATATTCTAAGATAATGATAAAAGGTGTGAATATTTTTGAGACAATATTTGGATTTATGCAAACATGTTTTGGATAATGGCGTACAAAAGAATGATCGCACGGGTACCGGAACAATTAGTACCTTTGGTTATCAAATGAGATTTGATTTACAAAAGGGCTTTCCATTGCTTACGACAAAGAAACTAGCATTAAAGGCCATCATACATGAGCTTCTTTGGTTTTTAAATGGAGACACTAACATCCAATATTTAAAAGACAACGGTGTACGCATTTGGAATGAGTGGGCAGATGAGAATGGTGATTTAGGCAAGATATACGGACACCAATGGAGGTCATGGGGAAAGGCCAATGGGGAGACGGTT
The DNA here is from genome assembly GCF_003073175.1 of Peribacillus acanthi. Lineage (GTDB taxonomy): Bacteria > Bacillota > Bacilli > Bacillales > DSM-1321 > Bacillus_BN > Bacillus_BN acanthi. The sequence continues at coordinate 130,242 of NZ_QBBX01000011.1, forward strand.
GACCAAATTACAGACTTAATCCACACCATCAAACACAATCCGGATTCTCGCAGAATGATTGTTAGTGCGTGGAATGTAGGAGAACTAGATGAAATGGCATTGCCACCTTGTCATGCATTCTTTCAATTCTATGTAGCAGAAGGCAAATTATCTTGTCAGCTTTATCAGCGTTCAGCGGATGTATTTCTTGGCGTCCCTTTTAATATTGCCTCCTATGCATTACTGACGATGATGATTGCTCAAGTCTGCGAGTTGGAGCCAGGAGAGTTCGTCCATACATTGGGTGATGTTCATATTTACAAAAATCATGTAGATCAAGTAAATCTACAATTAGAAAGAGAACCACATGATTTACCTATGATGAAAATCAATCCTGAGGTAAAAGACATCTTTTCGTTTACTTTTGAGGATTTCCAATTGGAAAACTATAATGCCCATCCTCATATTAAAGGAGTGGTGAGTGTATGATTTCGTTTATTTTAGCTATGGATGAAAATAGAGTCATAGGTAAAGATAATCAATTACCTTGGCATTTACCTGCTGATCTGAAATATTTTAAAACAGTTACCATGGGACATCCAGTAGTCATGGGAAGAAAAACGTACGAATCAATTGGAAGGCTATTGCCTGGACGTGAAAATATTATCCTAACAAGAGATACAGAATATTCTGTTGAGGGTGGGACTGTATTTCACTCTGTTGAAGAATTGCTAGATTACACTAATCAAAACCACGAAGAGGAATACTTTGTTATTGGTGGGGCAGAGATCTTTACTTTATTGATGAATAAGGTTGATATTTTATATATCACTGAAATACATGCAGAATTCGAAGGGGACACTTTTTTCCCAGAAATTAATGAAGATATTTGGACATTAGTCTCTTCAGAAAAAGGTATGATGGACGAAAAAAATCTTTATCCTCACACCTTTTTAGTTTATAAAAAAATTGTTGATAGGAATTAAAATATGTTTAGAACTGGAGCTTTTTTTGCATATTTCTTTGGCTTTTTGCTATACAGCATTCCTCATCTAAGACAAGTCAAAGGTCTAGAGGAAACTAGTGTTTCAGTCGAAGAAAAAGATAAGAAAATTAATGTTTTTCCCAAGAAGTGGGCCAACACACTTATTCGAATCGCTGGTTGTAATGTAAAGGTTCTAGGGGAAGAAAATATTCCAAATGGTCCAATATTGATTGTTTCCAATCATGAAGGGAATTTCGACATTCCCGTCCTTATCGGTTCAATCAATAAACCTTTTGGATTTATTTCAAAAAAAGAAGTAAAAAAGATTCCAATTGTGGCCAAATGGATGGATGCGATGAATTGTATTTTCATGGATCGAAAGGATCGAAGACAGTCCATTCAAGCAATCCGTCAAGGAATAGAAAAATTAAAGCAAGGTCATTCGCTTGTAATATTTCCTGAAGGGACAAGAAGTAAAGGTGGACCCATCCAAACCTTCAAGTCCGGAAGTTTTCGCCTAGGAATTGATGCGAAAGTTCCTATCTTGCCTGTTGTTATTAGTGGCACGTCAACAATTATGGAAAAAAACAATGGAATAATCGTGCCAGGTGATGTGACAGTTTCCATTCTACCTGCGTGGATGCCGTCCCAATATGAAGGGATGGATATTAAGGACTTGTCTAAAATTGTAGAACAACAAATTAAGACTGAAAAAATGACGCTGGCAACTAGAAAGACAAAGATTGGTTAGCCATTAGTTGAGAACAGAATACAAATGAATGAAAGAACCAGGCACTTCTACAAGAGGCACCTGGTTCTTTTAGCTGTGTTAAAGACCATTGTTGATTTTTAGCTATTGGTTGATTGAAGAGGATACGCTTGACTCTTGGGGGATTAGCGTTACAGGACAGACCTCGTGGAGCTTTAGCTGCAAGGAGGATCGGACAAACGCCCCTCTAAAATGCAACCGTCTGGAACGGAAATCAACAGGTAAATTTTACAGCCAAAAAATTAAAATTGTCCTGCTTCATATTGAGAAAGCTTGATTAGTAAAAATAAATAATCTTCCTTTGTACAAAATTCTTCTTCCTTCATATTTTGCCGAATCCACGATATTAATTCGGTAGCAGTATTAAAATATTCACCGCTCGTATCGCTTTTGCGAATCATATACCTACCATTATCCTCGTCGATAGTAATTTCAATCGGCAATGCACAATTCACCGAACACAATGAAATTTCCACTTAGCCACCTCCAAACACCTGATAATAAATCATATTAATTTTAATGAACAAAAAATACTAAGCAATCGAACTAAAATTTTTTAAATTTTTAGAAAAATAAATGGAATCACCGCATTAACGTGATATAATGTACAAATTATAGAGGAAGGTGAGGGAGCTTTATGGGTCAAATGATTAATGTTAATAAAGGGGTACATGTCGAAGATATTTTGATTGCATATCAACAATTGAAAGAAATCGTTACTCATACCCCTCTTCAGAAAAATGATGTTTTATCTGAAAAATATCAATGTAACGTGTACATAAAACGTGAGGACTTACAGCATATCCGCTCTTTCAAACTAAGAGGGGCATACCATAAAATAAAAAGTTTATCAAAAGATGAATTGGTGAATGGAATCGTTTGTGCAAGTGCTGGAAATCATGCACAAGGAGTAGCTTTTGCATGTAGACAGTTAGGAATCCATGGGAAAATTTACATGCCTGCTACTACCCCAAGACAAAAAGTCCACCAGGTCCAAATGTTCGGAAGAGGTATGGTGGAGATTCACCTCGCTGGAGATACCTTCGATGATTCATTTGTGATGGCACTTACTTGTTCGAAAGAAGAAAATCGGACATTCATTCATCCATTTGACGATGAAAAGGTCATTTCAGGTCAAGGGACTGTCGCTGTAGAAGTACTTAATGATAGTGAAGAACCCATTGATTTTCTATTCGCTGCAATCGGAGGGGGAGGTCTAATGGCTGGGCTCTCCACATACTTTAAAGCGATTTCCCCAAATACGAAATGCGTAGGTGTAGAACCGTTTGGTGCGCCGTCCATGAAAACATCACTGGAAGCAAATGAAGTGATTCCATTGGAGGAAATAGATAAATTTGTTGATGGTGCAGCAGTAAAATGTATTGGAAACCTTACCTTTGAAATTTGCCATAAATTATTGGATGATATAGTGGTAGTACCCGAAGGCAAGGTATGTACTACGATTTTAGACCTTTATAATGAACATGCCATCGTAGCTGAGCCAGCAGGAGCTCTTTCGATTGCGGCATTGGAATTTTACAAGGAACAGATCAAAGGCAAGACGGTTGTTTGTGTGATAAGCGGTGGGAACAATGATATTGACCGAATGCAGGAAATTAAAGAACGATCATTACTTTATGAAGGATTGCTATACTATTTTATCGTGAATTTCCCACAACGTGCAGGAGCGTTGAGAGAATTCTTGGACGAAGTTTTAGGGCCAACTGATGATATCACTAGATTTGAATATACTAAGAAGAATAATAAAGAATCTGGACCTGCATTAGTCGGAATCGAACTAAAAACTAAGGAGGATTACCAAGAACTTATTATTCGGTTGAACAAAAAAGGATTTCAGTATAAAGAAGTCAATAAAGATAGTAATTTGTTTAATTTATTGATTTAACTGGCATTGCATCTAAATTTACGATACAATGTATGGGACTTAGCCAATGCCTTTTTCTATAGTAAAATAAAATGTGAAATTTCCTTGAACAATTTCATAAAAAGACCATTATTTTGTGGAAAAGTACTATTATGAAGGTAGTATTGTTTAATACAACTTGAAGGGGATGTTCTCATGCTTTCAAACATCGGAGTACCTGGTCTTATTTTGATTCTAGTACTTGCTTTAATCATATTTGGACCTAAAAAGTTGCCTGAAATAGGCCGTGCTTTTGGACAGACACTTCGTGAATTCAAAAAGTCGACTCGTGAATTAACGAGCGATGTTATGGACGAACTAGACGAAGATAAGAAAAAAGTAACGAAATAAATAGACTTGGGTGTAAGATGAACGCGTCTTGCACCTTTTTATTGGAAATTATGTAATTCATATATCTAAGTATGGATGCTTTTTACGGAAAGGCCTGAACAAAATGGAAGATAAAGAATTGAACTTAACCGACCATTTAGAGGAATTACGAAGACGACTGATTGTAACTGCTCTATCTTTTATCGCTTTTTTTATTATTGGATTCATCTATGTTGAAGATATCTATCACTGGTTTGTTAAAGATCTAGATGTGAAGTTGATTGCTCTAGGACCAAGTGACATTATTTGGGTTTATTTTATGTTAGCCTCTGTAATCGCAATAGCTGCATCGATTCCGATAATTGCTTTGCAAATCTGGCTATTCGTTAGACCTGCACTTAGGCCATTTGAAAGAAAAGTCACTCTTTCTTATGTTCCAGCGCTATTTATCCTATTTGTATTAGGTTTAAGTTTTGGGTATTTTGTCATTTTCCCAACAGTGATGAATTTCCTTATTGACCTAAGTGGAGAAATGCTAGTAACAAACTTTACAGCCGAAAAATACTTCCGATTTATTATGAATATGACATTACCATTTGCGATTTTATTTGAATTGCCAGTAGTTGTAATGTTTTTGACGTCAATCGGAATTATCAATCCATTTTTCTTACAACAAATACGTAAGTATGCTTATTTCATTTTAGTAATCATTTCAGTGACCATAACTCCACCAGATTTGGTATCAGATTTTCTAGTTACGATCCCACTGTTATTACTATACGAAATTAGCATAACACTCTCGAAGATTGTTTATAAACGTAGGTTGAAAAAACTAGCCGAATATCCAGAAGAGTACGAACTGGAAGATTATCAGTAAAATTAGAGCTATTCCTTTTATAAGGAATGGCTCTATTTGTTGTTTGTATTGAAATTCATATATATTTCTGAGTTTATTGTAGCGGAAATTAACGGGCAAACTTTAGAGTCTAAAACAACAAATTATACTAAAAGATCCTAAAAGAAGAAGATAATAAGCAAACTCTTAATTCTAAGAGTTAGACTTCAGTCAGGAGCAATTCCTTTTATAAGGAATTGCTTAAATAAAAATTTTTCATAAAAATGAGCACATTTTGACATGTTCCGACTTTACTCTGGTGTATAATATAAACAAACGGTGAAAAAGAGGATTGATATCTTGCTATTTAAAAGCCTAGAGTTCAAAAATGAAGTTGGACAGAAGGTTAAAGTCATTGATATTCCAGTATTGGAGGAAGATAGTACATTTCGATTTATGATTACATCAAGATTGGAATTGTTCATTCGATCCGTTTATCTAGACAAAGGTAAAGCAAGAGTACACTCATTTAAAGAATATCTGCGAAGAACTATGAAGTGGCCTCATTACGAAAAGCTGTTTCAAGAAACCGAGCTGAAAAATAATGCATAAAGAAAAACACCTCAACCTGAGGTGTTTTTCTTATCATTAGCCTTTTGGCATGGGAGTTGGAGTCGGTTTAGCAAAGCCTTCTTTATATTTTTGATCAATATAGTCTCTAATTTCTTTTACGGATTTTCCATCCTTTAATTGTAAAATCGATTCTACCGCTGTCTCCAAGCATACACCACAACGTGTTCCATGATCGTCCCAAACCACTCTGCCATCCTCTTTATTGTCATGAATGAAGCAATCATAGTTATCCCTATGACCAGCAGAATCACCGCATCCACAATAACATGGGATTTGTTCTAAAAGTTCCTTATTATTTGCAGCTGCTAAATATATAGTTTTCATATCTTCAGGCTTTTCGTTCAGAAATTTTGGTGCGATATCCTTAGAAGATGTTGTTTCCTGTAAATCTCCATTTTTCGCATGAGAAGTATGAGCGTTCTCATGGTCCTTATTATTTTTAGTTGTTTCTTCGTTTGATTTAGCACACCCCGTCAATGCAAACCAAAAAACTAAAGAACAGACTATTAACAAATATCTTGCCTTTTTCATTTAATCACCTACTATTCAAAAGTCATGTTCATTTTAACATAACCTAGTTGCGTTTCATATTTGATTTCTCGAATCGTCACTCTTCTTTAATAATTAGACACTTAGTCCTATAAATTCCAATATTTTCATATTAGCGTGTGAAATGCAATATATTGATATGGGGGTGTAATATGGGGAAAAAGGTATTATTTTTCGGTGATTTTGGAATTGATGATATTATTGCGCTTTTATATGCATTATACTGTCCGCAAATCGATGTCATAGGAATTGTGGCAGACTATGGGAATGTGTCAAAATATGATGCAATTCGCAATGTGAAATATTTAATAGAAGCCACGGAGAAAAATGATTTAAAAGTGATCGGTGGAGCAGGAAGAGCTCTAACAGGATACGAACCTATATTTTACCCGACAATCCATGGACCTGAGGGATTAGGCCCATTTCAACCAGAAGACAATAACTTTGATAACAACTTTGAAAATTTCTATGAAATTATTAATATTATTGAAAAATATCCTGATCTGGTGCTAGTGAATGTTGGGAGACTAACATCGTTAGCGACAGCTTTTATACTATTTCCAGAAGTGATGAAAAAGGTTTCCGATATTTATGTGATGGGTGGAGCCTTTAACTATCCAGGCAATGTGACTCCTGTAGCAGAGGCGAATTTTCATGGAGATCCTTTTGCAGCAAACTTAGTATTTACCCTAGCGTCCAGTCCAATCAAAATCATTCCCTTAAATATCACCCAAAGAGCAGTTATTCCACCACATATAATTACTATGTTGGACAATGAATTCACGAAAAAAGGTGATAAGGTTGGGCAAATGATAAAACCGATGTATGACTTTTATTATTCATCCTATAAAGATATGATTCCATCCATTGGAGGAGGTCCAATTCATGACCTTGTCGTCATGTGGGCAGTCGTCGAATCTCAAGAAGTTAAATACAAGAAAGTTCCCGTTTCAATTGTTACACAAACTGGACTGGCTTTTGGCCAAAGTATAGGTGATTTTAGAGAGTTAACGGAAAAAATCAATAGTCCAAACCATTATGTAGGTGTGGACTTTTCATATTGGAAATTTGTAAACTCCTTTGTTCATACACTATTAACGGGGACATGTTAGTCAACTTAAGGGGGAGATTGTTAAATTTTTTATTTTAAAAACTTAAATATGTCTAGTTTGTGAAGTCTATCCAGATTTCTTTTAATAAAAAGCGTAGTTTGTTAATATTAGAGGGTGAAAACATTTTTATTAGGGAAGTCAGAGGATGATTCAGTGATGAAAAAATTAAATACAATGATCTCCATGTTTATAGTGTTGGTATTGATTGTCGGTTGCAGTCCCAAAGGGGTACCAAATGCGAAGAATTGGCAAATCAATGATTTTACATATACTAACCAAGAAAATAAACAGTTTGGATTGCAAGACCTTAAAGGTAAAGTATGGATTGCAGATTTTGTTTTTACTAATTGTACGTCTGTATGTCCACCAATGACTGCAAACATGTCGAAGTTACAAAAAAAGCTGAAAGATGAAGGAATCAAAGATGTAGAGCTCATTTCTTTTAGTATAGATCCAGAAACAGACACACCCGAAGTACTTAAAGACTATGGAAGAAAGTACAATGCTGATTTCTCAAACTGGCACTTTCTTACAGGGTATTCTCAAGCAGAAATTGAAAAATTTGCCCAAGAAGATTTTAAAGCCTTTGTGAAAAAACCAGAATCAGATGATCAAGTTATCCATGGAACAGATTTTTATTTGGTCGACCAAAATGGGAAAATCATTCAATATTATACTGGTTTAGCCGATATTCCAATGGATGAAATCGTAAAGCATATAAAAATATTACAAAATTACTAACAGACGGATATTCCGTCTGTTTTTCTTTTTCTATCCGGCTTAATCAAAAAAGTACAAATATTTATGTGGTAAGTTCCTATTAAATTTCAGTCCCATTTTTTTCTACCAGAGGTTCACAGTAAGAACTACTGATGGTTTTTGTGTATAATGGAATGAATGCCTTTTTTATATAGTATGAATAAAATAACCTATCGTTATAGGAAATTAAAGAGATGGTAGGTGGGAATAATGAGAACACTATTACTTATTTTAGTATCCCTTTTGTCGCTTTCAGCCTGTTCCATATTTCAACCGGAACAAAAAGTGACAACCTTTCATAAAGAGAAGGATACTAAACTCACTTTGAAAAACGAAATTCCTTCGGATTTTTTTCCTTTTGATATACATATCGTTTCATTAGGAGATTCTCTAACGAAGGGTGTTGGATATAGTAAGAATACAGGGGGCTATCAATCTTACTTAATCGATTTATTAAAGAAAGAGAAGCAGTTAAGAAAAGTCACAGTTTCGAATTATGGTGTAAGAGGAAATCGATCTGATCAATTGTTGAAAAAACTAAACAAAGAAGAAATCCAAGAGGATGTACAAAAAGCAGACAGTGTAATCATTACCATAGGTGGAAATGATGTAATGAAAGTGGTTAGGGACCATTATTTGAATTTAAAGTTAATGTACTTTGATGACCAAAAGGAATTATATGAAAAACAATTAATTCAAATATTAAATAAAATCAGATACTTAAATCCTGAAGCAGACGTTTATATTGTTGGTTTATACAATCCATTTTCAAAATGGCTGGTCACTTTAAAGGAACTAGATTTCATTATGGAGGATTGGAATGCTTCCACCCAATCAATCGCATCCAATTATCATGATGTTTATTATGTTGAAATTCAGGATATATTCAATAACTCAAATGAAAATTTGCTATATGAAGAGGATTACTTTCATCCCAATGACCGTGGGTATGAATTGATGGCAGAAAGGATTTATTTTAAATTCAGAAAAGAAACCGTCCAAAAGTATGCTAAGGATAACAAATCCCTTCAATAGTATATAAAGGAGTGACAACATTAGATTGAAACGTAATAATTGGAAAACAGCTTTTTACATTCTATTTGGGATAAATGCCTTACTGCTGATTATTCTTCTAGCGTTTGTCCTTATGCCTGTGCAGGATAAAGAAGTTGAAGAGTATGGAAAAGAACACGCGAATGTGAAATTTCAAGTGAACACCAATAAACGGGATTTAACGACGCTTATCAATTCCTACCTGAAAAAAGAGGGATTGACTGGGCCGATCAATTATCATATTTTTCTCCAGGATGAGGTGGAGTTTTACGGTTCCTTGCCGGCATTCGGAAAGGAAATCCAATTAAAAATGACCTTTGAACCCATTCCTTTGGAGAATGGTGATTTAATTCTCAAACAAAAGACGATGGAATTAGGTAAAGTGAGTCTACCAGTTGGATACATTATGAATTTTTTACAAAAAAAATATAAAACCCCCAATTGGGTATCTATAGATCCGAAAGATGAACAAATCTACGTTGCGCTACAAAAATTAACATTGAAAAGTGATGCAAAAGTAAAAGTGAAAGAATTCGATTTGAAGGAGGATCGTATTTCTTTTGACTTACTAATACCAACGAAATAGCAAAGAACCCGGAAGTCCGGGTTCTTTACTTTTGTTTAACAATTAAGATTTAATCATGGGGATAAAATAATCGCTTCAAGCGCTGGAGTGCCTTCTGCCAAACCTATGGCATAAATCGTATAACCCATGTTTGGAAGGAGAGAAACTGCTGGTAATGACAACACAACACTGTCTGAACCGGCTAATCTCACTTCTAAATCTACTGTTAACGGTGTAACACCTAGATAATCGGTTACTTTCCGGTAAGAGATATTTGAAAATACGACATCTCCCCCTTTAACAGCAACGTCTACTGCAGGTGCGTCAGGAGAAAAATGGACAAACCGAACCTTAGACTCTCCTGATGGAGTATGTGTAGAATCTTCAATCGGTTGCAATGTTAGATTTTTTTTAGCGACTGAACCAATGGCAGCCAATGTATAGCTTTTTCCACCTTCTACATTAATTCGTCTACTGATTACTGTATTGATAGATTCTCCAGTAGGATAAATATCAATATGATAACTACCTTGAGGTAATGGTAAGTATTCAGTCATTCTTTTGTATGGAAAATCCTTTAATATTTTTGTTCCATTTACATAAACATCTACATTAGGCGCATCTGGAGCTGCATGTAGAACACGAATTCTACCTTGGGCACCATTGGGTTGAACACGCTTGTGCTTGTATGCTTCAGCAGCTTTTTGAAGGTTCTTAAAGTGTTTTTGATAATACTCCATATGAAGATCAGGGTTAGTATACTTATAATAATCAGCTAGCATTCCGTACATTGAGGCTTTTTCAAAATATTCCTCGGGTTTTCTGCTGGTCATGTTATGTCTCCCTTCGATAAAATCATTACGTATTATGAATATGCGTAACTACTTGGGCATGTGTCATGTTCTCGTAATAATACTGTTTTAGGCAACATAGTTTACCGATTGACTCCTGAAGGGTAAAATGCTTGCAATGGGTAAATTAACAAAATCGACTTTATGGATAGATTGGAGGAAAACCATTATGACGGAACTTAGAAAAGCAACATTCGCTGGGGGATGCTTTTGGTGTATGGTAAAGCCCTTTGATACTCAACCAGGAATTCATTCTGTACTTTCTGGATATACAGGTGGGACAAAAGAAAACCCTACATACCAGGAAGTTTGTAGGGAAGACACAGGACATTATGAAGCAGTGCAGATTACATATGATCCTAATGTATTTCCATACGAGCAGCTATTAGAAATATTCTGGAGTCAAATCGACCCGACTGATAGTGGAGGGCAATTTTATGATCGTGGACATTCTTATAAAACAGCCATCTTCTATCATGATCAAGACCAGAAAGAAAAGGCGGAAATGTCTAAGAAATTGCTACAGGAAAGTGGACGTTTTTCGAAGCCTATAGTAACGGATATCCTTCCTGCTTCTGTTTTTTACAACGCGGAGGAATACCACCAACACTATTACAAAAAAAATCCTACCCATTACCAGTCCTACCACCGTGGATCTGGGAGGGAAGCTTTTATTCAAAAACATTGGGGGAAAAGTCATGAATAAAGATGGATTAAAAAATAAACTAACTCCTATTCAGTATGAGGTAACTCAAAATAATGGAACGGAGCCACCTTTTAGAAATGAGTTTTGGAACCATGACGCAGAGGGGATATATGTTGATATTGTTTCTGGAAAACCATTATTCTCATCTAAAGATAAATACGATGCAGGGTGTGGCTGGCCAAGCTTCACAAAACCGATTGAGGAAATTGAAGTAATCGAAAAGGCGGATTTTTCCCATGGAATGAGAAGGGTAGAAGTTAGAAGTAAGACTGCAGATTCACATTTAGGACATGTATTTACTGATGGACCTGGTCCAAATGGCTTGCGTTATTGTATAAACTCGGCGGCTTTAAAATTCATCCCAGTCAATAAACTTGAAGAAGAAGGATATGGGGAATATAATAGACTTTTCTTGTGAGAGTAAAGTAAACAACTTAGATTGTACTTGAAAGGGTGTCACTCGTGTTTAAAAAATTATTTGGAAAAAAAGCGGAGCAAAACACCGATGTTTTGACTTCACCAGCAACAGGAAAAATCGTTCCACTTGAAGAAGTACCAGATCCAGTGTTCTCTGAAAAAATGATGGGTGATGGACTTGCAATAGAACCAAGTGAAGGAGTGATTGTAGCTCCAGTGGATGGGAAAGTAATGCAAGTATTCCCAACTAAACATGCACTAGGACTTATAACAAATGCAGGAACTGAAATCCTGATCCATATCGGTTTAGAAACTGTAGGAATGAAGGGTGAAGGCTTTGAAGCGCATGTAAAAGAGGGCGATCTGGTGAAAAAAGGTGATACATTAGTAACCTTTGATCTGAACCTTGTCCGTGAAAGAGCTAAAAGTCTTATTACTCCAATCATCATTACAAACAGTGCTGAAATGCAGTCATTGGAAAAAGCGTCTACAACTGAAGTAGTAAAAGGAGAATCAACGTTTATTACGGTTACTCCTAAATAACGAAAAGGTGCTCATCGATGAGCACCTTTTCGTTATTTGGATGTCATACCACCTGATAAGACAAATTTCATTGCGTCCTCGGCTTTTACTTCTATAACAGTCACTTGATCCTTTGGAACTAAAAATGTAAAACCAGCAACTTGGAAGGTCTGAGGAATGTACACAGCCACATATTCTTTATATTCATTATAAAAATCTCCAACATTCTCACTTGTAATAAATCCAACACTTGTTAAATGGGAATTTGGCTGTTTGATCAGAACCACTTTAGAAAAAGATTTCTTTTCTCCTAAAAACGAGTGGACAGTATCTTTAATGACAGAATAGATAGTCTTTACAATAGGTATTTTGCTTAAAATCCGATCAATAAATCTAAATAAACTGCCTAAAATGAATTGGGTAGAAAGCCATCCAATTAAGGTAATACTAAGGATTGTCAAAATAATGCCAATCCCAGGGATATAATCTTCCTTCATATAACTTCTTAAATAATTTCCTAATAACCCATCAAAAAATACAAACATTTTGTACACTACATAAATGACTGCTGCAATTGGGACAATTAATAAAATACCATTAACAAAATTCTTTAATATACGTTTCATTTTCCACCTCAATGAGTTTCATCAATATTTTTTCTTAAGATGATAGAAGACAAACGAATGACGGACTCATTAGATATATTTCGTTCGCTTTTTTCTCCGGTTACTTCAAAACGGACTGTGTGTAAGTCATTAGACAATCCGTTAGATATATATAAATATCGTTCTCTTTCAAAAGGCCACCAGGTGCTCAATGAAGTATAAAATTCTCCATCGATGATCACATTAACTACGCCTCCATCAGGGCTTCTCAATAATTTTAAACCTAAGACTGAACCATAAAACGAAAATTCTACATAACTACCTTTTTTACTGCTTACTAAATAATTGTTCTGTAATTCAAAGCCCTGTTGTTCGGTAAAATCAGCTAGTACATCAAAGCTCATATCAGTATTTTGCATTAATGGTACCGACAAAGAAGCAACTTTTTTATTTTCATTAGTATGGTTCTTTACTTTGTTCATGATTTCTTCTGCATATAAAGAGTAGCCTAATCCATTTGGATGAATGAGATCCTTTGTCAATTTTGTTACAGGAAGTCCACTTTTTTGGAAAGGAATCCTCATATCTATGTTAATAGCATTATAATGGTTGGATACATTCTCAATCACTTCAGCAAATTCTGGATTAGAAAGGCAGCTTTCGGTAAAGGTAATAATCTCAGCCCCAGGATAAATGGAAAGGGATCTTCGAATTAAAGATTCATATAAGAGACTAAAATCATGAGCCTTCATATATTTTCGATCATTTTCGCCAAATACAATAAATACAGCATCAATAGATGTATCTATAGTTTCGGTTTCCATTTTATATAATCCTTCAAAACTAGTGGCCCCGCTTTGTACAATAAATTTGCCAGAAGCATCTGAGCCATATTCATGCTTTAACAGTCTTTCCATCTGTCGATACCATTTTAAACTCGGCTTCTCCGCACCAGAGCCTCTGCCAATACTATCGCCGATGATTACATAACGAATGGGCATTCCTTTATTTAATTTTTCAAATAGAGTAAGAGAATCAGCCACTTCAGGAAAAGAACTTCCCTTTAAAAAAGTTAATGTCAAAAAGCATGAAATGATTCCCGTAGCTATCCTAAAAATGTTTTTCATGCAGAATCCCACCAAATATTATTCTAGAAATTAGTATTTTATTCAGCTTAATGAATTTAACGATATTAATCAATGTTTTTGATACTCATCAAATATATTTTACTAACTTTTTAAAAAATGGGCGAATGCACATGCAGACAAACACCCGGTTTACATATGTTATGAGTGTAGTAAGACATACAGAAACTTTGAGGAGTGATTAAATATGTATTATGGCGGATATGATCAATGTTGTTACCCAGGTTATGGTTATGGTGGCGGTTGGGGTGGAGGTAGTTTCGCACTAATCGTTGTACTATTTATCCTTTTGATTATCATCGGAGCTTCTTTTGTAAACCACTGCTAATAAATATCGATAAAACCGGCCAAATCGGCCGGTTTATTGTTTGTTTTGAATTAATCAATATTTTTACCAAAAGGGTAGTGAACACAGCTCCATTCCTTAATTAAGTGAATGAAGAAATTTCATCTACCCATAGGGTATCAATGGGAAGGTCTATTAGGTTCAATCAATGGCATGAATTTGGATATTCCCCTTTTATTTTGTGAAAACCAATTTTTTAGATGACATTGTACTAATATCTAATTTTTTTCAATAAAAAAACCGAACAATAAACGTTTACATATAATAAAAGTTCGGTTATAATCAAACTTGTGTTTAATTAAAATTATTTTAAATCATTCGTATATTCTTAGAAATATGGCCTAAGAGTTTCTACAAGGAGCCGAAAATCCTAACTACGAATGGGTGGGACAACTCTACCCATTTGTAGTTAGGATTTATTTGTTTCTATGATTTTACGAAAATAACTATTAAAATTTTTACTATTCAGGAGTGTGCATTATGGAAAATGTTTTTGATTATGAAGATATTCAGTTAATTCCAAATAAATGTGTCGTTAACAGCCGTTCTGAGTGTGATACTACTGTGACACTAGGAGGTCGTCAATTTAAGCTTCCTGTTGTGCCAGCTAATATGCAAACAATTATTGATGAAAAGATTGCCCTTTATCTTGCTGAGAATAATTATTTTTATATAATGCACCGCTTTGAGCCAGAAAAACGTCAATCATTTGTAGAGGATATGCAGGAGAAGGGTCTTTACGCTTCAATTAGTGTTGGAGTGAAGGAAGAAGAATATCAATTCATTGAAGAGCTTGCAAAGGCAGAGCTTATCCCCGAATTCATAACAATTGACATTGCACACGGTCATTCGAATGCTGTCATTAATATGATTCAGCATATTAAAAAATTCCTTCCTAAGAGTTTTGTAATTGCAGGAAATGTGGGTACTCCTGAAGCTGTGCGAGAACTAGAGAATGCTGGTGCTGATGCGACAAAAGTTGGGATTGGTCCTGGTAAAGTCTGTATCACAAAAATTAAAACAGGATTCGGAACTGGAGGTTGGCAGTTGGCAGCTCTTCGTTGGTGTGCAAAGGCAGCCACTAAACCAATTATTGCTGATGGTGGAATACGAACACACGGTGATATTGCCAAATCAATTCGTTTCGGTGCATCGATGGTCATGATTGGCTCCCTTTTTGCCGGACATGAAGAATCGCCAGGCGAAACCATCGAAATAGATGGAAAGTATGTGAAAGAATATTTTGGATCTGCTTCTGAATATCAAAAAGGGGAAAAAAAGAACGTTGAAGGTAAGAAAATGTACGTGGAGCATAAAGGCTCATTACAGGATACGTTAACTGAAATGGAACAAGATCTACAATCTTCTATTTCATATGCAGGTGGAACTACTTTAGACTCTATTCGTCACGTAGATTATGTTATTGTCAAAAACTCTATTTTTAATGGAGATAAAGTATATTAAGGCCATATTTTAAAAAAGCTTCTAAAGTTTAGAATATATATTTTTATGGTGAAAATTAGCTGGACAAGCACTACAGCATACTTAATCCACAGTGATTAAATATGCTGTTTTTTTATTTTGTCAAATTGTATGTGCGAACCTATCATCTTCTGATTCTCTCCCTAATAAGGTACTGCGTCTTTGGTAATTCGAATAGTTATTAAAGTATAATAAGTTTTACTCTATTAATAATCTTTATAGAATTCTCAATCCTAAAGCACCCGAAACTAAAAACGTTATTACCAATGCTCTTTTTTTATCTCTTATCATTTTTCTGTTATGATAAAAAGAACCATAAGATTATTTTTATTAAAAGCACTAGATAAAAGGAGCTACGTATGAATATTACGCAATTAAAAACCTTTTATGATAATAAACAATATCAAGCAGCTCTGGACATTATATTAGCTGAAATAGATGAAATCATAAAAATTGGAAAAATCTCATTTTTAAAGAAAAAGTTGAATGAATTGACTGATGAAAATTCGTTTCACACGGTCATAAGAGTGTTAGACCATGGATTGATGTATCACTATAGTAATCTCTTATCACGATTCGCCCATAAAAAGTTTGCTTCTGTACAAACCCTGGCATGGATTGCAGATGACTTAATGGATCAAGGGAAATATTTGGAGGCGGCTAACGAGCTTCAAAGAAAAATTGAAGAATCAGATATGGATGCTCTTTCAATTGAAAAACAAGGAAGAGTTTATTTTGCACTTGCTCGTGTATTAATAGAGTTAAAACAGTACGATGAAGCTAAAGAACAGTTGAGAAAAATTGAAACCCTGTCTGGCCAAAAGGTCATAGATAAGTGGGGTTATTTTCATCTTCACAGTGGGGACCGCAAGAAAGCCGTTCAGGTATTGGAGGCAGGACTTGATGATTGTAAGTTCGGCCATATTTGCTATTTATTACTGACTGACGCACTTGCTTCAGATGGTCACCATGAATTGGCTCTTAAATATTTGGAAGATGGAGAAAAAAAATATCCTGAAGTACCTAGTTTCCTTCTTGAAAAGGTTAGGAGATATCGTGACCTTAGAAGATGGGGATCAATGATGCAGACGATTCAACTAATTGATTCTTCTTTGCCATATCATATATTTAAAAAATATTTTGCAAAGTTAACGGCAGACTATTTATTTGAGAGCGAACAATATATTGAATTAAAAGCTCACTTAGAAATGAACAGCAATTTAAAAGAGCTTCCTTATAAACAGATAGAAATTAATAGAGAAAAAAAGATGATTTCTATTATTCCAATTGTACAAAAAAGTAATTATTGTGTTCCTGCAAGCCTTGAAATGATCCTTGGTAAGCATGGTGTTAGGATGGACCAGGATGAAATTGCTGAAAAGATATTTGATGTGACTGGCTCAAAGCTTTCTACTACCGTTGAATTTTGGGAATCGGTTGGCTTCAGTTGTCGTTTTTTCATCGCAACCCTTGAAAAGGTTAAGGAATTAATTAAACAGGAAATACCGATTCTTTTGAGCGTGGATTTCGAGCAAATGTCTCATGTTCAAGTCATTACTGGCTTTGACGATCGGATTCAAAGTTTGTATATCCAGGACCCTAACATGCTTGAACCAATGATAGTGACGTATGAAGATTATGAACGGATTTATTTGAATACTTCATATATGGCAATAACGGGCGTATTAAAAAATGAAGTTGAAAAAATATCTGTATTATCAGAGTCAGAAGACCAATATTTTAGAAAGCTGCATGAACTTGCTGAAAAAATTGATCAAGATGAGGAAGGATATTATAAAATTTTCTTCTCATTTTTAGATCAACATTTTGATATTCTTTATACTCCATTGTATGTTGTAAAGCATTTGGCCCACGAAGAATCAAAAGAGCTTTTTGAAAAGAGTCGAGTATTCCTAATGGATAAATATCCTGAGGATGATAGCATCCGTATGCATATTGCTCAAGGACTAAGTCGTTATGGCAAGCTTGATGAAGCGATTGAGCTTCTAGAAAGTGTTAAAACAAAAACGAATAGCCCGATGTATCATTATTTAAAGGGACGGATTGCCCTTGATCAAGATGACTATTATGAAGCGAAGACTGAATTTGAAGCTTCATTAAAATTAGATAGTGACCAACACATCACCTGGAGCTATTTCGCACTTGCGAATCTTTATAGTAAAGATTTGAAAAGTGCATTATTGGCGTCTGAGATGTCATTGAAACTCCATAGCGAAGAGATTTTTGGATTAATTAACCATGCTGTAATATTAATGGAAGCAGAGCGGTTTGAAGAAGCAAAGTCTTTTTTGATAGCTTTACTTGGAAAAGAAGGTGGAGATGAAGCATACCTTTGGTTCCAAATCGGAAAAACTGAAGAGGGTCTTCATCGGGTGGAAGATGCTGAAAATGCATATTTAAAATCTAAAGATCTGGATCCGAAATTACCTTTCTCATATTTAAACTTAGCGGACTTATATGAATTTGGTATGAACGACCTTGAAAAAACTGAGTTCATCTTAAAAGAAGGTGTAGAAGCTTCACCTGAAGCAGATGAAATATACAATCGACTAGGTCATTTTTATCGTGTCCATGAAAAGTTAGAAAAAGCTTGCGAAACGTTCCGACGTTCCATTGAACTATATCCAGAAGAAGTATTTTTATATCTTGGATATGGAGATGCGTTGAAGGAAGCAGGAAAGATCGAAGAGGCTAAAGATTTCCTTATAAATGCTGAAGAAAGATTTGAAGGCAATAGTGAGTTTTATGTTAATGTAGGTAAGCTCTTATGGGATATTTGTGACGAGCAGAACGCGAATGAATTAGAGAAAATTCATGCATTAGAAACGATGGAAAAAGGACTTCTTCTAATGCGAGGCAATTTTGAGGAAGCTCTTGATATTTACGTTGATATTATTTTGAGACATGGTTATCTTGAAAGAGGTCTCGATACCTTTGAAAGACTAATAGATAAAAAACCTGTATTTAAATATGTATTTTTAACCTATAAAGGCATTGTCCTGGATGAACAAAATGATTTGTCATCATTGGATCTATATAAAGAATCCTTGTCCTTACAAGAAGATTCATTCACATACTTTCGTTTAGGGGAAGTTTATTACCGATTGGAAGAGATGGAGAAAGCGCAGGATGCATATCTATCTTGTTTGGAATTGAATCCATCCGAAGCAAGAGCTTTAATAAAACTTGCTGAGCTTCATGCTATTAAAGAGGAACATGAACAAGAATTATTTTATTTAAAACGGTTATTCGATGAAGAACCTTCTATGTTAAATGTAGAGTATTTCTTATCAATTTGTGAAAAAGAAGACATTGAATCGTTTATTTCACAATTGAATAAGATGAAAGGAAGCTCACCTGAGACATGGAGATTAAATAGCCTTGCATATGCAAATGGGGCTTTAGGGCATGACAAACAAGAACTTAATTGGATTGATAATGGATTAAAGTTAGACCCGAAAAATGAGGATTTACTATGGCATAAGGTAAAATGGTTGAATGTACATGATTTCAATAAAGAAGCAAGAGTCATTCTCCTACAATTAATTTCAACTAATCCAATGAATGAAGAGTACTTTGAAAAGTTGACTAGAATAGACTATTCTACTGGCAAGTGGCTTACTATATCGGACACTTTGAAAAAACTACAAATTAATAATGAAACTGCAAGTGTTGCCTATCTTGCAATTGCGAATAGTTTACAAACTTTAGTGTTGGCCGATATGGAAGATGAACATCAACATAGTATTTTTAAGAGATTGTTCCATAAGGTTACTAAAGGCCCGAAACAAATTGCCAAATTGGGCGTAGTGATTGACTTATATGAAAAAGCCATTGAATATGATGTCACGAATGTGGATGCTTATATGGATTTTGCAAGCTTCTATGAGGAAACTAACCTTAACGAAGAAAGCATCAGTATTTTGGAAAAAGGAATAACGCATACAGATGATTTTGATTTAAGATACCGACTAGCCTATCAACATTTTATCATTACTGAAGAATCAGAAGATCCAAATTATCACATGGACCGAGCGATAGAGATTATGGAAGCTCTCACTGTGGATTTCTCTCAAGATCTTCGTGCCTGGTTATTTTATTCTGACCTACTACTTAGAGCGAACCGGACGAATACAGCAGAAAAAGTGACGAGGAGTATAATTCATCAATTTCCGAATAGTGGAGACGGTTTTGCAATGAGGGCAAGATTTTATTCATCAAAGGGGAATGTTGAAGAAAGTTTTAAAACCATCGAATTGGGTCTACAAGTTGATCCTGACAATACTGATTTATATTTTGAATTAAGTAATCATTACTTTAAACAAGGCGATGCAAAAAAAGCCCTTGAAATTAGTAGACATATTTTAAGTCTTGATGAGAATTATTTAGCTGCTGAATATAATGTAGGTTGTGGGTTATGTCTATTAGGGCATTACGATGAAGCGATAAATGTCCTTCAAGCTGTTTTTGAAAAAGATGACTCCGAATATTTCTGGAACTTGGCGTTGGAAGATGACGATTTGAATCCTATAAAAAATGAGTTGTTTTATGAAGACTAGATTCATAAAAAAAGTGCTGTTTAATAAAATTTAAACAATTGGAAAGGTTGATTCCCTATTTAACTATGGGGAATCAACCTTTTTCGTGTATGATGAAATGGTTAAATCTACAAATTTAAAGAATATAAAACAATCCTAGAAAAGTTTTTATATTAAAGGAGGGTTTGTATGAAAAGGAAATTATGGATTAATGGTAAGGAAATCGATTCGAATTCCTATTACCGATTACATTCACCATATGATGATTCATTATTGGCAGAAGTGGCTATTGCTGATTTAGAACAGGTGAATGCAGCCATTTCTTCAGCCTGCATGGCATCAAAACTTTTGAGAGAAATGCCTGCCCACCAGCGAGCTAGCATCCTTGAAAAAGTCGTGGAATTGTTGACGGAACAAAGGTTAGAATGTGCTCAAATCATTTCTAATGAAGCATCAAAACCAATTAGGGCGGCAATAGGGGAAGTCGATCGAACAATCATGACTTATAAGTTTGCAGCCAATGAAGCCCGAAACATTCATGGGGAGACCATACCGTTGGATGGAGCACCTGGTGGTGAAGGAAGGATGGCATTTACTATACGCGAACCACTAGGGGTAATTGGGGCGATTACACCATTTAATTTCCCGATGAACCTGGTTGCACATAAAGTAGGCCCTGCCATAGCAGCCGGCAATGCTGTTGTATTAAAACCAGCAAGTCAAACACCAATGTCAGCATATAAAATTGCGGAATTTTTCCATCAAGCAGGGTTACCAGCTGGCGCTCTAAACGTTATAACAGGCAGCGGCAAAACAATCGGCGATGCTCTCGTTACTGATGATAGAATGAAAATGATCACTTTCACCGGTAGTCCTTCAGTTGGGAAGAGAATAAGGGAAAAAGCAGGTTTGAAAAAAGTGACATTGGAACTAGGATCAAATTCGGCTGTAATAATAGATAAAAACATCAATCTTTCAGAGGTTGTCCCAAGAATTGTAACAGGTTCTTTCGTTTATCAAGGACAAGTTTGTATTTCCGTTCAAAGAATCTATGTCCATGAAGAAATAGTACAGGATTTTGCCAATCTGTTTGTTGAGGAAACCAAAAAGTTAACGATGGGTCACCCATCAGATGAGAGTACGGATATTTCTTCTATGATTTCTAAAGAAGATGTATTACGAGCTAAAACTTGGATAGATGAAGCTGTTCAAAATGGCGCGAGACTCCTTTTTGGCGGCGACATTGAAAACAATGTACTTTGCCCTACTGTTTTATTTCAGGTAAAGGATTCCGATAAAGTTTCATGTGAAGAAATATTCGCTCCAGTGGTCTCCATAAATTCCATTTCCTCTATTGAAGAAGGAATTGAACGAGTGAATTCCTCTAAATATGGTTTGCAGGCAGGAATATATACAAAGGATATCCAAATTGCCTTTCATGCTGCAAAAGCTCTGGAGGTAGGAGGAGTTATGATAAATGATTTTCCGACATTCCGAGTAGACCATATGCCATATGGTGGGGTTAAAGAGAGTGGAACTGGACGAGAAGGGATTCGTTACGCGGTAGAAGAAATGACAGAATTGAAATTGATAAGTTTTAAGCTATAACACAGGAAATAATCGGTAATATAAAGTGTCTCAATGTAATAAGGTTGTTTTCGAGGCTGACTCAAAAGGTTGAAAACCACTTGAGTCAGCCTCTTTTTAGGCTCTATAATATTTGTTGGGGTATAGACACTATTTAGAATGCATAAAAAAACACGCAAACCCCTCATTCTTTTATACTTGAATTGTCGAGAAACAAGTCTAAAGAATGGAGTTGCGTGTAAATGAATT
>NZ_QBBX01000012.1:0-47828 GCF_003073175.1 Peribacillus acanthi
ACTAATCATAATTATAGAACACCATAAAAAAATATCCTATACTTTCTTGAAATCATGTACAGATACTTGGCTTTTCATAACCAATGGTTGTACCAATCGCTCCACCTAGAAATGCCACTGTCCAAATCGTCCTTTCTGGTGTACGATATTGCCCTCGTTTAGCCTTTTGTTTATCCGAGTACATGATTACAATCCCAGCAATATTGATGACGATAAAATATAGTTCTAATAAGCCCATTTTTGCCTCCTACTAATGAGAAAACTTGACTAACGTCAAGCCAAGCTGCTTTCGATTGCCTAGTTACACTGATACTTTTATTTCTAACATTGGCCACTACGGATTACTTCTTTGCTGCCCATTTATAATTCATAAAGTGAAATCTAAAAAGCCATTCCCATAAATGGGAATGGCTCGATTTATTACTTATCGAATTGTTGTTTAGCAACTGTTGCTAATTCAGCGAAAGCTTTTGCATCAGCGATTGCTAATTCAGCTAACATTTTGCGGTTTACTTCGATACCAGCAAGCTTTAAGCCATGCATTAAACGGCTGTAAGAAAGACCGTTGATGCGAGCAGCTGCGTTGATACGAGTAATCCAAAGCTTACGGAAGTCGCGTTTCTTTTGGCGACGATCGCGGAAAGCATATTGTAATGATTTCATTACTTGTTGGTTAGCAACTTTATATAATGTATGTTTTGAACCGTAATAACCTTTAGCTAATTTGATAACTTTTTTACGACGTTTACGAGTAACAGTACCGCCTTTTACACGTGGCATGTTGTTTCCCTCCTATTTCTCAATTACTTAATATTGTCTAACATATGACGAATACGTTTGAAGTCACCTTTGCTTACAAGACCTGCTTTGCGAAGCTTACGCTTAGCTTTTGTAGATTTGTTAGCAAATAAATGGCTTGTGTATGCTTTTGAACGCTTTAGCTTACCAGATCCTGTCTTTTTGAAACGCTTTGCGGATCCGCGGTGAGTTTTCATTTTAGGCATCAGATGTTCCTCCTCATTACATGGTCATTGAATTACTTTTCGTTTTTCGGTGCTAAAACTAAGAACATGCTACGTCCGTCCATTTTAGGAGCCTGTTCAACAGTTGCAAGGTCGTTGCACTCTGCTGAGAAGCGATCCAATACGCGTTGACCGATTTCCTTATGGGTAATCGCACGTCCTTTAAATCGAATGGATGCTTTTACTTTGTCTCCTTTTTCAAGGAACTTACGAGCATTGCGAAGCTTTGTATTAAAGTCATGATCGTCAATAGAAGGGCTCAAGCGAACTTCTTTGATATTAATGATCTTTTGATTTTTGCGAGCTTCTTTGTCTTTCTTTTGTTGCTCAAAGCGGAACTTTCCGTAGTCCATAATTCTGGCTACAGGAGGCTTAGCAGTCGGAGCAACAAGAACAACATCAAGATTTACACGAGCGGCAATATCCAGAGCTTCGAACTTGGTCTTAATTCCTAATTGCTCACCGTTTTGGTCAATGAGACGAACCTCGCGGGCACGGATGCCCTCGTTTACCAACATGTCTTTGCTAATAGTTAGCCACCTCCAAGGTTTAATGGGCGAATACAACGTTTGGAAGGAATAGCGCATGACACTTTCGATTGCAATAAAAAAGTGTGGATGCACTCAACACCCACACTGAAAGATTAAATAACGAAAGTCAATAATCAAGTCATGAACCTGTTAACTGCATAAACGCGTCATTCAGGTGAGAAGCGGGTGCCTCTTCTTCCTCAAACTAGTATTCAATTCACCTTAGAAACTATACCATACTGTAAAACAATCTGTCAAACATCTGTTTTATCAGCAACAAAATTTATACTATCAAATCATCCGTTTAATTGCAATACTTTTTTTACATTCCCATTTTTATTCAATTCCGTATTTTACTCATGTAGTATTCATCTCTGTACATTCCGTCAATGAATAATGAATCACGTTTAGTGCCTTCGATTTCAAACCCCATTTTTTTATATAGTGATAAAGCTCGTTCGTTATGTGTCAAGACTGTCAGTTCTAGACGATGAATACCATTCTTGTCAGCCCATAGATCGGCTTCGTTAAACAATTGTCTTCCAATGCCAAGTCCTCTTTCACTCTCTTTTACACCAATAACAAAATAAGCTGAATGCCGATTTCGAGCAGTTGTATTCCCAAGAATGAACATATATCCCACCAATTCCCCGTGATTCTCCCCTACAAAAATTTGTGAATGGGTATCTTCCTGGAGTTTAGATTGATGCTTTCGAAAAGCTTCTTCTGATGTTTTTCGTTCCCCAGGTCCAAAAAGCATAAAGTTCGACATCTCCACAGTCTTCATCAAAGCCAATAATTCCCCTGCATCACTTATTCTGACTTCACGGATATCCATGATTTCTCCTCCATTTATAGAATGCGAAAGTGCCTGTTTAGCCCGCAATAACCGTGGGGTTGGAGTTGAAAAAACCGCTTCTTCCTCTCCACTGATTGCATTGGATTTCATCTCCTGGTCAAGACAGGTTCTTTCTCCAGCTATGATTCACTTTGTCCCCGTCAAGGGCATCATTGACTTCGTATGATTACCTTTTGGACTCTTTCCCTCCCAAAAAGGGAACCATTCACCTGCTATGATTACCTTTTGGATCATTTTGTCACCATCAAGGGCATCATTGGCTACGTATGATTACCTTTTGAACCCTTTCCCTTCCAAAAAGGGAACCATTCACCTGCTATGATTACCTTTTGGATCATTTTGTCCCCGTCAAGGGCATCATTGGCTACGTATGATACCTTTTGAACCCTATCCCTTCCAAAAAGGGAACCATTCACCTGCTATGATTACCTTTTGGATCATTTTGTCCCCGTCAAGGGCATCATTGGGTTCGTATGATTACCTTTTGGACTCTTTCCCTTCCAAAAAGGGAACCATTCACCTGCTATAATTACCTTTTGGATCATTTTGTCCCCATCAAGGGCACCATTGGCTACGTATGATTACCTTTTGGACTAAATCCCTTCCAAAAAGGGAACCATTCACCTAAAACGATTACCTTTTTGAACATAATTTCTCGTCAAAAGGTCCCCAACCGACCGCGGAAATCGAGTACACTAGCTGCAATAAACAGGCTAGTTAAACAGAGCCATTATATAAAGAGGCACTCTCAAAACTGAGGTGCCTCTTTAGATGAAAAATATTATTTTGAAACTTCTTCTTTGATTTTGTTTAAGAAATCAGCGAATGGCATTGTTTCAGAATTTTGTTCGCCATATTTTCTAACGTTTACAGCGTTTTCTTTAATTTCGTTATCCCCTACCACTAGCATGTAAGGGACCTTTTGCATTTGTGCTTCGCGAATCTTGTAGCCGATTTTTTCATTGCGGTGATCAAGGTCTACGCGAAGGCCCGCAGCTTGAAGCTGTTCTTTAACTTCTTTAGCATAGTCAAGGTGTACATCCGGAGAAACTGGGATGACTTGAACTTGAACAGGAGCAAGCCAAGTAGGGAATGCACCTTTGTACTCTTCAATTAAGAAGGCTACAAAACGTTCCATAGTAGAAACGACACCGCGGTGGATAACGACCGGACGATGAGGTTTACCATCCTCCCCAACATATGTTAAATCGAAGCGCTCTGGCAATAAGAAATCCAGTTGGACAGTCGATAAAGTTTCCTCTTTACCTAGTGCAGTTTTCACTTGAACGTCAAGTTTTGGACCGTAGAATGCCGCTTCGCCTTCTGCTTCAAAGTAATCCAAGCCCATTTCATCCATAGCTTCTTTTAGCATGCTTTGAGCTTTTTCCCACATTGCATCATCATCGTAATATTTTTCAGTATCCTGTGGATCACGATATGACAGACGGAAGGAATAGTCACTCATATTAAAATCTTTGTATACTTCAAGAACTAGGTTAACAACTCGTTTGAACTCTTCCTTAATTTGATCAGGTCTTACGAAAATATGAGCATCATTCAATGTCATACCACGTACACGCTGAAGTCCAGCTAGAGCTCCTGACATTTCATAACGGTGCATAGTTCCTAACTCAGCAATACGAATAGGTAATTCACGATAGCTATGAATGTCATTCTTATAAATCATCATATGATGTGGACAGTTCATAGGACGTAGAACTAACTGCTCGTTATCCATATCCATGACAGGGAACATGCCATCTTGATAGTGATCCCAATGCCCAGAAGTTTTATATAAATCTACGCTTCCCATAACAGGTGTATAAACGTGGTCATATCCTAGACGTGTTTCTTTATCTACGATGTAACGCTCAATCACTCGGCGGATAGTTGCACCTTTTGGAAGCCATAGTGGCAAGCCTTGACCAACCTTTTGGGAATTCATGAATAGGTTCAACTCTTTACCAAGCTTACGGTGATCACGTTCCTTCGCTTCTTCAAGAAGACGAAGGTGTTCAGCTAATTCTTCTTTCTTGAAGAATGCTGTTCCGTAAATACGTTGAAGCATTTTGTTATCGCTGTTGCCTCTCCAGTATGCACCGGCAATGCTTAACAATTTGAATTCTTTGATTTTTCCTGTGGATGGTACGTGGATTCCACGGCAAAGGTCAATGAAATCGCCTTGCTCATATAATGTTACTGTTTCATTTGCTGGAATCGCTTCAATCAATTCAAGCTTATACTCATCATCAAGCTCTTTGAAAAGTTGAACCGCTTCATCGCGAGAAACTTCTTTACGAATAACAGCAATGTTTTCGTTCACAATTTTTTTCATTTCTTTTTCAATCGCTGGCAGGTCCTCAGCCGAAATCGCTTCATCTAAATCGATATCGTAATAGAAGCCACCTTCGATGACTGGTCCAACCCCTAGTTTTACGTTCTTATACAGACGTTTAATCGCTTGAGCCATTAAATGCGCTGTACTGTGACGTAGGATTTCCAAAGCCTCTTTGGAATCTTGAGTGATGATTTCAATCGAAGAATCCTCTTCAATCGCTTTTGTTAAATCAAATAATTCACCGTTTACTTTACCGGCTAATGATTTCTTCTTTAATCCCGGACTGATACTAGCAGCTATATCTTCAGTCGTCGTGCCTTTAACATACTCCTTTACTGCTCCGTCAGGGAAAGTGATTTTGATCATTTCAGACACACAGACTCAACTCCTTCAATTTGTAAAAAAATGGATAATAAAATATAAAAAGCCCGCCCCTGTATAACAGGGACGAGCTTAATTATCAAAAGTAACCCGCGGTTCCACCCATGTTTTATTTTTCAAAAAAGAAAAATAACACTTAGAAACTGATAACGGCAGCATCCGTCAGCCAATACTCGAGATTCTTTCATAGCTGAAGTTCAAAGGTGGTAAGCAATCTGCCTGGATGGAAAGCTTGCAGCCTTGGCTTTCCTCTCTGTGAACCATACCCAGAATACCCATATCCTTATCATGACATTTCAATATAAATGTATTATGTAGGATATTATAGATGGTTATTCAAGGAAAATCAAGAGGGCAAAAGCGGAACTTTTTTTCTAAAGAACTCGGTCTTTTTCGTTTATTTTTTCGTATTGCATCGAATAAAATTGGGCTATCGTCTTGATGGATGCCCTTTCTTCAAAAATCCTCATTACCGTTTGTATCACTCCATGATCCGTCCGATCCGCATAGAGAAAAAGCCTTTCTGGAGCGATTGAAATCAATGGAGCTATTAAATTCGAGTCGATATACATTGGATTTTCCGCAAGGAGCTTCCGGTCTATTAGCTTGATAATCTCCCTTTTTTCCAATTTTTCAAATGTCTCTGAATAGAATTCCACGCTATCTTTATGTAAAACATGCAATACATTTGCCTTCGGTTTCTGTGAATGCATGAATTCCCTTAGAAAATGGATAAAGTTTTGATAATCTTGTTCAAGCTTATATTCATCTATGGCCATTTCAACAAATTCCAATAGCTTTTCATTTAGACCTTTGAGACGGAACTTCGAAAATGAGTGGAATGAAAAGGATGTATTTGCTTGTAGAATCGGATGCATACCATTCTTTACGACAACTTTTTCATTTTGCCAAAAACAATCCGGTGAATTTGTATTGTTCTGGCCTTCAATAATTGATATAGCAATATCCACAATATCAGCAATTTCTTCACTTTCTTGATAATAAAACTTCTCTCGGACTATTTGTTCAAGCCACTGTATCATCAGTTCATTTTTCATATAAGCAAACAAGCTATCACTAATCCATTCTAGCATTGGAAAAAAGTTCTGTTCTTCAATGAATAAATAAATGCTTTCTCCGTTTTCATACTTCATATATGTGTGAAGCTCCGCACTTAAAGGATGTGCAAAAGCATATTTCGTGATTGAAGCTGCTTCTTTCTCAGAAGCAAAATGAATGTATACCAACGATACCCCCCCTTGCCATGCTTCCTATTTCATATATATGGGATAAGCTATAAGAATAGAATTAGAAAACATACAAAACTCGCAGATTGGCAAGCCATCGTCCACTAGGAGGAACATTTTCACATCAAAAACCACTTTAACAATTGGATTCAGCGCTTCAAACTCCAAAATAAAAAACCACCTCTAAAGTGAATAGAGGCGGTTTGATTGTTAATCTCTTAAATTTTTCCCTTTTAACAACACCGGTTTTGCAAGAGTACGAATCCTTTCCATCAGCCTCTTAGCTTTCACTTGCTCAACTTCCCCTCTTTGTGAAGTTGTCATATGAGCCTCTAATCCTTGGAAATCGAAATTAGAGGTGAAAAAGGTCGGTAAGCTCTCAAGCATACGAAATTGAAGTATCGGTCCTAAAACTTCATCACGAGCCCAACTGGACATCGTTTCGGCACCAATATCATCTAACATTAAAATATTGGCTTTTTTAATCGTATCGATTTTATCATTCAATGAATGGTCTTGTATGGAAGCCTTCATCTCTCTGAAAAAGTCGGGGACATACACAATCATGGTAGGAATTTTTCTATCTGCCAGTTCATTGGCGATTCCTCCAAGTAAATAAGATTTTCCGACTCCAAAGCTACCGTGGATATACAATCCTTTCGCTTTCCTTCCTTGATCTAAATCCTCGATAAACTGCATCGCTTCAGCAACAGCAAATAGTCTTTCTTCCGTAACATTCGTGCTGTTAAAATCCGCCATTGAAGCGGATAGAATATCTTTTGGAACGTATAGGCTTTTGATAAAGCTTTCGTGACGCTTTCTATCATCTGCTGCCATTTTTCTTGGACAGCGATCATATTGAAGGTCAATTCTATTTCTTTGGATGATCAATTCCGGATGGTATCCTTCCATCATATTAACGCAACCTTCAAGACTAGGGCACTTTTCACAATTTTTACTTTGTGTACTGAACTCGTACAATTTAACTAGACTTTTATCTACCATTTCCTTAGTAACGGATGTGCTATGTTTGTTCAAGAAAACGGCAATATCAGGATCATTTAACACTTCATTTCTAATGCTCTCGTATCGTTCGTTAAACTGCGATGTATTCGTTAACTTACTTAGCCTTTTCGTTATTTTCTCCATAACAGGCTTCACCTCTTTTTAAGCCTTTTAATTTTTTCCTCTAGCTCTTTCCGCTTCTGTTCGAGCTCAGGAGATAATTCCTCTCCAGCAGAGGATGGTTCAGATATGTTGTTCTCGCTCATCCAATCTGGGATGTACTCTTGACGCACAACCTTTTTTTGTCTTGATGATTTGTCTTGCTTTGTTTTCTTTTCTTCTTGCCAAGAAAGATACTGTTGATTTTCTTTTTTTGCAAGATCCATAGCTTCTTTAACCGTTTTGATATTCTTTCTTGCCCAATGGCCTGCTATTTTATCTACATACCCTTTTGTCAATTTCATATCCGTTTTGATCATGACATATTCAATTAGGACATTGACAACACCTGGAGGAAGCTGCTGATTCATCATGATGCCTTCCACTATCGTGATATCTGATTTGGATGGTTCTGCACCGCCAGAAAGCTCTTTTAAACGTTTTAATGGCGAAACAGTCTCAAGATGGCGAATATGCTTTTCCTCTTCATTCTTAGGCTCTGAAGTCAAAGAATGAAGGTGAGGCGGCTGAACTCTTTCTGCTAAAGTAGGCAGGTCATCCTGATACTCAATTTGGTACCAATCTCTTGCATTTTTCCGTAACGCCTCTATATTGATTTCCTTGTTTTCATCCACTGAACGTAAAACCAGTCCCTGCATCTGCAATGGATTAATCCCATAAAGAAAGGCAATTTTTGCGATTGCTTCTTTTACCTTTGAACTGAAAGACTTTTTTGAAATAAACGTACTACTTAATCCAGCAAAGAATAAGCTGAAATCAAATGATTCCTCAAATCCGCTTGGTGATGAACCCTCTTGTCTACCGATATATTGATGAGAAGGTTCTGGACGAAGATCATCCTTGGATTCATCGGATACATACAGTGATTCCATTTGCCCCGAAATGAATACTTCTGAAAAGCTTTTCGTTACCGGTTCAAATTCCTTTTCATCCACAATCTTATCACTAAAGAATTCCTTTAGCTTTTGATAATGCTGCTTCCCCAATCTTTTATGCAAATAGATATTTAACATTCCATCTTGGAAAAATTCCTCGGGTGTCAATGGAGGCTGCAATTCATAGATAAAATGTTGATTATCTGAAGACTTCTTTCTCCAAACCTTCAATAAACCAATTCCCTCTAATTTCTTACGGGCTTCATAGATTTCACCTAAATTTAAACTCATAACATTCATTAATCCACGGTGGAAGGAATAGCCACTTGACCAAATTCTATTCTGTTCCAGTTCACTCCAAAAAGTGACATATAAGCTTAGCGGAATCGACCCAATTAATGGTTGATACAATAAAGCAATCACTTTCCGATCATAATCATGCAATAAACCATTTGAAGATATTTCATAGCTATCTACCGGCACTAATTCTTGCCAATGCTTAGACATATACTCAACCTTTCCCAAAAAACTACTGGCTAGCAAAAAAGAGCTAAAGCACCCTTTTAGCTCTTACTCACGCTCTCTATTGATTAAATCTTTCAGTTCTTCTATAAATACATTGATATCTTTAAATTGTCTGTATACCGATGCAAAGCGAACATAAGCCACTTCATCGACCTTTGCCAGTCTATCCATGACCATCTCACCAATTGCTTCACTCTTTATTTCAGAAATTCCCTGATTACGTAATTCCTTTTCCACTTCATGAGTTATGTCCTCTATCACTTTCAAAGGGACTGGACGTTTTTCACAAGCTTTAATTAGACCACGTAAAATCTTGTCACCGCTGAATTCTTCCCTTGTCCCTTCTTTTTTGACGACAATTAGAGGGGTTTCTTCAACTTTTTCAAAAGTGGTAAAGCGGAATCCACAAAGCTCGCACTCTCGTCTTCTTCTAGTAGAGCGTCCTTCATCTACAGGACGGGAATCTAATACACGAGTTCCATTATTTAAACAGCTTGGACATTTCATTTAATTTAATCAGCTCCGTTTAGTCATGCCCATTCGATTTTATTACTTACCATTATCTTATAAAAAAGGATGGGACAGCACAACTTAATTTCATTATTAATACAAAATATTGGCCATCATTTTATGACAGGAACTTTACCATCGATTTCTAAATAAAGGGAATGGATTAAATCAGCTAAAACATTATAGTTTCCCGTTATTCTTTTCATTTCAGTAGATACTGTAAAATCAAGTGCTGTTTCAAAAGGACGAACTGTTACTATGGACGCCACAACAAAAGCATTTACCGGAGTTTTTATCGTTGCAGATAATTCTCCATGCTCAGCAGAAACATTCCCTATCACAGCTCCTTTTTTCTTTAATACAGATTCAATTTCATGAAGAACTTTACGTAAGTCTGCTTTATAATAACGAGTTTTAAGTCGATCATCAGGATTATGGTCCCCTGTTTCAACTTGACTATCAAATCGTTTTAAAAATGAAGAGAAAAATCCCATTATTCTACCTCACAAAAAGATAAATTTCTTATATTTTAAACATATTAAGCCATTTATGTACAATACGTTATTAAAAATATCAATTTCCAAACAATAAAAAAAGAGGTGTAGCCTACACCTCTTGTGGTTTCACATATTATAATGCTTTTACTTGTGATTTATTGACTTGAACTGGACCCATACCACGTGGAAGCTCGATGTTTTCACGAGTTTGAGCACCAAGAGCTTCAGCAATGTAATCTGCAGCAATGTTAGGATCTAATTCCCCACACGTATAAACGTCAATGCTAGCATAACCGTGTTCTGGGAAGCTGTGAATAGTTAAGTGAGATTCAGAGATGATAACAACTCCACTAACACCTTGTGGCGCAAATTTATGGAACGCAACTTCGCGTACTTCAGCACCTGATTTAAGTGCAGCATCAACAAAAATTTGCTCAATTTTTACCACATCGTTTAACTTTTCAAAATCACAACCCCAAAGTTCTGAAATTACATGTCTACCCATAGTTTCCATGTTAATTTTCCCCCTTTAACATGATAAGATTTCCGTGATTTTTACAACAAAGAAATGGCGACTACCACGGGGGAAAGTTAGTCCGAAGAGGTCCTAACCCTTTAAGTAGTACCAATGCTGTCTTCCGAAGAAGTTCACGAATCATAGTATACTTCGTTTATTTTTGTTTTGCAATATACATTTACAAAAAAAATACAAGCTATATTAATCCATGACTTTTAAACCTTGATATTACTAGGATTCATTCCACAAAGACATTTTATTGTGTATGTGTGTATGGAATGAACAATACCATTATTATATCGAAAAAAATCCATTTGTGTGTTGAAAATATTTGGTAATTTCCACACTAGATTTGTTGAACTATTGTGACACACGAAAAAGAGGCTTGCCATTTTAGACAAGCCAAAGAGTAAGGGTAATTTTTAAAAAATACTATGATAATCAGTAACCAATTTTAGCTAAGTACTTCTGATTGTGTTAAAAGCTGTTCTGCAACGTATTTAGTCAAATCTACAACACGGCAAGAATAGCCCCACTCATTGTCGTACCAAGCTAAAACTTTCACTTTATTGTCTCCAATAACCATTGTGGACAATCCATCTATGATTGCTGAGTTTGGATTTGTGTTAAAGTCTACGGATACTAATGGTTCTTCTGTGTAATGAAGAATTCCATTTAGTGAACCATTTGCTGCTGTGATGAAAGCATCGTTAATGGATTCAGCTGTTACATCCGTTTTCAAATCTACAACCAAGTCCACTAAAGAAACGTTTGGAGTCGGTACACGTAAAGCCATTCCATGTAATTTCCCTTTAAGGTGTGGCAACACAAGTGATAATGCTTTTGCTGCACCCGTTGTTGTTGGGATAATACTTTGACCACATGCACGAGCTCTACGCAAATCTTTATGTGGGTTGTCTATATTTTTTTGATCATTTGTATATGCATGAACTGTAGTCATTAATCCGTTTTCAATACCGAATTGGTCATCTAGAACTTTTACTACAGGAGCTAAACAGTTTGTCGTACATGAAGCATTAGAGATGATGGAGTGATTTTGGATATCAAGATCTCCGTCATTTACACCCATAACGATTGTTACATCCTCATTCTTCCCTGGTGCTGTTAAGATTACTTTCTTAGCTCCAGCTTCTAAATGAAGGGCTGCTTTGTCTCTTGAGTTAAACTTCCCAGTCGCTTCAATTACAATATCGATACCCATTTCTTTCCAAGGAAGTTCTTTTGGATCACGTTGGCTAACTAATTGTATGCGCTTACCATTTACAACTAAAGCATTATCTTCAGGAATCACTTCACCTGCAAAAGTGCCATGATTAGTATCATATTTAATTAAATGTGCTAACGTTTCAGACGGATAGCTAGCATTAATTGCGACAATCTCCAATTGATCTTCAAGAATTGCCTTTCTAAATACCATTCTACCGATACGGCCAAATCCATTGATTGCAATTTTTGCTTTCATTTATGGGTACCCCCTGAATTAGTGTTATACTTTATTAACCTCTTGATGTAATTAGTATAACATATTCAAACATAATTGTGATGAGAAAAATGCGGATTTTAAAATGTTTAATAATTTTGAATTTACAATTTTATTATGGTTATTGGCTCTGTTAAATTTGCCTGTTGTTTCGTTCCAGACGTTTGCTTTCGGGAGGGGCGTTCGCTGAGCTTCCCCGTCGTTAGTGCTCCTGCGGGGTCTCGTCTGTAACGCTAATCTCCCAGGAGTCAATCGTCTTCTTCTTTAATCAACAAATCGCTAAAAACCACAATGGACTTTAACACAGCCTATAAATAAAAAAGCCTGCACGTAAATGCAAGCTTTCCAGTCCATAATTAATTTTATTATGCATCGTATCCCTAATTGCCGATAATGTCCCATTCCCTCAGAATGGATAGTAGTTGCCTTTTTGTTTCTTCGATCGTACCGTTGTTATTGATTACTGCATCCGATCTCTCAATCTTATCTTTTAATGGCCATTGAGATTTAATTCGATTCATGGCCTCAAATTCTGAGAAACCATTTCTTTTCATTAAACGTTCTAATTGAATTTTCTCATCTACATACACTAAAATGACCTTTTCAACCATATGAGTTAAATCGCTCTCAAACAATAACGGGATGTCCAAAAAAACAATCTTCTCTCCATTGAGGAAAGCAATTTCTTGTTGATCTTTCATATATTTGCGTACTGCAGGATGGACAATACTGTTCAAAATCTGTCTTTTTTCATCATCTTGAAACACAATGCTCCCAAGTTTTACACGTTCCAGCTCTCCAACTTCATTAACAATATCATTTCCAAATGCTTTTATGATTTTGGAAAGTGCAGGCTGGCCAGGCTGTACAACCATTTTAGCAGCGACATCTGCATCAATTACTACAAAACCTAAATGTTTGATCATTTCACTTACTGTACTCTTTCCACTGGCTATTCCGCCGGTTAACCCAATGACTCTACCCATTATTAACCTCTCATTTTGGTAATCTTTTCACCATTTCCATAATCCAATCGCGAACAACAAAATACCTGGCAAAAAGGACAATTTTGTTAGCCAGACTTTGGACGACAGTTGTTTTCCACATTTCAAACCCGCAACAATGAATAGTAAACTCATGACAGCAATAGAGGTTGCAAGAATATACGGTGAAAAATCCAACATTGCAGCTCCTATACCTGCTCCAAAGGCATCTAAGGATAGTGCAAATCCTAAAACAAACGCTTCAATCCCATTAATTGTCCCTGAACGATCAAAGTCCGCTGTTAGAGGCTTTCGTAATATATTTATTGCTACCCCAAGCGATTTAATCTCAAAAGTAAAAATGATTTTTTCGTTCGGCAATTCTTCTTCCTGCTTTTCAGGCCGAAAGAATTGAAACATGATCCAAAAACCAAGGACCATCAATATGGATCCTCCAACTCGTTCTGCTAAGTGTGGAGATAAAACACTTCCAAGAAATTGCCCTATGAACATAGCAAGAAGCAGGCTGATGGCTGAGCAACAGGAGATAATCAGAATGGACTTAAAAGGAATTTGTACTTTACGTAATCCATATGTGAATCCGACACTAAAGCTATCTAAGCTTACAGCAAAGGTTAGTGCCATGAGGGATAGAATATTTACCATGAACAAGCTCCTTCCTAACGATGACTACGATAGTATATGGAAGGAGCCCATCCAATGTTAATGAAACCTCATAATAGAAAAATAACAGAAATAGTGTGGCTTAATCCACCCTAGTTGAAAGTGGCTGGCAGATTGGACAAATATGTGTGCCTCTTCCACCGACCTTCAATTTCTCTAAAGGAGTTCCACAGTTCGTGCAATTCTCCCCTTTTCTGCCATAAACCAGTAATTGCTGTTGAAACATACCGATTTGCCCTTGTGAATTAAGGTAAGATCGAATCGTGCTACCGCCTTGTTTCACTGCTTCAGACAAAGTTTCCTTTATCTCATGAACTAATTTTTCATATTCAAAATCCGACAAAGTTGAAGCTATTTGCTCTGGATGAATCCTGGCCCGAAATAATGCTTCATCAACATAAATATTGCCGATTCCGACAACTTTTGTTTGATCCAACAAAGATGTTTTAATGGATCTCTTTGTATTTTTTAAAGTCTCTTTTAAGTATTGTGTGGTAAATTCCTCTGATAAAGGCTCCGGACCTAAATGCAAGAGTGGGAGACTATCAAATTCTTTCCCTTTTAAGAACAGGTGCATCGTACCGAACTTCCGAACGTCCTTATATCTTAGCTCTGTAGCGTCTTCGAAAGAAAAAATGACATGTGTATGCTTCTCAACCGAGTCTGCCTTTGAGAAAACTCCATATTTCCCTTCCATTCTCAAATGAGAAATGAGAGCGAACTTCGTCGTGTAAATGATAAGAAATTTTCCTCTACGTCCAATCTCAACGATTTCCTCTCCGACCAGTGCATCTTGGAATTGTTCAATTTCTGTCGGCTCTTTGATAATCTTTGGCCAAAGAACCTCCACTTTAGTAATCGTTTTTCCGATAACAAGATGTTCCAATGTTTTTCGGACCGTTTCAACCTCAGGAAGCTCAGGCATACCTATAACCCTCCATTCCTTAATATTTATTTTGCATCGTACCAGGAAGGACCATAGGAATAATCCACTTTCAATGGTACTTTCAGTTCAAGAGCGCTTTCCATTTCCTCAGGTACGATAATCTTTAAAATTTCAATTTCTTCCTCTGGTGCTTCAAAAATCAATTCATCATGAACGGTTAATAGTAATCGTGCTTTTAAACCTTCTTTCTTTAAACGGTCATTCATTCCTATCATAGCTTGCTTGATGATGTCAGCCGCACTACCTTGTATTGGAGTATTCATTGCAGTGCGTTCTGCAAAGCTGCGTATATTGAAATTCCGACTTGTGATTTCAGGCAAGTATCTTCTCCTATGCAGCAATGTAGAAACATATCCTTTTTGCTTAGCATCTTGAATAATGTCAGACATATACTCTTTTACTCCAGGGAAACTCTCTAAGTACCTCTCAATGAAAGTAGCCGCTTCCTTCCGGGTAATTCCCAAGCTTTGGGATAGTCCATAATCACTGATTCCGTACACAATTCCGAAATTGACCGCTTTTGCTTGACGTCTCATGTTCGACGTCACTTCATCCTTTTCGACATGGAAAACGTCCATGGCTGTTTTTGTATGGATGTCCATATCGCTTTGGAAGGCTTCAATTAATCCCTTGTCTTCTGCAATATGTGCCAAGACACGCAACTCAATTTGTGAATAATCTGCTGCAAAAATGAGCCAGCCCTCTTCAGAAGGGACAAAAGCCTGACGAATTTTACGACCTTCCTCAAGACGAATTGGTATGTTTTGAAGATTGGGATCGATGGAACTTAAGCGCCCAGTTTGAGTTAGCGCTTGATTGAATCGAGTATGAACTTTCCCAGTGTCTCGGTCTATAACCTTCAATAATCCTTCAATATAGGTGGATTGCAATTTTCCAATCTGACGATAATCCAGGATTTGTCGGACAATCTCATGCTTGTCCTCTAACTGCTCCAATACATCTGCGGAAGTGGAATATCCTGTTTTGGTTTTCTTAACAACTGGAAGCTTCAACTTATCAAATAAGATTGCCCCCAGTTGCTTCGGTGAATTAATATTGAAATTCTCACCTGCTAATTCATGGATTCGCTCTTCCATTTCCTTTAATCGTTCCGTCATCATTTTCCCCATATCCTGGAGATATTCGACGTCTACCTTTACCCCTTGATGTTCCATTTCCGCAAGTATTAAAGAAAGTGGCATCTCTAGTTCTTTTAATAAACTATATTGGTTGTTATCCAAAAGGGTAGCACTCATTACTTCTTCAAGCCTATATAAAGCATCTGCTTTTCTACCAAGGAACTCGCCTAATTCACTTTCTTCAGGCACAGATTGTTTCGCACCTTTTCCGTAAAAGCTTTCATCTGACGGAAGGTGTAAATTTAGTTGCTGCTTTGCAATGGCAGATACATCATCACCTGATTCAGAAGGGTTCAATATGTAGGACGCGATAAAGATATCAAAATCGATTCCTTGAAGATCCATACCATGTCGCTTTAATGCAACCCAGGACTTCTTCGCATCGTAAACTGCTTTTTTTCTAGAAGGGTCTTCAATCCATTTTTTGAACAAGTCGGATTTTAAGGCCACTTCTGTTGGAATATAATAAATTCCAGTTTCATTGGCTATGGAAAAACCGATAATATTTTCACGATGATAATTTTCGTTTAACATTTCAATATAGAAGGCATTTTCATTAGCGAAAAATCCTTCCTCAACTGAAGTAACGTACTGTACTGTAATATCTTCCATTTGGTCGGACATGTCACTATCATCACTGTAATCCAATTTATCAAGTAAAGAATTGAATCCTAGCTCTTTATATAGAGGAGCTACCTTAGCTGGTTCAAAGCCACTATATGAGATTGCATCTAAACTAATATCAATAGGTGCTTCTCGAGTAATAGTTGCTAATTGTTTACTCAATACAGCCATTTCTTTATGTTCTTCAAGCTTCTCCTTTAACTTATTCCCAGAAACGTTTGGAATGTTCTCTAAGAGAGCCTCTAATGTTCCAAATTGATGAAGGAGCTTAAGTGCGGTTTTCTCCCCGACACCTGGAACACCTGGGATATTATCAGATGAATCTCCCATTAACCCCTTCATGTCGATGATTTGCTCCGGTGTGATCCCATATTTTTCTTGTATATGGTCTGGAGTATATTCTTCTATGTCTGTGATACCTTTCCGAGTTATACATACTGTAGTCTTTGGTGAAGAAAGCTGTGTCAAATCTTTGTCTCCAGAAATGACTTTTACTTCAAATCCTTCCTTTTCAGCCTCCAAAGATAAGGTACCGATAATATCATCTGCTTCATAATTTTCCAATTCATATCTTGAAATGCCATAGGCGTCAAGAAGTTCACGAATGAAAGGAAATTGCTCTGAGAGCTCTGGTGGAGTTTTTTGTCTGCCACCTTTGTATTCTTTAAAAGTTGCATGACGAAAAGTGGTCTTTCCTGCGTCGAATGCCACTAATACGTGAGTCGGTTTCTCATCTTCTAAAATTTTTGACAACATCATGGTAAAACCATAAATCGCATTCGTATGTATCCCTTTATCATTGTTCAAAAGTGGCAAAGCAAAAAAAGCACGGTATGCAATACTATTCCCATCTATTAAAACGACTTTTTTGGTCAAGTTGAACCCTCCTTGTGAACTTACTGTTACATGCAAGCTTCTATTAGTTACGTCTATTTTATCATGTCTATTAGGAGAAAGAAAAATAGGGAGTTAAAGTACTTCATCTTCAAAAAAATAAAAAGGTACTTAAGAAGCCCATCATGACATGATCTTCCTGAGTACCTTTTAAGTATGAGTTATTGTCCACCCATTAGTAAGTTTGCATAAGGTGAATCGGATGGTAATACGATTACAGTTTCTCCATTGATTGTTTTCTTGTAGGATTCAAGGGTGCGATATAGGTTATAGAAGTCCGCATCTTTTGAGAATGATTGGTTATATACACGCGCTGCTTCCCCTTCCCCTTGGGCACGTATGACTTGTGCGTCCGCTTGGGCCTTTGAGATTATCTCCTTTACCTGACGATCTGTCTCGGCAACGATACGATTTTTCTCAGCATCCCCCATCGAAAGATATTCTTGGGCTTTAGATTCACGCTCAGAAATCATTCTTTTGAAAACAGATTGTTCATTCTCAGGAGGAAGATCGGTACGTTTCATGCGTACATCGGTTACGACAATCCCATAATTATCTTTAGACAACATTTCATTCACCAGCTCTGTAACACGGTCATTGACACTGCCTCGAGATGATTTTTCATCATTGATGATTTCGTCATAATTTAATTGTCCAAGTTCGGATCGAACAACGGAATAAATGAACTCTTCCATTTTGGATTCAGCTTTTTCCACCGTTCTAGCATTTGAAATCATCTTTTTGGGATCTTCGATACGCCACACAGAGTAATTATCGATAAGCATTCTTTTTTTATCCTTTGTGTTAATTTCCGCTTCTGAAACATCATAAGTCATTTGATATTTTGGCAGAGTTGTTACACTTTGGATAAATGGGAACTTGAATTTCAAACCTGGCGTACTATCAATCCTAACTACTTCACCGAATTGGCGGACCACTTTGTATTCGCCTTCTTTTACGATATATATATTGCGGATTATTAATAGGAAGATGAGGATTAAAACAAGGAAGAATACACCAAGTCTCATATATCCTTTCCACTGAAAACCATTAGCTTTAGCGTCTTTAATATCAATAACTGTTCCATTGTTGTTGCCCGTTTCATTATTCATTGGAGTTCTTCCCCTCCTCTTGAACTTTTGGCTGTTCCTTATCCAATGGTCGGATAGGGAAATATTTCATAGTATTTCCATCGTCATTCATAATATAAATCTCTGTTTTCGGAAGCACTTGTTCTAACGTTTCAATG
Source organism: Peribacillus acanthi (assembly GCF_003073175.1). Classification (GTDB taxonomy): domain Bacteria; phylum Bacillota; class Bacilli; order Bacillales; family DSM-1321; genus Bacillus_BN; species Bacillus_BN acanthi. The sequence continues at coordinate 18,507 of NZ_QBBX01000012.1, forward strand.
ACTAGGCGGTCTTTTGTGACTTCAGGACTCTTCTTGTATTCTTCATATAATTTATTAAAAACTGCTACATCCCCACGAGCTTGTTCTATACGAGCAGCTTTGTCACCATTTGCTTGAGAAATGATTGCGTCTTTTTCTCCTAACGCTTCATTCATTTGTTTATTTTCATATTTCCTAGCTTCATTGATTTTTGTATTCATCGTCTCACGGGCATCCGTAACATCCGTGAATGCCTTCCGTACATCTTGATTTGGCAATTCTACATCCTGTAATTTGACTGCAAGCACTGATATTCCAATATCATACTTTGTAATTAACTCAGACAGTAAATCTCTCACATCTGCCTCTATTTCTGCTTTTCCGGATGTCAAGGCATCGTCAATTTTTGCACTACCTATCGTACTACGAAGAGCAGATGATGTCGCATTATATAAGATTTTGTCAGGAGCATCTGAGTTATATAAAAATTTTGGCGGATCTGTTATTTTCCATTGGACCACTAGATCTGCCAAAACAATATTTTCATCACCCGTTATCATTTTTGTATCCCTAGGAAACTCTTTGATCTCCCCATCTTCTCCTTGTTGATACCCAAATTGCAGAGAAAATGTTTCTTTCGATAACTTTTCTACTGACTGGATGGGCCATGGTAGCTTGAAGTGTAAACCTGGGTCAGTAATTGTATCCTGCACATCCCCAAAAGTCATGACTACCGCTTGGTCAGATTCATCGACTGTATACCAAGTAGTAATGGCAACATTGATAATAAGTAAGGATAATAATACTGTTCCTGTGATAATATAAATTCTTTTTAGACTTACCATCCTATTTCTCCCTTCTGGATTAAAGTTTGGACAATTGGCTATGATACTTGCACTCAAACTTATCCATCTTCTATTTTTCGCATCTCTTTCATCCACATTCATTAGATGCAATGATATTCCTATAATGTATTTACGTAGAAGCGAAGAAAAAGTTTCGATTTTTCAGGAAAACATCTACGGGAGAAAAAGAGATTCACACTAGATAATTATGGAGTAGTTTTAGGAAGAAAAAAGCATTATCCAAAAAAGCGAAAAGACAAGGACGGGGTCGTGTCCTTGTCTTTTCTAGGCTCCTTGGATGAAGGGGTCTTCACTACACATTGTATTTGCTGGTTATTAAGCAAAGATGAATGAAGTGTAAATTATTTGTTAAGATTACCCTTTATTTCCTAAGATTGATTTTTGTAGCTTAACAAAAAATGATGTCCCTTTTCCAGGTGTGCTTTTCACTGATATATCTCCTTTATGGGCTTCCAGTAAATGCTTGACAATAGCAAGTCCGAGACCTGTTCCCCCAGAGTTCCTACTTCTTGCTTTATCCACTCTATAAAATCTCTCAAAAATCCTAGGAAGCTCATCTGCTTGAATTCCCATACCTGTATCCTTCACTTCTACACATACCGTTTCTTCCTCTTCACGGACAAAAACTCCCACTTCTCCCCGTGAAGGTGTATAAGCTATAGCGTTGCTAATTAAATTGATGAAGATTTGCTTCAAACGCAATGTATCTCCTTCGATAATCACAGGTAGTGGATAAGGGTGAACCTTAAACTTTATTCCTTTTTTTTCTGCCTTTCTTTCGAAAATCAAACTGGTTTCCTCAAGAAGATTGATTAAATCAAGTTTTTGGAAATTTATTAAAAAGCCTTGCTGTTCGATTTTTGAAAGGTCTAATAAATCTTGAATAAGTGATTGTAATCGATCGCTTTCTTTTAATATTATTGTAAGAAAATGTTCGAGTGTTTCCTTATCTTCCATCGCACCATCAAGTAAAGTTTCAGAAAATCCCTTAATGGAGGTAATAGGTGTTTTTAATTCATGAGAAACATTCGCTACGAAATCTTTCCGCATCTGTTCAAGCTTTTTTATTTCAGTAATATCATGAAATACAAGAACAATACCTTTCCATTCGTCATTAGTTCCAATGATAGGGGCACCATACACTTCAAAATGCCTTCTTTCGAATTTCATAGGCAGAATGAATTGTTTTTTGACGGTCTTTTCAGTCATGAATATATCTTCAATTAATCGGATTACTTCCTTATAGGGAATGACTTCATAATAAAGCCTATAAAGAAATTCATGACTCTCTATTTTAAATATTTGTTTATATGATTTATTAAACAATGTGATATAACCTTGACTGTCAATTAATAGTACTCCAGAACCGATATTTTCTATCAATGTCGCCAGTCTATCTTGTTGCATTTCCCTTGCTGTTTCCATCTCTTGAAGATTCCTTGCAAGTATGTTTATTGAAGTACTTAACATTGCCGTTACGCTACCGGTTTCCTCATATGTCCGTGCTCGAAAATTCCCCTTCGCTAATTCTATCGCAGTATTTGTTGCGGCTTCTATTGGTTTCGTGTACTTAGTCGCAATTCTACTCCCGATAATTAAAATGATGATTAGAGCCGCACTGAGACTAACAAACAGAATCCACCACATTTGAAAATTAATTTGCTTCATCCCCGCCAATTGACTGCTCACTACAGCAAATCCTTCAACCTCACCCTTTACCTTGATGGGCATCCAGAAATAGTGATAATCAAAATTTCCTTTAACCACTTGATACCCATCATGATCGGAGGTATTGACTATTTCTTTTAAAATAGCTTTATGTTTTGCTAAGGAAAAATCTTCATAATGATATGTATGATACAAAATTTGTTGTTTTGGTGAAAGTATTGCAAGACTAGTATCAAAAGATGAGAAAATTTCCAAGGCTTTTTTATCTTCAAGGAACGCCTCGACCCCACCATTTTCCTCAATATAATTCACTAGCACATTCAATTCATGTTTGATTCCATTATTAAAAGCATTAAAATAGTACGATTTAAAAAGCTGGCCAAGCAAAATACCTAGTCCCAGCATAACAATTAGAATCAGCAAAACGAGCGTAACGAAAAGCTTAGAGCGAAACTTCATCATTCCACTTTAGGCTCCTCAAATTTATACCCCAATCCCCGGATTGTCTTAATATATTTAGGCTTCTTTGTATCGACTTCTATTTTTTCACGTAAGTGGCTTATATGGACATCCACTATTCTCGTATCACCAGCGAAATCATAATTCCAAACTGAACTTAATAACTGATCCCTAGTCAATACTCGCCCTTTATTACGCGTTAAGAATAATAAGAGTTCAAATTCCTTTGGAGTCAATTCAAGCTTTTCTTCAGAAAAATAAGCTTCATATCTATCAGGAAATACAAGAAGGTGACCAATTTTGATTTGCTCATCTTGCTCTTCGTTCTTTTCTACTGGAGATTGTTCTGGTGATATTGATGATCTGCGTAAGATGGCTTTAACACGTGCAACAACTTCCCTTGGACTAAACGGTTTTGTCATATAGTCGTCAGCACCTAGCTCCAATCCAAGTACCTTATCAAATTCATCGTCCTTAGCAGTCAGCATGATGATAGGAACCATCATTTTATGCTGCCGAAGTTGCTTACAGACTTCAATTCCATCCAATTTCGGAAGCATTAAATCGAGAACGATAATATCCGGTTTTTCTTCCATTGCCCGATTTCTACCTTCTTCACCGTCACAAGCTGTGATGACTTCGTATCCTGCCTGCTTTAAGTTATACTCTAGCAAGGTTACGATTGACTGTTCATCATCCACGACTAATACTTTTTTAAGCATAAAATCCTCCCAAGAAAAGTGTATTAACCCCAAAGACCACATCCAATTTCATTATAATAATAATTTATACAAAAAACCATCCTCAACCGAGTCATTACAGATTGTGACTCAAAGAAGGTGGTATGAACGCAGCTGACCATTACTAATCTCACCGTGAAATCAGAAAAAAATTCTTATATGCATTAGCGTAGCTCTGCCCCTTGTCCAATAAAAAAAGCAAAACATCAAAAATGACATTCTGCTTGATTACTTGTTATTAAAAATTCTCTAAAGCATGTCCGTCTGATCCATCAACTGATTTTGGTGGACAAACAACCATGGAACCATCAAGGACCGTTTGCTCTTCTTCATTTTTTCCTTCAATTTTGATTGTAACAGTATGTCCAACTACATTCACTTCTGTTACTTCAAAAAGGAATTTTACAGTCCCATAATGATAGACAGGCTTAACAAAATTAATATCCTGCTTTAGGATATTACTTCCAGGTCCAGGTAAATACTTAGATACTGCAGATGTAATGATTCCTAACAACATAATATTTGGTACAATAGGCTTTTTGAACGATGTCATGGATGCGTAATCATGTTGTATGTATAAAGGATTGGCATCATTCGTTAACCCTAAGTATAATAATAAATCTTTGTCCTCAATTTTTTCTGTGAGACTAAGCTTCTCACCAGGTTTAATTTCTTCAATGATTCTTCCGAGTTTTCGTTTTTTACCTAATAGCATGATCAACACCTCCGAAAGTATTGTAGAACTACCACAAAAATGTAAAGGCTTACATTGCATTGGTCAAAAAAATAATATCTTACGAATCAACTATAAACTTCAAACTTATTCTATTTTGAAAAAAATTCGGGGAAAGCGTCCCCGAATTTTTTTCATATTGTTGGTTATGCAAGTACATTCATTACATTACGAACTGAATCCGCTGATTTTGCAAGTGCAGCTTTTTCATCTTCTGTAAGTTCCAATTCAATAACCTGTTCGATTCCGTTTGCACCAAGGATTGTAGGAACACCAAGGTAAATGCCCTCCATTCCATATTCTCCTTCAAGGTAAGCAATTGCAGGAAGTACACGTCGTTGATCTTTAAGGATTGCTTCCGCCATTTCAACCAAGGAAGCAGCTGGCGCATAATACGCACTACCATTTCCAAGTAGGTTTACGATTTCAGCTCCACCTTTACGAGTACGTTCTACAATAGAATCTAAACGATCTTTTGGAATTAATGTTTCTAATGGAATTCCACCTGCATAAGAATAGCGCACTAAAGGAACCATGTCATCACCATGACCACCAAGTACAAAACCAGTAATGTCTTTCACAGACATTTTCAATTCTTGTGCAACGAATGTACGGAAACGTGCAGAATCAAGCACACCTGATTGTCCGATAACTCGATTTTTAGGGAAGCCACTCTCTTTAAAGATTGTGTACGTCATAGCATCAACTGGATTAGTCAATACAATGATAAAACTGTTTGGAGAATGCTTAGCCACTTCTTGAGCAACTGATTTCATAATTTTTTGGTTAGTTTGAACCAAATCATCACGGCTCATTCCAGGCTTACGTGCGATTCCAGCTGTGATGATTACGATGTCAGAATCCTTAGTATCTTCATAACTTGAAGTACCAGTGATGTTTGCATCGAATCCTTGAACCGGTCCAGCCTCAAGCATATCTAACGCTTTTCCTTTTGTAGGGTTTTCCATTTGAGGGATATCAACTAGCACTACATCTCCAAGTTCTTTTTGAGCTAATAAAAATGCAGTGGTTGCTCCAGTAAATCCTCCACCGATAACGGAAATTTTTTTGCGTGTTAATGCTGCCATTGTTTTATTCCTCCCTTGTCATCTTTCCAATCAAGTATAAGTAGACTGATAAATAGCGATTGCCAATTATCAGTCTACGAAAAAGATATAGGAATTATGCTAAGTTTTTGATTAACTCATCAGCAAATTCAGAGCATTTCACTTCTGTAGCTCCATCCATTAGACGAGCAAAGTCATAAGTTACTACTTTAGAAGAAATCGTCTTTTCAACTGAATTGATAATCATTTTAGCAGCTTCGTTCCATCCAAGGTGTTCAAGCATTAATACACCAGAAAGTAACACTGAAGATGGGTTAACTTTATCTAATCCAGCATACTTCGGTGCAGTTCCATGTGTAGCTTCAAAGATTGCATGGCCTGTTTCATAGTTAATGTTTGCTCCTGGAGCAATACCAATACCACCAACTTGTGCTGCTAGGGCATCAGAGATGTAATCACCATTTAAGTTCATTGTAGCTACAACATCAAACTCTTTTGGACGAGTTAGGATTTGTTGTAAGAAGATGTCCGCAATGGAATCCTTCACGATGATTTTGCCTTCTGCTTCAGCTGCTGCTTGTGCATTGTTAGCAGCTTCGGAACCTTGTTCAGCCTTGATGCGGTCATATTGAGCCCAAGTGAATACTTTATCACCGAATTCTCTTTCAGCAAGCTCATAACCCCAAGTTTTGAAAGCTCCTTCAGTAAATTTCATGATATTTCCTTTATGTACTAAAGTAAGGGATTTACGACCTTCTTTAATTGCATAATTTAAAGCTGCACGTACTAGACGTTCTGTACCTTCTTGTGAAACTGGTTTAATTCCAATTCCAGAAGTTTCAGGGAAACGGATTTTTGAAACTCCCATTTCATTTTGAAGGAAGTCAATTAACTTCTTAACTTCATCAGAGCCCTTAGCATACTCGATACCAGCATAGATATCTTCTGTGTTCTCGCGGAAGATAACCATATCAGTATCTTCTGGACGCTTAACTGGTGAAGGAACACCATCAAAATATCTAACTGGACGTAAGCATACAAACAGATCTAACTCTTGACGAAGTGCTACGTTTAGAGAACGAATTCCACCACCAACTGGAGTCGTAAGAGGACCTTTGATTGCGATTAAGTATTCGTTGATTAGATCTAAAGTTTCTTGTGGTAACCACTCACCAGTTTGGTTGAATGCCTTTTCACCTGCTAAAACTTCTTTCCAAACGATTTTCTTTTCCCCGTTATATGCTTTTTCAACTGCTGCTTCGATAACTTTTGAAGCTGCAGCCCAAATATCAGGACCAATTCCGTCACCTTCAATGAAAGGGATCACCGGATTATTAGGTACATTTAAAACCCCATTAGAAACTGTAATTTTTTCACCTTGACTCATACTAAACCCTCCAATTCCAATATCAAAGGTTAGAAGGCATAAACACGCTTATGCCCCTAACCTTTTTATCTACAATTATTAATTTACTATATTACAATGGTTTTGAACAATCTGTAGTCTTATCTTTCATCCACTGGAACGTATTTTTGCATACCAGGACCTGTATATTCTGCACGTGGACGGATGAGACGATTGTTATCATATTGCTCTAGAATATGAGCTAACCAACCAGAAGTACGGCTGACTGCAAAAATTGGTGTGAATAGATCGTGATCGATTCCTAGGCTATGATATACAGACGCAGAATAAAAATCTACGTTTGGAGGAAGTGGCTTCTGTGAAGTCACAAGCTCTTCGATTTTCACTGACATCTCATAATACTGTGATTGTCCAGTCAATTTTGTAAGCTTCTCTGACATAGCTCTTAAATGTTTAGCACGTGGATCTCCATTACGGTATACACGGTGACCAAAGCCCATGATTTTTTCTTTATTATCGAGTTTGTTTTTTACGTAGGATTCTACATTTTCAACAGACCCAATCTCAGTTAACATTTTCATTACCGCTTCATTTGCTCCCCCATGAAGAGGACCTTTTAAAGCACCGATTGCAGCGGTAATACCAGAATAAACATCTGAAAGTGTAGCCACACAAACACGTGCAGTAAAGGTAGAAGCGTTTAATTCGTGATCCGCATGTAGGACTAGAGCTTTGTTGAATGCTTCTTCTTCAATGGCAGAAGGATCTTTCCCGCTTAGCATATAAAGGAAATTAGCTGCAAAGCTTAAATCTTTCTTAGGGGACACAGGCTCTAAACCTTTACGGATTCTAGCGAATGCAGTAACGATTGTAGAAATTTGAGCTTGTAAACGGATTGCTTTTTTATAGTTTGCTTCTTTATCCATTACATCTGCTTCTGCATCATACAAGCCAAGGTTTGAAATAGCAGAACGTAAAGCAGCCATTGGGTGTACGCTTTGAATTGGGAAAGTCTTAAAGTGATCTAAAACTTCCTTTGGAACATCCATATTTTCAGCAAGCTGTGCTGTTAGCTCCTTTAATTCTTCCTTATTAGGAAGGCGACGATGCCATAATAAGTAAATAACCTCTTCAAAAGTTGCGTTTTCAGCTAAATCATCAATGTCATAGCCTACATAAGTTAGTGTGTCATCAATAATTGAGCTAATTGATGAAGTTGTTGCAACAATACCTTCGAGACCTTTCGTCACTGTCATAGTAGAATCTCTCCTTTTCTAAAAATCCCCTTACCCACTTCATTTTTTTATCTATTATTTAAGTAATGCGACAGGCAGTGGATAATAGGCCTGACCATTATATATATGAGCGAACTAATGTCCGCTAACTGAAAGCGTTAACAATATAAGAATACTAATCCACTTGAATTAGATTACTGCATAACTCTTTCATTTTTACCCATAAGCGCTCAATCATAAACAACATCCCTGAGCGATTGCTCATTCATTTCAAATGGCTTTAAGACCAAATCATAATAATAATTAGACCTTTTTCTAAATCTTGTAAAAGGATACCGCTTACATGTCCTATTATAAACAATTATCTGATTTTTGTGAATGAAAAGAACTTAAAATGTGAAAAAATTATTATTTTACCAGAAAAACATCTTTATGGTTTATTAATTTAATGAAAAAAAGCGTAAAGATTCATCCTACTGAATAATTCCTAACGTATTAACAAGCTAATTAAGGTTTTATGTTATAAAAGATTGCAAAATGATGTAAATTGAAAAAAATATATAATAGAAGAAAGAAAGAAAAAGTCTATACCAGCAAAGCTTTAACACTATGGTTAAGTTAAAAATATGACTTGAAAAATTCAAATCCTTTCATGGCTAAATAAGCAATTCCCGCTCCTATTAACGGGCCGACAGCCACTCCATTGAATAAAGCAACAGCTAGTATAGTACCAAATACTAAAGCAGTCGTAATATGTGGATCATCCACTAATAATGTTAGGCCACTTTTAGCTATAAGAGCTACAGCTATTCCAGCCCCTAAAGCTATCCATGCATAAGGTGATTTGATAGCATCAACTAATTGTTTGAATCCAATGCTTCCTGTGGCAATTGGAACAAGAACAGCAATCGTTATGACTGTTACTCCAAGATTTATTCCTTTTGCTTGAAGGAAAGGAAAAATCTTATCACCAAGCCCAATCACCTTCACTATTAGTAGAAATCCAGATGCCACCATTAAAGAAGGATTCTTCGCAATCCACCCCACTACCAATAAAAGAGTCAAAAATAATAAAGAACCACTCATGAACGGCCCTTCCCTCCCTAGATAAAATTCAGAATTTATTTTCAAAAGAAACTTTTTTTCTTTATATACGTAGTACAATAAATAAAAGGAATCAAAAAGGAGGCACTGCTTTGAACCCTACATACATTTATCGGTTCGTACGCTTGTTCTTAGTCATTGGTATAGTGGCTTTATGTGCCATTACCATATATTATACTTCTAAAGTTACCTACCCATTTATTATTGGTTTGATTATCGCATTTATGATTAATCCCCTCGTTGATTTTTTTGAGAAAAAAACTAGAATGCCAAGATCTCTCTCAGTGTTTGCAGCACTCATACTGATTATTGCCATCTTTACTGGTTTAATCGTACTATTAGTCTCCGAAATTGTTTCAGGTGCCAATTATCTGGCAAGGGTTGTACCTCAACATATTGAAGTCCTCATAGATTATACAGAGCAATTTATAGGCACACAAATCATTCCTATGTATCATCAATTTACCACGCTGTTTAATAACCTTGAAGCTGGACAACAAGATACTATTATGGAAAATGTCCAAAACGCAGGCAAGAACATTGGAACGACTGTTGGTGATTTTATTCAAAACTTTTTTTCAAATATCCCAATTATCATAGGATGGTTTCCAAGTGCAGCAACGGTTTTGATTTTTTCCCTCCTAGCAACATTTTTCATAAGTAAAGACTGGTATCGTTTACGTAGATTAGCAAGTCGTTTTACTCCAAACAAAATGAAGCAAAGTGGCTCAAAAATCTTCGAAGATTTGAGAAAAGCTTTGTTTGGCTTTATAAAGGCACAATTAACTCTTATTTCTATCACAACAATCATCGTATTAATAGGGTTGCTTGTCTTACGGGTGGAGTACGCCATTACCATTGCATTAGTTGCGGGATTTGTTGATATACTACCATACTTGGGAACAGGAGCTGTATTTGTCCCGTGGATTATATATGAAGTTATAGCAGGGGAAATGAATTTGGCAGTTGGTCTGGGAGTCCTATATATCGTTGTACTCGTTCAAAGGCAGATCATGGAACCGAAGATTCTTTCATCGAGTATTGGTTTAGATCCATTAGCTACCTTAGTCGCTTTATTCGTTGGATTTAAACTGATAGGTTTCCTCGGCCTGATTGTTGGTCCAGTGACACTAGTAATAATCAATACGCTTCATAAAAGTAACGTTTTCACTGATATTTGGAGTTTCATTTTAGGAAAAAACAAAGAGTATTAAATAGACTTTACATCCATTCAAAAGGCTGACCTGAGGTCAGCCTTTTATCGTATGATTTTTATATTACCTTTATTAATCATATTCCGGAATGTCCGTATAATGAAGGGTCTTATCATGGCTCGAGTAGGTGGTAGCAAAAGGATGAAACCAATCGAATCAGTAATGAAACCGGGTGTTAATAGTAGTACTCCACCTACTAAGATACAAATCCCGTCTATTATGGTGTTTTCTGGCATCTGACCATATTGCATTTGTCTCTGTGCCTGTCGGATTACTTCAAGACCTTGTTGTTTTGCAAGATAGGCACCTGTAATACCGGTCGCAATAATTAAGAGAATGGTAGGGAAGACTCCGATCGTTTTACCTGCTGTTAGAAGAATTGCAATTTCTCCAGCAGGTATAATAATTAAAAATAATAACAAGTATCTCATTTTTAGACTCTCCCCTGTAAGATTTCTTTCTCATTATACATGTACGAGCCAGAAGATAAAAAGATACAAGAATCTTTAAAGTACAGAAAAAAATGCCTGAATCATGTATCGATTCAGGCATTTTTTTAATTTATAAAACGCTTGCCTTGCCTTCATTAATGAAGCCACGTAAAGCATCAACCGTCACTTCTTGGCCTTCCTTAAGTAATGTCATCGCTTCGCTAGCTCCGACAATAACTGGGATACCTAAACTTAGCCCTACGACAGCGGCATGGCTTGTTAAACCACCTTCAACAGTTACCAATGCTGCACACTTTTCTATTGCAGGCATCATTTCTTTATCCGAACCTAACGTGACAAGCACACTTTCTGGAGTGACTTTTTTAATAGCCTCTTCAGCATTTTTTGCAAGGACAACTTTTCCTGTTGCAGATTTTCTACCGATTCCTTGTGCTTTAAGGATTGTATTTCCTAGTACATGGATTTTCATTAAGTTTGTTGTACCTGTTTCTCCAACTGGCACACCAGCAGTAATTACTACAAGATCCCCATGTGAAACGAGCCCAGAATTTAAGCTTTCTTGAATGGCGATATCCAACATATCGTCAGTAGAATTTGCTCTCGGTCCAATTTGAGGATAGACTCCCCACACTAGTGCCAATCGTCGTGAAACACGTTCGTTTGAAGTAACAGCCACAATCGGAGCTTTAGGACGATATTTTGAAATCATGCGTGCAGTATGACCACTTTCTGTAGGAGTGATGATGGCTCCTGCATCTAAATTCAATGTTGTATGTGCAACCGATTGCCCAATGGCATCCGTAATATTACACTCATTGTCTTTACTACGCATTGATAAAATTTCTTTATGATTCAAAGCTGTTTCAGCGCGTGAAGCAATGTTGTTCATCGTTTGGACAGCCTCAACAGGGTAACTTCCTGCAGCTGTTTCACCCGATAACATGATTGCATCCGTTCCATCAAAAATCGCATTCGCAACATCTGAAGCTTCTGCACGTGTTGGTCTAGGATTTCTTTGCATAGAATCAAGCATTTGGGTAGCTGTTATAACAGGCTTGCCCAAGGCATTACATTTCTTGATTAAGTCTTTTTGAACCAATGGAACTTCTTCAGCAGGAATTTCTACACCTAAATCCCCACGTGCGACCATTAGACCATCGGAAACTTCAAGAATTTCATCAATTTTATCTACGCCTTCTTGGTTTTCAATCTTAGGAATGATTTGGATGTGAGATGCATTATTTTTTTCTAGTAGTTCACGAATTTCCAATACATCCGAAGCGCGTCGTACGAAAGAAGCAGCTATGAAGTCAATATCTTGGCTAATACCAAAAATAATGTCCTGTGCATCCTTTTCTGTTATACCTGGAAGATTTACCGCTACTCCTGGTACGTTCACGCCTTTTTTATTCTTTAAAGTTCCGCTATTCAATACATTTGTATGGATTTCTCTAGCATCACGATCAATCTTTGTGACTTCTAATCCAATTAATCCATCATCAAGCAAGATTCTTGTACCTACGTGAATATCCTCAATCAATCCATCATATGTAATGGAAAATTTCTCTGCTGTACCTAAAACTTCTTTCATAGAAATAATGACTTGAGAACCAGTTTTCAATTCAATCGCGTCATTTTCCATATTATGTGTCCGAATTTCAGGACCTTTTGTATCTAGTAGGATGGCAACATTTTTGCCGGTCTTTTCAGATGCCTTTCTAATATTTTGAATTCTTGCAGCATGCTCTTCGTGACTTCCATGAGAAAAATTCAGTCTTGATACATTCATTCCAGCTTCAATTAAACTGCAAAGTTTTTCAACCGTTTCACTTGCTGGCCCAATTGTACAAACAATTTTCGTTTTGCGCATGAATAGTATTCCTCCTTTAACTAAATTAGATTAAATGGACAATTCTTGAGATAATTTATACATTTCCATATCAATCAGATGTTTTTTTGATAATGCTTCAATGATGTCATAGTCAACCAACTGATTTTTTTCAATTCCAACGGCACGGCCACCTTGACCTTCAATCAGGAGTTCCACTGCTCTTGCACCTAATCGGCTTGCTAATACTCTGTCGACCGCTGTGGGAGATCCTCCTCGCTGAACATGGCCCAAAACAGATATTCGAGATTCAATATTTAAAAGTTCATCAATTTGTTTTCCGATTTCGATACCACTACCTACACCCTCGGCAACTACGATGATACTATGTTTTTTCCCACGCTCATGTCCACGCTTTAATTTTGAGACAATGTCATCAATATTGAAATTTTCTTCTGGGATAATGATAGTTTCCGCACCACCAGCTAAACCTGCCCAAAGAGCCAAGTCCCCAGCATTACGACCCATAACCTCGATGATAAAAGTTCTTTCATGAGATGTCGCTGTATCTCTTATTTTATCGATTGCATCAATGACAGTGTTCAGTGCTGTATCAAAACCAATTGTAAATTCAGTGCCGGGTATGTCATTATCAATAGTTCCGGGTACACCGACACATGGATATCCATGTTCAGTCAAAGCTTTTGCTCCCATATAAGACCCATCTCCACCAATAACGACAATTCCTTCTATCCCGTGTTTCTTTAATTGCTCAATCCCTTTAAGTTGACCTTCCTTTGTTTTGAATTCTAGACATCGAGCTGAATGGAGCATTGTGCCCCCACGCTGGATGATGTCCCCTACAGATCCTAATTCTAGTTTTCGGATATCACCATTAATCAACCCTTGGTATCCGTGGTAAATCCCAAATACTTCTAGATTGTGATAAATCGCTTTACGTACGACCGCCCTTACAGCCGCGTTCATTCCTGGAGAGTCTCCCCCACTAGTCAAAACACCAATACGTTTCAATATCTTCACCCCTAGTTACATTCCTTCCTTAAAAAAGGTTGGAGGAATTCGCTTTATGTACATATACCCAAAATCAATCCTATTATATCCTTTGCAAAAACTAGAGATTTTATTTTGTTCTTTTTTACTGAACAAGTCATATGTACCTCTAGATTTTACAGTTCTCGATGTTGTAATTCCGATTCTCGCGTTTCTCATTCTAAGGTACTTGAACCTATTCGTAAAGCATATTTATTCATCTTTTAACAAAATTTTAATTGTCTTTAAATTGAAAGCGTTTCACTTACTAAAATGTTCTAAATAGATAAAACGTGTTGCCGGTAAAGGCAACACGCAAATAATATATTATGGTATTATTTCACTTCTGAATATTCTTTGGACTCCGAAAATTTACCAATTTGTTTAAACTTTTGATAACGGTCTTGAATTAGTTTTCGCTCATCCTTTTTCATGAGATCTTTTAAGGATGCCATAATTACTTCACCCATTAGTATAGATTGAAGTTTAGGATCCTTATGAGCCCCACCCTTTACTTCAGGAATGATTTCATCCACTACTCCAAGCTCTTTTAAATCTGGTGCAGTGATTTTCATACTTTCGGCTGCTTTTTTGGCTAATGTAGCATCTTTCCAAAGGATTGTTGCTGCGCCTTCTGGTGAAATTACAGAATAAGTAGAGTTTTCCAACATATAGATTTTATCAGTTACTCCAAGTGCAAGAGCTCCACCGCTTCCACCTTCCCCGATAACAATCGAGATAACTGGCACCTTCAGTCCTGCCATTTCAAAAAGATTTTTTGCAATGGCTTCACTTTGACCTCTTTGTTCTGCTGCTTTACCAGGATAAGCCCCTTTAGTATCGATAAAGCAAATGATAGGTCGGTTAAACTTTTCAGCCTGCTTCATAAGTCTCAATGCTTTTCTATAACCTTCAGGGTGTGGCATGCCAAAGTTACGTCGAATATTTTCTTTCGTATCCTTACCACGCTGATGACCAATGATCGTTACCGGCAGACCTTTAAATTTTGCAATTCCACCAACAATAGCAGCATCATCAGCAAAACCACGGTCACCATGACACTCAAAAAAGTCAGTGAACAAATAGGAAATATAATCTAATGTGGTTGGCCTTCCAGGGTGTCTAGCTACCTGAACACGGTCCCAAGGTTTCATATTGTCATAAATTTCGTTTTCAAGTTTTTCGAGTCTACCTTCAAGCTTTTCGATCTCAGAAGATAAATCAACCTCAGCTTCTTCTGTCAAACTTTTCAATTCATCGATTTTCTTACGAAGCTCTATGATTGGACGTTCAAACTCTAATTCTCCTACCATTGAATGTCACCACCCGGGGTATGGATTTCTAAAATCGTTACTAGCTTTTCTTTTAGTTCAGTTCTTGGTATAACTGCATCTAATTGACCGTGCTTTAATAGGAACTCGGAAGTCTGGAAATCTTCTGGGAGTTCTTCACGAATGGTTTGCTCAATAACACTTCTTCCTGCAAAACCAATAAGAGCACCAGGCTCTGCAAGGTTATAGTCACCAAGTGAAGCGAAACTCGCTGAAACTCCTCCAGTTGTTGGATGGGTCATGACTGATATAATCAAACCACCATCTTCACTGAATAGTTTAAGCGCTGCACTTGTTTTTGCCATTTGCATCAAGCTAAGTATTCCTTCTTGCATTCTTGCACCACCAGAAGCTGTGAAAATAATAAACGGAACCATTAATTCATGGGCTTTTTCAATGGCACGAGTGATTTTTTCTCCGACAACTGAACCCATACTTCCCATACGGAAATTGGCATCCATAATTGCCACAACCACTTTCATGCCTTCCATAGTGCCTGTTCCTGTCATTACCGCTTCGTTTAAGTTCGCCTTCACCTTATCCTTTTCAAGCTTTTCCAAATAATCAGGAAAACCAAGTGGATTTTCAGAAACCATTTCTGAATCCAATTCGACAAAGGTGTCCAGATCAAACAAGCTGTCTATTCTTTCAAAAGCATTCATTCGATGGTGGTAACCACAATGAGAACATACCTTCAGATTTTTTAAAAGTTCTTTCGTATACATGATTTTTTTACAGTTTGGACATTTTGTCATGATTCCTTCGGGCACATCCTGCTTATCACGCTCAGAAGGAATAGTTGCATACTTTTTCTTTTTAGATTTTGAAAATAGCTCTTTAAGCAAGAGGAATCCTCCCTTTGTCGTTAAATCTCCAGATCATGCCTGTCCTATTACTTTACACGACAGAAAATAAAAAGATTGTAAAAACGTGTCAGTGTGGTTTCGACAATTTTCTGATTCTATATAAATAGGTCTCTACCATTCTTGATTCCTCTTTAACTTGTAATGCTTCTAAAAGATCTAAATACGAATCCTTATCTGCAGTTGTAACATCCCTTTTGGTTGATCGATCATACGAATGGATCACTCGCCAAATTCGTTCTAACAACTTATTGGGAGTTTTAGTAGCAATGGCTTCAAAAAAGGAGGAATCATCGAAAGAATGACTATTGGCCCAATGAATCAATTGGTCTATTTCTTCCTTTTGAGACCTATGAATTAAAACTTTTAGGCAATCCAGTTCGATTAATTGTTTCGTTTCGGAGAGATCATCGATTGTTTTTTTATCTTGAAGAAAAAAAGCTCCAAGCAAGTCTACTAGTCGATGCTCTTGGAAGTTCTTGATGTACGTTCCTTCTCCACGTCTTGTTTCAATTAGGCCTAGCAATTCCAAGGCACGCAATGCTTCACGGACTGAAGACCGACCTACACTAAGTCGGTCCGATAACTCCCTTTCTGAGGGGATTTTATCTCCTGGTACAAGTCCGTCCGCATCAATCATTGCTCGAAGTTTTTCGACAATGTCTAAATATATTTTAGAGGAAGCATTTGAATTAGTTGTCAAAATTACATTCACTCTTTTCCGATAATGGCAAGTTTACGTGTTTTTTCTTTTATTTCTTCTGGATCTACCTTTAAACGCGCAACACCTGTTTCCATTGCTGCCTTCGCAACCGCTGCAGCCACTTCTGGTGCGACCCTAGGATCAAATGGTGCAGGAATTACATAATCTGCATTCAATTCGGATTCTTCAATTAGTCCTGCAATTGCTTCTACAGCAGCGACTTTCATTTTTTCGTTTATATGTGTTGCACGAACATCAAGAGCTCCACGGAAAATACCCGGGAATGCTAATACGTTATTTACTTGGTTAGGGAAATCCGAACGGCCAGTCCCTACAACTTTAGCTCCTGCTTCCTTTGCCTCACTCGGCATGATTTCTGGTACAGGGTTAGCCATAGCAAAAATAATCGGATCTACATTCATAGAGCGAATCATGTCCTGTGTCAGAGCACCAGCGACTGAAACACCAATAAAAACATCTGTTCCTCGCATAACTTCTTCTAAGCTTCCAGACAGTTTGTCGCGATTTGTAATTTTTGCAACTTGATCCTTGATGTCATTCATGCCAAATGGGCGACCCTCGTAGATAGCTCCTTTTGAGTCGCACATGATGATGTCTCGAACACCATAGCTATATAGAAGTTTGATAATTGCGATACCAGCAGCTCCCGCTCCGTTCGCGACAACTTTTATTTCAGACATTGATTTTCCAATAAGTTTTAATGCGTTCACTAAACCAGCTACAGTTACGATGGCTGTTCCATGCTGGTCATCGTGGAAAATTGGAATATTTGTTTCTTTTTTCAATCTTTCTTCTATAACAAAGCAGTTTGGCGCTGCTATATCCTCAAGGTTAACTCCACCAAAAGTTGGTTCCATTAACTTTACTGTTTCAATGATTTTTTCAACATCTGTCGTTTTCAAACAGATTGGAAAAGCATCGACACCAGCGAAGCTTTTAAATAAAACAGCTTTCCCTTCCATAACTGGAAGTGCTGCTTCAGGACCAATATTTCCAAGCCCTAAAACTGCTGTACCATCTGAAACTACTGCGACTGTATTGCCTTTTATTGTATAGTCATATACCGTTTCTGGTTTATCATAAATATCCTTACAAGGCTCTGCCACACCTGGAGAATAAGCTAAACTTAAGTCATTTGCATTTCGAACAGGCACCTTAGATACCGTTTCTAGCTTTCCCTTGTTGATGCGATGCATGTGCAAAGCTTCTTCTCTTAATGTCAACGTAATTCACTCCTTAGATTATCAACAATCTAACCAATAATCCTAAGTGGTCAGACCACGTCATCTTCTAATACACTATATCACAAGATTTTAGGATGTAAAGGTTAAACGTCTTTTAATAATACATTTTTTTCCCCTACAAGTGTTTGTAATTGTTTTAATAATTGACTTGTAGGATTGATCCAATCCGTCATTGGAAGCCTAACGTAACGAGCTTCCCTCTCATAATACAGCAAAATACTTGTAAATCCAGGGTAATGACGAATCGTTTGTTTTAATTTTGCTAGGATACTTTTATCTTGAATATTTTTATCAATCCGAATGAATAATCTCTTCTGATTTTCTTCTTGAATGGTTCTTAATTCATCCATTGAAAAAACCTTCTGGACAATAAGTTGTTTTTTCCCATTTCGATTTTCAATCGTTCCGTTGATAAGTAGAACCTTCCCTTTTTTCAGAAGTGGCATATGCTCTTTATAAATATTAGGAAAAACAACTGCCTCAATCTCCCCGCTATCATCACTTACCGTAAGAAAGGCCATCACTTCTCCTTTTTTAGTGCGGATGGATTTAGCATCTGTAATATAAACTCCTAGTACTGACTTTGGATCTTCATCCTGGTGAAGAATCTGAATAATGGATGTAGTGCCAAAATGGGAAAATACTTCTTTGAATGGTGTTACAGGATGATCTGATAAATAAAATCCTAATACTGCTTTTTCATAATTTAATTTATCCTCAATGCCAATTGGGTCCATTTTCATATACTTTGGCTTTAAGGTGAATTCACTTTCCTCAAAAAGATCAAATTGGTCTTCATCTGGATTGACGAGATTAACATGTTCCAGAGCAACATCCAGACTAGCCAATAAAGTGGCTCGATCTTCTCCAAATTCATCAAATGATCCCGAATGTACTAACACCTCTAGAACCTTCCTATTCACAACCTTGGTGTTTACTCTCATGCAAAAATCGAACAAATCAGAGAATGGTTTTTGCTTCCTAGCTTTAAAGATTTCTTTTAACACATTTCCTCCAACCCCTTTGATAGCAGCCAAGCTATAGCGAATAGATTGACCTTCAATACGGAAGGAATAAGTGCTTTTATTTATAGAAGGTGGTAAGAAAGCAATGTCCATCTTTTTTAATTGAATGGCATACTGTGCAATCTTGTCTTCATTACCAATTACACTAGTGAGTAAGGCTGCCATAAAGTGAAGCGGGAAGTGGGCCTTTAAATATGCCAGTTGATATGCAATAAGACTATATGCTGCAGCATGGCTTAAGTTAAAGCCATAGTTGGCAAACCGAACTATTAAATCATAAATCGTATGCGCCACATTCTCTGCATACCCTTGATTTTTAGCCCCTCGAACGAAATCCTCACGACCTGCATCTAAGTCTTCTTTCTTCTTTTTTGAGACGGCTCGTCTTAGTAAATCTGCTTGTCCTAACGAAAATCCTGAAAAACGGGATGCAATTTGCATAATTTGTTCTTGGTAGACAATGACTCCATACGTACTTTCTAGAATTGGTGCCAAATCGGGATGTGGATATTGTATTTTTTCTTCTCCATGACGGCGACGAATAAAGACCGGTATATTTTCCATCGGACCAGGACGATACAATGCATTAACAGCCACTAAATCCGAGAACCTTTCCGGCTTAAGTTGCATCAAAACTTTTCTCATTCCTTCTGATTCAAATTGAAAAATTCCAGTAGTATCCCCACTTCCTAGTAGTTGGAGGGTTTTCTCATCCTGCATTGGCAGTCGCTCTAATGAAATGATGCGACCTGTTTGTTTCTTTATGTTTTCTAGTATCGAATCCAACAAAGTAAGATTACGCAAGCCTAGGAAGTCCATCTTCAATAAGCCAATCTCCTCTAATACTTCCATTGGAAACTGTGTCAGATGTACACCATTGTGACCTTCTTGAATGGCAATATGTTCTGTTAAGGCACTATCGCAAATAACAACCCCTGCTGCATGCGTCGATGTATGCCTTGGAAGACCTTCAAGCTTGCGAGCTGTATCAATTAACTTACGATTGAAGTCATTCTCTTGATAAAATCCCTGTAAAAGCTTGGATTCTTGAAGCGCTTGATCAATCGTGATTCCAAGCTTTTGAGGAATGAACTTGGACAATGATTCAAGTTCTTTTGAATTTAAGCCAAAGACTCTCCCAGAATCACGTAAAGCTGCTTTGGCTGCAAAAGTTCCGAAGGTAATGATTTGAGCAACATGAAGTTCTCCATATCTTGAAGCAACATAGGCTATGACTTCGTCCCTTCTATTATCAGGAAAATCAATATCGATATCAGGCATGGTTACACGCTCAGGATTCAAAAACCTTTCAAATAAGAGATTATATTTCATAGGGTCGATATCTGTGATTTGTAAGACATAGGCAACCATTGATCCAGCAGCGGAACCACGTCCAGGTCCGGTTAGGATGCCATGTTCCCTAGAATATTTCATAAAATCCCATACGATTAAAAAGTAGTCGCTGAAGTTCATTCGACTAATGACCTCAAGCTCGTATTCTAGTCTTTTCTTATATGAATTTTCAGCATCACCATAGCGATTAAAAAACCCTTTTAGGCAAATTTCTTTCAATAGTTCGTGTGAACTCATCTTTGTATTATTTGGATATTTAGGGAGCAGTTTCTGCTGCAGGGGAATATCTACTTCACAAAGTTTTGAGATAGTAAGTGTATTTTCCAACGCTTCTGGTTCGTCATGAAACAATTCGTACATTTCTTTCGGTGATTTTAAATAATATTCGCTAGAAGGTAGTTTTTTTCGATTTTGATCGGATAGCTTTTGTCCCGTTTGAATGGCTAGCATTGCTTCATGGACTATATGGTCTTCCTTCAACAAATAATGAACTGGATTTGTGGCTACAATAGGACAATCATTTTCACATGCAAAGTCTTTAACTCTTTCAAAAAAACTTAGCTCATCTGGGCTACTATTCTTCTGTACCGATATGTAAAAATCTTTTCCAAAAATCTCTTTATAAATTGCCACAGTTTCAACAGCAGTTTGACGATTCTCGTTCATTAATGCAGTTTCTATGCTTCCCTCTTGACCCGGAGTTATGGCTATCAACCCTTTTGAGTAACCCTTTAGCCAACGGAATGGTAGCCCTTCCGGTGATTTTGTTTTTATAGCACTGCTAATTTTAAGTAGGTTTTTATAACCTTCAAGGTTTTTGGCTAATAAAACAAGTGGATATCCTTCCTCAGTATGGAGGATGTCTGCTGTTAGTCCTAAAATTGGTTTTATCCCTTGTTTCTTACACTCCTTATAGAAAGGAATACTTGCAAACATGACATTTCGATCTGTTAGGGCAACTGAATTCATCCCTAATTTCTTTATTTGATGTACCAATTCCTCCACTTTGACCGTACTTTGAAGAAGGCTATAAGCGCTATATGTATGCAAATGTGCAAAAGACATGATTTCCCCACCTTTTTCGTACGATTATCTTGTTATTATTATAGAACTTCACTTACAAAAAAGAAAATATGTTCTCTTTTTCATTTTTGATATCTCTTCTAATATCCTATGTTTGTCCATATACATAAAATAAAGTTGAACAAATAAGGATGATAATATGAAAGAAGCCTTTTTCCCTACTTTCTTAAATAGCTATTTCATTGCTCTAGGTGTGCTTATTGGTGGTTCTTTAATAGGTGGAATTTCAGCATTTTTTACAAACCAGCCTCCCATGACTGTTGTGTTCCGACTATCCGATAGTTTGAGGATTTGGGCTATTGTCGCGGCAATGGGTGGAACATTCGATACCGTCTATAGTTTCGAAAGGGGCATTTTCCATGGTCAGACACGAGATATCATCAAGCAAATTTTATGGATATTATCTGCATTAGGCGGGGCACAAACCGGAGCACTGATTATTAAATGGCTTACACAGGAGTATATCTCATCATGAGAATCCCTCCTTTATACCGTCAACCTCTTTGGCAACGATTTTTCGCTGGATTTGCAGTTGGAGGATTCATAAGTTGGTTCATTTTTTTCTATATGTATGGCGGAATGCAAGAAAAACAAATTCAAATGATTTCCAACCAAGAGGAAACTATTAAGGATTTAGAAAAAAAACTTGGAGTTTTAGAAGAAGACTATAAGGCCTTAAACAAGCAAAACGAGGAAAAGCTATTAGTACAGGATATATCCGTCAGTATTGAGAATTATAAATTGTATCAACTTGACCGATTAAGCGTTATAGAAGCTCAGGAATCGATAAAGGACGATCTCAATTTCCTCATTACGAAAGATATTGAATCTGTCTATGCAGGTAAGGCATTATTAAAAAAATCGATTGAAAATAAAATCATAGATATCAATAAGAAAAGATATAAAATTGAAGTTACTGAGATGATGTTTTATACAAAGGTATATATACAAGTCAAAATTAGGCGAATATAAAATAAAAAGACGGCTCATAAATGGGTAGCTCCACTAGATGTGGAGTTTTCCTTATGAGCCTTTCTTTATTTTACATTGAACAAGCAGCTTCCATATCTGTCAGGACTGATTCTACTTCGTCCCATGAATAAATGGATGCACCTGCTGCCAATGGGTGTCCTCCACCGTTATAGTTTCTCGCAACGGTATTGATAACAGGACCTTTTGAACGCAGTCGGACACGAATCACTTCCTCTTCCTCAATAAAGAAAGCCCACGCCTTTAAACCTTTTACCACTCCCAAAGAACTTACGAGCAAAGAAGCCTCTGACGGCTTAACGTTGAATTGATTTAATGTCTCTGCAGTAATAATCATGTGTCCAACTCCATTTTCCGAAACCTTAAAGTTTTGGAAGACATAGCCATTCAAACGGACAACATTCTCATTTACATCATACATCTCCTCAAATAATTTGGGACGGTCAAACCCATAATGAATTAATTCACCTGCATAAATAAAAGTTTTTTCTGTAGTGCTTGGATAAAGGAATCTCCCCGTATCCCCAACAATCCCCGCGAATAACAATCTAGCAGCTTCTTGATTAAGGACAAGTCCATCCTCTTTCCCAGCTAAATAAAAATCATAAATCATCTCACTAGTTGAACTAGCTGAAGTATCTACCCAAAGCATGTCTCCGTAAGGGTCTTCATTAGGATGATGATCAATTTTAATTAATTTATCACCTAGGTTGTATCTACCATCGCAAATTCTTTCCTCATTCGCAGTATCGCATACAATTACCAGTGCACCTTCATAGTCTTTCTCTGTGATTGTATCCAATCTTCTCATAAAGTGTAAGGATTCATCTTCCTCTCCAACCATAAAGACATTTTTTTCTGGGAAAGATTCCTTAAGCATCTCACCTAAACCACACTGTGAACCATATGCATCAGGATCTGGTCTTACATGGCGGTGAATAATGATAGTATCATATTTTTTAATTTCTGATAGAATGGCTGATTTCATAAATGATTCTCCTATCTTCCTTCTGACAGCAGTTAGTTCGAGCCTTGCAATCGAAGAGATTTTTAAAGTGGCAATCCATTGTGAAAAACGGTATAGTATGTATTGGACAAAATGTCACGTTGGGAGGTCTCTAGATGCCAGTATTCGTTATCTTTATTATTCTAGCATTCGCCTTTTATGTATATTATAAAATTAAGTTTTTCCGCACCAATCTTCCTATGGAAAGAAAATGGGTATCAGCCAAGTCTTCTATTGCTCTTGGGGTTTTCGTCTCCATGTTTGGACTTAATCAACTTTTTCTTTATTCTGGGACAGTCACATACATTGTTGCTGCAGTATTTATCATCATCGGCGCTTTAAGCATTTATGGTGGCATCAAAGCGTATAAATTCTTCCTGCCTCATGCAATCGCTGAAGCAGAACAAGCTTACAAAAAATAAGTCATTAAAAAGGGATGCCCCGGTTAATGGAGGCATCCTTTTATCATGCCAAATTTAGGGCTATTTATCACGTTCGGTCTAATAACTGGCACATCATCATCGCTTTACCAACGAGTTTGCCTTCATTAAACACTTCGATATCCACCTTTCCGAATTTCCTACCAACTTCTAAAACCTTAGGGAAAACTTCAAGCTTACTGTCGATTTGAACCGGCTTGATGAAATAAATAGTCATATTCTCCACGACTAAGTCGCCTCTTTTAAAGGTTTTCAATGCACGATTGGCTGCCTCCGTCACGATGGTCGTAAAAACTCCGTATGAAATGGTTCCTAAATAGTTCGTCATTTGTGGTGTTACTTCCACATGGTATACCTCGTCACCCTTGCCTCTTTCCCCTAGATCCACTAACTGACTAGCAATTACATCATCAATGGTTTCTCCGACTTGAGGTTGTCGTTGAATCATTTGCAAAGCTTTCAAGACATCTTGCCTGCTAATAATTCCGAGTAAGCATTGAGAATCGTCCACGACAGGTAATACTTCAATGCCTTCCCACACCATCATATGTGCAGATGAAGCTACACTAGTTTTACCATTCACGGTCATTGGGTTTTTCGTCATAACTTTCTCAATTGGGGTATTTAATTCTTCGCCCATTATGTCCTTTGAAGTGACCATTCCCTGTACTCTGAAATGCTCATCCACAACAGGAAATCTACTATGAAGAGTTTTTCTATTATGTCCCATCCAATGTTCTACCGTATCTCCCATTTTAAGATAGACGGTTTCACTAAATGGAGTAAGGATATCCTCTACCAATAGAATTTCTTTCTTAATGAGCTGGTCGTAGATTGCGCGGTTAATCATAGTCGCAACCGTAAATGTATCATAGCTACTAGAAATGATGGGAAGTTCAAGGTCATCTGCAATTTTCTTGACGGATTCATCCGTATCGAAACCACCCGTAATAAGGACAGCAGCGCCTGCTTTTAGTGCCAATTCATGAGCATTTGTACGATTCCCAACAATTAATAGGCTTCCCGCGTCCGTATATCTCATCATAGCCTCAAGCTTCATAGCGCCTATAACGAATTTGTTTAAAGTTTTATGCAAGCCTGCACGGCCACCTAGGACTTGTCCGTCTACAATATTAACAACCTCTGCAAACGTTAGTTTTTCGATATTCTCTTTTTTCTTCCGTTCAATTCGTATTGTTCCTACCCGTTCAATCGTGCTCACATAGCCTTTAATTTCAGCATCTTTGATCGCTCGATAGGCAGTTCCTTCACTGACTGCTAAATCTTTTGCAATCTGTCGGACAGATATCTTCTCACCAACAGGAAGAGTGTCAATATACTGTATAATTTGTTCATGCTTTGTAGCCAAAGCTTTTCACCCTCTACATTTGGTATCTCTTTCCTATATTATAAGGGCAAATGCTCAGCCTTACAATGTAACCGTCAAGATTGATACATTCTTCTTTTCTGAACCATTGTTTTTTCTTGTTTGATAACTTTTCTTTTTTTAGGTGAATATAGCACTCCTGATAAATTCCCCGCAATTACAAATAAAGCAAGTAAAAGCCACATACTAGAAAAAATACCAAAAGAACCTTGAGCCATAACGTCAATTCTAGGAATAGCGTAATAGAGCATCATACCGCATAAGAGTAAGCAAAGTAGAGCACGTTGTTTCATATAAAACACTCCTTCTTTAAAATAAGAATGCCTGTACCATACTACACCTTATGCAAGCCTATAATAAAATTGACAACTTGTTGGATAAATCTTTATAAACTTAAGGATTATATTGAATGGACTTTTATGGATATTACTGAATGGACTGGCATTTTCCTAGATAGACCTGGATTTTACCGAACTAACTCGGTATTTTACCGAAATGGCTCGGGATATTACCGAATCGAAGAATCTTTTTACCGAAATTCCAAATTTATTACCGAAACAGTAATCTATGTAGCAATTATGTAGCTCTACCCTTTTTAACCAAAAAGAGACTGCTCTAATATAGAGTCAGCCTCTTGAACATTCAATATTTGGTTTGTCCATTCAGAATTCCTATTTATAATTCTAAAACATCACCAGGATTCATTACTTTTCCAACTCCCGTACCTAACATATCCACAAATTGATGTGGGTCCTGTTTGATTGGAGGGAAAGTATTGTAATGAATTGGTACAGCTGTTTTAGGATTGAGGAATTCGACTGCTAATGCCGCGTCCTCAGGTCCCATCGTATAATTATCCCCTATTGGAACAAATGCAACATCAATTGGATGTCGGTCTCCAATCAATTTCATATCGGAAAACACACCCGTATCCCCTGCATGATAGATGGTCTTATTTTCAATTGTTAACAATACACCAGCTGGGTTTCCACAATACACCATGTGTCCATCTTTAGTTTGATATCCTGATCCATGAAGAGCCGGTGTCAACTTCACCTTTCCCCATTCGAAGGTATAAGCACCACCAATATGCATTGTGTGAACGTTTTCTACTCCTTCATTTAAAAGAAATTCACCTAATTCATAATTAGCAATGACAAGTGAACCGTGTTTTTTGGCTAACTCAACGGTATCGCCAACGTGGTCATCATGACCATGAGTTAGGATAATCACATCCGGTTTTACCTCATCTAATTTTAAGTCTGTTAAACCATTACCAGTAATAAATGGATCGAACAAAATCGTTTTCTTCGTTGTTTCTACTTGGATGATGGCATGTCCATGAAATGAAACCTTCATATGGTTCAGCTCCTTTAAATTCAAATTAAATACGAATAGGTGCAAATGGTGATGATTCTCTGTTTTTTCCATTATAAAGAATGATAACAATTAATTGCAAAGAAAGAACTTCACTGTTACTCTCGTGTTATAGATATTTATTGGAGGTAGCGAAATGTTAGATAAAAAAAATAAGCTACAAAATTGGTTGAAAGAAAAAGAAATAGATGTTGCGTTCGTAACTTCTACAGATAATGTATTTTATTTAAGTGGGTTTCACAGCAATCCTCATGAAAGACTTCTTGGATTAATGACCTTCCAAGAGGGTGAATCCATTTTGATTTGCCCTAAAATGGAGATCGAAGAAGCAAGGCATGCAGGATGGAACGAGGAAATCATTGGATATACAGATATCGAAGACCCTTGGGAATTCATTCAAGCCGCAGTGAAAAAACGTGGTTTCACAATTCGTCAAGCTGCAATTGAAAAAGAGCATATGAATGTGGAACGCTATGAAAAATTACAAGCAACATTTTCATCTCCTCAATTATTCTCTGTTGAGGAAGTTCTACGAGAGCTTCGCATGGTAAAGAGTGAAGATGAAATGAAGCTGATTCGTGAAGCTTGTAAACTTGCAGATTTCGCAATTGAAGTCGGAGTGTCTGAAATTAAAGAAGGCAAGACAGAAATGGATATCCTGGCTGCGATTGAATTTGAATTAAAGAAAAAAGGCGTTAACCAAATGGCATTTTCCACTATGGTTTTAACAGGTGCAAATGCGGCATCTCCACATGGAACTCCTGGTCAAACTAAAATCCAAAAAGGTGATTTAGTCCTATTTGATTTAGGGGTTGTTTACAATGGGTATTGCTCTGATATTACAAGAACGGTTGCTTTCCATGATATTAGCGAAAAGCAACACGAAATCTATAATACTGTTCTCAAAGCTGAATTGGCAGCTGTAGCAGCAACAAAACCTGGAAAAACTGCGGCTGAAATTGACTTGACTGCCCGAAACATCATTCGTGAAGCTGGATACGGAGAATATTTCCCTCACCGACTAGGGCATGGTTTGGGAATTAGTGTACACGAATATCCATCCATGACAGAAACCAATGAGCTTGTGATGAAAGAAGGAATGGTATTTACGATTGAACCAGGAATTTATGTACCTTCTGTAGCTGGAGTACGTATTGAGGATGATGTGCTCGTAACTAAAGATGGTTGTGAAATTCTCACTCAATATCCAAAAGAGCTACAAATTATTAAATAACCTAAGCTCCTGAAATCTCTAATAAGTTAAACCCACAAAAACGACCCGAGATAAATCATCTCAGGTCGTTTTTTGCTTATAAATAATTGAAAATGAAGTGGAAATGAATATATGAAATAACAATTAATTCTTGATAATTACGGATTGCCTCCTAATCATGCTTATGCTTGCCTTTCCCCTTTCTCTTATCTTTACCTTTTTTTGCTTTATGTTTCTCTTTATGTTTCTCTCTACCTTTATGTCCCCAGTAGCTCGGATTCGTTTTTTCTTTTTGTATGGTTGGTTTTGGTGGAACCTCTGCAGATTCTACACCTTTTATATAAAGCTCATTATTCACTCTGTAGACACTGCTAGGTTGCTTGAAACTGGATTTGTCTGTTCCTATTGCTTGCATCATCTCTTTAAACATGAGTTGTGAGATTTTCGTTGTATCTCCAATCATATAGTTTCCTGATCCATTTTGAGTATAACCAGTCCAAACAGCCATAGTGTATTGTGGTGTATATCCCGCGAACCAACTATCATTTGTAGCAGTGTCTGGGTATCCAAATATTGCGGAGGTTTTTTCATCAAAATTGGTTGTACCTGTTTTTCCCGCGACATCTAGTGTTGGTACATTGGCCTTTATTCCTGTTCCCGCATCTACGACTGTGCGTAACATATCAGTTACCATATAGGCAGTATAATCATTCATAATTCGCTTTGGTTTATGGTCAAAGCTCACTTCTTTTCCATTTGGAAATTTCACTTTTTTCACAAAATGTGGTTGATTATAAACGCCATCATTCCCAAAAGCACTGAAGGCACCTGCCATGGCTAATGGGTTTACGGTATTACTGCCAATTGAATAAGATTCATATACTTTATCATTTATAAACGAAATACCTAGTCGCTCTGCAAATTTCTTTGCTTGATCCATCCCAACCTCTCTCATTGTAAGAAGGGCTGGGATGTTATAAGAATATTGCAATGCCGTACGTATCGATAATATTCCATGGTATTGATGATCCCAGTTTGAAATAGGTTGACCGGTTGAGTATGACGTTTCTTTATCATGGATTAAATGTCCAGTGGACCATTTTAAATGTTCAATCGCCGGACCATAATCAAAAATGGGCTTAAAGGTGGATCCAGGTTGTCGTTTCATATCTATTGCAAAATTGTTACCTAGAAACTCTGCTTTATAGTCGTTTCTTCCGCTTCCAATCGCCCTAACTGCTCCTGTTTTTGTATCTAAAAAGACGAAAGCCCCTTGGAATTTTGAATTTGGATAGGCAATTATTTCATTTGTATTCAACATTTTGTCTGCAAAGGTCTGTGCTTTTGGATCCAATGTAGTATAAATAGATAAACCATCTTTACTAATATCTACATTCTTCAGTTTTCTCTTTACCTCTTTTACTGCTGCATCCAAAAACGCTTCATATGGCATACTTTGATAAGAATTTTTGGGTACAATACCTTTTGTAACGGGAACTTTAGAAGCTTCCTGCATTTGCTTTTC
>NZ_QBBX01000012.1:47838-126344 GCF_003073175.1 Peribacillus acanthi
GTAATAAATCCGTGTCTATGCATCAAACTTAATACTAAATCACGACGCTCGGTGGCCGCTTCTATATTTTCGGGTTTTGAAGGATCGTAATGATTCGGACTCTGGGGCAGTCCAGCTAACATGGCTGCTTGTGACAGAGTCAATTTTTTCAAATCCTTTTCTTCAATCCCATAATAGTTCTTGGCTGCAGCTGCTACCCCGTAGGAACGGTTACCGAGGAAGATTTTATTCAAGTACATCATTAAAATTTCCTGTTTAGAATACTGTTGTTCCAGATGATACGCTAAGTTCCACTCTTGAACTTTTCTCTTCAATGTTTTTTCTGGTGTTAAAAATGAGTTTTTTATCACTTGTTGTGTTATGGTACTACCTCCCTGAGAACCAAAATCTCCGGTTAGGTTCACAAAAATTGCCTTGGAAGTCCTCTTTATATCGATACCCTCATGTTCATAAAATCGGGAATCCTCCGTTGCTATAAACGCCTGTTCCAACACTTTTGGAACTTGACTATACGTAATTTTTGTTCGCTTTTCCTTCCCATATTCATAGATGAAATTTCCGTTAATATCATAAAATTTAGTAGAAAGAGGATCAACTAGTTTAGAAGAATCTAAATTTGGTGCATCCTTTATCATTGAAGCAAACGCAATGACGCCTGCTCCTAATGATAGAAGTCCTAGCACCAAACAGACCATTATCACTTTTTTTAACATAGATCCTTTTTTAAAGATTTTTTTACTTCTTTGTTGGTTTCTTTTCATTTTTTCAGCTTGTTTACGTTCCTGACGATATCTATATCTTTCTTCTGACATTTTCTACTCTCCCGCGTTAAGTCACTCTATGATGATTTTTGTACATACTTATAAACATTCGTTAGAAAGCTTATTTTTGTGAGGGACTTTGACTTAATTTTTCTTATCCAAATTTCCTAATCATGGATTATAAAAAAAAGCTGTCATAACATTTTTTTCTGTTACTAACAAAATTAACAATTTGATCTTTCAAAGATTTGAAAACTAGACTATCTCCGAATCTTAGTGCGAGGCATAAAAGTCTAGTTGATTTTATTTCTAAAATCGACCACAATGCTTGCTTCTTAAAGTACAAAAAAAAAAGTAAACCTCAGCTTGAAGTTTACTTTCCCAATGTTTTAGCCTTCGAATATATTGGATTCATTTGATTGATTTTGCTGTAATTCTTGATTTTCTTTGTTTTCCTGGTTAGTAGCATTTTGTTCAGCTACTTCACCACTTGTATAAGATTCAGAAATTTGTTGGATGGTTTCACTTTGTGCTGAATCATCATAAATGAATTGAGCGGGTCTTTTCTTTTCCATATGTATCCCTCCTTCCTCTTTTCTCAGTATTGTTCGTAAATCAGAAACATTTATACAGGGAAGGATATTGTATAATAATGTAAAAGGGGGAGATAGTTATGGAATTAAATTATCAAAACATTCTTGTTGCTGTAGATGGATCTCAAGAAGCAGAATGGGCATTTAAAAAAGCTGTACAGATTTCAAAACGAAATCATGCTTCTATTGTGATCGCTCATGTCATTGATACTCGGAATTTCGTAACATTTGAATCATATGACCAAGAAGTGGCCCTTCGTTCTGAAGTCTATGCAAAAGAATTGCTAGAAAAGTATGAAACCGAAGCCAAAGCTGAAGGAATTTCTCATGTCACGCTAGCAATTGATTACGGCTCTCCAAAAATCAAAATACCGAAAGACCTCTCCAAAAAATATGAAATAGATTTAATCATTTGTGGGGCTACAGGCTTAAATGCGGTCGAACGATTCTTTATTGGAAGCGTTTCAGAACACATCACTCGTTATGCTTCTTGTGATACACTAATTGTTCGAACTGTCTAATATAACCACATGGTATAAAATTGCTCTAGTTCATTAAAATGTGAAATATTTGCACCGTGCTTTTTAAAATTGATCACCCTTAAGAGAACTACAACAAAAAAAGTCGGACTCCTAAACATTGTTCAGGATCCGACTTTTTTACATAAAGTTCTTACAGTTATAAATATTGACTAGTATTTACTCTAGTGGTTCCCTTTACCTGCTTTAACGTCGCTACAATAAGAAAGCTAACAATCACTAATAAGAGCCAAGAGCTCACCTTTCCTAAATGAACGAGACTCCATGTATCAATTTGGTTTGGATATTCCCAAGCTCCAAAGAACGTAGCGATATTCTCAGCTATCCATATAAAAAATCCGATGAGCATAAAAGAAAGTGCGAGTGGCATACGATAACGAGTTCCATTAACCTCGTACGTGACCCATGATTGCCAAAAAACGATCATTACTAGTCCAGATAGCCACCAACGAATGTCTATCCAATAATGATGGGTGAAAAAATTCAAATATATCGCAGCAGCCAGAGGTACAACTACCAAAAGCGATGGCCATCTAACTAGTTCAACCTTTAGCCTTCTCCACGCTTGGCAAAGATAACTCGCTACACTTGCGTACATGAATCCGCTATACAAAGGCACACCAAAAACTTTAAAGTATCCTTCCTCTGGATAAGACCAGGAGCCCATATGTACCTTATAAAGCTCAAGGGCAAGTCCTATAAGGTGGAACAGTGTAATTACCTTTAGTTCATCCCTTGTTTCAAGTCCAGAACGAACCATCCACCATTGCATCAAAAGGCAGATAATCAGCAGCCAGTCATACCGCGCTAAGAATGGAAGTGGCATAATTTGTGTAAAAGCCAAAGAGGAAAAAATTACGACAGGAAATAAACATGATAGGGCCTGCTCCCACCCAAAACGAACGAGCTGTTTTATCGCTATCATAATTTCTGCCTCCTATGGTTTTTTCTGAATTTAAGTAAATCTTGTCTATACGTTCTCATCACTTCGGTATTCTAAAATATCTCCTGGTTGACATTCTAATGCTTTGCAAATTGCCTCTAAAGTTGAAAGCCTAATCGCTTTTGCCTTTCCATTTTTCAATATAGAAAGGTTAGCCATAGTAATTCCAACCCTCTCCGAAAGTTCTGTTACGCTCATCTTCCTTTTAGCCAGCATCACATCAATATTGATAATAATTGCCATTATTTTCACCTCAGACCGTTAAATCATTTTCTGATTTAATATCGATAGCATTTTTTAATAGCTTTTGAAGGACAGCAGCAAAGACAGAGATCACTATGCATCCAAAAATAATGACCATTCCGATTAGTATAATACCTGGAGCATCATCTACCTCTGCCATAAGATATAAAAGTGGCATAAATAACACATATAAGGCACTGATGGTGATGGCACAGTATTTGATTTTCTTCAAGGCTGCTACAGATAATTCCGAAAATGCCTCGTTCTTGTCAATATAGCTTAAAAGTTTTAGAGTCTGATACAACGCTACAAAAAATACAATCGCTGTCACATACAACCCAATTAAAAAGGGATATTGCAAAAAATCTAACTTTGGATTTAACTCTGCAAAAAATTCAGCTATCACTGGTAACACAAATATGCACAAAGCAAGGACAGGAAGTACCATAAGTACGACAACGCACTTTAAAAAGAATGTTTCTCGTTTCAAAAAAAGCACCCCACTTTATTATTTCCAATTTTACTTTAACAGTAATTTTATTGTTTTACAATAAATTATTATCTTTTTGAATTTTATTCTTATCGTTTTTTAAATATACATTTAATTTAAGATTACTGTCGTCAGGTCTTAGAGTTGTAACTGAGACCTCATTTCTAAAATTGCAAACATTTGTCCCCTTCTCTCTGCTACCAATGTATACATTCCTAAAGTGAAAAAAATAGGGAAGGATTCGCAAGTTCAATTTGAATTACGAATCCTTCCCTATTAACTTATTTTACTAATTTCTTCGCTTTTTCAATCGCAATTTGCACTTGTACAAAACCCGTTCCACCAGCACTGTTCCGTCGATTAACCGCATTGTATGGTTGAAGAGCGTCATAAATATCTCCTTCAAACAACTCCGAAGCCAGCTTGTATTCCATCATGTCCAAATCTGCTAAATAACAGCCCTTTTGAATGCATGTCAATACGAGTTTTCCAACCACTTCATGAGCTTCCCTAAAAGGCATTCCCTTATTAGCGAGATAATCAGCAAGCTCAGTAGCATTAGAGAAATCTGATTTTGTAGCATTCTCCATGACAGATGTATTTACTTTCATTGTAGCAATCATTCCCGTAAAAATCTTCAATGAACCGATTACCGTCTTAACGGTATCAAACATTCCTTCTTTATCTTCTTGCAGATCTTTATTGTAGGCAAGTGGTAAGCCTTTTAAGACTGTTAGCAATCCAAAAAGATTCCCATATACACGTCCAGTTTTACCTCGAATCAGTTCAGCCATGTCTGGATTTTTCTTTTGTGGCATGATACTAGATCCCGTCGAGAAAGCATCATCCAATTCTATAAATTGGAATTCCTGACTGGACCAAAGAATGATTTCCTCGCTTAATCGTGAAAGGTGCATGAACAGAATGGAAGAATGACTTAAGAATTCTAAAATAAAATCACGATCACTTACTGCATCTAAACTATTTTCATAGATTCCATCGAATCCCAATAATTTAGCAGAATATTCACGATCAATAGGAAAAGTAGTACCTGCCAAAGCACCAGCCCCAAGAGGAGAAATATTGATCCGTTTTAAGCATTCAGTAAATCGCTGTTTATCACGCTCTAACATCCAAAAATAAGCCATGAGATGATGAGCAAAAGAAATAGGCTGAGCCCGTTGTAAATGAGTATATCCTGGAACAATGGTTTCAATATGTTGCTCAGCTTGCTCGATAAGTGCAATTTGCAACTCTTTTATTAACTCAATCACATTTAAAGTCTGATTCTTTAAGTATAGATGCATGTCAGTAGCCACTTGATCATTTCGACTTCTTCCTGTATGAAGTTTCCCTCCTACAGGACCAACATCCTCTATTAAATAGCTCTCCAAATTCAAATGGATATCTTCCATTTTGATTGAATATTGTAGCTCACCTAACTCCGCTTTCTGTTGTAAGTTCTCTAATCCTACCTTAATTTTTTCAACATCAACTTGTGGTAAGATTCCGCATTTACCAAGCATCGTAACGTGGGCGATGCTTCCCTGGATGTCTTCCATGACAAGCTCCTGATCAAATGAAATGGAAGCTCCGAATTCATCTACCCATTGCTCTGCCGATTTCGTAAATCTTCCACCCCATAACTTTTTCACACGCCCACCTTCTTTTTACTATTTACAATACTATTCACTTTTGTAGGAAGTCCCCATAATGAAATGAAGCCTACAGCCGCTGTATGATCGAACTCATCATCAGATGTATAAGTTGCTAACTTTTCATCATATAGAGAATTTTCCGATTTACGCCCTTCAATGATTGCATGACCTTTGAATAATTTTACTCGTACAGTTCCATTAACTGTTTTTTGTGTTTCTTTCAAAAAGGCTAGTAAAGCATCTTTCAAAGGTGAGAACCATAACCCTTCATAGATTAACTCTGTAAGTTTTTTCTCGATATTTGGCTTGAAATGTGCAACTTCTTTTACTAGAGTGATATCTTCTAATTCTTTATGCGCTTTAATTAATGTAATAGCACCAGGGCACTCATATACTTCACGTGATTTTATACCAACCAAACGATTTTCAACATGGTCAATACGTCCAACGCCATGTTTTCCCGCGAGCTTATTCAATTCTAAGATTAAATCAGATAATGGATAAGAAACGCCGTTCAATGCTACCGGAACCCCTTGGACGAAATCTATTTCAACTAAATCAGGCTTATCTGGCGTTACCTCCAGCCCAACAGTCAGTTCGTAAGCTTCTTCTGGTGGGGCAGCCCAAGGATCTTCTAAAATTCCACATTCATTACTTCTTCCCCAAAGATTTTGATCAATAGAGAAAGGGCTATCTAGATTAATAGGGATTGGAATATCTTTTTCTAATGCATATTGGATTTCTTCTTCACGTGACCAGCTCCATTCACGCACAGGAGCTACCACTTTCAAATTAGGATTTAATGCTTGAATGGAAACCTCAAAACGAACTTGGTCATTTCCTTTACCTGTACATCCATGAGCTACCGCCACAGCACCTTCTAGCTCTGCAATTTCAACTAGTTTTTTTGCAATTAATGGACGTGATAATGCTGATACTAATGGATATTTCCCTTCATATAGGGTATGAGCTTGCATGGCAACAAGAGCAAACTCTTGAGCAAATTCCTCTTTTGCATCAATTACATAGGACTTACTGGCACCAACCATTAACGCCTTATTTTTGATGAACTCTAAGTCTTTTCCTTCCCCTACATCTAAACAACACGCAATAACCTCATAACCTTGTTCTTGCAACCATTTTATCGCAACGGAAGTATCTAACCCACCTGAATAAGCTAAAACAATCTTTCCTTGTGCCATTAATATTTCCTCCCTATTTATAGAATAAAAATTCATATCTTTTTATATTTATTCATTTATGTGTTTAAATTTATCAGCTTTATCTCATAAAATCAAGAACATTTGTGTAGAAAATTAAGAGTTTTAATATTCAGTAAATTATTCCGTTTTCAATATTTGTAGTACAATAATGAATAATCGGTACGCTAGGAGGTAGCAAACATGATGGGATTTTTTATCTATGATGAGCGACTTGGCATTAATATTCCTGATTTACAGCGTAACTGGGATGACATACATGTTGATGAACAACAGATTTTGCTTTTACAATGGGAGAAAATCAGAGGAAGTATTCCAGATCGCATAAAAGAACTTGAAAGAATCATTGATAATATGCAGATGCAACTTTCATCTGAAAATGACTTTGAAATTTCGTGTCGACTAAATACAGAAATTGCCCAGCATGCATCCATTATTAATGATTTATGGTTGTGGTATCGGGCAAATCAAGGTGTTTCACAGAGGTCGCATTTATAAAAACACAAAAAACTCGTCTGGATTTTGACGAGTTTTTGTGGGGTATCAAGGTATCACAATCTTTAAAATCATAAAGTTTACAGACTTTAGAGCATTCTTTTAATCCTTTTTTCCATTCAAAAATCTGTACTTATAAAAATTATGGGCAAACTCACTTACCCTTCTTGTTATTTGATAATTGCTTCCTGCACCAATCGCCATGCTTATGAGAGGTAACCCTTGAAATTTTTTCTTCTTTAATGCAGAGATAGCCATGACTTTTAGTATTTGCTTCATTGGCTGTTCAAGCCACGATATATTAGTCATTTCTTCTTTGCCTTTATAAAAATATTCATCTTCGTTATTCCTGATATCTTCCATTAATTCTTCCCAACTGTACTTTTGCAGTCGTTTAGGCAAAGTACCAGCATGAAAAACCTTTAATGAGAGCATCATTTCAAATGGTGTGTTAACTTCAAAACCATAGCTCATGGCAATCAACTGAACCATGCGTAGATTGATAACAGTCATTGCTGGCAAATCAGAGCCTAACAATACCGTACCCCCCATTCCACTCAATCCCCCTTGTGAAAAAGAGTATAGACGATGCTTGGCAATTTGTTGTTCAGCAATAAATGTTAACTTATCTATTGAAAGATAATGAAGATCAGAAATTGAGTCAACATCTTCATGGAATACTCTTGCAGATGAAAGAATCCTTTCCCGAGCGTCT
Organism: Peribacillus acanthi; assembly: GCF_003073175.1. Taxonomy (GTDB): domain Bacteria; phylum Bacillota; class Bacilli; order Bacillales; family DSM-1321; genus Bacillus_BN; species Bacillus_BN acanthi. The sequence continues at coordinate 55,496 of NZ_QBBX01000012.1, forward strand.
TGCTGGAATTGAGAGTTTTGAACTAGGGCGTGCAAATGAAATAACCAAGTATCCATTTTAGAGAAAAACTGACGTTGTATGTCTTCTGATAGAAGGGAAAAACTAGCTTCCAGCCCTTTATCGTACAGTAGCTGAAAATCGGAAGGTTCATAATGATGCAGTTGTTCTTCCCATTTTTGTATCTCTATCCAAGCTTCTTCCTCACGTTTATTCCACACACCAACATCCCCCTTCATTATCCATACATTTCCTTTTATGTTATCTATAGTATAACACAGCATAAAAATTAATAAAAAAGGGCTAACCCAAGAAAAAACTCAGGTTAACCCTTATATTTTATAAAAATTATTTAGTTAATCTCTGAACGTCACGAGCAATCATGACCTCTTCGTTTGTCGGAATGACCATGACTTTAACTGGAGAATGTGGATAACTAATAAATGCTTCCTCTCCTCTAGTTTTATTCAATGCTGGATCCCAATACACTCCCATGAATTCAAGTCCTCTTAAAACTTTTGCACGAATGATATCGCTATTTTCACCAATCCCAGCTGTGAAAATGATAGCGTCTACCCCACTCATACGTGAAGCATAAGAACCAATATATTTATGAATTCTATTTGCAAAAACTTCTAACGCAAGCTCTGCACGTTCATTTTTTTGTTCTGCTTGAATTTCAATGTCACGAAGGTCACTAGAGAATCCGGATACTCCTAGCATACCGCTCTTTTTATTCAATACATCCAGTACTTCATCTGCATTTTTCCCTGTCTTTTCCATGATGTATGGAATTAAGGCAGGGTCAATGTTTCCAGATCTTGTACCCATAGTTACTCCTGCTAAAGGAGTGAAGCCCATAGAAGTATCAATTGATTTACCAGCTTCAATTGCAGCAATACTTGCACCATTACCTAAATGACATGAAATTAAACGAAGTTGCTCTACTGGTCTTCCTAACATTTCTGCCGCTCTCTCGGAAACATATTTGTGAGAAGTTCCATGAAAACCATATTTTCGGATGCCAAAGTCTTTATAGTATTCATATGGTAAGCTATACAAATAAGAGCTCTCAGGCATAGTTTGATGGAAAGCTGTATCAAAGACAGCAACGGAAGGCACGTCTTTTAAAATCTGTTGAAAAGCTTTAATTCCTGTAATGTTAGCAGGGTTATGCAGTGGTGCAAGATCAGAGAGTTCTTCGATTTGCTTCAAAACTTCCTCTGTAATCATTACAGAGTCATTGAATACCTCGCCACCATGAACCACACGATGTCCTACCCCTTCAATTTCATCGAAAGATTGGATAATATCATGTTTGATTAATTTATCTAGTAGCATTTTTACCGCTACATCATGATTCGGAATATCTGTAATTTCTTTTACTTTCTCATCTTTTACAGTAATTGTGAAAACTGAATCATTTAATCCAATTCTTTCAACTAATCCTTTTGTGATGACCTTCTCGCTCGGCATTTCAAATAGCTGGAACTTTAATGAAGAGCTTCCTGCATTGATAGCAATAATCTTTGACATCGTTTACGCTCCTTTATATATCGCTTACTGGAATATCTTATAATTTTATAGTCGTCGTTTTATTATCATTACTTACATTTCCCCATTTAATCATTGTGTAACATGCTTTTCAAGAAGGAAGTAAAATTGGTATCGTTTACATATAAAAGTAAATCAATTCAGAGATTTTAGGCAATTATGTACAAAAAAAAGACCCGATACCTCGAGTCTTTTGACTTAATTTATTTTTCCTCCACAAACCAATGATCAATCTTTGCCAAGATCCCAGTCATTGCTTCTTGGTTAGAGAGTTTAGGTAATTGGACTAACAACGCATTTTTAGGTTGGGTTACTTCAATGGATTTCTTTTGGATAATCAAGATGCTTTTTGCCGCAGCTTCACTTTTGAACATGGAATTCGGCAATTGTACGATTCCTTGGATATAGGCATGATGCTTAATATATTCATGTAGTAATGGAGATTGTGATGATTCAAACAGATTGTTTGGAATGAGAAATACCCCATAGCCACCTGGCTTTAAATGATTGACACTTTGTTCAATGAATAAGTGGTGTGCAAAGGTATGTCCTTCCTCTGCTCTAATCTCATATTCATTTGCCCTAATATCATTGGGATAATAGCCGATAGGTAAATCTGATACAACGATATCAACAGGGTCTACAAATAATGGCTCTAAGCTATCCTGATTAAAGAATTGCACAGAATGCTCCATCAAATTTGCTCCAATATAAGAGAGTTTGACAAGTACTTCGTCTACATCTGATCCATAGCTTTGAATCTTTTTATCAGGCAAGGAATTTATCACAGTAAATAACAAATTTCCTGTTCCAACAGCAGGATCTAATAGAGAAAAGGAAGGCTGTCCTTTCGTTAGCTTACCAACAAGATACCCGATAAACATCCCCATTGAATCTGGTGTCATTTGATGATTGGGTTGGACATTTTCCTGCATTCCCTTTAAAATTGCAAGCTGATATCCCTTACGGATGTCTTCTCGACTATATTTGTCTAAATTTATTTCTGCATATTGTTTTGCTAATCTTTTCTTCGTGATTTCACTCAATTCATCTTGGATGACATCTCCGTGGAATAAGTTTTCTCCACTTTCTGCTAAAGCCTCTAAGTATGTACAATCCAATTCTTCTTGTAGCATCTTTGATGTTGAATCAAATAATTGAAATAACTGTTCAACTGTTAGGAATTTATCCATTTCATCCTCCTGGCATTTTACTTCTGTCCTTTATTGTAATACTCATTAGGTGTTTAAAGCAAAAAGAAAAACCCGGCAATTAGCCAGGTTCTCCCTATTCATGAAACTACTATAGAATTTACTTTGCTGCTTTCGCTGCTTCAATAGCCGCTTCATAATTCGGATGATCAGTACCTTCACTTACATATTCCACATAAGTAACAGTATCGTTAGAGTCCACTACAAACACTGCACGAGCTAATAAACGCAATTCTTTAATATGCACCCCATAAGCTTCTCCAAAAGAAAGATCACGATGGTCAGAAAGTGTTTGAACGTTTTCGATTCCAGCAGCTGCACACCAACGCTTTTGAGCAAATGGTAGATCCACGCTGATCGTCAAAATTTTAACATTATCCAATTGTGAAGCTGCTTCGTTGAACTTACGAGTTTGAGCATCACAAACGCCTGTGTCAACTGACGGGACTACACTGATTAGGCGAACTTGGCCTTTTGAATCCGCTAAAGTAACAGGTGACATATCATTTGCCAAAACCGTAAAATCTGGAGCTTGATCTCCTACCTTCACTTCATTCCCAAGTAAAGTAACAGGATTGTGCTTAAAAGTAATAGTTGCCATAGATAATTTCCTCCTAAAAAACTATATGTATAGTGTAATCATAGACTTACATGTGAATTTTTGCAATTATTTAACTAATACCAGATTAAAAATCGATAAAATAGACTTGGACAATTTGTATATGATAAGTTATCCACAGGTCTAGATTATAATTTCCTAACCAACAAATGAAAACCCATCCATTCCTGTTCTGAACGATGGGTTACAGGTTTTATATATCCAAGTCTTGTTTAGGCTCTATGTTGGGAGTAGAGTATGTTCCTGAAGATGGCTGATCCTTTTTAGAGAACATTCCTTGAATTTTCTCCATAGCTGCTGGTGCAGAGTCCAAAATCTTCTCGAATAAATGAGTGCTTTGATCTAAATGCATCATCTTCACACCATTCCCATTTACTACTAGAAATGCGATTGGTGTAATGGAAACACCGCCCCCACTACCCCCTCCAAAAGGATGCTTGTAATGATTTTGATTGTTGCCATGTTCATGAGAGTCAAGATGGAATTCACTTCCCCCTGCAGCAAATCCAAATCCTACTTTCGATACTGTTAATATGACACTACCATCTGGCGTTTCAACCGGGTCTCCAATAATGGTATTAACATCTATCATTTGCTTTAAATTTTCCATTGCAGAGTTCATCAAACCTTGAATTGGATGATTATCAGACATATTTTCTCCTCCTATCATACTGTCGGATTTTTACCTTCATTGGATAAGGACGATAAGGGTTTTGTCTTGAATGACGGTCTCCCACCTCGCCAAAAACGTAGAAACTTTAATCCTGCCATGATAGCATTTCCCACTCTAAACCGAATTATGCAATGGACTTTTGTAAGAGAAACAGCATATTGATAACTGGGTGTAATCGTATAGTCAGGACTAACTTGAAATCTTAAATATTGTGTTAAAATCCCGACAATGACACCTTTTAAACCCCAGGCACCACCTACGATTGTTCCAGTCAATGCCGCATCTCCAGTTCCAATCATGCTATGCCAATGAAAACTGTGAACGGTGACTGTTTGAAGGAACTTTTTGATAATGGTGTGCAGACCGATAATATGGATAACCAATTCTTTTGTATCATGAAGTCCATTTAAGAAATCCTGTGCTGAGAATTGCTGTACCTTCTTCTTTGCCTTCGAGTCATCCTCGCCTGATTGAACCTTTTCCTTCATCACTATCGTAGGGGAATTATCATCCACCTTAATTAATGGTACATCAATTTTTTTCTTCACTATATTAAAGAGCGCTCTAATCCTTAACGTTAGCTGATCATTATCTTGACCGTGATAATAAAATACCTCTACTGTTACTTTTGTAAAAAGAATGATAACAAGTAAAATAATAAATAACGAAATGATTGCTATAGACCAATACATACCTTTTTCACAACCTTTCAGCCTATCATTATTAGCTAAAAGAAAAAAAATAAACCTGCTAATCCAATAACAGGTTTCAGACTTTAGACAAACTCTAAGAATTAAGAGTTTGTCTAAAGTCTTTTTTCAATTAAAATAATTTATATACTAGATAATCCGTTGATTTCCGTTCCGGGCGAACGCTTTCCGCGGGGTGTGACTTGAGCCTCCTCCCGCAGGAGCGTTAGCGACGAGGAAGCTCACCGCCTGCCCCCCGGAAAGCAAGTGCCTGGAGCGGAAATCAACGTATTTTACCCGCAATCCTATCCAAAAATGACAAAAGACATCGAGAGGGAGGCCTCTCGATGTCTTTTGTCGACAATCTGAAACCTGCTAATCCAATAGCAGGTTTACTTCAATACTTTATTTTTTTCCTATGCTTATCGATCTCTTTCTAAAACTACGGTAGTATCTGAAAAAATGTCGTGAAGGCCTTGTTTTTTAGGTAAAAAACCTACAATTATGTATCCCACAACTGTAGCTTTTGATATAAAACGTCCGATAAATTCTCTAAAAATAATCGTTCCCCAATTTAAGTTTTCCTCTTTTAGTGAGATCACTTTTAGCCCAAGTACCATTTTCCCTAGCGTCTGGCCAAACCCTTTTGTCATGAAAACAAAATATAGATAAAAGGTAATAGCGGTTGCAACGGTTAATGGAGTAAATACCGGTAACGAATATGGTGATATATCCAGGGCTTTTAATATCGGTTTGACTAATATGCGATCAATGCTTCCAACTACAATTAAATCAATACAATATGCCCAAAAGCGCATCCAAAAACCCGCATAAGGAAGGTGTACTTTTTCAATAGGTTGGTTAGCCAAAAGATTCTGGTCATCCTTATTCATATAATCGGTTTGGTCTTGGACTCCCTCATGGAATTGGGGATTTATTTCTTTTTCATGTGTCATATTCTCTTCCCCCTATTCAGCATAAAGATACATCAATCGTGGAGAATTGGGTTGTGACAATATTTTTGCCAACCCGGCCATCTCCAGATCCGAACCGAACATCTTCTGAGCACTCATAGAGAAGAAGGAACCTAATCCCATTATATCTGTATACCTAACCACCATAGCATCATCTAATTTCAAATCTTTTTTCATAGCTGCTGTGACATCATCTAAGTGACCAAAATCATCAATTAATCCGATTTCTTTAGCTTGACGACCATCATAAATACGTCCGTCCGCAATTTTTTTCACTTCGCTAGTTGAAAGACCTCTACCATCAGCGATGATTTTGACAAACTGTTCATAAGAATTATTAATCATAGATTGAAGAATTTTTCTTTCTTCTACGGTCATTTCCCTTGTTGGACTCATAATATCTTTATGAGGCCCACTTTTAATAGTAACGAACTCTACACCGTACTTCTCTGCAAGTTTTTGATAGTTATATCCTTGCATAATGACGCCAAGAGATCCGGTTAGGGTTTCAGGACTCGCATAAATTTTGTCTGCTGGTGCAGAAATGTAGTAACCACCCGAAGCGGCCATAGACCCCATTGAAATATAAACTGGCTTTTTCGTATCTTTTTTTATTTCATTGATTTTATCGTAAATTTCAGCACTTTCTACAACCCCACCACCAGGAGAATTAACACGGATGACAATTCCCGCAACGTCAACATCTTCTTTAACCATATCTAGTTTTTGCATAAATGCTTTATGATTATATCCAGCTGTTCCTAGTAGTGAGGTACCCGCATCACCTGTATCTTGTATGACTCCTTCTACATCCAACACAGCGATTTTATTTAAACCATCACCTTCTTCTAACACTTCTTCAGTAAAGGTCTCTTCACTCATTGCCAATAACTCGCTAAATGAGTTTTCGGTATCTTTAAAGAAAAATGATGATGCCATACTAATAAATATCGATACGATAAATAATCCAGCGGCTATACCCAAAGCTGCCCAACGCTTTCCATTCATTCTGTATTCCTCCTTTTTATACCTATTATTTACGTCTCATGAGTAAATAATGTTTCAAATATAAAATCACTATTTTCTCACCTGTCCATTTTACTTCTGCTATTTTATTTAATAAAATAAGACTTACCTTTCATATTTTAACAAATAACTCAAAAAATTGTATGTAAAAATTACCATAAAGCTCAACTAAGGAGGCTTCACAATGTCTGAACGACGTCGCAATGTATACTTTTTCCATAATAAATCCTCTGATATGCTTGAAAAAGTCCAACCTTTATATGAATTGGCCGAAAGATATGGGTTTGTAAAAGTAAAGGATCACCATCAAGCAAACATTATTGTAAGTGTTGGTGATGACGGTGCGTTTTTACAGGCAGTTCGAAAAACAGGTTTCCGAGAAGATTGTCTTTATGCTGGCATATCGACGACAGGAAATCTAAATATGTATTGTGATTTCTCTATTAACGATACGTCGAAACTGATCGAAGCTATGACGAACGAACAGATTGAGGTCCGAAAGTATCCAACTATAGAGGTTTCACTTGACCGTCAGCCCTCATTTTATTGCTTAAACGAACTTTCACTTCGTTCAAGTATCATTAAAACCTTCGTCATCGATGTATTTATCGACCAGCTTCACTTTGAAACCTTCCGAGGAGACGGAATGATTGTATCCACTCCAACTGGAAGTACTGCGTATAGCAAATCAGTCAGCGGGGCTGTTGTAGATCCAATGCTTCAATGTTTCCAAGTAAGCGAATTGGCCTCGTTAAATAATAATACATATCGGACACTGGGATCTCCTTTTATTCTTAGTGGGACTAGACAGCTTACATTAAAAATCGTTCAAGATGGAAACGATTATCCGACAATAGGAATGGATAATGAGGCATTAAGCGTGCGACACATTCAAGAAATCCATATAAAATTAAGTGATAAGAAAATCAAGACAGTTAAACTGAAAGACAATTCATTCTGGGAAAAGGTCAAGCGGACATTTTTGTAAGAAAAAGAAAAACAAAACTATTAAAACTAAGTAATAAGTACGCAGAGAGACATGCTCTGCGTACTTTTTCATGTTTTAAAAAACACACGGTAGGCATATGGGAACCATGCCAACCGTGTGTTTTTAATAATCGTTTTTATGCTCCGATTTTTTGTTTTCTTTTCCATTTATGATTAGTAGACATACTGAATTTCGTTTTCGAAAAAGAATAAATAATTAAACCTACCCAAATAAAAATGAATGAAATGAGATGGGTTCTCGTAAATTCTTCATGGTATATAAAAACACCAATCATTAAAGTTAATGTTGGAGCAATATACTGAAGAAACCCCATCATGGAAAGAGAGACCTTTTGTGCACCTTTCGCGAAAAATAACAAAGGAAGTGCGGTGGCAATTCCTCCCCCTATTAATAAGAGGGTGGTGTCTATGGAACTAACAAACATAGATTGACCTTGGAATGCACTAATTAGAAAGTATCCTAAGGCAATTGGGGCTACCATCATCGTTTCCAATGTCAAACCGATAGAGGCATCTGCATTGATCATTTTCTTTGCAAGCCCGTATAAACCAAATGTTATGGCAAGGATAAATGAAATTGTGGGAAACTTGCCAAAATGGAAGGTTAAAATAATTACCCCAATTGCTGCAAGGACTACTGATATCACTTGAGGTCTTGAAAGTTTTTCTTTTAATATAACTACTCCCAATAAAACACTGATTAATGGATTGATATAATAACCTAGGCTAGTATCGAGAATACGATCAGCATTAATTGCCCAAATGAATATGCCCCAATTCATACTTACCAATACTGATGCTACGGTCAATGCAAACAGCTTCTTGCGATTTCTTACTATTTCATTGAAATATATGATAAAATGATTCCACTTTTTCGTTACTAACAAAAGAATCATCATAAAAACAAAAGACCATACAACACGATGTGCTAATATCTCTTCTGCTCCAACGTGATCGAGCCATTTCCAATATAGTGGAACTATTCCCCAAATAAAATAGGAAAGCGCTCCATACAAGATTCCCTCACGCTCTTGAGATTGATTCATCTTTAGTCCTCATTTCTATTTATTTCTACATTCGAAATAAATCCATTATAAGGCGAGTAGCAAAATAATACCATTGAAATTTCTCAAGGAACTAGAGGAAAAACTTTAAGAATGGTAAACAGATTGTTCTCCGATAACTGTCATTTTCACTTTTGCACGGAGTAAGTCCTCTTCCTGTAAAGTAAATAAATCCTGATGAAACACTGTAAAATCAGCTGCATAACCAGGTTTAATTAATCCAAAACGTTCTTCATTGCAAGCAGCATAGGCATTTTTGCAAGTAAATAATTGCAATGCTTGGTGCATGCTTAAACTTTCTTTAGGAAGAAAGGCATGACCTTCACCCTCAAAAGGTTTTCTGTAAATCGCTGCATGAATTCCGAATATAGGATTTAATCTTTCAATAGGAGCATCAGATCCCCCAGCACATATTAACCCTGCATCAATCAATGTCTTCCAAGCGTAAGGCAAGTATACTGGATCATTTCCTAATCGTTCCATTGCCCAATTCCCATCAGAAGCAACAAAAACAGGTTGTATGTCTAACACTAGAGACAAACCTTTACACTGCTCAATTAAATCTTTCCTTAACACAGATGCATGAATTAGTCTATCCCTAGTCCCTACAGGAGGAGGACATTCTTTAATGGCTCCTAAAGCAAGTGAAAATGCTTCATCACCAATCGCATGAATCGCTACTGGAAGATTTTTAGTCCTAGCTTTTTTTACAAGCTCAATCAACTCTTTTGGTGTAAAAATCGCAAGGCCTCTATTCTCTGGATCATCTCCGTATGGCTTACTTAATAGTGCGGTTCTACCACCTAGGGACCCATCTGCAAATATCTTCATTGGACCAAATTCTACAAGTTCGCTCCCACTCTTGAAAAAATGACCACTAGAAACCATCTCATCAATGACTTCATGATGAACAAGTAAATGTGCACGTATAGGAAGTTCTTCTTCAATGACTTCTTTAATAGCTCGGTATGTAGGGTGAAAGCCATTATAATAAAATAAATCCTCAGTATGTACACCTGTAATTCCATATCTATAACAATCATTAATGGCAATTCGTAAGGCTCTTTTCAAATACTCTTCATTAATTCCGGGTAAATGGTCTAAAATCGTCGATTGTGCTAGGTCATAAAAAAGACCGTTTAACCTGCCATTTTCATATCTACCAAAGTCACCCCCAGATGGTGGCGTTGATTGGTCGGATAGCCCTCCTACTTTCATGGCGACTGTATTAGCCAATAATGCATGACGGCAGACTCTTTTAAGTACAATAGGATGGTTCTGAGATATTGCATCCAATTCATCCACAGTAATGATCTTTTGATTCTGCCAATTGTTCTCATTCCAACCCTCTGCTACGACCCACTCTCCATCTGGAATCTCACTACATTTTTTCATCACAGCTGCTAATACTTCTTCCCTACTCTTCATATGAGATAAATCTAATCTAAGCAGACTTTCTCCATGACCTATTAAGTGTAAGTGGCCATCCACCAATCCTGGTACCATCATTGCACCATTTAAGTCTATTTCGTCACTTTCTTTACCATATTTATGTTTAAGTTCTAAATAATTTCCTGTATCAATAATTTTACCTTCGTTGGTAAAAACTGCTTCTACCTTGTCATTTTCTTGAAGCATAGTATAAATCGTCCCACCGTGCCAAAGCTTCCCCATAAATGTCACTCCTTTTCATTTAAACCATTATAATTGCCATTACTATACCTCCACAAACTTTATTAAAAGTAGTGCACGTAAAAACCCAAAGATATAGTCGATTGAAGACGTTAATCTTTGGGTTTTTCTATTATTCTTAGTGGCAAATTTAGTTATAGATGATATTACTTTTTTGCGATCAACTACACATTCTTTTTATTTCGATGCTAATGCTTGTTCTTGTTGTCTTAATTCGATTCTTCTAATTTTACCTGAAGTTGTCTTTGGCAATTCCTCAATAAATTCAATTTTTCTTGGATATTTATAAGGTGCTGTCAAATCTTTTACATGTTGTTGCAGTTTAGAGATTAATTCAGGATCATTTGAGTCAATGTCTTCTCTTAAAACGATGAAAGCTTTTACAACATGCCCACGAACTTCATCTGGACTAGCTACAACAGCACACTCTTTAACTGCGGGATGTTTAACAAGAGCATCCTCAACTTCAAATGGCCCAATTGTATACCCAGAACTGATAATAATATCGTCTCCACGACCCTCGAACCAGAAATATCCGTCCTCATCCATTTTAGCTTTATCTCCCGTAATATAATAATCTCCACGGAACTGCATGGCAGTACGTTCTGGATCTTTATAATAATTCTTGAAAAGTGCTGGAGTTTCAACATGGACCGCAATATCCCCAACCTCACCAACTGCGCAAGGCTCCCCTTGCTCATTCACAATTTCCACACGGTTACCAGGAGTAGGTCTTCCCATTGAACCAGCTCTTAATTCCATGTCTTTTGTTGTTCCTACTAATAATGTATTTTCAGTTTGGCCATATCCATCACGAACGGTCACATTGAAATGCTTTTGAAAAGTCTCAATGACTTCACGATTTAATGGTTCTCCTGCTGAAACTGCACTATGAAGTTTTTCTAATTTATAATCTCCTAAGTTGTCCACCTTTGCCATAAGACGGTATTCAGTCGGTGTACAACAAAGAACATTCACTTCATGCTGATCAAGTAATTCCAAATACTTTTTAGGTTCAAATTTGCCATTATACACTAATCCAGTAGCACCTGATCCTAGAACAGAAAGGAACGGACTCCAAATCCATTTCTGCCAACCTGGTCCAGCAGTTGCCCAAACCGTATCACTTTCTTCAATGCATAACCATTTTGCTGCAGCTGTTCGTAAGTGAGCATATGCCCATCCATGTGTATGTACAACACCCTTTGGATTACCTGTAGTTCCTGAAGTGTAGGATAAGAAGGCCATGTCCTCTGCTTTTGTGGCTGCAGCTTCAAATTCTTCAGAAGCAGATTTCATTTCTTCATCCAACAGTAACCAGCCATCCTTTGCTTGCCCTACAGATAGCTTAACTAACTGCTCAAATTCAGATACTGACTCTAACTCACTAGTATATGGGTGATAGCTAATAACACCCTTAACATCACCATGAGTAATACGATACTGAAGATCCTTTGTCTTTAGCATTTCTGAACTTGGTATTACAACTAAACCTGCTTTTAATGCAGCTATATATACTTGATATGCCTCGACTAAACGAGGAATGATGACTAGCACCGTATCGCCTTGTTTTAATCCATGTTTTATGAAAACATTGCTTATTTTGTTCGCTGATTTGAATAAATCTTGGTATGTAATCTCTTTTTTGTTACCGCTTTCATCTTCCCATAAAAGTGCCTTCTTTTCGGAATTTGTCGCAAAGCGTTCCATTTCACTGGTTAAATTGTACATTTCTGGAGCAAGTAAATCTTCACGTTTCATAAATATTCCTCCCCCTTCATAATTACAACATTAAACAACTTTACTTTATTATACAAAATAGTTAGATTTTTTTAAATTGTTTTTATAATAAAAATTTTCCAATATAGTAATAGTAGAAAAGTGAAATGATTTATTTTTATATGGAAATAAAGCAAAAAATCTTGTAAGAAATCCATAACAATTAAATATAATAGTTTTTAAATACATCATTTTACTCCCTAAACAATGTAAAAAAGAGCCGACCGAAGTCGACTCTTTTTGCAGCCATTTTATTTAATTATTTTTGGTATCCGCCTAATTGTTGTTCAGCCATTTGAACTAGACGTTTAGTGATTTCACCACCAACTGAACCGTTAGCGCGAGCTGTAGAATCTGGTCCAAGTTGTACTCCGAATTCTGAAGCGATTTCATACTTCATAGAGTCAAGAGCGTTTTGTACTCCTGGTACTAATAATTGGTTTGAGCTGTTGTTTGCCATGTGTTTTCACCTCCTTTGTAACAATAGATTGTGTAAAAACACATGGCTATATACGAAATCATCTTTGGTAATTGTTCACAGAAAGTCCAAATTTAATTAAACATTTGAGTAGGAAATTAAAATAAATCCGAGTCTTCATTTGACTTATTCTTTTCTGCCTTTGAAGAAAAGTGAAGGGTCTCTGTCATTTGCACCGCTTCCGATATTAAATCCTCAAAATCAACAAAGCTTTCATAATGATTCACTTTGTCACGTTTGGGCTTTGTTTTTGGATTAGCTGGTGTGAATACCGTACAGCAATCCTCAAAAGGACGATTTGAAATTTCTAATGTACCAAGTTCATTTGCTATCGCTATAATATCATTTTTATCCATTGTAATAAGTGGACGTAGTATTGGGGTATTGGTAACTTCATTAATTGTAAACATACTGTCCAGAGTCTGACTAGCAACTTGTCCTAAACTCTCACCGGTTACGATCGCTAATGCTTCATTTTTCTCCCTTAATTTATCAGCCAATTTTAGCATTAGTCTTCTTGTTGTAGTCATCGAATAGTTTTCAGGAATTTGTTTTTGAATTAGTGTCTGTATAGAAGTGAACGGGACAATGTGTAATGTCATATGTCCGGTAATCTGAGAAAGCACTTCTGCCAAGTCAATTACTTTTTGTTTAGAGCGTTCACTTGTAAATGGTGGACTATAAAAATGGATACACTCAATTTCTAAACCCCTCTTCATCGATAAATAACCAGCAACAGGGCTATCAATTCCTCCAGAAAGCATGAGCATTGCCTTACCGCTTGTCCCATAAGGAAGACCTCCAGCACCAGGAATCACTCTTCCAGTCAAGAATACAGCCTCTTTACGTACTTCCACTAATAGATTTAGGTCTGGCTTTCTAACATCGACCTTAAGGTTCTTGATATTTTTAAGAACAAATCCACCAACACTATGATTGATTTCATCAGTATCAAACGGGAACTCTTTATCCGCACGTTTAGTCGTCACTTTAAAAGTACGAATATCTTCTTTGATATCCTGCACATAAAAAAGGGCAGCTTTTTTTATTTCTTCCAAATCTTTTTCAACCTTTACGGCAGGGCTGAATGATTGAATCCCAAATATCCCCTTTATTTTTTCAAGGATTGGTTCAACCGGCTCTTCATTTAAAAGAATATACATCCGATCTCTCGTTGCTTCTATTTTAATGGAAGGAAAAGGGTGTAATGCTTTTTTTATACTTCTTCTTAATCGATCTACAAATCCTTTTCTATTTCTTCCTTTCGTCGACAATTCTCCGTAACGGATAATAATATGATCATATTTCATTTCTAAGACCTCATCACTTGTTTTAATTGTGTTATGGTTTGTTCAACTGCTTTTATAAATATCTTTGCTTCATTTAGATTATTCTGATAGCTTAAGCTAATTCGGACAGTACTACTAGCGACAGCTTCATCATTAGTCATGGCGAAAACTGTTTGACTTATAGTTTTCTTTTTTGAAGAACAGGCACTAGTCGTGGATACATATATCCCCTTTTCTTCCAAATCATGAATAACCACTTCTGATTTCATCCCAGGTAAGGAGAAATTCAGTATATGTGGGGCAGAAAACTGAGTAGGTGTGTTTATGACAACCCCCTCGATTGCTTCTAACTTTGAACGTAGATATTGCTTGATTTCTTCCAAAAGTGCCTTACTAGACTGCATCTCTTGTTTAATCATTCTCAATGCCTTAGCGGTAGAAACAGCTCCTGCTACATTTTCGGTCCCACTACGGAGCTTCATTTCTTGATTTCCACCTGATAGTAGGGGAGAAATCTGTACACCTTCTCTTACATAAAGGAACCCATTTCCCTTTAGTCCATGAAATTTATGGGCAGAGAATGTACACAAATCAATATGACTATCCTTTATATTTAAATCCACCTTTCCCACCCCCTGAATATGGTCAACGTGGAATAGTAATTTTGAATAATTCTTTAAACGTTTTCCGATTTCAGAAATAGGCTGGACTGTTCCTGTTTCATTGTTGACATGCATCACAGACACAAGAATAGTATCTTTTCTAATGGATTTCTCTAATTCATCTACTGATATCCTGCCGTACTTGTCCACATTTAGAGCTGTTATCTCAAAACCTAGAGATTGAAGCTGTTCACAGGCAAGTTTAACTGATGGATGTTCAATGCTACTAATAATGATATGTTTTCCTCTATTTTGATGGGCGAGTGCTATACCCTTTATCGCCAGGTTATTTCCTTCAGTACCACCTGATGTAAAGAATATCTCCCTTTCCCTTACCTCTAATAACTCTGCAATCTGACTTCTCGCTTGACTTAAAAGTCTTTCTGCTTTAGCCCCAATACCATGGAGTGAAGAGGGATTACCATAATATTCTGTCGATACCTTTACGAATGAATGAATTACCTCATTGTAAGGAACTGTTGTTGCACTATTGTCAAAATAAATCATTCTTATACACCGCCGTTTGTCTGCCTTTTCGCAATTTACTATATTATCATATGAGAGGCGTGAAGAAAACCACATTTCATAGGGAGAAATTCCCTCTTCTTAAGTTGCAATCTTTATTCTTAAATAACCCCATACTAGGGAAGTAATTCTAATGATTTTTGATATTTTATAATTATAATTATTTTAATGTACTTAAAATTTACACTTTTTTAAAACATGACTATTTTTCAAAAAGATATGATAGTATGTAAACTGTTCAAAATTTCTGGTAAATAATCAGGAGGTTCCAACTTCATTATGAATCAACAAATTTCTGGTAAACAAACCATTGCGATAGGACTAATGCTATTCGCATTATTTCTAGGCGCTGGCAATATTATTTTCCCGCCATTTTTAGGTCAACAGGCAGGAACCAATCTTTGGATTGCAGTGTTTGGATTTTTAGTTACCGGAGTAGGCCTCCCATTACTAGGTGTTGTCGCTATTGCAAAATCTGGTAATTTGCAAACGCTTGCAAATCGTGTTAGCCCACTCTTCGGATTGGTTTTTTCCATAGTTCTTTACTTAGCAATCGGACCACTGTTCGGTATACCCCGAACTGGAATTGTAGCTTATGAAATCGGAGTCACTCCTTTCTTAGCAGCTGAAACAATAAAAAGTCCATTACCGCTTTTTATATATACAGTTATTTTCTTTTTAATTACAGCTTGGCTATCATTGAACCCTGCTAAGCTAGTTGATAGAATTGGAAAAGTTATCACTCCGTTGATGATTGCAGTTCTAATTATCTTAGTAGCAAAAAGTTTTATTTCTCCAATGGGAGAACCTGGTCAGCCTTCAGGTGAATATGTTACGCAACCTTTTTTCAAAGGATTTATTGAAGGGTATTTGACAATGGATACAATCGCATCTCTTGTATTTGGAATTGTAGTCATATCCTCCATTAAGGGCATGGGCATTACAAATGAAAAATCCATAACAAAAGCTTGTATCACTGCTGGTCTCATCGCTGCTCTTGGACTTGCTTTTGTATATATATCGTTGACATATATAGGAGCGACAAGTATGGATGCCATTGGAGCAATGGATAATGGCGGAGCTATAATTTCTGCTTCAGCGAAGTACTTCTATGGCACATTCGGGACAATAATATTAGGATTAACGATCACTTTTGCTTGTTTAACTACTAGTATTGGTTTGGTTTCTTCTTGTGCGAAATATTTTTCAGAAGTAATGCCTTCTGTTTCATATAAAACATTTGTCCTGGTGTTATCTGTGTTCAGTATGATCGTAGCGAATATTGGACTTACTCAATTAATTTCGGTTTCCTTACCTGTCTTAGTATTCGTATATCCATTGGCAATTGTATTAATCATTCTGTCCTTCTTCCACGATTCATTTGGAGGAGCACCTCTTGTATACAAATTAGCCTTGGTTTTAACAGGTATAGTAAGCTTAATTGATGGATTAGCGGCAGCAAACATTCATATTCCTTTATTGGATTCTTTATACAAATATTTACCTTTATCATCACAAGGAATTGGATGGGTAGTTCCGGCTATCGTAGGAGCGCTAATCGGTTTAGTAATTTCTAATATAAATGGCAAAAAAGCTAATTAAATGACATGAAAAAACTCCGTCAATATGGCGGAGTTTTTTCATGTATTCTATTTTACTTCTTCAAGATTCAATTCAAACTCAAGTTTTTGGAGACAGCCTGGTTCAACCTTTTCAAGGGCTGAAGCCGCTTCTTCCACAGCTTGTTCATATTCGTAACTCATAAATTTATCTTCTGCGTTTTTCAATGCAACTGCAACTAATTGGTATTTACTACGGTAACGATTTCCATATTGAATGATTCGTTCAGCTAAATACATTTGTTCAATTAATCGACTTGTAAGTTCATAAAACTCGTTAACCGAATGGACTGCTTTCTCTAAAAAAATATGGACTGCAGACATATCAAGTGGTTTTTCTTCTAATTTCTGATGTACGTCTTCTAGACTTACCATTACATCTTGTAAATATTCTTTATAGCTCAATGGCAACCCAGGTAAATTACTTTTTACAATCATTCTGTTGGCAGAAGCTAGTTTTTTCTTTAAATCTTGAACCGTATTACGTGCTTCGATTTCATCTTTTCTTAATGTTTGGAGCTTAATAGTGAAGGCTTCAAACTCTTTCTTTATTGCCGAGACACCTTCTTCGATTTCCTTCATATCATCTGCTAACAAAGAATAAGCCGTCTGGCTTTGTTCTACTTTAACCTTGAACACTTCAAAACGCTTGACTAGATGACTTAATTGTTTTTCATTTTGTCTATGTGATTCTAGCTCAGATTCTGTGATGTGATAGGTTTGTTGTACAAAAGAAATTTCAGTTTTCAATTTGTCATTTTCAAACTGAATAGAAGATATACCTTCCTCAAGTTGGATATTGTTTTTATGAACGATTTGTTTTGAAACAGCCTCTTTTTCTAATAGATCATACAATACATTCATACTATCTCGAAGTTCTTGCATCCCTACTTCAATCTCTGCTGTTTCAGCTTTTGAAATATGGTCTGCATATCTTTCCAAAGCTAGCTCCATCATGGAGATTTCTTTTTCAAAGTCAATATGATTAAGAATGTATCCTTGATCAACCATTTCAGAATGCCCATCTTTTAATTCTTCTATTTGCGAAGGTAAGGAAGATTGAATCTCTACTAACAGATTAGGGATAACCTCCATCTTACCAGCTAATTCTTTTAGCATAGATTTAATTTTTAATACATGCTCACGAGCCTTTAAATAGTTTCCATTTTCAGTAGCATCTTCAAACTCTGAGAATACTTCAACAACCTGCTCCAATAAAACTTCCAATCTACCAGCTGCAGCTCCAAATGTATGTCTGTGTGCTAGAAGAGCTTTCTTAGATGTTCTATACGCTTCTTTCAATTCATCGATTTCTGTTCGGTTTTTTTCTTCACTACCTACAAGCTCATGTAATTCAGAAAGTATCGTTTGGATACTAGACTCGATTTCTTTAAGCTTTTCTTCAATACTATGTTGAACCTGTTTCGATTTAGAAAATCTATATTTATCAACATACTCTTCAGCATCGAACAGTAGCTCTTCAACATCTGGAAGATACACTGTTATAATGGAATCCCACTCTTTTCTCCATCGCTCAAATAGTTCCTCGGTTTCCCCAGTCATATTCAATTGTTTAATTTTAGCCAATTCATCCAATACTGGCCTATTCATAATATCCATCTTCCAAGCTTCCAACTTGTCTATCTCTCGATAATGCTTTTTTCTAAAGAAGAATCCCATTGTAATCAGTCCAATAACTATTAGTATCAACACTAATATGTACTCCATTGTAAGCCCCCGTTCGCCAAAACTAAGCTATAATACAAAAAATATATTATAAAAATGGGATAATCGAATTTCGTACACTATCCCAATAATTGAAAAACCCCTATGTATATATGTAAAAACTAGTAAATGTTCTTAACAATGCTTTTATGATACCATGTAAACAACCATTTTTAACTATAAAAATGAATTTTTTGAATAAATTATTCTTCAATAAGGAAAAGCAAGGCTCCTTATTATCCCAACTTGCCACAACTCTACCTTTTACACAAAATCATTTATTTTAAGAAGGGGTGAACTTCTATGAAATCCGATGGTCATATTCACTCACCTTTTTGTCTACATGGTACGTCCGATTCCTTTAGAAAATATATTGAAAAAGCTCTTGAATTAGGGCTGGAGGAAATTTCTTTTACAGAACACGCTCCTCTACCAGAAGGGTTTATCGATACTACTCCTACTCGTGATAGTAGTATGGGATTGAGGGAATTAGAGGAATACCTTTTAGAAGTTCAAGCTCTAAAAAAAGAATACAGAGATGAATTAGCCATAAATGTTGGATTGGAAGTTGATTTTATTGAGGGCTACGAGAAACAAATAGAATTATTTCTTAATTCATATGGACCGACACTAGACGATAGCATCCTTTCTGTGCATTTTATTAAGCTACAAGGCAACTATTATTGCCTCGATTACAGCGTGGATTTGTTTGAGGAGCTTATCAAATTAGAAGGATCTGTGCATAAGGTTTATAAGAAGTACTACGAAACAGTTGAATTAGGCATACAAAGTGATTTAGGACTTTATAAGCCTAACCGAGTAGGACACTTATCACTCGTTCACAAGTTTCAAAAGAAATTCCCTGTATCTGCAAACTTTGATGATGATGTAATGAGAATTCTTCAGCAAATAAAAACAAAAGGGATGGCACTTGATTACAATGGAGCAGGTACCCAAAAGGAATGGTGTGGTGAGCCTTATCCTTCTAATCAATATGTGAAAATGGCTTTAGATATGCACATCCCGTTAGTGTACGGTTCTGACGCCCATCAAGCAAAAGATTTAGGCCAAGGATATTCTTCTTTAATCACTTCTAGAATAAAGAAGCCTTCCGAGACCAGAAGAAAATAATTCACCAGAAGGTTAGGCCGTGAATAAAACCTCTTTCGTCTTTTTTTCTACCTTAGGCTGGGACCAAAGGAAATTCGCTAGAAATTCCTGTACTTGCTTTAAATACTTATCCATAAAGTATTTTTCTTGTGGAAACATGTGTAGTACTTCCATTGCATAATGAGCATGAATAACTGGTGCTAAAATCAATCCCTTCAACTGAAGGATAAAGGCTTGAATGGATACTTTTCTAAATGATTGTTGCTCAAAACCTTGTTCTAAAACCATTGTGAATAGATACTTTTCTTTCATTAAATAAGTAGAGAGTATTTCTCTGTTCAAGTTCGTATCTAAAGACATTTCCCTGTGGATGAAACGAGCTGCGACAAAGTTCTTACTGTGAAAATTAAAAATGTTCGTTAGTATTTCATTCAAACAATCTTTAGCATCCATATCAGCTAAATCTTGAATCGATTTTTCAAGAATCCCTGTATATTCCTCTAAATAGGATATAAAACAATGTTCCAGCAAACCATTCTTATTTTTAAAATAGTAGGAAATCGTTGCCGAATTCACCTTAGCTTTTTTGGCGATATCTCTGATGGAAGTCCCGTGATAACCGTTTAAGTGAAAAAGGTATAAAGCTGCTTCTATAATGGCTTGCTTTGATCCGTTTGTCTTTTTCAAATCTGCTCACCTTCCATTCGCAATATATTGGTTATTCGGTAATATTCTGTCAAAACTACTAATTCCCTTTATTAAAAACTCGACAAATTACTCAATTATCGTTTTTAATAAATCAAAATAGCATTAATTTTGTAGGAGAAAGGGGTAATATGATGTTCCATGTCGAAATGTATAGTGGCACGAAGGAAGAAAATTACCAATTAGTTATTAAACAACTAAAAGCCCTTATAGAAGGGGAAACAAACCGAATTGCTAATCTTAGTAACGCATCTGCATTATTAAATCAATTCTTGAATGAAGTAAACTGGGTCGGTTTTTATCTAATGGAAGATGGAAATCTGGTGTTAGGACCATTCCAGGGGTTACCTGCATGTGTAAGGATTCCTCTTGGCAAAGGTGTATGCGGAACATCTGCTCAGCAGCGTAAAACCATACGGGTAGAAGATGTTCATGCATTTCCAGGTCATATCGCCTGTGATGCAGCTTCTCAATCCGAGATTGTAGTGCCATTATTAAAAGATGGCGAGCTAGTAGGAGTCTTAGATATCGATAGTCCCATCAAAAACAGATTTGATGAAACGGATGAAAAGATGC
Organism: Peribacillus acanthi; assembly: GCF_003073175.1. GTDB lineage: Bacteria > Bacillota > Bacilli > Bacillales > DSM-1321 > Bacillus_BN > Bacillus_BN acanthi. The sequence continues at coordinate 76,471 of NZ_QBBX01000012.1, forward strand.
TTAATCTTTTCGCAGAAGCTTTAGTTTCATATCTGTAATAACAGCGGGAGAAGATAATTATAAAGAAAAAGACCTAGCCAAATGGACGTGTGTCATCCTTTGGTTAGGTCTTTTTCTCTATAGTTGTTTTGCTCTACAACCACTTTATTTTTCCCACTATTTTTCGCCTGGTATAATGCATCATCCGCGCGTTTAAATAAAGCGAACGACGAATCAGGAACTGCCTGGTTCCAGTAGGATACACCACAGGAAACCGTCACTCTTGGAGAAGAATACTCACTTACCTTGTTTGCGATTCTCTCGGCAATCGATCTGCCAATTTCAATAGGAATCCTAGGTAAATAAACAGCAAGCTCTTCTCCCCCCCACCTAGCTCCGATATCACCATTACGAATACTGCCTTTAATTGAATCGGCAACTTGCACTAAAACTCGATCGCCTATTTGATGTCCAAAGCTATCATTAATTCTTTTGAAATTATCAATATCAAATAATATAAAGGTTCCTTGTGCATCGTTTTCCATAGACTCTTTTAATTTATCATCCAAATAATTTCGGGAATACAGCTTTGTTAAGTGATCTGTTACCACCATTCTTTCCAACTCTTCACGTAATAGCGAATTTGTAAATGCTAGAGTGGAGTGATGAATCAAAGATTGAAGTAACTTAAATACCTCAAACGAAAAATAATATGGTTCCGAATGCATGACAACCGCAAAGCCTTTAAGAGAACCACTTTGCACCATTGGGACAGCCATCAAAGATTTATATTCTGCTTTATTAGCTTCACCAGGGAATGAAAGATCACCAATGAAAAGAGATTCTTTATTTTGATTGATTCGTTCACTAATAAAGGATACGTATCTACTAGCTGCGGAAGTCTCAAAGAAAGGAGTAGTTCCTGGCAACATATTGATTTCATTGTCTTCTGAAATCATGACAAATCCAATTTCTTCGGCGTGAAATGAACTTGTAATTTGTTCTTTCATATAATTCATTGTGTCGCTAAGTCTTAAATTAGAATTTAAACGATGAGAAGTCTCATTGATTAATTGCAAATCAGAAATTAGCCTTTTGGACTGGTGATAAAGTTGGGCATTTTCTAATGCGCTACCTGCAGTGTTTGCAAGAAGCGAAATAAACTCGATTTCACTTTTCGGAAAAAGTACAGTATCAGGTGAAATAACCTGCAGAACACCGTACACTCCTTGCTTCCCTTTTAGGGGCGCATATAAAATGGACTTTCTACCGATGATATCGTCTTCAAACTGTGTTTGCCCAGTCACAAATGATTGCATGGCTGCGATATTTTCACTATCATATTCCAAATCCTTGATTGGGAGATTCCCACGAGTATGGTTATCGTGTGATAATAATAAATAGTATGTGAAAGTAGGATAAACTTCTTTTAGAGTTTCTATAATCTCTTCAAGCACAGAATCCATATCCATCGATGAGTGGAATTTTTCTGTTACTCTATAAAGCTGACGATAACGCTTTTCTTCACTAATAATCCCCGTAATACTATGTACTTTTTCTAGTACCTTTCCACAAACACTTGTCAACTCTACATAAGATTCTTCATCACGCAATAATGAACAGGTGCCTTCTTTAAAAGCAAGGAAAGAAATAGGTAAGTTATTAAGGTTTAATGGGACAATTAATTGATATTCACTGAATCCTGCATAAGGAAAATTTTTATAATAATATGTTTTTTCTCGTAAAGTTCCTTCGAGTATTGCACACATCATTATTTGGTCCTTATCATTTATCTTTTTTAACGGATCAGTCGACGCTTCTAGGTAAAGCTTTCTCTTCCATTCATTCAGTCTATAAAAAGATACCTCGGCAGCTTCAAAAAAACGCTTTAGGTTTTCTAAAATATTCACCAATAGCGTTTCGTAGTCTAATTTTGTATCTTTAAATTCCAACAAATCGAATAGTGCACTTTTCAATTCTACATTTAGTTCTGATAACTTAGCTCCCATTTCCATCATCCCTACTAATAATTGCAATGCGGTGATTTGCCTTAATCATATAAAAAACCCGGTTTAATCCGAGTTAATAAAAATCAATTCCGATAGCAATGCTTCTGTTACTTCTTGTTGTTAAATATCTTTATTCAAAGATTTATTACTCCAATATATATAATACCAGAAATTCAGCGATATTACATTGTATTATATCGTAATTTTTTTGAAATTTCTTACAAGTAATTGTCGATTTTTTGACTTTCTATTATTTCTATTTTCCATCTCAAAATGATATAGTTTTAAGTAGAATAAAAGTACTAGCTTGACATTGCCATCCATGCGTTATATACTATCCTTTGTGTAAAATATCGCAGCCTATGTGAATCTAATCTCTCTTGAATTCATTTTGTTCCTCTCGATAATTAAAAGAGGTGTATCTCGTAACCCTTTGCTGCTAGGGCGAAGTTACATGAAAACAAAATGGTCTAGAAGATCAATCACAACGGTTTTTATTTTACCCAAATAAAAACATAGAGGAGGAGTCATTCATGGCTCGTTATACTGGTCCAAGCTGGAAATTATCCCGTCGTCTTGGTATCTCATTATCTGGAACTGGTAAGGAATTAGAAAAGCGTCCTTACGCTCCTGGACAACATGGTCCGAACCAACGTAAAAAGCTTTCTGAGTACGGTTTACAATTACAAGAGAAGCAAAAGCTTCGTCACACTTACGGTGTAAATGAGCGTCAATTCCGTACAACTTTTGATAAAGCTGGTAAAATGCAAGGTAAACACGGTGAGAACTTCATGATGCTTTTAGAATCTCGCCTTGATAACGTTGTTTACCGTTTAGGTCTTGCTCGCACTCGTCGTGCAGCTCGTCAATTAGTAAACCACGGTCATGTTCTTGTAAATGGTAGCCGCGTAGATATCCCATCTTACAAAGTAATGCCTGGTCAAACAATCTCTATTCGTGAAAAATCACGTAACCTTGATGTAATTAAAGAAGCTATCGAAGTAAACAACTTCGTTCCTGACTTCTTAACTTTCGATGCTGACAAATTAGAAGGTACTTTCACTCGCTTACCAGAGCGTTCTGAAATGCCAGCTGAAATTAACGAAGCACTTATCGTTGAGTTCTACTCTCGTTAATCTTTCGGTATTGTCTCAAAAATCCTCCATTTATATGGGGGATTTTTTTGTATTTGGTTCTGTTAAACCTGCCTGTTAATTTCCGTTCCAGACGCTTGCTTTCCGGGGGGCGTTCGCCGAGCCTCCTCGTCGCTAGCGCTCCTGCGGGGTCTCGCCTGTAACGCTAATCCCCCAGGAGTCAAGCGTCTTCCACTCCAATCAACAAACTGCTAAAAATCAACAATGTACTTTAACACAGCCTTGTTTTAAGATAAAGTTATTGTGTTACTAGGAGTGATAATATATGAATTCGTGTCCCTTTTGTAATCCGTTTTCCTTTGATGGGCAAGAAATTGTATTAGAAAATGAGCATTGTCTTTTCTTGCAAATTCCACAAGATGTCCTGATCGGTTCAGGGGTTATAATCCCCAAATTACATAAAGAAACGGTATTTGACCTAAGCATTGAAGAATGGCTAGCAACTCAGAATCTCTTAATTGAAGCAAAGAAATTATTGGACTCAAAACATAGCCCAGAAGGATATTCAGTAGGATGGAATTGCTATGAAGTGGGTGGACAAACTATACCTCACGCCCATTTACATATCATTCCACGATATAAGGATGAACCGTATGCTGGACGAGGAATCCGTTATTGGTTGAAAAGTGAAGGAAATAAAAGGACATAAGAATGGGTGCACAAAAGGCTTAGAAGACCTAATTGTGCACCCGTCTTTATTTAATATTTGACTATTCAAGGTAAAGCAACCTTACTAACAGAAACAATCTGTTTTACGAATTAGCTTATTTTAATATTGAATCAATGTGTACTTCTTCTTCCCGCGTCGGATAATGGTGAATTGCCCTTCAATTTTATCGTCTGCATTAAGAACATGTTGAGTATCAGTCACTTTATCTCCATTAATGCTAACGGCTCCATTTTGTATGTCTTCACGCGCTTGGCGTTTTGAAGGTGAAATTTTTGCATTTACTAATATGTCTACAAGGTTTGTTTCTGCATCTTCTTCAACTTTAAATGAAGGGACATCCTTGAATCCTTGCATGATTTCAGATGCAGTCAATGCCTTTACATCCCCACTGAATAGCGCAGCAGAAATTTTTATCGCTTGTTGCAATGCCTCTTCACCGTGGATCATACGTGTCATTTCTTCTGCCAATGCTTTTTGTGCTTTCCTTAAGTGAGGTTCCGCTTCGACCGCTTGTTCCAATTCTTCAATTTCTTCTTTTGATAAGAAAGTAAAGAATTTCAAGTATTTTACAACATCAGCATCAGCAGCATTAATCCAGAACTGGTAGAATTCGTATGGAGATGTCTTTTCAGGGTCTAACCAAACTGACCCACTTTCAGACTTCCCAAATTTTGTACCATCTGCTTTAGTAACCAAAGGAATAGTTAAGCCAAAAGCTTTAGCTCCTTCAGGTTGCATTTTACGGATTAGTTCCAATCCAGTCGTAATATTCCCCCATTGGTCACTTCCACCAATTTGAAGTTTACAGTTATGATGTTCATATAAATGGTTGAAGTCCATTGCTTGCAAGATTGTGTAGGTAAACTCCGTAAATGAAATCCCTGTTTCTAATCTAGAAGATATCGTATCTTTAGCTAACATGTAGTTAATTCCGATATGCTTACCGAAATCTCTTAAGAAAGTGACGATGTCGATTTTACTAGTCCAATCATAGTTATTAACCATGATTGCCCCATTCTCGCCTTCAACATTGAAAATTTTTGATAACTGTTTCTTAAGCCCAGCTACGTTATGCTGAACCATTTCAATTGTTTGTAACTGGCGTTCTTCTTTCTTACCGCTTGGATCTCCAATTAAGCCAGTTGCCCCGCCCACGAGAACAATTGGACGATGACCATGATTTTGGAACCTGCGTAAAGTTAAGAATGGAAGTAAATGACCAATGTGCATACTATCAGCAGTAGGATCGACTCCACAATAAATGGAAATGCTTTCTCTATCTAAAAGCTCTTTCAAGCCTTCTTCATCCGTTTGTTGATAAATGATTCCACGCCATTGTAAATCTTTTAGTAATTCCATGGCTTATCCTCCTAAATTTTATGAAATAAAAAAACGCCCCTTCATTAAATGAAGGGACGATTGTTATCGCGGTACCACCCAACTTGAGAACATAAATATTGTTCTCCGCTTGAAAAGAGATAACGGTCTCTTACCGTTTGATGCTACTAATCCAAAATCGGACTTTCCCATCAAATGCTCCAGGAAGTAATTCACTAAACGATTTGTACCGGTTTGCAGCAACCACCGGCTCTCTAAAACAGTGACCGTTTACCTACTCGCTCCTGTCATTGCAGAAGGTATATTAAATAGTAATTGGATTTTATTATAGATTCATTTAAAAGTCAAACGCATTTATTAAATAAAAAAACCACCACTTACATAATATGTAAATTGTTGAAAGTTGTCATTTCCTGTTTCTTTTGTATGGTATAATGAAAGGGATTTCAGGGGGTTGAGAATATGGAAAAAAACACTTTTTTGGATAGATTGAGGAACTTTTTCTCCTCTTTTTCTACTCCAAAATCGAAACGCTATTTCAATATTACCTATCAAGTGATTTGGAACTTATTTTTAATTTTTATCATATTGGCAGTATTAGGTACTGCTTTTGCAGGAGGTGTTGGTGCTGGTTACTTCGCATCCCTTGTAAAAGATGAGCCAATAAGACCAAAAGATGACCTTAAAAAGGATATATACAATTATGAAGAGACATCGGAAGTCTACTTCGCCAATAATGTATATTTCGGAAAACTCAGCTCCGACCTAGAACGGGTTGAAGTTTCGTTGGATGACATTTCGGCTGACTTAAAGAATGCTGTGATTGCCACTGAAGACGAATACTTTTACGAGCATGATGGAGTAGTTCCTAAAGCCATACTTCGTGCCTTATTCCAGGAAGTATCGAACTCTTCCGTCCAATCAGGTGGAAGTACGTTAACACAACAGCTGTTAAAGCAACAAGTACTGACAAATGAAGTTTCTTTTTCCCGAAAAGCTAAAGAAATACTTTTAGCTTTAAGAATCGAGAAATTTTTTGAAAAAGACGAAATTTTACAAGCTTACTTGAATGTATCACCTTTTGGAAGAAACTCCTCAGGTAGCAACATTGCAGGTGTTCAATCCGCAGCGACTGGAATTTTCGGGGTTAACGCTAAGGATTTATCTTTACCACAAGCTGCATTCATCGCTGGCCTCCCACAAAGTCCATTTGGTTATACACCGTTTACGCGTGATGGAAAAATAAAAGATTCGAAATACTTACAGCCAGGACTCGACCGCATGAAAACAGTCCTTACAAGAATGCACGATGGGGGCTATATTACGGATCAACAATTCAAGGACGCCCTTAATTACGATATTATAAAGGACTTGATTCCATCCAAACCAAGAATTATGGATAAGCATCCATGGTTGACTGTAGAAGTTGAAAAACGAGCAGTAGGTATTCTTGCTATTATCCTTGCAGAAAAAGATGGATATGAGGAAGACGATATTAAAAAAGACAAAGATCTTTACAATCAATACGTCAGCTTAGCTACTCGTAATTTGAAACAAAATGGATACAAGATACATACAACCATTGATAAAGAAATATTTGAGCAAATGGAAAAGATTAAAGATAGTTATCCTTATTACGGACCTGACAAAAATGCAAAAGTCATTGACTCAGACTCAAAAGAAGAGATTGTAAAGAAACTTCCGGTTGAACTAGGCGCAGTTTTAATAGAGAACAACACTGGTAGAATTATAAGTTTTGTCGGTGGCCGTGATTTTAAACAAGAGGAAACCAATCATGCCACTTCATCCCTGCGTCCGAACGGATCAACCATGAAGCCTTTATTAGTGTATGCCCCTGCCATTGAATGGGGAAAAATTGCCCCTGGTTCTATTGTTGCGGATGCACCAATGCAGCTTTCCGGTTGGGGTGATAAAGGCTATCCAAATAACTACTCTAAGAGTTTTTCTGGTTTGACTACAGCAAGGGAAGCCTTAACTAAATCGATTAACGTTCCTGCAGCAAAATTTTACAGTGACATTGTGGATCAACGTCCAACGCAATTTTTAGAAAAAATGGGCTTCACTAGCTTAACAAAAGAAGACCATTCGAACGCATCCATGTCTATTGGAGCCATGCAAAAAGGTGTCACAGTTGAGGAAAATACAAATGCATTTGCAACTCTGGCTAATGGTGGTCAATTTGTTGATGCTTACATGATTGAAAAAATTGAAACAAAAGACGGCACTGTAGTCTACCAGCATGAGAGTAAACCAGTCGATGTATTTACTCCTCAAACATCATACTTGACCCTTGATATGATGCGTGATGTCATTAATCAAGGAACAGCTACATCGCTTAAAGGACGATTAAAATTCAGCTCAGACTTTGCTGGCAAAACCGGAACGGGTAATAACTTCCAAGACGCTTGGTTCGTTGCATCAAATCCGAATATAACATTTGGTGTTTGGACTGGATACGACAAACCAATGCCTTTAGCTAAGAATTATAAAGGACTTTCCTACAGTAAACGCAACATCTACCTTTGGGCAGACCTTCTAAATGCAGCATATGATGTGAACCCAGAAATGATGGACCCAGAGAAACGATTTGAAATGCCTGGTGGAATTGTGCGTCGATCATTCTGTGCCATTACTGGTGGGGCTGCTACTGAAGCATGTGCAAAGGCCGGACTTGTTGTGACAGATTTATTCCCATCAAACTTTGTGCAAGACAAATTGGATGGCAGCTTTTCGTCTGGAAGGTATGTTGAGGTTCATAATCAAAAATTCTCAGCATTATCTTCTACTCCTTTAGAATTCACAGAAGAAGGATTAATGCTAAGTCCTGAATTCATGAAAAGTATTGGTCTGGATCGATTAACAGATCCTGGAGTAGTCTTTTCAAAGAATAAGTTCCTTTCTAATGTCATGACTGCAGGAGATTCTTTACAGGATAATGGCAAAGCACCTGATGCCCCTGGTGTCATATTGAATGGAAATACTTTATCATGGGGAAGTCATCATGAAGGAGACGTAATCGGCTATCGTGTTTATAATGGAAATGATCTTGTAGCCAGCATAAAAGCAAGTAATTCACTTTCATACACAGGAGGCTCTGGTTCTTATACTGTAAGGGCGGTTGACATCATCGGACAAGAATCCAGTAGTTCTAACACTGTAGAGATTGGTGGAAAACCAGTGGAAAATGAGGAAGAGGAAGAGGAAGAGACAGAAGAACCAAGTAAGCCTACGGATGCCAAACCAGTTGATCCGAAGCCTACGGATCCTAAACCAACCGATCCAAAGCCTACAGATCCTAAACCAACAGATCCTACTAAACCGAAAAATCCTAAACCTAAAAATCCTAAACCAATTGAACCATCCTCACCATCTTTTAATTAAATCAAAAAGCTGCGAAGAACACTTTCGCAGCTTTTTTTGATTGAAATGTCGTTGCACAATCTTTTCACAGCTTTTATAGGATTGTTAAATCCTCGACTATAAACAATACCATACAGAGTAAAAAGCTGTTCAATCACCAACAGGTACATTGAACAGCTTTTATAAAAACTATTAATCTTCCATCGTGGATAGGTCGCCAGTTGGAAGGTCCAACTCCCATGCTTTTAGTACACGACGCATGATTTTACCACTTCTTGTTTTAGGTAACTTATCTCTGAATTCGATTTCACGAGGTGCAGCGTGAGCCGCTAAACCACGTTTAACGAACTGACGAATTTCTTCAATAAGTTCATCTGTAGCCTCGTATCCATCCCTTAAAGCAATGAACGCTTTAATGATTTCTCCTCTAACTGGGTCAGGTTTTCCAATAACCCCCGCTTCAGCAACAGCTGGATGTTCGACTAATTTACTTTCTACTTCAAATGGTCCCACACGTTCTCCAGCCGTCATAATGACATCATCAATTCTACCTTGGAACCAGAAATACCCGTCCTCATCCATATATGCAGAGTCACCTGAAACATACCAATCACCTGTCATGAAATACGATTCATATTTTTGAGGATTATTCCAGATTGTATGCATCATAGATGGCCAACCTTTTTTAATAGCAAGGTTGCCCATACGGTAAGGAGGTAACTCATTTCCTTGATCATCCACTATTGCAGCTTCTACTCCTGGAATTGGTTTACCCATAGATCCCGGCTTGATTTCCATACAAGGGTAGTTACAAATTAACTGTGCCCCTGTCTCTGTCATCCACCATGTATCATGAATACGTTTATTGAAGACTTTCATTCCCCATCTTACCACTTCCGGATTCAATGGTTCTCCTACACTTAACACATGTCGAAGTGTGCTTAAATCGAATTTCTTGACGATTTCATCCCCAGCACCCATTAACATTCTGAAAGCAGTAGGCGCGCTATACCAAATGGTAACACCAAAATCTTCAATCGTTTTATACCATGTTTCAGGTTTAAAACGACCGCCTACAACCACGTTTGATACACCATTTAACCATGGCCCAAAAATACCATATGATGTTCCAGTTACCCACCCTGGGTCAGCTGTACACCAATAGACATCCGATTCTTTAATATCAAGAACCCATTGAGCTGTTTGAAAGTGTTGAATCATAGCATTATGTACATGCAATACTCCCTTTGGTTTTCCAGTAGAACCAGATGTATAATGCAAGATTAAACCATCTGTACGCTGTACCCACTCTATCTTTAACTTTCTATCTGCATCTTTGAAATACTTCATAAAGTCTAAGAGCTTTCCTTCTTCTTTTACATTTGCCCCCACAAGGAAAATATGTTTCAAAGCTGGAAGTTCAGAGATTGGAACACGAGATAACAATTCAGGTGTTGTAATTAATACTTTAGCTTCACTGTCTTGTAGGCGGTCACGAACCGCACCTTCCATAAAAGCTTCAAATAATGGTCCAACAATCGCTCCCAATTTAATAGCACCCAAAACAGCAAAATATAGTTCAGGAGATCTAGGCATAAAGATGAATACTCGATCGCCCTTCTCTACGTCCCCCATATTCTTCAATACATTTCCGGCTTTATTAGATAGTTCCTTCATTTCCTTGAATGTATATTTTTCATCACGGGAACCGTCACGATAGTAGAGGGCAACCTTATTCTTTCTAGCTCCTTCAGCATGGCGATCGATTGCTTCATATGCCATGTTTACTTTACCAGTGTTATACCAGGAAAAATTTTTCTCAGTTTCTTTCCAATCGAACTGCTTGTACACTTCTTCATAGTTCGGTAGATTGTAATCCCCTTTAATTACTGATAGCGCTTCCACTTTCATCCGCCCAATTCCCCCTTTGTTTAAATATTCACTAAATATTATATAATAATAAAAATATATTCTCAATTTTTAAAATTCAGTACACCATCACTCTTTTCGACAAAATCCTTCTATTCCTTTGATAACGCTTTCATTTTACTAGTTTTATTGATAGAATATTTATCATATTGAAATAATTTAAGGTTGCAAATTCTGAAAGTTTTAAGAACAACATAACTTTTTCCTTTTTTCATGTATAATATTTGATAAAAGTTCGATTTGGTGGTGAAAAGATGGAGCATATCAAAACTTATAATGCAAAAGAATTAAAGACACCTCACGGGACACTCATTATAGAAGGCCCCGTCCCTGCAGAGAAAATAAAAAACTATGAATTCCATAAAGATTTAGTTGCTTTTCGTCCACCGGCGCAACAACACAAAGCATTGATTGATATCGCGGCTTTGCCAGAAGGACGTATTCTTATCGCAAGGCATCTTGATACAATAGTAGGTTATGTAACATATCTATATCCAGACCCATTGGAACGGTGGTCAGAAGGAAAAATGGAAGACTTGATTGAGCTAGGTGCAATTGAAGTTATCCCACAATTCCGTGGATGCGCTGTAGGAAAAAATCTACTTATTGTTTCCATGATGGATGATGCAATGGAGGATTTCATTGTCATCACTACAGAGTATTACTGGCATTGGGATTTGAAAGGCACTGGCTTGAACGTATGGGATTACCGTAAAATTATGGAGAAAATGATGAATGCCGGTGGACTTGAATACTACGCTACAGACGATCCAGAAATCTCCTCACATCCAGCTAACTGTCTAATGGCTAGAATCGGAAAGAGAATTCCACAAGAATCTGTTCAAAAATTTGATCGCCTAAGGTTTATGAATCGATTTATGTATTAATATGAAAATCATGATTCTTTCAAGCAAATTCATACATACGAGTAGGGGGATATTCTATGATTCTCGAAGATATTATGAATACAGATGTCGTCACATTGAACGAGTCAGATTCAATCCAAACTGCTATTGAAATCATCCGTGATAAGAAAATTCGACACATTCCCATTGTCAACGATGAGAAAAAACTAGTTGGACTAGTATCAAACCAAGATATCCGTGATGCTACACCCTCTATATTCCGTTCGACTTTTCACTTAGAAGACTTACAAAAACCATTGAGCACAATTATGAAAAAAGATATTATCACAGGCCATCCATTAGATTTTGTAGAAGAAGTAGCTGCTGTGTTTTATGAAAATCATATTGGTTGCATGCCGATTCTGTCTGATAATAAGCTTGTAGGCATTATTACCGAAACAGACTTATTACACACTTTTGTTAAATTAACAGGAGCCCATCAGCCAGGTTCACAATTGGAAATCAAAGTACCAAACCGTTCAGGTGTGCTTAGTGAAGTCACTGCAATTATTAAAACCAAAAAAGCCAATATCCATAGTGTGCTTGTGTATCCGGATAAGCAGGATGATTCTTATAAAATTTTAGTCGTTAGAGTTCAAATCATGAATCCGCAAGCGGTCGTCCAAGCACTAAAGGAAAATGGTTTTGATGTATTGTGGCCAAAAATACCGGAGATTTTATCATGAAGCCAGCGGTTTTTGTCTATTCTAATGATCTATTAAAATACCGTTTTAACGAAAATCATCCCTTTAATCAATTGCGTCTGAAACTCACTTTAGATTTATTGAAAAAATCAGGGGCGATTAGTGATCAAGATATCGTCGCTCCTCGAATGGCAACAGATGAAGAGCTTCACCTCATACATGATCCTTCATATGTGGAGGCTGTCAAAATGGCAGGTAAAGGTACGTTATCTGAAGAACGTGCTTCTAGCTTTGGATTAGGAACAGAGGATACACCCGTCTTCCCCGGCATGCATGAAGCCAGTGCATTATTAGTAGGCGGCACTTTGACCGCTGTTGATTATGTCATGTCGGGACAGTCCCAGCATGCTCTAAGCTTAGGGGGAGGACTTCATCACGGTTTCAGAGGGAAGGCTTCTGGTTTTTGTATCTATAATGATAGCTCTGTTGCCATTAAGTACTTGCAAAACAAGTATAATGCCAGAGTCTTGTATGTTGACACGGATGCTCACCATGGGGACGGAGTTCAATGGTCCTTTTATGATGATCCAAACGTGTGTACATTTTCCATTCATGAAACAGGGCGCTATTTATTCCCCGGAACCGGGAATGTTAATGAACGTGGACAAGGTCAAGGTTATGGTTATTCATTCAATATTCCATTGGATGCCTTTACAGAAGACGAATCATGGCTCCACGCCTATTCCACGGCCTTAAAAGAAATAGTAGAATTTTTCAAGCCAGATGTCATTCTTACACAGAATGGTGCGGATTCACATTATCTTGATCCACTAACCCACCTATCGGCAACGATGAAAATCTACAAAGAAATCCCTCGTTTAGCCCATCAGTTAGCTCATCAATACTGTGATGGAAAATGGATAGCTGTGGGTGGCGGAGGATATGATATTTGGAGAGTCGTTCCAAGAGCATGGGCCCATATTTGGTTGGAAATGACTGAATTCTCAAACTTGTCAGCGGAATTACCTAAAGATTGGGTCGAAAAATGGCAACCTTCGTCTCCTGTTCCTTTACCTAAAACATGGGAAGACCCTGCTGGTATGTATCAGCCAATACCAAGAAAACCTGAAATTACAGAGAAGAATTTTCAAACCGTAGAAAAAGCACTATATCCTATACGTTCAAATTCATCTTCTAGTACATAAAAAAGTAAGAACCAAATCAGTAATTGATTTGGTTCTTACTTTTTTCATTTGGATTTAGTTGATTGTCGATGTTCAATTCGATGGGGTAGTACTACTGTAGTATCTTGAACTTCTTCTTTGTCCATTAGCTTTGTTAAAAGCCTCATAGCAACAGCACCGATATCGTATAGCGGTTGGACGATTGTTGTAATTTGTGGTCGAACCATCAAGGTAAGCCTTGTATTATCGAAACTTACTACCTCAAACTCATTTGGAACTGAATATCCCTTATCTTGTGCAGCATGTACGACTCCTAAAGCCATTTCATCTGCCCCTACCATGATGGCTGTTGGCTTTTTCTCACATTCAATCAGTCTGTCAAATGCTTCGATTCCTGAGTCATAAGAATAGTCTCCTTCTACTAGGTATCCTTCTTCAAACTGCAAATTATTTTCTTGCAAAGCTCTCTTATAGCCATTTACCTTTAATACGTTTATTGGCTCTACATCAGGTCCAACTACGAAAGCGATGTGCTTATGCCCATTTTCAATAAAGCTCTTTGTTGCATCGTAAGCAGCCGCTTCATAATCGATATTGACTGAAGGGGTTTGGTTTGTTTCCTCAATCGAGCCTGCCAACACGATCGGAACTGGTGATTTTTTAAATTCAGATACATGGTCTTCTGTAATGTTGGCGCCCATAAAAACAATTCCATCTACTTGCTTACCAAGCATTGTATTCAATAAATGAAGCTCTTTATCCAAGTTTTGATCAGAATTACTTAAGATGATATTGTATTTATACATTGTTGCAATATCTTCGATTCCACGAGCGAGTTCCGCAAAAAATATACTTGATATATCAGGTATGATTACACCGACTGTTGTCGTTTTCTTGCTTGCTAATCCTCTTGCAACTGCATTCGGACGATATCCTAGTCTTTCAATGACTTCTAATACTTTTTTTCGAGTTGTAGGTTTTACATTTGGATTACCGTTTACTACTCTGGAAACCGTAGCCATGGAAACGTTTGCTTCCCTAGCAACATCATAAATCGTGATGGTATTCATGGTTTCACTCCTTCTATGCTATTTAGTTTGTAAGTGCGTCTTATCACATATGATTACCTTAAGAATTATCTGAATACCAAATTGGCAAGATCGTTTAAGCAAAATTATGTATTAATAAATAATATTACGATACTAGTTTAAGAACTGCAATCAATGAGAGCAGTTTTTTCTATATTTGTCACAAAATAATCTATATATTTTCAATCCATTAACGATAAATCCATAAATGAAAAAAGCCTTCTGCACGAATGCAAAAGGCTTTTCCATTTAAACAGTCGTTATACTTAATTCCTTCAACCCTTTTAAGAATATATCAAATTCTGCAAAGTCCATCTGTTGAGCAGAGTCAGATAGGGCAACGCTTGGATCAGGATGAACTTCCGCCATGATACCATCAGCTCCAATCGCTAACGCAGCCTTAGCAGCAGGAAGCAACAAATCCTTTCGGCCAGTAGAGTGTGTCACATCCACAAAGACTGGTAAATGAGTCTCTTGTTTTAAGATTGGAACGGCAGTGATATCTAGTGTGTTTCGTGTCGCTCTCTCGTATGTTCTAATTCCACGTTCACATAGGATAATGTTCCCATTCCCTTGCGACATGATGTATTCTGCTGCATTAATAAATTCATCAATTGTAGCAGCCAATCCACGTTTTAACAGAACTGGTTTATCTACAGCACCTGCTGCTTTTAACAATTCGAAATTCTGCATGTTTCTAGCACCAATTTGAATTACATCAATATAATCAATAGCCGTTTCAATATCAGCAGGGTTCACGATTTCACTTATGACTGCTAAGCCATATTCATCGGCAATTTTCTTAAGAATTTTCATTCCATCTAATCCTAGACCTTGGAAGTCATATGGGGAAGTACGTGGCTTGTATGCTCCACCTCTTAAGAGCTTCAACCCCTTGCTCTTCACTACATCAGCAACAGCGGCAACTTGATCATAAGATTCAACTGCGCAAGGACCGAAAACAAAACTTGGAGCACCTGTTCCGATTTTCTCGCCTTTAATCGTAATAACAGTATCTTCGGGCTTCTTCTTTCTTGAAACTAATAATGCTTTCTTATGGTCATCTTTTTGAAGGTTTAAACCAACCTTAAATATTTCTTTAAAAATATGTTTGACTGCAGA
Source organism: Peribacillus acanthi (assembly GCF_003073175.1). Taxonomy (GTDB): domain Bacteria; phylum Bacillota; class Bacilli; order Bacillales; family DSM-1321; genus Bacillus_BN; species Bacillus_BN acanthi. The sequence continues at coordinate 91,874 of NZ_QBBX01000012.1, forward strand.
ATTTTCAAGAGGCCCTTCATTATTGGATTCAATTAGATCTAGCATTTTTCTTTCACGTACCGGATCGTACTTATTTACCCCTTGCTTTTCCTTCACTCGACCAATTTCCTGTACAAGTTTCGCTCTTTCATTAATAAGATGTAGTATAGATAAATTGATTTCATCTAGATTTTCACGAAGTGCATCTAATTCCTTATTACTCATACCCAACCACCCTTTTTCTTTTATTTTCTCGTTTGCAGACATGAAATAACCGCATTACCTTTAAATGCAACCCTTATTTATGGTACATTTTTTATAATTAGGTATTAGTATAACGAAATACATCCTAGAAGTCACGAAAAATATCTTTAATAAATAAACGCTTTTAAGTACTAAAGTAATTATAATAAAAGAAGGTGTCTTCCTTGCATGAAAACTTATTTGCCTTAGATATAGGCACACGTTCCGTTGTAGGTATCATTTTAGAAAAAATTAATGAGTCATACCATGTAAAAGATATCTTATCTAAAGAGCATACAGAACGAGCCATGCTAGATGGTCAAATACATGACGTACTGGCTGTTTCAAAAGTCATTCAAGATATAAAAATTGAACTTGAAGCCAAGCATGGACCGCTCAATAAAGTTTGTGTGGCTGCGGCTGGAAGGGCGCTAAAAACAGAAAGGGCGAAAGTATCAGTCGATATTGCAGGCAAACCAATGATCAGCAAAGACGACATTCTTCACCTTGAATTAACAGCTGTACAAGCCGCTCAATCTGAGGTTGCGGAAAAAGGGATGGGAGAACAAAGCTTCCATTACTATTGCGTCGGATATTCTGTACTCTATTATCATTTAGATGGACAAGAGATTGGTAGTTTAATAGATCAAAAAGGGGAAAAAGCTTCTGTCGAGATTATTGCAACTTTTTTACCAAAAGTCGTCGTAGAATCATTAATTTCAGCCCTAAAACGTGCTGACTTAGAGATGCAAGCATTGACACTGGAGCCTATTGCGGCAATAAACGTTCTCATCCCTCCTTCCATGAGAAGATTAAATGTGGCATTGGTTGACATTGGTGCGGGCACATCCGATATAGCATTGACTGATATGGGAACGGTCATAGCCTATGGAATGGTTCCCATTGCTGGAGATGAGATAACTGAGGCAATCAGTGACCAGCTATTGCTTGATTTCCCTTTGGCAGAAGAAGCAAAGAGACAGCTTCTTACTCAAGATCAAATAAAAGTCACGGACATTTTAGGATTTGAAACTGAGATTTATAGAACAGAGGTAGTGGAGCAAATTTCTCCTGCATTACATAAACTTGCTGAGTCAATAAGTCACGAAATATTATCTCTCAATAATCACAAATCACCAAAAGCGATTATGCTTGTCGGTGGTGGAAGCTTAACACCTGAACTTCCAAGATTATTAGCTGAAAAGCTACAGCTGCCAGCTAATCGTGTTGCTATTCGCGGCATAGAAGCAATTCAAAACCTTACTCTTGCAGAATCATTAACAAAAGGACCTGAATTAGTAACCCCGATTGGAATAGCTATTGCAGCAAACAAAAATCCAGTACAATATGTCAGCATTACTGTAAATGATCAAAGTGTCCGGTTATTTGACATGAAGACATTGACTGTAGGGGATTGCCTTCTTGCTGCAGGAATAAAAATGAACAAACTATACGGAAAACCAGGAATGGCCATGATGGTATCCGTGAATGGTCAAACAATAACCATTCCTGGAATTCATGGAACTCCACCTACCCTATTGAAAAATGGAAATGTTACCTCTCTTGATGATGAAGTGCAAAGTGGAGACGTGATCGTTGCGGAAAAAGGGGAAGATGGCTACCCTGCAACCATTCAAATTCAAGATTTACTTGATCATATACCAAGGAAAATAGTGACAATCAATGGTACGAAATATGAATTAGAAGCGGTAATAAAACAGAACGGTGAATTTGCATCTGGTGAGGACGAAGTCCAGGATCGAGATACAATACTCTGTAAGCTACCAGACACGATTGAAGCCTTACTCGACGCATTAGGTCAAAAAAGCTTGCTCAAAAATATTTCGTCCTATTCAATATTTATAAATGATAAACCTGTAACGATTGAGAAATATAGCGGCACATTAATGCGGAATGGAATAGAGTGTAAAGGTTCAGCTGGTTTTGAGGATGGTGATCAGCTTATTTTCAAAAACCCATACACTCCTACCCTACTTGAGCTCACAGATTCACTTAACATTAAATTGAATTATTCTATCCCAATCAGCTTTAATGGAAAAAAAATCGTTTTAACAAAATCTGTTGCATCAGTTGAAAGAGCTGGTAAGAATTTAGAAGAAAAGCAAACGATTCATTCCGGGGATCGATTAATCATTAAACAAAAGAAAGAGGAACCTTTTATTTTCCAGGATTTATTTAGGCATATCGATATTGAAATGCCTCAAACTTCCAATGCTAGATTCCTTCTTTTGAAAAATAATAAAGAAACAAGCTTTTATGAACAAATTGAACCAGGAGATGATTTAAGGATTCTTTGGCCTACTACCATCCCAGGTTCTTAATAAGATACATCCTAAAAAAGCCATCTTCACTTTCCTTAAAACGGAAAAATGAAGATGGCTTTTTTTATTAATTTTCTTGCTTTGCTGCCAATAAGGATTTTTTCGTGATTTTCCAGTGTGATGCGTTCCAGACTGGTTCTCCGTTTTTAAATAAAAACGCTTGAGGGGATTCGTGCTTAATGTTATAAGTCTCCGCAATATGATTCGATAACGGCCTAGCATCTTGAACAGCCAAATAAGCCATTTTGATACTATTATCTTCATTAGCCACCTTTACATATTCCTCATAAGCTGCATGGCTAACAGGGCATGTCAAGCTATGTTTAAGCATGAAGAATGAATCTCCTGATAATAAATCTTCAAATTGTTGTTCAGTTTCAATTTTAATCAATGTCATCTTTAATTCCCTTCCTCTGGTAAATAAAATGGGCAGTGAAGTCATCGTATCACCCCACCACCCATTTTTCAAATTTATTGATTATAGCGATTTTCTGTTTCTTCAAATGCCTTTTTAGCTTCTTCCAATTTTAATTTTGCAATATCAGAAGGCTGGCTTGATTGATGGTCGTTATTTGAAATAGTGACCGTCTCAGTCTCCGAAACAATTCCTTCGTCCCCTGAATCCAATTCTTCTGTAGAATTATTTGGAGTCACTTTGTTCATAATGGTGCTAGCTTGTTTAGTAACGGTTTCAGTGATCGTACCTGTTTTAGATTTAGCAACTTCTACAAATTCTGTTCCTTTTTCCACAGCTGTTTGACGAATTTTTTCAGTTTTGTCATTAAAAATGCGAGCTTGATTGTTTAAATCACTCCGTAACTCTCTTCCTGATTTTGGCGCTAGAAATAATGCTGTTGCTGCTCCTACTAATCCTCCGATGATAGCACCAAATAGAAAGCTTCCTCCACCCGATTCATTTTGCTGATAGTGTTGATACCCTCTATCATCTGCATTCTTACCGTAATTTTGATATTCTCTCGGATACTCTTTCGGATAATCTTTTGTATTCATAGTCATTCTCCTCCTGTTTTAGAAATATAGGGAAATTTTATCCACGAGATCGTAAAAATCTCTTTTTAGCTAATGAGTCTGTTTTTTCTGCTTCTATTTCATTGCGCTCAACGCCATACGCATCGATAGTAAGCTGTTGGTCTTCCTGTTCTTTTCTAGCCTTCCATTTATCTCTAAATTCCATTAGTACATTACCCCATTGAACCACTTGAGCAATTTTCTCTTGGTTATTGTTCATTTCCTTTTGAACCTTTGAAGATACTTTTTGAATGGATTGATTAAAGCCTTTAATGGATGTACCAACATCCTTCACGGCATCTACAACTGTATTTAGATTTTCTGATTTCTTTTGTAAGTCTTCTGCTAAAGCATTGGTTTTATGTAACAACTGAGTTGTTTCCATTGTTACCCCTTGTAGTTGTTGTTCTAATCCTGTTAATGTGTGGGCTACGCTATTTAACGTTGCTTGCAAAGATTTTAATGTTTTCGCCAGGAATATGACTAATATTAAAAATGCAATTGCAGCCACTGCCGCACTTAAGTATAAAATGATTTCCAAAACTCTACACCTCCGTGATGATTTATCTACATATTACCCTTAGTATACATTAATAAACTTATATATTTTTCCATAGATATTCATGATTTTCCTTTTTTTTTGTTAAAATATTTCTAATATCTATTATTTAGCTATCTCAAAAGAAAAAAGTAAAAAAATTGCTATAATTCGGTTACAATAAAGAAGTCATTTAAATTTTCTGGTTGGAGGATACATAATGAAAGACCCTAGAATACAAACATTAGCAAAAAATTTAATCAATTACTCTGTAAAGCTTCAAAAAGGAGAAAAGGTTTTAATTGAAAACTTTGGCCTTCAACGTGAGCTTGTCACTGCTCTAGTGAAGGAAGCATATGCAGCTGGTGGATATCCATTTGTATCATTAAAGGATCACCAAGTAGATCGTTCATTATTGATGGGTGCTCAAAAAGAACAGTTTGACATGATTGCAGAATTCGAGGCAAATGTTATGAGTAAAATGGATGCATACATTGGTCTTCGTTCTGGTGACAACATCAATGAACATGCTGACGTACCAGGGGATAAAATGAAAATTCATGGTGATACAGTCGGGAAGAAGGTACACAGAGAAATTCGTGTTCCGAAAACTCGTTGGGTGGTCCTTCGTTATCCAAACTCATCAATGGCACAGTTGGCAAAAATGAGTACGGAAGCTTTCGAAGACTTCTACTTTGATGTTTGTAATCTTGATTACGGAAAAATGAGTGAAGCTATGGATAGCCTTGTAGCATTAATGAATAAAACGGACAAAGTTCGCATCACTGGTCCAGGAACAGACCTTACTTTCTCCATCAAGGATATCCCAGCAGTTAAATGTGCTGGTGAATTAAATATTCCAGATGGTGAAGTTTATACAGCACCTGTACGTAACTCTGTCAATGGTGTGATTACTTACAATACTCCATCTCCTTACCAAGGCTTCACTTTTGAAAATGTAAAGCTTACTTTTAGAGATGGCAAGATTGTTGAAGCAGAGGCAAATGATTCTGAAAGAATTAATCATATTTTTGATACTGATGAAGGTGCCCGCTACATCGGAGAATTCGCAATTGGTGTGAATCCTTACATTTTACATCCAATGCAAGATATCCTATTCGATGAAAAAATAGATGGCAGCTTCCATTTCACTCCAGGACAATGCTATGATGATGCATTTAACGACAATCATTCCAATATCCACTGGGATATGGTAAATATTCAACGTCCAGAGTACGGTGGCGGAGAAATCTACTTTGATGACGTATTAATTCGTAAAGATGGTAGATTCGTCATCCCAGAGTTAGAAGTTTTGAATCCAGAGAATCTTAAGTAAACAAAACAAAATCCCCAAGATGACTTGGGGATTTTTAATTAACTTGGCAAAGGGACTTTGTAAGTTCTTAAAATGGTATTAAATATTCTCAAGATTGAGCCATATATTCCCGACTTTGGTCGCTTTATTCCCAACTAGAGTTGATATAATCCCAACTTTCAATAATATATTCCCATCTTGTCGAATTTCCTCTAATTTAAGAAAAAAAGAAGCAGGTAATAAAATCCTAATTTATTACCTGCCTCACCTTATTTAATCTTCCAGTTCAGCTTCATACGCCTTCTGGAATTTAGGAATGTCCCCAGCGCCCATGAAAAGAATGACACTATTCTGGAATTGCTTCAATACAGAAGTATTATCCTCTGATAAAAGCTTTCCTCCTGGAATTTTTTCTTGTAAATCTTCAATTGAAAGCTTACCTTGGTTTTCACGAGCGGAACCAAATATCTCACAAAGGAAAACATGATCGGCCATGTTTAAGCTTTCAGCAAACTCAGATAAGAAAGTTTGTGTTCTAGTAAAGGTATGCGGTTGGAAAACAGCCACAATTTCTTTCTCCGGATATTTTTTTCGAGCTGAGTCTACTGTAGCTCTTATCTCAGTTGGATGGTGAGCATAATCATCAATTAAAACTTGATTACCTATCACTTTTTCTGAAAATCTTCTTTTAACCCCTGTAAACGAAAGCAATTGTTCTTTTACAGCTTCTGCATCAATGTCCTCGTATTTGCATAATGCGATGACAGATAATGCATTCAAGACATTATGGTTTCCATACGTAGGAATAGTGAATGTATCATAAAAAGTGTTCCTTACAAAGACGTCGAATGTCGTACCCTCTGTTGTGGAATTAACATTACGGGCTTGGAAATCATTTTCCTCATTAAACCCATAGAATATCACTGGTACCTTGGCTTGTATTTTTTGAAGTTGTTCATCATCCCCACAAGCAATGATTCCTTTATTAACTTGTAAAGCCATCTGTTGAAATGCATCAAATACATCATCAATGCTTGCAAAATAATCTGGATGATCAAAGTCAATATTAGTCATTATAGCGTAATCAGGATGGTATGCTAAAAAATGTCTTCGATATTCACATGCTTCAAAGACAAAGTATTGTGCATCTTTGTCCCCTCTTCCAGTACCATCTCCAATTAAGAAAGAGGTTGGTTTTGCCCCTCTCATAACGTGAGCCATTAGACCAGTTGTCGAGGTTTTCCCATGTGCCCCTGTAATGGCTACACTGGTGAAGTTTTTCATAAAATCACCTAGGAAGCGATGATATCTGATCACTGGCAGTCCAAGCTCCATAGCTCTTTGAATCTCTTCATGATCATCACGGAATGCATTACCTGCAATAACCGTTAATCCTGGTTGGATATTCTCCTTTGTAAAAGGGAGGATTTTTATTCCGGATTTTTCAAGACCGATTTGAGTAAACAATTGTTTTTCAATATCTGAGCCTTGTACCTGGTAATTCATATCGTGAAGCACTTGTGCAAGTGCACTCATACCCGAACCCTTTATTCCAACAAAATGGTATACAGTCATATGAGAACCTCCAACAATCATCTAAACGCAATTCTAATGAAATGCTATTCATTTATCGTTCATTTTCAGTATTTTTAATTCAGTCCAATGTCAAATGCAACCTTTATACACAATAAAACATTATATCATAATCCTCATATCCTGAGGATTTAAAATTTCATGTCCATCATTACTTAAATTTCAGATAGATCAACTTTTTCTAATCTTGGATTAGGGCGGAATTTACGGCCTTCTTTGGCTTGATGCTTTCCATTTAGCATTACATTGTCACCAGTAAAACCGATATTAATTTTTAATAAACTACTTCCTACTCCGTACATATCGACAGGTGCCCCCGCTTTTTCGAACTCAATTATTCTTTGTTCGCTAAATCCACCACTTACGACAATTTTCACATGGTTAAATCCTTCAGCGTCTAGTGCATGCCTAAGTGCTGAAATCAGTTCAATATTAACCCCACGTGGGTCGAATGTTCCTAGCAAGTGCTGGTTTCTAAGAAAATATTTATCAATCATCGTTCTTGATGTATCAACACGTACACCTCTAAGAACGGAACCGAATTCCCTTGCAACTTTAAGAGCATCTGTTATTACATCATTATTATAATCAACAAGAGCCAATAATTCATCTTCTGGGAATTTCTCGTGATATGCCTTGCATGCAGCCACAAGATCACCGTTAAAGAGTTGGATTAAGGCATGTGGCATGGTTCCCATCCCTTGTTTGCCCCACCATTCATTCATTGCATGGGTCGCCTGGGCAGTAACTCCACCAATATGTGCAGCATAACCATCCCCAGCTTGTTGTGTAAAATGATCATCACGATCTCCCATGAAGATGACCGGTTTTTGATTGCCAGAGATACCTGCTGCTTTAACTACATTATATACATTTGTAGCAACAGAGGTTCTGCGGGCTAAAATACCATCAATGACTCCTTCTAAATAGCCAAAGCTTTGGTATGGGCCAGTTATCGTAAGAACTGTTTCAAAAGGCTTGATTTTCTCCCCATCACTTAAAGAAAAAATTTCAAGTTCTTCGGGTTTATCAGCAAATTCCTTAATTAGAGCTATTACCTCATCTGTCCCACATAAAACCGCATCCTGTTTCTGAAAGAACTGCATGGTAACAATATTGTTCGGGAAGTAATCCTCTACGATTTCTTTAGTTTTCAAGAAATAAACCGCTGAGAACCAACCTTCTCTTACTCTTTCATCAAATTTGAATGTATGGTTTGTAAGGCGCTTTAGCTTGCCTTGTAATTTTAATTCAATCTCTTTCATTGTAGAACTCCTCTAAGATCTCAAGTACGATCATTATTTTCCGGTTTTATTATCTATTATTAAATAGAAGTAAATAAAGAATACCATATTTTAAGAAGGTATCCTTTATTTCACTTTCTTAATGTATAGATGTCTGTATAGAAGAGAATAGACGGAAAAGCAAATTCTTAAAATAAGCTATAAGGGGAAACTTACCCTCAGCCATTAAATAGCCCGTCAATCGGGAAGTAAATTCTATCACGCATTTTTGATTTTACATTGGTTTATCTGACAAGAAAAGCTCTATTTCTTCTTCCCCCATTAAAACATCACGTGGTCTGCTCCCTCTTGCCTCTGAAATGACTCCTTGTGATTCAAGCATTTCCATCAACCTTGCAGCACGGTTGTAACCTATACGGAAATGTCTCTGTAGGCTTGATGTAGATGCAGCATTTTGGGTAACTACAAACTCACAGGCCTCGATAAAGAGTTCATCAGAGTCAGCCGAAATCTGTGCTTTGGCTAGAATTTCATCTTGCTGGAATAGGTATTTTGGTTCCTGCTCCCTTTTTACATGGTTTACGACCTGGTCTATTTCATCATCACTTACAAAGGTACCTTGTAGTCGTACAAGTTTCGATGATCCGTTCTCCAAGAACAGCATATCGCCTTTACCAAGCAGTTTTTCTGCCCCACTAACATCAATGATAGTCCTTGAATCAACTTGAGAAGAAACGGAAAAGGCAATCCTTGTCGGAATGTTTGCTTTAATCAATCCTGTTATTACGTCTACGGACGGCCTTTGTGTAGCAACAATCAAGTGGATACCACATGCTCGTGCTTTTTGTGCGATACGACAGATGGCTTCTTCGACATCCGCTGGCGACATCATCATCAAATCCGCCAATTCATCGATAATGATGACAATGAAAGGAAGTTTGTCCGATAAGCGACCTGCAGAACTTGCTTTTTCATTAAATCTATTAATATCGCGTACACCTGTATGGGCAAACAATTCGTATCGTCTTTCCATCTCTTCCACTGCCCATTTTAAAGCTGCTGTAGCAGCCTTCACATCCGTGATAACAGGACTAACCAAATGTGGAATGGAATTGTACGGTGCTAATTCGACCATTTTTGGGTCAATTAATAAAAGCTTTAATTCTTGTGGAGTAGCTTTATATAACAAACTCACTAACATCGTATTGATACAAACACTTTTCCCAGATCCTGTCGCACCTGCAATCAATCCATGTGGCATCTTTCGTAAATCGGTGACAATTGGATCTCCCGAAATATCAAGTCCAAGTGCAGCTGTTAAAGGAGATGGGTTGTCCATAAAAGCAGGGCTCTCTAGTATTTCCCTTAAAAATACAGCTTTGCTTTTTCTATTAGGAATTTCAATACCAATCGTGTGTTTACCAGGAATCGGTGCCTCCATCCGGATATCCTGAGCAGCTAAGCTAAGTTTAATATCATCTGAAAGGTTCGTAATTTTATTTACTTTTACTCCCGCTTCTGGTTGCACTTCAAAGCGAGTGACGGACGGGCCTTGCGTGACATTTACCACATGGGCCCTGACATTGAAATTTTTCAATGTTTCATTCAACATAAACGCCTGCTGTTCAAGCCAATCATCATCCGCTTTTTCTGTTTGGATTGCTGGCTCAAGCAATTCTAGGGAAGGAAATTGATAAAAAGGCAACGATTCATCCTCAATGCTTTCCTTTGTGTTCAAATCATTCAATGCATTGACATTCAAAGACTTTTCCCTAGGTTCAATAATAACTTTAGTCTCTTCCTCTACCTTGATAATAGGTTCAGATTCCTGCTCCAATTCTTCCACTACTGGGGAAGTTTTAGTTTTTGGTAGTTCCTTTTTTGGGCTTGGTGTTTGAAGAAAATCATATTGTTTTTTTACTGGATTTGTCAGCTTTTCTTTATCGTGTTTTAACATCACAACGTTAAACGGTATATGTTTTTTTGGACGAATAGGAAGTTCTCCTTCCACACTCGTTTCAGATTCTAAGGAAAGGTTATCAGTATGTTCTGCACCATCCTCAAATGCTAGAACTCTTTCATCTTCTTCAGTGTCAGTATCTGCAGGTAAATTCATCAAGTGTAATTCTGGTGTTTGAAGATTCTCCTTGATAAATATCTCATTTTCTTCCGTATCTGTCGCCGTTACTTCTGTCTCAGTTTCTCGGTATGTGATACTTTCTTGTTTTCTAAAAATTGCCGGTATACTTTGTTCATCCTCCACAATCGTCTTTAATGGATTCGTTTGCACAACAACCGGTTCTTCATGGACATGGGTTTTTGCATTTGTAAGAGTTTGATCTTGTAGTCCGATTATTATAGGAATAACAGGTTCTTCTTGAACAGTAGTTTCACCCTTCGAAACCTGTCTAATTCCTTCACTGCCCTCTAATGAAATCACATTCTCTTTTTTTCTAAGAATAGTAGGCGTACTAATATCCCTTCTATTAGAGTTTGATTCCAGCTCAAATTCGACGGTTACTTCTTGAGCATTATTTTCACTTTTTTTTGTTTCTGGTCGTTGTTTAAAGCCATATACTGGTGATGGAATCTCTGTCACCGAAAACGGTTTGGTAGAAGTCTTTACAATTTTTTCTGTCTTGACCGCATTTCGTGTTGGCTGTTCCATTGTTTTACTAGACCTTTTAGGCTCTTTTAATGGATGTGTTTGTTGTTGAACACTTTGGTTTTCTGGTTTGTTGGTAGTTGATTGACGTCTAACTAAAGGCTTCTTCCTTGAAACTTCCTTGTCAGGAATAATGGGAAATCTGAAATTGCCTTTTGGATATTGATACTGTACATTAGCTTCCACATCTTTATTCTTTAATGTTTGGGATTCTAGGTTTCCTTCTGGCTCAGCTTGTTTTTTCTTTAAAAAAGCTATAGGGTCTCGCTTTAATTGTTCATGTTCTTTCGGTTCTAGCGTCACAATTTCTTCTATTTCAATTACTTCTTCATCTTGAAACCATTTCTTTATTTTCTTTAACCATTTCAAATAAATCACCTTCTAATGCTGTTAGTCATCTATTTATTGTATCAATAAATCGCGAAATATGTAGAAAAATTAATAGATTAGTACAATGTGTGTAGAATTAGGACTTTCTCTATGGCATAACCTAGCTTGCTTCAAATAAGGGATATCCCCCTACAATCTATTTATTTAACTAGTAGAATATATTTCCTCTTATATAAGACTTCAAGCGTAAAATACATGAAATGAGTAATTTACAATAAAAAAATGACAAAAGGAATCGGGAGAGCGTACTCTCGATTCCTTTTGTCGACAATCTAAAACCGCCTATAGGCTAATCAAAATGAAGCCTTTATTACTTTGGGCTATTATTTTTTTTGTTCCTTCCAAGGATGAACACTGGTTCAAGGTCTCCATTCTCATATAAGAAAGATAAAGCAGTGATCGGAACGAGCCCACTGGCAAAAAAGCTCATCGCCATTTGTGCCAACACATCATACCCAGTCTCATTCCGTATATCCGCAACGATGAGAACATCCTGGTGAGGAACAGCTAGCGCCATAGTCCCTTCCATTTTTTCTTGCATTGATTTTAACCAAGAATCATTTAAAATCCTACTAGCATCATATCCATCCTTTGTGCTTACAAAATGATAGACATTGCCAGCAACTGAATCAGTTTTGACATTTGTTGAGAGGCCTCTTACATTAAACATGGCGACCTCACGTAAATGATCAGGATTCCATCCTTGTTGCTCCAAGAACTTCTCATCGATCAATCTATACGTATTCCCTAAATCTAAAGCGTAGAAAATTCTAGTTTCAGCTGTATGATCATCGGCAATAAACGGTATTCCACTATGATCCTTTAAAGGAAAGGATGTCGATCGAATTACAGGGAAAATTTTGCTTTCTTGACCTTGCATCGAATGCTTACCACCCATGGCCTTTATTGCTTCTTCCACGTAATATACCGTTTCTTCAATTGCCTTTTCCCCTGAATTTTCCCATTTTGCAATAACAGGAGGAAGATCAATCGTAATCCCCTTCCCTGTTTCAGAGTTCTCAATTCTGATTGTATCTTTCTTCGGATCAAACTGAAATTGAAGGTGAGGAGATTGTAATTTCTCCATCAACAGGTCCTTCATACGTTTACTGTTCATTTTCATGTTCCCCTGCCCCTTTCGACTATCAGTGCGTCCTATCCCTTACCCTACTATTATAGTGATTTTATAAAACGTTCAATTTCTTCTTGAGTTTTTCGGTCTTTACTCACAAATCTTCCTAACTCCTGGCCATCTTCAAAAGCAAGGAAACTTGGAATGCCAAAGACATCATTATTTACACATAGGTCAATAAATTTATCACGATCAACATATACGAAGTTGAAATCACTAAATTTTTCTTCTACCTCTGGCATAAAAGGATCAATAAATCTACAGTCAGGGCACCAATCGGCAGAGAATAAGAAGATGTGCTTTCCTTTATCTTTTAACTGATCAAATTGTTCAATTGTCTCTAGTGCTTTCATTTCTCTTCCTCCTAAATTAACTTTGTCATCAAACAGTATGAATCCATTTTCCTTCATATATTCTGATAGTATCAAACATATTCATCAACTACTAATAAAAAGTAATGAACAACCGTCTAAAAAAATTAGTCCTAAAGTTTATCTATCAATCTTAGCGAAAACATTTATAGGTATATTGTTTTAGTAGTAAATTAGCTCTATAATAAAAGAAATTACTTATTTTTTTGAATTTTTTCTCTTAGACCACTGACCTATGTGATATGAATTTTTTTCATATCCACTTATACTTTGGGACTATAGAGGAATTTTTTTATATACATTAGAAAACTGGGCAATCGCCAAGCCATAGTGCCGGTGAAAGGCTAGTTGCATTTATATAAAAAACTAAATATATAGAGAAAGGGGACCCGAGCCGTGAAAACAATTAAAGCAAAAATAGGCTTTATATTATTCATGTCAACGTTTGGTCTACTCATATTATTAACTTTCAATCTCCTTTCTAGTAACATTCAGCAGGATGTAAAGAAAGAAGAAGACAGACTTTCACTAGCAGTAATCGATAGTAAGGAAATTAAGTACAATATGGCACAGACGCGTAAATATGAAACTCAATTTTTACGTATCCCAAACCAAGGTGGTGCCAAAAAAATTGAAAAGACTATCAGTAATGTTCAGATACAATCGCAATCATTAATGAAAAATAATAAAGACAATGCTGATATTGTAAAACAATCCAAGAAAATTGAAGAAAATGCAAAAGAATATAGCGATAGTTTCAAAAAATTATTTGGGTTTTATGAAAAAGTAGGATTCACTCCAACTTCTGGGCTTAGAGGAACAATTGATCAAGCAGGTTCCGAATTAGAAGGATTGCTACAGGGTAGCGGAAATCAAAGCTGGAGCGAACGTTATAAAACCATTCGAGTGTTGGAAAAACAATACTTATCAACTAAAGAAGAGAAAGTGTATTCAGAATTCACCAAATCAGTCAATGAACTGAAAGATGAAATAAAAGTTGCACTTCCTGCTGATAGTACATTTTCTTCTAAATTTGATACATATAGTACCTCTATGCATGAAGCTGCAACTACATATAGAGAATCAAGTAGGCTTATGGTTGTGTTTGATGAAAATGCAAAATCCATTGAAAAAGCAGTTTCCGATGTTGAATCAGGAGTAATTAAGCAAAAGGCTGTAATAAATGAAGATTTGCAAAAACAAAATGCAAAACTAGGTACTATACTTTTAGTAATTAGTGTAATTTTAGTTCTAATTCTTATTTCTATTGGTCTACTTGTTATGAAAACTATCAATTCTTCCATTTCATCTCTTAAGCATGGTGCTGAGCGCATAGGTTCAGGAGAGCTAGGCTACCGTGTGAATGATACAAAAAAAGATGAAATGAGCGCCCTAGCCCATACATTTAATGATATGGCTGAAAAGGTACAAGATGCATTAAAGAAGGTTCTGAATTCAGCGGATCAATTAAATTCTTCATCTCAACATCTTGCGGCGATATCAGAAGAAACCTCAGCGCAATCAAACGAAGTAAATTTGGCTGTTAAACAAGTGGCAATTGGTGCTTCTGATCAAGCAGAACAATTAGAAGATAGTAAACAAATCATGAACAATGTTTCGAGTGCAATCCAAGAAACGCAAACCATCAGTGAAGACATCGCGTTGGAAGCTGAAAGAACACAGGATGAGGGTAGAGAGGGCTTAAAGACGATTATTATTTTGCAGGATACTTCTGAACAGTTCCTTAGCTTAGCAAATCATTTAACGGCCCAAGTCCAACAGGCTTCCGATCAATCAAGAAGTATTTCTTCCATTGTTTCTACTATCCAGGAAATTGCTGAAAATACGGATTTACTGGCGCTTAATGCAGCGATTGAATCTGCGAGAGCTGGAGAAGCAGGAAGAGGATTCTCTGTTGTCGCTAAAGAGGTTAGAAAGCTGGCAGAACGCTCAAAAATGGAAGCACAAAATATTCAAAAGCTTGTAGATACAATGAATAGTCAAATGCTTTCTTTAAAACAGGAAGCCGTGAAGTTCAATGAGTATAAAACGAAACAAAGTGAATCTGTATCTTCAACAAAGTCAGCATTTGAAAACATTGTGAACCATATAGAGGGGATCAACGTTAAGCTTAACGGAATCCAAAATGCAATCGGACATGTCCAAAGCTCCAATGGCACCTTGTTTAACAAAATGAATGACATCTATAGAATTTCTGAACAATCCGCTGGGGTGGCAGAAGAAGTTAGCGCTTCAAGTGAAAATCAATTGATGGCAATTTCTCAAGTGAATGAAGCGGCATCTGAACTAAGCTATATTGCTTCTGACTTACAAAGTGTCATTAGCCAGTTTAACTTAGAGGATTCAGTAGAGAAAAATATTAGAACATCTTCAAAAGAAAAGAAAAAGAGAATCAGATTCTCTAAACCAACCATCAAAATGAAATTTATAAAACCAAGACTATCATTTTCTAAGATTAAGGTCTTTAATCTAGTTAAGAAATTTAAAAAGAAATAAAGAAAAGGGGCGCCTCGGCACCCCTTTTTCTAATCCTGTTTAATCGAAATGGCAGTTTTCATCAATTCCTTAGAAAGTAATTCTAAGTCAGATGCCTTTGCAACTGTGGTCACTTTAACTCCACCAATCCCTACGATTAACTCATATTTATTCTCTTCCGTTTCTCTAACTGTAAAAAAGCCTTTTTTCCCTGGTTTTTCAAAAGTTTGGATTGTTTTGTATTCTTCCTTATGATTCATAAAGTTTTGGATAAATACTTCACTATCACTTTGTTCATTAGGGTTAACAAATATAATTGCGTATGTATCACCTTTATTCATGATGACATTATGCTTTTTTTCCTCTTCAACTTTAAATCCTTCGGGTAGGTAATAATTAAATTCCTCCCCCTTTTCATTTGGTTCGACAGTATTGTTAATAAAAGAGGTTTTAGCAGCTTTTTCTCCTTTTTTAATTTCCTCGTCCACATTGGTAGAGCAGCCTGTAAATAAAAGTAGTAAACATAAGAACCCTATTGCTTTCACTATTCGCTTCGGGACCATTAAACTTTCCTCCACTTTATGTATTCCAGTCCTTTCCATCATACTAATAAATATGACAGGCATTCAACATAATTCAGTAAACTATGATTACCTCTATTATTTTTATTATATTCAATTTTCATACTATCTAAAATGTTGTTTGAAACACGATTTTCGAGTGCATATTAACCATAATAACCAATAAAGGAGTTCGAATAAATGAAGAGAAATAATACCGACAAAAGAACTGAAAAGCCAAAAGAAGAAATAGAGACAATCCAAAAAATCACAAATGGTGCAGATGGACAACCAGTCCCTCAACCTAAAGATTATGAGGAAATAGAATACTAAAGGTGAAAAAAGCTCCATCAACCAACTATAGGTGATGGAGCTTTCCTTTTAATCGTTCTTTAATTGATATTCATATTGTCCAATTAACATTCTCATGATATGGACAAACATTTCCGATCGAGTAATGCGTTCATTAGTAAAAACGCCAATGGCTCCTTCTCTCTTTCGGATATTTTGTTTATTTGTATATTCATCCATGATTGGACCAAGCTCTTCTCCATTTAGTAAACGATCACCAATTTCCTTTGGTAATGGAATTCGTGCTCCACCGGCAATGATTGGCTGATTCCCATCACTAACAAGGGCTCCCCAATTGCACACGTAAATGTCATTAACCGTTTTCACTACTCCACCTTCCAAACCGATTCCTATTTCAGCACCGGATAAATCCTTTGCATTCTTAGCCCTTGTAATGGCTCCTAGAATCGTTTCTTCATCAGAAAATGGCTGGGCGGATACACCAGAAGATACGTCTAAAGATGTCACTTCTACTTGTGTTTCCTGAAAAGCAATTACTACAGCAGAAACCTTTGCTGGATTCTTGCTGCCTACACAAACTTTCATTTCTTTATTTCACATCACTTTCAAGATTGAGCTCGAATAGCTTTGACCGTTGAAGAGTCACAAGATAATACTAACTTCTTCAACAATTCTTTAGCAGCCGCATAATCATCAATATGTATTATCGACGCAGCAGTGTGAATATATCTAGAACAGATGCCTACTACTGCACTCGGCACACCATCATTTGCTTGATGTACACGACCTGCATCAGTGCCACCTTGTGATACAAAATATTGATACGGAATTGAATTTGATTCAGCTGTATCTAATATAAACTCTCTCATACCTCTATGTGTGACCATTGATCGATCTAATATACGAAGTAATGCCCCTTTGCCTAATTGTCCAAACTCACTTTTCTTTCCGGACATATCATTAGCAGGACTTGCATCAAGTGCAAAGAAAATATCTGGTTTAATCATATTGGCAGCCGTTTGAGCTCCACGAAGACCTACTTCCTCTTGTACAGTAGCTCCAGAATACAGAATATTTGGCAATACATCATTTTTGGTTTCTTTTAATAACTCAATGGCAAGCCCGCAACCATAGCGGTTATCCCAAGCCTTAGCCATGATTTTTTTCTCATTTGCCATAGGTGTGAATGGACAAATAGGAGTAATTTGCTGACCTGGCTTAATTCCCATCCTTTTGACATCTTCTCTGTCATCTGCACCAACATCTATCAACATGTTTTTAATATCCATTGGTTTAGCACGTTGTGATTCCTCTAGTAAATGAGGAGGAATTGAACCTATGACACCTACGATTGGACCTTTATCTGTTGTAATTTCCACTCTTTGCGCTAGTAATACTTGATTCCACCAGCCCCCTAGAGGTTGAAAGCGAATCATCCCATTATCCGTGATATTGGTTACCATGAATCCAACTTCATCCATATGGCCAGCGACCATCACAGTTGGACCATTTTCATTACCAACTCGGACTCCAAAAATCCCACCTAGACCATCTTGTACGATTTCGTCAGCATGCATTTCTAATTGGGAACGCATGAACTTACGAACTGCATGTTCATTGCCTGGGGCTCCAGGAAGCTCCGTCAATGTCTTAAACAAGGATAAGGTTTCTTGATTCATTATAATATCTCCTTTTTACCGATCAGATGTTATGTACATCATCTATTTTACAGAAACTTCTGTATCCTTACCAGCCTTACAGTCCATTCATTATAAAACTATTTGTGCAGTCTTGCTCTCTATAGGTATACTAAAAATGAGGAATGGATCTGGTATAAGGGAGGAGGAAAATAGATGAATTGGAAAAATTTATTACTTGGAGCAGCTGTCGGTTTTGCAGCAGGAGTTTTGACATCTCAAGCTATAGAACGTAATGTTTCAATGTCTCCTGAGAAAATATTACAAGATGCCAAAAATGCCCTTCGGAAAAACGGTAAAATTATTGGCTCATGGATTGTCATGAAGTCAGAACAATATGAGAAAAATGACTTGACTTATACTGTCTTCAAAGGCGGACTAACTAGAAAAATCGGTGACCATCAAGAGCAATTGGAATTTATTGCTGATGCCATGACAGGAACCATATTAGAGGTTGTAGCAAAATAAGGAAAAATCAAAACAAGACAGAAGCACTCCTTCTGTCTTGTTTTGATTTAGTGCCGTTTGATGCTTTCAATGATTTCTTTACCGTCCTCAGAAAATTTTACAGCTCTGTAAAAAGCATCGTGATAGAAAGTATACCATGCATTTTTCTGAAGCCCATATTCCATCCATTTTTGCTTTTGGAAAATAGAATTCATTGGATAATCGTCAAATGCCAATACCCATAACACGTTTGAATGAGCATGTGTCGGCATTAAATCTGCCATATGTATTAGAATCTCATCGCCAGACTCCATAACAATGATAGAATGCCCATCACTATGGCCACCTGTATGAATCATTTTAACACCTGGAACAACCTCTAATTGTTCATGATATGTCGTTACTTGGCTTTCAATGGCTTCCCAATTCTCTTGCCAATATGTATTTCGAGAACGGATATTAGGTTTTTTCATTTCATTCCACTCGATATCTGAAGTAATAATTTTTGCGTTCGGAAACACTGATTCAAGCTTTCCATCATGTAACTTAGTAAGGCCAGTTACATGATCAAAATGCATATGTGTCATTAACACCATGTCTATATCTTTTGCGTAAAGACCTAATTCAAGCAAGTCTTCCTCTATTCTTGATTCTAATTCAACGCCATAATTCCTTAGTTGCTTTTCAGAAAATCTTCCTTTTCCTATTCCTGCTTCAATAAGAATATTTTTGTCTTCTGTCTGAACAAGTATTGGATCAGTTGGAAGTTCAATTTGATTTTTCTCATTGTGGGGATATTTCTTGGACCATAGTGGTTTTGGTACTACACCGAACATTGCACCACCATCAAGGAACGTTGTGCCTCCAGTCAACCATGTCAACCGGAAGTTTCCAAACTGTAAACTCTGCATCTTTCTCCCTCCTATTTGTCCCTATTTTATCATTGTTTTTCGATTATTCATAATATTGTATATGACAATTATTCTTCCAATAATTTTGTCTAGCTAAGGTAAAAGCAAAAAAGGATGATCCGTATTAGAGATCATCCTTTCCATTATTTCTTTGAGGGAAACTGTGCCTCAACACGGTAGATACGGCTTCCTTTGTTCGAAAACTTCTCTTCATACTCTGTCATGATGTTTCCTTCATAATCACTGTTATGCAAATCAAGACTAATGAAATTCAATAACATCCCATAATGGGACATGCTAATAAGAGAATACTCGAACAGACCTTGATTGTCGGTTTTGAAGTGAATTTCTCCCATATCAGGTAGAATATCCTCATAAATGCTTAAATACGTTTTATAAGTCAATCTTCTCTTTGCGTGGCGAGTTTTTGGCCAAGGGTCTGAGAAATTCAAGTACACCCTTGATACTTCCCCTTTATTGAAGAAATTACGTAAATCATTGGCATTTACACTTAAAAGCTTACAATTAGGAATTTCACTTTCAATTAACTTATCTAGTGCATGAACGATTACACTTTCATACACTTCAATTCCAAGAAAATTGATATGAGGATTTGCCTTTGCCATTTCAGTAATGAATCGGCCTTTTCCAGTTCCTACTTCAATATATAGAGGATGGTCATTTCCGAATACCTCATTCCATTTCCCATTACAATCTTCCGGATTTGCAATGACATACTGTGGAAAATCGTTTAATTTATCTTTAGCCCATGGCTTATGTTTTAATCGCATGATGACACCCCTATTGTAAATGTATCGTTCAAATCCTATCACGAACCCTTTTGATGCGCAACAAGAAATACAGTCCAATTTCTATTTCCTAATTCTATAAAACCAAGCTAAATGAATAATTTTAATTCTTGGCCGCATTCTATAAAAAGAAAAAGCCTAAAGGAAGGTTCATCTCTTTAGGCTAAACTCCCATACTTTTATCTTGTTTGAAAGGTTGTGCATTCATGCCAATTTCACATCAACATCAACTATCCTTATTAAAGGATATTCTTACGAACCACCAATCCGATAATTGTGGATCTGCTTCAGAGTGTGAACAAGTGGAAAGACTTGTCCAGTCTTTACTCACAAATGATCAGTACAGTGAAGAAACAAAGAGTATACTACAAGAGATATCAAAATATAGTCAAACTGGATCAACGACAGAAAATCTAGATGGCCATATTACTTCCTACAATCAACAGTTACTTCAATGGGTAGAAAACATGGATAGTTTTTCATAACTTTAATACAGAAATTAAATATTCTATCCCGTTATCTCTTTCAACTTGTCGCTGTTTAGAATGATACCATTGAATCGAGAGGATTGTCTGAGCAATCACATACCATTTCATTCTCAGTAACAAACCATCGCTTAACTGTTCACCATAAATGGCTAGCCATGATGCCCACTCTTCTTTAGGAACATACGAATAAAGCAACATGCCTAAATCAATAGCAGGGTCGGCAATCATGGCGCCATCCCAATCAATTAGGTATAGTTCCTCTTCATCAGAAAGCAACCAATTGTTATGATTTACATCAGAATGGCAAACAACATTTTCATGACAGAAAATTAAATCAATATTTTCATTTAAAAAAGCACGAGCTTGCCCCATTATTTCATGGTTTGCCAAATCCTGGTCCATTTGATTATCGATTTGCATAATGATATCAAAAGGCTTGAGTGGGCGCATGCCAAGCCTTTCTAACATTGACAGCAGTGGTTTTGAACAATGGATTTTCCGAAGAAGCTGCGCCACTCCTTGATCATTCATCTCTCTATGTGCAAGCTCTCTACCCTCTAGCCATTGCTGGGCGGAAATCACATCACCATTTTCCAATCTTTTTGTCCAAACCAACTTAGGGACAATACCTTCTGCTGATAGAACTGCCAGAAAAGGAGAAGAGTTACGCTTCAAAAAAAGCTTTTGTTCCGCATGGCTAGCAATAAACGCTTCCCCTGTTGCTCCACCTGCAGGAACTATCTCCCATTCTTGACCTAATAAATGCTCCAAATTGGTCACCTTCAATTTCTTCGCTAACCCTTCTATAGCTGATTTAATATTTATGTTAATAGGAATCTATAAATATCGTTTTATCCTTTTTTAACCATTATTAGAAAACTTGGCTAGCGCCAAGCCTAAGCGCCGGCGATTGCCAAATTGCGCTTATATTTAAATCCTTAAATTGGCCACTACGTCGACTTACTTCTTTGCTGCCAATTTATTATTTATTAATGAGTAAAAAAGACAGCTTATTGCGTCTATGTGCAATAGCCATCTTTATAAATTTTAGAGTATAAACTATTTTCCCGTCAAGTCTATTAAACCCTTCTAGATTTCCTACCTTAACAAGTTTTCAATATGATCTATTTTTATTCCTGAACGAAAATTGTAACACTTATTGGGTCTATCATTGTAGTAGAAGTCTCTATATCACGAAGGAATTCCACTCCACTTTTACCTTTTTCACATATGACCTTCCATAAACCCTTAATAGGGAATTGAATTTCAATCGATTCTAACAGGGGATTATAACATACAAGTATATTTCGCCAAGGTCCATACTCTTTTACATTTGTTAATTGATATAGAATGGCCGCTCCTGGTCCCTGAAGAAATGATACATGCTTTTGAATGAGTGGAGCGGATGGTAAGCGAAATGCACCATGTGCTTTTCGAATAGTAATCAAACCTTTTATAAACTCCACATTACTGCTATTCTCATGGCATCTTAACCAATCCAAAACATTGATGGAATCAGGAGATTTGTAGCTGTTTTCCACACCGTTTTTGGTCCGAAAAAATTCTTGACCAGCATGTAGGAATGGGATGCCCTGTGATAGAACAACCAAAGAGGTTGCTAAAGAATGGCGCCTTCTTTTAATTTCATCATCTTCTATTGGATTATTAAGGTGAATTCGGTCCCAAAGTGTATGATTATCGTGTGATTCCACATAATTAATGGACTGAGATGGAAATTGGAATAATCCAGATTTCCCATTAAAGTCAACACTACCTACAATGCTTCTCATCACATTTTCAATTTTATGATTGTTTCCATGAATATACCCTCGATCGTGAAGATTAAAGGTGCTACCTTTGATGCTATCTCGAAACCAATCATTAAATTGAGCGATTCTAGGCATCATCTTGGCGTTTTTAATCGACGCTTTTTGCTCAGCTGGTATTGGGGTATTCAAATCCCAGCCCTCACCCAGGAGAAGTGCTTCATGGTCAATCGTATCAACCATCTTCCGAACTTCATTCATCGTTTCAATATCGAGGATACCCATGAGATCAAAACGAAATCCGTTCACGTTGTATTCCTTCATCCAAAACTTAATGGAATCAATGATGAATTTCCTTACCATCAATCGTTCTGATGCAATATCATTCCCTACACCAGTACCATTTGACGGCATTCCATGTACATCATGTCGAAAATAATAACCAGGGACAATATGTTCTAAATTGGATGTTTCACGAACATACACATGATTGTACACTACATCCATGATTACTCTAATACCTTTATTCTGTAACGTAGCAATCATACGTTTCAGTTCTATGATTCTGGAATATGGATCTGATGGGTTGGTAGCGTAGCTTCCTTCCGGTGCATTAAAGTGAATCGGATTGTAGCCCCAATTATATTGGGAATCTGGTTTACCCTCATCCACTCCACCGAAATCATTAAATGGCAGCAGCTCCAAATGCGTAATCCCTAAATCCACTAAATAATCCAGGCCCGTTGCATTTCCTAAAACTGTACGTGTCCCTCCTTCAGTTAGTCCTAAGTATTTGCCTTTGTTATTTATCCCACTATCTGCATGTATGCTTATATCACGGATATGAGCTTCATATATAATGCTGTCTAGGGTGGAAGGTAATGGCGGCAATACAGGGAAATCTACAAACGTCTTCTTAAGATCCACAATTACTCCCATTTCACCATTCGTACTAAGGGCTACTGCATATGGATCGACCGCTTCCTTCCATACTAAGTTGATGCAAATAAGATAGGAATATAAATAGCCCTCCAGATTTTCATCAAGCTCAACTATCCAAATTCCTTTTTCGCTTCTTACACACTCTACATTAGGTCGCTCTATCCCATGAGGGTCCATTAGCTTTAATTTCACCATTGTAGCCGTAGGAGACCAAATCTTGAATGTAGATTTAGTTTCTGAATAGGTCACTCCAAGATCTTGGCCATTATAATAAAAAAGATCATCAAATTCAGGTGTACGAATTACAGATCCTATCTGAAGATCTGTCTTTTCACCATTTGAGTCATGTACTTCATATGTCAAGCCGAATACTGGATTTATTGGCAAAGCACATTCGAATTTCTTAAATTGTTTAAACGACATAACATTTTTTATGGGCAAATCTGACATTTTCTGCCCATCAATCCATAAAGAGAAGGAATCCGCATGGCCAGCATAGTGAGAATAAGGAAGTAGAATGGTAATAAGATTCAATTTATCCAGATAAGCATTAAAGGCTCTGCGAATACCAATCACATTCTAATCCTCCATCCTAGAAACAATTTTTATCCGTTTAGGAGAAACTTCCACTTGCATGTTTTGTTTACCTACTATTTCTCCATCTGCTTGAATATGAATCTCTTGGTCAGTATGAAAATATAAGTGCCTTGCTTTGAATGATTTAACACTTTTCAACTTTAAATGGCCGCCCCATAAAACCGTTGCAAATAATAGAAACAATTTTAGCCTTGTCAAATCATGCACCACTAGTATATTAAGCGCATGGTCGTCAGGTTCTGATAAGGTGATATTTTTATCCCACCACCAAAATAAGGCTGATTGGCAACTACCATGAACCAAACTTGGTGAAATTCATGGTCTTGGTTATCTATTTCCGCTCTTAAATCAAAAGGGTTAAAGGTTAAAATTTTTTGTATAAACGAATATAAATATACCAGCTTCCCAATTTTCAAAGAGTTGAAAATTGATTTCCATTTTGAACCATTCACTTCATGGACAATTTCTGCATCTAGACCAATCCCTAGACTGTTGATAAATGTACGCTTTGAGGTTCCATTTTGATAAACACCATAATCGATTAATCGATAATCTACATTTTCCAAAATGGTTTCCAATGCTTGGGATGCATTCTTGGTTTTTTGAAGCCCTCTAGCATAATCATTACCGGAACCGGCAGGAATATTCGCTATGATAGCTTGCGGAAAGGATACAGCACCGTTTACTACTTCATGTAAAGTTCCATCTCCACCAACTGCACAGATCACACACTCCATTTTGGTCTTTGTTAAAATCTGTCTAGTCAATTCCTCTGCATGGCCTGCATATTCTGTAAAAAATGCTTGGTATGGATGTTTCATATCAATCAATTCTTTTTCTATCTTTCCCCATATTTTCTTACTTTCTTGACTTTTCGCTTGAGGATTAATGATAAAAAACACAGGCCTATCTAAATGGCCTTCCTTATTCAATGCCGTTTGCATCATTTCTTCCATCTTCCCATTCTAATCGTAATACCGAAGTCGTTTGACAAAACTCTAATAGAGCCTCGGCTCCTTTTAATTGTTGATGTTTGAGCGGAGAGCTATGGTTTCTCATTTTCTCAAACCATTCTGGGAATGTCCGTTTATCAAGTAACAGTAAATCATGCGGAGCATCCGGGAAATCAATATACCCATTTCGACTAAGAACAACCTTCTTTACCGGAAAACTAACTTCGTATAATGAGAAAATCTGAGTAACGATTTTTTCCATCCGATTCAATGAAAGAAGTGGACTTAACACTTTCTTTTCTTGATTTACGTGATGTTTTTTTGTCCAAAATTTATCATTGGAAAATCCGTGAAATACTGCGTCGTCCTCGTCTTCTAAAAAACTGATGCACCAAGCATCTGTCGGGCTCATTAGGATAACTTCGGCTTCAACAGGAGCATTTTTTATCAAAAAAACAGGATGATAGAGTAACAGAAAATTATCTGGAAAACGTTGAAGGAAAAATTTTAGTTTTTCATCCCAAATATATCTCCCATCTACAAAGGAACGTTCACGGATTGTGGATGAGGCCCACTTCATTTGAAAGCGAAGCAATTGGTTCAAAAAGCTCACTTTAAGTTCATCTAGGTTTTTTGGATTTGTAGGGATGACCATATTCCAATCACTGTCTGAAAGATCGTTATCGTCTTCCTCATTTTTATCAGTCGGAACCTCTTCAACCTGCTCCTCTTCCTCCCTACTGAACATCTTTTTTAGTCGTCCAAAGACCCCGAGCTTCTCATCCTCAATCAACCATTCTTTTTGGGAATTCTCTTCTTGAAGTCGAAATATTTCTTGAAGTGTCCCATCTAAGTATGCCTGATGTAATTTTGACCATTGCTGTTTTTTCAATCGGACATATTGCGTTGGATAATGAAAAATATCCTGTTCATATCGCGAAATGTAATCTTGTAACTTAATCAACTGACCCATGTAAACACGACCATCCTCTAGTGTTGTAGCTTTATTGAAAAAACCGTTTCATATTTAGGTGTACGATCCAGGTGTGTACGATATAGTGTAATTTGACTAGCATTGAAATAAGAGGTTTTGTTCACTGAGTGATCTGCCTCGTTCCATAATTCATCTGATAAAGGAGTCTCCCCTGAATATTTTCGGGCTAGGGTAATATGGGGTTTGAAAGGTTTGTCGTCTAAAATGAAACCCGCTTCCAGACATACTTTTTTAACGATGATTTGCAGCTTCATGAGTTTTTCCTCATATGCATTCTTATACCATAGTATGCGAGGAGAGGTATTGACGCCAAATATCCCAAGACCAGATAAGAATAATTGAAAACTTGAATAATTAACTAATCTTTCTTCTAGATTTTCCATACACGCTTTAACCTTTTCCTCTGGTACAGATCCAAGGAAAGCAAGAGTAATATGATAATCCTCTTTATGAACCCACCTTTGAAAGGGAATCGTACCTTTTATTTTTTCACACTGATAAAATAAAAGTTCTTTCGTAGATTGGGGTATGGATAATGCAATAAAAAAATGTGGCTGTTTCATGATTCCATTCCTTCCCGTTGCTATTGTTCAGAATGTGAATATTATTTGAAACACTGACTGGAAATATATCTATATTGTACCAAAAACAAAATTTACCGACACATTCTATGCTATAAAATAATTAGTACCAATTTTTTGTTGAAGATTAGAAATACTTGACTAGCGCTAAGTCAAAGATACTCCTTATGCCAAGGTATCCTTATACTTTATCCCTAAAATTATCCAATAAACCGACTTCCTTCTCTGTTGTTCATTCTTTCAGTAAGAAAATCGATATTAAAAAGATTTAAAAAGGCTAGTCTAACCATTGTCAGACCAGCCCCGTAATTAAAGGTTTAAATTTCAGATGCTTATGGATTTGATTAAGTCTAAGATTTGTGCGTCCAATTTATTTTTAGACACTTAGGGATTGTAGTTTTCCACACTCAGCTTCAATTTCAGCTTGAAATAGTTTTTGTAAACGTGCTGTAATCGGGCCAAGCTTACCTTCCCCAATACGCCTTCCGTCGATTTCTACTACTGGAGCGATTTCCACTGTTGTTCCACTAATGAACACTTCATCTGCATTCATTAACTGCTCCAACGTGAAGGGTTTTTCTTCGTATGGTGTTTCGGATTTCACACATGTTTTTAACATAACCTGCCTTGAAATGCCATTTAATATAAGGTTATTGGCCGGGTGGGTAAATACCACACCATCTTTAACGATACTGACATTTGACGTGCTTCCTTCTGTAACCATTCCGCTTCGATGCTGAATGGCCTCAAAACAACCTGCTTCAATAGCTTTTTGTTTAGCCATAACATTTCCTAACAGGTTTAAACTCTTAATGTCACATCGCAACCAGCGAATATCCTCTAGAGTAATAGCCTTAAAACCTTGTTCCATGATCTCGATTGATCTCGGATAGTCCCTCGTGGAAGCAGTCAAGACGGGCTTAACAGATGAATCTGGGAACACATGATTCCTTGGTGAAGCTCCTCTTGTAACTTGCATATAAACGGTTCCCAATTTCACATCATTTTCTACAATTAATTGATGTAAGAGATCCTTAAGTATTTCTTTTTGAAAAGGAATTGTGATGCCGATTTTACTTGCGCTCTCAAATAATCGATTAAGGTGTCCATCAGTAGTGAACATCTTGCCATTATAAATCCTGATTACCTCGTATACTCCATCACCGAATTGATATCCACGATCTTCTAAGTCTACTTTTGCATCTTCTCTATCAATCAGCTGATCTTGTAGTAAAACCTTCACCATTCCCCACTCCCCCTTAAGTATTACTGCGCTAATTCAAAAATCGCTTGTGCATAGATTGCTGTAGACTTCAATAAGTCATCAATATAGATATATTCATCCTTTTGATGTGCAATGTCTTCTCTGCCCGGAAACAGAGGGCCAAAAGCAACGCCTGCTTTTAATGATCTTGCATATGTGCCGCCACCAATAGAAAGAAGCTCTGTTTTTTCCCCCGTTTGTTCTTCATATACTTTTGATAATGTCTTTATTAAGAAGCTATCCTTCTCTACATGATGAGGCTTGGAGTGAGAGACAGTGGACACATTCATCTTTAATTCTTCTAGTTTCTTTTGTAAGTTCTCTTCATTTTCATTCCATTGATAAGTTACAGGATAACGAACATTCAGCCCTAATTTACCACCTGTTTCTTTTGAATAATGAAGCGTCCCTGCATTTATTGTCAAATCGCCTGTAATATCATCGGTATATGACATTCCTAGTTTTTTCCCACGAGATTCTTCAAGTAAGTATTCGTTAATGAAAGTGAAAAATTCTTTTGCCTGATGATCCAACTCAAAAGCAGATAGGAATGACCCTAGATAAATGCCTGCATTTTTTCCTTTTTTCGGCTCCATTCCGTGAGCAGAAACACCTTTTACTTCGATAACGATTTGTTGATCTTCTTGATAAACCTTACCTTCTACATCTTGCCTTTGAATGAATTCATGGAATTTTGTTTCGATTGTATGTAAATCTCCAGTGACAATCGCTTTTGCAAAATCTGGAACCATGTTAAAGCGTCGACCTGATTCAAAATGATGAACATTTACCTCACCATCTAACTTAGCTTCTGATGTGTTTTGTTGAACATAGAAATCCCAGATTCCCTTTTCTGCGTATATAATTGGAAAATCTGCATCTGGGGCAAATCCTAGAGCAGGCAATTCTTCTACTTGGAAGTAACGATCCACACAACGCCAATTGGATTCTTCATCCGTTCCTAAAATCATACGGACTCTTTTGGACAAAGGAATACCTGAGTCTTTTACTAGTTTCATCGCATAGTACGCTGCCATAGTTGGCCCCTTATCATCTATAGCTCCCCTAGCAAAAATTTTCCCATCACGAATTTCCGCTGCAAATGGGTCGGAAGACCAGCCATCACCTTCTGGAACCACATCCAAATGGCAAAGGATTCCTACGATTTCTTCTCCTTCTCCCATTTCAATATGACCTGCCAAAGAATCTACGTTCTTTACAACAAAGCCATCACTTTCACCTAAATTAAGCATATAATCTAAGGCTTCCTTGATACCCTCTCCAAGAGGTGCTTCATCGGTAGCATTCTCTTCGTCCAACACGCTTTTTATACGTAATAACTCTTGTGTTTTCCCAATAACCTCATCCTTTTTTTCTTCAACGAGTTTTTTCCAATATGTATGTTCCATTTTTCCGAACTCCTTTATCTCTTTTATTTTTCCATCATACCGTATTCTCTCCAAAACTGCATATGATGGATATATGTAAAAACAAAAAATCCAAGGACTATTTAAGCCCTTGGATTTTTCTATCTATTTAAGAAGTTCCATTATTTCCTTGTTCATGACGTCTTCTGCTACATCGTATGCAGTCATATCGCCTTCATCTTTCATAGATTTATCTGCGCCATGGTTTAATAACAACTTGACCATCTCTACATTTTCATTATAGGTTGCCGTAATAAGAGGGGTAGCTTTCCAGTTATCAGCCTTATTAGGATCTGCACCATTATCTAGCAATAACTTAGTAGTTTCATAGCTATCAGAAAGAACGGCCCAATGTAATGCTGTCGAACCTTCACTGTCTGTAGCGTCAATGTTATTAGCATCCTCTAATAGTAGCTTTGTCACTAAATCAACATCATTTTCTCCGGCAGCTTCCATTAGGGGTGTTGCCCCTTCCACCTCATAGGAAACACCTAAGTCTTCATCTATTATTCCCACAATCTTATCCATACCGAAGTAGAATATCACCGATAATCCAATTGTAAAGAGCGTATACACGGATAAAGCTAAAAACATATGAGATTTCTTCTCTTTAAATAATGATTGCTCTCCTACTCCTGCCCAAACATATAAGGAATTCATTCGTTTAGGAAGATGTGGATGTGTGGAAAGCTTTTCACTTAGCCAAGCAAAGAATCCTCTCTCCTCATGGAGTTGTTTGATGTACGCTTCTTTATTTACCTTTTTATATAAACGCTTTCCAATCGCTAACATAGTAAGAGCATTTTGAGAGGATTCCAGATTGTTCGTGTAAAACGCAGCATAACGATCACACGTATACTCGCAAGCTCTTAAATACGCTTCACTTAAAAATGGTACCCACATAGCCGGCAATAAGAGCATATGGGTTAAAACGTGTTTGCGTTTTAAATGAGCTAATTCATGTGCAAGAACAAAAAGAACTTCCTCCTCACCTTCATCTTCTATTAAATCAAAAATATCTGAGTACAGTACAACCATGTTTTTCCCAAAGAATCGAGTGGCAAATGCATTCAAGATTCCTGAGGATTCTAACACATAGATGGATGGTCTTTTATCAAGTCCCATCTCTTTGCATAAGTCATTTGCTTTCTCATAAATATGACTGAATTGATTTTCTGAAACCCTAACGCCATTTCTACGAATATAAGCCATGTGGAGTGCATGTATAAAATAACTAAATACTAGTAAAAAGGCAATAATTACAATCCCTATAATCGATACTGCCAAAAATATATAAGTGAGGATACTAAACACTGCTGTCAAAACAAAATAGATACTTTCCTTTTCATGCACGAGTGTATTTTTGAGACGGTCGTTCTTCATGTAATTCCACCTTCTATCGAATAATAAAACCTTCTTCATTATAAATAAGGGAAACATAGTAAAGAATACTAAATATTTTCCAATTTTTTCTCTACGAACATAAAATCACCTACAATTGGCATATACTGTAATCAAAGGGAATTCTTAATTTTTCGTAAATTCCTGTAAATAAAGTAGAATTTAATTGATTAAAGGGGTACAATATTATTGTGAGGTACAGCTAGTAAATTTCACCAAGTTTATAAAGGAGTTGTTGAGTGTAAAGTAACTGCAAAGTAAGAAGGATTTTCCTTCTACATTGTCGTCTTGTATCAATTGCCTTCGAGCTCGTATTACTTCGGTTCACATCAGGAGTAAAAGTTCCACTGCAAGAATACATTACATACTTCCTGGTGCTACTAAAAGTTAGGGAGTGGTTTTTTGAAACCTTCAACAAATCGTATGCTAACCCGTATTAAATCCGTTTATATGTTCATTAGGAGAAACGGTACGGTTACGACACAAGAGCTTGTCGAAGAATTTGGCATCACTCCACGCACCATTCAACGCGACTTAAATGTACTAGCATACAATAATCTCGTAAAAAGCCCCAGCCGTGGTATTTGGACGGCTACACAGAAAAAAGTAAAAATGTCTTCATAGCACTTTGAAACCCCGAGAGCAGCCCCTTGCTATTGGGGTTTTGTTTTTGGCCAAAATGAAACCCAACCAGTGAAGTCCTGATTGGGTTTCATCGGCTATTTATGCTCTTGTAACATCTCTAATTCTTCTTCTGTTAATTCTCGGTATTCCCCAAGCTCTAGTTCTTCGTCTAACTTCAGATTCCCCATGGAAACCCTTTTTAGATAGACGACCCGTTTGCCAACACTTTCAAACATCCGTTTTACTTGATGGAATTTTCCTTCTGTGATAATCAATTCAATATCTGATCGTACACCGGATTTTAAAATAGTAAGTTCACCCGGTTTTGTAAAATAGCCATCATCCAATGTAACACCTTCTGCAAATGCCTTCACATCATCCTCTGTTACTTCCCCATCAATGACTGCAAAATAAGTCTTAGGCACATGTTTTTTGGGTGATAACAATCGGTGTGCAAGTTGTCCGTCATTCGTTAAGAGAAGCAATCCTTCTGTATCTTTGTCCAATCTACCTACCGGGAAGGGATTAAATACAGCATCTTCAGGCTCAAGGATATCAAGTACGGTTTCCTGGCGCGCATCTTCTGTTGCGGACAATACACCTGGTGGTTTGTTCATCATTAGATAGATGAACTCTTTATATTCTACAATTTCACCATTTACAGTGATTTGATCGTTATCTGGATCCACATGCTCTTTTGCATCTTTAAGGGTAGTACCATTGACGATTACCGCTCCAGATTTTAGTAATTGTTTAACTTCTTTTCGACTTCCATAGCCTATATTGGCTAACAATTTATCGATTCTCAATTTGAAATCCTCCTTTCTTTTCTCGTCCTTATGGGTAGATGCCCAAGCATCCAATCCCTCTAAGCATACAATGTTACATAGTCATTTACCTATGGGGGGTCATTCAATGTATCACCGACAGCAACTACCAGGTGTAATCATCCCAATACCGGGATTTCCACAAGGACCTGGGTATAACATTTCTGATCTTGAGAGAAGAGTCGAACGTTTAGAGCGTCAATTCGATAGAATAAACAGACGACAAGAACGTTTAAATACTAGACTCCAACGTGTTGAAAGGCAACTTGGTTTTGGACCATTTGAAATAGACTAATATTATTGGTGAAGACGCTGGCCAAATGGTCAGCCTCTTAATTTTAATTTTCTTTGTATTTTTTCAATCCGGTTGCCAAAAAGTCTATGTGCTAGTTTTGACTTAAGTGCCAATATGAAATACACACCAGCTCCAGATAAAGCACAAATCAGAATGACAAGGATAGCTTGAAACCTTTGAGTCGGATCCAGAGTTAATGATGTTAGACTGAAGACAATTTTTACAGTGATTGTCATAACGATTGTGAAAATAAACATCAGCAAAGTCCTTCTTACGACTAATTGATAGCGGAATCCTGTAAAATAGCGAATCATATATAAATTAATCAATGTTGCAGCTAAATATCCAAGAGTCGTAGCATAGACCGATCCTTCTGCTTGGAAAAGTTTGATAAGCGGAATATTTAAGCTTAATTTAATCAATATCCCTACTAGAAGACTTAGAACACTGAATTTTTGCTGATTGATTCCTTGGAGCACTGCTGCTGAAACAGAAAACAGAGAAAATAAAATGGCTGCTGGCGCATAAACCATCAACACTTCAACACCTAGTTCATTATATCCATAGAATGCGGAATAAACAGGTTCAGCAAGAATAGACATACCGACAACAGCCGGCAAGGTTAAAAATAACAACACCTGCAAAGCTTGATTCAATTGGCTACTAAAGGTTGTCATTTTTCCCTCGACAAAGGCCTTTGTGACAGTCGGCAAAATACTCATGGCAAAAGCTGAAGCGAATGTCATTGGAATTACCACAAGCTTATTAGCCGAAATATTAAGGATCCCAAGTGCTTCTACTGTTTCTTTCCCTTTCCCTATAGACGCCATTGCTTTTCCTAACGTGAAGGAATCAATTAACTGGAACAATGTCATAGCAATTCCTACGAAAACAAAAGGAATGGAAGATTGAAGAATTTCTTTATACATCGCCCCAATTGATATGTCTACTTCACCACGATCTTGAAGGAGCAAATCATCAAGATAAGGCTTTCTTTGCTTCCAATAAACGAGCAGTACTGCTAAACCACCGATAGCCCCTACGAAGGCTGCAAAAGTGGCCACACTAATTGCTTGTACTATATCACCATCCATAATTTTCATGACAATAAAAGCTCCAGCCAACAAAAAGATAATCCGGACAAGCTGCTCAACTACCTGTGAAATTGCAGTAGGCGCCATCGATTGATTCCCTTGGAAGAATCCCCGAATAATACTCATGATAGGAACGAGAATTAGTGCAAAGCTAACTGCACGAATCACTTGTGCAATTTCATCGGCAGTATAATCATGGTCGTTGGCTGCATAATATGCACCTAATGGCTGTGAAAGAACAAACAATAATAAAAACGACAAAAACCCTGTTAAAAGCATGATTTTCATGCTGGTCTTGAATAACTTTTGTCCAACAGCGTACTCACCTAGCGCATTATACTTAGAGACGAACTTGGAAACTGCTAAGGGTAAACCGCCTGTAGCAATACTAATAAATAATGTATAAGGAAGATATCCATAAGAATACAAACCGAATCCTTTTTCCCCGACTAACGCATCGAAAGGAATTACATACAACAAACCGAGTACCTTAGACAGCATCATGCCCGCCGTCAATATGAAGGTACCTCGTAATAGCTTAGATGACATTTATATCCCTACCTACTAATTTAAAATACGAAACAAACCTGTTTAGTCCGTAAATAAAGTGTTCACAATAACGCCTACATATAAAAGCCTTTATAATATTACCACAATTGATGTCAGACAAGCGCGTCGGAAGAAATAAAAATCGGAAAATCTGTTTTGTATGTATTTTGTTTACTGGATGACCTTTTGATGAAGGTAAACCTCCAAAATGACATCATTTGCTGGCGTATGATTACCATTTACTGAGGATAGATCTCGAAAAGGGCATCATTGGCGGCGTATGATTACCTTTTGCTTAGGATGGACCTCTAAAAGGGCATCATTGACGGCGTATGATTACCTTTTGCTTAGGATGGACCTCGAAAAGGGCTTCATTGGCGGCGTATGATTACCTTTTGCTTAGGATGGACCTCTAAAAGGGCTTCATTGTCGGCGTATGATTACCTTTTTCTTAGGATGGACCTCGAAAAGGGCTTCATTGGCGGCGTATGATTACCTTTTGCTTAGGAGGACCTCGAAAAGGGCTTCATTGACGGCGTATGATTACCTTTTGCTTAGGATGGACCTCGAAAAGGGCTTCATTGCTGGCGTATGAT
>NZ_QBBX01000013.1:0-94983 GCF_003073175.1 Peribacillus acanthi
ATTTTTAGTACTAAATGGTCATCAGGCACAAGTTGATCAATCGCCCACACTTCTAATTGTTCACGTTCATTTAATTGGTTTCTTGTCATCATTTTGTACGTCACCTCTTCCATATTAACCGGTTACTAGTTGATTGGAGTGGAGGGCGACGACTCCTGCGGGAGGAGTGTGAAGCTTGAGACCCCGCAAGGAGCATAGCGACTGAGGAGGCTCAAGTCTCACCCCGCGGAAAGCGTTCGCCAGGAACGGAAATCAACGGATTATCTAGTATATAAATTATTTTAATTGAAAAGACTGTAGACAAACTCTTAATTCTTAGAGTTTGTCTACAGTCTGAAACGCTCAGTTCATTCTGAGCGTTTTTAACAATTGGTTTAATTTTCCCCTAAAGAGAAGCCTTCAAATAATCTTCCCCCAAAGGGTTCAAGGACTTTATCCGTGAAACTTACAATCTGATCAATTTCATTTGTTTTATAAAACGTGTCAAATGCTTCAACGAATTCATTTGCCAGTTTCTTGTCGTGATGAACTAATGAACGAACCACCCATTTTGATGATCCAATCCATTTCCGATTACTACGAAGAATGAACTCACTTACTAATTCACCAAGTTTATTTGCAATAAAAATTCCTTCGCTTCTAATTTGGCAACCGATTAAATCATCTAACGCATCCGTGATAAAATAGCGCTTCATATCAATGGTTTCTCTTGACCACTCTTTGGGTCCTTGATCTAATAAATCATTAGCTTCTTTTCTTATTTCCGACAACACACCTGTATCCTTTAAAATCTTCCCTTCGCTTACCATTCTTGGCATACAAGGTCTTGCTTCGTTACAATCCTTTTCAAAAAAGGATCGGTATGAGGATAAATTATGTGCAAATAGTTCAATATTCCATCCACATTCGATAAGGGATACACGATAAGAAGAAGATAGACTTTCATCAAAAATCACTATATCTAAATCAGAGGTTTCGGTTGCTTGTCCACGAACAACACTCCCAGCTAATATAGCTCCCTGACAAGTAGGAAAATGTTTGTCAATAAACCCAAAGGCTGCTTCTATGGGATCAGGTCTATTTTTCATTTTATCTCTTCCTTTGGTAGAAACTCGTCTTTCAACATACTCATACGAAGTCGGTCAATAAATTCTCCATTTCTTACTCTATCTTGTCTTAAAATACCTTCTTCTACATAGCCCATACGTTTATACGATTTGATGGCTTTTTCATTGTCTACTTCCACTCTCAGCCAAATTTTATTAAGTCCTAATTCATTAAATCCCGATAAAAGCATTTCTCTCATCGCCGCAAGTCCAAAACCTTTACCCCAATAGTTTTTATCTCCTATCGCAATCCCTAATTCAGCGTGTTTATTTAACTTGTCGATGTTTTTTAAATCAATCCAGCCAATATGTTTTCCCTCTTCTGTGACAATGGCTTTTTGTTCATATCCATTTGTTTTGTGTATGCACATTTGTATCCAATTTTTAGTTTCTTCTCTACTAAAAGGCGGATACCTCTCGGGCATATTCAAATGCTTTGTTACTTCCTTATCTAAACACCATTGATAACGATCTTCAACGTCAAAAAGAGTTAAATCTCTTAATTGGATTTTCGGTAATTCTCTTCTTTTCATCTCTTTGTCTCCCAATCTATGTTTAATTATTCACTGGCTACCTTGAATGTAAAAAGTAAACCCCCTATAAGTTTACTACTTGCAGTAAGTGCTCCTTTTTCAACATTCTATATTTTTGGTAAAAGCGGCTATGAAGAAATATTCATTTTTTCCTCTATTTTGTTTTCTGTGGTAATAAATTTAATTCTTTTCAAAAACAAATTTAGACCCGTTTAAAGCTACCTTCATTAATTTGAAGGTTTTTTTACACTAATCTCCCTATAGCATAAAAAGAAAAGCTGCCAAATGACAGCTTATTATTTGTTTAGTCTTTATACTTCTTAAAAGGAATGATGTACTCATTTGCTTGGTAATTATTTTTAAGCTATTTTTTATGTCTTCTGTTATCGGCTCACCGGATTTTTATTCGTTATAGAAGATTAGCTTTTCGTTACATTAACAGACCTTTCTAATTAAAAAATTATAGGAAAAGCAAAGATAACGAATGCTGCCCAAAGTCCGTAGACCGGCAAATACTTCGTAACGGCATCTTGAATAGTGGATGGTCCGGATTTGTTTTGTAGAAAACGCATATAGGAGAGCATAATCCAAATTAGATGTGCCCAGATCAGGATGTTTACTCCTAAAACAGCCAGTCTATTAGGCGTCATCCCATAAGAAGAAAGTCTGAACACAATGGCAGAC
Organism: Peribacillus acanthi; assembly: GCF_003073175.1. Lineage (GTDB taxonomy): Bacteria > Bacillota > Bacilli > Bacillales > DSM-1321 > Bacillus_BN > Bacillus_BN acanthi. Next base: position 2,324 of record NZ_QBBX01000013.1, read on the forward strand.
AAAGCCACACTATCAATGATTAGCGCAAGAACAATTAAGGCAAAATTTATATAATCTGATAGGTTCTTTTTCTCATCTGAATCGCTCTCGGTAATGGAAAATATAGTAACAGCCAATACACCAAGCAGAATTCCGTTGAAGGCTATCAGGAAATGGCGGTCCAAGAATGGATTTTTCCCGACCCATATAACCGTTATAAGATAGACCAACAAGGTGACCAGGACAAGTGGACTAAAAATTTTCGCTAGATAGGGTGTAATATTTTTAGCAAATTTAAGATTCATGGATACCAGGTATGCAGCCACAATCGCGAGAGCGGCCGCACCAAATAAAACGACATTACTAAAATAGAAGTCTTCGATATCCAAACCAACAAAGCTAAATAACTGCATGGTTAATGCTGCTAGAACCATTCCGCTAACGGCCATGCTGGCGTAGAGAATCCCATATTCCAAGTTAAATTTAAGATAAGCTAATCTGATACTGCCTGTTGAATATTCATTTCCTGTAAATGCAAGCCCTACCAATACCCATAAGAATAGGGGCAGGTGTAAATAGGCAAGGATAATACTATCTGTATACTTTAATGGCAGCATATTCAGGTACACACCGGAAATTAAGAACAATGCAGCAAGGGAATAAATAACACTTTTTTTCGGAGTATTCTTGTAAACAAAATAGGCCGCAATAAAGGGAATTATACCAAAGGCCAGGTTAATGGGAGCAATGGCTTCCTGTTCGACAAAATGGAAAATGATCCTAGTGCTTATTCCGGCCAAAATGGCTAAAATGCCCATAAATAAGAAGCCTTTTTGAAGGAAGGAAGAGGTTTCGCTATTGGCCTTCTCCTTAAAATGCAATCTTTCATTCCAAACGTCAAGAACCTGAGAATCAGGATATTGTTTCCATGCGTGTGAGAAGGACTTTTTAAAAGCTTTCGGGTCGTTTCTATACATTCTCTCCAGCTCATGAGGGTTAGCCTTATTCTCCCTAATTAAATTGGTAATGTCCATCGTTATCCCTCTCCTAATAATTATTAGTAGTTTCCTCCACAATGTTTAACTATCTTCGGCACTTTTGTATTCTAAAATATCTCCAGGCTGACATTCTAAAGCCTTACAAATGGCCTCTAAAGTGGATAATCGAATCGCTTTTGCCTTTCCATTTTTCAAAATAGAAAGGTTCGCCATTGTTATTCCCACCTTCTCCGAAAGTTCGGTTACGCTCATTTTCCTTTTGGCTAACATGACATCAATATTGATTATCATTGGCATTGTTATTCACCTCAGACCGTTAAATCATTTTCTGATTTTATAGTAATGGCTTCTTGTAAAAGTTTTTGGAGAACAGCCGCAAAGACTGCGATAACCATCGAAGCAAAAGGAACAACCAATCCGACCAAGATCACTCCTGGTGCATCGTCAACTTCCGCAAAGATATAGAAGAGCGGCCAAACTAGCACATGCAACATACTGATTGTAATGGCACAGTATTTGATTTTCTTTAAAGCTTTTACAGATAAATCCGAGAAAGCTTGATTATTGTCAATATAGCGTAAGAGTTTGAAAGCCTGATACAAAGCAAAGTAAAAAGGGATCGCCGATGCATCAAACCCGATGAAAACGAGATATTTTATTAGAGCAAACTCTGGAAGCATTTTTGCTGCAAGAGTCGCCATCTCCGGCACTAAAAAGATACACAGAGCCAGTACAGGGACGCCTAAAAGAAAAACAGCTATTTTTAAAAACAATGTTGTTACTTTTTCCATAAGTAGCACCTCACCTCTTTATTATGATATTGATTTTAATGAATTTTTTATCGTTTTACAATATTTTTTTATTAAAAATAGTAACATTTTTATTGTATATTTCTGTTTTATGCAAAATAAAAAGCATTTCTCCTTCCAAGAAACGCCAAATCACTTTCCTATTTTCATAACGACATTAGTTTTCTACTCTGATGAAACATTTTTCTTCAATATCTATGCTTCTAATCTGAAGATTATTTAAATGAATTTCCGTAATTTTCTCCCGCTCTTCATCTTCTTCACCCAACCAGCAAATATAGATTTCACAATAATCGCCCTTTGGAAGCAACTGTTTGAGTAGGTCACATAAATAGAGAAAAGTTTTTTTAGATTTTTCGTAGTTATGGGGTGAATGAATCCTTTGATCCTCATTCATTTGCCAAATAGGATGACCTTTTTCAGAAACTTCATAAATATACGGGGTAGTAAAATGCTTCTGCTGAACTACATTACGATTTTCTTCATCAGAGAAAACATAATCAATTTCAACTTCTTCCTCCGTATAATATTCATTGATTTTTACTTCAAAATTCAAGCCAATATAGGTTGCCATACTCATTTACATGATCTCCTTAATAAGTTCTCAGTTTCATTAAACGAAAAAAAGAGAGTGCGATCTTTGATAAAAAAACCACGCTCTTTTGAAGTAGTAACAATTGTCTTCTGATGGCAAGAGCGAAGGTAGATACTCGTTAAGAAAATTTTTAATCAGGTTTGTACTCTTTCCAACCTTTTTCCGAATGAACTTGTAATATTATGCTATTACTAATAAAATCAACTGTTTGACCATTAATTTTGTACTGTGTTACTGTATATTTAATTTTTGCTGAATCATATTCAGGATTATGTAAAAGAAATGAATAACCGTTGCGTCTCATAAGGAATGCACCCTGCTCAATCTCTTCATGGAGCCATTCAGTTGTTGTTTTATCATATTTTTGTGCAAGTTTCTCTTGTTTAGTTTCAAGTTGATCAATTTCATGAACTGTTAAAGTCTTGATAACGGTTGACTCTATTATAGTGTGTTGAACAAAAAATTTATTAATCGCATTATAAATAGCATTAAAATTTCCCACTATAACCAAAGCAATAATAACTAATCCTATAATTTGAGTAGTTTTAAGTCTCATTTTTCTATTAACTACTGTTCTAATAAGGAGCCCTCCAAACAATTTTAGTCCTAATTTGTTTATTGAATATTAAAGGTGGATAATCCTTTTACGAAATAAATTAACTTAACATCCAACATCTTCAATTAAACGGACTCTTTAGTAGAAAATGAGAATTAGCTGCAAAAATAAAACCTATATTGAATTAGTTTGCTTTCCGTTCCTAAATATTCCTCACTACCAATCCTACTAATTTCTTTGAATCCTATTTTCTCAAGCATTTTTCTCGAACGATTATTCGCTTCATGTGTTTCAGCATTAGAAACTGTAATTCCTAAATGCTCTTTCGCATAATCCATCATACTGATACTAGACTTATATCCAATTCCTTTACCCCATAATATAGACTCACCAATTGCAATGCCTAATTCAGCTTGATTATCTTTAATAAATGCTAAGTCAGCATAACCAATTAACCTTGCTTCTAATTCTATACCCATACGAATGAAATCATTAGAAATATTATGTACACATTGATGCCACCATCTAAAAAGTTCTTCCTCATTTCTGTTTTTTTCCCAACCATTTGCTGAACAAAAAGTGTCATCTTTACTCCAATTTAATACAAATCTATAATCATCCATAGTTATAGGTCTAATTTTTATACATTGAACCTTGCTTTCTTTAAAATCCACATCTTTCCCCCTAAGGACTGTTTTGTAAAAACAACCTGGCCATTTTGTACGATAGCTACTTTTTTCTTTTCAGTATAAAAATAGAGCGAGAATCCTACTTTGATTAACGCTCCCATTACGACATGCACATTTTTACACAAGCTTAGGAATACACCACTTTTCAAGTGTATAGTTTTCATTGGAATTTTTGATAACAATATCAAAATTGTTATGATACGGATGCATAAATATCTCATATTGAATTCTACGCTCTTCATGAGATTTTCTAAGGTAAGAAATATCTGTTCCTCTTTCAGAAACATCACGTATACTCCTTCTCATTAATTCGGTTTCTCCATCTGTATATAGGTATATCTTTAGTTCATAGAAATCAAGATCCGTAAAGGCAACGGTCATACCTTCTACTATATTTATTTTGTTTTGCGAAGAAATTAAGGTGCTCTTTGTATAATTCGTACCAATTGTATAAACATCTACACCATCTTTTATCATTTGAATGTCTCTCTCTAGAGCAGATATATGATGAGCTAAAGGATGACAAGCTGTCATTTTATCACGATGGTGTTCCTTTTTATATTCATAGTCGATTAAAGTGTATTTCCTAAGATTAGAACCTATGATATAGGTGTCTGTATTGACATAATTCACATTCTCTTGTCCTAAAATATTTACAAGATTATGAGCGAACGTTGTTTTTCCAGATGCACCATGTCCCGATATCCCAATGATGATTCTTTTTTCTGTACCGATAATCAAATGAGCTATTTCATGTAAAATCTTTTCCATATTTCCCCTCATCCACTCTATTCATTGATATTCAATCATCCTGCCACTTACTAAATTTTACAATACCATACATTCACTATACCTTGTTAAACGCCCCCCCCTTTTGTATAAGAAGAATTTCAACAAAACGGGCGATCAAAATCCAACATTACAACGATGTTTAATCAATAATCTGCACAACACAGATAAAAATGACGTCTCCCTTCACAACATGCACAAATATGTAATCTGTCCTGTTTCCCTAAGTTTTTTGTGTGCAGATTTCGTTCCTTCATCCGTTTTTGCACTTGAACTGGACGCTTGCTTTCACAAACTGCACAATGAGTTCAGCACTTTTTAGCGGTTTTTCCTTAAGATTGATGTGAATCAGTCTCCTATTCAATGCTTTTCTCCTTCCCTGTTGAGAGAACTGTAACTGTGCAATGTGCCTATATGTAATTATGACGGTTGCTATCACATTCCGCACAATGAAGCCAAAAGAACCCACGCAATTATTCTCCCTGTGCATCACACTTTGATAGTGACGTTTCCTTTCACAAACTGCACGAAACTTGGTTTAGTAGGATTAAGTATGCGCCAGCTCCATCATGGATCTTGCCTTTTTTCAACAGCTATCCACATTCCTTCGATAAAATAGCTCTCTCACATCGTGCACATTTCTAAAAGTTCCCCTGACTAATTGACGTTTTCCTTCACAACATGCACAAAACCAACTGAACTCGAAATGAAAACAAAACTCTTCCATACTTGAAAAATATGAGGAATCTTGACGTTTCCTTTCACGATAAGTTGCACAGATTTTGTGCAACTTAGACCGGAAGACTCGACGATTCTATGAAAAAACCTTAATTTTACGAGGTTTCATTAATTTCTAACATGACGTTTTCTTTCACACCGTGCAAACCGATGGGAAAATCGTGACGTTTCCTGTCTCTTGAAAAAATTCTGCCCACTCATACACCCTTACAGTCCCAAGGGTTTGAACACCTTGTGCAACTTTCACAACCTTCTAATAAAGGACAAAATTTCCTATTCTGTCAGTTTGCTATAATCCTACTATCAAAAAGGGTGGAAAAGGAGGGGTTTGGATGAAAGAGTCAATCAAAATCGATGGTTTCCGCATGCACCATGCGATTTTAGAAGAATTCCGTCTGTTGCGTGACGAATCATTCGAGCGACCTCCCGCTTCCGCCTACGCGGTATACTTGACGCTATTGAAACAGTTGCACCTAGAAGGAAACCAACGTGGCGTACTCAAGGAATACAACTTGGCTTCCTGGGCAAGAAAACTAGGAATCTCCTACTCTACTCTTTGGGGTGGAAAGAAGTATCTGGAAGATCATCATTTCATCCGAGAAGAAATCCATGAAGGGCTGCCAGTTCTGGTGTTAAAGGATGTCGAAAAATACAACACTCCGGAACAGAATGGGGGAATCCTTAACTATCTCACCATCCCGTATAGCCTATTTGAGACGAACATCATCGGGGAATTTGTACGCACAGCCAATCCAGAGGGAATTGAATTGCTTCTTTCTTTGCTGAACCAATTCAGGACCGGGATAGGCTACAGCCAAACAGGGGAAATCAGCAACATTGTGCAGGAACGTACGATGAAGACTCTAAAACGACAATTGAACAAAAATGCCAAAGGGGTCCGAAAAATCCTCATGATTTTGGAGGCTCTGTTCGACATTGAAACCGTGGGGGTGGAGTTCCGTGGCTATCAGGTGTGGGTGAAAAAATTCACCTTCAAACTGAAACCGGAGTGCGTGAAAGAAAACACCGACGAGTTCAAGGTGAATCCATTGATGGCCAAGCTAGCAAAAGAACTGACCTATTTCCTGGATGGACACAAGATTCGATACAAACCGAAGGACGGCCTAGACGTCATGATTTCCTTCAAGCAGGAGGTGGTCAACAAGCTGCAATACCTGTTAGATCAACAAGATAGTTATTCGACTAGGAATTTGTTCATCAAGGACTTCTTCATCCAGACGATGGACCGTATCGGGACCCACATCCAGCAGGAAAAAGCGCGAAAAGGCAGCTTTACCTTTATCTCCATTGGCGCTTTCTTCCGAGAAGCGTTCCGAAAATTCCTGCCTCATGCCCTGCAGGAGCTTCCGTATGGGATGATTCATGAAGCCAACATGAGGGAATACATGATGACCGGTCAGAAACCCGCCCTCTTCCAACTATTGAATACATAAACATAAGCCTTGTGAAAAAAATGGCCTTTCACAGGGCTATTCGTGTTACTTCCATCCTTGATTATTCACAATGAAACACCCCTATTATCGCACTATTTTCTTCATAACCATGAAACAACCCCCATTTTGCACTGGGGGTTGATTTTTTTGTCCTACCTTATAACGGATCATTACTTGTGGGAAAGTGAGTATCATCTATAAATCCCTCTGAATATGTGAGGATACCGTTCACATCTTTTTGAAAAAGTGGATACTATCCTGGTATAGGTGTGAATGTGTGAAGATTCCATCTAGATACCCCATCCTATTTGAGGGAAATGCTAGAGTAGTAAGGCTCATCGGCCATTTTGTTTTTGGAGCCTATTAGTACTGATTCTTTTATTACTTTTGATTTATTTTATGAATATTGCTTTCTTTATAGAAGTTGATTTTTTACGAATAGATCCTTGAATCAAATGATTTTTCTTTCATTAATTCTACATTTTTCCCAAAGTAAAATGAGCTCCCCTAAAGAAAGCCTTCAAGGGATCTTTGCAACTTATCCGTTTTTACATAGCACGTGGGAACTTTGTTGGCATATACCATCCTTTCCATTCTTATGTAACATCACTCTCTGACTGTTTATGCCTAAAAGGCTATCGCTTGTTTAATCGTCCAACATAAATAGAGAAGGAGCATACCCGTGGCCCATGCACCATGGGATATAAGCTTAACCGTGAAGAGGAAGTTAAATTGCACATAATATGACGTTTCCGTTTACAATATGCACACATCTGGTTCGTTCATGACGTTAACCTTCACATAGTGCACAATTTTAAAGATAAAACAGCTTTGATCCTCTCGCTCCCACTTTTTTTCGACATTTTTCATATTTATAAAATTTTTTTCATCTCCACGCCCCTAAACAAGAATCTTTTCATATATTAATAGTAACCATGTCTAAAATAACTAGTCTTGCTAGATTGGTTTCAAACGTCTAGACATTGCATGGACTTTCGTTCATGCTAGCGACGCTCCTTCATCTTCCAAGATTTATAACTGCAGAAGAACTCCCTATCTTTCATTTTTTTGTAGAAACATGACGTTTACTTTCACCACTGGTTGCACAATCTCTTGTGCAAGTCATATGTTTACCCCTTACGAATGTAGGTCAACATCCTAATTTGATAAGATTTATGAGGCAATCATGTTTGAGAGATGATGACGTTTGCCATCACAATATGCAAATAAAGGTGCAAACCTTGACGTTTCCTGTCTCACAAAAAATATTTACGAATCTATCCATCCCAGCAGCCACAAGGGTTTAACCTGGTTTGTGCAACTTTTCTTTCTCTCTAATAAAGGACAAAATTCCCTAATCTACCAGTTTGCTATAATCTTACTAATAAATACGGTGAAAAAGGAGGGTTTAGAATGAAAGAGTCTACGATTAAAATCGATGGTTTCCGCATGCACCACGCCATTTTAGAAGAATTCCGTCTGTTGCGTGACGAATCATACGAGCGCCCTCCTGCTTCCGCCTACGCCGTATACTTGACGATGTTGAAACAGCTTGATCAAGAAGGGAACCAGCGTGGGGTCCTGAAGGAATACAATTTGGCATCCTGGTCTAGGAAACTAGGAATCTCCTATTCTACTCTTTGGGGTGGAAAGAAGTATTTGGAAGACCATCATTTCATCAGAGAGGAAATCCATGAAGGATTGCCAGTCCTCGTGTTGAAGGATGTGGAAAAGTACAACACCCCGGAAAAAAACGGAGGTTTACTCAATTATCTCGTCATCCCGCACTCTCTTTTTGAGACGAACATCATCGGAGAATTCGTGCGCACAGCCAATCCAGAGGGGATCGAGCTTCTTCTATCTCTGCTAAATCAATTTAGGACCGGAATGGGCTACAGCAAAACAGGGGAAATCGGCAACATCGTGCAAGAGCGTACGATGAAGACCTTGAAGGGACAATTGAACAAAAATGCCAAGGGCGTCCGAAAAATTCTCGTGATTTTGGAGGCCTTGTTTGACATGGAAACGGTGGGGGTAGAGTTCCGTGGCCACCAGGTGTGGGTGAAAAAATTTACGTTCAAATTGAAACCAGAGTGCGTGAAAGAAAATACCGACGAATTCCAAGTCCATCCTTTGATGGCCAAGCTATCAAAGGAACTGACTTACTTCCTAGATGGACACAAAATCCGTTATAAACCGAAGGACGGCTTAGACGTGATGATTTCCTTCAAGCAAGAGGTGGTCAACAAACTTCAATATCTGTTAGATAGCAGCAACAGCTATTCGACTAGGAATCTGTTCATCAAAAATTTCTTCATCCAGACGATGGACAACATTGGAAACCATATCGAGGAAGAACGGAAACGAAAAGGTACCTTCCATTTCTTCTCGATTGGCGCTTTCTTCCGAGAAGCGTTCCGAAGATTCCTTCCTCATGCCCTCGAGGAGCTTCCGTACGGGATGATTCACGAAGCCAACATGAGGGAATATATGAAGACTGGCCAAAAGCCCGCTCTTTTCCAACTGTTGAATACATAATAAAGCCTTGTGAAAAAAATGAATTTTCACAGGGCTTTTCGGCTTGAGTTCACAACGGCTCCACTGTCCCTTATGTGACACTGGAACCAATTTATGGCCATAAAACGTACGAATCCCTTCGCAAATAGCGCGGAGGGATTCTTTTTTCTAATATTGTATATCGGTAATGCACTTGTGGATTTGGGGAAAATTTTCTTATAGAGTTGTGAAAATGGGAATATAGCAACCCTTAACGTGTGTAAATGTGAATCCATCACTCCTTGTTTTCTGAACAAGTGGAAATGACGATAAAGGCGATCTTAGCCCAAGGCTCGGAATCTTGGGAATCGTGGTCTCACCCCTCTTTTCCCAAGTGAGCCTATTATTTACTGTATTATTTTATTACTATTGAAAATTTTTATTACTAATGAGAATTTTACGGGTGTTGTATTTTTACGAGAGAATTGTATAAAGGGATAATTTTAATAAATACAAATCGTATACAAGTCTATATGGAGGCTTATGCTTCTTTATTACTCATTACCAGAAAGGATTCTTAAATGAAGATTTAATGAATGGTTGTAAAGGATATGATAGAGGATTAACCAAATGAAAAGGCACTTGTTACGCTATTTCAAAATCGAAGAATCGATAATCATACAATTTAGGATAGCCGGATCCTCTTTCATCTAAAATTTGCCGTTTTTTCAATGACACTACTCATGGTTTGATTTTGCTTTCACACCTTCACTCTCCATTTCTGTTCAACTTTAGGATGGAAGTTGCACATCCCCGTATAAAATAGACGTTTGCTTTCACATCCTGCACAAAATCCTATAACTAAATCCCTGGTCTTATCAAATACCCTGAGATATGGTTCACATTGTGCGATTCATCATCATTGTGTTTAAGGCGATAGATGAATCTATTTTTTAGTGGCTAAACCCATAATGTAAGATTAAATTTTGATACGTAATCCAAAATAAAACAACCTTCCAACGTTGGTTCCTTCTTTTCTTCGAACCTTCCTTTATACGTTTGTTTATTCAAACTTTAACCCGATTTACTATCCCGCTCCTTTTCCCTGTTGGTGAGAAATCTTTTTACTGACCAACGGGTGGACTGGATGAATCTTATTTTATTTCTTCGTAAACGTCTTGCTTTCAATAAGAAAAGCTAAGAGGAACTCGTTCAAGCTGACATAGATGATTTGATGGTGTTGAAAAAATTAATAGCAAATAAATTATGTGACTTTAAACGAGTACATTCGACCCTACATGGAATAGATTCAAAATCTTTATCAACCACTTAATTTAAAGTAGAATGTTTGAATTCCTTAGAGGAAAATCAGTTCCTCCTATAAGGGTGTTGTTGAAAATAGGTGAATGCCTTAATTAGCCTTTAACATACTTGCAAGCTATTGTGATTTACTTATCTTGATACAATGATTTCTAACTTCCTTCTTTTAAACGTTTCTTCCAATCTTCGTTTCTTCTAATGTTTGTTTGAGTAGACTTTAAACGAGCGGGGGAATAATCACTTCTCACCTCCCTAATTTTTAAGGACCCTGTAATAATGCAGAGAGTTTAGGGTGATTTATCTGAGAAAAGCTGTCTAAATACATCCCCTAAATTTCATGGAAGAAATACTTACCTATGAGTTTAAGTTTCTATCAATAAGAAGAAATCTTTAAAGGAAGAAAACAACGTTTATTCTTTTAAGGGTCTTCAAAACATATTTCTTGGGGTTCTGCATAAGTCATCCATTTGAAAAATCCATGATCCTATTCTTACCACTCTCTTTCCATCGTTCTGATCCAGATGCCGTGGAATATCAAAGACACCCGTAATAACAAGAAAGAGAAAACAAAAAGGTGATTTTAAACATTATGATGAATAAACGAAGTAATAAACGTTTCTTCCTAAGAAGAAATATTCTTTAATGAAAATATTATTTTTATGATATTAGGACAATTGCGAGGTGGTTGAGACGAAGTGGATGTTAACTAAGATAAGAAAAATCTTCATGTGAAGTATAGTCTTACTTGTTTTGAATTGATACATTTCTTCTTGGAATCAGGCTATATATTTTGGCGATTGTATAAGAGCTAATTCAAAGGGGATGGAAATCTTTCATTCAGGAAGTAAAATAATATAATCCATTTTGTAATGGTCCCCATCTAATTAGTAGTAGGAATTACAGATAAGTCCTGTAAGGCAAGAACTAAGAATTTCAAATTGAATTTGATCCTATCTCTCACCATATTTTAAACGTTTCTTCCTTTCTTCGAACGTTCGAATATTCGTTCCCTCCTTAATATTTTATCCCAGCCTAATAATTAGATCTTCATCCGATTAGTAGTATTGTTTGAGGAAAACTGTAATCACGGACATTATTGGTTACATGAAGTTAGTACAAAAAAATGCAGCATAGCATGAGGTGATCATCAGTTTCCGAAAAATAAACGAAGAAATAAACGTTTCTTCTTAGGAACGAACCTTCCTTTATTCAATAAGTAGGAAATGTTATGAATCGATGAAGAATGGTCATTGTGTAGGAGAAGTTTGAATAACATACAAAAAGTGATTTCTACATTACTGATTTAATACAGATCCACTTAGCCTAAGCTTTTGGTTAACTCTTCTTTAGCATCTTCTTTCGAATGTATGATTCTTATTGAGAACATCTTAGATTTAATTAAGAATTTCTATTCTATGGTTACTGAAAATTTATGATATCTCTAGTTGTCTACTTTACACTGGTAATGTTTTCTTCAACATATATTTAACCTTCATATTAGTTCCAACGTTTCTTCCTTTCTTCCAATCTTCGTTTATAGATATGATGTTTGTTTTGTGACATTGATAGATGAGAACTTTCGCGGGGGAAGTTTTCATATTCATATATATTTTCTGTAGAAAAAAAGATTACGGTCCCACTTGGATTCAAACAATAGACGAAAAAATAAACGTTCGATTCTCATAGTTAACCCAATTTAATGGTAAAAGACGCTCTCTGAAACCATCAATAAGCTATATAGAAAAGTATGGGGTTTACACTTAACAATCAATCTCAAATCCATTTCCAGAAAAATTATAGAAGAAACGAAGAAAAAAACGTTTATTCATTGGAATAAATCTTTCTTCTGAATTTTGAATTTGTTATTAACTTCAGAGAGGAGGATGTCATACGGTCAAAGTAAAATTGGTAACAGGTAATAGTTGTTGGGCCACTTAGAATTTAGGTAGAGATTAATGGTTACATTTTCGATATGTAAATATTCTTCATGGTAATCCAGTTTTGTATGAAAGATTTCTTAAGAGTTGATGATTTTCATTCTATAAACAAAAGAGCGAATATCGAAAACTCTTAGGTCTTTGTAATCCATTCTGGAGTATTTACTCAATTAAGAAAATTAAAAGAAGATGTATAATTGGCATTTGAAGTTCAACGCTCATTGTATTCTACAAAAGGGACTATTTGTTTTGGATTTATCAGAGTATCTGTATGAGGGATAATGACTAGGGACTTCATAATAACAATAAATAAACGAAGAAATAAACGTTTCTTGGAAACAACGAAGATTCTAATCTTTTTAGATAGTGTAGGGTCAAATAATAAAGGATTCTAAAAAATTCATACTCCATGATACTTCCAATTGAAATTAATAAAGTGCACTCCGGTGAAAGATTTAGAATAGATTTTTTTAATCCTCAACGATAAGGTACAATCCTTTCGCAGGGCTAGGCAGCTTTGTTTAGCAATATATTACTCTAATGGAACAACGTACATATTAATACGAGCTGCACAAAGTTCATTACTTAGATATAGAAGGAAGTTCTTTTATGAAAACATATTCAATTAATAAAAAGAAGGTTTCTTGGAATAAACGTTTCTTCCTATGAAGAAACCATTTTGTTTTGGGGAATTTCATATTAACGACTAGATGATTTGAAATAACTCACTCATTGGAGAAAGCAGGAAACGAAGTTGGGGTATCCAAAAAAATCTTCATGGAAGAATCAAGCAATCAAAAAGAGGATGCACTCAACATCCTCCATTATGTACTACGACTATTTATTTTCTTTTAAATACTTCTCCAAAGCTTCTTCAATCAAGATATAAATATTTTTCTCCTGCATGAGAGATTGCATTTTCAGTTCCTTATGTAGGTCCGTACGTAAATCAAAAGAAACACGCTTTCTTTCCACCTTGGAATCTTCCTTTCTTGGTTGGTTCGTTTCGACCTTTATTGGTTCCAATATTTCTTCTTTTCTACTAATCTTTTTTTCTTCTTTAGCTTCATCTTCTCCAACCATTTCAGCTAATGCTTGAGTAGGAGAAATTACCTTTTGTTGTCGCTTCATATTCTTGATGTCATTAACCTTTGACACGTTCTATCAACTCCTCGTAGAAACTTTCATATTGATCCAATGCCTGCTTCAGTTCTGAATTTCCATTAAAGCCATAAAGGGATAGCCTTCCAACGGGAGCTTTTCGAGTAATGATGGTTTCAAACACTTCCTCAGGATAATCTTCTTGAATCATTTCATTGAACGCCTTTGCGTCACTTCTGCGGACGTCATTCATGGTGCGGAGAATGCCCGCAACCTTCGTGTCACGCTTGCTGAAATTTCTAGCTCCCTCTACAGAATCCATGAAGTTAGGGATGGCAGAATAACACCAGTTGGAGCATTCAAAAAGTACAACGACAAATTCACTCGCACACAGCGCGTTTGTGGTTTGTTCACTTAAGGATGGTGGGGTATCAATCACGATAAAATCGTATTTCTCCCTTACCTGGTCCAATGCCTCGTCTAGTATCAAACTTGGGTTCCCTTTGAATGGAATCGTGTCACCCGAATAGGTTTTTCCTGTATAAATCCATCTTGGAAATGTAGCCAGAAAGTTATTGGCTGGAAGCAAGTCAAGCTTATCACTTATAGGGACAATAAATTCGTCAACATTGTTATGCTGCATAGCTTCTAGGACGGATTTTCCCATGAATTCATTGGAGGGCTGTTCAGAAAGTAATTCAGTCAAGTTTCCTTGAGAGTCCATGTCGACGGCCAAAACACGGTACCCATTTTCAGTCAGTAAGTGTGAAAGAATTCCTGTGGTCGTGGACTTTCCGCAACCACCTTTTTGAATTCCCATCGTTATTGTAATTGCCAATCTTTTCACCTTCGTTTCTTCCAACGTTCTTTTCTTCTTTTCTTTGTATATTTTAAACTAAATAGTAGATTTTGTTAAGGAGGAACAAGATATTCCTTGAATTATGTGCGTATATTCCCATAAATCGAATTGCCATTTCATAACCAGGTCAAGAATCCTCCTAGTATGATTCAACGAGGAAATCTAAACTAGTATGATTAAAAGAACTGCAAAGAATGGTCTGTGTTTTTAGTAACATAAACAAGACGAAGAAAAAAATATTTCTTCGTATCTATAAACGTTGGTTTCTTCTAATCTACTTATCTCATTCTCTTTGATGAAATTATCTATTATTAACTTAACTGAAAGGTGGGATAAGTAGTTTTGAGGAGAGATCAAGAAAAGGGGGATGGTATCCAAGGGAAGAAAAATATTAATAGGAATCAATGAAGTAGATTAACTAGAAATCTGCTCCATCCTTTGCAATAACTATGGGAATAGAATCAATATGTATAATCTGTCCAACAATATAGAAACGTTGTTTTAAATCTTCCTTTCTTCTTTTCTTCTAACAAAAATTGTATCATGGATTTCTATGCAAGAATTAAACAAGATAGATTCAGGCAGCCTAATATTCATAGTAATCCTATTGATAGAGTGTCGAGTGACCGAATATCTGAAATCCAATGTATGAGATCTTGATTGGGGAACAAAACCATTGCAAGTCGGTATAAGGAAGTCTAATTTGTAGTAAAAAAACCATCACCAGGGAAAGTGTTTTCAAATACAAATTGGCCTAAAGAGCGAGATGAACAATCCTCATTAACAAACAATCTATATTCCAATCAATAAACGTTGTTTTATTTCTTCTTTTCTTCCTTCGTTTATCTATCAAAGGAACTGCTATATAAAATCTATAAATCAAAGAGGGGAGTTTAAAAGCGAAGAAATTCATTACTAGCTACAGAATAGACAATAAATTCAAATTTTATACGTAAATCTATTATATTTAATCTTTAGAAATATAGAGGAGAATAAAATATTGAATTAATTCGTATCAGTCGTGGATTATGTAAGGATTGGATCTCATCTATTAAATAGATGAACCTATTAATCTCCTTAATAAAGGTGGCACGATTCTTTATTGTTACTAGGTTGTCTGCCTCAAAAAATAGTAATTAGTAACTTTTCCAACAATGGTAGTGTAGGGAGTGAAAATTCAAAAGATGACACAGGGCTATCAACGGTGTTGGATTCAATTCTTAAAATCCGCACAAATCAATAAATCACATCCAACGTTTCTTCTTTTCTTCCTTCGAATCTTCGTTCCTTCGTTTTATGTTTATATATATCGGTGTAAAGAATACACTTCCTAAACATTCACGCGGTGACCATACATATAAACGTAGGAAGATATTTGACTAAGCCGAAAGTAGGCAAATCCCAACAACACTAGTTCGATAATTTTTTCAATCAAGGTTTCTTCTTTTCTTCGTTTAAACGTTTGTATAAATATTCGAATCTTCCTTTCAACGTTAGTTCTTGGTGAAGGGTAGAATAAGAATTGGATATCGAATTGAATTGGAAAAAGAGACAGTTTTAGCATTAAGCCGTTCTCTTTTGGAGTACCTGCATAGCACAATTACAAGAGCAGTGGTTTTTCCAACTGAATTCGATCTGCATATCTGCTTATACATTTGAGAAGCAGGAAATCAAAAAAAACTTCATAATCCGGCAAATAGCCCCCAAGATCCGTATTAGAATCTATTGGCTACAGTAGAGAGTTTAAACCATCCAAAAAAATAAATCGGATGCAACCTTAAAGGTTGTTCCTTAAGGTTAGGGAACAACCTTCATTTATTCCTTAGGGTATGTGGCATAAAACTTATCCAATCGGTCCTTTAACTCGGAAAGGCTAACAGATGAAAAATCTTTTCTTGCGACCGCTTGATCAAAAGCTTGGAGGAATTTTCTGGTTTCCTGTAAGGAGCGAATCTGCTTTTCTGTGAGAGATCCGTGGTGGGCACTGTTCATCGCATCCACTAATACTTGGTCTACCGATTGCAGGGAGTCATGATAATTAGAGAGAAACGGAACATACTTACCAATATATTTCTCATTTCCATAAGTCCTCGACATATGAGGATAATGGTAAAAACGTATCCATTCAAGCTGATTAGCCAGGATTTCTTGATCTTTGTTTTTTTCAAAATCAGATAATGCTTGTGATAACTGGTGAGAAGTAGACGAATGATCTAAAATGTATTGCCTGATTACGTCTTTTTGATATTCATTCTTTTGCCAGATGAAGAGTAAGATGGAAATAATAAGCAAACCTGTTACTAATGCTAACAGTACATTCCTTCTAGCCATTTGTGTTTTCGTATTCACGTCCAATTTCTCACCTCACGTGTATAGGTCTCCTCTCAACATTAACAAATATACAGATGTTTCAACTACTGGTAAAATTAAGTAAATTATTTGGTCCATGTCTTTTTGAATAGAGAAACTATTAGAAAGATAGCTTACTTAATAGTAGAGGCAGATTTAGATTTGAATAGAGAAATAGGGTTTGGTTTGATGTTGGCATCCATGATACATCAGTAGTTTTCTTGTTAGTTAGATGTAGATAAAGGGGAAATTTATGAGAATCAGGATACTCATTATTGTGGCGATGATAGTTATTTCATTAGGTGAAGTGTTATTTATGGGTGTCAGTTCCAGACAGTATGCATTCCTCACACACTGGGATTTGCTTGCACCTATTCTATTGATTGTGATTTACATTGCTTTTAGTGGTATCAGTGATTTAGACCAACCCAAAACTTCTACGTGGAAAAATTCTATAAGTTTTATTTTGCTTCTATTCGTTCTAATGCTCTATATCTTTTCACTACCTCAATATTCCTATCTTAAAGCGGTTATCTACATTCAAGAAAAAGAGAATGTTGATGTAGTGGATGGAAAAACTCCCAAAACCATCAAGACAGAAGAAGGTAAGAGATACTTGATTGAAATCAAGGACTCTAAGATGATTGTTGTTTTTAATTCAAAGACAGGCTCTTATTATAAAGTGGTGCGAGAATAGGGATGTGTTGGTTTTTAGGGAGTGGAGCCAGAAGGAGGGGAAGGGGATGGTATTCACATACTTGAATGACCATGACCCTTTCCACTCCCAAACACTTTCCTTCAAACCTAGGTTATTTTTAATTAGCCTTCTCCCTTTTGAAAAAACTCCCTTTTCAGGATACTCATATGAAGCCGATCGACAAACTCCCCATCCATTTATAAGATTTCATAGCCTTTTTATTCTCCCCTTCCACTCTAAGCCAAATCATATTTAGGTCGAGTTTATAAAACCGTCAAAATGGAAATATACGTTGGTTGTTATATTCATTGCAACCAACCTTTCTTCCTTTCTTCCAATATTCTTTTATTCCTTCATTACAATAATGGTTGTCTAGGCTTTATCCATGACTCACTCAAGCTCGAATGACATTGGTTGCGCTGATCCAACTCTAGAAAACATCGTAAGACATTCGTTTTTCAAACATGGAATGGGGCAAGCAAATAGCTGCATAGAAGGAGAATAAGAGTGAAAAGAAAAAATGAAGAAGGATAAAATGGGAAAAGTTAGAATAAATACTGGTAAGATATTCAACACAATCCCATGGTATAGAAGAAACGATGGGTCTATTGAAACCAGCATCCAACAATTGAAGGGAAATTGATAGTCATAGAGGAGAGTACATAGAATGATTAACTTAACAAATGTAAATCTTTCAAAAAAAGATCATGCATTAAGTGAAAGAGAAGTAAGGATTATAGAAGTATTATTATTGAACCTATGTGCGCAATCTAATGCTAGTGTAACAAAAGAAAACGCTGCTCTTAATCCAGTAGCTAAGGATGTTGAAGATGTATTTAATATTAATATGGTCTTTCAGAATCCTATTTCATTAGAGAAAGGAACAGAATTAAAAGAAACTATTGAAAGAAGAATTGGAAACGCATTAAAAATGTCCGGTTTAGAAGGATTTGACTTGGTTGTTTCTGAACAAAGAGCAGGAGAGTTAAAAAGTCATTCTTAAACATTCAAATATTGATCTGTTTTAGATTAAATAGGGAAATGTCAGATAAGTTGATTAGAAGGATCCATGTGAAAAGAGCAATTTTGCTCTTGGAATTTTCTTTATAGCCTTATTGGTCAACATGTTGTCAGTGTTTGGACTCTATTAAAACTTTTAAAAGTTTTAATAGAGTCCATTTTTGTTTTGAAAGAAAAATGGGTGGATAAATCCTTGAAACGATTGTCCAAATTAAGGAATAATAATACAATTTACCTATAGTATTCCAAATTGGCGGTGAAGGCATGGAAATCACTAGACATTTCTTTTTTACATTATCTTTATTGATGGTTTTATTAATCATCTGTTTAATTTGGACGGAAAGGAAAAGAGAACTGTCTATCACTAAAAAGATTGCGACCTTTTACTTCATTTTCTCTTTATTGATCACCTTACATTTTTCCTACCAGCCATTGCCAGACTATCATTTTGACTTGAGAATGGTACCGGTTGTGATAGGCGGGCTGTATCTTGGCATTGGTCCACTCCTCTCTTTCTTGACAATCGTATTGAGGGGCATGCATGGGATTGATATGGGTTTCCTCATTAATGTCATCCTGTATCTGTCCTTGGCGCTCTTTTTTTGGCGTTTTCGTCCCTCGTTCTGGAAACGAACGCCAAAGGGCAGGATCAAATATTCGGTCATTGTCGCCTTTATTATTAGCATTCTGACGGTATCCTTCTTGTGTGTGTCCAGTCCGACTGTGAATGTTTTCGATGCATGGTTTGCCTATATGGTGGTCCCCCCCTTGGCGATATTCATGATTGCCTATTGCATTGAGTTTGCTAAAAAAAGTATGATCATGCACCAACAATTGATCAAGACAGAAAAATTACATGCCATTGAACAGATGGGTGCGGCTATTTCCCATGAAATTCGCAATCCTTTAACCGCTGCATTAGGATTTGTGCAGCTTTTGTTGGAGGAACCAAAAGAAATGAAGAAGAAAGTGGAGTACCTTGCCATTGTGAAAGAAGAATTGGAATCAGCTGAAAGGGTGATCCAGGATTATTTGACCTTTGCCAAGCCTTCCATCAAGCAAAGGGAAAGAGTCGTCGTCGATCAAGAATTGAAGAAAATCATCCATATGTTGCATCCTATTGCCAATGGTAATTCGGTCGAAATCCTATCTCATTTTCCTACCACTTACTATATTGAAGGAGATAAGCAGAAGTTTCACCAGTGTTTCTTAAATATCGTAAAAAATGCGGTAGAATCGATGCCCGATGGTGGGAGGATTAACATGGAGACATCTTCCCAAGGCTCCTTCGTCCTCATTCGGATTCAGGATTATGGAGTGGGAATGACCCCTGAGCAGCTTCAACGTCTAGGAGAGCCATACTATTCTACCAAGGGAGCGAAAGGAACCGGATTAGGCATGATGGTCACATATGGCATAGTTAAGGCTATGAATGGCACCATCCATGTGACGAGTGAGATCGGGAAGGGGACCACTTTCACGGTCGCATTTCCTTTGATGGACTGGAAGAAAAACCAGAATGTGGTTTAATGGCCATATTGGGTCGAAGTAGACAAGAAACTTTATGAGATTTTGGACACAATCCTATAAGAAGCAAGGAAGAACAGAAAAGTCCCTTCACCGGTCGGAATCCTTGCTCCCTATAGGATTGCATTTCGTGGTTGATTATCTTACACATAAGAGATGATCCTTGGTATGCCTAGTCATGAAGCTCCATCCTTCATCATCTTTTTATTTTTATACATGTCTTGATCGGCCCTTTCAATAAGTGTATAAAGATTCTTTCCATCGTAAGGATAGAAGGCTTTACCGATTGCCATGGACAGGTTGATTTTTTCCCGCACCGAAAGAAGCTCTGATGATCGGCGTAGTCGTTCCATCAGGAATTCTGGGGAAGCCAGGGGAGAAATGACGATGAATTCATCCCCGCCCCACCTTCCCAGCTGTTCTTCCTTGGAAAGTGCTTCTTTCAACGTGATCGATAACTCCCTTAAAATGCGGTCGCCTTCGAGGTGCCCACGGGTATCATTGATAACCTTAAAATGATTGAGATCTATCACCAAGAGGGTGAACGGCGTACCCTTGTTCATCATCTTACGAAGGCAATGTTCGAGGTATTTACGGTTATAGCATTCGGTTAAGTAATCATATTGATTGTGCCTCTGGAGGATATCAAATTTTTTTCCCGCGACGTACAACAGAACATAAATCACGATTCTCGGCAGCCATTCGAAAGAAAATCTCATGAAGGTGGTATATCCGTCATGCAAAATATAGGAGTACACGATCCAGTATATAGAATTTAACAGTATCACGATGATGGCAATAGTTCTTCCTTTATGATTCATCTAACGATTTCCTCTCTGATGCAAATAAAATGAAACGAATTTTGGTCCCAATACTTCGTAACAACACTCCATTTCCCGTTTTTTTACAAGGTTACACTTCTTTTTAGGTACAAATTCCCGCTTTTTAGGAAAAAATTAGACATTTCAGGAATGATAGTTAGTGAATTGTCGGGTGATTACTTCAGGTTAAAATTCTTTATATACTGATATCCAAGAAAATCAAGCGATGGAAAAAAATTCAGCAGCCAAAAATAAGTAGGTTAAAATACCTATAAACATGTTTGGAATTTATTAGCTACGGGTATGTAGAAATGAAAGTCATTGTGCAGCGAGGTGTCACCCCATGATAAGATATGATGAAACCCAACTGTTATTAAGGGAAATTGGACGCTTGATTGATGATTACTATAGATGCATGGATCAATTCGTGAAGGAACAAATTCGCAGGGATATTCAACTGTTAACGCGGGCCATAACAATTTAAGGAATCTTTCAAGATAGTGGGAGATAGGAAGATTGGATAATCCTACCCATGAACCGTCGAGAGAATCGAAGAAATTATTTCGTGGTGGATCATGGGGGAAAATTAGGAGCATCACCAAAATGGATTTAAAGGCCCTCCCGAGTTTCTGTTTTTTGAGCCCATTCCATATCTATGAAATAGGCAAATCTCTTCCTACTAGTAAATGGGCTTTTTCCTTGCTTAGCCTTTTGTTCAAGCAGAAGCCTATGAGATTCAATCAGGCATGTTTTTGACAGACATTTACTTCTTATATAATTTTGCCCTTATCCGGTCATAAGGGATTTTTCAAAATGATTTCCTCTTAAAATAGCATCTTTTATTTAAGTCTCGTATAACGATCGATGACTTTCTCTCCGTTCTCATTCCACGCATGGGCTGTGGAATAACCTTCATTCCTCATATACCACACCAATTTTTTCTTCAAAAAATAGATGCTACTCGCCATGATGGTGAATTCCTGTTTTTTGCGATGAGAGGATAACAAGAGAATCCGATATTCCTGTTCCAAAGACAACCTCCACTCATTCAATGGGATATGTATGCGATGATATACATCTAGCGTTCCAACTTGAATGGTTTTTCCGATAAAATAATAGACCTATAATATCTTGGATCGGAGGAATGTACAATGCGGTTGTCTTGTTATGTCTCTTATTAGGTCTGTAATGTGCTTTTGACTTCTTTACAGGATGGTCTTGAGATTCGTTGATCACCACAATTTTCTAAAATGATTGGATACCTTTAATAGAATCAAAATAAAAAAAATTTTCTGCTTACTTTATTTTCCTCCATGAGAATACTAGATTTTGACATCTGAGGACGTAATATCCACATTTAAGGATTCCCTTATTCTCTTTCTAGGTCATCTATCCTAAAATAAGGATATATTAGGAAAAAGGAGCTGGATGGTATGGAAAGCTTAGTTTTCACGGTCTTAGTTGAAAATAGTAGGGAAAATCTGTTTAAGGTTTCCCAAAAATATGGCCTCGCAGCGAAGCAAACCATCAAAGCCAGTCAAGAGCTGGATAAAATCCTTAACCTTTTAAACCATAAATCATTAGAAAAACAGAGCAGCTAGATGAAGGTGTTTGAAAATTATTGAACTCTGAAATGTCATATAAAAGTAATCCATAAGGAGAGTAGAATGCAGCACGTATCAAATATTGAGGAATCTATCGTATCCCAACTATTGAAATTAAAAACAAGATTTGAAAATGACCTCATTTCTTATGAAGAATATAGCAGACTCTATGAAAAAGTGTATCAATGGGTGGATCATGCTAGTAAATGTTCCTAAACAATTGCATATCTGCTGAATTCTAAAATGAAGATAATTAGAATGTCGGTGAATATGTATGGGGATGCAAAGGGTCTAACTATTATTCAGTACGTCGACTAGGATAGTGAGATTAAGGGAGGAAGGCTAATCCTAAAGCCCATTTGAATATGGTCTTTAGGATTAGCCTTTGTTTCATGATTGATTTAGATTTTACCAGCATCATTATCCAAAAAAATATGAGATGTATGACTTAATTGGAGGGGTTATCCCTATGAAAAATTTATTTACGAACTTGAATGAAAAAATATCAAAGATGCTAGAAGACGATTCCAGCCTCCTATCCAAAGCAAAAAAGAAATGGGAAGACCAATATGTACCAGTGCCTATCACTTCAGAGATGATTCTTTCTCTCTTACATAGGCAAACCTTTGAGGGAATCAGTAATTTGGAAGTCCAGTTTGTAGGGGATAGGATGGTCATTAGTGGGTCAGCTAAGAAAATGGGAATGAACATTTTCTTCAAAGTTGAAATGAAAGCCATGAGTGCCGCTGGGAGAAAAATCAATTTTGAAGTCGTAGACATGAAACCCATCAACCAGGATTGGATCAAAAAGAAAGTCTTCAACCAGCCTCCTATGATGACCTATGATTCAGGTCATATCACGATGGATTTGGATGCGATGGAAAGTATAAGGGATATTCCGTGGGGCACAATCAAATCATTCGAGATTAAGGACAATATGCTATGGGTAGGAATTGGGATATAGCACACATAAACTAAAAACCTTTCATATGTGTTTCCTATGAGAACAAACAAAAATGTAATGAACAAGAAATCGATTCCTATCGTGCATGCCGAGTGAAATACCGAGTTTTAATGGATTCTGCATTGGATAGAACATGTATCCGAAACTATTTAAGGCGGAATCTTTTGAAATATCACCAAGACACCTCCTAAATTCAATCATTTTATACTCTATGATGTTAACTAGATTCATAATAAGAAGGTTTGAGTATTTCTTATGGGGTGAGATAACCTTGAAATCGAATAATAAAGATTCTTTAAGACGTGCCGTCATCTTTATGTATCTTTTCATTATGGGAATAATCTTGATCGCTGGATGGTTTGCATGGGCTCAAATGTATAGACCACATTACATTTTGAAGATTGCTAGAATCTTTTATGGAAAATAGACATTGGTAGATAAAAACCAAGGAGAACAACTGAGTAAAGATTTGGAATGAAGGTATAGTAGAATGACTTGATAGGAGTTAATGAGGAAAGATGTTATATATCATTGGTGCTATTATTATATTATTGGCAGGATTAATTATTGCAGGAGAAGAGGGGCTAGGTTGTGCTTTCTTCCTGATTGTCGGATTCATCTTATGGAGAGTAGGATTATTAGGCATTATCCTACGAGTCTTGATGTGGGCAGGCCGCTTAATTTTCAATGTGGTAAAGTGGATTTTGGCAAGAATCGTCTATTATGGGTATCGAATAGGGGAATTCTTGGATGATAGAGTTTTAGATTTCATTCTACTGCCCATCTGAGGATTCGTCATACATTGTAAAAATGATGGGATAACTATCAGCTGTCGAGAGTTTCTTTGAATTTGTCATACGGTAAATCTTTTATAAGGTATTCTTGGTAATGTTTCTAATAAAATCTATAGTTTCATAAAAGGAACATCCCTACTTTACTGAATCCCAAAGAAGGCATCTTTGGGATTCAGCTGCTTCACTCAAATACACTCTCTATAAAAGCATCGTTTATCGCAAATGTTTTAGGTCGTTGCTTCACTTGATATACGATGTTCCGTTCCAGAAGTTCATCCATCGCCTTATTTAGTTTATGGGTAGATGTATTCAATACCTCTACCAATTGTGCATTGGTTAATAAACTATTCTCTCCAGCGAACATTGAGATGTCCAATTGGATATGCAAAACTTGTTTTATCAGGGTATTATGGGTCCAGTCCATAGCTTTTATATATTCCTCTATCCGTTGAGCCTTAGCCAAACCGAGCTGTAAATCCTCGATAATGGCTTTTTGTCCCGAACTCAATAACTCCAGCATATCCACTAAATAAAAGGTAAGTTCTCCTTTGTTCAATGGATCGGAGACATTCTCCAGAGCTTTGTAGTATTTGGGTTTATCTTGGTTTATCGCATAAGAAAGGGTAATGGCCGAATATCTTTCCAACTTCCTTGATACATAGCTACAAACGAGCAACCTACCTGTCCTGCCATTGCCATCATAGAATGGATGGATATATTCATAGTAATAATGGGCTATCATGAATTTGTAAAGATCAGGAATTTCGGAAGATTTTAAGAAAAGAATCAATTCATTAATTTTTTCTATTATTTTGGATTCTGGTTCGATTCCCCTATGGGTGACTATCGCCCCGTCAGTGACATTTACTCCTTTAGCCCTGAAAAATGTTCCATCCGGCTGTTTTTGTTTGGGAATTTCATCAGCGACTAATTCATCATACAATTTCTTGAAATCTTCCACAGTATCGAAAGGATCTAACTTGTCGATGAAATTGTAGGTCTTCATCATCCCTAGGAAACGTTTCTTTGCAGCCGATTTTGAATCGATGACATGTTCTAGAACATGTGAAAGTTCTTCCTTGGTACTTCGGATGCCTTCTATTTCGTTATTGCTCTGGGCTTCATTAATAATCAGTTTATGAAAGTATGGTTCAACTGCGAAAGGGGGTAATTGTTTGACAGCCAATTGGATGGTGCAGCTATTCAGTAAAATTTCTTCATATAGCCTTGCTAATTTATCGACATTCACAAAGAACAAATTCTCGTCCTTGTCGATGACATTACCTTTTCTGAATGGCTTGATGGTAAGGTTTGTTTTATAGGATCCATAGCCAGATATTCTTTTTTCATATTCCAATAAGTGCGTCTTACTATCATATTTATAAAAAATCTTCGATAATTTCTCGTATTGCAACCATTATAACCTCCCTTAATTTAAAATTATGCTCATTTTTAAATTAATGATACTTCAAAAATACATTTAAATAAAACATTTTTATAAATTTTACATAAAGGGTGTACAAGGTAACTCTGTAATAAGAGAGTCAATCCTTTAGGCTTTCGTTGATTACTGGGTGGTAGCTGTTTGTCTTTTCTGTAGCCCAGATGCGATGGCGATTCGGGAGGAATGAACTATTCATCCGTTTAAAGGGGATCTATTTTCTTTAGATGCATGGCAATACACGCTATTTTTGCTATCTATTCAAATCGAAATAGACAATAATAACACAAAAGATGGAAAAATACTGTTATAATATAGTAGAAAAGTAATGGGTAGGTGAAGATTGGAAATTTTGGTGACACCCTCACCATATCACACATGAAAAGGTCTAATTGATGATTCAAAACTAGTAAATCTTCGGAACTATTCTATAAATAAATATTTGGCAAACCCATTGAAAGATGGGGACGCAAAGCTACGGGTCTAAGGGTTTAATCTATGATCGCCGGGTTGCAGAATACTCTTTTAAAGATTATTTTTTGCCGGCTATTCAGGGATTGAATAGCCCTTTTTAATAGAAAGAGAAAGCAGGAAATCCCAATCATGCCTAATATCTTAGAGTTACAAAAACGTCTATACAACTTACAGCAATTCCTTCATGCGACTCTACCGCTCTCTAACACATTGAAAAGTTTAAATACATGGATTGATGACTCTTCTGAAAAAAACATGGTCATGATTATGGGAGAATTCAAGGCAGGGAAATCTACCTTTATCAATGCCCTTTTAGGTGAAGAATTGCTCGTTACGGATGTGACACCAGCCACCGCGATTAACACAATCATCACGTATGGGGATAGGTATTACTATCAAGCCGTATTCAAAAATGGCAATAAGGAATGGATTGATCAGGAACAATTAAAGGCTATATCTTCTGAAGGGGATTTGTTCGGGGCGCATCTTCGAAAGAAAATGGATTATCTAATCTTGCAGGCACCAATTGATCTCTTGAAGGATATCACCTTTATTGATTCACCTGGACTGAATTCCCCTTTTGAAGAACATACCGTTGAAACGCTTCGATTTATGAAGCGAGCAGATGATATAATTTGGCTTTTCCGTTATGGGTTGGTTGGAAGATCAACAGAAGCGAGTGCCATTGACCATGCCATAACGGAAGGAATCACTCCACTTGGTATCGTGAATGCCATCGACCTGCATTTTGAGCAATCGGATGAAGATATCGATGAGTACCTTCAAGAGGAATGGCGCAAACATCAGCACCGACTTAGGGACTTAATAGGGATCTCGGCACAGGATGCCTTAGAGGCTAAACTTGAAAATGACGAAGAAAAATGGGAATGGAGTAACTTTGACCAGCTGCAAAGACATCTACAGAATATCGCAAACGATGTAACGAAGAAAAACAACCGAATGTTGAAGCGATGTTTAGCTATGTTTGAAGAGTTGCAAATAGAGATCTTAAGTGTATTAGAAAAAGAACACTATGATACACATACCCAAGTACTGACAACGATGATTCATTCAAGACAAAAAGAGTTGACCGGGAAAAAGGAAGAGATTGTGAACCACCTGGAAACCATGAAGCAAGAAGCCAATCAGCTAGACTTGTTTTCAAAAAAAGTAAGCACATTATCCGAGTTCCAGTCTATTTTGAAACAATCTCCTTTAAAACGACATGATACACATCTTACTGAACAAATTGATGGCTTGTTCAGTAAAATCACCACTTATGAAACGAAGGTAAAAGACTTTAGGGAGTATTACTTATCCGTGAAGGATGACCATGTAGAAGTGGTGGGGAGAGGACCTTTCCGTGTAAAACAGTTATTTGCAAGCAAAAAAAACCTATCAAAAATTGACCGATCCTTGTCCCGCCTTGAGCAAAAACACGAGTATTGTTTTGATTTAGTACAAGACATCAAACATCAACAGGAAACCTTAACAACTTATCTGGAAAAATCCCTAGTGAAAATCCAAAATGATTTGATTAATCGCAGGAAGAACTTATGGAGGCAGGCTAACCAAAAAAAGGAACAGTTTTATGAGCTACTAGAAAAAGAACATCATGAACATCAGCCATCCCTTTTGATTATTGAAAAATACCAATGTATTGATGAACTGCAGAGATGGATTGCTAAAGATTTGCTTCCTGTATTCGAAAATTGGAAAAAGGTAGACAACGCTCCCCTTCAAATATTGGGACAGATACAAACTAGATTAAGTGAAATACTTCAGATAAAAACGTCATCCCATTTACTGAATATTTACCATTCGAATCGTGATTCGTTAAAGAAAGACGATATGGAAATAGGGTTTAGATGGGATCTTCCTTACAATGTCCAAGATCAAGTCCCATTGTACATATGCCAGGAGTATCAACCTATGATGGTGGATTTTCCCTCTTTGAATACCACTTATCTGCGACCTTATACGATGTCTGTATTAACCAGTCTTCTCTTGTTTTATCTCTATCAATCTAATGGCTATAGAAAGCTGTGGAATTTGAAGAGCCAAGCAGTGGAGGTTGTCGGCTCTATTTGGGATGAAAAGGTGGCCATTGAACTTGAGGATACAGAAGAAACTCCTGTATCTCTTGGCCAAGTAGAAGTGATTGTTGATAGCTTGAACATTAGGAGCGAGCCAAATTTAGAAAGTGAAAAAGTAGGGGTTGCATCCTACGGTGACACATTTGAAGTGCTAGAAGAACAGGCACATTGGATTAGAATCGGTGAAGGCCAATGGATCTCAGGTAAACCTCAATATACAAGATTTGTTACTGAAGAGGTGAGGGAGTCTTCCATGGTAGAAAGCGAAGAAGCGGAAGGCTCTTTTGAGAATTCCCAAACCATTTTCTATGAGTGGAAGGGTAGCTATTACGGGCAATTGTCAGGAAATCATGTAGGCACTGAATTAATGATAACGAATCAAACAGAACAGTACTTTGACTTTGTATTGACCTATTTCGATAACTATTGGGTCGATGATGAAAATGGCGGCAGTTACAGCGGGTATGAAGAGAAAACCAAAGAAGGACGGGCATCGATTCATAACGATTTAGCCACTTACTCGGACGACAGTTGCACATTTAATTTTCAGCAAGTCGATGGAGGAATTCTATTTACCAAGTCAGATTGTTCGAGTGATACCGATTATTGGGAAGATGATTTTTATATCAAGTACCCGTAAATAATAGGATCAGAAATAAACAATGGGGGAGTAAATTTGTCACAATCATTACAAATTTTTGAAGAAAAAAAAGAACGTGTTATCAAACAACTTATGAGGTTGGATGATTTAGCTGAAGAGATGAACCTGCCTCATTCGAGTAAGCAGGTAACGGATGCGATATTGACCCTACATCGGGAACAATTTGAGCTGATTGTGGTGGGGGAGTTTTCTAATGGGAAATCGACGTTTGTCAATGCCTTACTCGGAAAAGAAATCCTTCCCTCATCGGTCAAGCCAACGACAGCCATCTTGAATAAAATCTATTACAATGATGAACCGAAATTCAGGTTGCACTATCGGAATCCTAAATTAGCCCCTAAAGTGGTCAATGAAGAACTTTTCAAGAAGATCGTGGCTCCCGGCGAGCCTACAGAAGGTGATGAGAATGGTCTTTTATATATTAAAAGATCGATAGAACTAATCAAATCAATTGACCACGCAGAAATTGGATATCCATTGCCTTTATGCAGGAACAATATTGTCATCATCGATAGCCCAGGAACAAATGACCTCGACCCGGCCCGTGAAGCCATCACGAACCATTATATTCCGAAAAGCGATGCTGCCATCATCGTATTGAATGCAACCCGCGCCTTATCGGCTTCGGAACTGAGCTTTTTAAGGGATCGAATCTTATCATCTGATATCGACAAGATTTTCTTTGTCATTAATTTTCTGGATTATCTTCGAACGGAAGAGGACGTCCAGAAGGTCTACCACTATGTAAAGAATGAGCTAAACGAAATCGTAAAGGAACCGAAAATATTTTTTGTTTCATCTCGCCATGCCCTTTTGCAGCGTCGCTTGGCCAGTGGGGATGTGTTACCGAAGCAACGGAGACCCTTACTCCCTCTAGAAAAAACAGGATTCCAAGCATTTGAATCTGCTTTGCTGGACTTCTTACAATATGAGCGTGGGGCAGCAAAGCTTGAGAAACCCATTAAGAGCGGATTAAAGATTTCGAAGGAAATCCTAGAAAAACATATTCCGTTTGAACGCATGAGTTTAAACAATAATATCTCTGATTTACAGGAACAGACGAAACAATTGAATGATCAGTTGGAACATACACGTCATATCGGTAAAAATACGGCTCATAGCATCCGGATGAAAATGATCCAGGAAGGTAGCAATATCAAAAGGTGGTATGAGCAAGAACTACGTAAGATTGCCGATAAGGCCGACGTAACGTTACAAACACATTATTATAAAGGGTGTCATGTGGATAGTGTAAGAAGGGAAATCGAATTGGCTACGGCACCATTAGAAAAAGACTTGCATGAATCCTTTAAAAATAAAATCGAAACACAAATTTCAACGATTATTACCGTTGAGAGTAGAGAACTTGAGAATGCGTTCACCATGTTTGATGATCAATTCTCTTCCATGTTAACGGCAGACTCAGGAGAGTATACGGCGGGTCAATTGATGAACCTAATATCCAGTCACGGAGGAAAAATAACCGGGTTATTCATTGCCAGCACCATTATCAGTACGTTTTGGCTTTTGCCTGGTGCATTACTGTTAGGCGGCTTGATTGTAGTTGGAGGTTTCATTTTAGACGGAATCAATGCATTTGCTAGCATTTTTAATGGCCGTGATCATGTGGAAGAGAAATTGAAAAGAGAAGTCGACCGTCGATTTAGGGAGCCTATCTCTGAAAAAACTAAACAGTTTGAACGTGAATGGTCTAACGTCTCTTTAAAGGTCGTGGAACAATATGAAGAAATCGTTAAGCAACAAATTCAAGAAAAAGAGAACCAGTTGGATATCTTAATCAAAAATAATCAGATGTCGACTCTTGAGATAGAAGAGTTAATGGCGAAACTCAGCCAGCGTGAAAATAAAGTGAAGGAAATTATCGTCGAACTCGAAAATAGTTTCCTGAGAGAGAAAGTGGGGGTGTGAGATGACCGTAACATTGGATAAAAAAGAGAAATTGATCAACATCCTTCATCAGGCAAAGACCGTGTCGTCTGATATAGCCTATCCCGGTGAAGAAGCCTTTCGAGTAATCGAAAAAGATATAGAAGAGGATTCTTTTATGGTCGTAACGGTAGGGGAATTCAACAATGGAAAGTCAACATTCCTGAATGCCTTACTGGGAGAAGATATACTCCCTACAGGTGTCACCCCAACGACGGCAACGATTAATGCCCTCCTATGGGGAGAAAAGCAAGGATTCCAAATCATTAAACAAGGTGTTGCAGAAAAAGAACCTGTAAAATTAGAACATCTAGAACACTATATGGCATCCAGTGAGTTTTCTTTTGATGAAGTCGATTATCTAAAAATTCAAACTCCATCTCCACTATTAGAAAACCATTTAGTCCTGATTGATACACCTGGTTTAAATGATATTAATCGTCTTCGTTCTTCCATTACCTATCAATTCATACCGAAAGCGGATGTCGTGTTTTTCGTATTGAACATGACAGCCCCTGTTAGAAAGACCGAATACACCTTCCTTTCTGAGACTTTATTGAAGCAAGGGTTAGACCGCATCATATTCATCGCCAATTTTGTGGATAGAATGGATGAAGAGGAAATAGAAGAAGTATTGCTTGAAATTCAAAAAAGGATTGAATCCGGTACAGGCATGAAAGAAGTGGAAATTTTCCCGTTATCTGCCTTCGAAGCGTTGGAAGGTAAGATGAATCAGGACGATGACCTTGTTCAACTATCGGGAATCTTGCCAATCGAATCCAGGATGGAACAGCTTTGCCATTCGGGTTCAAGAAGTGAAGAAAAGTACAAGCGTTATAAAACCAGAGCTATCCATTCCTTAAGTCAATTGCAACAATTCATAGAGCAAAGGTTAGACATGAATGGGAAGGAAGTGGAAGCACTAAGGAAGGACTTCGAACAAATTGAACAATGGAAGGACCAACATGGGCAACGAGAGCAAGTATTAGAGCGCTATATCCAGGAACGGAAGTTGGAAATTCTTTTCATGGTCACAAAGTCCATTGGTCACTTATTCGACCAAATACATGATGAAGTAGAAGAAAGGATTGAATTCTATAATGGCCCCGATATCAATGGCTTTTTAACATCCCAGCTGCCGCTCTCCATTAAAAAAATGATGAAACAGTGGATTGAAGTCTATTCCGACAAAATACATATTTTACTAGGGAAACTAGAAATAGAAATCTCCTCCGGTTTATCGAAGTCATTTCAAGAACAGGTAAAAATCCATAGTTATAGGGATTATAGAATTTCCGAAGAACAAGAAATAGAGTTTCATAATCAAGAAACGATGGATCCATTGGTGACCTCAGGCCTGTTAGTAGGAGGTGTAAGTACACTTGCTATGATTCTAGGAGGGCCTATATTGATACCTATTATTGGAATGGCAGGTCTTCCATTCATTCAGAAGAAAATGCTCAAGATTCAATTGGACACTATCAAGCCTGAAATTAAATCAGAAGCAAGGAAACAACTATTTTATGTCAAAGACTCCTTTACGGCTTCTGTTGAAAGCTATATTGAGAGGTCAATCCACGAGATAAAGGAGGAAACGTTAAAACAGTTTAGCGTTCAAACGACCAGGATGATGCACTCACTTGAAAGTGAAATACGAAATAAACAGAAGGATAGAGACATCCAACTCGAACAAGAAAAGATACTCCTTGATTCAAAAGCAATAGTGAACGGATTAGTAAAAGAATTACAATAACCAGTATATTTTATCCTTAAGGAGAAATGAGCATGTTTGAATTTTTGAATCAGTACCCTATATTACCAGCCGATTCTTTCGACAATCAGTTTGATTCGACAGATAGTCAGATTATCAATATTCCTGATTCCCAATCGAATTTGTCCATAAATAGCTTTGACCATGCCATGGCCGGTCAGGAAAATGCACAATTGTTACATCATCATGACCCACTACTCCACGCCAATAAGTTCCAAATGCAACCCTTACATTTACATATGGTACAACCTCATTTTGTCGAAGGGTACGTACGAGCAGATGGCACAGTGGTAGATGGGTATTATCGAGATGGAAGTGGACAGGGTTATTTGCGTACCAATCCGGATGGAATCTTGGAAAATAATCTGGAGTATGTAAGGAATAAATCGTATTAACGGCAGGGAAGTTTTTAACATAATAATATACGGAGCGGATGAATGAGACACTTACCGGTTTATACCCTAGATTTAGAAACACGCCTTACAGTGGACAGTATTGCTTTTGATAGTGAAGAAGTTGAAAAATCTGAGATGGAGCTTTTGGTGTTTCCAATCTTCCGTGAAAAGATTAAAAGTAGACTGGAACAAGCGGATGATGCATTAAAGAATTCTGATCATAGCTTAGAATTATTGTTGTTAAATCGGGATATCGAAGTGATTATGGAAGTCGCCAGTCATTATGAATCCCTGTTGAAGGTAGAATTCGATTTTGGAACACCCTATAATGATATGGTTGAACGGAATCTAGCAGTTTATGATATGGCGCTAAGATATCGGTATGCATTAGGTTTATATGAAACGGATGAAAGCTTTTCTTCCTATTATTCTCGAAAAATGGGCGATTTTAAAGACTATCTAGAAGATTTCGAATCTAACTATACATTGCCCACATTTATCTTTCCTTACGATGAAATTCCAGATGAAAGTCGGACAGAATATGTAGATGAACTATTAGACTCTTTAAGGAAATTAAGTGAAAAAGACGAAAGATATTTAAATGCAAGCCATGAAGTCCAACTACACCTTATGAAACTTGAACTGCCGACAAAATACGATTGGAGTATGTTTATTTCAGGATGGCGCTTTGGTTACTTAGAACAAAGAGCTATTCAAGCCGAGGTCATTATGCATTTGAAAAATGGTCTGCGCGAAGCTTATGTAGAGGAATATGAATGGAACATTCAAAAATATATAGATGCCTTATATGTCATGTACCATCATAACTTAACTGTTAGTGGTGTAGAAGTGGAAATATCCTTAGAGGACTTACCAAAGATGGAGTATCTCGATGCAATGTTCATTCAATCGGGCATTTTAGGTGGGAGCATGTACCATGCTGCGGATGTATATGCAGACAATGTACGAATGCACGGTACAAGAGGGCATGGGATAGCTGCAGAGAGAGCAAACCATATCATCGATCAAGCTTTATTCAAGGACGCATCGATTTTGGGAGATGACAATGTCAAGGACGGAGCAGACCGTATTGTCAATGGGGACTACATTCAGACGAAATATTGCAGCACCGGCGGAAAGTGTATTAGTGAATGTTTTGAAAAAGGAAAGTTCCGTTATACGTTAGACGGTAAACCGATGCAAATTGAAGTGCCCAAAGATCAATACGATCAAGCTTTGCAATCTATGCGTGACCGTATCAAAAATGGGGATATGGAATATCTAGGCATTACGGATCCAAAAGAGGCCGAGAAAATTATCCGAAAAGGCAACATTACCTATAAAACCGCTCAAAGAATCGCTAAGGCAGGTACGATTGAAGGCATTACCTTCGATGCGGCTAAAGGGATGGTAACAGGAATCCAAAGCTTTGGGATCTCTGCAACCATCTCCTTTGCAACAAGCATTTGGCGTGGGGAAGATGCGGATGAAGCACTGAACCAAGCTATGAAAGATGGTTCGAAAATATTCGGTCAGCATGTCATGCAGCATGTATTGACCCAACAGATTGGTAGAACGGCGATTGAAAAAAGCTTACGGCCTGCCACTGATTATGTGGTGAAAAATGTATTGGGAAGTAAAACATCCGCCCAAATTGTTAATGCATTTTTCCGTAATGCTGCTGGACAAGCACCCATTTATGGCGGAGCTGCGATGAATCATTTATCGAAGTTGATGCGAGGGAACATCGTTACGATGGCCATTACAACGGTTGTATTATCCACCGGCAGTATTCTGGATATCGTCAATGGGAAGATTTCAGGAGGGCAATTCTTTAAGAATATCGGTACGACAGGTGCAAGTGTTGGGGGTGCCGCCATTGGTGCATCCATTGGTTCCGTTGTTCCTGTGGTAGGTACGTTTATTGTTGGTGTCGTTGGGGGAGTCATAGGTGGTAAGTTGTCTAAGAAAGCATTAGATAAAGTAATTGATGACGATTCCATACATACTATTGAAGTGTTAAAAGAGCAGTTCATGGTCAATATTGAAGAGTTACAACTAGATCGAGACGAGCTAAACTTCATTGCTAATTATATCTTTGACCCAAAACAATTACCCAAACAATTAAAAAATATTTATGCAGCCTCAAGTTCGGAAGAATATATTTCTGGATGGATGGACCCATATATCGAAGCAGTCTTAAAAGTACGCCCTAGAATAAATGATATTGGCCAATTAATAGAAGCACGCGAAATGGCGCTGACCGAAAACGGCATGGGATCAACTGTTAAGGTGGAAAGGTAACGTCTTCCTTGAAAATCCCCACTAGGCATTCATGGGCGTAATCATAGCAGCATTTACAGGATTCCATAATAGAGGTTAGATAATCAGTAGATTGGAACCAATTGGGAAAGGAGTACGACTCTTGAAAGAGGGAATCCGTCCTTTTTTTAGGATTTTTCATGAAGTTGGAACTTTTAGTTCTCTAGTAATAGTCTTTTGAAAATATAGTAGGATTACGAGTTGTATAATGGTAAATTTATACTATTAATATGAATTTTGGGAGGATACTAGTGTTGAAGAAATTAGTGATAGCCATAGTAATCTCCATGCTTTGCCTAACGGTAGTCGGGCCGCCTGCTTTGGGTGCCACCAAGACCCCAACCGTTGCGCAGCTCCAGAAAAAAGTGGCAGAGTTGACGAAACAGATTAAAAACTTGACCACTAGCATCAACCAAAGGACGAAAGAAAAAGCATCGTTGCAATCTCAAATTAAATCCAAAGATGGAACGATTCAGAAACAACAAAAGGAAATTCAACGTTTGAAAGAAATCATGGCAAATAAGGATGACTTAATTGAAGAAAAAGAAGCACTCATCCTGGAGCAAGAACTAAAAATGAAAAATCTTGAAACGTTGAGCC
This sequence comes from Peribacillus acanthi, assembly GCF_003073175.1. Taxonomy (GTDB): domain Bacteria; phylum Bacillota; class Bacilli; order Bacillales; family DSM-1321; genus Bacillus_BN; species Bacillus_BN acanthi. The sequence goes on from NZ_QBBX01000013.1 coordinate 38,127, forward strand.
GTGCAGAGGTTCTCTTTACGGACGCAAATGGGAATACCGTGTCACAAGACACAAGTGGGGCCATCAAATGGTACGGTTTCAAGACGGACTATACCGTCATTTATCTCACCCAGCATGCATTCGATAAATTCCATTTCATCCTTGATTTGTCAGACACTATTATGGAAGATATCGCCCCATATTTCGGGGTGAAAAAATTGCCACAACAAGTTCCAGTTTTTATTTCTTTCGATGAACCCGTAACGAAGACAAAGAGTGGGGAATATTTTGCAAGGGAAAAAAGGATTTTCATCAAAGGAGACTTCTTCAGGCCTTATAGTACTAGAGTGGAAGAGAATTTCATTGGGGTATATGTTCATGAATTCGCTCATGCCTTCCAAGATGTAGCATTGGATTTGAACCCCATAAGGGATAAAAATCGGTCCAATATGATGTGGCTAAATGAAGGGATGGCCTGTTTTGTTGGACATCAATTCATCGATTATGCCAAATACAATCTTGAACAGGACCAAATCACCATGCGATACCAATATGATAAAGACGTCTATAAGGAACAAATCATGGGTGACCTTAGAGCCACCAATAGCAATATCCAAACTATCAATAGTTTACCCAATGAGCATGTATACGCTGGATCTGCAATCTATGAATCTATGATTTTCTATATAGAAGAAAAATATGGCCACAAGCTGTTTTTCGAATTCATTGAGAGTTTAAGGTCGCAAAGCGTACCAGAGGCACTACAGAAGCATTTTGGGGTAACCGAAGCGCAATTTATCGAGGATTGGAAAATATTTTTTGACTTATAATTTAAAATGTAAAAAGCCCTATGATAAGATGATGGACATGTCCATTTACCTGTATTATAGGGCTTTTGCCTGCACAATAGGAATCATACTAATCGCCGTCGTTAGTGTAGGAGTTGCAATGAATGTGACATTGCAAGTTAAGGAATTAGAATCACCCAAAATAACAAATCAATTACCTTCCAGTAGACCATTGTTCATACCCTTCTTTTTCAGCCTGACCCAATAGGTACAAAAATGCAAAGGCTGGAATTCGAATGATTGAGGTATGGGTTTCATGTTTCGTTATTCCATAATCATCGTCATTTTTAGTAACCACAATCGCTCCTTTGGTTTGTGGATCGTTAGCCCAGTCGACTATCGCCTCATTCTCCGCGATGGTCGAATTATGCTTATACTTCACTTCAATCAAAATTCTCCCTATTGGGAAAGAAACAATGATATCGATTTCCTTCTGTGTTTTACTATCCCTGAAATAGCCAATGTCCAAATGTTGGGAATAGAAAAATGTATGGATATGTTTGTAAACAGCAGTTTCGATGATGATCCCCATTTCAAGTGGATCGGTCAATACATCTTCGCCTAGCATTAAAACAGCGTTGCGGATGGCAGGGTCCGCCAAGTATACCTTAGGTTTTGATTTAAGTACTTTCTTCCCTTTCATTTCAATGGGCCTACTAGAGTAGATTAAGTTCGCTTGTTCCAGTAATTCCAAGTAGTTACTGATGGTTTGTCTAGATACCCCCACTTCTTTTGCTATGGTGTCTTGGACGACAATATTACTGCTTGTCATACAAAGGTATAGGAATATTTTTTCGAATTCAGCGACATTCCGGACATTGAATAATGAAACGATGTCTCTTTTAATTACCTTATCCACAACATCTTCTCTTATGACTTTCTGCGCAAAAGAAATATCTTGGGTAACGGCCACTTCAGGAAATCCTCCTATTAATAAATAGTGGTGGAAATGCCTTTGAAGTGGGGACAATGAAATCATCAATTTCGTTAAATCATTTGGCTTGAGTTGATTCAATGAAGTAGGCTTGATTCCTTTAGGCAGAGAAGGTTTGCTTATCCCTAACAACTCAATGTACTCATAAAATGAAAGGGTAGGAACTTTAATCTGTGTCCATCGGCCGACTCCGCTTTCGGTCATTTTTGTAGATATGATCGGACTTGCAGAACCAGTAGCCACAATTTTGTAGTGAGGATGTTGGTCATACAGAGTCTTTAACCATGAATCCCAGTCCGAGGCATATTGTATCTCATCAAAAAATAGGAAAAGTTCATCAGGCGCATTGGAAATATTGTTCACGAAAACATCCAATATCTCGCCAATATTACATAGCTTTAACATAGGGTGATCGAATGAAACATATAACACCTGTTTAGGGGATGTCGTTTCCAGGACCTCTTCCATCATTTGATACATGATTGTAGTTTTCCCTACACGCCTAGGACCAGATAAGATGACCTCCCTACGTATTTGTGGGTGGTAGAAAATCTTGTTCGCTTCGTAAAAAGCCAAACGCTTAACCGGTTTAGTCAAATTTTGGGGAATTACCCCCGTATTCCACCATGGATTAAAGCCAATCAACACTTTTAATATTTTTTCTTGAGGAATAAAAGACATGGTTTATATCACATCCGAATTTTTTTGTTAAGTATATTTTACACTTTTCCTAACTAAATTATAAGTATAATGTGCAAAAATACAGAGTTTTTGTCTTTTATACATATTTTATATGGATTAATTATCGGAGGTAATAAAAATTTTTTAGGGAGAAATAGTTGAAATTCAATATTTTTAATGTGAATTCAGACTGAACACCTGTACTTATAAAGGTAAAATACCACATTTCCTTTGATTAGAGAGCTTGGAGGAAAAAACACTTTTTACCAATTAAATTACTCCTAAAAGATTAAAAAAGTGTTCAAAAAGTAGTGTATACCTCGAGTGGTTGGAAGGTAATACCTTAAATTAATCGGGTGATTTATCCTAATATTTCCATAATATGATATAATTAATGGAAACTAGAAACGAGGAAGGTATAGAGTGAGTAAAATTATAGAAACATTTAAGAAGATACGCCTTCAAAAAACCTCTATTAACATTATGGGTCTACAACTTGAACTAGGAATGGAACATTCAAAAGCATTGGCACCTGAACATCTTAGAGAGTTATACGTGATTCGTAACATTCTATCTCCCTTTTCATATCGTTATGAAAATATGAAAATACAATTAGAAGCGGATTTAGAAGCTGATGAAATTGACGAAGAAATGTTGCTAAACCACTTGATTGTACCTTTACATCAAGATGCCGTTAATTTATATCGAGATATTGCAAATCCCTTGTTAGGTAGTGAGGTTTTTCTGCTTATGGAAGAGGTCTATAGAGAAGCCATTATCGCATCGTTTGAATATGTTCATCATTTTGAATCATTATCAATCATAGCCTTTCACGACAAAGAGGATTTAGAATACAACGAAGAAGAAATTGAACCGATGGTGGAAGGTATTTTAACAATCATTAAAATTACGGATTTTTATATTGCTGACATAGAGAAAAAACTCAAAAAAGTGGATACGAAGAAATAGCTTATATTTTAATAAACTGTCTTTTGTATAATCGTCAGTCTGTTAGAGATTCGACGATCTATTTTATGAATATTTCTATCATCCTCACAATGGTGGCAAATGAATTGCTAGAGGATAAAGCAAAGTATGCGAAAAATGATTGTAGATAATTAGATGCCACATGAAAGTTATAGCATTCTTTTCAAATGAAAGCCCCTCATTCTTGACAAGATGAGGGGTTAATCATTTCTCAATAACAAATTAAAAGAGGACTAGACGCATCAAGTCCCCTTAAGTGTAAGCCGGCCGAAGCTATACACCGCTATTAGGTGTATTCTACGTTATCATAATGGAGTCTATGCGTAAAAACAGCAGCTATCACTTCCCTCCGAAATGGACAAAATTCCTTAAATCTTTGTCAAAATCAGTGGAAGCGATTTTTACAAAAGATAGCATTTATTTTTGGCACTCAATTTGAGCTCTTTTTTCATGGTTCATCAGACAATCTATACTTCCCAAGCATTCCTTTAAACAAAGTAAGGCTGAACGGGTGCTAATCCATTTAAATTATTTTCACGTTTGGGGACAGTGAAAATCTACCAATACTTAAAGAATCAATTGTTATTACAAGCTGTCGATTATTCGCTTTGTCATCTCCAGCTTCGATGAAAACCACTCAACCAGTCGTTCCTTCTGTTTATCAAGGGTTAGGAAATGCAGCAAGGAAGTCTCAAACCAGGCAAATACCTCCTGATTGTCTATCTGGTAGTAGTCAAACTTCTCACCGCTTCCCTCCCACTGTTTTTTCATCTTACTTGCAAACTCACTGTTCTTATTTCGATAGACTTGAACAAAGAGGACAGGGGGGGTATGATCTTTTACGCTTTCCATTTCGAACCCCATCATGATTTCTGTGTTTTCGTTCTGATAGGTAGCGGTCCAGAGGGAGTATCGGTTGTGAAGAGGAAGCTGCCCTTCAGATTGACAATACATTTGATAAGAAAAACAGTGCTGAGTCTAGCAAATATTTGAATGATATTCTGAGTCGCGTAAATACAACATTATTTAGGGACTTCACGTATCGCATGGCAAAATGGTTGGATGATAATCGCCTTTTTTATAGACCCGATGACTTCCTATTCGCTGCTCGTGAGATTTTTAAAGATTATTTTAGTGAATGTGGCATGGATGTACCACCTTGGTTTCCAGAGAGAATCTTCAACGATTTCGATAATCGTGGCAAGTTAATCTGGAGAGAACACTTCCGTACCAACCGAGAATATTTTGATGTCCGTCACGATAACTCTATTTTTATCCGAATTGATGAATTTGCTCAGAATCCAAAAGACAAGAGAAATATAACGAACTTCCTACCACCAGATTGTATCCAAGAAGATAGTTCCATTCTAGTAGTCAGTAAAGAGATATTCTTTAAATTTATAGGAGTTAATATAAAGCATGACAAGTCATTATTTAGTAAAATGAGAGATTATCTAATTAGAAAAGAAATGTGATTCTTCAATGAGTGGACAAGCTTGAACCAGGGCAAATACAAATATAAGGTCTATAGAATCCCTAATGGTTCAGATTGAGGTGTCGATGTTTTAGAGGGTTAAGAAACGATAGAAATACAAACTAATAAAGCAGGTGTATTTATGACAGTAAGCGAATCGAATTTAAAAAGAACTCTAAAAAAAGATAGTGATCTTACAGGGAAGTTAGTTTTTGTAAGAAAAAGAAGGGATGACGAAGCAAAGAAAATCCAAACTATCTCTAAAAAGAGAAATTTGGCAGGATCAGATTTTCAAAGATTGGAACGACATCAGAAAAACCTACTTAAATATGAAAAAGAAATGACACAGATAATGGAACAGATTCGTAAAAATATTGATGATATTAATAGATATAAGGAAAGAGTAGAGAAGGAAAAGAAAAGGGAATACGATATAATGCTGAAGTCCATACAATCTCAGAAAAGTATGAATGAAAATTATTTGAATAGTGTTTCGGAAATATCAAGAAAAATTAACCAATTGGCAGAAGATATTAAACATACGGCTAAGGAAAAGGAGATTATTGAATTTGATGTGTTTTTGTCACATTCAAGCCTTGACAAGAAAACACTTGTTACAGAGTTGTCAGAAAAATTAAGTGAAAAAGGGTTAAAAGTTTTTGAAGATGTCAAAGTTTTTAGAATAGGCCAAAGTCAAACAGACATGATGAATATGGGGATTTTAAATTCAAGATTCGTTGTTGTTTTCCTATCCTCCAACTTTATTAAGAGTGGTTGGTCTGATTATGAATTCAAAAGCTTTTTAAATCGAGAGATAAATGAAAAAAGGATAATAATATTACCCATATGGCATAATGTATCAGTTGAAGAAGTACGACAATACAACCCATATATGGTAGATAAATTTGCGTTAAGTACTGATAAGTTTAATATAAATGAAATTGTAGAACATATATATGATGTAGTTTCAATGTCAAAGGAATAAAATTTAAAACGGTAATAAATGGGTTGTTACGAAAATCAAACTAGGTAATTTCTCTGTCTTTTTAATAGACGTAATAAAAATAAATTACTCTATCCAAAGTTACTGAAATCTTTAAGGTCAGTAAAGTAGAACTTGAGCTAAAGAGTTTACTCGTTAATTATTTTATATGGGAAAGCCTTTATGTCTAATCATATTAACAAAATAATCAAATAGCTAATCAACTATTTTGTAGAAAAATAGAAATAATATTTAGATAAATAATATCCAATTATTACTTAAATAAATTTGACTATGTTAGTAAAATATTATACACTCAAATTAACCGTTGGAAGGCAAGGGTAGTGCCTTAATCCAAATATTCCATTTGCGGGATTAAGAATGGTATACCATTCTTTTTTTTTGTCCAAAGGAGGTAAAATATGTCAAATCTAGATACACCCCTAACTTTGGAAGATCAAATATTTTTAATGAAAACTTATGTGAATTTTAGACAAAGAACAAAAATGAGAACCATACTTCAAAAAGAGGGTTACTTTAGAGTTAGTAGGTATGGTAAATACCTTTTATCATATACACATATCCTTCGATCTAAACCAGAACAAAAGCTATTATTTGATTTATATGATTTTGACGTTGCATTAAGAGGAATATTTTTCAAATATACGCAAAAAGCAGAAATACAAATAAAAAATCATATAGCAAATGCAGTTTCATTAAAACTAAATGATTCTACTTTCTATCTAGATACTAATTCATATACTCCTTCTCAGGGAGAAAGTGATAGAAATAAAAGGGCGCGTTATATTAGCAAGTTTCCTAAATTTTATACTGACTTAAAAAAAGCAGAAAATAGATTAATAGCAAAACCACATCTATATCCAGAATTAAACAGTTATCGAAGAGGTGGACCAAGGTACAGAAAGAGAATTCCAGCATGGACAGCATTTATGTATTTTGATTTTGGTACCATTGAACATATATATGCCTACCTAAGAGGTGATCTGAAAAAAGAGGTTCTAAGATATGGATTTCCTAATACTACAAGAAAAAATATCAGTAAATTGGATACTAAAAATATGGATACTTGGATTGCTGCAATCAGAAATTTAAGGAATACATGTTCACATCATAATATGTTAACAGGAAAGACATCGTCGATTGTGCATCTTGATAGGCTTGATACAATAAATACTTTACCAAATGATACCGATTTATTCTCAAGAATGTATGCTCTAAAAAAAATATTGGCACCTAATGATAGTGAATTATTAAAAGAGGATTTGAAAAAGCTAATAAAGAAAACGAATTTCAGTATTTACTCATTTAATGTATTGCCTAGGAATTGGGAATTATTATATAACAACATACATAATTTTTAATCATAAGCATAAAACTATAATATACCACTGGAAGGCATGGGTCATGCCCTAATCCAAATATTCCATTTGTGGGGAGAGTATTGCTAAATGCAATACTCTCTTTTGTATGCATATAATTATTATGGGTTGATGAATTTATCAAGTTACAAATACCCAGTTGTGAGTCGCTGTTTATATATTATTCACTAAGAGAAGAAGGAAATAACAAAATTAGTATAATAAATTCAGCAGTAAAACTTTGGAATAAGACTGCGAAAAAATTTTTTTTAATACTTGAGATCGCCATTCATTTTTCACATTTTGTATAGTTGCAATCAATTGTGGCTGTTTGTTGATAAGGAAAGATTATTCATCGTGGTGTGAAAGATTAATGTAAATACCGAGTTTCTTCTATTATATATACATACAAAAAAAGGTCCTTTCTTTAGACAAAGAGTAGGACCTCATTTTTTATAAATTCTTCAAAATACTACTCGCATTATTTTTATACCTCAAACCAGCCTGTACATACCGGTCGACCATTTCTCTGGTTTTGTGTCCGGTTTGTTTCATGATTGCGATATCGGTCATCCCCATCATGGCTGCACTCGTTGAAAGTCCGCTTCTTAAACTATGTCCGGCAAAGTCCTTCGAGTCCATCCCAATTTTTTCGATGTACTTCTTCACAATATGGGCCACGGATTGATCACTTAACCGGTCCTTAATGTTCCCATGACGATCTATCGCCCGAAAGAGGGGACCCGTGGTAATTCCGGATGTTTTGACCCAGTCACGCACCGCTTTCACCGGACAATACTCATTGTGGGTGAACACCACGGCCTTGATGAGGTCGTCATTGTTTGTTTTCGTTTCCCGGATTCGTACATCCATCCCCAAGTCATTGACTTCAAGGTCTTCGATGTTGATAGCGACTAGTTCTGACCGCCGGCTTGCAAGGGCAAACCCCAACAACAAAATGGCTTTATCCCGAATTCCAATCAAGGTGGAGGTGTCGATTTGATCCAGTAGTTGAGGGAGTACCGGCAACATTAACGCACGTTTCGATTCCTGGCGCGATCCTTTTTCCCGCTTGATTCCTTCAAGGAGTGTCTGCACCTCGATTTGTCGGGTGGGATTTCCTTGCCTGTGAAATCGATGGGCTTGACTGATGGAAGAGAGACGTCTTCGAAGAGTAGAGAATTTATGAGTTTCAGCAAGGTCTGAGAGATACAGGCAAATCGTTCCGACATCCGCTGGAAGAGGGGAGCGCTTATGTAGGTCGCACCACTCGGTGAAATGCTTCCAATCGGCGGAGTAACTTTTCTGGGTGTTCTTGCTTTTGGAGTTCTGGATGTAAAATTTAATGCGCTCGAGTTTTTCCTTGTCCATTTCGATAAACCGATCATGTTGTGGTACGAGCATAGTTTCCCCCCTTGATTATGGTTTGTCTGTTTTTAACTATTGATAATCATATATTATCGTTACTTAGAACCAAAGTAAAGTTTGTAAGGACATTTTTTACCAATATGGTTGATTGGGAGAGATAAAAGGATTATGTACACTCACTCCCTTTCAATCTTAGTATTTGGAAAAAACTAGTGTGTGTGAGAGGAGTATTCTGACGAACTTAAAAGTGGTTTCTTGAACCTTGGTACATTTAATTTAATCTGAGAGAGCTATGTAAAACTAGAGCATTAATGAAATTTTACCTATACGCATTCTTTCTGTTCCCTAGCTCATTATCATTAAAAATGCTGCCTATTGAAACCTTGAATCCAATGTCACCCATTGGGAATAACGTAATTTTCATCTTTCCCAAAAACAGGATATTTTGTTCCCTAACAATTCATTCTCTTATCCTTTATAATGGTTTATGGAATGGTAATAGTTTTTGATTACAGTTAAATAATTGGGTAGATTGGTAAAGGTGGTTAAAAGAGAATAGGGTTTTCTCGTCCAATTGCCCATGCATAAATACTCAAAAAATTTTGTCAATTTTATGTTACAATGATAGAATTAGTAATAAATATCTAATACTATCATTGATACTTTCCGATACCGCAAACCAAATGAAAGTTTGGGACGCAAAGCTATGGGCCTAAAGAGCATTTCTATGGTTGCCAGGTTGCCGAAGAAAGGTTGGTCCAAAACCACCTCTTGCGCTAGGTGGTTTTATTTTTGCTTTTTACTAATTTTTATAGAATTTATTGGAAACATCCATAGAACCAAGAACATCGTAAACTTTCTTTAATACCAGGAGGTGCTTATCATGACTGGGATAGAAAAGGTAAATATCCTCTTAGTGGACGACAGACCAGAGAATTTGATTGCCTTGGAGGCAATTATTGAAAAAAACGAGTAGGGGTAGCTCCAACAATTTGTCATAAAACCCACTCTAATACAAATAATGGAAGTTATTTATTGAATAAATCTATTATTTAACACATTTTTTTGTTTAGAATTTTCATCAGATTTCTATTCCAACAAAACGATGCGATAGCAATAGCAGAGGGTAGTTGTGTTGGAAAGTGGATTTATAAGTTAAAGAAAAAACGCTAACAGTAGGAGATTTTCTTGAAAAAAATATGGTTAATGGAGTAAGGTAAGAAATTATACCTATTTGTTTTTATACCAGTGACGCACTTATTTTCACTAAGGGGGCTATCTACAGCATTTTGAAAAAAATAACACTAATCTATAAAAATGAAAAAAGCTGATCGATTAATCAGCTTTTTTCATTTCATAGATTAATATTTCATTAATTGAGGTACTTAGGCACATAAAAATCCCTATAATCTAGTACTATACCTATGTGAAGGTTATTCAAATAGTTAATTATTGTTTTTATTATTTCGAGATTTACGAATAATTAATTTTGTAAATAATATAACCAGGAAGATAATTATTCCCAGATTAACAAGTTGCACGGTAACATCAATCCAATTTATATTCCAAGTGCTCAAAATTGTCCCTCCTTAAAATGGTACTTTATAAGTAACACTCTTATTATAACCCAGGGATTGTCCTACTACAGATATCCCATAGGTCTTAATACCTCTTACGTAAGCTTTACCACCAGTTCTTAAACTGTTTAACTCATGCCATGTTGTTTTTTCATCCCAATTAATCCCAAGAATGATTCCCGTTTGCTCACTCCAAATATCTACATTTGTTACTTTTTTTGAACTATCTCTTGTTACTCTAGCAAGTGCTGTAATTTTTGAGACACCTTGTATTTCTGTATATTTGTAAAGTTTACTAGTTGAGCCTCCAGCAATTGTAACTTCATTTTCTGTGATTATCTCTTCATTTTCCATTGCTAATTGAGACTTTAAATCCTCCTCTTGTAAATATTGTTCAAAGGCTTCAACAGAATCAAATACCATGGTTTGGTCAGGTGTAATTGTTGTAGGATCTACAGGGGTAAAGCCATATTCTTCTGCTATTTGATCTGGTGTTTTGTAAGTAACTTCTAGCAAAGGTTTATATTCGGTAGCTATTGCATTTTCACTAGCTACGAATTTTTTATATATATTCGTAGCTTCAGTATCACTTTTTAACATAAACCCATAATTAGTACTCAAATTATTACGCCAGTTTTGAATAATATGAACCGGAATATCCCATTGTTTCATGTCAGCATCTAGTGTAGTAGGTGATGTTAACCCACTTACTGTCGATAATTTATTGCTTGTTACATAATCTCCACCTTTATAATTCCAAGCAGTATATGTGGGTAATTTTTTTGAATAGGTCCAAGAAGCTTCATTTTCATTCCAATCACTTGAGACTTTAAATAAACTAATATCAACTGGTGTATTATTATTTGTTGAAGAAAACCATAATTTAAGATTCGATGACAAAATTGTTGTAGCAGATGGAATTGTTGTCAAATCAAATCTTAATAGTGTACGTATAATATTGCCACCAGAAGATCCACCACCTAGTTCTAAATCATTTCCTCCAGTTTGTGTTGGAAAACCACTTCGTAAGTTGGTGTCTTCAACATATGTGCTAGATTGAATTTTTACCATTGTAGGATCAATTGTTATTGGATATACGCGCTTAGAATCTTCTAACCATTGTTTGTTTGGAGATAAATATAAGTACAATTGATTGTTTATAACCTCATAAGTAAGTTTTACATCGTATGATATCGCCTCTTCAGGTATAGAAAAAATTCCTTCTGTCGCTTTATATCCTTTAGGAACAAAAGAATCATACATATATGGTGTTTCAAAGTAATAAACGGGCTTATTTGTTTTTAAATCGTACAGGTACAAGGTTTCACCTTCCTGTTTGATATTCATTCCCTCTAAGTCCATTTTGTAAGTAAATACAGTTGGAAAACCTTTTTCTGGTTTTTCAGTATAAATAATATCTTCCTTAATACGATCTGAGCCAACTGTATACTTTATATCAATATTTGAGTATACATCTGGATATGTAATTGATTCTCCTTCTACAACCCCTTCCACATTCGCGGCCTGTTCCCCAGTATGTTCTAAAGGTTCTAACTGTAATTCAGTTGAATATTGTTCATCCTCAATTTTGAAAACAGGTGTTTCTACCTCATGTTTTTCGCTAAATTTCACAGTGAAATCATTTGCCTTATTTTCATATACATTTTCTTTCGAATCTGATACAAGTTCATTATTTATTGATTCCCATTGATCATTGTCATTTTTAAAATGTATTGGAGTTTGGGAAATTTCAGCTACAAACGTTCCATTTGATTTAAGAAAAGTTTTAGAATATGCAGTACGCAATTCTTTAACTTCTTCTTTAAATAAGTTAGTTTTCGGAGCTGATGATTCTACCTGTTGAACAATTGGCTTTTCATCAATTTCAGCAAAAACTGTAAATACCCCATCCTTCGGTAAAAAAGAAAAGATAATAGTTGTTGCAAGCATGACTGATAACCATCTTATAGCCTGTTTTTTAAATTTTTTACTCATTTCTGTAATGTCTCCTCATTATGGTGTTTATATTTTTGGTTAGAAACCTATTAGATTTTATCATTTTCATTTAAATAGAACTTGTAGTAATAATTACCAAATAATTAGAATTATATAGATACAATTCCTCCCTAAAACGAACGTTTTAGGGAGGAATTTCTACTTATCAGTAATTCACTTATTTTTGATGATTTTCAATCCCTAAACCTTTCCCTTTAACTACTTCCCAAAAATTGACGCATTATCCGAATTTGGGAATAATTATTTCAGAAGGAGAGGATAAAATGGGGAAAATTTTTGGTTATGCTCGTGTTTCGACTCAAGACCAAAACTTAGATCTTCAAATTGACGCTTTAGAAAAAGCAGGGGCAGCTGTTATTTACAAAGAGAAAATGACCGGAACGAAAAAAGAACGCCCAGAATTAGAACAACTTCTCAAGGCTATAAGTGAAGAAGATTCTGTGGTCGTTTATAAATTGGACCGTATTTCAAGATCCACAAAGCACCTTATTGAGTTAGCTGAAACCTTTGAAGAAAAAAAGGTCAATTTTATTTCCATTCAGGATAATATTGACACATCAACGGCTATGGGACGCTTTTTCTTCAGAACAATGGCTAGCATAGCTGAATTAGAACGGGATATTATTAGTGAACGTACAAAATCAGGATTACAATCTGCAAGAATGAGAGGTCGGAAAGGTGGAAGACCCTCAAAGGATCCTAAGTTGGTGGAACGTGCTTTAAAACTACATTCTTCTAATCAATATAGCATCAAAGAAATTACGGATATGACGGGTGTGAGTAAATCTGTTTTGTATCGAGCCTTAGAAAAAATTTAAACCTTTGATGAAAAGGGGGCATTTCCTATGTACCTGAGAGCAAGAGAACTACTTACACCTGATCAAAGAAAGGACTTTTTGACAATCCCTTCTACTTTAAGCAATTGGGAACTGGCCTACTACTATACCCTTACACAAGATGATATTGAGGTAATAAGACGTAGAAGAAGAGATCATAATCGTTTGGGATACGCTATTCAAATTTGTCTTTTTCGTTATCCAGGTTGGTCAATTTCAGATATAAAAAGTATTCCTGATAAGGTGATAAACTATGTTGCCAAACAGTTACAAATAAACCCAAGTGAATATAATCGTTATTCTGAACGAGAGCAAACGAAACATGAACATATGGAAGAAATACGAAAATATTATGGCTTTACCAATTTTTCTGCATATTTATATCGTGTTATTTCGCAGACATTACTCCCCCATGCGATTGAAAATGGAAATTCCATGTTCTTAATAAGAATGACTTTACAAGAAATGAGAAAGCGAAAAATCATATTGCCAGCTATGACAACTATTGAAAGATTAGTATGGGAAACACGCCGAAGGGCAGAGGAAAAAGTATACAACTCACTCTCTAAACCGTTATCTCGATGGCAGAAACAACAATTGGAGAAATTAATTGATACTCCATCAGATAAAATAAAAACTAAGCTTGGATGGATCAGGGAAATACCAGGTCAATCATCACCAGATGCCTTTTTAAAAGTAATTGAGAGATTAGAATATGTCCGTTCATTAAATCTTTCAACAGAGTTTGGAAGTATTCACTCGAATAGACTTCTTCAGCTTGCTAGGCTAGGCGCGCGTTATGAACCTCATTCTTATCGAAGATTTAATGAGAATAAAAGATATGCTATTCTTGTAGCTCACCTTTTAACTCTTAGTCAAGATTTAATTGATCAAGCTATCGAAATTCATGACCGACAAATTATGATCTTACAATCAAAGGGTAGAAAAGCACAAGAGGAACTGCAAAAGCAGAATGGGAAATCTATCAATGAAAAGATTTTACACTTTGCGGATATTGGAGAAGCTTTAGTAAAAGCACGAAATGAAGGGCTAGATCCATTTAAAGTATTAGAGAAGATAATGCCTTGGGAAAAGATCGTTGATTCTATAGAAGAAGCAAAACGTTTAGCTCGTCCTATGGACTACGATTACTTAGATTTGTTGGTTACCAGGTTTACTTACCTTAGAAAGTATACACCTTTACTACTCAGCAAATTGGAATTCCATACAACTCAGGCTTCTGAACCTATATTTCGCGCTATTAATGTCTTGCGTGAAATGAACGAAAATAAGAAACGCCATGTTCCCGAAGGTGCACCATTGGATTTTGTTCCAAAGAGATGGCAAAAATATGTGTATGATGAAAATGGAACTATTAATCGAAAGTATTATGAATTAGCAGCATTAACCGAATTAAAAAATCATATCCGGTCTGGAGATATATGGGTTGTAGGAAGTAGGTTACATAAGGATTTTGAGGAGTACTTGGTCTCAAAAGATAATTGGGATGAAACTAAGAATACAGGTAACAGGTTAGCCGTTGGTATGTCTGCTCAAGAATATATAGTGGAGAGAAATGCATCTTTAAAAGAAGGATTAGATTATATCCTGGAAAACCTAGATTCTCTTGAGGGAATAAGTATTGACAATGCAAAAATTCGACTAGATCGTTTAGAGAAAGATACACCGGAAGAAGCAAAATCTCTTAGCCAAACTTTATATAACATGTTACCTCGGGTAAAACTTACTGATTTATTGATTGAAGTTTCCAATTGGACAGGCTTTGATGAACACCTATCTCATGCATCTACTAACCGGCCTCCTAAGGGGGAAGAAAAGTCTATTGTAATGGCTGCGATTATGGCCATGGGGACGAATATCGGCCTTACTAAAATGGCTGAAGCGACACCGGGAATCACCTATCATCAGTTAGCTAATGCAGCCCAATGGCGTTTACATGAGGATTCTTTAAGTAAAGCTCAAGCATCTTTGGTAAATTTTCAACATCACCTTTCTTTATCAAAACATTGGGGAGATGGGACTACTTCTTCCTCAGATGGAATGCGTGTACAAGTTGGCGTTTCTTCTCTTCATGCCGATGCTAACCCACACTATGGAACAGGGAAAGGCACTACTATATATAGATTCACCAGCGATCAATTTTCTTCTTTTTATACAAAGGTTATTAACACAAACGCTCGAGATGCCGTCCATGTTATAGATGGGTTGCTTCATCATGAATCAGAATTATCCATTGAAGAGCATTATACGGATACTGCTGGTTATACTGATCAGGTGTTCGGATTAAGCCATATATTAGGTTTTCGTTTTGCTCCTAGAATGCGAGATCTAGCAGACTCTAAACTTTATGTCATGGATAAATCTTATGATTATTCAAAGATTAATAGTATTCTACGAGGAAAAATCAACATTAAGGTTATTCAAGATAACTATGATGATGTCTTACGATTAGCACATTCCATACGTGAAGGTAAAGTGTCGGCTTCACTTATTTTAGGAAAGTTAGGGTCTTATTCTCGTCAAAATAAAATGGCAACAGCATTGCGTGAGATGGGCAGAATTGAAAAAACAATCTTTATATTAGACTATATCTCAAATGAATCATTACGTAGGCGTGTCCAAAGAGGATTAAATAAAGGCGAAGCTATGAATGCTTTGGCAAGAGCATTATTTTTTGGGAAACGTGGAGAGTTACGAGAAAGAGGATTGCAAGATCAACTTCAACGTGCTAGTGCCTTAAATATTCTAATAAATGCTATCATCGTTTGGAATACAGTTTATCTCACAGAAGCCACAAATATATTAAAAGCAAAGGGACTGTTAAAAGAGGAGTTATTACCACACATTTCCCCATTAGGTTGGGAACACATTAATTTGTTAGGAGAATATACTTTTGATGCAAAAAAGGTACCTTCAAATGAATTACGTCCATTAAAGATATAAAGATTAGGCTGATTTTTCCTTAGAGTTGGAAAAATCAGCTTTCCATTTCTATTTAATGTCTTACCGTGGGTTTTATGTCAAAATGTTGGCGCTACCCCGAGTATAACATTATTAAAGCGTCTTCCGGGGAAGAGGCGTTGATTCAGCTGTTGAAATACGATTTTGCCGTCATCCTTTTGGATGTTCAGATGCCAGGAGTCGATGGTTTTGAAACGGCCAAGATCATCAAGGCCCGTGAGAAAACGAAAAACATCCCCATCATCTTCATCACGGCCAACAATATTGATTCCAAACATATCTTCTTAGGCTATTCAGTCGGGGCTATTGACTACATCCTGAAGCCATTTGATCCTTTCATCCTAAAATCCAAGGTCGAAGTGTTTGTGGAAATGTATAGAATCAACCAAAGAAACATCCGACAGGCGGACATTCTTTTGGAAAAAACGAAAGAACTCGAAAAGGCTAACCAGGAATTAACCCGAAAAAGCCTGGAATTGCTTGAATCCGAAGCCATCACCAGTGTGATTAGCGAAACTTCGATTGACTCCATGATTTTGCTGAACGGTGATGGACTTGTCATAAAAGTGAATCCCGCTTTTGTACGGATGTTTCTGTACGAAACGCATGAAATGCTTGGGAAACCTATTTATTCCTTATTATCCGACGAAAAATCGAAGCAATTCATGCATGCCATCATCGCATCCATTCATACCCTGGATGAATTTTTGGAAGGATCCAATGAGGTAAACGCCAAGCGGCAAGACGGTACGACCTTCTATGCCGAAGTCCAAATAGGGAAAAGGTATATCAAAAATAAATGCATCATCGCTTGCACGTTCCGAGATATCACGAAACGAAAACAAAACCAAGAATTAATCACACATATGGCGTATCATGATGGATTGACCAATCTCCCGAATAGGAGACAATTCCACGATGTATTCAATGCAGAATTACAGCGGGCAAAGGGCATTCATGCTCCATTTTCGATTCTCTATCTCGATTTAGACCTGTTCAAGTTCATCAATGATTCGTTAGGTCATTTGATTGGGGACAAGTTGTTGCAGGAATTTTCCAAGCGGTTGGTGGGATTTGTCGGTGAAAAGGATTTCGTGGCTCGGCTTGGTGGCGATGAATTCGTGATTCTGTTGCCAGACACGAGCAGGGAACAGGCCATCGAGATTGCCGAAAAGATATTAGAAGGGATCAAACACCCTTTTCATATCGAAAACTACGAGTTATTCATCACCGCGAGCATAGGCGTCAGCATTTTCCCGTATGACGGGGAAGATTCTTCGGTCTTGCTGAAGAGTGCAGATGCTGCCCTGTACCGGGCGAAAGAACAAGGAAAAAATACCTTTAAAATCTTCCATTCTGGGATGAATATCCATTCTTACAAATCCTTTATCTTGCAAAATGAGTTAAGGAAAGCCATCGAACGAAATGAATTAGTTCTCTATTTCCAACCAAGAATGGATCTAGACACAGGAGAGATCACCAGTGCAGAAATCCTCCTTCGATGGAACCATCCAGATTGGGGGGTTCTAAAGCCATCTGAATTCATTCCACTCGCGGAAGAAACAGGAATGATAGTAGAGATTGGGGAATGGATCATCGAATCCGCTTGCGTACAGATTAAACGTTGGATGGATGATGGCTTTGCTCCGATCCGTCTTGCCGTCAATCTCTCCCCAAGGCAATTCTTACAAAAGGATTTAGTGGAAAAAATAAAAGGATATATAACCGACCATTCTATAGATGCTGGAATGCTGGAAATTGAAATCGTAGAATCCATTCTCGTTGAAAATGAGGCTCGTGTTCGATCCGTTCTACAGGACATACGGAAACTGGGTGTAAGAATCAGCATCGATGACTTTGGAAAAGGCTACTCTTCTTTAACCTATCTTAGACACCTGCCTGTTCAGACGCTAAAGATAGACAAGTCTTTTATCCACGATATGAAAATTCATGTGCCTGACAGCATTTCACTGGTGTATTCCATCATGTCTATGGCGCAAAGTTTACGAATGTCGGTCATTGCTGAAGGGGTGGAAACAGAGGAGCAATTGAACATCCTGAGACAAAAGGAGTCCCTGACCGTCCAAGGATACTTGATTTGCCATCCTGTCCCGATTCATGAACTGGAGACATTCCTTTCTAATAGGCAAAGGGTATTCAAAGAAAAGTCCACAATCCATCATCAAGCGGTTCCTGATTCAACGCCGATGGCTCTTGAGTCGACTACCGATAGGCAAGAAGAGAAACAAGAAATAACCGAAATAGCCCTCAGCCGAATCTGTTCTCTGTATAACATTTCATCGCGGGAGAACGAAGTGTTTAGGTTAATCATAGATGGGCTGAGCAATAAGGAAATCTCGGAGACCCTTTTCATCAGTGAACATACCGTCAAAAATCACATCACACGCATCCTACAAAAATTGAATGTGTCTGATCGTCTGCAAGCGATGGCGATCGTTTACCAAGCTTGCATCGAGGAATCTCATAGGACGGTAAAACTATAAATCTTAAAACTTAGCACACGACTTATCATAGAAGTGGGGAGCAAACATGAAAATCAAAACTAAGTTAGTAGTAGGACTTAGTCTATTAATCATCCTAACCCTTTTTCTAGTGGGAATAGGCTGGTACCAACTCTACTCCATCCAAAAAAATAGTGACAGCCTTGAAAAAAGCTATGATACGTCTATCCTTACCTTCCACATTCAAAGGAAAATCAAAGATGAGGCTATTAGTATACGAAACCTCGTCAATTTCACGGAAAAGGACGTCATAGAAAAAGAACTTGCGTATCTAAAAAAGGAACAAGCATCCGTTCAACGAGACATATCCACCTTAGAATCCATGGTAAGCAATGTCGAGCAACGGGTCTTGGTCCGTGATTTAAAAGATAAGAATGACACGTTCAACAAGTACCTCAAGGAGGTCACCTCTCTTGTCGAAGAAGGCGAACATGAAAGAGCGAAGACTGTCATTTTGAATAATGGCTATCAGTTACAGGAGGATTTCTTCAATATCACAAACTCCATCACGGATTCTTTCGAAGGAAACATGAACCAATCCTTGAGTAAGATGAAGACGGATTTCCAAAGAGATATGACCATTAGTAGCATCCTTACCTTGCTAGTCGTAATCGTAGGGATCGGGTTCTTAAGCAAGACGGTATGGGACATCGTGGTGCGGTTAAACAAAGTATCGACGGTCATGAAGAATGTGGCAAATGGACAATCAGACCTGACGACCCGAATTGACATCCAAACCCATGATGAGATTGATGATGTCGGAGCTTCCTTCAATTATCTGGCCGAGTCGTTGGAACTTCAAATGGAAAAGGAACAAACCTTAAGCAAAACGAACCAAGAACAAGCATGGGTAAACTCCAACATCGCGAAAATCACCACCGACTTGAGTGGGATGCACCAAGTCGAAGAAATCTCTAAGACGTTCTTGTCCGTTATTGTGCCCTTGCTCGATGCTTGCCAGGCCGCCTTTTTCATTAAGGATGAAGTGGGAATGGAACCGGTCTTTCACCTGCATGCTTCGTATGCCTATAAAGAAAGAAAGCACATGAAAACTACTTTTTCTCTAGGTGAAGGGCTGATCGGTCAAACGGCCCTTGAGAAAAAGCCGATTCTGTTGACGGACGTTCCCAAAGATTACATCAATGTACAATCTGGACTGGGACAATCCTCTCCTCTCACTATTTATGTATTGCCCGTGATTTTCAAGGGGGACGTCATCTCGGTTCTAGAAATTGCTTCGTTTGTCAAGTTCAGTCCGGTCCAGCAAAGCTTGATTGAGGAGCTCGTAAATAACCTTGGCATCATCTTGGATAGCACGATGGGAAGAATCCGTCTTGCCAAACTATTGGAAGAGTCACAGACCTTGATGGAAGAATTGCAGGTTCAATCCGAAGAGTTGCAATCCCAACAAGAAGAACTTAGGGCGACGAATGAGGAACTTGAAGCCCAAACCCAAGCCTTGAGAAGCTCAGAGGAGAAGCTGCAATATCAGCAGGAAGAACTCGAACAGACGAACATCGAGTTACGAGAAAAAGCTGAAATTTTGGAGAAGCAAAATAGAAAGCTTGAAATTACCAATCTGGAAGTAGAACAGGCTCGTATTTCCCTTGAAGAGAAGGCGCAGGAGCTTACCTTGAGCTCGAGATACAAGTCCGAGTTTCTGGCCAATATGTCACACGAATTACGAACGCCTTTAAACAGCCTATTGATTCTTTCGAAGCTGCTTTCCGATAATCATGAGGGCAACCTTTCGGAAAAACAGGTGGAATTCTCAAAAACCATCTATTCCTCCAGCTGTGATTTGCTGAACATCATAAACGACATCTTGGATCTTGCCAAAATTGAATCGGGAAAGATGGAACTAAACGTCGGTCCACTTGATATTAGCGATTTAGCGGCATTTGTGGATAAAAGTTTCAGGCAGATGGCCATTGAAAAGGGAATAGAGTTCCATATCGTGGCGGATGAAGCTCTTCCAAACCCATTTTACAGTGATGATCAAAGGATTCAGCAAGTTTTGAAGAACTTGTTATCCAATGCTTTTAAATTTACGAACCACGGAAAAGTCCAACTGGACATTCGTAGAACGCAACGAAAAGGACATCAGGATGCCCTTTCCTTTTATATTACCGACACGGGAATCGGCATTCCAAAAGATAAACAGGACTTAACCTTCGAAGCATTCCAGCAAGCAGATGGGACGACCAGCCGACAATTTGGCGGAACAGGATTGGGCTTATCGATTTGCCGCCAGATTTCCGAACTGTTGCATGGTGAATTAACCGTGGAAAGTGAAGAAAGAAAAGGAAGCACCTTTATCTTTACCGTCCCTAACCTACGGGAATTGCCGATGGAAATCGACGTGCATCCTCCTTCTCATCAAGAAGTGGCGGCCACCACCGAGACCAGACAAATGGAACCAGCCTTGCCCATCTCCCTGTTTCATGAAAAGGACGCCGAAACCGTTGCGGATAAGACAAAAGAGATCAAAAGAATCTTGATTGTAGATGATGATGTGCACCAGCGAAATAGCCTCATGGAATTAATCGGAGAGATGAATGTCATCATCAAAGCCGTTTCCACGGGAGCCGAAGCATTGGAGGAATTAAAATTCCGCCAATTTGACTGCATGCTCCTGGATTTAGGGTTGAGAGATACGACAGGGTTCCAACTACTGGATGTGATGGTATCCAACGCTCTGCACGAGAAGGTGGACATTTTCATCTATACCGGTCGAAATTTGACATCAAAGGAAGAGCTTCACTTAAGAAGGTATGTCCATACCATCATTATTAAGGACTCGCATTCCCCTCAAAGACTGATGGACGAATTGGGCCTCTACTTGAACAGCGGAAGCGATACCTCGAGTGAGGAAAAAGGAACCACACTCTCTAGAATCGGGGGGCTTGAAGGAAAAAAAGTGCTTCTTGTCGATGATGATGTTCGGAATGTTTATGCACTGTCCAATGTACTCGAACTGAACGGCATGGAAGTCACATTTGCAGAAAATGGGGTGGAAGCCATTAAAGCCCTAACGGAAGCGCCGATCTATGATGTCGTGTTAATGGATATCATGATGCCTGAAATGGATGGGTACGAAACGATTCGTAGACTACGACAACATCCAGAATTCCATAGCCTGCCGATCATCGCATTAACGGCAAAGGCGATGAAGGAAGACCGACTAAAATGCATTGAAGCCGGTGCATCCGATTATATCGTCAAACCCGTGGACACGGACCAACTGATGTCCCTGATCCGGGTATGGTTATACCCTAAAGATACGGGAAGGTGATAAAGATGGAGTCCACAACAGGGTACAAGGAAGACCTCGAGAAACTTGAAATCCATCTATTGCTTGAAGCCTTATATAGTTGGTACGGATTTGATTACAGAAATTACGCTTATAGTTCCATCCGCCGCCGAATCTGGCATAGGGTGCATGCAGAAAAATTGACGACCATAAGCGGTCTCCATGAAAGAGTCCTGCATGACCCCGCCTGTTTCAAGAGGTTGTTAGCTGATTTTTCCATCAATGTCACGGAAATGTTTAGGGATCCATCCTTTTTTGCGGATTTTAGGGAAAAGGTAGTCCCCCTCCTCAGGACCTATCCTTCCATACGGATTTGGCATGCAGGCTGCTCCACCGGCGAGGAAGTTTACTCGATGGCCATCCTGCTCAAAGAGGAAGGCTTGTATGAAAAAACCAAGATTTATGCCACGGATATTAATACAGAGGTATTGAAGGTGGCCAAATCCGGGTTGTATCCCATGGAACCGATGAGGAAATATACCAACAACTACATCCAAACGGGCGGAAAAAAAGCGTTCTCTGACTATTACCATGTAATAGGGAACAAGGTGCAATTCGATTCGTCTCTTCTAAAGAATGTGGTCTTTGCCCAACACAACCTGGTGACCGATGGTTCCTTCAATGAATTCAATGTCATCCTGTGTCGGAATGTCATGATTTATTTCAATAAAACGTTACAGAACATGGTTCATGACCTTTTTTACAATAGCCTATGCATGTTTGGGGTCATCGGGCTTGGAGACAAGGAAACCATTACCTACACGAAGCATAGTGATCGATATGAAAGCATTTCAGAAAGACAAAAAATCTATAAGAAAATCAAGTGATTTCCATCAAACAAAAAAATCTGGGCAAATGCCCAGTTTTTTTTGTCTATTAAACTAGTAAAACGCGTATTATCGCTTCCTATAGGAAGGTCTTCCTATAAAAATATGTATAAATAAGAACAAAATAAGAAGCATTGGTGATATGAGAATAGTTGCATTTGTTAGAAAATGATAGTAGAGGATATTATCACTATCTACATGTTGGAAACGCATGCAATGGTTCTCTGATCTTTCACCTGATTTCATCAAGACAGACCATATTTTATCGAGAGGATTACATGCTTCCAAACAAAAGCAGGATCTTATCATGATTCTTGCTCAGTATTCAAAGAACAAATTCCAATTGATTTTGGATAGAATGGAACAAACCATCGATATGGCCCAGGCAAGAATGCTGCGTGTCAACCTGATTCAAGGAATCGTAAGGTATCCAACGAAAGCGGGGTGGACTCAATGAAAAAAATCAACGTTCTCATTGCCGATGACGACCAGGCTTCAAGATTCATTCTCTCTCAATTCACGCGACTGATTCCTGACTATGAAATCGTAGGAGAAGCAGGGGATGGCGAAGAAATGATAAAACTAGCACTCAAGGAAAAACCCGACCTAGTACTGGTAGACATCAACATGCCCTACCTAAATGGCTTTGAAGCCGTGAGAAAATGTCTGGAAAGCCTACCTTCCTTACAGGTCATCTTCACAACCGGGCATGATGATTTAGCCGTGGAAGCTTTTAACATTTCGGCCGTCGACTATCTGGTCAAACCGATTGAAAGGTTTCGCTTATTCACCGCTTTGGAAAAAGCCAAAAAAATGATCAGCTTGCAGAGAAGAGCATTAGCAGAAGGAAATAACAAGTTTAAACGATTATCGATTAAAACGAATCATTCCTTGCTCTATCTGCCACTTGAAGACATTTTCTATATCGAAAGAGACGGAAAGAAATCCATCCTTCACACGAGTCACGGCAAGTATGAAACATCTGAATCCCTCCAGGAGTTAGGAGAGAGATTACCCAGCTACTTCTATAAGTCCCATCGATCCTACCTTGTGAATTTAAAGAAAATCGTCCGAATCGAATCGTTCGGAGAAACGTTTCTTGCTTTTTTCAACGCAGAAGATCTCGTTGCTCATATTTCCAAGTTAAAGATCAACGATGTTTATGTTTTAATGGGCACGTAATTCTAAATATTGAGACGATAATCCTTGAACGATTATCGTTTTTTTATTGAGATACAATCTTATGTCTCCATGCAAAAAAAGCAGGGTTAGGTCGTCGTGGGTATCGTTGAGTTTAATTGCGGGAGAGTCCGGTCAAGAAGGAAATGAGGAATTACCATAGAATTTGTAAGGATAAGACGTAGAAGAGGAGATCAAAATGAAACTCAAATACTTCATACTACTATTTAGTTTTTTTTGCACTTTGGTTGGTGGGGGCATATTACAAATTGAGTCTATAAAAGCTGATGAGCTGGCACAATTTGAAGATAGTATTCAAACCGCAAAAAAAGCGCTCAATTTACAAATCATACAATCCCTATATTTTCCTATTTTAGTGAGCAGTCATCTCCTATTTTTACTTCTTTTTATTTACAAGGACAAGGTATCCTGTGCAACTACCCGATAAAACCTAATTATAAAAAGAAATCATAGTTCAAGGTAGGAGTGATGATATGTCCAAATATATTCGAATCTTCTTTTTCACTGTCCTAGTAAGTGCAATTCTCTTTTTCCTATTTCGTTCAGTATTGATGGGTGGGGGAAATCCAGCAGAGGAAGCAGTGTACACCATAGGAACCATCCTTATTATTCTACTTTCGTTTTTAATTTCCCAAATCTACTATGTGATACATTTGATTCAGAAGAAAAGATGATGGCCTACTGGTGTTTTCAATGGTTCAAAAGAAAACTCGCTATCTCGTGTGATAGTATGAAAAACACCAGTAATTCAGGAAAATCCCTGCATTACTGGTGATTGATCGTCAATTTTTATTGTGCTGAAAGTTCACTTTCTGTCACCCATTTATGATTGGTTACTTTTTCTCCGCCAGTGGTTGGAGTGAAATCAACCATATAAACGGTCGTTTGCTCGGCTGAATCGATTACCGCCGTTGTACCCTTCATGCCTTCCATATGGTCAGCCTCAACCACTACTTCATCACCAGGTTTATATGGCGTATCCTTAACATTTTTAATTTCTTCATGGATTATCCATTTGTGATTGGTAACCCTTTCTCCACCAGTCGTTGGATCATAAGAGATAGTATAAACTGTTGTATCAAACGCACCCACAACGGTTGCTTCTGCACCTTTCATGCCTTCCATATGGTCATCCTTAATAACGGCTTTACTTCCCACTTTGAACGTTGGGTTTTCAGCATTATTTAATCCTTTTGGAATCTCACCTGAACCCGAATGATCCATACCTGCATGTCCGCCGTGTCCTTCATCCTTTTCACGTTCTGTGTTCACATTCTGATTTCCATCACCTCTTTGCTGCTCTCCATTGTCATTGGAACACGCTCCTAACACTATACCTAGCACCATAGTCAGACAAAACAAAAGGATTCGTTTCATTTTCATCATGCTTACCTCCATATTTTTTATTACCCTCTACGTTACAATAAAAATGTGCAGAATTTATGCAAAATGAACAGATTTTTACCTTGTTTCTAATTTCTCCCCCTCATCTTGGAAAAAATATAAACCGGTATCTGATTTTTGAATTAGGGGTTTCCTATGCTAGTATATCCTGCTGCTAAATAGTGAAGTCCGATTCACTATAAAAGAAGCTAGTGGTTATTAGTGTTTCGGCATAACCGCTGTCATTTTTCACTATCAGAACTCCATTTATATCCGACTCCCCAAACGGTTTTAAGATACTCGTCCACTGGAAAACCAACTTGACGAAGTTTATCCCTTACATTCCGAATATGGGAATCAATGGTTCGGTCTTCTACATCGGACTTGAAATTCCATATGGTAGATAGTAAATGATCCCTAGTAAACACTTTATTTGGGTGACTGATCAATAGCTCTAATAGAGAAAATTCTTTCGGTGTTAATGATATTCTCTGTGTTTTAAAGGTACATTCAAAGGCCGTTCTGTCTAAAACTAAGCCTTTAAATCTCCGAACTTCCTCCTTATCATTCTTCGCCCTTCGCATAACCGCTGTTATTCTAGCTACCAATTCTTCTTCGTTAAATGGCTTGGTAATATAGTCATCTGCACCCAATCTTAATCCTTTTACGATGTCCTCTTTATCATCTCTTGCTGTAAGCATGATAATAGGGACATCTGAGAATTCACGGATGTTCTTACATGTTTGCCAGCCATCCATATCAGGCATCATTATATCCAAAATTACCAGGTCTGCATGTTCCGTCTCCAAAAATGAGATGGCATCCTTACCCGCCTGTTTCTTAATACACTTGAATCCAGTGGGAACCATATTTAATTCTAAAAGATCTAGCATTCTTTTTTCATCATCCACTAGTAAAACCGTTTTCATCGAATTGCTCCTTCAATACAATGTTAAAACACGTACCCTCTCTAGGCTTACTTTCAACGAAAATGGTGCCATGATGAGCTTCCACTAACTCCTTAACAATGGCTAAACCCAAGCCAAATCCACCAGTGGCTCTTGAACGGGATTTTTCTACCCGATAGAAACGATCAAACACATAAGGTAAATCCTCATGCTGAATTCCTATTCCCTCATCTTTAATAATGAGATGAATGTTTCTTTCCATTTTGTAAGCCTGTATCAGAGTGGTTGTATTTTCATCTGAATACTTAAGTGCATTATCTAATAGGTTTAGTAATACTTGATCAAAACGTTTGGGGTCGACTGAAAAACATTCATCCATCTGACAGTCTACCTTTAATTGAATTTGTTTTTCTTTAAACGCAGGTAAAACCCTCTCATAAATCACTTGTAAATATGAAGCAATATTAATTCTTTCCTTCTTGATGGTAAACGCATTTTGATCCAATCTTGCCAACTGAAATAATTCCTTGATGAGCTGGCTAAGATGTTGGGACTCTTCATGAATAATATTGAAATAATGGATTCTCTCCTGGTCTTCAAGTGAAGGTCTTCTACCCATATTAGAGTAGCCTAAAATATAGGTTAATGGCGTTCTTAATTCATGAGACACACTAGCTAAAAATTCGTTTCTTTCCTTCTTTAAATGATTTAAGTCACTGGCTAAAGTTTGTATGGCTTTTGACAACTCACCAATTTCATCTTTTGATAGATGAGGTAGGGATACAGAGAAGTCACCTTTACTCAATTTCTTCGTAGCTTCTTTCATGACAATTAGTGGCTTTGTAAGAGCTCTTGATAAAAAGAAAATCGTTACCAATAGTAAAAACAGGATTAATACTGAAGCAATAATAAAGTGTTGATTGAGCTGGGAAATCATCGTTTGGACCTGCTCCGTACTTTTAAACATATAAACATACCCTTTGTTCTCATTTCCTGCATCGAAAGGAGAGACTGTGGCTATATATTTTTCTCCATGTAAATCCGATTGCAAAATCCGTCCGTTTCTCGGCACATCATGAAGAGGTTCGTTTATGATTTTTTTTATACTTTGATCGACAATACCAGAGGAGAGAATGATTTTCCCCTGGGTATCTTCAATTACCACTTCCGTATCCGTTTTCGATTCCATTAGTGCGATATGGTGAAGAGTAGAAGGTTCGGATGAAATCTCCAACACCTCTCGATGACTATTCCCCCTTGCATGAAGCGAATTAAGCTCTTGCATCGTACGAGAATGAATCACGTGGCGATGTAAGTAAACCATGGAAGAGGTTTCAATGATAAGAATACAGACAAAAAACCATAACCCTAATTTTAGAGAAATTTTCATGTGAATCACCTAGTTCTATTTTATAGGAAACATATGAAGAAAGTATGCAGATTGTGAACATTGTACATTTTGCACTCCACAATACAATTAACCCACATATTATAACGGACAGATAAAACGAGAAGCGCAACATTATAGTAACTTTAAAGAAGGATAATTTGTAAGTAACTGGAATATATACATTGATCAGGATCTTTTCATAAGAGGTGAAGTACATGTATATAAGAAGAGCTCTTTTAACCGATGGGAAAGATATTGCAAGAGTACATGTGGATAAGTTTGGAAATCGACTTATAAAAATATCATTCCAGATGAGTTCTTAGAGAAATTATCATACGACCAACGAACGGATCTGTGGAACCGTACTATCTAAAAAGAGGGTCATGATGTTTTTGTCACAGAAAATAATGTGGGAGAAATTGTGGGATTTGCTAATTGTGGAAAAAGAGAGAGTAATAATATCGATCATTCTGGTGACTTAACATCTATTTATCTCCTTAAAGAATAGCTTGGAACAGGTGTTGGAAAGCAACTTTCCCAACGCCTTTTTATTCAATTTAAAGAACTAGGCTTCAATAGGATCTTTGTTGGAGTTTTAGAAGAAAATAATACACGTTATTTCTATGAGTATTATGGGGCTAAATTCAGTAGGTCGGAAAAAATAACAAGTGCAGGTGCTGAACTGAAACTTCTCATATACGAATGGGATAACCTTAACGATGTCTTCTCTAACTTCTGACAAATTGGAGTAATTTGAGCTTACTAGGGCGGTGATTACATTATCGCATTCGTCTCTTAATCTGAATTAAATAAGACTACCCCTGATATGGAAAGAAGGTAGTCAAAGACAGGATCCGCAAAGCGTTTACCCTAATCAAATAATTTAGTTATTATCCGCCTTCGGTTTCTTTTCGTAATCAGGAACTAAAAAAGGCCCAATAAAGAATAATGCAGTCCCCATCCAGCGGATGTACAACCATTCAGGATTTAGAAACTGAAGATGAATGATAACGATTAAAGCACCCAAAAAGGTAAGAAATATACCTAGCCTTTTCCTTGAAATCATCTTGGTCCTCCTACTAATTTGTAATATATCCCAATTTTAACAGATGACAGATATGTAGGAGTAAGTATTTGAAGAATCTAAATAAACTTTGTTAAGCAAACGGGAGTTTTGTGTAATAATTCCGTATCAATTTAAATAATAACGACCAAGGGGACTAAAGATGCCTGAACCAAGTTTGAAATTAAAAAAGATATGGCTTGATGATGACGAAAATTTCTTTGAGTTAAATTTAGATTTTTCTACTGATAATTGCAAAGTAAACATTGATATTTATACAGATAATGAAGAGCTAGAAGAATTAAGAAACGGAGTAATGGAATTTTCGAACTTTAAACAAAAGGAATTTATATGGATTACTGGGGAAGATGTAGAAAATGCAAGTCATTTTCTATCTATGCGATGTTTTTTATATGGTAATCGAGGATATGTAGGAATTGAGGTAACTGCTGATAATAAGAATGCAAGTCCTTATAGTATGCGTGCGACCTTTTGTATTGTTACTATCCTTAGTCAATTAGATGATTTCACAAGAAAATTGGGAAGTTTTATTAAAGGTGAGATTAATGAGGTAGATAGCCTGATTCAAGCATTTGATTAAGGAAAACCATAAGACTCTTATAAAGCTACCGGCGGCAATAACTCAATTATGTTTTAGAGGTGAATACTACCTGTAAAAAGACCTGGGAGTTATTCCAATGATAGTATCTGAAGCGTGACAACTATATAAAGAAGATAAACAAATTCAAGGCTATTCTCCTCAACCATAAAGGGAAAAAAAAGAGAAGTATATTTTAACACTAGATGTAGTATTTGGTTAAAAAGATACTTAGAAGAAAGAACAGATAATCAACAAGCTCTGTTTGTTACAATAAGAGCAACACATCGGATGGTTATGCTACTACATTAATTAATCATGGAGCACCTTTAGAAGTAATACAAAATTTACTGGGACATGAAAAGAGCGAAACAACTAGGGTGTACGCTTATCTAAGTGGACAATTAAGACGTGAATTATATAAAAAGTTCTTTTAATTACTCAAGTGCTGCTATTGCAGCATTTTTTATTGAACTATCGGGGGCGGTGATCCAAGAAGGATTAATGCTCTTTTTTGTTGAAGTTTTTATTGAGCTAAAGGCAGTTTAGTTCAACAAGATATTATCTATCATTTACCGAAATATGGTAAAATAGTTTCAGTGGAGGGACACTTATGAATTTAACGTTAAGTATATGGTCAGTAATCTTTTTCATTCTCGGTCTTCTTTCATTAAGCATGAAGTGGATATTTGAAGGTTATTATGAACCAGTTGTCCTTATAGGGCTTATATTCTTGATATTAGGAGTTATTTTTAGTTTCGCAGCAATTGCGAAACAAGAAAAAGGTAGGCTCAAATTAATATCGCTTTTCTCTATTTTCTTGATTCTATTTTTGATTACTTGGTTTGAACCAATTGATGTTACTCGTATGATGACTTGGCTGAAAAATATAATTTAACCAACGCGTTTCATTTCAGGCTGCCATTTCGGCAGCTTTTCTTGTTAGACAAACGGGGTAGGATACTTCAATAATGACTCTTGGATAATATTAAACTTGAAGGTGATTTATGAAAATGTTTATACCTTATTAATGATGTTAGGAGCTATGCTATCAATTGTAGGAATATTACCCTTTATTTTTGCTTATCCGTACTGTCAAGGTTGCCCCAATTCAGGTCCATCAAATTGGTGGGAGCTTGTACTTATGATTTCTTATGAGGGAAAGGGTTGGTATTTGGTTATTGGGTTTTCGAAATTGCTAATAGCCTTAGTAAACTTTATCAAACAAAGAAGATTTTGATTTTAACAATATGTATAAATTGGTACGTGTAAGGAGGACTATGGGTGGTGAAAAAATTTAATATATGGTCATTTGTATTGTCAATAATATGCGTTGTGTTATTTTATTTGGTCTCATTTTCTGGTTTTAGAATTAATTCTATTTTTGGTGCTCATCCCTTACATATCCTACTGTATCTTACATTAATAACCTTTGTGTTTGGGTTAATTGGCTTTTCTGGTGTACGAGACTGGAAAAGTATTGTTAGGAGTTTATCAACAGTTATTCTCACGTTAGGGTTATCATTAGTGTTAATTGTTATTATATTTTTTGGAAGTTTATTAACAGGGCGATGATCCAGAAGGATTATCGCTCTTTATTATGGAATTAATGCTTCTATGGTGGTAAAGGTCAGGATAGTGTAACAACTAAAAAGGGCAATCGTCTAATGTATGAGGAGAGATATTATGAGAAGAAATTTCTTTATAGCCTTATTTATTATAATGTTTGTCTTGTCAGCCTGTTCAAATAATGAAAAAGGTTTAAAAACCCCTACTAATGACATAAAAAATGAAGGATATATTGTTGAAAAACGAAATAAAAACGGTTTCCAAATACTCGTTATGAAAAATATTACAAAAGAAGATATTGAAAAAAAGTCAAAAGAAGAACTAATAAAACAAGCACAAGATGACCACACAGCCACATACTTTTTCGTTCAAGAGGATGAATACAAGAAAATCGAAGTGGGTCACAAAGTCATTGTATGGTATACAAAAGGTCAGCCGCAAATGGAGTCAAATCCACCGCAAACGGATTCGAAAAAAGTTGAAATTATTGAAGAAGGAAAATAGGTTTTTTATTTCTCTTTGTTTAACGAAAGTGCCAGGATTGTTCAATAAAGGATTTATCAACTTTTTTTCGAATTTAATAGGAAATGATTTAGGGAGAGATATTATTTGATTTCCACAATTAAACCTTTATTGAAACGAATAAAACTTCATCGTTAGCAGATGGCCAATTTCCTGCAAGTACAAGTGTAAGATTTTTTGCCAGTTTCTTAGATGCCTTAATTTTCATCATGATTACTGGTATTGTCTTCTATGTAATCAATGGAGAATACTTAATTGAATGGACAAGAACATACTCCTGGCAATTAATTTATACTTTATATTTAACAACTACTCCTGTAATTTGGAGTGGTTATATTATCGGAAAAAGATTATTTAGAATTAAAGTAAAAAGAATTGATGAAGGTAAAGTAACAATTAAAAATATGATTTTAAGAGAGTTTATAAGTAATTATTTACTTTCTACAAATACCTTTGGCATCTCAGCGATTATAAGTACTATAATGATAATTTTTCGTGATGATAAAAGAGGGATACACGATATTATTGGAGGTACATATGTAACTTCAGAATAATTATTAGATAGATTGTTTTTATAAGTCCCCGTTAGCTTAAGAAGGATATTTTCAAAAGGGGGTGCATGTATGAAATATACTTGTCGTTGTTGCGGTTATAATACATTAGATGAAGAACCACCAGGAACATATGACATTTGTGGTATTTGTTTTTGGGAAGATGACGGAGTGCAGTTCAGTGATCCAGATTATGAGGGAGGAGCCAATATTCCCTCCTTAAGGCAAGCTCAAAAAAATTCCCTTGTGTTCGGAGCCTGCGAAGAAAGGTGTACGGAGTTTGTTAGAAAGCCTAATGAGAACGACGAAAAGGATCCAAATTGGAAACCATTATAATGACTTGTTTTCTTCAGCTATAGGGGGAGGTTAGCTTAAGAAGAAAAACCCTTGTCCTCCTTTCTAATGGTATTATAAGAAAAAAAGTTAATTGGTGGATAACGATGCTAAAAAGGAGATATGGGAATCGTTCATAATGGAAACGAGTTTTACAAAGACAATACACCCAATCATTTCTTGATACGGATGATTTTAAGGGCTATATAACTTTACTCCAAACCATTGAGGTATCTAAACCCTCATTTGTTAATGATGGCGAGAAAAATGTATGCATTGTGGATGATGGATATATGTGGCTTCAGCAATTTCCTTGGGGAAAAAATCATTCGGTAACGACAATGCTTGATGCTAATGGTGACATTGTTCAATGGTATATAGATATATGCTTTTCAATGGAATAGAAAATGGGATTCCTTGGTGGGATGACTTATTCTTAGATATTGTTTTGTTGCCTACTGGTGAAGTAATCGAAAAGATGCGGAGGAACTTGAGGATGCTTTATCAACGGGAATTATTGATATAGGTCCCTACGATTTGGCATGGAACGAATTCAATCATATAAAAGGGCTATTAAGCAGTGGGAATTTTGATTTAATAAAATTATCAAACTCTCACAAGGAAAGCTTATTTGATTTACTGAAGTAGATATTAATAGGGCATGAGTTAAAGATCCACCTGATGTGGTGGCTTTTTTATTGGAGTAAAGGGAGTTCAGTACAATAAATCACGAAAAAACACCCAAAACTTTTCCATATATTCTATAATTAGTAAATAAATATACAATGTTTAGCAGGAGGGGATACGAATGTTTGTTGTAAATGTTGAAGGAGCTATTTTTAAAGATGGGAAATGGCTAATTATAGAACGAGATTCATACCTGGGACACGCAGCTGGGACTCTTTCTTTAGTAGGTGGGCAAGTTGAAGATGAGGGAAATAAATACGACATTATTGAAAATACAGTTAAGCGAGAGATTCTTGAGGAAGTTGGTGTTGAAGTAAAGGATAACTTGAAATATGTTCATAGCTCATCATTTTTAGCTGATGATGGATGTAAGGTTATTGATATAGTTTTTCTTTGTGAACATAAATATGGTGTACCTTTTAGAAATAGCCCCAAAGAAGTAGCAAATATCTATTGGATGAGTACCGAAGAGGTGATTAATCACCCTAAAGTCCCATCTTGGACTAAGGAAAGTATCAAACGAGCAGATTTGTTGCTACATAAATATTAAGCTAGTATCAAATCAATTAATTAATTAACTAAGATATTTATCTTTGTGGAGTAGGAATGATGAAGAAAATCTATGTTATTAGGCACTGTGAAGCTGAAGGACAGCCATCCGAAGCAAAGCTTACGAATAAAGGGGATAAACAAGCTTTAGAATTAGCAGAATTTTTTCTTGACACTAAAATAGATTGTATTATTTCAAGCCCATATAAGCGTGCTATTCAATCTATACAGCCACTAGCAAATCTATTGAATGTTGAGATTGAGTTGAATAGCCTATTATCAGAACGTGTACTAAGCACTAATAATTACTCTGATTGGTATGAAAAGCTAAGAAATACATTTGACGATTTTGAATTGAAATTTGAAGGTGGAGAGTCTAGTCAAGAAGCAGCAAAACGAATAATAGGGGTTGTAGAAAAGGTATTTAATAGTGAGAATGAAAATACAATCATTGTTACACACGGTAATTTAATGGCTTTATTATTAAATTATGTCAATAAAAACTTTGGATTTGATGATTGGCAAAATCTATCCAACCCTGATGTTTTTCTCTTGAAAATTCAAAATGATAATATTACTTATGCAAGGTTATGGAACCAAGATTAGAAAAAAGTGAAGACAGATAGTGAAGAATACACTATAGGGAGCGATATCCAGAAGGGTTATCGCTCTTTTAATAAGATGATATGTCACTATAGTGTCAGTTTTGTAAAAAAAGGATAATTTCATCACCATACAAAAATCACCTATATGAAGCAGGGTAGAACCTAATATAGAGAGATACTAATCAATTTTGTTTTTCTAACTTCATTTGATAAAGACGGAAGTAATCTTTGCGGATACCCAAAATATAAAAATACTTAGAAACAGGAAAATCTTGAATTTCATAAAAACCTAAATACTAATAGATAAAATAGTCTAAGGGGGAATTAGGATGATTTCATTTTTCACTTCGTTTTTTGGGAATATATTTCAATAATAGTTGGAGTTTTCTTGTTCTTTTGGCATTTACAAAAGAAATGATTCAATTAATATTTCTGTACTATTAGTGGCGGTAATCCAGAAGCATGATCGTCTATTTTTAGTTTGATTAGATACTACTATGGTAGGAAAGGCACAGAAGTGTGGAAGAAGGATTAATTGAATATAGGGGTCCCGGTATCAAAACGCGGAAAACATACGCTAAGTCCGAAAATACCCTCTCGTATATGTTTTCACAGGAAATATTGAATAGAGAAAAAAGAAATTGTAAATAATAAAAAAAATTAAATGGAGAAACATAGATGAAACTTATATTGAAATTTATATTTCTATTCGTCCTTATCGTTAGTAATGGGAGTTTAAATGCGAATGCAAGTAGTTCAGATCCATTTATAAAAGATTATTGGATTAAGGAAAATTATAAAAAGAATGGGGTATGGTATTGCTTACCTGAAGGTGGTTCACTAACTATTAATGTTAATGCTATCAATACTAAGGAGATTTTGTTCTGGGCAACTCCTACAGGAACAGGAACCTACTATTTGAAAAAATTAATTGGGAAAGATAACAATGAAGATGATGGCTGGAGTATTATCTGGAAATATCCAAGTATCCTAGTAAACAGCCATATTGAAGTTACAGCCATCGGAAATGATGGTAAAAAAGAAGATAAATTTTTATTCAATGTTACTGATTGTAAAAAATAAGATTGCCCCAATAAATTAGGGCAATCTTATTTTTTCTATTAATATACAAAGAATTCAAATATTTTCCCGTAGCCTCCAACTTTAGAAGACCCATTATAATAATGCCCAAGTATTTCATATACATATTTTCCGTTCGTCGCTAACACTTGGGTTCCTTCTTGTTCAACCATTCCAGAGGACTGTGCCCCAATTACTCCTGGTGTTCCTGCCCTATATTGAGTTAAGAATAAGTACTGATCAACCTTTCTGTGTAAACCTATTCCACCGACTGCACTAATTGCACTATTAGTCGATGATTTATCGCTTCCAGCAATATAAACTTGGTCATAAGTATCATCCCTAATATCTGCATTTAAATCATCGTGTAATGGATCTTTGACAGCATACCATGCATACATTTTGACGCAAAGTGCACCTGCTTGAAGTGAATTCTGATGCCAGGTTATTTCCCATTCGTTAGGTAATACATAAGTTTGGTAATAATAGAAGTCAACATCCTTTACACAATATTTGCAACCATGCTCAAGCGTATTTGCACTATATTTACCTGACATGTAAACATCAATCCAACTTGGTTCAATATGTTGTTCACTTACAGACGGAAGTGATGCCACTGTTACAAGTTCATTTGTATTTTCTACCTTATTCCCCATTAATTTGGACTTTGCCTCTTCAATATTTAATTTGTCTTTCCCACCCCTTCTATTTTTCATTTGATTATTAGAAACACTATTCTTATGAATTACTTTTCCAGTCCGATTTAAAAATATCCCTTGATATTTTGATTTTTCAAGACTAGCCATTTCTCTTTCATCGGTGGTACCAAACCCTACATTAAGTTCATTAATGATGTCTACTGGTGCGTTTGAAAATTTTTGAATCTTTAATTGATCTCCATCAGGAACTACTTCAATAATGTGATAGTTTACTCAATTTAAAAAATGCTTTGTTTCTTCAAAAACTTTCATATCAAATGCAACATAAAGTAGTTGAGAATCTACATTAGTTACAGGATAAAAATCTCTTTTGTCAGTAGGAATTATTTTATAGTCCAAGATTTTTAAAGACTTGATATTAAAGTATCCTAAATGGTTATCTTCATTATTTTTATTGGAATAGAAATAATTAATTTCATTCGACATTTCTTTACTATACAGTGATGAAAGCTGATTCCACTTTTTTGTATTAATCATTTTGGTTAGTTCATCAATCAACTCCAAGGGGTCTTGAATGACTATTTTAGTGCTTTGTGCAGTTGCTGAGGCTTGTTGTCCTAGTAAAGATAGAAATAAACATAAAATCAACATGGAACTTAAAAATCTTTTCATTTCACATGATACCTCCATCAATTTTTAGTTTTTTATTCCCATATATAAATTCTCATTTGGGATAATTATCCTTTTTAGTTGGTAAAAATAGTTAATTTATACTACTGATGATATATAATGTCAATAAACTCATCCTTTTCTGGACACGGAGATTTCAATACTAGCTTTCTATTATTTTTTTGCAAAATGTGTTCATAAACTCTGTCATAAAATCTATGTTCAGTTAATTACTCTAAATTAAGTTATGTTACACTTTATTATAGATGGAAAGAAATGAGGTGTATTTTATGAAGGTTGGTTATGCTCGTGTCTCGACTGGAGATCAAAATTTGGATTTACAAATAGACGCTTTAATTGCACATGGATGTGAGGAAATTTTGACTGACAAAATAAGTGGTGCCAAAGATAAAAGGAAGGGACTTGAGGAAGCTCTTAGGTTTGTTCGTCCTGGTGATACTCTAGTTGTTTGGAGACTAGATCGTTTAGGTAGGAATATGCAACATCTTATAAAAATTGTTAATGATCTTAATAGTAGAGGAATTAGTTTTCAAAGTTTACAAGAGAACATCATTATGGATAAGTCCAGCGCGACAGGACAATTAATGTTTCATTTATTTGCTGCCTTTGCAGAGTTTGAACGCAATCTAATTCAAGAACGATCTACAGCAGGAAGAATAGCAGCTAAAGCTAGAGGTAGGTTGGGTGGAAGACCAGAGAAATTGGATAAGAAACAAACTGAAATCTTAAAAACATTGGTTGCCAATGGAACACCCATCAAAGATATTGCCGATATGTGGGGGATTTCTAGAACCACAATTTATCGTTATCTAAGTAAATAACAAAAATTCATATACTGAACCTCTTCTATGTATTTACAACACTGTCTATAACTTTTAAAGGAATGGTAATCATGTCATTAAGAGGAAGAGAGTTACTTACTTCCGAGCAAAGATTAGAGTTTGTAAGAATTCCAGAAGATATTAGTGAACAAGAATTAGGTAAATACTTTACTCTATCACAATTTTGACTTAGATATAATAAAAAAACGTAGAAGAGACTACAACCGTTTGGGCTTTGCCATTCAGTTATGCGTGCTTCGCTATCCGGGATGGTCAATTAACGATGTTGAACCTATTCCTGAATCTGTAATAAAACATGTTGCAAAACAACTTCATGTAGATCCCCAATCTTTTTCCTTATACTCAACACGCGAAGCGACTAAGTATGAACACCTTGAAGAATTAAGAAATTTATACGGTTTCAAGAATTTCACATTATTTGAATACAGAAAAGCTTCAAGATTTCTTTTACAGCATGCAATGAGCAATGGGAATACTATGTATTTATTGAATACCATTCACGAACATCTTAAGAAGAATAAAATTATTATGCCTGGTATGACAACTCTTGAAAGACTGGTGTGGGAGACCAAGACTCGTGCAGAGGAAAAGTTATTTAATCTATTAACAAATTCCCTTACCAATATACAATTAATGAAGTTAAACGAAGTCTTGAATGGGAGCATTAATGGTACGAAGACAAGATTTAGTTGGTTAAAAGAGATACCTGGTCAATCATCACCCGATGCCTTTTTAAAAGTAATTGAACGATTAGAATATATTCGATCGATTAAACTTAATGTTAATTTGGATGCTATACATCCTAATAAACTACTACAGTTAGCTAGATTGGGGGCAAAGTACAACTCTCAATCCTTAAACAGATTTAGGGAAAACAAAAGGTATGCTATTTTAGTTGCTTACCTTTCAGTCCTTAGCCAGAATCTGATTGACCAGGCGATTGAAATTCATGATAGACAAATGATGCTTTTACAGTCAAAAGGTAGGAAATCTCAAGAAGAGATCCAAAAGCAAAATGGGAAATCATTAAATGAAAAAATTAATCATTTCATAGATATTGGTGTGGCACTCATTAAAGCTAAGGAACAAGGACTTGATCCTTTTACAACCCTTGAGCAAGTTATACCTTGGGAAAAAATGATTCATTCAGTTGAGGAAGCAAAACAGTTAGCTCGTCCTTTGGATTTTGATTACATAGATTTAATTGGAAACAGATTCTCCTATTTAAGGAAGTACACACCTGCACTACTCAATTCCCTTGAATTTCGGTCAACTCAAGCATCAAGCCCACTAATGAGAGCCTTAGATTCACTTCGTGAGATAAACGACACTGGGAAAAGAAAACTTCCTAAAGATACTCCAATGGATTTTTTACCAAATCGTTGGCAAAAACATGTTTGCGATAATGAAGGTAATATTAATCGCGCTTATTATGAAATTGCAGCATTAAATGAACTGAAAAATCATATCCGTTCTGGTGATGTATACGTTGTTGGAAGCCGACTCCATAAGGATTTCGATGAATATTTAACTTCAGGAGAAGAATGGAAAAAAGCTAAGGTTAATGGACACCGATTAGCAATTAACCTGTCCGCAAAAGAATATCTGGATGAGAGATTAGATTCACTTTCAAGCCGTCTCAAATGGGTTTCAAATAACATAGGTACACTTGAAGGCATTAATATTAATAACTCAAAATTGCATGTTAATCGATTAGAAAAAGATACCCCAGAAGAAGCACGATCATATAGTTTATCCTTGTACAACATGTTACCTCGAATTAAACTATCGGATTTACTAATAGAAGTCTCAGGTTGGACAGGGTTTGATGAAGCATTTGTTCATGCCGCAACTAACCGTGTACCTAA
This sequence comes from Peribacillus acanthi, assembly GCF_003073175.1. Lineage (GTDB taxonomy): Bacteria > Bacillota > Bacilli > Bacillales > DSM-1321 > Bacillus_BN > Bacillus_BN acanthi. The sequence continues at coordinate 77,329 of NZ_QBBX01000013.1, forward strand.
AGGAAATGAAAAGTCTGTACTAATCGCTACATTGATGGCATTGGGTACCAACATTGGACTTACTAAAATGGCAGAAGCTACACCTGGTATTTCCTATTATCAAATGGCAAATACAGCTCAATGGAGATTATATGATGATGCTTTAATTAAAGCACAGTCTAAACTTGTGAATTTCCAACATAAACTGGCGTTATCATCCTATTGGGGTGAAGGAAAAACATCATCATCTGATGGAATGCGTGTGCAAGTTGGTGTTTCATCGTTACATGCGGATGCAAATCCTCATTATGGAACTGGTAAAGGTGCCACTCTCTATCGTTTTACAAGTGATCAATATTCCAGTTTTTATACAAAAGTCATAAATACTAATGCCCGTGATGCAGTCCATGTCATAGATGGGTTATTACATCATGAATCAGACTTAGTTATAGAAGAACATTATACGGATACTGCTGGATACACTGATCAAGTCTTTGGCCTTAGCCACATACTTGGTTTTCGCTTTGCACAGAGACTTAGGGATCTTTCGGATACAAAATTATATACAATAAGTAGTTCCGGAGACTATCCAAATATAGAAAGTATATTAAGAGGAAAAATCAATACAAAGTTGATTTTTGATAACTTTGATGATGTATTAAGATTAGCTCACTCTAATAGAGAAGGAAAAGTATCGGGATCTCTTATAATGAGCAAATTAGGGTCATATTCACGTCAAAATAAGTTGGCAACCGCGCTTAGAGAGATGGGAAGAATTGAAAAAACCATTTACATTTTAGATTATATCTCTAATGAAGCTCTACGACGAAGAGTACAAAAAGGATTAAACTAGGGAGAAGCTATGAATGGCCTAGCTCGTGCAATTTTCTTTGGAAAAAGAGGAGAGTTAAGAGAAAGAGGACTTCAGGAACAACTCCAAAGAGCAAGTGCTCTAAATATCCTGATTAATGCGATTAACATTTGGAACACAGTATATCTTACAGAAGCTACCTCTGTTCTTAAGGAAAAGGGGGTTTTCAAAGAGGAATTAATGCAACATATTTCACCTTTGGGATGGGAACATATTAATTTCCTTGGGGAGTACTCCTTTGATATGAACAAAACTACTAATTTAGGTTCGTTAAGACCATTAATTATTTAAAAGATGAAAGCCTTTTTTTCTTAGAGTAGGAAAATAAGGCTTTTTTCTGGTCCATTTTAGCTTAGCGTATGTTTTCCGCGTTTTGCTACCGGGACCCCTATTAATAAAAAAAAGTAATACAATCATCCTTAACGAAAATATTACACATACAGCGAGAGTAAAATTTACCGTAGCCTTTTTAATTGGACACTTAGTACTACCATGGCATACCAAAGATTCTTATTTTTATAGAAAAGCTGGAAAATCAACCATTTTAACTGACGATAATGAAGAAATGGAAGCTGGAGCATTCGCTGCAAGTTTGATAACGCCACCTGAACTATTAGGAAAAGATCTATCGACGTTATCTTCCGATAAAATAAGCTTAAAAGATTTAAAAACATTGGCAGATGAGAAGTATAAAGTATCATTAACATCTTTGTGTCATCGCCTTATTGAATACGATAAAAGTCGATTTGCATTAATAAACTCAAGTAATTACAAGATAGATAAAGTATTCTCTGGTAACATGTTAGTGAAGGAAAAAGGACTTCCTTTAGATGAAAACAGTAAAGCGTATGAACTTCTTTCTCACCCAAGTAAAGAAGAAGAATTAAAAGAAGGAACAGTGAACGCTAACGTTTGGATAAATGAAGCAATAAAAAATGAGCTGTTATATGAAAGTTCAATCTACAACCCCACATATAATGCAGTTATGACTTTGTTAACAAAAATGAAAAATTAGATCTATATAGCAATAAGGGGATTTACAATTAACCATTGTAAATCCCCTTATTTTTTTCTTGCGTTACACCCAACATAAACAGCGATCAGTAGAAAATTGTTGTTACATTACTCCCACCAGAATAAAAATTAAATAAAATGGGACAAATATAATCAAAAACAACTGGAGATTTGATCATGAAGAAAAAAATTACTCTAATCGTTTTACTGTTATTAGCGATAATTTCAAATAAACACGTAGTAATGGCCGAAAAAATTAAAAAAGACGAAATCGTGGAGAACTTCACAAAATTTGGTTATAGAGATTTTGATGAAGCGTTAGGGGATTTTGAACAAGCATATGAAAGAAAAGTTAGTCTTCCAAAGAAATATCCTTTTAAAGTTACATATAAATTTGGAAAAATTGATAATGAAGGGAAATTAGACTTATATTACTATAACCATACATCAAAGCAAATTTTCAAAATTTTCATTAGTTCAGACATTAATTATTACGATGAAATAAAAGGACGCGAAGTAGTGCTAGCAGATAGTACGAAAGCTTATATTAGAAAGGGACACGACCTATTAAGAATTCATTTTGTAAAAAACCGTTTAGCTTATTCTGTATCAATTAATCATATTAGATCACCTAAGATTACAGAAAAAGACCTTATTCATATAGCTAATTCTATATAAGAACTCCTAATAATGTTTTCATTTAAATACAATAAAACAAAAAGGTAAACCTAATGGGTTTACCTTTTTGTTTTGTTGTATTTATTCGGTATAAAAACTGATTGTTCCTAAACCTACACATCTTTCTTGATCACTTGAATCACCACAAAGCCCTCTAACTCTGTAATATCCGGCTTTTGTGTTTGTGTATTCAGTCCAATCTCCTCCACCAAACGGTGCCACTCCCACAAGAGGTCCAGCAGATGCTCCATTAGAATCAATTGGATAAAACGACATGGAGAATAAACTATTATCCTCAGTACTACCTGAAATTAAAACTTTTGCGCCATAAGGTATATAAATACTTGCTGATTCTGCCATGTTAGTTCCCCAACTAGTAAATTTGATTCCTATACATTTGTATTCTACATCAGAGCAATAATATGTTGAGGCAGCAGCTTCGGCATGGTTTATTCCTGTAGAAAACATTGTAAAAACAACTATAATCCCCAAAATAATCTTTTTCATTTTCCTAGCTCCGTTTTTACATTTTTTTACTAAAATGTTTTTTTTTTTTTGTTATATAGATTCTACATTAAATTACATATTCCTTTTTTAGTCGTCAAAAAAATTAAAAATCGTTACGACGGTATAAAAATCACAAAAGTAACATAATGGTTATTATGTTACTTTTAAAAACCATATAAATATGGATTCCGCAAATTAAGCATGGTATTCTATCTTTAATCTAAAATATGTTACATTCAAATCCTTAATTTGATGAGGGTTTGAAATCAGAGGAGGAAGAACCATGAACAAAAAAGAGGAAATTAAAGACGTGCAGCCGATCCGATCCCTGGCAAAGGTTGCGGACATGAAATGGAGCTTGAGGAGGCATTGTTCGGAACGAGATTACATGTTGTTTCTGTTAGGGATTAATACGGGTTTACGTGTGAGTGACTTACTGAAGCTCAAAAAGAGCGAATTAGAGGGAAAACAGAAGTGGATTGTGAAAGAAGGAAAAACAGCTAAACCAAGAACCATTCATTTATCCAATATCTACGAGGAATTAAATGCCTATATCCAGGCGTTACACGGCACAGAATGGCTTTTTCCAAGCCGTAAAGGGACTCAGCCTATCACCAGGATCCAGGCGTACAGACAGCTCAATAAAGCCGCAGGCATGGTGGATATGATAGACGGAATAGGAACCCATACTATGCGGAAAACGTTTGGTTATTGGTACTACAAACAGACGAAGGATGTGGCAGCCTTGCAGATGATTTTGAATCATTCCCACCCTGAAGTCACACTTAAATATATCGGAATCAGTGATGAGGAAATTGAGAATAGTTTAAGTCACTTTGTACTTTAACTAAAAAGGTGCTAGATAAATAGAAAAAGGTCAACATTAGAATTGTTGACCTTTTTCTATTTATCTAGTTTTTCTTTTTACAGAGGACTAATCCAATTATAAGAGTTACCAATACAGGAATAAGCATTTCTGCATTAAGATATTTATACCAATTAGAATGATATTCTCCTTGAATAGAATCTACATGCATGGTTAATTTGGCTAAACCAAATACTAGTGAAAGACCGATTAATCCAATTGAAAATACAATCATTCCTGTTGATCTCATATGATTTCTCCCCATTTTTTATTTATTCTACATTTTCTCCTAGTTCTTCTTCATTTACTTGAACATATTCACCGTCGATATTTTCATAATACTCTACTTTTGTTGGCCCTGCACTTCTAGCAGTAGAAGAATAGTACTCTAATCTAAGTTGTGGCAGGATTGCTTCATCTGCATATCCAGTAGCATAATTACTTGTTGGATAGCTAGTACCTAAATCATAAAAATATTGACGTTGATTAAGAGTGGTTCTGCTATATGATTTAATGTAAAACGCTTTTACATATTCGCCTTTATTTAGTGGTGGAGTTTCTCTGGAAATCGAAAACTGTTTATCTTGACCAATCGTATAGCCAACTTCAGCACTTACTACACTATTAGTTACATTGACTGTACCTGCAATTTGATGTGTATATGTTACGGAAGCCGAAATCGTGTCCACTTCGCCAGTTCTAGTGGCTGGATAACCTGTATAAAGATGGACCCATGAACCTTTTGTAACGTTACCATAATTAGAAGTACTCGTTATTTTCCAATAGTAGTATGACGCGGATGCAGAAGCCGGGTTTTGTGTAGGTTCACCCTGGACTTGCGCAAAACCTACACTAGAAAACATTAACAGAAATGCAAACATCATAGAGAGAGCTTTTTTAATCATAAAGTGGAATCCTCCTAATAACTTTATATGATTCGAAAATGTACCTTAGTTCAATTTGTAGAGTATTGATCAGTTACTTTCCATATAATGGTTTAATTTCCATATTTTGTTGTACAACACCCTTAGATTATCATATAAATTTCCTGAATTGTTAAAATATTACTACAAGAATACTCTTGTTGATATTTGCCGTTTTCTTTAGAAAACAGGAGCTATATCGATCGATTTCAATAGTACGTCATTGTTCAAATCCCATCTAAACGATTTTTACTAAAAAGTAATAGAAAATGTTAACTTATAATTTAGAGATATAATCCAATTAAAGATGAAAATCCAGCTAAAAAATTTGTTTTATGGTGTCTCGCCAACATTTCGGTAATTTTGTACGGTAAGCAAATTAACCTACAAAAATTGCTTGTTATGTACGTTAAGAATTTACAAAAAAAGATTTACCTTTAATTAACTGTACTTTGTTTTTGGTAATTAGTTTTTGTGCTGTAATATTATTGGAGTATTCCTTTTATATCAACGGTTTCAGCCTCAACGCACAATATTTCCGTTTTGTTGTCTGTACCCCTAGACTACGAAAATCTCCAATTATTCGTCTCAAGAAGTCCTTAACGTATGTTTCCCGCGTTTTGCTACCAGGACCCCATATATCTAGAATCTATTAAGATACATTCGGAATATTCATTTGGGAAAGGCGTTGAAGAGTTGATAAATAGAATATCAGGCGGAATTATTGTGGGTGCGATTTTGGGGTTATTTATTGGTTTATTTATAGGAGGTGGTATGTTAGGAGAAGATCATATCTCTTTAATATACTGCATGTTTTTTGGAATCATTATAGGATTACTGATATGTATTATCATAGAAATACATGGACTAAACAAAAATATTGAAGAATGATTTTTCATTAAGTCTTTTCTTCAGTTCTGAAGTAAAATTTTTTTCTGTTATGTAGTCATCAATGATAAGAAAAACTTATCTTCACTAATGGAACAGGGCTAGTAAAATGAAGCCCAAAGTTCATAGCTCATTAAAAGTTTTGTTTGTGAAAAATTTTGAAGCCTAACGAGTTCTATAAAGATGTATGGAGGTGTAAAGTTCTTGTCGCTGTACAAGATGGGAGAGTATTCTACTGTTAAATACTACTCACCCTTTAATTATGCGTAAAATATTAATTTTAAGAAAAGTTAAATGTCGCAAGAAAAACATATGTTTGGTATACTAAAGAAGAATTCAAAAGGATCGAGTAAATATCTTAGGTTTTACTCGTTGCTCTTATACGAAACGCGTGGTTCATTATTCGCACAGAGTTGGTCTATTTAGTACCTTATTGAACAAAATGCTAAGATTTTAAGGTCTGGATAGTAGGGTAACAGATTCTACAATGTATCGGAAGATACCAGAGAGAATGGACAAACAGTTCGATCTTTATCTTATGTTCTCAAAAACTATTCTCTAAGGTCCAATTTAGACTTCGATAATTTAGTTATGTAAACTAATTTGCTTAAAAATTGAATTATACGCACAATTAAACAACCATCGACAAAACAGATTTGAGGTGATTTTTATGGCGACTTCCCGACAGCATCAATTGCATGAACAAAAGCTACATGAACTCGTGAAGACTATGCCTTTCTATGTGGCTGAGTATGTCGATGATAAGTTTGACTATCGTTCTCCTTCTACGTTATTAAACTATGTTTTAGACTATAAATTGTTTTTACAATGGCTCATGGCAGAAGGAATTGTGGAATGCGAAGACATGAAAGACATTCCCCTTTCTGCGTTGGAGACCCTTCCACTTGAAGTGGCACAAAACTTTTTCAAGTTTGTCCAACGGAGAGAGATTCCGGTCAACCAAAAGGAAACGAAACGTCCCGAGAAAGTCTCTGTAAACCGGAAGATATCAGCCCTTCGCTCTCTTTTCAAATACTTAACCACTCAAACGGAACAGGAAGATGGAGAACCCTACTTCTATCGAAACGTCATGCAAAAAATTGAAGTACATAAGGTGAAAGAAACTCTCAACGCCCGTGCCACTAAGCTATCGGCAAAGATTTTCCAGAATGATGATGATGTCAGGTTCTTGGATTATGTGATGAACGAGTATGAAAACGAGCTTCCTGAAGGCTCCAAAAAACGAGGGTATTTCCTACGAGACAAAGAACGAGATTTAGCAATTCTGTCTCTCTTCTTGGGAAGTGGGATCCGGGTCAATGAGCTTTCTAACCTCCGGATTCGACACATAAACTTTGAGGAAAACTGCATCGAGGTTCTTCGAAAAGGCGGCAAGGAAGATATCGCTGAGGTTGTGCCAGAATCGATGGAAGATTTGAAGAACTACCTACATATACGACCGTCCCGTTATAACGCTACTACGGATGAACACGAATTCGTTTTCGTGACGAAGCGGAACAACGAGCCTTCCCCTCTCTCCAACCGGGCGATTGAGGCACTGGTCAAAAAGTACACGAAATCGTTTTCAAAAAGCATGTCCCCTCATAAATTACGGCATACGTACGGGACGAAGCTCATGGAGGAAACGAACGATATCCACCTCCTCATGAGGCAACTCGGACACGGTTCCACGACAACCGCCGCTCTTTATATCAACCCAGACCGTGACAAAGCAAAGAAAGCAGCCGCCCAATTAGGAAATCGTCGAACGAAAACATAAAGAGGGGTCATACCCTCCCAAGCAGAAAAGCAGAAGGAAATATCCTCTGTTTTTCTGCCTATTTTTTGATAACCCTCACCCGTTAACAGAGGGTTCAGCTTGTCACCTTCAACAGCTTTGGCATGACTTGATGTAAGCTTCCATACGTCTCCACTCCCGTAAAATCCAGCCCTAAGTGAACCCCTGTCATCGCTATTTCCGGACGGATTCCCGTGATGATGGCCTTGATTCCCAATACTTTTAATGCCTTCACGATCCCGAACAATTGGTTCGCTACCATTGTATCAATCATCGCTACACCAGATAGGTCAAAAATCAAATATTCCAATTTCAGCTCATCACACTTGCGTAGAGTTTGTTCCCCAATCATTAAGGCTCGATTGCTATCGATTTCCCCGATTAATGGCAAAATCCCTATTTTTGGGGTTACAGAAATTACCGGGGAGCTCAATTCAAGAATCATATTCTTCTGCAATTTCAGGATTCTCTGGTTTACTTTGTAATATTGAATAGAAAAGATCTCGATGATCTCATCAAAAATGGCATGCACCTGACTTCCCAACTCTCCTAATTCCCAGGTGGTGAATGGATGATTGGCTGCGAACTCCACCGTATAGTCCCAAAAGATCTTCCTGGACTTCCTAAAGTTCTCCAAGACCATATACAGGGGGGTCTTGGAATTGGCCAGTTCCACGCTCATCTTTTCGGACCATTCCAAGTAACAAACCTCCATGACCAGGGAATCGGCTACCAGCTTGATGAAATGGAGGTTCTCTTGCTTCAACTTTTCGGTCACCTTTTGAGGGGCATCCGAGGAATAATCCCCCTTTCCTTCCGTGCGCAAAGCCAGCCATTCCTCTGTCATCTTGGTAGCGTTATTCAGCAAATATTCCTGCAGTTCCACTAATTTATCCACTATCCTATCCTCGCTGATTCATAATCTATCAACCTTTGACTCTCACTCTACAATAGAAGAAACTCCATCTATAATACGGGAGAATTGTAACTGGAAATGTCTGCCCGTTCCTTCCGGATTTTCAACAACACCATCGTGATATCATCTTTTTGTGGGACATCCATCGTGAATGCCTGGATGGAATCCATGACCGCCTTTTCCATGTCTCCTACTCCTTTTTCCTGGTTCTTCAATAAGGTATCAAACAATCTTTCTAATTGATATTGCTCTCCGTTTTTGTCCTGCGCTTCAATGATGCCATCCGTATAAAAGAAGACGGTATCTCCATCCTCTAATATGATAGACTCTTCTGCGTACACCTGGTTGGGCAAGCCTCCTACCATAATTCCCTTCACTTTTGGCAGTTCCTGAATCGAGCAGTCCTTTCCGTTGATTGAAAGCGGAAGGTTATGACCGGCGTTGGCATAGGTGAATAAACCAGACGCTGGGTCCCAATCCGCACAAAACAGAGTGACGAATGACTTTAATGATCGCAGGTCCTCATAAAGAGCCTGGTTCATAGCAGTCAAGGTTTTCCCAGGGCTTTGTGTGCTTTCCGCTGCGCTTCGAAAGGCTCCGCGGGTCAAAATCATGAGCATAGCAGCAGGGATTCCTTTTCCCATCACGTCACCGATGACAATCCGAATCTTGCCATTCACCAATGGGTAAAAATCATAGTAGTCCCCTCCAATCAACCGTGCAGGAAGAGAAGACCCCTTTACTTCTCCCCCCTCCACTTTCGGCACTTTGCCGTTTAGCAAGGAGGTCTGGATATTGCGGGCTAAGTTGATTTCCCTTTGGAGTGCCTTAACCTGTTTCAACTGATCTTCCGGGCTTTCTGCCTGAAATTGAAAAGTGAGGCCATCTTGATACATCACATTACCTCCCCTTGTATGGCACCTAGTAGTTGATACAAGCCGACTGTCTCTAAAATATGGTTGATTAGTCCATTAACTCCGTGTAGCCGAATGGTGAATCCACGTTCCTGAGACAGGTGGATGGCATTCAAGATCGCCCCGATACCTGTGGAGTCGAGGAAATCAAGATTTGTAAAATCGAAAATTAATAGTTCAATTCCTTGTAGGTCCTCTAGGATTGCCGTGACGGTGCCCGTGGTCGAAATATCGAGTATACCCTTTAGTTTCAATATTACAGTCAACTCTTGGACTTCCTTTTCAATTTGTAATCCCAATTGGGTTCCCTCCCTTTCCCACGGTGCGATACACCTCACCCATGGGTTCCTTGTGATTTCTAGGTGATGTTGACACTTTTGTCTACTCGTTTAAAGGTGATTGTCCACCACCTTAAATACCTGGATTTTCTGTTCAAGGTCCTTAGACAGCTCATCGAGTTGGCGAATAACGTTGTTCAAATCATCGATTGCTTCATTGGTGGACATACTCATCTCGGTCACTTTATTCACGTTGACCTTCATGATTCCATTTAAATACTCCATATGCGCGCTACACTCAAAGATGAAATCGGAAAGCTTAATCAATTCCTGTTCCTTCAAGGAATGAGGATTCTCTAGACCATCCGCTATCTCCTTGTACTTCCTTTGTATTTCCTCCACTTGCAGGTCAATATCATGAAACAGTTCTCTTGAATCGAAGGTCATGGAGCTTGACACTTGATCCATCATCTTGAAGAACGAATTGACCGTCTCAGCAATCAAAGAGGAGACAATCATGACCGAATGTATTCTTTCCTTCACCTGGCTGACCAATAGCGAAAAATCGTCGCTCATCTTGTTTAATTGCATGGAGATGTCTCCCCATTCATTGTGCTGGTCGATATGAAGACGCCCTGTAAGGTCCCCGGTTGCAATTTCATTGATAAGCGCATTAATGGTCGATAAAGGTTCCAAATGCTTTCGGGTCACAAGTCGGAGCACCAAGAAAATAATGATAAAAGCCATGGTGAAGGAAAAGATTAACACCATCCGTAATTTCTCCAACAGGGCATCATGGCGGCTATAGTCCGTTACGACGGTAATTAGTTTGTCATGAGAAATCGGAATGTAGAACTTTTTGTATCGCTTGCCATCCATCACGAATTTGAAGCTTTGGCTTTCATGAGAATCCTGGACTTTATGGATATACTCATAATCCTTTTGGGTGCCCATGGTATTTCGTCCATGCAAGATCGGCAAGTCCCGATCGGGTTCTACGACCTGGTTTCCTCTCCCCTTTAACATCGCATTCATATTGATGATGGATACTTCTTTCAGCTCACTAGAATCGACGATGTTCTGAATCATAGAGTCCGGTCCTGAATCTTTCATAGATTCATAGAGATCCTTATCGAGGATGTACGGATTGATCATGTAATCGGTGGATCCATCGTAAAAGTATGCGTATTTGAAATACTTGTCTTCCCATTCGGACCTTGAAACAGGACCTGACCAAAAGTTTTCTCGGTAATACCCTTTGCCGACATCGACTTCTCGTCCTGCCATAAGATCCTCGAAGGCCTCATTCCAATAGCTCCAATCCTTCGTATCCAGTCCTAGCTCATGGGGGTCAGAGGACTGGGCGACGATAATCTTTCCTTCTCTTTTTACAAAAAGAGAGATGTCATAGAGTCCTAGTTTTTCCTTTAGAGCCACTAGGTCCTCCCTACTCACTTCCTGGATCTTCTTGCCTTCTAGCTCCTTGGATATCTCCAAGGAGGAGAGATATAACTTCTCGTCTATTAATCTTTCAATCGTCACCTTGGAATTCATGCTTGTATCCATGGCTCCCTTGACGATCTTGGCTGTATTGAACACATGTTCATATAGGAAATGGTCGATGTCCTTATCCACCATTTTGGGGAACATCAGTACAAATGATGAACACACCACTATTAGTATCATCGCGATCGCCGACAAAGTCTGCCCGATCACGGTTTTCTTTTTTATCATCCTCATAGAGTCCACCTCAACTTGGAAACTCCTCGTCGCCTGGTTCGTTTCTGATATTTTTCATGGGTTCCTGTTAAAAGGAATTGTGGATGAAAGGGGCGTCCTTCATTCACGATTTGCCACCTTCGCCTCCAAAATCACGGTAGTCCCTTCCTTGCTCGTATAGAGGGCGATTTTGTCCAATAGCTTAAGCATGAGCCCAAAACCATGCCCCATAGACATCTTCGTCGAATATCCCTCGAGAAGCGTGGACCTTGGCAGCTCGCTCAGTTTAATGCCGCTTCCCTTATCCTCGACGATTACCTTGATCCACCCGTCATTTAGGTAAACCTTCATTTTGCCTTCCGTGGCATGTTTTAGCACATTGGTCACCGCTTCAGAGACGGATAGCAGGATATTATATCGCTTTTTGTCCTCGATTAAACAGCCTTCCAAGAGGCGTTCCACTGTTTTTCGGCAGAGGGAGACATCCTCTTTTTCTTGAACGGACACTTCCTGAATCTTTTCTTCGGAATAGTACTTGTCCAATTCATCCTTTTCCAACAGCAAAAGCTTGCCTTGGGTGACCGAATGGATGACGTCTCGGTAAATTCGACGAATCTTGACTTCTTGCTTGTTTTCGTATTCGATGAAATTGCTGACATCAAAGAACAAAACATACACCTTCGAACCGATGACGACCCAGTGGATGTTATAGATTTTTTTCGAAGAGGGATCCTGGATGAATTCATGTTTGGATTCATACTCATCCGCCCCCTCTTTCATTAAAGTAACGACATAATCCCGGCATGGAATCCCAGTTGGCTCCCCGTTCAGTTTAAGGAACTCCCCATCCTGGAAATAGACGATATGACCTGCGCCGAAATCCCGCAATAATTTACTGTCATTGAATTTGTTGTTGATCTCCCCCATCACTTTCTCTTCCATCACTTGATCATCGATTCTTTGGGATGGCTGGGAGATTGCTTTGAAATCGGAGATGCGGAGGACTAACCCAACAAGCTCAGGATCCAATTTGTTTTCCATCAGACTTTGAAAGGCAGCCTTCAGGTTCCTGTCCTTGGATGCATGGACTAAATGATCATATTCATTGGCCACGGCGATGATTCGTGCACCGAGCGGGATGTCCTGTCCTTGTTTCCCTTCTGGATATCCTTTTCCATCCCACTGCTCATGATGGAAGCGAATGTACTCTACCGATTTAGAGAACCCAGAAACCTCCTCAACCATGTTTGCCCCCAATTCTGGATGCTGACGATATTGTCTCTCTTCATCAAGAGTCAAGGGCCCACGTTTATTGAAGATCCCTTGTTTGATCTGTAGTTTGCCGATATCATGCAAGATGGCTGCATAATGGATCGCATCGATTTCCTCTTGAGGCAGTTTCAATTCTTCTGCGATGGTTTTCGCCAAATTTCCGACCCTCGTCGAATGCCCACTCATGGTGTTCAATTTTTGCTCGACGAAATGGGTGATGGTCTCTAGGGAGGTGGTGTACGTCTTCCTAAGATTGATGAAAAGCTGGAACGAATGCCTCAATGCGAGGAAAACCCCCACCACAAATCCTGTTTCAATCCAGAATTGTAGGGTATCCTGTGAGTCATATACAGACACAAGTCTTAGCCCCAAAACCGTCGTGACGGCAAACCCCAAAAAGGAGTCCATGATGCCGTTCACCCAAGATTCCCACATCTTGCGGCTATATAAAAAACTGATGCAAATCGAGGAGAGGGTGTATCCCACTACGATGTAAATGCCTGTTCCAACGATGAAAACTAGGATACTCCTCCAATCGGTTACTCGAAAAGCATCCGTCATGAATTGTTCCATGAAGAAACCGGTCAACACCACGGTGATGGCAAATTGGCTAGCATTTAAGAGCCAGAGAAAAAACCTAAGTTTATATAGGAATAATAAAAACAACGAAACCACCAAATCGATGATTAACGCTTCTGGTATGCCGAAGTGGACGAGTGCCAGCATAGTAAAAATGGTAGAACCCGAAAGTTCTACCCCATTTGGGAGTTCCACATGGTATTTTTCCAATGCCCCGGCAATGATGGCCAAGGTTATGATGCTGGGGATATGTATGATACTTATTTCCATAAATTGTGCAAGGATCAGCACAATGCCTATCGACACAAAGCAGGAAAAGAAGATTTTTGCCTTCATAGGCATAGTGATCACACCTTTATAAAAAAATTGGGGGTAGGAATATCCTAGAATCTATCAAATACTTTACAATTCCATCTCTTAAAATTATTTGATAGGGAACTTAGAGACAGCGCTTAGTACCAATGCAGCCATAGTAGCCCAAAATAGAATCTTTTGTTTCATGATATCTCCTCCTTGTCCATATCCTGGCGATCCTAAAGGAAAGCCGGCAAGCCCTTGTGAAGCTTGGTGATAAAAATAGATAAGTCATTGAGAAACAATAAGAGTTTGGATCATCCCTACCCCCAATATGTAAAACCCTTCATCCTTGCTCCTTTTTCATCCTGATATAGACGAACCTTGCGACACCAACGGTCACCAAGATGTCCCCTATGCTCACCACGACCCTCTTGAAGGAATAGGGAGGCTTCAATGGAAAGATATCCCCCAACCAAGAGAAATGGGTCGAGCTATCCATCAAGACATGCTTGGAAAGACCTTCTTCCATAGTAGGGATCAAGTGGGACAATCCGATGAAATCGATGGCGTCTGATGATACAGGCATCCTCCCGCCATTTGCCATGATTACGATGAAGTTCAGGAGTATTCCTAGTCCAATCAGGGTGAATCCTTCGATTTTTCGGTTTGCCCAGATGGCAAAGGCCAGAACGAGGTACGTTACCGTCAACCAAATGTCCCCCGTCAATTTATAGAAGAGGAATCTATCATCCAACAGTATCACCAACGCCTGTACAAGAAAGCTGCCGATGATGAAAGAAGGATAGTGGATTTCTGTCCTCGATAAATGAGTAAGAGACCCTTTTTTCAGGAATCCGATGAGGATGGCCAATATCACAACCTCATAAATCAAACCATCACGTCCGTTCATTCATAATTTTCAAGGTATTTCGGTAGCAACAGTTCCTATCGTATGACCATTTTTAGATAAAAAAATCTTGCGACTAGGGAGAGGGTCGCAAGATGTATAACACCAGCTTGCCACATGTGGAATTGTGACACCGATGGGTATTATCCAGAATCATTGCAACCCGGCTACCATAGAGTGACAGATCTCCTTAGGTCCGTGGTTTTGCGTCGTTGCCTTTCGACAAGTTTGCCTATGAAAAATAGAAATAACCTCTATGGTTCATTTTCTCTGAATGAGCCCATAAGGATTTCTTAACAGATAGAAATTTTAAGAAAATAGGATACAAGGCCGATGAATGGTTCGGGTTAATAGAAAGGGGTTGGGAAGCCCTTCCTAAACAAGTGTTGGAAGGGTAGGTTAGGGTAGAAGAAGGCAATCGATGGAATGAGATGAAATCACTTGAGCTCCATCCCGATCAAAGGATTGCCTTAAATGGTTTTATAGATACATAGGAATGGGCTATCACAAGGAGACATGCCTTCTAGCTTGTTGCCATCTCAGGCATGTCCAGGCTCGTTGAGGAAGGTCTTGGCATAAGCAACCCATCCACGTTGAACTCCTTCGCGACAATCCATTTAATCAGTTGGATTTCCTCCAACGTCAAATCACGCTTCAAGGTTTCTTGATACTTTAGAATAAGTTCCATGTATCGGTTGGTCATTCTAATGGACACTCCTTAGATAAAGTTACAAAAATCTTTTCCCGCTAAATCACCTATATATTCTACCATCTTCCCCTATTTTCCTTCTAACCCTATTCAATATTTTTATAATTCAAAATCTTTCAAGTGCCATTAGAACCATTTCCATCCCATAAGCCGTAAAAGACGTGGTGCCTTAACGAGTACCCTACCCTTTCCCATCCTCTCACTACTCCCCCATCAGTGCCTGCACTTCTTGTATTTTCAATTTAGAAATGTGGGCAGCCTTGTCACAATCAGCAAAGAACCCTAGGTATGTTTCGCCAGAAGGCTCGATTTTTAGCATCTTTCTTAAGTTCACCACAAAAGAACGGTGTGTCTTGTAGAAATACCTTGGCAATCTCTCCTCGATTTCTTGAAGGCTCTCCAAGGTCTCAAACCGATCATCCACTGTATGCAATACCGTTTTCTTCCCCTCTTTCTCGATAAAGAGGATGTCGTCCAACGTAAGATAGGAGTAGGAGCTGTTACTTTTGAAAATGAACCGGTTCCCGCTCTTTTTGGCTGGTTGATGAGATGCCAAGCTACGATAGGACTGTAGCGTCTTCTTGGCCTTTTCCAAAGCCATGAACAAACGGGAACGTTCCACAGGTTTCACGATATAGTCGGCTGCCGACAAAGTAAACGCCTCTACCGCAAAATCGTCATAACCGGTGGTGAAAATCACTTGTAATTCTGGCATGGACTCTCTGCATGTCTTGACGGCCTCCATGCCATTGACCTTTGGCATTTGGATATCGGCCAGGACGATTTCCGGACTTTCCTCTCTTATCTTTTGAATGAGTGTGTCCCCGTCTGTTGCTTCCGCGACAACCTGGAAATCCGGCAAGTTACGAATGAAATGCGACAATATTTTCCTGGATGGTAAATCATCGTCTGCGATGATGATTTTGATTGGTTCCATGAGCATCCCGCTCCCTTCAGACAATATCGGCCCTTCACAAGCTGTCCTTGGAATCAACCCACCAATTGGACCTTTTCTCCAAAGATTTCTTCCAGGTGCAGCATCACGAATACTTCCTTCACCAATGGCTGAACGTTCCGTATTTCTATTTGGACATTCTCCTGATTCTTCTTGACCGTTTCAATCAAGTTGATAAGCAATCCGATTCCAGTTGAGTCCACAAACGGAACCCCGCTTAAATCCAGATGGATTTCCGTAAAAGGAAGCAAGTTTGGAATGATTTCCTCTTCCATGATTTCCGAGACATCGATATCCAGGTCGCCATTGAAGAACATTGATACCGACCAACCTTCCTTCACTAATTCATATGAAAACATGCGAAATCCCCATTTCCCTTAAAAAATCAACTTCCCAGCATCATCCAACCTTGCGGTGACATACCTCATTTCAGCATGGAACGTATGCTTGGCTTTCCCTATTTGTATGACCGTGCCTTCCTTGACAAGGTCAATCTCGATTTTCCCATTGCTCGGCACAAAAATCTTCGTAATGACCCCGCCTTCAGAGCCGGTCTCCTTGATTTTCACTCCAAACCGCGAATAAAGTTCTCCACCTCTTAAGACCCCATGGATGGAGGTGGTTCCACCAGAATGGATCTTCGAGTTAAAACACCCTTGTCCCTGGATCGTCACGTCCCCTCCGCAATAGATGGTGCTGTTTAGCGCGTACTTTAATTTCACCCGACATTCCCTGTCTTTAGTGGCATCATGTTTGTCAATCATTTCTGTGATCTTCTTCAGCAATGCCTCCATCCGTTCCAAAGAGTGAAACTCATTGGTGATAGAGGAAAGGTAACAAAGCCTCAACTGCTCAGCTAGACTCAACCATTCCATGTCAAGAAGGTGGCTTCCTTTTTTACTCACCTCGATAAAGTGCACCAACGGGTTCATTATCGAATGGAACTTCTTGTCCAAAAGAATCTTGATGAGCGGAAAAAATCCTTTCTTCTTGTAATCACTCATTTTGAAGGCAGGCTGTTCCATCAGTTGTTGGATGGACCGAATCATTAGATTCATTTGGTCTCTGATGATAACAAGCAAGTTCACCAGTTCCGCTGCATAAATGTTTTCCTTTCCGGAAGAAATCGTGCTGCCAATCACATTATTGTGAATGTGGATCGAACTTTTGGAGGAAATCGAAGACAAAAAGGCATTCTTGAATACATTGATGTCTCCATTTGCCTCAACGACCATCCCTTCATCAACGTTTCCCATAATGTCTACGTCGCCTTTAAAGCGAATATTGCCCGTAGAGAGGTTCACGTCATCGCGATGAACCAGCTTCTCGATGATGGAAATCTTGGTTAACAATCCATTTTGCTGGATGTGAGGGCGTCCGGTTTCAGTAGCCACGACCTTTGTTTCGTTTTCAATAAAGATGGTTCCATGTCCAGGCTGTACAATCGCAGGATAGACTGGTTCCGGTGAGATTGGTTCATTCAATAAGGACAATCCTGGGAGTCCTGGGACCTCTGGGTGGACCAACGCGATGACCTGCCCTTTATGCACGGTGGGAATTTCTAAGGATTCCCTAAAATCCATGGT
>NZ_QBBX01000013.1:94993-121233 GCF_003073175.1 Peribacillus acanthi
CCGTCCGAACGTTCCTTTGGCCCGGATTTCTTTTGGACATTCACCACCAGTTCTACTTTCCCATTTTCCCCTTTTGTCGGTTCCGTCCCCCTGGCAATGGTGAAGCGTCCCGGTAGTTCCGTATTGACGGCCCTCATAATTTCCCCGTGGTTGAATCCTTGGGCGATGCCGATGGATTCCAAATGAGACAAGATGTCTTTATATCCTAGGCCAGTGATGATTTCGACGATTTCTTCGGATTCTAGCACGATATGGAAGTCGGGATCCACGTCCTTTACCCGGTGGGTGATCTTTTTGCCTGGCTCTACATACAAGAAGACATTCAATCTGTTTTCATCCATGCTAACCTGCCATTGGGGAGCCATCTCGATTTCTTCTGTTTGAATTTCAAAGGAGTCCTCCTTCGTCACGACCATCGTCCCGTGGACTTCTTCGCCATTCTTAAGGAGCTTGACTCCCTTCCCTATCGTAATGGTTGGATAATGTAGCGGGGATGGCTTGCATTGGATGAAACCGTCCTTGATCCACACCTTTCCATCCCTATCACTCGATTGCTCCTCGTCTTCCTGGAGTTCCTCTTCCCTTACATCTTTAATCTCGCCCTGTAGTTCTGGTGTTAGAACCATGTCTTCCAACAGCCCGAGTATTACATCTTCTTCGACTTCGATAGAGAGTTGGGGAGGAAGGAGGTCATTTCTGCCCTGGATTTTCGTCAGTTTCACTATTGCTTCTTTCGATCCTAGCTTCCAGAGACCCTTGGTTTCTTTTTGGATGACTTCGATTGAGACGCCTTCCTTGTTCGTCCCCAAGACTCCTAATCCAATCTCGATGGCTTCCAAAATATCCTTACCCTTTGATAAAACCGATTGTTCCATTTCGCTCACCTCCCCCAAGAATGTACGGGAGAACTCTGCTCGAAAATATTGTCCATATAGGAGTTCTTAAATGCACCTGTATATTTGTTGAAATAGACCCGATCGGGTGTACCCAAAAGGTATCCTTGGGCAAACGGGACATTCAACAGCTTTGCCTGTGCCAAGTCCACGTCCTTTTCGATTCCCTCCAGTATCAGCCCCATCTTGTCGTCTGAATACTGGACCAGCAAAGAAATCATGTCCTGCTTTTCCTTTGATAGATACAGCTCATTGGCGAAGTAACGGTCCAATTTAATGAAATTCGGGGAAAACTCAATGATTTTTTGCAGGGTGGCTGCTCCTTTTCCGATGTCATCGAGTGCCACCAAGAACCCGTATTCCCTCAGCATGGACACCTTCTCCTTCAATTCTGGGATATCCCAAACATAGTCCTCGTCCTGTGTCTCATTTAGTTCAAATACAATTTTCCGCTTTACTTTTGGATATCGATCCAACAAGGTGCATAGGAAATCTTCGAATTTCTCATGGAGCAACGTGGATGGATACAGGTTAACGAACAGGAATTCATCTTCTAAAAGATGGATCGGAAATGAGTTGATGGCTTTTGAAATCGACAACGTGTCCAACTCAAAAAGGAATCCATTTTCCCGAGCTCTCCTGAAAACATCCTCAATGCTACCCTCATAGGATCCATCGGGAAACCGTAGCAATGCTTCAAAACCAAATACCTTCCAATTCCCCAAATTCCACATCGGTTGATAGACATGGTCCATTTCCTGTTTGGAAACTTCTTTAAAGATATGGTTTAACACATTCATCCCCTCCTATTGAAACGCCCTTTACACTATGGATAGATTAGTTACTATCAATGTAACTTTTATCCTATAGGCTGTCTAATCGACTGGGGGCACAACAGGAGGTAAATGAGGCCGAAGAGCATACACGAAGGACAGGAGGGGACGAAAAAAGGACATTTGACGACAATTTTTGTACGATTAGGAATATTGGCAGGATGATGAAAAGGGAATGACCAGTGCTTAGGTCACTCCCTTTTCTTCATAAGTATTTATCGACGAGCCTTAAAAACGAGCGGATATGGATGGGTTTCGTGATATACTCCTTGAACCCTCTCGCCAAAGCCTTATCAATATCCGCCTGCATCGCATTCGCACTTAAGGCGATAACGGGAATGTGGTTGGTAAGGTCATTTTGCTTCAGTTTGTCCAACACCTCAAATCCGGTCATGTCAGGGAGGTGGATATCCAATAAGATGAGCGAAATGCCCGATTCCTTCGCTTTTTCTAGCCCTTCTTGCCCAGTAGTCGCAGACCTTAATTCGTAGCCTCTTTGGGCTCCGAGAATTTCTTTTACGAGCGCAAGGTTTGAAGGATTGTCTTCCACATACAGGATTTTATGAATGTCACGACGAGCCTTTTGGAGGATTTCATGAGATTCATGGTCCTTGAGCACTTGATTTTCCGTTTGATGAACAGGCAGCCAGAAAGAGAAATCACTTCCTGAACCTACCGTGCTTTTCAAGGAAATGTCTCCTCCCATCAACAGGATGAGCTGTTTGACTAAGGAAAGTCCAATACCCGCGCCTTCTACCTGGTGATTTTCCAATCGGTAAAACGGATCGAATATCCTTTCCTGTTCAGAAATCGGGATTCCTATTCCATCATCTATAACATGGATTATCAACCTTCCCTCCTTCATTCCACAGGTTAAGGTGACCTTGCCTCCCTCTCGGTTGTATTTAATCGCATTGTCTAATAGGTTCAGGATGATTTGCCTCAACCGGATTACATCGACAAGAATCTCATTCTTAGGACAATCCAGGAAGGTACTTTGAATGACAATCGATTTTTCCCGTGACGAAGGCGTCACCAAGTTGATGCATTCGTTGATGACATCCTTAACTCGCACCCGCTCTTTGTTTATTTTCAATTTTCCGGTCTCAATCCTTGAAAGGTCGAGGATTTCATTGATGAGGTCGAGTAAATGGCGCCCTCCCTTTAGTATTTCCAATACGAATTTTCGTTGTTGCTCTGTGAGGGCACCATCGAGCTCCAGCAATTGAGAGAAACCAAGAATGCCATTCAACGGCGTGCGTAATTCATGGCTCATGTTGGAAAGAAACTCAGACTTGGCTAAATTGGCCTTAATCGCCTCTTCCTTCGCAAAAAGGATTTCTCTGTCCATCATCTTCTGCTCGGTCACATCCTCGAACGTCCATAAATGCCCTTTCAGCTCATTATCATGATAAAACGGAAAGTATCCTTGCTTCAATGTCCGATCATCGAGGGTCTCGAACTCCTTCGTGCCCGCTTTTCCATCAGACAGGATACTTTCCTCACTGAAGGTACTCGTTCCCCAGTTCCTCAAAATCGCCTTTCGATAAGGGAGACAACTTTTTCCGATTAAGTTCTTCAAGGGTTCATCAATCTTGAACATCTTACAAAACGGGCGGTTCAAAGCGACGATATTCATATCATTATCGACCACTAAAATCCCGATGGGCAGGCTGTCAATCAAGGTTCTTCTCAAGGCGTTCGATTCGCGAAGCTTGATTTGTTGCTCTTTTTGGAGGGTGATATCCGCCATCGTTAACAGAACCGAAGGAACGTCGCTTTCGTTATGAAGGGGTCGTATCAATTTCGAATTGACGGACAGCCAGGTGGTTTGCCCCTCTTTTTTCACCCCAACTACTTCAGCCGTAATTGGCTTTCCTGTCTTTAGGGTAATATGAACGGGACTTTCTTTCAGGGGTAACGTCAGGATAATGCGGATTTACAACGCTAAGCCCATTTTCAAGACGATTACCCCAATTTTAACAACGTTAATACAGTTTTAGTGGTCTTAGAGAATCTAACGTAACTGATTTTTCAGAATTAAAACGGTACTCTCCTAGTAAATTAATATGCTCCCAGCCTAAAGGAGACATATGATGCAACAAATCTTCATTAATATTACCTAAACCTCTTTGGTATTCAACTGCTTTTGTCAGATGTAGAGTATTCCAGACACTAATAGCGTTGATAATTATGTTTAAAGCACTGGCTCTTTGCAATTGATGCTGTATGGTTCGTTCCCTAAGCTCTCCTTGTTTTCCGAAGAAAATAGCTCTTGCCAGTCCGTTCATGGCTTCTCCTTTATTCAATCCCCTTTGGATTTTTCTTCTTAAAGATTCATCCGAAATGTAATTAAGCATAAAGATTGTTTTTTCTATTCGTCCCATTTCGCGCAAGGCTGTTGCTAAACTGTTTTGTCTTGAATAAGAACCTAGTTTTCCCATAATAAGGGATGCTGAAACTGTTCCTTCCCTTATAGAATGAGCTAATCGCAAAACATCCTCATAATTCTCTTTAATGACCTTTGTATTTATTTGTCCACGTAAAATGGCTTCTATTTTTGGATACTCACCTGCTTTATCTATTGTAAAGAATTTCGAGTCCGATATATCTCTTATTCTTGGAGCAAATTTAAATCCTAATAAGTGGGTCAATCCGAATATTTGGTCCGTGTAACCGGCCGTGTCTGTATAATGCTCTTCTATATTTAGATCCGTCTCATGATGCAATAAACCATCCAAAACATGAATTGCATCCCTTGAATTAGTATGAATAATCTTTGTGTAGTAAGAAGAGAATTGATCACTCGTAAATCGATAGATGGTGGCTCCTTTTCCAGTTCCGTAATGTGGATTTGCATCTGCATGTAGTGATGAAACACCTAGCTGCATTCTCATTCCATCTGACGAAGATGTTGTGCCATCTCCCCAATAAGAAGATAATTGTAATTTGTGATGAAAATTTACTAATACAGCTTGGGCTTTATTCATTGCATCTTCATACATGCGCCATTGAGACACATTGGCTAGTTGCTTATATGTAAGACCAGGTGTTGCTTCAGCCATCTTGCCTAATCCAATATTCATTCCCATTCCTAAAAGGGCAGCCATAATAATAATCGTTTCTTCTTTATCCGGTTTTCGATTATTAGAAGCATGAGTGAATTGCTCGTGAAATCCTGTTATATGGGCAACATCCATAAGTAGATCGGTTAATTTTATTCTTGGCAGCATCTGATAAAGACTTGCACTAAATTTCTTTGCTTCTTCTGGAACATCTTTTTCTAAGCGTGAAATTGATAGCTTTCCTTTTTCAAGAGAAACCCCATCTAATTTGTTGAAATTGGCAGACAACCACTTTAGTCTATCGTTAAGGCTTCTGGTTCTCTCTGTCATATAATCTTCGAATGATAAACTAACTGATAATCTCGTATTCTCTTTCGTTTGATTCCATGTAAATTCGGAAAACAAATATTCCTCAAAATCTCTATATTGTCTGCTGCCAACAATGGAAACATCTCCTGCTCGAATATGCTCCCGAAGTTCTGTTAAA
This sequence comes from Peribacillus acanthi, assembly GCF_003073175.1. Lineage (GTDB taxonomy): Bacteria > Bacillota > Bacilli > Bacillales > DSM-1321 > Bacillus_BN > Bacillus_BN acanthi. The sequence goes on from NZ_QBBX01000013.1 coordinate 100,272, forward strand.
ACAGCCATTTCATAGTAATGACGATTGATTGTTGTACCATCATTCTCGTATAAATGCTTTTTCCAACGTTTTGAAATAAAATCCACAGGTGAGTCATCAGGTACTTTTCGTTTTCCGGATTCGTTCATTCCTCGGATAATCTCTACAGCTTGTAAAAGTGGCTCATTTGCCTTTGTAGAATGAAATTCCAACACCCTTAATAGCGTTGGCGTATATTTTCTTAGTGAATAAAATCGTTTTTGCAGTAAGTCTAAATAATCATAGTCAGCAGGACGTGCAAGCTCCTGGGCTTCTTCGACCGAAGAGACAAAAGAATTCCATTCAATAACGGATTCTAAAACCTCAAAAACGTCTAATTTTTCCTGTTTTGCTTTGATCAAAGCTTGTCCGATGTTCGTGAAGTGTATAACTTTCTCATTCAACTTTTTACCGTTCAGTTTCTGAATTTCCTCTTGAGCCTTACGACCTTTTGATAAGAGACTAAGTATTTGTCTGTCATGAATTTCAAAAGCTTTATCCGTCAAATCTTGATTAAGATGTAATAAATAGACGGTTAGTGTTGAATATCGTTTATTTTCCTGAAAATCACGGAATGCATAAGGCTCATATCTTGAACCCAAGCGAGACAGCTGTAACAGGCGATTGCGGTGCAAATGATTAATTTGCACCGTTTCTAATTCCATTCCTCGTATGTATTCGAGTCGTTCTATTACTTTTAGAAAGGTTTCGGGTGAAGGATGTCCCGGTGGTTCTTTTAACCAACCCAATATCGTTTTATTGGATTCTGACGAATGCTGCAAGGTAATAATATCTTCAAGTTTTTCTTTTTGTTCATTTGTTAGGGATTGACTAACCGTGTTAAATAGCTTCTTTTCAGCCATTTCCCTTGCTTCCCACACTATTCTTTCAAGTGTAGTGATAGCAGGCAGTATGATTTTGTTTTTTCTTAGAAAATCTATGCATTCATGTAGTAGATGAATGGCATCACCATTTTCCAAAGCCAATTGATGTAGGTGCTTAAATGTCATTCTATATTCTTTCAGAGTAAAAGTTACTAGTTTATATTCAATTCGAATTTCTTTCAAATGATCCCAAAGTGTATTGTCTCTTTGAGGATAAAGCTTTAGCGAGGATGGACTAGCACCGATTTGTTTTGATATATAATGTATGACTGAATCCGGGATGTTTTTGATATGAGTGTATGGCCAACCGGGATATCGAAGAACAGCTAATTGAACGGCGAACCCTAAACGGTTTTCTTCTCTCCTTCGCTTATTGATAATTTCTAAATCCCGTTTGGAAAAAGTGTAGTAGGTTCCTAGCACCCACTCGTCTTCAGGAATTTGCATAAGGACCTGTCGCTGTTCCGATGTAAGCAATTCTCTACCTCTCGCAACTTTCATACAGTATCATCTCATTTCTGTAATTGTTCAGTTAATTAGTTCAATTATATATCAATAGAGTGTACTCTATTGATACAAGTGTTAGAGACTGATAAAATAATAGGTAAGAGCGTCTCATAAGACTTGTCTCAAAAATGAGGTGATATTTTGCGAAAAATCGGTTATATACGTGTCAGTTCGACTAGTCAAAATCCTTCAAGGCAATTTCAGCAACTGAACGAAATCGGAATGGATATTATTTTTGAAGAGAAAGTTTCTGGAGCAACAAAGGATCGCGAGCAACTTCAAAAAATGTTGGAGGATTTACAGGAAGGCGACATTATTTATGTTACAGACTTAACTCGGATTACTCGGAGTACGCAGGATTTATTTGAATTGATTGATTTAATACGAAGGAAAAAGGCAAGCTTAAAATCACTCAAGGATACATGGTTAGATTTATCAGAGGATAATCCATACAGCCAATTCTTAATTACAGTAATGGCTGGTGTGAACCAATTAGAGCGTGATCTTATCCGTATGCGTCAACGTGAAGGGATTGAGCTAGCTAAGAAAGAAGGAAAGTTTAAGGGTCGTTTAAAGAAGTATCATAAAAATCACGCAGGAATGAATTATGCAGTAAAACTATATAAAGAAGGCGATATGACTGTAAATCAAATTTGCGAAATTACTAATGTATCTAGGGCTTCATTATATAGAAAGCTATCGGAAGGAAAAAAATAGTTTGTCCTGATTCTATCAAAAGGTGTATTCTTTTTACCAACATTTTTAGGCATGAAATGTCGGCAATTATTATCTATTTTGTTTTAAAGTAAATATTGAAAGGGAGTAAACTTATGGATTGGCTAGAAAGAATGAACAATGCGTTAAACTACATTGAAAATAGCCTGGATGAAGAAATAGACTACAAAGAGATTGCAAAAGCAGCTAATTGTTCTGAGTTTCATTTTTCGAGAATGTTCTCTTCAGTGTCAGGTGTATCGCTATCAGAATATATTAGACGCAGACGGTTAACACTTGCAGCATTTGAAATTCAAAAAAGTGATATTCGGATCATCGATGTGGCAATTAAATATGGTTATGTTTCTTCTGATACTTTCTCACGTGCTTTTCAAAAAATGCATGGAGTAACCCCTTCCACTGCTCGTAATAAAGGGGTACAGTTAAAAGCCTTTCCGAGAATTTCCTTTCAAATTTCTATTAAAGGAGATACCGAGATGGACTACAGAATTGAAAACCTTGATTTTGAATTAAGAATTGTAGGAAAAAGTAAGCCAGTAAAAACAAGCAGAGCATTTAAAACAATCCCTACACTTTGGAACAATGCGAAAAAAGATGGATTTATGCAAGAATTAATAGATATGTCTTGGGAAAATCCAAAATGCACGCTTGAAAGCCTTCTAGGGGTTTGTGGAAAAGAAGCAGCCATCACAGATGAAGAGTTTTCCTATTTCATGGGTGTAAGATACGATGGTGAACCCCCCTCAAATATGGAGACGCTTATTATTCCCGCAAGTACATGGGCAGTTTTTCCGAACATAGTAGATGCATGGAAACGATTATATTCCGAGTGGGTCCCTACCTCAGAGTACGAACTTGCAAATTTACCGTGTATAGAATGTTATTACGGGCCGAATCATAAACCAAGACATGAACTCTGGGTCCCTGTCATCCCTAAGTAATTTACATATTCAATAATAGAACTCTGTTTATGGTGAACAAAAAAGCCTTATTTCTCCATTAAGTTGGCGAAAAATAAGGCTTTTTATATTGAAATTTCCTTATTGTTGTAATCACCATTTTCCAGAAGCGCCTCCTTTAGGAGATTATCGCAAAAATTTTCCAAACCGTATGGGGATGGTTTGATGCTCAAGATTATAATATGAGGTGTTTTATGGATAATTAATTAATAAATGGAAAGAATACCTTTGAGTAACCTAGAAATAAATTTTATTTTATTTGCTCATTAATTATTAAATCCTAATCAGATAGTAGGTTTAACAATGCAATCACATAAAGCAAATTTTTCACAAGTATTTGTTTTGTTTATGATGAGTATTGGCTTAATGAATCACGTAATGGTAATTCCTATGTTATTAGCGATCTCAAAGAGGGATTCGTGGATTTCTGTCCTCTTATCTGGAGGATTCATTCTCGGTTGGTTACTTTTTATTCAATTTATTATGAAAAAATTAGACCATACACATCTGTATTCATGGTTAAATAACCATTTTGGCAAAATTATTGCAAGGGGATTATGTTTTTTAATATATATATTTATCCTCTTATTTATTGGAGTTACCTTAAAGGATATGATTGTATGGACCGTTACATCCTATTTCCCACAAAGTCCTGCGCCTATATTAGCAATGCTATTTTTAGTTATCTGTTTTTTTGCTGCAACTTCTAGCTTTACAACCTTATCTATTCTCTCAGGTTTTTTATTAGTATTTGTTGTTGCATTAGGCTTTTTCGTTATGAGTCTTAATTTTCCTCATAAGGATTATTCTCAATTATTCCCTATCCTTGAGAATGGATTGACACCCGTTATCAAAGGAACCGTCTATAGTTTAGGTTCTCTGCTAGAAGTGACTTTAATATTTTTTATTCAACATAAATTAAAAATGAATATCAAGTCACGGAGTTTTATTATGCTCGGCTTAGTGTTGATAGGCTTAACGCTTGGACCTTTATTGGGTTCTATTGCTATTTTTGGACCTGAAGAGGCTTCTAATCAGAGGTATCCTGCTTACGAAGAATGGAGATTATTGAAGATAGGAGTGTATATCGAACATGTAGATTTCTTTTCAATTTACCAATGGTTATCAGGTGGATTTATTAGGATAAGTTTTGGTTTATATATTATTGGACAATTATTTTTATTTAAAAACGAGAAAAAAAGGAATGTATTAATAGGAATCAGTTCACTAATTACATTTGTCGCTGTTCTTCTTCCTATAAGTGATATCGAATTTGTTCGTTTTTTACAGAATGTTTATTTTCATTTATCTTTTTTATTTTTACTTTCCTTTTCAATAGTATTAGGAATTTTAGTTTTTCTAAAAAGAGAAAAGGTGAGATAATCCTTGAGAAGATGGAATCAGAATACAAAAAAAGAGGGTAATGGAAAATTTTCTATCTATAAACCAAATCCAATATTAAATGAGGAAAAAATACGTTCAACATATCAGCATAGTGAGGATGTCAAAGTTGTTCTCCATAAAATTGGGAGTGAAGAAAAAGTTGTTGAGACCTTTTTCATTTATTGCGAAAGTTTAGTGGACAAAAAACAAATAAATCAGATTGTTATTCCTCAATTAGAAAAAATAGCTCAAAAACATCAATATCTTTTCTTAAAAGAAGAAATTCATAAGTATCAACAAGAGCTAGAGTGGACACCTCTAGAGGTGGAAGAAGGGTTAGAGTCTATCTCTTTGGAAATATTTAATGGAAATTTAGTTCTTTATTTTCCTAAGTCGTTTACCTTTTTTTCTGTCAGTGCTTCGAATAAACCAAACCGTTCTACAGAACAATCTAATTACGAAATATCCGTACGTGGGCCAAGAGACAATTTTATTGAAGATATTTCAACAAACGTGGCACTTATTCGTAAAAGATTAAGACATCCCACCTTGTCTTATCAAACGTTGACGTTAGGTAAACGGACCCAAACTCAAATAGGGATATTATATTTAAAAGATGTAGTTAATTTAGAGATTTTAAATAATATTCGAGAATGTCTAACTTTAATTGATATTGATGGCGTAATTAGTTCAACTCAAATTCAAGAGATGGTATCGAAACAATCTTTATCTATTTTTCCTCTTTGTGGTGATACAGCTAGACCAGATTTTGCAGTGGAATGCTTATTGCAAGGTAGAGTAGTGATTATAATTGATGGCTCCCCAATTGTTATTATCGCTCCTGTTACTATAACTTTTTTAATAAAAGCTGCAGAAGATTCCCACTTTAATTTTCTAACTGTATCATTTGCACGCTTTTATCGGTGGTTTGGATTTCTTTTAGCTGTCTTCCTACCCGGATTTTGGATGGCATTACTTGCTTATCACCAAGATCAAATTCCTTTCCCTCTTCTTGCGACTGTGACTGTTGCAAGATCAGGTCTACCATTTCCAGCACCACTTGAGCTTATAATTGTTTTGTTTCTTTTTGAGATGTTCCGTGAAGCCGGTCAAAGATTACCCTCCCCCCTTGGTCAAACCCTTTCAGTGGTAGGCGGACTTATCATTGGGGATGCAGCAATCCGTTCGGGTTTTATCTCCCCATCTGTCATTGTTATTACTGCTTTATCTGCTATTGCGGGATATACCTTAGTAAACCAAATATTAGCAGGAGCAGTATCCATACTCAGAGGGTTTGTACTATTATGTTCAATTTTGATGGGGTTATATGGATTTATGCTTGCCGGATTCGTAATCGTTCTTTATATCTCAAGATTACGTTCCTTTGGAATCCCTTACTTAGCTTTAATTTTCCCAAAATCTAGTTCAGATTTTTTCAAGGGATTGTTTCGTTTACCGTGGAGAAGTTATAGACAAAGAGTTGGTTATCTCCGAACCAATGATAGTTCTAAAACGGACGAAGGAGAAGGAAAACAGTGAAGCTGCACAAAATAAAACTAATAATTATGATGCTTATCACTAGTGCAATGTTATCTGGATGTTGGAATATTAAAGAAGTTCAAGATATTTATTATGTTGCAGCTCTTGGTATAGATTTTAAAGAAGGAAAATATATAGCTTATGCTCAGTTACTTGACTTTTCTAACGTTGCTAAGTTAGAGGGGGCTAGACCTGATAAACAACCACCAGTGTGGATAGGAAGAGGTGAAGGTTTTACCATTACGGAAGCATTAAATCAATTATATAAGGATGCTCAACAAAGACTTTTTTGGGGACATGTATCTACAATAATATTAAGCGAAAGTCTGCTCAGACAAGATATTAAAGACTCTATTGATTTTATTAATCGGTACCGAGAAATACGCTATAATATTCTCTTATACGCTACAAAGGAACCCATTGATGATATACTTAAAACAAAAGCCTTTTTTACATTATCGGGGTTGTCTACCATTCTCCATGAACCAAATGAAAGTTATAAACAACGATCTTACATACAACCTAAACAATTTTATCAATTTATTAGAGATAGTGATCCGATGGGGCAAACTGCTTATATCCCATCACTTAAAATTTCAACAGAAAATTGGAAAGAAGAATCCAAAAAAGCACCATTATTAAGAAATGATGGAGCGTTCTTTGTAAGGAATAATCGCCTAGAAGGATGGCTTTCTGAGACTGATTTAAACGGTCTAAGATGGATGGATGAAAAAACCGTTCGATCTCCTGTGTGGATTATTGAGAATGATAGCGCTGTTGTTTCCGTAGTGATAGAGAAACCTAAGATTACAATTTCCCCTATTATGAGTAGTAAGCCCATACTTTTTAATATTCGAGTTGAAGTTCAAGCTGGAATAAATGAGAAGATCAAGGAAATTAGTGATAAAGAGTTGATTACAAAAACTGAAGATATTATCAAATTAGAAATTCTAAAATCCTTTGAAAAAGGAATAGAAATAAATGCAGATATCTACAAATTAGGTGAATCATTATATCGCCAAAACCCAAGTAAATGGAAAGAAGAAGTGAAAGCAGGATCGTTTTACCTAAATGGACACAGTATAAAGAATTTAAACGTTAAAGTTAATTTAGTTAACTCCGGAAAGTTGAAGTATCAAGATGGATCCTAATATTAATTCAAACGGTACTTATAGTTTTTTAAAAAGGCCTAAACTCTTGCAACACCGAGAAATTAGGCTTTTTTATATTGAATTCCTTAACGTTGTAAATCCGCATTTTCCTGACGCTACCCCTTTCAGTGTTAAAGGTTGCCCATCATCCCGGATAAATTCAAATCCATTTTTCTCCAAATCCTGTGTATGAAGTTCGTTTGTTTTCACATCGAGCGCTTCATAAATATTGCCGTACAAGTGGGTGGCATGGTAGGTATCATTAAATAGCATGATGCCTTCTGACATGCTGCTTAAGATATTTTTATACCATTCCTCATTCCTTTTTTGAGTTTCTTCGGCCTTTTTCCGGTCCGTGATGTCCACTCCAGAACCAATCACCTCCACGACTTTGCCATTTTTAAATACAGGGCTTAGAATGACATAGTAATAGACGCCGTTCAAATCCGCTTCGTATTCAGTTACTTTCCCTTCCCAAGCCTTCCGATAGGCTTCAATCTTTAGGTACGTTGGATACCCTTCGGGAAGGATGTCTTCTAATGATTTTCCCACCACCATCGAAGGGGTGAGCCCCAGCTTATATAACAGTTCTCCATCGCACAAGGTATGGATGAACCGGTCTCCCACCTTGATATACTTCAAGGTCAATCCCTGTTGTTTTCTGATGGTGTTGACCAAATCCCTCTGAGCCTTATGGATTCGTTGCCTGTACTCCTGGACATCGGAATTATCCCTCCCCACCACAAAGGCACCTGTCACTCTCTCTTCAATTACTATCGGAATGAAGGTTAAGAACATGGGGATGGACGAACCTTCTAAATCATACAGGGTCGCCTCCATCGCCTTGCGCTCTTCGTACTTTAGGTCGATGTTGGTGATGCTTACCCTATCCCGGTCTCTTTCATGGAAGAAGGATAGCAAGGGCCTGGAGATGATGTGGTTCTTTTCTCCTTTCAGCAGTTCCATCCCCTTTGAATTCACATGGGTGATTATTCCTTCCATATCGACCGTGAAAACCAAGTACGGGTTTTGATCCACCATGGAACGATAATGACTTTCCGTAAAACGTTGCAGCTTTTCCGCCTGGATTTTGTCATAATGGGCAAACAGAATGATGATAAGGACAAAGAACACCGTCGTAAGAGATAAACCAAACGCAAGGAGCTCCGTCGAAATATAGTTGGATAACCCCTTCATTCCGTCTCCGATCCCATGGTTTCCCTGGTTTTTGTATAGAATCATCGATTTCATCGCGCTATAATGGACGGCGGAAATGCCAAGACCCATGATGACACTGCTTACTGTCGTCCTCACTAAATGGTACGTGTTCCTTTCATTATGTAACAACAAATAGATAGCAAGCCCCGAGGCCCCTATCGACACAATGATGGATAGAAGAGCAAGAACCCCATCGTATTCGATTTCGTACGGCATGTTCATCGATTTCATGCCTAAAAAATGCATGGACAGGATGCTCATTCCCATGACGACCGATCCCAAAAATAAAATAGGGATTTTCCTTTCAAAATACAGGATGATCGAGAAGGATAGGCACGAAGCAATAAAGGCCATCAGCAGAGAGAGAAGCGTGTAGCCCGCATGGTAAGAAACCATGACATGAACGTTATATCCAAGCATCCCGATAAAGTGCATGGACCAGATACCAAGCCCCATGATGAACGATCCGGAAATGATCCACACCATTTTTTTCTTATGTGGGGAATCCCCGATCCTGGCAATGCTGTTAAACGAAGCAAAGGAAGACAGAATCGCCACCAGAATCGATAAAATCACCAGTTTATAATCATAATCTCCTGAAAAAGACATACCACGATCACCTCATTTATGTAGAACCATGATATATAAACACACAGTAATTGACAATTCAAATTCTTCCAAAAAAAGAGCGGATGATTGAATCGCCATTCATTTCATGCTCCACCCTAAACATTTCAAGCCCCCATTTCCGCCTTTCAGGATGAAAAAGGGACATTCGGAGATAAAATCCGCCCTATCACTGAATTTTCCACTTGCATTTTGTCCATGGATTATTAGAACCAAAGGCTTATCCCTTTCTCCCAAACCTTGGTTCCAACAAAAAAACTGGCCAAAGGGTAGATCCCTGCAGCCAGTCATGCTGTCAATCATTGATTTCCGAGATTAAATCGCGCATTTCATTGATTTTCAGTTTGGAAACGAAGGCTTGTTTATCCAAGCCCTTGAAATACACGATGAATGTCTCATTTTGAGGAGTGATATGGGATACCCATTTTAAATTAATGATAAACGAACGATGTCCATGGAAAAAGGTATCTCCCAGGCGCTCCATGATCCTTCCGAGAGTCTCGTTCGTTTCAAACATTTCCCTTGAGGTATACACCAAGCACTTCTTCCCAATCTTTTCGATGAAAAAGATGTCATTCAGTGGGACGAACCGGGTACAGTTCTGACTCTTTAGCGGCAAGTGCTCGAACATTCCCGCTTCATCCGTATCCTCTACAGGGCCTCGTTCGAAGGACAGGAGCGACCTTGCCTTTTCCATCGCCTTGTACAGTCGATCCTTTTCGACGGGTTTGACGATATAATCGACTGCCGCCAACCTGAATGCCTCAATAGCGAATTCATCATAGCCTGTAATGAAGATGAATTTCAGACCAGGATGGAAAGACATGCATTCCTTGATGGCGTCCACCCCATTTTTCTTCGGCATATTAATATCCGCAAGAACTAGGTCAGGCTTTTTCATCATCACTTCCTCGACCATTTCCTCTCCATCCGAGCAGACACCAATAATCTCCACTCCTGAAAACTGGCTAATATAGTATTCCAATATTTCGACTGCATCACGATTGTCATCTACTATCAACGTTCTAATCGGGTCCATTCTTTTTCCTCTTTCTCTAGTTTGAAAACCGATCCACCTAACATTCTTACGTATGACATGAACCTGAGGTCATCGATTGAATGTGTCCCCTCGATGCCTTCTACATCATTCAATCAAACCTTATTAATCTTTGAGATCGGTACTGCTATTAGAAATCTTCCACGTCTTTCAACAGGGGCAATGTGAACCAAAAACTACTCCCACTGCCAAGCTTGCTTTCGACCCCCACCTCGCCGCCCAACTCCTGTGTGAATTGCTTGACGATGGACAGGCCAATTCCCGTTCCTTCAATGTTGGATTCCCGGTTAAAGATTCTGTAAAACGGAAGGAAAATAGAGTCCTGCTCCTCATAAGGGATGCCGATTCCGTAATCGGTCACCATCACTTTGACATATTCTCCATCCTTCTTAAATTCCACTAGCACATCCCTATGTTCAGGTGAATATTTGATGGCATTTGACAGTAAATTCGAGAACACCTGGGTCAGCTTCATGGCATTTCCCTTGATCCTACATCGGTCACCAGTGGAATCTTTCATTTCGATTCGAATGGTCTTGTTGACCGCCAGTGGCTTCACCGTTTTCAGGCTCTCCTTGTACACGGAAGAAATATCAAGGATTTCCCACTCGCCCTGTTTTCTGGAAGATTCGACTTTTCCTACCTCCAGGATATCATTGATCATCCTCAACAGATGTTGTCCGGACTTCAAGATTTTTTCGGCCCTGTCCTTTTGTTGGAGAGTCAAAGGTTCCTTGCTGTCTTCCAGCAGAATTTGGGAAAATCCCAGGATCGAATTCATAGGGGTCCGGAGTTCATGGCTCATCATCGATAAAAATTCCGTTTTGGCTAGTGCCGCCTTTTCAGCCTGTTCCTTCTTTTGGGTGAGATTCGAAATTAATTGGCTTCTTTCCAATACAGGGGCGACCTGTGCACATATGCTAGAAATCAGATCCAACTCATCCTCCGTGAACCTCGTTCTCTTCCTAGTACCAAATGAAAGCGTCCCTATTAATCTACCATAGGAAAGCAGTGGGTGGCACACATACGCCTTGATGCCCATCCCCTTTACCAAACTCACCATCGGGTCTTGGGAGGAGTCGATGTCTTCCGCTACCCTCGCCTTTTTTTCACGAGCTGCACGGCCGCATACCGCTTCCCCAAGGTTCAACCACTCTATCTCATTAGCAATGGTCTCTGAAATTCCACTATAGTTCATTAATTTCAGGTTATGGAAGGATTCTTGATAGATATAGTTGATATACACATCCAGTCCGAGATGCTCAGACAGGTCACGGAACAATGAATCCAATATTTCCTTGGGCTCTTTATTGAAAAGGATATGGTGTGCCGCTTCACTGAGCAACACGATTTTCTCATGATTCTTGCGAAAGGCCTCGTCGATATTCTTTCGTGAAGAAATATCACGGAATAGAACGGTCACTCCATCTAAAGAGGGGTAGATATGAACTTCTGCCCAATCCATCTCACCTTTCGACCATGCACATTCAAAGTGCTGGGGTTGTTGAATGGCCATGGAATGCTCAATCTGTTCTTGCATGCAGGTCAAGGTCTCACCTTTTAACACATCCATGAGAGACCGACCGACCACGTCATCCTGTATTACCAACATCTCTTTGGTCGGATGGTTCACATAGAGGAATCTCCCATTGGCATCCAAGCTGAACACTCCATCCCTTATTCTCCCTAACACCGAACTCTCGTGAGCGGAGACCATTAATCCTTCCATTCCATCACCCATTATTAGTTATTTTGAATATCTTCATCGTACAACAGGACTTCACATATATGAACTTGAAAATATTAGAAAAATAGAATAGGAGTGTACTACTCCCATTGGAAACATCACCGAGATAAGAATGACAGGATTGGATCCGAATTTCAACGCCTTCTTTTGGATTTCCTCCCTATAACAGGAGGAAAAGAGCATCTTCTAAGCCTATAATCAGACTTTAATCACATGAAATCCCACACCTCATGCCCTAAATGGGACCTTTCGCGTCAACGATATTGTACCGGGAAAAGAAAATCCATACTATTAACCTATAAACTTCCATTTACATATAGGAGGAAAAATGGATCAATCCCAACTCACCATCGCAGTCGAATACACCTTTGCATTCGTTTCGATCTTACTGTTCATCATCCTACTCCTAGAAATATACCCACCCTTGAAGAAGAAGCACCCTGGGCAACTATTTGATGAACATGTCTATGAATCTCTTTTCAATGAAAATCCAAGTGCTATATTCACTCTGGACAAAAATAAAAAAATCGTGAAGATGAATGAAGCCACGCACTTTCTTTTTGGTTTCCAGCTTCATGAATTGCATAACCAAGAGTTCAGTTTGCTCTTGAATCCAAACAGCTTTACGAAATTTCACCGACATTTTCAACTTGCACTCGATGGAGAAAGCTCCACTTGCAAACTTCAGGGGTTTCATAAAAATGAAAAGGAATTGACGCTACGAATCAAATTCGTCCCTCTTTGTAAATCCTCCTGCCCACTTGGTGTGAATATCATCATAGAGGATCAAACAGAGAAAGAACGCACAAAGCGGGCTTTCCAAAAGGCCAATTCAAGACTCGAATCATTCTTTGAAAGCACAGCGGACGCGATCACCATCACCAACACGGATAGTATCCTGCTGTATGTGAACCCTTCCTTTGAAAAGTTGTATGGATGGTCAAAAGAAGAACTTTTAGGCAAGAAGTTACCTATCATTCAGACTGCATTAGGGCAAGAAGAAGCGATCCGGAAACAAGCTTTGCTAGAAGGAAAGCACATTCCGAATTGGGAAGCCACCTTTCAAAGAAAGGACGGAACGCCCATCGATGTCAATGTGACCATCTCCCCTCTATTCGATAGCCATGGAGAGGTCGAAGGATTCACTTCCATCACCCGTGATGAGACCTCTCGTAAGGAAATCGAGAAAAAGCTGAAAGAAAAGGAAGAAAGATACCGAATTCTTACCCAATATAGCTCTGACTTAGTTAGCATCCTCGATTCAGAAGGGAGGTTTCAGTTCGCGTCGCCATCTCATATGACCGTACTAGGGCTCGATTATGAGGAACTTTTGGGTGTCTCTGCTTTTCCATTTGTCCATCCGGATGACAAAGACCAGGTATGGGAGCATCTCCATACTTTGATCCTGACGAAAGAACCCGTCCAAGCGACATTCAGGTACTGTCACCAAGATGGGAGCTACCGTTACTTGGAGGCTTTTGCTACCCTCATCGAAAATGGCAGCGACCAATCGATGAAGGTCCTGGTCACGGCAAGAGATATGACCGAGAGAAAACAGGCTGAACTGGCATTAGTAGAAAGCGAGAAGAAATACCGTATACTCGCCGAGCACTCTTCCGATTTGATTCGCTTGATTGGTACGGACGGGTATGTGCAGTATGCCTCTCCTGCACATAAAACTGTTCTTGGGTATGAACCATCCGACCTGCAGGGCAGAAATTTCAGGACTAATATTCATCCTGATGATCGTGAAAGGGTTCATGAACTCTTCCATGATCTGGTCGAAAATCCCCGACCAACCTTGATGCAATATCGAAAGAAGCGGCAGGACGGACAATATATATGCATTGAGGCGCAGTGTTCCCCATACTTCAATGAACAAGGGAGCCTCAGTCACTATATCGTCGTATCCAGGGACATATCTGATAGAAAGCGTTATGAAAGGGAGTTGGAGCACCTAGCATACCGTGATTTCTTGACCGGTGCCGCCAATCGAAGACAGTTCCAAGAAGACCTTTCGAACTTGGTTGAAAAGAGCCACTCTGGACAGGTGTTCGCTCTGCTCTACATGGATTGTGACCGATTCAAATGGGTCAACGATACGATGGGACATGAGGTGGGGGACGAGCTTTTAAAGCAGTTCACACATAGGGTCAACGAATTGCTGCGGTCAAAAGATACCCTCTACAGGCTAGGAGGCGATGAATTCGCCGTCCTCTTAAAGGACGTTACAACTCGCAGGGACATTGAAACCGTGGCACAACGGATTATTCAAACGATGGAGAACCCGTGGAACATACAGAATCATGAGTTCGTGACAACAAGTTCCATCGGCATCAGCATCTACCCAACCGATAGTATCAACAAGGATACCTTGATCTCCATGGCAGATGATGCGTTATACAAAGCCAAGGCATCCGGGAGAAACCTCTACAGGTTTCACAGCAAGGAACGAGAAACGGTGAGCGCTGCAAACGATTGAGGGCGAACCCATCAACAGGTGACCATGATGACGTATGAATTATGGGTTCACTTTATTCATTAGGAGGCTGAACGTGAATAGATTGCTTCAAGATTGCTTTTGTAAAGCGAATAATAAAGAATTGAGGATGGAGTTCTTTAACAACCTGGTGAGCATTGAACATCAAGAACGATATGGGCACGCCCTTCATGACCTCAAGGAATATCAATGGCTGGAAGAACTTTTTGTTACCATCATGTCCAACGCTACTACGAGGGACTTGATGTTCCAAGTGAAAGAATGGGACCTCTACACCTACCAACATTCCTTCGATGTGTTCCTTTTAAGCAGCTTGATGGCCAAGAGGCTGGGGGTGGTGGACATCGAAGAATTTTCAACAGGGGCATTGCTGCATGATGTTGGAAAGATTCGGATTCCCCAAAACATTCTGGCCAAGCCAGGAAAGTTAACACCGTTTGAATTCGACGTGATTAAGAACCATACCGTTTTCGGATATTTGATTTTGCTCGGCCACGATTATCCAGAATCCATCGCCTATTTGGCTAGGGATCATCATGAGAAAAACAATGGAACCGGTTATCCAACGGGTCTGACCGGAAAAGAGATGCCCAAACATCTGCCTGTTTTGAGCATTGCTGACATCTATTCCGCCCTTACGTTGGACCGACCTTACCGGAAGGCTTTCAATCCATATAAAGCTATGGAGGTCTTGTTAAAGGAATACCAATGCGACGATCCCTACCTGTTCCAGCGGTTCTTCATGCTCCTTGGGATCTATCCCCTCCATTCTATCGTGGAACTGACGGATGGAAGAAGAGCGCAGGTCATTGGGACCTTTGAAAAGCGTCCCTTTTCCCCTCTTGTCAGAATATTGGACGATAAAGAGGAAACGGTTGTCATCAACCGGACCTTGACTGTAAAGAGGATTATTGAATTCTCACAGAAAGAAGGATCCAAGGGAGAACCTGGATAAAGGGAAAGTCCACCTGTGACTTTCCCTTTTCCCCTTTATGCGAAGAATCCACTCTCTATACCCCTCTCCCTCATAATTCCTTTTGAATGCAAGACTAAGAGGGGGGGATGGACAGGATGTTACCTATCTCTGGTGAAATAGCAATCTTAGATTTTCAGTATTCAAGGTTTTGGCCCCTCCTATTTGATTTCCACCTTTACCAATTTCACACCCGCCTTCTTGGCTTCCTTCACTGCTTTTACCATCTTCTTCCCATCTACTTGTTCCTTCTTTTTCTTCGGCATGATCTGACACCTTCCCATTTTTAGAGTTTAGTAGTATCAATATCACCCTTATTTCAGAAAAATATACAACTTGGTTCTAAACCCCCCTTCCCTGTCCTATATATCTATAAAACATGGAAAAGTGGAAAAGTGACCATGAGTTAAATCATAAAATAAAAGGAGGGGATGGGGAGGTGGAGAACTTAAACCCCCTGTTCAAAAATCTGCAACGTGGTGACACTATTTTAGAAACAGAAAGCATTTCCCAACAAACCACCAAACGAGCCACAAGAAGCGACAAGCAACACAACATTAAGTTTCCGGTTTCCCCACTTACGCGGATGAAGCTCCGAACCTTATGCAAGTCTGTAGAGAGGTCCTACCAACAGGAAAGCGGAAAAACTATGAGCCAGACCGTCTTCAATACTTCCCTCCTTCGGTATGGATTGCGGCATCCCGCACTCTTGGAGTGGAACACGGAGTATATAGAGACGAAGACGTACATGCATGTGATGGTCCCAAAGACCCTTTACCAGGAAATAGGAGGACCCTATGGTCTTGCCATCCGGCATGGATTATCGGAACGAAAGGTCGTTTTTCACATCATCCATTCCATTCTTATTCATTTAGAAAGGGGGAATTCGATTGAAAAGATCATACAGTCGGTATAATCTCCTTCAGGAAAAGCTAAGGGGAAATAGGCCGAAGAGACTGTTTCATTCTTTCTTTAGCAGCGGCAGAAAATACATCACACTCGTGGTGGGGTACTATGACTATTTAAGGGGAAAAGTGTTCATCGATGACCTCTTAGACACCTTTGAAGAGGCACCAGAATTCGATATTGCCGTGTTGATCCATCTATTGTACCAGGACTTCATGAACCAAATTAAAAAAGGATATGACAATCGTCAAATTGCCCTGTTTTTAAGGAAGAAGAAAACGGAGTACTTAGAAGCGGACAAGCAGGAAAAAAAAGTAATGAAGCAAGTGACACAGAATATTTTCACTTTCGAGACAACGGAGGAAGACGTAGAGTCTCCACATGGGGAACGAGAGAAACAAGCTCACATCACCATACGCATCAAGGAAACGGAACTCCTAAGGGGAGAGATTTTCCTTCACGACCTCTCACCTTTCATGGCACACACTACGTTAACCATAGAGGACTTGATGGTCATCCTATACCTAGACTTCATAAAACAAGTCAAGGAAAACGGAAATTCCTCAAAGATTCAAAAAAGCATATTACACCGTTTAAACAATCTTTGATTCTCCCTTTTCATCTGTAAATTGGTCGACTAGCAGGTAGCAGGAATACCCACTGAAAGGACGGGCATACTACTTCACGAAGCAGGATGTAACCCTAAACCTAAATCCCCACCCACTTGCTTGCTCCACCGTTAATAGGCATTCGAAGTCATAATAAACACCTTCAACATTTTATCAAAATTACAACTTCTTCTTGCACTATCCTCTTCAATACATCATTCTCCTTACATATGTTCAAAAAAAGAGCAGCTCATGGGCCGCTCTTTTTCCTAAAGATGATGATGGATGGTGTGGATAAAATTCGAAATTGAAATAGGCTTGGTTAGATAATCACTGAATCCCTTGGACATGGCATCTTTGATCTCCGATTCCATAGCATTGGCACTAAGAGCTATAATAGGAATGGCTTTCGTTTTTTCCTCACTTTTCAATATGTTAAATACTTCATAGCCATTTAGATCCGGCAGATTGATATCTAATAGGATGAGGTCGAACTCCAGGTCTGCTGCCATTTTCAACCCTTCTTGCCCAGAGGAGGCCGTATAAAGGTCAAAGCCTTGTATCATCCCCACAATTTCCCTCACAAGTTGAACGTTGGAGGGATTATCCTCGATATAGAGTATGTTCGGTTGGTTCCTGTTATGAACAAGCTCGATGCTCGTTGGCTTAGGAAACGCTTTAGTCCCGGATAGGGCATTCTTGATGGGTAACCAGAACCCAAAATCGCTTCCCTTCCCGACTTCGCTATTGACCTGGATTTCTCCCCCCATTAACTGGATGAGTTGTTTGACCAAAGCAAGGCCAATGCCAGCGCCTGTAGCATCCTGGTTTTCCAAGCGATAAAACGGCTCGAAAATCCGATCGCTTTCGTGTGAAGGAATGCCAAATCCGGTATCTCTCACATGCACAATCATGGATTCATCCCTAACTTCACAGGTAAGAATTACTTCTCCATGTTCACGATTATATTTGATGGCATTGTCCAAGAGATTCAACAAGATCTGCCTTACCCTCATTTGATCGATATACACCTCTTGGTTCGGATCACCGATGAATTCCTTATGAATGGTAATCGATTTTTTATGCGCTGCATGCAACACCAGATTGACACTTTCCTCCATGATTTTGCTAACTTGGACTCTTTCATGGGATATTTTCATCTTTCCGGTTTCGATCCTGGACAGGTCCAAGATTTCATTGATGAGAGCCAGTAAGTGGCGCCCACCCTTCAATATCTCCTGGGTGAAGTTCATTTGCTGTTCTGTTAAGCTTTCATCCATCTCCAATAATTGAGAGAAACCCAATATTCCATTCAACGGCGTCCGGAGTTCATGGCTCATGTTGGAAAGGAACTCTGACTTGGCAAGGTTTGCTTGAATGGCTTCCTCTTTTGCAGAAAGAATCACTTCATCTAGCATCTTTTGTTCCGTGACATCTTCAAAGGTCCACAAGTGACCTTTCAATTCTTGATCCATATAGAAAGGGAAGTAACCTTGTTTGTAAGTCCGGCCATCCACCGTTTGGAATTCCTTAATTTCCATTTTCCCTTCGGGTTTCTCGTTTTTCGTATCCCCTCCGTTGCTGACTCTTTCCTTCAAGATGGCTTTTCGATAAGGCATGTAGTTTTTTCCTATTAACTCCTCCATGGGTTCCTCAATTTGAAACATCCTGCAAAATGGTCGATTTACCGCGACCATATTCATGGCACTATCCACCACTAAGATGCCAAACGGTAAGCTATCAATCAACGTACTCCGTAACGCGTTGGATTCCCGAAGTATATTTTGTTGTTCCTTTTCTAAGGTAACATCCGACATCGTCAACAACACGGTAGGAACGTCAAATCCATACTCTTCTGAGTCCAGCAACTTGGTATTGACCGATAGCCATTTTTTATACTGGTAATCACTCACACCCAGGATTTGTCCCATCACAGGCTCCCCTGTGGTAAACGAGATGTTGACCGGGCTATCCTCCAACTTCAAGGGAGTCCCGTCTGAGGAATAAAATTGAATGCTTTCTGGATCGAAGGATTCCTTTTGCAACACATCCTTTTGGATTCCAAATAGGTCATACACACTATGATTCAAATGTTGGATACTATGGTCCGCGCCATACAGCATAATTCCTTCGGACATGGTGCTTAAAATATTCCGATGCCATTTTTCATTTCGGATTAACGTCTGTTCCGCTTTCTTACGATCGGTGATATCCACCCCAGATCCGATGACCTCCACGATTTCTCCGTCCTTGTAGGCTGGACTTAATATCACATAATAATAGACGCCATTCAATTCAGCTTCATATTCCGTAACGTTTCCATCCCAGGCTTTTCTATAGGCCTCGAGTTTAATATCGGTGGGATAATCTTCAGGCAGCACGAGGTCTTCCAATGACTTCCCCACTACCATATCAGGAGTGAGCCCCAATTTATGGAGCAATTCCCCTTCACATAGGGTATGGACGAAGCGATCCCCGATTTTTTTATATTTTAAAGTCAAACCTTGTTGTTTTTTCAGAGTATCCAACAAGTCTTTCTGTGCTTGCTCAATTTGAATTTTGTATGCGTATAGAGCTGATACATCCGTTCCCACTAGAAACGTACCCTTCCTATGTCCATCCACCATAATCGGGACAAAGGTGATGGACATAGGAATCGTCTTACCTGATAGATCGAAAATCGATGCTTCTAAGACTCGTTGCCCCTCATCATGAGGATGTCCTAATAGATAGGAAACCCGATCTTGATCATCCTTATGAAAAAAGGACAGCAACGGCTTTGACACAATGTCATCCTTGCTTCCATGTAGGATGTCAATTCCTTTAGGATTGACATGTTGGATAGACCCATCCTGGTTGATTGTAAGCACCAAACAAGGATTTTGATCGACTAGGGACTTGTATTGAATATCGGTTTGCTTTAGCAATTTCTCGACGATAGCTTTATCTATATACGCCATAGCCACGACTATCGCGATAATCAGGATGGTCGAAAAACCGATTCCATAGGCTATCGCATTTAGGGGGACTTCTTTAGAGAAATAACTGAGGGTCAAATGGGCTTGTATCATCGATGGAAATGTCGTTGCTTTAACCACTATGAACTGATTCGATAGAAGGTTGGCGCTGGACACCCCCATCCCAATCACAATGGAGCTGAAAATGGAATGGCTTAATTTTTGTCCATTTTTTTCAATTCTCCATACCCAATAAAGCCCGATCCCACCGGTCAAAGCCCCCATAAGGAACGATACTGCTCCGTACAAAGGTTGATACATGAGTTCCCCCTCCAACTCCAAGGATTGGATATCGAGGAATTTCCTTAGACTCATGATGAGAGCGATGGTCACGGCACCGAGAACTAAGAAGACCTTTCCGTTCCTTTCTTTAGCTTTTATAATAAGAAGCACGGTGAGGTAGGAACATATAATAGAAAAAAGTAACGTAAAACCAATCATGAATACATTAAAAGTCCTGGAATCGTTCGGGGTCAAGGCGATCAAACTAGTAAAATACATCGTCCAATACCCTAGACCTATCACAAGGGAACCCCCATACATCCAAACCTTTTTCCACATCCCTTGTGAATGGATGACTCGTAGTAAAATATTCAAGGTAGTAAAAGTAGATAAAATTCCTAAAAATACTGATAAAATAAAAAGATTTACATCCAATGCACCTGTAACGATCACACTCTTCCCCATTCTCGCATGAAATTTTTCTCTAGGAATAGATGTACTTTTCCATTCCCCTCTAAAATCATATCGGTTTAATCCCTTCGGTACTAAATAGTATTTTATATATTGGTTTAACCACACCGACATATTAGAAGGAACCAACCAACGTTTCTTCGAAAGAAGCTTGGTTGGTTCCTTCTAATATGGGCTCTTTTCAAAAACCCTGAAATCGAGTAAAGGAATAGGGTCCGCTCCCGATATAACTGTTACATCTATGGACATCAAAAAAAGAACCATCAAAAAGATGCTTCTATTGTTTAACTATTGCCCCCGTTTGTTTAAGTACAATTATTCACAATCTTTTTAGTGAAAAAGGATGTCATAGGTCTGTTGTAACCGTCAACCCCGATTGGACACTTTTTGCTCATTAGCGCTGAACACTTTTTAATCTTTGAAAATCCTTTGTTGGTTCT
>NZ_QBBX01000014.1:0-28880 GCF_003073175.1 Peribacillus acanthi
TACCATCCCTCCACAGAACAAAAGGCCACCAAGCGAAGCGCGGTAGCCTAGAATGATTTTCCCCCAACATTTGACGGAGAACCTCTTTTTATTTATCCATTTTCTAGGTATTTAGGTTTTGTGAAAAATGAATGAATGTAGAAACCTGTGTAAATAGGAGTGGAAGTGGCGAAGACCCCCGCAGGATATGCTTGACAGCTAAGATCCCACAGTCGCCAACAGCAGCGAGGAGTCTCAGCGCCAACCCCGCGAAAAGCGAAGTGCCTCGAACCGAAATTAACGGCATTTTTACAAACCGTCCTAAAAAGTATAGATGCCAAAAAATTGGCATTAAAACAAATCAATAATCTACTTAGAGAACCAAAGGAAAAAAGATTGCTTCTGTAATCTAAAAAACATTAGTTCATATGCCAAAAAATCAGCACAAAAATGACAAGATTTCGGCACTCCTTCATATAAATGTAGAAAGACTTCTAAGAAGGGGTGCAGTAGACTGGATAACTTATACATAACAAGAGAGATTATGGAAGCCATTTTGAAGATTATTGATGAGGGAATCCATGTAGTTGATACTACTGGAAAAACTATATTCTATAATACGATTGCCGCGAATCATGATGGCATGAAAGTTAAGGAGGTACTCGGAAAACATCTGTTAGACGCGTTTCCATCTTTAACAAACGAGACTAGTACCTTACTAGACGTACTAGCAAAAGGTAAGCCCATCATTCAAAAAGGACAAACTTACGTTAATGCACATGGAAAAACCATAGATACCATCAATAGCACTTTGCCAATTTATGTCGATGGAAAACTGGTAGGTGCAGTGGAGGTAGCAAAGGATTACTCAAAGTTAAGACAATTATCAGAACGGCTTCTGGATCTAGAACGGAAAATGATTAAAGAAGCTCCTATTAAAGCAGAGCCTTCGAATGGTGCTAAGCATACGTTTGAAAATCTAATTACTGAAGATGCTATCTTTTTATCTCAAATTGAAAGGGCCAAAAAACTTTCAAAATCAGCTTCAACTGTACTGGTTTACGGAGAGAGTGGAAGCGGGAAAGAACTATTCGTTCAAGGATTACATAATGCTTCTATTCGTAGAGCAATGCCGTTTATTGCTCAGAACTGTGCAGCATTACCAGATACATTACTCGAAAGTATATTGTTTGGTACTGCAAAAGGAAGCTATACAGGTGCCATTGATCGACCGGGTTTATTCGAATTGGCCAATGGTGGAACACTTTTTTTAGACGAAATACAATCCCTTCCCGTTGAGTTACAGGCAAAGCTTCTTCGTGTATTGGAAGATGGTCTTATCAGAAGAGTGGGTGGAACGAAAAGTATTTCGGTAAATGTGAGAATTATGGCTGCTTTAAACGTTCATCCCGATGAAGCCATGCGAAAAAATCTAATTCGGCAAGATTTATATTACAGATTAAATGTGTTACCTTTTCATTTACCACCATTACGTAAAAGAAAATCAGATATCCTCTTATTAACGCAATATTTCATAGGAAAATATAATCAAGTTTTACAATTATCCATACAAGGTGTTTCTAAAGAGGTTGAAACTTTTTTCTACTCGTATCAATGGCCAGGTAATGTGAGGGAACTTAAACATACTATTGAATTCATGATGAATTGCTCTGAAGATAATGTGTTAACGTTAAGAGATTTGCCTGATTCGTTAAAAGCTTCTCTCAGCAGTAAGACAAACATCCCACCAATCCAACCTTTGCGAAAAGCATTGAAAGAAACAGAACAAACGTTAATCAAGCACGCTATGCTCAATACGAATGGAAATATTCTGCAAGCAGCAAGTCTTTTGGGCATTCCAAGGCAAACTCTCCAATATAAACTATCGAAGCTGGATTATGATTGTAAAAATACACACAAGGATATTCCTAAATAACTTTTATCCAATTAGCGTAATTTTTCATAAAGTAAAGGAGTTAGTTATTGAAAGATGGCACGCTACTTGCATGAAATAAAGGAAAAGAACTTGGGAGGTATTTTATGAGACACGATTTATATAAACCTAGTCGCCATTGGAAGGATATTGAGCTTTGGAAGAACGTAACAGAAGAACAATGGAATGATTGGCTATGGCAACTCACAAATACAGTCCGCACTCTAGACGATTTAAAAAAGGTCATTAACTTAACACCTGAAGAAGAAGAGGGAGTAAAGATTTCAACCAAGACCATTCCTCTTAACATCACTCCCTATTATGCATCTTTAATGAATCCTGACGATCCTAGATGTCCAATCAGAATGCAATCAGTTCCTATTGGAAAAGAAATCTATAAAACAAAATATGATCTTGAAGATCCTCTACATGAGGATGAAGATTCCCCAGTTCCTGGCCTAACCCATCGTTATCCCGATCGTGTATTGTTCTTGGTGACAAATCAATGCTCAATGTATTGTCGTTACTGTACAAGAAGAAGATTTTCTGGTCAAATTGGCATGGGTGTCCCTAAAAAGCAATTGGACGCAGCTATTGGCTACATTAGGAACACTCCTGAAGTGAGAGATGTTTTGATTTCAGGAGGAGATGGTTTACTTATTAATGACACGATCGTCGAATATATCCTAAAGAGTTTACGTGAAATTCCTCATGTTGAAATCATACGGATTGGAACAAGAGCACCAGTTGTGTTCCCGCAAAGGATTACGGAAAAACTATGTAGCATCTTAAAAAAGTATCATCCAGTTTGGTTGAATACACACTTCAATACTTCAATGGAAATTACAGAAGAATCCAAACTTGCCTGTGAAATGCTTGCAAATGCTGGAGTACCTGTTGGTAATCAGTCGGTTATCCTTGCAGGCATTAACGACAGTGTCGCAATTATGAAAAAATTAATGCATGATCTAGTTAAAATTCGTGTACGCCCATACTATATTTACCAATGTGACCTTTCAGAAGGAATTAGCCACTTCCGAGCTCCAATTTCGAAGGGGATTGAAATTATCGAGGGATTGCGTGGGCATACTTCAGGTTACGCTGTTCCAACCTTTGTTGTTGATGCTCCTGGTGGTGGAGGTAAGATTTCATTACAACCGAATTATATTCTCTCACAATCACCAACGAAGACTGTTTTAAGGAATTTTGAAGGTGTTATTACCACTTATCCAGAACCTGAGAGTTATACTCCAGGTCAAGCGGAAGATTACTTCAAGACCGTTTATCCTGATTATGAATCTAAAAAATCCATGGCAGGTGTTTCTGGCATCATGAACGATGCTACGTTTAATCTAATACCGGAAGGATTAAAGCGTCTGTCTAAACGACAGGAGTATAATAAGAATCCAGAACATGCATCACTAAAAGATAAACGTGAAAAAAGAGATGAATTAAAAGAAAAGAAATTTTTAACCGAACAACAAAAAATGACTCAAAAAGAACTTGCTCCTGCAAAAGAGGAGGCCAATAATGACTGAACGGTGTGAATGGTGTGAAGAAAAGCAAATTCAAGAGACCACTGCAAGTGTATATTGGGAGTTACCGGATGGTTCCAGAGCTATTGAAATTAAGGATACCCCAACTATTAAATGTCCAATTTGTGAAGCTGAGTACCAGCAAGAGACAATTGTAAAAGGAATCGAGGACCAGTTATTTTTAGTGGACCGGAGAAAAATAACATCTCCAATTAATTATAAGGATTTAATGGAAATGGAACGCATACTAAAAAAAAATTATTTCGATTTTTCTTCATAAATAATAGGGTAAATATTTCTCCATCCCGATAAATAAATAGTCGACGAATGCACAAAATAAATTTGTACCGACAATAAGGGAGGAAAAAATGATGACAAACCAAAACAACAACCGTGAACGCCAAAACAAATATCCTAACAACCAAAACAATGATACAGAGTTCTCTAAAGAAGTGAACATTCGCAGCGAAATCACAAAAAATGATTTAAAAAAGAAAAATCAATAAGATTCTGGAATCACTATTAAAAGGAGCTTGCATTTTGCAGGCTCTTTTATTTTGCGACTAATAAACAGAAAAGGGCATGGCATCGATGTAAATGCGGTGGTGTTTGTATCTAGTTGAGCCAAGCACTTAGTATGCATTGCCGCTTTTCGTATTCACAAATTGTTCATCCTTTCTTTATTTTTCTTAATACCCCTTGATGTATGATGAGAATATAAAAATGACAGTGCGAAGGAGAGGGCACTATGTATTTGGCATTTACAATAATGTTAGTAGCAGCAATGTTTGTTCTATTTTTATGTGGATATTACGTTGGGGTAATTAAAGAAAAATTTGGAAAGAACTGGCTTCACGCGGTTCCTATTACAATCGCAATCTTAATGTTCAATATTATTTGGGCCCTTCTAGAAATGGGTAAATCAGGAAGATGGGGTTGATGATTTATAAGAGTAGACTCCGTTTTCGAAATTCGATATAGTAGATTTTAAACGAATTTCTATAAGGGGTATTTGCATGAAAACTTTCTACCAATTTTTAATCACATATAGACAACCTAAAGCAAAAGATGAAATTACAAAATTCGCCAACAATGCTTACGATGATCATGGTTTTCCGAGGCAATCAAAAGATTATGACGAACTTAGCAGATATTTAGAAATGTATGGGGAATACTTACCCTCAATGGCAATTTTTGATGATGCGTGGGATAAATATAAACAAAGTTCAATTGTGTAAATGGCCGAGTCTAATATGATTCGGCTTTTTTTTCTAGAAATATTGGAGCCCTTTTTTTACACTAATTTTTACAGTAATTAATTTAACGCCATTTTTAACATCATGTAAGGCAGCACATCCTCTTTTCTTTAATAACGTCCGGATTGTTTTTTGCATATAATATCGTACCTAACTACTAGAGTTGAGTCGAGAGGATGTCTTCTATGGCGAAGAAGAAAAAACCTAAATTCAATAAGGGTGATACTGTAGTCATCATAATGTATGGCACTGTTGGCAACATAACTGATGTGCAATTCATGGACGGAGCTTATGTTTACGAAGTGAATCATAGTGAAGGACTTTATATGGAATCTACCTTACAGCATATTAGTGAATTTGAAGGAGAAATCCTTCAGGAAACAGAGAAAATTGATATTGAATATAAATTCTTCTTTGGGGATTTAGTTTCAGTAGATGGGTATGGGCAAGATTATTTTAAGGTTGTCGGATTTAGGACCGAAATTTGGAGATACAAGGAAAACGCTTGGGAAGATGTAATTTATGAACTATCAAGAATTTCTGATGGTGAATGGTTGGAAGCGCATGAAGAGGAGCTGACCCTAGTTGCTGATGCAGAAAGCGCAGACACCTTCATACAAAAATTAGGTTTGCTTTTCCCTATTAATAAGAAGACGGGAAAAAAAGAAATAAATCCTACCTCCAGCTTTAATACCAGGAAAGCTGAAAAAGAACAATTGCAAGAACGATATGAAAAAAAGCAAATGATTGATGGTTTACTTGATTTATATAATGATTACCTTTTTCTATATGAAACTTTTGGCGATGAAGAATACAAAAAAGTAAAAGGGCTAGTATTGAATAAAATTAAGAAACTTTCCTCTGAACTCTATAAAACTCCTAAAAACTCTTCATCTAAGTGAAGTAATCCCATCACAATTTTTAATAACGGAATAAAGGGTTTCCTAAGCTCATACATCTTAAGTAAAGGGGGCGATCAAGTTTGCGTGAAATCGAAGTTTTTATCGACACGGAAGAAATTGCTGAGTTCTTCTTTCAAGAACTAACAAGGCGTGGATACGTTCCATCAGAGGAAGAATTAGAAGAAATTGCTGACATCACCTTTGAATATTTGATTGAGAAATGCATCATAGATGAAGAAATTGAGGAATAAAGAACTCGAGTTTGCCCTAACATCTTGGAAGTAGCGACGGTTTAGCCGTCGTTTTTCATGTGGAATTGTATTAATCTTTTTTTACATAATGAAACCTTTTCGCTTTTACATCGTATTTAGAGTATAGAAAATAAATGAGATGAAGAGGAGAGGTTCCCTTTGTTAAAAAAACTGATAAAAACACTGTTAGGAATGAAACATCACGTTAAATATTCTAGTAGCGATTTTAAGCATAAATATTCCAATAAGCACTCCCAGTATGGATATAAACATTATCAGAAAAAACATAAAAAGAGTATTTTCAAAAGTTCTCATAGCTTTTTCAGTAGCTAATGAGATTTGTTAGCGAGAAAAAGTTAGACCAAATATTTATCAAACATTTTTCCGAACATGAGAAGTGGGAACTTGAAGAAGAGCTAGCTCTCGGTGGCTATGGAAAAACATATGTAATTAGGAATAAGATTGACAAGAAGTCTTATGTGTTGAAAAGACTTAGGAAGAAAAGGGCGAAATCGAAAGAAGCAATCGCATGTTTTGAATTCGAGCAATCCATTCTTAGAGAGTTGAATCATCGCTCTATTCCCAAAATTGTGGAAGCAGGACACATCAATGGGATTCCTTTTTATATTATGGAAAAAGTGCATGGAAAAACCTTTGATGATTTGATTTTCCAAGAAGGAAAATCATACACTTTTATAGAATCGGTTTATATTGTAAGGGCATTATTACAAATAGCTAATTATCTTCATAGAAAAAACATCGTCCATAGAGACTTAAGAATCCCAAATATCTTAACAAATGGTGATCAACTATTTGTCATAGATTTCGGATTGGCAACAAAGTCAGATAATGCAACTAGTTCTAATATAGAAAATCCGAAAAAAGAAGCATCATATGTGAGTGATTTATGGGGCATAGGTCATTTTTTTCTATTCCTTTTATATTCAACCTTTGAACCAAATAGCACTAAGGAAAAAAGCTGGCATGAAGAATTGCCACTTACAGAAGATGCAAAAGTCTTCATTAAAAAATTACTAATGTTAGAAACTCCTTTTGAATCGACTGAAGCTGCAATATCTTATGTAGACACCAAATTATTAGGAGGAAAAAGTCATGTCAATGTTTAACAAGTTTTTAGCCACTATGGGGATTGGAAATGCAAAAGTAGATACTAGACTGGAAAAGGACTCTTTCCTTCCTGGGGAACAAGTACAAGGGCATGTTGAAATTGTAGGGGGAAATGTAGAACAATCCATTGACGAAATCTACCTAACATTGAATACAACTTATATTAAAGAACATGATGATAAAAAATACACTCAAACAGCTACGATTGAACGAGTGAGAATCAATGAACCATTTACGATTGGAGTAAATGAGAAAAAGGTGTTTCCATTTAGCTTCAACCTACCAATGGACACTCCTTTAACTTATGGTTCAACAAGAGTGTGGGTAGCCACAGGTTTAGACATTAAAAATGCAGTAGACCCAAAGGATGCCGATTACATTAAAGTTCAACCAAATGAACTTATTCATTCGCTGTTCCTAGCTTTGACTGACCTTGGGTTCAAGCTTCGTAACAGCGATTGTGAGGCCGCTCCAGCACGATTCCGTGGAAGACAGCCCTATATCCAAGAATTCGAATTCGTTCCATACAGTGGTGCTTACCGTGGGAAGCTAGATGAATTAGAGCTAGTTTACTTCCAAACCAACCATGATTCTGTGGATGTTTATTTTGAAATTGATCGCCGTGCAAGAGGATTAGCTGGTCTGTTTGCAGAAGCATTGGAGATGGATGAAACTCGTGTGGCTACTACCATCACAAAAAATGACATACCTAACTTAGCGTCTAAAATTAACGCCCTTATAGCGAAATACGCATAGTATAGAAGCCTGCCGAATATTTGGCAGGTTTTTGTGTACTTATTAAGTTTACAATTTTTTTGGAATTTGCTTTTCTCGACAAAACTAGTGTTGTTCCGATAAAGGATTCGACAAGCTTAATCCCTAATTTTATCTGTAGATATTCTGGATAGAAGGCGGGGAACCCAAAATGCTAAAAGGATTTGTAAAGAGTAAGCCATTGGAAACAGACAGTGTCTACGATATAACAATCTTCCAGACCAAAGCATATGGGCAAAAACGAGGCTATCAGCAAGTGTACCGTTTAAACGTAGAAGCGGAATCACATACAGAAGCAATAGAAACAGTCTTTGGAAAATTCAATGTAGCTGATCGTATTCCAAAGGATTATCAAGCGCGTTATATAACGACAGGAGACATTGTTCTAATTGATGAAGGATTAAAGGGGAAATCATATTATAAGTTGTGTATTGGCGGGTGGAAAGTGATACATAGGTTACACGTATGTTGAAACAATGTTAGTAAAAAGTTTAGTCAATGATATGGAATGCTTAATACCCCGAACCGTAAAAAGATTCGGGGTTAGTTATGTTATCGAGGTTCTTGATTATGTCCAGGTCCATTTTTACGACCTTGAGCAGAGTATTCTTTTCCATGGGCCTCTTGTTCTGCAATAATGCCCTCAGCCGGTATATGATTGTTCTTTTTTGGTGAATTAACCCTATTACGGTGTTTCTTACCCATCGTTATTCCTCCTCAAAATAGGTTCTTCTATAGTATGGATTCGTTTTTTAGGAATATTACAATGCCTTTAGAAAGACAATAATTGGAGTAAGAAATAATTATCTGTTTTTCCCCAAATTGAATGTGGTATAGTATTGTATTGTAGCTCTCACGCTAAAAAGGAGGAAATAATAATGAGTGTACATATTGGAGCAAAACCTGGCGATATCGCTGAAACAGTCCTTTTACCTGGAGATCCTCTCCGAGCAAAATATATTGCAGAAACATTTTTGGAAGAACCAAAATTATATAATGAAGTACGCAACATGTTTGGATACACTGGAACGTATAAAGGGAAAAGAATCTCCGTCCAAGGAACTGGAATGGGAGTGCCTAGCATCTCCATTTACATCAATGAATTAATTAATAGCTATGATGTGAAAAAATTGATTCGTGTAGGGACTTGTGGAGCTATTCAAAAGGATGTAAAAGTTAGAGACGTAATTCTAGCTATGACATCCTCTACTGATAGCCAAATGAACAGATTAACGTTTGGTGGAGTAGATTATGCTCCTACGGCCGACTTTGATTTATTGAAAAAAGCCTATGATGCTGGAATTGCAAAAGGCCTTAACTTAAAGGTAGGTAGTGTATTCACTGCCGATTCATTCTATAATGACAATGCAGAGTTTGAAAAATGGGCAAAGTATAAAATCTTAGCTGTAGAAATGGAAACAACAGCTCTTTATACGATTGCAGCTAAGTTCGATGTGCAAGCTCTTTCTGTATTAACGGTGAGTGATCACATCTTAACAGGTGAAGAAACAACAGCCGAAGAAAGACAAACTACATTTAACGAAATGATTGAAGTTGCACTGGAAGCTGCGATTCAAGACTAGAAATAATAAAAATCCGTTATTTTTTGCGCCTGAAACGCTGGAATAACGGATTTTTTTGGATAGATAAGAGTAAAGTACCATTCCTTAAATAATATGTTACTATTTAAGGAATAAGTGATAAAATGAGAAAGTGTATTTTTTAAAACAGAAGGGTGATGCCAACATGAAATTTTTAAAGTTAATCATCGTTCTTCTTGTAGCAACAAGCTTGAGCGGATGTCAATTATATAATTATTATGTAAATAAAGATTCCGATAAAAAAATGATAGTTAAAAATGACGGACAAGTTCAAGAACCAGAAGAACAATCAAATGAAACAGAAGATGATGACACAACTAACCAACCAGAAGAAGAAGTTCTAACATTACCCGAAGAGTATTTTAATGATACGACTGTTGTAAACGGCAAATTGATGATCAACAATCCAGAAAACATAGTAGCTCTCGTGAACAAGGAGTTTTCATTAGCTGAAAACTATATTCCTTCTGATTTGGTAAAACCAAACGTGCCATTTTCTTTTGGAGATGAAAAAATCGAAAAAGCATTAATGAGAGCGGAAGCTTCACGAGCTTTAGAAGCACTTTTCTTAGGTGCAAAAGTCAGTGGAATAGAGTTGTTCGCAGTGTCAGGGTATCGTTCATATGAAAGACAAGCCATCATACTAGATAATGAAATTACTAAAGTTGGCGAAGCAAAGGCAATAGAGGCAGTTGCTTATCCAGGTCAAAGTGAACATCAGACTGGCTTGGCTATGGACATTTCAAGTAAGTCGGTTAACTTAGAATTAACACAGGATTTTGAAAACGTAGCTGAAGGAAATTGGCTTGCAAATAATGCACATAAATATGGATTTATCCTTCGTTATCCAAAAGGAAAAGAATCTATTACAGGATACAAATTTGAACCATGGCACTTCCGTTACGTTGGACAAGATGTTGCAAAGGTTATTTATGAAAAGAATCTTACGCTAGAAGAGTACTTCAAATTGGTCAAGCAAGTATAAAATACTTTCCTATATGCAAAATTTGTTTAATAATGGTATAAAGAACATGTCACTCTGAAAGTGGTGGAATTATGGAAGAAAATCAAACTATGGAAGAACCAAAACAAAGTAATAAATATATGAAAATTAAGAAATTCCATTTCGTAATGGGGATTTTCCTTATCATCTTTCTTACAGCTGGTATCACAACACTTGCTCTAATGTTTGGAGAAGATGGAGAAAAACCAATCCAACAAGTTATTAATCAGCGAAATGAATTTAGTAAGCTATACTCAGCTTATGACACAATTAAAAAAGATTATTACACTGATATAGATGATAAAAAATTAATTAGTGGTGCCATTACAGGAATGCTTCAATCTCTAGAAGATCCATATTCAGTTTATATGGACATTGAAGAAGCACAAGGGTTCCATGAGAAAATTTCTTCTTCATTCGAAGGAATTGGAGCGGAAATTCAAACACAAGATTCAAAAATTATGGTCGTAGCTCCTATAAAAGGATCACCTGCTGAAAAAGCGGGGCTGAAACCTTACGATTACATTTTAAGTGTAGATGGAAAAAGCTTAGAAGGGATGTCCACTACCGAAGCTGTGACCTTAATTCGAGGGAAAAAAGGAACAAAGGTCCAATTAATGATTCAACGGGGTAAAAACTCAGAACCAATGCAAGTTGAAATTGTCCGTGATACCATCCCGATTGAAACCGTCTATGCTAAGATGGATGATAGCAAAATTGCAACCATTCAAATCACAAGTTTTTCTGAACATACATACGAAGAACTTTTAAAAGCTGTAAACGATTTGGAAAGTAAAGGCATGAAAGGTCTTGTCCTTGATCTTAGACAAAATCCAGGTGGCATCTTGGATCAAGCGCTTGATATTTCAGATTTGTTCGTTCCAGAAGGGAAACAAATCCTTTCAGTCGAGTACCGCAATGGTGAAAAAGAAGTTTATAAAGCAAAAGGCGGCAAAAAAGTAAAAGTTCCTGTCGCAGTTTTAATCGACAACGGAAGTGCAAGTGCTTCTGAAATAGTAGCAGGTGCATTAAAAGAAGCAGCTGGAATCCTATTAATTGGAGAAAAGACATTCGGTAAAGGTACAGTCCAAACTGCAGTTGATTTAGATGACGGATCAAACATCAAATACACGACTGCAAAATGGCTGACTCCAAACGACAACTGGATACACAAAAAAGGTATTGAGCCAGATGTGAAAGTTGCGCTTCCATCATACGCCAACCTACCATACATCTCGCCAGAAAAAGAACTTTCAATCACTACAAATGGTACAGAAGTAAAAGCGATTGAAGAAATGTTAGCAGCAGTTGGCTATAAACCTGGCAACGTTGACGGATACTTCGACGAAGCTACTCAAAAAGCCGTAACAGAATTCCAAAAAGCAAACAAATTAGAAGTAACAGGGAAAGTAAGTGGAGATACTACGATGGTTCTCATGAGCAAAATCCGAGAAAAAATCGTCTCCAACGACACACAATTATTAAAAGCCATTGAGAATGTAAAGAAGTAGTGGGAAACGGCCTGAGGGCCGTTTTTTGTTTGGAATCGGGGAATAGGTTTGAAAGATTCATTCATGTGTAAGGTAAAATCTTCGAAAGTGAAGGATAAATAGGGTGGAGTGAAAGGAAAGAAGAGGCGAGTGGCGGGTAAAATAGTCCAAGCAGAATCCGATCGTTATCAAAAAACAAAAACTTGAATGGTAAAAAGGAAAAGTGAAGAGAAAGGACGCTAACATGCTCGATAACTGGCTCAAAAAGAGAGAAAAATATAGACTTTAACAAAAAGTGAAGAGTAAATTTTAAAAAGTGAAAGGTAAAATCCTCGAAAGTGAAGGATAAATAGGGTGGAGTGAAAGGAAAGAAGCTCTAAGAGAAGGGAAAACAGTGTGTCCAAATACTCGTTGGGAATTAGAACATTATCCAAAGTGCAAGAATGTGTGTGAAATCAGTTTGAATATATTACTGTTGAACAAGTCATATTTCTAAAAAAAAAATGTCTAGCAAAGATATCTATTGCAGGAGAATAAACTTCCAAAACAGAAATATACACATACGAAAGGAGAAATGCAATTTGATTATAAAAGAACGGGTTTTACCTATCCCAATTGTAAAATTAGAATCATTACTTAGAAGAATACCTAAAGAACACGTGAAAAGGAGGCTTATTGAAGCAGAGTTAGCCAAACGGCTTTCAGGATTTAGAGGGGAACAATCCGTCGATTATTATCTATATCGCCTTATTGAAAGTGAAAATCATCTAATAATTAACGATATACGTCTTCCATACAACTCGAAAAATTACTTCCAAATTGATGTCCTCATACTCTCCAAAACTCATTTCCTTATTTTAGAACTAAAAAACATCGCTGGAGAATTAATTTTTGATTCAAAGTTTAAACAGATTATTCGAAAAAATAATGGAAAGGAAGAGGTATTGCCTGACCCAATTCTTCAGATTAATAGACAGGAAATATTATTGAGAGAACAACTTAAGAAATATAATTTCCCCTTTATACCGATAGAATCCTTAGTTGTTATGACTAATTCATCAGCAATCCTAAAAAGTATTAATGATACAGATGGCTATTATAATAAAGTAATTAGGATTGCCTCTTTGCCGGATAAGATAAATGAATTTGAAGCTACCTATAACAGAGAAATAATAACAACGAAAGAAATTAACAGAGTAGCAGATTACATTTTATCAAATCATAATCCCGGTGACGTGGATTTTATTACGAAATTTGAAATAGATAAATCACATATAATCAATGGCGTGATATGCCCAAAATGTAACGAGGCTCCTATGAAAAGTATTTATATGAAATGGCGGTGCCAAATGTGTAATCATATATCGGAAGATGCACATTTACTTGCTCTTCAAGAATATAAACTATTAATAAACTCTCAAATCTCAAGTAAAGAACTGAAAAAATACTTCTTACTTCACAATGACTCAGTCTGTTACCGCTGGATTAAGAAACTCAATCTTCCTTTTAGTGGTGGGAAATTTAAGGGTAGACGATATAGCTTGTAGTAATTGGTTATAAGAAGACCTTGTTTTGATTACATCTCCGTCCCTCCACCCAAACTCAACTCCCTCTTTATCACACTCTTTTTCTCTTCAATCATTTCTTTTAAAAATGCTCGATAATCTTCTTCGGTCTGCATATTCAATTCTTCGTATAGTATTTTCAAATGCTTCAAGTGGTCCTGTAGTAATGTTTCTGTTGAAGTGGATCCACCAGATTGGACCTTTCGCAAGATGATATCTACAAGCTTTTCATTAGAGGCTTCTACTGATTTAGTACCTTGCCTAACATAAATGGCTCCGTATCTGAGTTCGCCTTGTTGGACGATGGAGGTGTAGGGGACATATTTTGGATCATAATCAATGAATAAAACTTGAAATCTTTTTTCCTGTAAAAGAGTATGTGTCCTTTTGGAAAACTGATAATCTTCAGTACGGTATTTGAGGTATTTGGGTAGTAAATTTTGAAGTTTATTATCTATATCAGCTTTATCTAAAAAATCTTGGTTGGATAATCCGTCCAGTTGTACCGTTCCTTTTGATGATTGACTGACTCCAACAATAATACAACCACCACCAGAGTTTGCGATTGCAAGGATATGCTTAGCTAGCTTTGTTAGCTCAATCCATTTTGTTTTGAAATCTAGAAAATCCGTTTCACCAGTATTATGTAATAGTACATCACGGAGGTTTTCTTTAGAGGGTTCTAGTAAGAATTTTTTTAACACAATAGGATAGATGCTGGAAAAGAGCATATTCCTCTTTCCTTTCTTATAATCTTTTTATTATTATAGTCAACTAATACTAAAGAAGAGACAATGAAATGAGAAAAAGCCAAGTTAATTAAACCTGGCTTAAAAATTAGTCTTCTATAAGATTTTTACTAAATGGTAATATCTCGATAAGGGCATTTTGTACGTGCGAGAACGTTTTCCATTCATAATGGTGGTTGGCAATGGAAAGTGCTAATTGAGGAGTAACGCCAACAATAAAGCATTTTGTTCCGATTAGTCGTAGGGATTGACAGATTTTGTTGATATAATGACCTGTATTCGTATCAATCTCATTTAATGATGAGACGTCCAAAAGAAAATACTCCGCACGTTCCTTGACACAATTCTCAAGTACTTTATAAGTTAATCTCTCTGCACGATCATCGTTTAATACTCCGACAATTGGAGCTGCTAGGATATAATCCCATAGCTTCATAATCGGAGTTGATAGAAGGTCAATCATTTTTTCACGTTCTTTTTCCTGTTTCGCCTTTTCTGTGACATCAAGAAGCATCAACAAATAACCCTGCTTCACTTCTTCATGATCAAATATAGGCGTTATGACAGTTTCGGCAAAGTAACGGTCTTTAATCGATATTCGAGTACGATGGCTATGCGAAAGGTTTTCCATAATACGATTTTGGTGCTTTGGTTTTTTATGAAAAAAATCCATGTGTTTACCTAAGATGTTTTCATCGTTTTTAATACCATATAATTCCATTAGAGGGTTCAAGGTCCGAATTGCTGCACTATTCATCCACACTAGACGAAATTCAAGGTCAGCCACAAGAATTGTTTCATCTATTACTTCCAAAACGTTTTCTAACATTAGATTGTTTGGTAATTTTCCAATAGACATTTTCAAAGGGCTCCTCTTCGTTCAATAATATTTATTATAACAAATTACATTGAAGCAATCCTATTGATAAGCTTGTGGAATGTAAAATGGTTTTAATGTACTATATCTGGAAAATTGATAGGTTAGAGTGGGACCTTAAGGCACATTTCTACTTTAGGATTCGAAATTCGAAGCGAAAGCCTAAAATCAAGCAAAGAATGTCGAATTCTAAAATTAATGAGTTACTTGAAGAATATACAAATTCCCTAAATATGTGATACGATTTCTATTACAAACTGATTAAGGAGATAATCATGAAATTAACGGAAATTTACATCTTAGGTGGTTTCTTAGGCAGTGGAAAAACCACATTGTTACAAAAAATTGTGAATGAAGAGAAAAATAGTGGACGTAAAATTGCCATTTTGCTTAATGAACTAGGGAAGGTATCGGTCGATTCAAAAGCCTTTGACGAGCAGGTTCCATTAAAGGAGATGTTTGATGGCTGTATTTGCTGTACCATTCAAGATAAGCTTGAAGCTCAAATACAGGATTTACTTACACATGATTTAGACGCTATTTACATAGAAACGACAGGGGCTGCACATCCAGTTGAGGTATTGGATGCGATCATTTCTCCTCTTTTCGCGACTCGTTTACTGTACAAGGGAATAATAACCGTGGTCGACATGCTGAGGTGGAGGGATCGTGCAAGTTTTTCACCACAAATTAGACATTTAATGCTTGAGCAAATTCAGCATGCCGATTTGTTAATCTTAAATAAAATAGACTTAGTATCCGAAATGGAAGCCGGTCAAATTAGTTTTGAAATTCAACAAATCAATTCACATGCGAAACTAATAATAACAGAGCATTCAAGGGTGGGGTTGAATGCCATTCATGGAGTTACGTTAGGGGAAAAGAACTATTCAGGAAACTCTGGAAAAAAAGATCTGCAATTGCAAACCATTGTATATACTTTTAAAGGAGCCATTTCACGTGAGAAATTTGAGGATTGGTTAAGAAGCTTACCAGAATCGGTCTATCGTATGAAAGGATATATTCCTTTCAGCCATTCACAATATCCTCATCTTTTTCAATATTCATATGGGATGCCGATGTCATTGCCAGAAGATATGAATATGCCTTTGAACCTTGTGATTATTGGGGAATCATTGGATAAGAAACTGATTACAGAACAGCTAGAAGAATTACAAACAACACACTAATCATCGAAAAAGGTATGGTCCCTTTCAGACCTACCTTTTTCATTTGACATAAAAGAAAAAAATCACTAGTATTATTTTATTAACTAAGTTAACTATTTATAAAGTAAAGGAAGAAGTTTAATTTGAAAGAAAATCAAATTTATCAGCTTGAGAAGTTATTTCGGACAGTATTTAGACAAATGCGTTTGGAATTAAATAATCTGTATGGCACAGAACTCAATGCAAATGAGTTTTCAGTTTTAAGGTTTCTGTTATTAAATGGAAATAGTCCAGCCTCATACATTTCCAAGTATTTAAATGTTTCTGCAAGTCATATTACAAGTGTAACGGACTCATTAGCTAATAAAGGTTATATCGTTAGACTTCGTAGTGCTCAAGATAGAAGGTTAGTTTTGATTTCCCTTACTGAAGAGGGAAAAAACAAGGTAGAAGAGCTAGAAAAAAAGAAATCAGAATTTCTACGATCTAAATTCGATAAGTTCACAGAAGGGGAGCTTGAACAATTCATTCAATTGTTCAGAAGATTAGAGTAGCTTTTTTATACAATAATGCTTCACTTAGTTAATCTTTTGTATATCGTAATAAAAAAGGGGGGGAAGTGTTGGAACATCTTGAACATAAGAAAAAACTTGCCATCATGTTAGCCATTATGTCAGCTATGTTATTTGCAGCCTTAAATCAAACCATCGTTGGAACCGCCTTACCTAAAATAATTGCCACTTTAGGTGGAATGGAATATTATAGTTGGGTTTTCACCATGTATATGCTTACCTCTAGTGTAACTGCCATTCTTGTTGGAAAGCTCTCTGATTTATATGGAAGGAAACCCTTCATACTTGTCGGTATTGGAATTTTTACAGTAGGATCATTTTTATCGGGTCTTTCAAATGATATTATTCAATTAATTCTCTTTAGAGGAATCCAAGGATTAGGTGCTGGACTGATTATGTCTACTTCATTTACAGCCATTGGTGATTTGTTTTCTCCTCGAGAGCGAGGTCGTTGGCAAGGGTTGATGACTTCGGTTTTCGGTTTAGCCAGTGTTTTCGGTCCTACTTTAGGTGGCTGGATTGTCGATAATTCAGATTGGCATTGGGTTTTCTGGGTATTCTTGCCGGTTGGATTAGTTGCATTCTTTATGATTTTATTTCTTTTCCCGAAAGTGGAAGCGAAACAAAAGGAACCAATTGACTTCTTAGGCTCTGTAATGATTACTTTGACGATTGTTCCTTTACTCCTTGCCTTCACATGGGGTGGCAAAGAGTATGACTGGGTTTCAATGCCCATTATCAGTCTTTTAATCGGTACCTTAATGGCACTCTCATTGTTTATTTTTGTCGAAAAAAGAGCAAAGAGTCCTGTGTTACCATTGGGATTATTTAAAAATGAAATTTTTACTTTATCCAATATTATCGGTTTTATTTTAGGGTTCGGTATGTTTGGTGCTATTATGTATATGCCATTTTTCATTCAAGGAGTAATAGGCACATCCGCAACCAAATCAGGTTTCATAATGATGCCTATGACCATTAGCATGGTGGTGGCAAGTACCATTTCAGGACAATTAATGACCAAAACTGGGAAGTATAAAAGAAATGCGTTGTTAGGGCTCCTTATCATGTCTATGGGGATGTATTTGCAATCCTTAATGGACCATGAAACGACCATTGCACTTGCGACATTCTATAACATCATAGTCGGTTTTGGTCTTGGATTAAGTTTGCCTGTGTTTACGTTAACCGTTCAGAATGCCACCGACCAAAAATTATTAGGTGTAGCTACCTCCTCCGTTCAACTATTTAGGCAAATTGGAGGGACTGTCGGTGTAGGGTTAATGGGGACGATTATGAACAATAAGATTTCAAGTAATATTAACGAGTCTGTTACTTCTAATCAGCTCATCGATAGAACGTCTACCATGTCTGAACTGCTGTCAAAAATTCAGAATCCACAGCTATTGATTAACCACGAAAAATTAGCTGATATCAGAAGTGATGTACCAACAGAGATGCTTTCCATGTTTGATGGGATGATTGAAATTGTTAGGAAGGCCATGACTGATGCAATTACGGACGTTTTCTTAGTTGGATCGATTGTAGTATTTAGTGGATTTTTGCTCACATTTTTGTTAAAAGAAATCCCATTAAGACAATCACAGCCTAAAGAAAAACACCTTGAATCAGAAGAGAAGAAAATAGTAGCAAATCGTTAATTTTCATGAGAGCCGTAGAAATTTATATGGCTCTTTTTTCTTTTCCATTTTTGGTCAACATTACGAATTTTTGAAGAGAATAAACAGGGTTAAATCAAGAAAAATAAGAAGGATAAAAAAGGGGTGCCTATTTATGAAAAAAGTCCTTCTAATATTATTTCTTGCTTTAACTCAAACATCACAAACCGAGGCGATAGTTGAAAAGGATTACGATTCGCCGATTTCATTTCAAGTAGAAATGCTTCCATGGAATGAAGTCAATGAGATTTTGCCAAGGTATGCATATTTTACGGTTATTGATGTGGAAACAAAAAAGTCTTTCAAGGTTCAAAGGCGAGCAGGAATGTATCATGCGGATGTACAACCATTAACAACCGATGATACGAAAATAATGAAAGAAATCTTTAACGGCAAATGGAGTTGGAAAAGAAGAGCCATATTAATATTAGATGAAGACCGATTACTTGCAGCATCAATGCATGGTATGCCACACGGTGCGGGAGCTTTGGCAAATAACTTTCCAGGTCACTTTTGTATTCATTTTTTTGGCAGTATCACACATAGCTCAAATAAAATGGATCTTTCTCATTTATTAATGACCTTAAAAGCAGCTGGAAAATTGGATGAGTACTTGACGGGTCTTACGCCATCTGAAACAGTTAAAGCATTTATTGCATCTATAGAACAGCAGGATTTGTATCTTTTTAATTTCATGAGTCTCCAAAAAATTACTGAAATGAATGATAAACAATTCTATGATATAAAAGCAATTCGGTTACAGGAGCTGCATATTGATTCTGATCAAAATCCACTTCGTGGTGGAGTTAATATCCCCGTCACATTAAGTGTACTAACTGAGTCAGGGGAAAGAAAAGTTTCCATGAACATCTTATTGGTAAGAACCTCGCCGCTTGAAAGCTGGAGAGTGGACTCAAAGAAGTTTTTCAAAAAATTAAATTGACCAAAAAAATCTATCTTATTTCCGTTAAATAAGATAGATTTTTTAAATCATGAAAATTTATTTTATCCCGCCGTAAGCTGCAAATGTTTTTTCGTCTTCAATTAAACCGCATGCAGCACACTGGACTCGATATTCAGGACCCCGATAGGGCATATGGAAAGGTTCTAGAGCATTATTTTCATACTGTTGAACGATCGAACCCGTTTGAGGATCCATTTTTACTGGAGTTACAACCTGTTCAATAATATTGAACCTACTTTTGTTGGTCTTACAATTTGGACAACGGTATGGAGATGTCATGATAAACATCCTTTCATAATAAATTTACGATGTTATTTTTTGTATTCTTTACAAAAACTATGTAATATGGAATGAGTAATCGGTATAGAAAGTGGGAATTTTGTATGAATAAGGCAATTTCTCATAGTGAACTATTGAAATGCTATCAACAAATATGGAATAATCGCATTATTGCAGAAGGTGAAGATCCTTTGGCAGTACTTCAAGAATTAATTAAAAGAGAACTGCTTGATGAAAATTCTCATCCAAGAATCCGTAAATCGAAATATGAAAAATTTTATATGAGCACAGCGAGGCTAATGGAATCATCTCTGGATGAAAATGAAAAATCAGCATTGCTGCAATTATACTTATTTACTATGAAAAACCTTTAGGAGGTCTTGTTATGAAAAAAATTACTACCAGTGAAGTTATGGGGAAATTAGAGAATCAGGAAGACTTAACTATTTTAGATGTGCGTGAAGTTAGTGAAGTGGAAAGTGACGGAATCATACCTGGCGCAATAAATCTTCCATTAAGTACACTAGAGTCAAGGTTACAAGAGCTGGACAAGGATAAAGAATACCATATTATTTGCCATGCAGGTGGAAGAAGTGCGAGGGCCCAAGAATTTATGGAATCACAAGGATTTAAAACGGTGGATATTCTTGGAGGCATGTCTGCATGGGAAGGAAAAAGAGAATAGTCTAGACACCTTCTTTTAAAATCCCGGCCAAAACCGGGATTTTATTCATGAATTGGTCAAAAAATGGTTAGGTTCTTTCACACTTTTTTCACATTGAACATTTACACTCATAGGAGAGTAGTTAAGAGGAGATTGAGATGAAAAGGATAAAATTAATGATCATTGCGATTTGCGCCTTATCCATTATTCTTTCAGGGTGTCAAAAGGAAAAGTATAAAAAAATCAATGAATCGATATCCTTTTTTGCTTCGGTAAATTTAAAAGATGGTAGTTTATCCTTTCAAGATGCAAAGACTGGGAAGAGCCTAGCTACATGGGAATTAAAACGTCCTATTACTGGTGCCATTCTATTAGAGGATAAAGATACATTATTAGTTTATGGCAAGCAAATGAAAACTGTCGATGTATTCTCTTTAAGTAAAGGCATCCAAATAGATTCATGGGATGTCGGGGAAGGAATTGTGCAAATTGTACAATTAAAAACAGCAAAAGAACTAGCTTTCGTTGATCAAATGCATGATGAAATTCGTTTTTTTTCTGAGGATGGAAAAGAGCGGCACTCTGTAAAAACAGGGAAATCTCCAATTTCATTGGTCGAATCAGAAAAGCTAAACCAGATTTTCGTCTTGA
The DNA here is from genome assembly GCF_003073175.1 of Peribacillus acanthi. GTDB lineage: Bacteria > Bacillota > Bacilli > Bacillales > DSM-1321 > Bacillus_BN > Bacillus_BN acanthi. Next base: position 21,022 of record NZ_QBBX01000014.1, read on the forward strand.
ACTTCCATGATACAAAGGTTTCAGTGATTAACACAAAAACGTATAAAGCAGAGGAAGAAATACGTGTTAATTCCTCTTCGGCTGGTATCCTTCTTAATGAAAATGATTCACAGCTTTGGATAGGTGGTCATGGATTGGGGTCTAATATTGAGGAAAATGTAAATGTGTATTCAATTAAAACTGGCCAACTAATTAACAAGATTCATGCACCTTCCATGCCAATCTTTCTGACAAATACAAAGGAAGGTACGTTTATAGTGAGTCATGGTTCTAGTTTAGTCTATCGCTGGTCCCAAAATAAGCTAGAAAAAATTCAAGTCGGAGTAAATCCTTTTTATTTACTTGAATATAAAGATCTTCTTCTGGTAGCTGGTTACGATAGCAATGATATTTCGGTTTTAGACCCAAAAACGTTGAAAGTAATAAAAACAGTTAGTGTCGGAAAAGGACCTTTCCATTTGTTAGCAAGGGAGTAACAGGATGATGACCTATAGGGTATTAATTGTAGATGACGAAGAGGATATGAGGCATTTATTAGAAATGTATTTAATGAATTCTGGCTATCAATGCCTTCAAGCAAAAGATGGGGTTGAGGCGTTAGAAGTTATTGAAAAACAAGAAATCGATATCGTCTTATTAGATGTGATGATGCCGAAACTGAATGGCTTTGAAGTATGCGAACAAATCAGGAAGTCAAATGAAACCCCGATTATCTTTATAAGTGCAAAAGGGGAAGAGTGGGATAAGGTGAAGGCATTAAAGCTTGGCGGTGACGATTATGTTGTTAAACCTTTTAGCCCTGGAGAACTCATTGCTCGTATAGAGGCACTTTTAAGAAGAGTAGGTAAAATACAAACTAATGACAAAATGGCAGAAATACAAGTAGGGAATCTAACCATTAATGAAATGTCGAGAAAGGTAGCAGTTAATCAAAAAGTAATCAATTTAACCTTAAAAGAATATGAACTCCTTTTATTTTTATATGAACATAAAAATCAGGTCCTAAGTAGGGAACAACTATTAAACCATATTTGGGGTGTGGATTACGAAGGTTCTTTAAGGACTGTTGATACTCATATCAAGACTTTAAGGATGAAACTTAAGGGAGCGGATTACATTCACACAGTTTGGGGAATTGGCTATAAATTTGAGGAATTTGCATGAACATCTTTAAATTAAACCTGGCTACAAAAATTTGGATTACAGTTGCTACTACTGTCATAGTTTCATTGGTATTTGCCTATTTATTATCTCAGTATTTTTATGAGAAACTATATGTAGCTCATGTAAAGGAAAACTTGTTAACACAAGCGGAATTATTAGCGAGTGATTATAAGGGTGGTCCGCTATCCGAAGAGTTTAAAGAAAAAACTGAATGGTATAATACGAAAAACAGTGCAGAAATTTTTGTAGTGAATAATCCTAGGGAACTAAGTGCTTGCCTTCCTTTCGATATTGATTATAAAACTTTGATTTCTGAGGAAGAACGTCAGAATCTTTTGAATGGAAAGGCCATTGAAAAACAAGGATATGAAGAACGATTTGATAGAACAATTCTGGCCGTGATTTACCCATTACTTGATGGAGATAGACTTGAAGGAATCATTTATCTTTATCTTCCTCTAGCTTCAATTGCAGAATTAATGAATGATTTTACAACTTTTTGGCTGATTTCAGCATTTTTGTTTATTATCGTCTTCCTATTTATTGGAACGCATTGGATTAATCGTCTCATAAAACCGTTAAAAGAAATGAAAAACGCAGCATATCTTGTTTCAAAAGGTGACTTTAACACGAGAGTGGAAACACAAGGTAATGATGAAATAGGGAGTCTTGCTATAGCTTTCAATCAAATGTCTGAAGCGATTCAAAGGGAAGATGAACGAAAAAGAGAATTCCTAGCAGATATTTCTCATGAACTAAGAACACCATTAAGTTACATTAAAGGCTACACACAAGCCTTAATTGATGGAATTGTTAAAACCCCTGAAGATGAAAGAAAATATTTGAACTTAGTGGCAAAAGAGACGTTACATCTTCAACAGTTGGTCCAAGATTTACTGGATCTTTCAAAATTAGAATCAAAACAGTTTGAGATGGAAGCTCAACCAATCGCTCTTGCTCAATTCATAGAAGAGCTACTTGAAAAATATCAGGTGAAATTATTAGAGAAAAGGATTCAACTAAAAGTGGAACTTGATCCTGAACCCATCATTTACGGTGACGAATTAAGACTAGAGCAAGTTTTACAAAATGTAATAGAAAATTCAATCCGTTATACGTCAGAAAATGGGACTATCACCGTATGTTTGACCGGAATGAAAAATCAGTGCCAAATCATGATAGAGGACACGGGAATTGGGATTGCAAAAGAGCACCTATCTAAGTTAACGGAAAGATTTTATCGGGTTAATAAAGCAAGAAGTAGGAATGACGGAGGCTCAGGGTTAGGGTTGTCCATTGTGAAAAAACTAATGGACATGCATAGAGGAAATATCCATATAGAAAGTATAGTGAATAAAGGCACTAAAGTATTTTTACAGTTTCCGACTATTAATGAAGAGTAAAGAAGGTTGAATATTAATGAAAAAGCTGATGATAGCGTTATTTTTATTCCTATTAATTTTAGCAGGCTGTACGAAAGCCCAGCCTAAGAATGAGGAAATTGAATTTTTAGAAGTCAATCTTACAATAAATCCGGAGCACGCAAAGGTAAATGAAACTATCCAGTTTACTGCTGATGTCTCTTTTGGAAAAGAAAAAGTCGAAGACGCTGATGAAGTCAAATTTGAAATTTGGCGTTCAAAAAGTGAGGAACATGAAGAAGTAGTAGTACAACACTCTAAAGATGGTAAATATGAATTGGATAAGCAATTCAGTGAAGAAGGCACGTATTATGTTTATGCCCATGTTACAGCAAGGGGCATGCATAATATGCCGAAAAAAGAATTCATTGTCGGTACAGCAAGCGAACCCGAAACAGATAGTAATAGTAATATGAACCACTCAGAATCGAAAAAAGAAGAAAATAGTTCGCATCATCATTAAATTCATTAGTATATGGGAAGGGCTTTTCATCAAATTTGATGGAAAGCTTTTTTAATTGAGCTCTTTTAATGCTACAGCCTTAAGAATGAAAGAACTAAAAAAAGTCGTGACTACTGCATTGGACCTTTGTATTTCTTCGTGAGGTTTATTTTCATGAGGATCACTTCATGTTATGAGAGAAAAACATGTTTGGGTAGATCAGCTGCTAGAAAGACACAAGGAACTGGAGTTCTTAAAAAGGGAAGCAATTAAGTTGTTCAAATTCTATAGTTTAATAATAGAAGAAACGGGTATAAGTTCTGTAACCTCACTTATGCGAATAGTTATGTACTATATGTGTAACTGTTGAGGTGAATAACATGACCGAAGATAGGCTAGCTGAATTAACTTCACCTGAGGATCAAGCAAGCTTTGTAATTAAAGAAGAATCAATATTTGGAGAAGATATACCCAATCAATGGTCTTTTAAAGTAAAGAAGATAGAATCGGTAATATTCAATCCTCCATTAGCTGAGAAGATTAAAAATAATACCCTTAATGAAAATGTAGAGGGTTGTGAGGATTATTTCGTAAATATAAAAAAAACCTTAATCATTAAGAATGACGGAAAAGCTTTTATCACCTTTGATGTAAGTCACTTCATAGGATACACCATTTATGTAATTAACCAACAATCTGATGAATCGATTCAATTTTATGTAGAACTCAGCCCAGATAATATTCATTTCATTAAAAAGTATGGAAATAACGATTTACAGGAAGATGATACCGATTATGTGACTATACATGATCTGTCTCAATTTGTTCGAGTGAAACTCAATGGTAGACCTGGCAAAAAGGTATTGATTTTCTTACAAGCAAAAAAAGTAATCGATGATAAAAAGTTGTGGTAAAAGAAACGTGTTTGTAACATTAGTAATTAAATGAAAGCGCTCAAAAAAGCGTCAATACCAATGTTTTATTATGTATCTGGTAACGCTGGAATTAATGTGCATACTTGGTAAAAAAAGCAATCTCATTCCAAATTTATACAATGCTTATCCTCCTTAGTTTAAAGGAGGACTTTTTTTGTTTTTTAAGACCCAGTAATTTTAAAAGTATATAAATCTTAAAGCCTGGAAATCTATGGATCTATTGTTACAAAAATCGTGTGTTATGATTTAGGAGCAGCAACACCACAGCAAAAAAAACTACTGAACAAACAGGAGGCATACCTTTTATGAAAAAGAAAGCACTTGTTACTATAGCAACAGCAGCAACAATTATGTTCTCAGGAGCGGCAGCAGGTAAAGCAGATGCAGCGGCACCAACTACAAACGTTAAAACATCAGTTTACCAATTTAATAGTTACCAAGAGTTCAACACTCAATTAAATCAGATTTTAAAACAATATGGCTTTACAAATGGAATTCCTCAATTAAAAGGACAAACTATTACTAAGCCTTGCCCAGTTCCACAACAACAAACTGCAGCACCTGTAAATAAACCAGCTACAACAACTCAAAAACCAGTAGCCGCTCCAGCACAAAAACCAGCAACAACGACACAAAAACCGGCAGCGGCACCAACCCAAAATACTACAGCTCAAAAGCCAGCAGCTACAGCTCCGACTCAATCAGCACCATCAACTTCAGGTGCAGTTAGCGCTTATGAGCAAAAGGTAGTAGAATTAACGAACGCTGAACGTGCAAAGGCTGGATTAGCAGCTCTTAAGCTTGATACTGCATTAAGCAATGTTGCACGCAAGAAATCTGAAGATATGAAGAACAAAGGATATTTCTCTCATACAAGCCCAACTTACGGTTCTCCTTTTGATATGATGAAACAATTCGGCATTTCTTATACTTCAGCTGGAGAAAACATTGCACAAGGTCAACAATCTCCAGAAGCAGTGGTACAAGCTTGGATGAATAGTGAAGGTCACCGTGCAAACATCATGAACTCAAGCTTCACACACATCGGTGTAGGTCATGTTGCAGGCGGTAACTACTGGACTCAAATGTTCATCGGAAAATAATAGAATAAATTTAATGGACCTCTCCAGTTGGAGAAGGTCCTTTTTATATTTTCGCAGAAGAAACATTCATTTTACTTGTTTATTACAGGTTAGTATACTGAATTTACAGAAAAAATAAGGGGTGCTTCAATGAATGCGTTCAAGGCTGAATTGTTGCTAGTGTTAGTTGCTATCTTTTGGGGTTCGTCATATTTGTTTATGGAAATGGGTTTACAATCCATATCGGAATTTAACTTAATTGCACTTCGGTTTGGATTGGCCTTTTTACTTGCTGCTTCTCTTTTTCTTAAACGCTTATGCCACATTGATTTTATGACTTTAAAATTCGGAATGATCTTAGGCTTAATTTTATTTTTGATTTTCACAGCTATAACGTTTGGATTGAAAACGACTACTACTTCAAATGCTGGTTTTTTAGTTAGTTTAACAGTTGTTTTTGTTCCTATTATTAGCTCTGTTGTCTTAAAAAAGAAAATGGAACATAAACTGATCTCCAGCATAATATTAGCGCTGATCGGTATTTCATTTCTCACGATTAAACTACCACTTCACATCATGCCCGGTGATTTGTTTTGTATAATTGCTGCTTTTTTATATGCCTTACATATTTTAATTGTCAGTTTTGTTGCACAAAAAATAGATACATTGAATTTAGGAATTATTCAATTAGGGTTTGCGGGAATATTTGGATTAATATTTTCCTTGTTTATAGAAACACCAACCTTCCCAACCTCAACAAAAGGTTGGGTATCAATCCTTGCACTAAGTATTTTTTGTAGTGCTTTAGGGTTTATAATACAAATTGTCGCTCAACAATATACTTCTGCAACAAAGACTGGACTGATTTTTTCTTTAGAGCCTGTTTTTGCAGCTATCTTCGGTTTTATATTTTTGGATGAAAATATGTCAACCATAGGAGTTTTAGGAGCAATTCTAGTTTTGTTAAGCATCATTCTTACCAACACTATTAATAAAAATGAAAAACTTTCATCTTCTATGGAAAAAAATGCATCATGATTGCGGAAGAATTGTTAGAAGTGAAAGTTTTATTGAGGATACAAAGGTAAAGAAAGCAATTGTCAATGAATACTCACCTACATGTGTAGAATTAGAAAGTTCTTCGGTAGGTCATGTAGCTTTTATTAACAATACTCCATTTATTATCATTAGATGTATTTCGGATCATGCAGATGTGGAAGTAACTACTACATAAGAAGAGTTCGAAAGTATGGCTGCAAATCAATCTGCTTCAGTATTGATTGAAATGATAAAAAATCATTATAGTATTACATATTGCCATTCAGGAAATCGCTTTGAAACATTAGTAATACTTTTAGTGAGAAAATAAAAGTGTCAACAGTGATTTTTTATTATGTATTTGGTAATGGGGGTATAAATTAACCTTGATTGGAAATATTTAGATAGGTTTACATATATGTACAAACGTTAAATCTTCCTTTGTATGAAGAGGATTTTTTTGTGTTTTATATAAACCTAGCACTTTAGTGAATATTAGACTATAAATTTGGTAATCTATGGAGCTAATATTACAAAAAACACGTGTTATGATTTAGGAGTAGCAAACACAGCAACAAAAACTTCGAATATACAGGAGGCATACTTTTATGAAAAAGAAAGCACTTGTTACTATAGCAACAGCAGCAACGATCATGTTCTCAGGAGCAGCAGCAGGGAAGGCAGATGCAGCAGCACCTACTACTACAGATAAAACTTCGGTTATTAAATATAATAATTTCCAAGATATTAATGGTAAATTAAATGAAATTTTAAAACAGCAAGGATTGTCGAACTTAGTTCCCCAACTAAAGGCTGGAGGTAATGAGGGTGCAACTAAGCCTTGCCCAGTACCTCAACAACAAACTGAGGCACCAGCGCAAAAGCCTGTAGCAGTTCCATCACAAAAACCAGCAGCAACACCTACTCAAGAAACTACTGCCCAAAAGCCAGCAGCTACAGCTCCAACACAACCAGCTGCATCAACTTCTGGGGCAGTAAGTGCTTATGAACAAAAAGTAGTGGAATTAACAAACGCTGAACGTGCAAAAGCGGGACTAACTGCGTTAAAGCTTGATACGGCGTTAAGTGACGTTGCACGCAAGAAGTCTGAAGATATGAAGAACAAAGGGTACTTCTCTCATACAAGCCCAACGTACGGATCTCCATTTGATATGATGAAACAATTCGGTATTTCTTATACTTCTGCTGGAGAAAATATTGCACAAGGTCAACAATCTCCTGAAGCTGTGGTACAAGCTTGGATGAATAGTGAAGGTCACCGTGCAAACATCATGAACTCAAGCTTCACACACATCGGTGTAGGTCATGTTGCAGGTGGTAACTACTGGACTCAAATGTTCATCGGAAAATAATATCAATACAAAAAATTAGGACCTCTCCAATTGGTGAGTTCCCAGATTGTCGACAAAAGACATCGAGAGGCCTCCCTCTCGATGTCTTTTGTCATTTCTGGAAAGGATTCCGGGTAAAATACGTTGATTTCCGCTCCAGGCACTTGCTTTCCGGGGGGCAGGCGGTGAGCTTCCTCGTCGCTAACGCTCCTGCGGGATCTCACCTGTCCTGCTAATCCCCCAGGAGTCAAGCGCCCTCCACTCCAATCAACTAGTTTGGCTCACACTCTAGCAGGCTGCCAAGTCCAAGTTGCCATTTTCTTTAAATTCATGGCAGCAATCGTAAGCATCGCCTGCATAGACAATTTTTTGAGACCTCGTAAGGTTGTCTATCGCAAACCATGCTTTTCTTTCGCATCTACAAA
>NZ_QBBX01000014.1:29018-37534 GCF_003073175.1 Peribacillus acanthi
ATTTTAGTACTAAATGGTCATCAGGCACAAGTTGATCAATCGCCCACACTTCTAATTGTTCACGTTCATTTAATTGGGTTCTCGTCATCATTTTGTACGTCACTTCTTGTATTTTAACCGCTTAGTTGATTGGTGTGGAGGGCGACGACTCCTGCGGGAGTAGTGTGAAGCTTGAGACCCCGCAAGGAGCATAGCGACTGAGGAGGCTCAAGTCACACCCCGCGGAAAGCGTTCGGCCGGAACGGAAATCAACGGATTATCTAGTATATAATTTATTTTAATTGAAAAAAGACTGTAGACAAACTCGTATTTTTACGAGTTTGTCTACAGTCTGGTACCTCTCCAATTGGTGAGATCCTTTTCCTTATATTGCATTGAGTGTAAATAGAGCACCTTGTTACCTAAAAGAGGAGAGATCCACCTCAGAATATTGAAGGTCAGAGATTTTCGGTATTCTGATTTCTAAAGTGCCATCTTTGTAATGGGCTATCGCCCCTTTTTTCTTAACTATACAGGGAAGTGTAATGGTCTGTTTATCATCAATTGCAGGGTAGCCTTCAATGATTACTTTGTTGGAGGTATGATAAATCTTCATCTCTTGATGTGACTCAATTTTAGGTATTGGTAGTCTAACAAATACATCACTGTGAGTTTCAAATACCTCAGAACGCAACTCATTTTGGGACACCGGATTTTGGTCGGCTATATTCCAGCCTTTGGTGTTGAACCCACCTTGAGCAGATGCATTGTTTCTTGACTGATTGATCAATTCTTGCACATTTTGTGGAATCACATTTGAGAATAAACCTTGCATGTATCCTTCCATGTCTTGAGGGTTCATATTATTTGGCATGTTTTTCATCTGCTTCTGAAAAGGGAAAAGCATATTCCATGGAAACATCCAAAAAACCTCCTTCCTTTATGATTAGAAGATTTGGATGTATTATCCTATGCAGATAAATGCCCATTCGACATTATTAGTTTAAGGTTTCGGGCCGATTGTAAATGAAACGGTATGAGAGTCGTTTTTCTTTTTAAGACGGATTGTTAAGATTCCATTTTCGTAAGTGGCATCCAATGGATTTGGAAGAAAGGAAAAAGGAATGACCATGCTTCTTTTAAATGGACCGAAATGTCGTTCAGAAAGTAGTAGCTTTTCGGGGGAGACTCCATATGGATATGGTACTTGGCCTTCAATAGTTAAAGTTTGACCAGTAAAGTAGATATTCACATCCTGGGGTTTGAGAATACCAGGAATTTCAATTAGGATAAATCCAAACTCTGACGTTTCATATAAATCCATAGATGGGTATTTTTTTGGCATGATTTTTTGAAAGTCTGCCCAAAAATGTTCGCCTAACACATTTTCAGCCTTTTTTTGAAGAGACTCCCAATCTTGATGATTGTTTCCGTATTGGTTTTCATTCGGCATTTAGTACCCCCCAATAAATGGTTTTCTTCATTATATGAGGTCAGAAAAGACAAATATTCTAGGTCATTTCCTAGTGAAAGACTGACTTCATAAAAGTTTGATGTTGTTAAAACTTTCTAAGGTGGCTTTAAAGGAGGGTTACTGTATCAAGGAAAAAATTTTTGTGAAATATGCCTAAAGAAAAAAGCCAAGTCAAATGACTTAGCTTTTAGATTCAACTTGGGGATATTTTTTTCTTTGAACATAGAGAAGCCTCATGCTAAGGCTCAATGCTCCAACAGCTAACCCTACAATTAAGCCAATCCAGAAACCGTAGGCACCTAACTCTGTGAAAGTTGCAAACAAATAGCCTGTTGGCAAACCGATTACCCAGAATGAAACAAAAGCCATAATAAAAGTAAAATTAACATCTTTATAACCTCTTAATGCGCCTTGTATCGGAGCCATGATGGCATCAGAAAGCTGGAAGAACAGAGCAAAAATCAAAAACTTCGCTGTCATTTTTACCACTTCTGCTTCATTCGTATAAATGCTTGCGATGCCTTCACGGAAAAAGAACAGGATGATTCCGAAACAAAGGGAAATACCAACTGCGAAACAAATACCTATTAGACTATAAGTCCGGGCATCTTTATACCTTTTTCCACCCACTTCAAATCCAATTACAATTGTTAATGCCATAGAAATACTCAATGGTACCATATAGACAAAAGAGGCAAAATTCAATGCAGCTTGATGGGAAGCTATTGTAATGGTGTCGAATTCACTCATCAGTAGGGTGACAGCTGAAAAAATACTCGTTTCAAAGAATATAGAAAAGCCAATAGGTACACCAATAGTAAAAATGGCCTTCCATTCTTTGAATGAAATAGAATAAAACTTTGAAAATATATTATAGGATGAGAAAGGTTGATTCTTCTTGATGACGAAATAAGCAATGATTGTGATTAGCCAATATGTGATGGCAGAAGCATACCCTGATCCGACCCCTCCAAGCTCTGGGAATCCAAACTTTCCATAAATCAACAGATAGTTAAACACGATGTTTATAGGAAGGCTTAATAAAGTAATTATCATAGAAACTCGAGTTTGACCAAGTGCATCGATAAAAGAACGTAAAACATTATAAATGAATAAAGGAATGATACCAAAAGAAAGAGCGATTAAATAATCATGTGCAATCATTTTTACCCTAGGTTCAAGACTCATTCCATTTAGGATTGGATTGAGAACAAAGGAGCCAATTATCAAAATCAAGATTGCCATCAGAATGGAGAGGTAGACTCCTTGAATAACTGAAAAAGGGACTTCTTTCTTTTTATTCCCACCAATTAGTTGCGCAACAATCGGTGTAATTGCCAATAAAATACCGCTTAAACCTGTATAAACGGGTATCCATATCGAACTCCCAATCGAAACACCTGCTAAATCAGCAGAAGCGTAATTACCAGACATAACAATATCAAAGAAATTCATTGAAAATAATCCGAGTTGTGTAACAAGGATTGGAAACATAATTTTCATAAACAGAAGAATTTTTTCTTTTGGACTGAAGGTTTGATTCATTTTTTTAGACCTCAATTTTTTGTATTTCGGAGTACGAAAAATTATAACATAAAACATTAACCAGGAATGTAAATTATACTTTATGTAAGAGATTTCAACATGTCATAATATTATTTTTTCTCTCATACAAATGTTAGGGACAAGCATTCAAAAAAGGGAGAGAATTATTATGGCTTATCAATATTCAAAGGGTTGGTATTTACAACAATTAAAGGAAGTAGGCATTACGAAACATCCAGTAGAGAGAAAAAAATTAGAACTATATCGTACATTTGTCATTAGAAAGTTATATTTTGACACCATCGGAAAAGAAAAATAAATATTGAAGAAAGAAGGACTAATCGATTTAACGATTGGTCTTTTTAGTTTTTGGGGGAATATTTTAGCAGATTTTAAAGTTTGTTACATACTTTGATTCTGACTTAATGTGTTTAGCAAACAAAAGTGAAATGGATGGGACCTCTAAAGGTGAAACCTTAAACAGTAGTCACCCCCTCAATTATGGTTGAAATAACAATCTTAAAAAAAACAATAAAATTTTTAAATATTTCTATGAACGAATTTTTGAGTTGTGCGTCTAACGTATAGAACAAAAGGAGGAGATATGAAATGAATGAATTACAACAAGCTTTTGAATCGATAAATTTTGGACTTATTGCACCTATCCTGGTGTTACAACTAATTTTAGTGATTATTGCACTGATTGATTTGATTAAGAATGATCAACCAAAAGGACCTAAGGCGTTATGGGCAGCATTAATACTTGTTACAGGAATGATAGGTCCGATTATTTATTTCATCTTCGGAAGGAGACGTTAAAATGACTCTCCTACAAGTCACTGATTTAAGTAAAACGTATAAGGGAAATCGAGGAGTAAATGCATTATCCTTTAGTCTTGACCGAGGAAAATGTGTCGCATTGATTGGACCCAATGGCGCTGGAAAAACTACAACGTTACGAATGCTTGCTGGATTGTTGAAATCAACAACTGGCAAGATAGAAATGATAGGTATGGAATCACATAGTGATATTCGAAAGTATATCGGATATTTACCACAATTTCCTGTTTTTTATGATTGGATGACTGGCATCGAGTTTTTAATATATTCCGCCAAGTTGACGGGAATGAATGTTAAAGAAGCCACTGTTCAAGCAGAAATATTAATGCGAAAAGTAGGATTAGAAGATGCAAAGAAAAGGAAGATTGGTAAGTATTCGGGAGGAATGAAACAAAGGTTAGGCATTGCCCAAGCAATAATTCATAAACCTAAGTTATTAATGTTAGATGAACCCGTTTCTGCACTTGATCCATTCGGAAGGAGAGAAGTACTGGAATTATTGTTGGAATTAAAACAAGAAATGACGATACTTTTTAGTACACATATCTTAAATGATGCTGAGGAAATATGTGAAGATGTCTTATTTTTACATGGTGGAAACTTAGTGGAAAAAGGATCTATTCAGGAATTGAAAGAGAAAAATCAAGTCGGGAAGATTACAGTAGAAGCTAGTATCGATGTATCTGAATTAATCCATCCTTTGAAAGAAAATGCGATTTTTAAAGAAATAAACATTCAAGGTAGACATGTAATGTGTGAGACAGATGTTATTCAAGAGGGACAAAAAGCCATTTTAAGTTGGATATTGGAAGCTAATATACCTGTTGTAAAAGTGGAGGTTTCTAATTTAGATCTTGAAGATTTATTTATGAAGGTGGTAAAGCAATGAATCAATTATTAACACTAGTTCAAAAAGAATGGTTGGAAATGGTACGAAATTACCGTATTATTTGGGTTCCAATTACCTTCATCATTATAGGCTTAACAGATCCATTTACCTCTTACTTCTTACCGGATATAATAAAAAGCGCTGGAGGTTTACCAGAGGGTGCGGTCGTTTCAATCCCGACTCCATCTGCTCCAGAAGTATTTTTTATGTCATTGGAGCAATTTAATCTACTTGGGATTCTTGTGATAGTCTTATTGAATATGGGAAGTGTTTCGAATGAGAGACAAAGCGGCGTAATCTCTATGATATTAGTTAAACCGGTTTCTTATGTCAACTTTATTTCTAGTAAATGGCTTTCTTCTATTATATTAATATTTCCATCAATTATTTTAGGCTCACTAGCTAGCTGGTATTATACCTCATTATTATTTGAGAGAATACCTTTTGCCCATTTTATTAACAGCATTGTGATTTTTTTGGTGTGGATCATGTTTGTGATAAGTATTCTTCTGTTCTTAAATAGCTTCCTATCTTCGTCGATGATGATTGGATTTATCTCGATAATCATTATTATGATCATCAATCTTATCGGCGGATTATTAACGAAACAGATGGCATGGAGTCCTGGTCAGTTATCAAAGTATATTGGAGAATATTTAATAACGGGCAAGTTTTCACAACATACAAGTGCATCTATAGTCGCTACATTAATCATATCGTTTATTTTGTTCCTAGGCTCAGTCCTGCTTTTCAAGAGAAGTATAGCAGAATAAAAATAATTTTATTGTAATTATTTCTTTTATAGATTGTCCTTGTGAATTCAAGTGAATATTATCGGGGATATGTAAGACTAATGTTTTCCAACATGCGACGTCAGTTTGGATTGATTTAGTACACATTCAAACTGAGAAGATTTGTTTAATTGTATATAGGTTCATGTTATAATGAGAAACTTAGGATAATTACGACTCTAGCTCATAATTGAACGGATGCCAAGAAAAGCCTCCGCCTAGCGATAAAATATGGAGGTGTTAGAGAATGAACAAAAGATGGACTATTGGTGAAATTAAAAAATTTGTTGAGAACAATTCGGAAAGTAAATTACTCTCGACGGAATATCACGGATTTTCTCAAAAGTTACTGTTTAAATGTATATGTGGCACCAATTTTGAAAAAACGTTTACGAAATTTAAAAATAATAATCAACGCAAATGTGACGTGTGCCAACCACCAAAAGCTTCACGTTAAACGAATATTAATTAATCAAAGTGCCGATTTCAATTTATAGAAGTTGGCGCTTTTTTTGATTTTATATTAAATATTTCTACACTAAACAAGATAATGGTCTACATAAAAGTGAACTGAATTGCTACGTGTCATTAAGGAAATAAAAAGTTTTTATAATTCATGAACCTTCAGTTAAACTAAACGTGAAATGGGCTCGTACCTCATCACTATCACTTACAATGCATTATTTGCTATAATAAAAAAAAATTCTTTTAAATGTGGTGATTAATGATGACAATTTTACGAGAAATTTTAGAGCACAACCAACATTTCGTGGAAAATCAAGAGTATGAAGAGTTTAAGACGGATAAGTTTCCGGATAAACGAATGGTAATCATAAGTTGTATGGACACACGCCTTGTCGAATTGTTACCAAAGGCTATGGATATTAGAAACGGAGATGTGAAAATCATTAAAACTGCGGGTGCAGTTGTTTCACATCCATTTGGAAGTGTAATGCGTAGTATTATTGTTGCTATTTATGAATTGCATGCGGAAGAAGTTTTTATTATAGGACATCATGATTGTGGTATGGCATCAGTGAACGTTGAAAGCTTGCTTGAAAAAGTAACTGATCGAAATATTTCAAAAGAGACCATCAGTATTATTGAAAATTCTGGTTTCAATATTAGAAATTGGTTACGTGGTTTTGATGATGTTAGTGAAAGTGTAAAAAATAGTGTGGATATTGTTAGAAATCACCCGCTTATTCCGAATGACGTTTATGTCCACGGGTTAGTCATATCTCCAACTACTGGGAAATTAGATTTAGTAGTAGATGGGTACGAAATTAAAAAATCATAAAAATCCTTCTAATTAAATAAAACTCAGACACAAATAGTAAGTACATAAATAGAATAGATACACGGGAGGATGAATGATGAAGCTTAATCTCATCAAATGCCATGGTTCTGGTAATGATTTTTTAATAATAGATGAATATCATCAAGATATTTCATTTTCTGATGAGGAACGTGCTCTTCTTGCAAAAGCGCTATGTGACAGGGAGAAATCTCTAGGTGCTGACGGTATTCTATTTTTTCAAAGAAGTAAAAAGGCCGATGCAAAAATGAGGGTTTTCAATTCAGATGGATCGGAAGCTTCAATGTGTGGAAATGGCCTTCGTTGCATTGCTCGATATGCATTCGAAACACTTCCAAATGATAGGCTGCAAATTGAAACGATGAAAACAATACTTGCAGTTGAAAAGGTTACAAGCATATATGAAGACATACCAACGTTCAAAGTCCAAATTTCACCTGTTTCTTTCCATGTAAAGGATCTACCATTGCAAATCGAGCAAGATACTTTAATTAACGGGGAAATAGTGGAGCTATCAGACAATCTGAAATTTACGGCTTTGGCAGTTCCAAATCCTCATCTAGTGGCACTTGTAACTTCTGAACAACTGCAATCGAATCTACAATTAGAAATTTCGCAAGTGGTTAATGGGCCTAATAAGCTTTTTCCAGATGGGGTTAATGTTAGTTTTGTAGTGCCTCTTGAAAAAGGACATATTTTTGTTCGTACCTATGAACGCGGAGTTGGATTTACGAATGCATGTGGAACTGCAATGTCTGCATCTACCTTAGTAACATGCTTACAAGGATTTAATGATTATGAGCAAGACATACACGTTTATAACCCAGGTGGGAAAGTTAAATGTGTCGTTCATAAAGAAGCCAATAAATATAGTATCGATTTGATTGGAAATGCCACTTATTTATTTAATGCAGAAATTGAAGTCAATCCTAAGAATGCAGAGGATGCTAAAATTCTTAAGCAGGAAGACTATACTAGCGAAACTAAACAATATGAACGATTGCAACAAGATGTAGCAGCGTTTTTAGAGGATAAAGTAAAACTATAAAAATTGCTAACCTGAGGCTCATTATTGATATTTATGCAATAGTGATTGGCACTGTAATCTATTCAAAATTTAAAATTTCTTAATGGAAATGGATGAAGTCATTATGATTTCATCCATTTTTTTTGACACATAAATTACATAATTCCATAACAAACTAAACATATGTTCGGGAGGTGCTAGAATGGAAAATAAAGATTATCAAAAAATTTTTGCTGAGTACAAAAGACAAGGTGAAAAACAGGCTAAAGTAGAATTTGCTGAAGAACTCAACACCGGCGCGGAAAGAATAGTAGCGGTACGAAAAAATGCAGATGATGATATTATTGCTTTTAAAACTAATAGCGGAAGAGAATTAGATTATATAACTGCCTTGGGTGAAGCGAAAGCAGGAAAGTTGGCTCACTTGGATGTTTTTCATAAGTACGGCAGGGATATAATTAGAAGCGAACCAGATGGTATTAAAGAAAATAATCTAGATCAGTTACCTACGTTCTAAAGAGATAGGCTGTGGTAAAGTTCATGTTGATGATTTAGCAGCTTGTTTATAGAAGTGGAAGACTCTGGACTCCTCGGGGATTAGCGTTACAGGATAGACCCCGCAGGAGCGGAAGCGAAGAGAAGAATCGTCTAAC
>NZ_QBBX01000014.1:37544-48530 GCF_003073175.1 Peribacillus acanthi
CCCACCGAAAAACAAGAACAGGCAAGTTTAACAGTGCTAAGAGATAAATAATATAGAGGAAGACTTAGCTTTTAGACTTCCTCTGCATTTTCAAAAGATCAATAATTTCTCTAAAAGGCTGTCTTTTCCTTGATTCTTCCATATTGGAAAATGGGCAGCCCATTTTTTTTAGTCTCTCATAAATGGTAAGTAGGGTAAATTGTTCTATGTGAATTCCCTCATTCAACTCATGCCAATAAATCGGCGTGGCTACTCCAGCAAATTGATTTCCCCTAGGTGAATAAGGAGCTATGATGGTTTTGCCCTCAGCATGCTGTACAAAATCTAAGTAAAGTTTATTCCCTCTGTTCTTCTTCAATCTTTCTACTGTAAAAGAGTTCGGTTCTGCCTCTATGAGCCATTGGCTTAAAAATTGGGTAAACATTCTTGTTTCTTCGTAGGTAAAGGTATCAGCTTGAATCGGTATATGAATCTGAAGACCTCTATTACCAGATGTTTTAATAAAACTTTCTAATTTTAAACCATCCAAGGCTTGCTTAATGAGAATAGCTGCTTTTATTGCCAATTGAAATTGATCTTTATTTTCTGGGTCTAAATCAAGAACGATTTCATCCGGTTTTGAAAATCCAGCTTTTTGATACGGGATATGGAATTCCAGGGCCAATTGATTACAAAGCCAAAGTAATGTCTTTATTTCATTGCACAAAATAAAATCTGTTCCACCTTCTGAATAGGTTTGGATAAAATCGGGTGCATAGTCCGGACAATTTTTTTGGAAAAACCTTTCTTCGCCAATACCATGAGGGTAGCGAATCACTGTTAATGGTCGGTCAATTAGATATGGAAGCATCCAACTGCTGATACTTCTCATTTGGTCGAGATACTGTGATTTCAAAATAGGTATGGAAGGATAAATCGGTTTGTCAGGTGAAGTTACACTAATAAGGTTTGAGAAAGTAACGCTGTTAGCAATAAACTCTTTCCAAGTACATTGTTCAGCTTCTTTATCAAGTTTGAAGGAAACAAATTCCGGTTCACGTAAATCCTGATCATAAATATGTAAATAGGCAACAGTCATCACAATGGATGGTTCGATAAAAAACACTTCTCCTTGCTGCTTATAAGCATTACTCATTACAGCTTGGGAAAGGGTAGTATGTTCATGTTGAGTTAATCCGTTCTTACATCTACCAATGATTTGTATTTCATTATTATGAAATACAGCAATATCAAAGTATCCATTCTCTCGGTTATAAGAATAAATCCAACAATCTACTTCTTTCTTATTTTTTTTCTTCAACCAATTTCTCGTTCTTACCCCTTCTTCCCAAAAACTATCCGCTTTTTTCATGACCATTCCTTCTGCATCGTGCAAAACAAGTAATTCCCATAGCTTTTTGTAATCTAATTCATAAGGCACATACTGGAGTAGTTGATTCGTTAATGGGCCTCTTTCAGTCGAAAGATGGTGAATGTGAAACCAATCAACTAGCAATTGTTTTCTTTCAATTAAAGGAGTTTTATACAAGGTTTTTCCATTCCATTCTAATAGGTCGAAACACATAAATTGACATGGAGTATGAGAGGCTTCCTTGTTAATAGTTGCAGCATTTTTTAATCTTCCTCGGTATTGTGTTTGATGGAAATCACTTTTATATTCGCTGCTTAGCCATACAATCTCTCCATCAAAAATCGCGGAGTGAAAATTTGATCCAATAAGTGAAGAAACGAAATGTACCAATTCTGGGAATTCGTGACATAGGTCCTTACCATTTCTGCTCAATAGCTTTATTTCGTCTTCTGATACCAAAAACAGACAGCGAAAACCATCATATTTTGTTTCATATACCCATTCTTTAGACACTTGGAATTCACTGGTGGCTGTTAATAACATAGGCTTTAGTTTCACAAAATCGATTCTCCTTTCATTATTCAGTTTTCTCTGTTAGACAGCCCCTTACACTTTCCAAAAGTTATGATGTTTTTTTAAGAAAAATATGTAGAACAATAAGGAAAAAAAGTAGGTGTAATCATGCATACGATGTGGAAAGGAAGCATTAGTTTTGGGCTGGTCAATATTCCAGTAAAACTTCATGCAGCTACAGAGGATAAGGATATTTCACTTAGAAATCTTCATAAAGAGTGTCATGCTCCTATCAAATATGAAAAAGTGTGCTCTGCATGTGGAAAAGAAGTCGAAAAAGAAGAAATAGTTAGAGCCTTTGAGTATACAAAAGGGAAATATGTAGTACTTGAAGACAAAGAACTAGAGCAATTGAAGAAAGAAAATGAAGATAAAGCAGTAGAAATTGTAGACTTCGTAAAGTTAGAGGAAATTGATCCTATCTACTACAATAAAAGTTATTTTATGTCACCTAATGAAGGTGGAGGTAAAGCATATAGCCTATTAAGAAAGGCTTTAGAAACGTCGGGGAAAGTAGGCATTGCAAGGATTTCTATCCGATCCAAAGAACAAATGGCCATCATTAGGGTTATGGAAAATACCTTATTAATGGAAACAATCCATTATCCAGATGAAGTTCGCTCCTTTCAAGACGTCCCAAATATACCTTCAGGAGATAATGTCACTCAAAAAGAACTAGACACCGCCATAATGCTGATTGATCAGTTGACAGAAGTCTTTAAACCTGAAAAGTATAAGGATGAATTTAGGACTGCTTTAATGGATTTGATAGAAAGCAAAAAGAATGGTGAAACAGTCACAGCGAAGGAGACAGCAGGTAAACCTTCTGGCAATGTAACGGATTTAATGGCTATGCTACAAGCTTCCATCGATAAAACCAAACCAACAGTCGCTAAAAAAACAACAAGGAAAAAATCGATTTCAAAAGAAAAGAAACAAGCATAGGTTCCCGTTTAGGATTTAGGGAATTAGGGAAAATCATATATCTATACAATATGGATATAGGTGATAATTATTGAGATTAAAGGTGAATCGGAAAAAATTACAATACGGAATTTTTATTATAGGATTGCTAATTTTATATTCCATCGTTTTCTTTAACCTTGTTGATGAACTGAGGGAAAATGAATTAGAACAATTTGACTCCAGCATTATAGATTTCATCCAAAACCATGTGACCAATCAGTTGACAGTAATAATGAAATTTTTCACATTCCTTGGATCAGTGAATTGGATTATGTCATTAGTGTTTATTGCTTCCGTAATATTGTGGATAGCAGGGAAAAGAAGGTATTCCACATATCTAATCCTTTCATCAGGTTTAGGGGGTCTGTTTAACTTAGGATTAAAGTGGCTTTTTCAGAGGGAAAGACCAGACATTTTTCCAATCATTACTGAACAAGGGTATAGCTTTCCAAGTGGACATTCGATGGGAGCGTTCATTTTATATGTATCACTGGCAGTCGTTTTGGCGAAGATTTCGCGCTATTTACTCATAGATATAATCATTGGTATTATGTTTGGTGTATTGATTATTACTATTGGTATCAGTCGAATTTATTTAGGGGTACATTACCCTAGTGATGTTTTAGCCGGTTTCTCTGCAGGGGGTCTGTGGGTTACTATTTGTGGTCTTGCATTAAATTATTATGAGCTCCGCACTGAACAGTACGTCCCTAACTATAAGAGGAAATTAAAAAAAGTAAAAAGATATATAACGTAGCCGTGGGATTTGTATCCTACGGTTTTTTATTGAGAATAAGATTAGTTATCGACAGTTCGAGATTAAATAATTTCCAAAAAAAATTCGCCCTAAAAGGACGATGAGTAAGGAAATCTGTTTTTGACAATATATAGACGAATTCTGAAAGTTTCGTCTATATATTGTGACCTAATTGTAGCATGCTTGGCTGATATGGTGCAATAGTCTATCTTTTACCAGTAATGGTAACCGTTATTAAAAGAAAAAAGATAGGTCTTTACAGCTAATTTTATTTAAAATAAGAACAAGTGTTCTGTTTATGTGGAAATTTATGCTATAATTATATAAGTAATAGAATGATCTTTAATAGTCGGCCATACTCCTTGGAAAGGAGGTGAGGCCATGTCAATATTTGAAGCTCTTATGGTTATGTTTTCATTTGCTACTCTTACTATTTCCATTCTAGCTTTTCATAAAAAAAAATAGACCTCCAGCTTATCATTGGAAGAGGCCTATTTCTTGGCAAAAGTCGATTGTTAAAGAACGTTACTATTCTATTATAATCCGAGGTTGTTGCAGCAACTTCGGATTTCTGAATTTTTTTATTATTCTATTTGTAAGTGTAGGAAAGCTAATTATTATAAGATGTGGTTTTCATTACTCTTACATAGATTACCATAAACCGGTAAAGATGTCACGAGCTTCTCAAGAAAGATAAACTAAAATGAATATCATAACTGTTTTTGAAAAGAGAGATAAATGAAGCAATATTAATAATCCATTATCCACAGAAATAATGGATGAACTGTGGTTAAAACCAAAGTTTTTTAAAAAAACCACAAAAACCTCGTAAGGATTTTATGAAAAATAAAATATTATTTGAATCATGTTGAAATTAACAGAATATTCATGTAAAGTGAAGGTTATTAAAATTATATAGGATTCTTATCAAGAGAAGCGGAAGGAACTGGCCTTATGATGCTTCAGCAACCTGTACAAACTTACAAGGTGCTAAAACCAGCAAGCAATGCTTGATCGATAAGAGGAAGATAAAAAGGCTTCTTCTTTTGAAGCCTTTTTTTATTTTTGCTAAAGAATATATTTATTGTCAGCGATGAAGGAATTCAACCTAATGGAAATTTTAAGAATTAAGAATACGTGTAACTTGGCATTGGTCGGCTCTTAGGCTTGGGGCTTGCCAACATTTCAAATGCATAACTGAGTTTGTAGAAGTAAAGCACCTACTTCTAATTGAACAATTTTAACCTAGATTGGAGGAACCCCATGGACTTCAGAGAAGAGTTATCGAAAAGAATATTAATAGGCGATGGAGCAATGGGAACTCTTCTATATTCAACGGGCATTGACCATTGTTTTGAAGAAATAAATATCATTTCACCTGAAAAGATTGAGTTAATTCATAAAACCTATGTATCTTCGGGGTCTGATATCATTCAGACCAATACATATGGAGCGAATTATTATAAGTTAAAGAGATATGGAATAGAGGATGAGGTCCAACAAATCAATCGTCAAGGTGTGAAAATTGCTAGAAAAGCAGCTAAAGAGAAAGCCTTTGTTTTTGGAACAATAGGGGCGAGTCGTGGTTTAAGGAAAAACGATCTTACACTTTCTGACATTAAACGTCAGTTTAGGGAACAGCTTTATGCGCTGTTATTAGAGGAACCGGATGGCATTCTATTAGAAACATATTATGATTTCGAGGAAATAGAAACGGTACTTTCCATTGTCAAAGAAGAATCGAATCTCCCTATTATTGCGAATATAAGTCTTCATGATATGAAGTATTTGCAGAATGGTATGCATGTGAGTGATGCATTGAGTAGACTTGAACAATTTGATATTGAAGCAATCGGGCTTAACTGTAGGCTTGGTCCACATCATATGATTCGATCATTAGAAGAGGTACCAATACCTGAAAAGTCGGTACTATCCGTTTATCCGAATGCAAGTCTTCCAGATTTTCTAGACGGGAAGTTAATCTATGAACCTAATACGGAATATTTTGCAAACAGCGCGATTCAATTAGTTGAGCAAGGTGTGCGAATTATTGGAGGTTGCTGTGGAACGACACCCCACCACATTGCAGCTGTAAAAAAAGCACTGGCAGGAAAAAATCCAGTAGTTCAGAAAATTGTTAAGCCAAGAAAAATAGAAATCTATCATTCATCTATAAAAGATTACAGTCCATCTATCTTAAAAAAAGGTAATCTTGAACGAACTATCCTAGTGGAATTAGATCCACCCAAAAAATTAGGGACAGATGAGTTTCTGCAAGGAGCCAAGGAGTTGATTTCAGCTGGTGCAGATACTTTAACTCTTGCAGATAATTCACTGGCCTCTCCCCGGATTTGTAATGTAAGTCTAGCATCAATTTTACAGGAAAAAGTGAAAATCAAACCAATTGTCCATCTTACTTGTCGAGATAGGAATTTAATAGGATTACAGTCACATTTAATGGGACTTCATACACTTGGTTTAAACGAGGTATTGGCTGTTACTGGGGATCCTTCGAAAATTGGTGATTTTCCAGGGGCTACATCTGTATATGATTTGTCGTCCTTCGACTTAATTGGACTCATTAAACAATTCAATGAAGGGCGTTCCTATAGTGGTCAATCTCTAGGTCAGAAGACGAACTTTCACGTTGCAGCAGCTTTCAATCCGAATGTTAAATATCTTCATAAAGCTATAGAGAGATTGGAGAGGAAAATAGCATGTGGAGCGGATTCTTTTATTACACAGCCCATCTTTTCGATCCATCAATTAGAAGAACTTCATGAGGCAACCAGGCATATTAATGTTCCTATTTATATTGGAATCATGCCGTTAACTAGCTATAAGAATGCGGAATTCCTCCATCATGAAGTACCCGGTATCCAACTTACAGATCAAGTTAGAAATGCAATGTTTTCTGCTGGAGATAACAGAGTGCAAGCAGAGATTGAAGGATTGGCGATTGCAAAGGAATTAATCGATGCTGTATTGGATAAATGGAATGGCATATATTTAATTACACCTTTTATGAGATATAAGATGACCGCCAACTTAACCCAATATATACGTGAAAAAGATAAGCTCGGACTGAAGGGGGAACCACGTTATGCCAGTAAACTTACTTAAGAATCAACT
This sequence comes from Peribacillus acanthi, assembly GCF_003073175.1. Classification (GTDB taxonomy): domain Bacteria; phylum Bacillota; class Bacilli; order Bacillales; family DSM-1321; genus Bacillus_BN; species Bacillus_BN acanthi. The sequence continues at coordinate 44,324 of NZ_QBBX01000014.1, forward strand.
ATCAAAAAAAATCTTAATCCTTGATGGTGCCATGGGAACAATGATTCAACAAGCAAATCTTACCGCAGAGGATTTTGGTGGAGATTCTCTAGAAGGTTGCAATGAATATTTAACACTCACACGTCCAGATATCATTTCTAGAATCCATGAACAATATTTAATAGCCGGAGCAGATATAATTGAGACCAATACATTTGGTGCTACAAGTGTTGTTTTAGAAGAGTATGGTCTCGAACGTCAGGCATACGAAATAAACGTTGCAGCAGCTAAGCTTGCGAAAAAGATTGCAACCCAATATTCAACTTCTGAATGGCCAAGATTTGTAGCTGGTTCAATCGGTCCAACTACTAAAACACTGTCACTTACAGGTGGAATTACCTTTGATGAACTTGCTTTTAGCTATAAAGAGCAGGCGAGTGGTCTTTTGGAAGGGGGCGTCGACCTATTTCTTGTGGAAACCTGTCAAGATATGTTAAATGTCAAGGCGGCTTTTACTGGAATCGAAGAAGCACTTAAGGAATATCAAGGGAAAATCCCTATCATTATTTCGGGTACGATTGAACCGATGGGAACGACACTTGCGGGTCAGTCCATTGAAGCTTTTTATATCTCATGCAAACATATGGATCCAATTGCGATTGGGTTAAATTGTGCGACCGGCCCAGAGTTTATGACGGAACATATTAGAAGCCTTGCTGAAATTTCAACAACGGCGATTAGTTGTTATCCAAATGCAGGTCTACCAGATGAGGAAGGAAATTACGAAGAAACCGCAAAATCCTTGGCGAAAAAAATTCAATACTTTGCTGAAAAGGGTTGGATAAATATTGTAGGCGGCTGTTGTGGGACGACACCTTTACATATCAAGGCTATTTCAGAGGCATTGGCTCAATCAAAACCGCGAAAGCTATCAAGCCAAAAAATAAATTCAAACATCCATATGGTTTCAGGAATTGAACCCCTTCAGTATGATGATTCGATGAGACCTCTATTAGTAGGAGAGCGTACAAACGTAATTGGATCAAGAAAATTTAAGCAGCTTATTACAGCAGGTAATTTTAATGAAGCCGCAGAAATAGCACGTAACCAAGTGAAGCAAGGCGCTCATGTAATCGATGTTTGTTTAGCCGACCCCGATGGTGATGAAGAAGGAAACATGGAGCAGTTTATTACAGAAGTGGTCAAAAAAGTAAAAGTACCGATTGTAATAGATAGTACTGATGAAAAAGTAATGGAAACAGCATTAAAGAAAACGCAGGGAAAATGTATCATCAATTCAGTAAATCTCGAAGATGGGGAAGGGAAATTTCATAAAGTAGCCAGTTTAGTTAAGAAGTATGGAGGTGCACTCGTAGTTGGTACGATTGACGAAACGGGAATGGCTGTCACGGCAGAGAATAAACTGGAAATTGTGACTAGAAGTTACAGAATATTGGTGGAAGAATTCGGTTTTTCACCAGCTGATATCATTTTTGATCCATTAGTCTTCCCGGTAGGCACTGGGGATGAACTTTACACAGGTTCAGCCAAGGAAACAATCGAAGCCATCTCTTTAATTAAAAAAGCATTTCCTTCTTCTTTAACAATACTTGGAATAAGTAATGTTTCATTTGGATTGCCACCTAGAGGACGTGAAATCCTAAATAGCGTATTTCTGTATCATTGTGTCAAATCAGGTTTGGACTATGCCATCGTGAATACTGAAAAACTAGAGCGTTTTGCCAGTGTTCCTCCTGATGAGGTCGTGTTGTCAGAGGCTTTGCTTTTTGAGAATTCGGAAAGTAACCTACAAGCTTTTGTCGAACATTTTAGAGATAAAAAAGAAGCAAGACCAATATCTAAAGTGAAATTGCCTATTGAAGATCGACTAGCAAATTATATCATTGAAGGGACAAAAATCGGACTCGTTGAGGATCTAAATAAATTGCTTGCAAAACAGATTGAGCCACTTGATATTATCAATGGACCGTTGATGAAGGGAATGGCGGAAGTAGGACGCTTATTCAACGACAATAAATTAATTGTAGCTGAAGTTTTGCAAAGTGCTGAAAGTATGAAAGCGGCAGTTTCACATTTGGAACCATTGATGTCCAATGATAAAAAAACCTTACATAAAGGCAAGCTGCTTTTAGCAACCGTTAAAGGCGATGTTCATGATATAGGCAAAAACCTTGTTGAAATCATCCTATCGAACAATGGTTATGAAATAATAGATTTGGGAATTAAAGTAGCACCTTCTACGTTAATAGAAGCGGTGAAGGAGCATAGGCCTACTGCCATTGGGTTATCAGGTCTTTTGGTTAAGTCCGCACAACAGATGGTACTTACTGCTATGGATTTAGCTCAGGAAAAAATAGACATTCCTCTCGTGGTAGGTGGTGCTGCACTTTCACGGAAATTCACAACAGGTAAAATAGCACCCGTTTATAATGGTGATGTGCATTATGCGAAGGACGCCATGGACGGTTTAAGAATAATAAATGAGATACATTCAAAAACAAACAAAACATTAACAATTAATAAACAACCTCCTATCATTCAAAAAATAGAGTGGTTAGGCTCTACTGAAAATCAACCTGTTCGAAAGAGTGACCTGCCGGAACATGACGTGAAAGTACCATTGCATTTGGAACGAGAGTTTTTTACGAATATCCCATTAGATGAGGTTATTCCTTATATAAACCGCCAAATGCTTTATGGCCACCACCTTGGGTTGAAGGGAAACGTAGAACAATTGCTCAAAAATGAAGATTCTAAAGCCCGATCTATCCATATATTAATAGAAGAATTACTTATGTTCCTAAAACAATATAAACCCTTTGCAATTAAAGCAGTCTATCAGTTTTTCCCAGTCCAAAGTGAAGGGAACCGACTTCATGTTTATTCGGCTAAACAGAAGGGGGAACTTTATCAAACGTTTGATTTTCCCAGACAACAGTCAGAGCCATTTCTATGCTTAGCGGACTATGTGAAAAATATCGAAACCAACCAAACAGATTATGCTGGATTTTTTGTCGTTTCAGCTGGTTCTGGAATTCGAGAAATAGCAGAGAAATGGAAAAGGGAAGGGGAATATTTGAGAAGTCACGCCATACAAGCCTTAGCATTAGAGATTGCAGAAGGCACAGCAGAATGGATACATCAAAGGATGAGAGAAGTGGCTGGGATATCTGATGATCCAAAAATGACGATGAAAGAGAGATTTGCTGCAAAATACATAGGACAGCGCTATTCGTTTGGCTATCCTGCTTGTCCTAACTTAGATGATCAAGAAAAATTATTTGAACTCTTACATCCACAAGACTTAGGGATTACCTTGACGGAAGGATGTATGATGGAACCAGAAGCATCAGTATCCGCAATTGTTTTCAGTCACCCAAGTGCACGATATTTTAATGTGGAGAGATAATACTCTTTTTTCAAATAAAATAATTTATATACTAGATAATCCGTTGATTTCCGTTCCGGGCGAACGCTTTCCGCGGGGTGTGACTTGAGCCTCCTCAGTCGCTATGCTCCTTGCGGGGTCTCAAGCTTCACACTCCTCCCGCAGGAGTCGTCGCCCTCCATTCCAATCAACTAAGCGGTTAAAATACAAGAAGTGACGTAGAAAATGATGACGAGAAACCAATTAAATGAACGTGAACAATTAGAAGTGTGGGCGATTGATCAACTTGTGCCTGATGACCATTTAGTACGAACAATTGAGGCAGCGATTGATTTTACCTTTATCTATCCATTGGTTGAAAACCTGTATTCTGGGCTCGGTCGTCCAAGTATTGATCCAGTAGACTTGTTTTAAATAGTATTCATACAATACATATTTGGATAACTCCGGGAAATGTACATGATAGTCATCTGTTACAACCACTTGTAGAGAAGGTAATATATTTGGGAAGCTTACTTAAAAGAGGCAGAACATCTACGTCACAACGATGTAATCAAACAGATATACACGAAACGCAAGGAGACGGTTGAACGTGTTTTTGCAGATGCGAAAGAAAAGCATGGTATGCGATGAACAACCTTACGAGGTCTCAAAAAATTGTCTATGCAGGCGATGCTTACGATTGCTGACATGAATTTAAAGAAAATGGCAGGCAACCTGCTAGATTGTGAGCCATACTAGTTGATTGGAGTGGAGGGCGCTTGACTCCTGGGGGATTAGCAGGACAGGTGAGATCCCGCAGGAGCGTTAGCGACGAGG
>NZ_QBBX01000014.1:48576-61523 GCF_003073175.1 Peribacillus acanthi
TCCTCTCGATGTCTTTTGTCGACAATCTGAGTCATCTCAATTTTCTATTTTGAGGTGACTTTTTTATTTATGAACCTCGTTAAAGAAGAATTTTAATTTTTTCGCGATTATATGAAGAATAGTAAGGCTTATACTCAGTTCTAATTCGACAAGATGGTCATAAAACACGATAAGTTGGCCGTAAAAATGAAAAAGTTGGTCGTAACATCGTTAAAGTTGGCCGTAAAAATAAAAAAGTTGGCCATTAAATCGTTAGTGTTGTTATTCGTAAATAGCTGATGCATGGCGTTTACTGACTTCCCATGGGGGAATGGATAAAAAGACTTCTCCGAACAAAAAATAGGAGTGTTAAGATCGGAGGGTGCTATGGTTAAAAGATATGTAAGCTTCATCCTAGTATATTTTCTATTTTTCACCCATAACGTGGAGAGTTCTTCTTTATACGAAGGAACTACACTATTAAAAGGTCAATCAGATAGAAAGGTGGCATATCTGACATTTGATGATGGGCCATCCTTAAATACCGTGCCTATACTTGATATTTTGGATCAGGAAGGAATCAAGGCTACCTTTTTTGTTATGGGACATGAATCTGACTATGCAATCAATGGGTATAAGGAAATAATTAAAAGAGGTCATGTTGTTGCATTGCACACTTATTCACATGACTTTACGAAGATTTATCGTTCATCTAGTCACTATTTTGAAGACCTACGTAGATTAGAAGATTTTCTTTGGGAAAACTTTAAGGTCCAATCCAAAATTGTTAGGTTTCCAGGCGGGTCGAAAAATATTTCAAGCCGTCAATATGGTCCTTCGAATATTATGAGTGTGTTAGCGAGTGAGTTAGAAAAGAAGGGTTATCGATATTATGACTGGAATGTTGACTCAAAGGATGGAATCAGTCCAACCATTTCTGAATACACTATTCTCTCCTCTGTATTAAGAGGTGCTGCAGGAAAGCAATCTGCAGTGATTTTGTTGCATGATATTAATGACATGAAGAACACGGTCAGAGTTCTTCCAAAAATGATCGCAGCATTAAAGGAACAGGGATTTGAGTTTGACGTTATTACAGAAGAAATGGATCAAATGAGGTTTTAGTCAGATAGTATTTCTATTAGGAATTCCGAGTTGGCAGTACTAGAGGTCATGAAAATTCTAAAAACATTATGTATGACCGTATTTTGATATTAGTGTGAAACATCTATCATTAACATGGTAGGTGTTTTTTACTTTGTTGGGAATGATTAAATGTATAACGACCTATATGATTATTTCCTAATCTAATTTGAGAAGGGGGTATAATTTGAAATCAACAATTGACCATTTATTATCCTTGAATTGCTTGGGGGATTAATTGGATAATGTGGAATTGTCGAATTAGGTAAGAAAATTCGAAAAAAAAATGAAAAAAATTGTCGATATTTTGAACAAGAGCTTAAAATCATGGTAATATAGTTTTGGAAGCGGTTTATCCTTTGAATTTTAGAACAATTATTTAATTGAATTACTATTGTTAAATAATTTAAAATTATCTGTTAATTAATTACTGTTTAGGGTACGTAAACAGTAAAGGATATTCGTATCCAACATATCAATTTCTGTTGGGGGTTTAATCATGACCAACTTTCATAATAGCAACCCATGGAAGAGTTTTACTGGTCCAAACTTGGCATATGCGCAAGAGCAATATGACATTTTTGTCAGTTCACCTGAATTAGTCGATGAAGAAATGAGAAAATTCTTTGAACAATGGGGTGCCCCAGAATTCGAAGAAGAATTTGCAAGCAACAATACGTCTGGAACTATGCAAAGTGCTCCAAACAGTCCTGCCGTGATGAAAAAGATCATGTCAGCCATGAAATTGGCTGAACATATTAGGGCTTATGGTCATTTGGCGGCTAAAATTTATCCGTTAAACAAAGAGGCTGCTGAGCCAGAACTATTAACATTAGAAAAATATGAATTAACAGAACAAGATTTACGCACTATTCCTGCATCACTTATTTGCCAAGATGCACCTTCTAATGTGAAGGATGGATTTGAAGCAATCAAGTATTTAAAGGAAATGTATACAAAAACCATCGCTTTTGAATTCCATCATGTTCATGATTTGAAAGAAAAAGAATGGTTAAATAGCATGGTTGAATCTGGGAAAATGTTCCCGAATTTAACCGAGGAAAATAAAAAGAACTTGTTAAAAAGATTGACAGAAGTTGAAGGGTTTGAAAAATTCCTACATAAAACTTTCGTAGGACAGAAACGATTCTCTGTTGAAGGTTTAGATACTTTGATTCCTATTTTAGACGAATTGATTTCGGAGTCTGTACAGCATGGAACGAAGACAGTAAACATTGCAATGGCTCACCGCGGGCGTTTAAACGTTCTTGCCCATGTATTAGGTAAACCATATGAAATGATATTCTCTGAATTCCAACATGCCCCAAACAAGGATTTAGTTCCTTCAGAAGGTTCAACAGGTATAAACTATGGTTGGAGCGGTGACGTTAAGTACCACTTAGGTGGAGACCGTCAGATTAAAGAAGAAAATACCGTAAAAGCAAGACTGACTTTAGCGAACAATCCAAGTCACTTGGAGTATGTTGGAGCTGTAGTTGAAGGATATACTCGTGCTGCACAAGATGATCGCAGTGAAACGGGCTATCCTGTTCAAGATTTCACAAAATCCCTTGCTATCATCATTCATGGTGATGCTGCGTTCCCAGGTGAAGGAATAGTGGCTGAGACACTAAACTTAAGTAGATTACGTGGATATCAAACAGGTGGTACAGTCCATATAATTGCAAATAATATGATTGGATTCACTACTGAAAGTGAAGATTCACGTTCTACTAAGTATTCAAGTGACTTAGCAAAAGGATATGAAGTTCCAATCGTTCACGTTAATGCTGATGATCCAGAAGCATGCTTAGCTGCAGCTTACTTGGCTGTACTTTACCGTAAGGAATTCAATAAAGATTTCTTAATTGATTTACTAGGCTATCGTCGATTTGGCCATAATGAAATGGACGAGCCATTAGTGACACAGCCATTGATGTATTCATTAATTCATAAACATCCTACAGTCAAAGAGCTTTATGCAGAATCTCTAGCGAATAATGGTGTTGTTTCTAAAGAACAATTCAACACTATTGAAACTGAAGTTGGAACGAAGCTTGCAGAAGCCTATAGCAAGGTAGCTGATAAAAAGGCAGAGATTTCTATTTTAATCGATCCGCCTGAAACAGTTGAACATGGCATTCCAAAGCTTAAAACGGCTGTAAGCCTGGATGAGCTTAAAGAAATCAATGACGGATTATTGAAATGGCCAGAAGGGTTCAACGTATTTAAGAAACTTGAAAAAATCCTTTCTCGCAGATTAGATGCATTTAAGGAAAATGGAAAAGTTGATTGGGCTCAAGCAGAAACGTTGGCTTTTGCTTCCATTTTGAAGGATGGAACTCCAATTCGTTTAACAGGACAAGATTCAGAGCGCGGTACATTTGCTCATAGACATATTGTATTGAATGATCATGTTACAGGAAAGAAGCATTCTCCATTACACACATTACCAACTTCAAAGGCTTCTTTTGCAGTGCATAACAGTCCATTAACTGAAAGTGCTGTATTGGCATTTGAATACGGTTATAATGTGTTTTCTCCAGAAACATTGGTTTTATGGGAAGCACAGTACGGAGATTTTGCTAACGTTGCACAAGTTATCTTTGATCAATTCATTTCAGCAGGCCGTGCGAAATGGGGTCAAAAGTCTGGCTTAGTAATGCTTTTACCTCACGGTTACGAAGGACAAGGCCCAGAACATTCCAGTGCAAGATTGGAAAGATACTTGCAATTAGCGGCAGAGAATAACTGGACAGTTGCTTATTTATCATCTGCGGCTCAATATTTCCATATTCTACGTAGACAAGCTGCTGTATTGAAAATGGAAGAAGTTCGCCCACTAGTGTTAATGACACCAAAGAGCTTGCTTCGTAACAACCTGACTGCATCTTTACCAGAAGAACTTAGTGAAGGTGAATTCAAGCCATTTATTGAAGAAAAAGGATTTGGCCAAAATAAAGAGTCAGTAGAGCGTGTAGTATTTAGTACTGGTAAAATGGCTATAGACTTAAGTGAAAAGTCTACATCAGAGAATGAAACTGACTGGGTACATCTTGTACGTCTTGAAGAAATTTATCCTTTCCCATTCCAGGAAATTCAAGACTTGCTTCATACCTTCCCTAACTTGAAGGAAGTAGCATGGGTACAAGAGGAGCCTAAGAATATGGGAGCATGGAATTTTGTTGAACCTCGTTTCTCTGCAGCTGTGCCGAAAGGTGTTAACGTAAGTTACATCGGAAGAAAAAGAAGATCCAGTCCAGCAGAGGGAGATCCATTGGTTCATAAAATTGAACAGGCTCGCATCTTGACTGAAGCATTTACAAGAACTACAAATTAATAGACTCACTTATAGACATGTAAAGGGGAGACCATCATGGCCGAGATATTAGTACCTGAATTAGCAGAATCCATTTCCGAAGGAACCATTGCTCAATGGTTAAAAAAACCAGGTGAATTCGTAGAAAAAGGCGATTACATCGCTGAACTAGAAACTGACAAAGTAAATGTTGAAATCATTTCTGAACATAGCGGTGTTATTTCTGAATTATTAAAAGAAGAAGGCGACACTGTAGCAGTCGGCGAAGCAATCGCAATCGTAAGTGAAGGTGGAGAAGCTCCTACACCAGTAGCAACACCTAACGCGTCTGAACCTGTTGCTTCTTCTGCAGAAACGGATCAGGTTAAACAAGGAGAAAAAGAAGCACTTCAACAAGCAGCTTCTGCAGCTCCTCAAGAGGATTCAAAAGGAATAAATAGACCAATCGCATCTCCAGCTGCTAGAAAGCTTGCAAGAGAAAAAGGCATTGATCTTAACGATGTCGCTGCACGTGATCCTCTTGGTCGCATTCGCAGAGACGATGTAGAAACTGCTGGACAAGCACCAGTTAGCAAACCAGCAACCGCTCCAGCTGCACCAAAAGCAGAAAAGCCTGCAGAGAAAAAATCTGCTGCTGAGCAATTCACTAAGCCAGTTGAAGTAGTAAAAATGTCACGTCGTCGTCAAACAATCGCGAAAAGATTGGTAGACGTTCAACACACTGCTGCAATGTTAACTACTTTCAATGAAGTAGACATGACTGCAATCATGGAACTTCGTAATCGTAGAAAAGATGCGTTCCTTAAGAGCAATGATGTCAAGCTTGGCTTCATGTCATTCTTTACGAAAGCTGTTATTGGCGCATTAAAGAAATACCCATTGTTGAATGCAGAAATTCAAGGTGATGAATTAATCATCAAGAAATTCTATGACATCGGTATTGCAGTTTCAGCTGATGAAGGCTTAGTTGTACCGGTTGTAAAAGATGCTGACAAACTTGGTTTTGCAGGCATCGAAAAAGCAATAGGCGATTTAGCTTCAAAGGCTAGAAACAATAAATTAGCTATTTCTGATTTAACTGGTGGAACATTCACAATTACAAATGGTGGTACTTTCGGTTCTCTAATGTCCACTCCAATTTTGAATGCACCTCAAGTTGGTATTCTAGGAATGCACAAAACTCAATTGCGTCCGGTTGCAATTGATGCAGAAAGAATGGAAAACCGACCAATGATGTACATTGCTCTTTCTTATGACCACCGTATTGTCGATGGTAAAGAGGCAGTTGGCTTCCTAGTGAAAGTGAAGGAACTTCTTGAAGATCCTGAGCAACTTTTACTGGAAGGATAATACCTTTAAAATAAGTGTTTAGTGCTCTATAAATAGGGATCGGATTATTAATTCAATAAAAAACCCTTGTGGATGTAAATTTTCCACAAGGGTTTTTAGCTTTTATTGAAATGTTATTTTGATATATTATAGAATTTTTAGAGGGGATTTCTTGTTCTAATTTAATCAATGACTCCATTTTATTTCCTAGTAAGTATTGACGAAGGCAATTGAACTTTTTTAAAATGCAAAAAAGAAATTAAATCAGGTGGAAGTTACAATTAGAATTTCAATACCAAATTTCGTTATTTCTTTTTCTATGATGAAAACTACAATTTTTATTTAGAACATGTTTGAGAGGGCACCATTCAAGTGGAGTTCAGTAATGAAAAATGTGGTAAAATTATCTAGGTGTTATTTTTGAATACGAAATCTCGAATAAAGAGAGGAAGGGGTTTATATTAAATCGGTTATTCTATTGTTGGTCATTTCTTTAGTTTCAAGTACCTTATATGGATGTTCCATTATTACAAATCAAGATAAACAAAAAATTATTAAAATAGCTACCCAAACACCATTAACAGGTGGTAGTGCTGAAATGGGCCAAGCGATTAGAATGGGTGCACAATTAGCGCTTGACCAAAATAAAAGCAAGTTTGAAAAATTAGGTTATAAAATAGAACTCGTTGTTTATGACGATCAAAGTAATCCTAAAAAAGGTGTAGCTAATGCCAAGCTCATTGGGAATGATTCCAAAATATATGCTGTTGTCGGTCATTTAAATTCTGATGTAGCTATTCCATCTTCTGAAGTGTATGAAAAATATCATGTAGCAATGGTATCTCCCGCAAATACGGTGGTGGAAGTAACAGAGCGAGGCTTTCAAACCGTCAATAGAATTGTTGGGCGAGATGATTTACAAGGATTTGCAGCTGGTGCATTCGCAGTAGAAAGGTTAAGTGCCAAGAAAATCTTTATACTTCACGAAGAGTCATTGTATGGAGAAGGCCTTGCTAAGGCATTTCAAACTATAACCCAACATGCAGGTGCGAAAATTGTAAACTTCATAGAAATTCCAAAAAATAAAAAAGATTTTAAGGAAGAATTACAACTGATTATAGATTCAAATCCAGATCTTATTTATTTTGGGGGATTTTACTCCCAAGGTGGCCTTATAATTAAACAAGCACGAGAAAAGGGCATCAAGACTCCTTTTATGGGAGGTGATGGTTTGGATTCATCAGCTTTGGTGGAAATGACTAAAGAGGCAGTTAAAGATACTTATTTGACCTCTATTGCAGGTGATCTTACCATTAACGATTTAGGGAAAAAATTTCAAAAAGATTATCATGATGCATTTGGAATCATCCCAGATTCGGTATCTGTGAATGGCTATGATGCAATGCGAGTAATTCTAAATGGGATAGAAGAAGCTATTAAAAGTAATGAAAACAAGCTTCCAACAAGAGAACAGGTTATGCATTCAATTAGAAACACAAAGGATTTTGAAGGGGTATTAACCAAAGTGAGTTTTGATCATAAAGGTGATAATAAGTATGCTTCCTTTTATATGTATCATTTCAAAGAGGCGAAGTATCCACCTGAATTAATAGAAGAAGTTAACTATAAACAATAATGACTTTTTAAAATCGTTTCTACTACTTTATGAAACGGTTATTTTTTTTATATACCAACAAACATTAAAGCTTAAATTGAACATTCAATTGTCCTCTAAGTAATGAATTACGAATTTCTTCACTAGCAATTGGAATATCCTTCTTTTTCATGTTATTTCTAATCTCATTTGTAAACACACCATCTTCTATTTGATTGGCAATCTCTATTAATAGCTCCACATCTGAAAAAGAATATTTTCGAAAACCTTTTTCAGATCTCTCAGGGTAAATTAATTTTCTATGTTCATAATATCGAATTTGACGTTCAGATAACCCAGTTAGTTCACTGACTGTACCAATAGAAATAACTTTTTTGTCTTTATAAGTACGATCATGATTCATTTGGTTCCTCCATAAATGAAATTAATAATATTCATATCATTATATTCCTCCATAAAGTATATTAATCCTCCTTTGATGTAAGGTTTTTTTACAATCCATTATTCATCATCCCAAAATCGCTTTCCAAATGTTACCTATTAAAAAAAGTGTGTAAGACTATCTGACATAGTTGATGACCTAAGTAATCAGAAAATTTATACTAATTAAAATAGTTTAACTATTGCAGGAGAGAATACCTACAATAGTTAGGATACTATTAGCTATTATTCTACAGAAAATAGGGGAGGGTCATGATGAGATTTAAAAAACCATTTTCACTATTGTTAGCTGGAAGCTTGGCAGTAGGGCTCCTAGCGGGCTGCTCATCAAAAACAACAACAGGAGAAGGCAGTGAAGGGAAAAAGAATGTAATTGAAATTGCAACTCAAACTCCGCTATCAGGTGGAAGTGCAACACTAGGTGAAGCAATTAAATTAGGTGCTCAATTAGCGCTCGAAGAACAGAAGGACAAATTCAAAGAGCTTGGTTTTGATTTGAAGCTTGTTCCTTATGATGACCAAGGCGATCCTAAAAAAGGGGTAGCAAATGCCCAATTGATAGGTTCTGAGAAAGACATTATTGCTATAGTTGGCCACTTGAATTCAGGTGTTGCCATTCCATCATCTGAAGTATATGAAAAGTACAAGATTGCAATGGTATCTCCAGCTAATACTGCTGTAGATGTAACTGAAAGAGGTTTAAAGACAGTCAACCGTATTGTTGGTCGTGATGATTCTCAAGGACCTGCTGGTGCTGAATATGCTGTGAATACATTAGGCGCTAAGAAAATCTTTGTAATCCAAGACAAAACTGCATATGGATCAGGTTTGGCAGATGCATTCAAAAATGCTGCTGAAGAAAAAGGTGCTGAGATTCTTGGATTTGAAGGGATTACTGTTGGTGAAAAAGACTTTAATGGAGTACTAAACCAAGTATTAAGTAAGAAGCCAGACTTAGTTTATTTCGGGGGATTGTATTCTGAAGGTGGATTACTTATCAAGCAGGCTCGTGAAAAAGGCATTGATATTCCATTCATGGGTGGCGATGGACTAGATTCATCTACTTTAGTTGAGATTGCTGGAGATGCTGTGAAAAACACATTCATTACATCTGTTGCTGGTGACTCTACTAAGACTGATAAAGGTAAGAAATTCTTAGAAGATTACAAAGCTAAATACAATAAGACAGCGGAATCCTACTCTGTCTACGGATATGATTCAATGGGCGTGGTTTTAAAAGGTATTGAGGATGCAATTAAAGCTAATGGTGATAAAAAGCCATCTCGTGAACAAGTGAGAGATGCTATTCGTGCAATTAAGGATTTCGAAGGTGCACTAACTAAAGTAAGCTTTGACGATAAAGGCGATAACGAATTCGCGAAGATATTCCTTTTCAAATTCACTGAAGCTTCGTACCCTGCTGTGTTTGAAGGCGAAGTTGGGGCTGAATAAACAAATTTATGGGGGAAAAGGGTATATATCTCAACGGGGAATATACCCTTTTCCACTCTATCATTGAAAGACTAGGAGGTAGCATATGCTGAACGAAATTATACAAACAATCCCGCAAGTCTTGATTGATGGTCTTACCCTAGGTACTGTCTATGCAGTTATTGCATTAGGTTACACGATGGTGTATGGGATATTGGAATTAATCAATTTTGCACATGGTGAAATTTTTATGACAGGAGCTTTTATAGGAACAGCTATTTTACTAGTTTTAACGAGTATAGGCTGGGTATCTGCAGTTCCTGCGATTATAATGCTTATAACCGTTTTGTTATTAACCGCAATCTTGACTGGATTGATCGGAATGGGAATCGAAAGGGTTGCTTATCGCCCCTTACGTAATGCACCGAAATTAATTCCATTGATTACTGCTATTGGAATATCTTTTCTGCTTCAGGACCTGGTAAGATTTATCGCTGAATTAAAAAAGGGTAACTATATCGTAACCGGTCCAAGCATGTTTACGGATCAGATCCTGATCAAGACATCGTCTATTACACAATTATTTAACGATGCCTCGATCAAGACCTCCTTTCTGATCGTATTAATAACAGCAGTAATCATGATGGTATTATTGGATATATTTGTAAACAGAACAAAGTGGGGCATGGCAATGAGAGCCGTTGCTCAAGATAGGGAAACTGCTTCCTTGATGTCTGTAAATGTAAATAAAGTTATTTCGTTAACGTTTTTTATTGGGTCAGCTCTTGGTGGTGCTACCGGTGTCCTATTCGCTGTACAATATGGGACAATCGATCCGTATATAGGGTTCATTTTAGGGTTAAAAGCTTTCACTGCTGCTGTACTTGGAGGGATTGGGAATATTCGTGGAGCAATGCTAGGAGGTCTGTTATTAGGTGTACTTGAAGTATTTGCTTCTGCAAACCTGACTTTAATGTCTGGAGGTATTTTTGGTTCTGAATACAAAGATGTTTTTGCATTTGCCATCTTAATCATTGTTCTAATCTTTAAACCTGAAGGCTTATTAGGTAAGCCAGTTGCAGAGAAAGTGTAGGTGGGACAATGAAGAATTTATGGCTTTCTTATAAAGATAACCAAAAGGTACAAGGAATTTTCTTATTGCTATTTGTTGGAGTAACTTCTCTTAGTCTCTTTCTGGCACAAAAATCCGTGACAGCTTTTTTATTGTTACTGTCATCATTGTTAATGTTGCATTTTACGAGCTTTAAAAACGGAACCAAATGGATCATTGCTGGAATCATTTTAGTATTCTTGCTTCCCTTCACAGCATCTAATGGCGAAGCATATCAATCCTATATGGAAGTAGCAACCCTCGTTGGGATATACATATCTATGGCACTTGGTTTAAATATTGTGGTAGGTATGGCTGGGCTGCTTGATCTAGGATTTGTTGCATTCTTTGCAGTTGGAGCTTACACATATGGGATATTTGCGACTGCACAGGCTTCTAATTTCATGCCATTTGGTACGTATCCGTTGTCGGGGACAAGCTTCTGGTATTTTATCATAATTGGTTGTCTTGTTGCTGCCTTATTCGGAGTGCTATTAGGTATTCCTGTACTTAGGGTTAAAGGTGATTATTTAGCGATTGTAACACTTGGTTTTGGTGAAATTATAAGAATTGTCTTTAATAACTTAGATCGCCCAGTAAATATTACAAATGGAGCAATGGGAATTCCATCTGTAACACCTCCGAATTTGTTTGGGATTGAATTCTTGTATCCAAGCCAGTTTTATTACATCGTTTTGGTGATAATGATTTTTACAATTTTTACGGTCAGAAGATTTGAGCACTCAAAACTCGGTCGCTCATGGAAAGCTGTTCGTGAGAATGAAATTGCAGCACAATCAATGGGCGTTCCGTTAGTAAAAACAAAGTTAATTGCTTTTGCTATCGGTGCTTCTTTTTCAGGGATGATGGGTGTAGTATTTGCAGCAAAACAAACATTTGTCGATCCTACAAGTTTTACCTTACTTGAATCTATTACCATACTTGTCATGGTAATTCTAGGAGGCATGGGAAGTGTACCGGGTGTTATTTTAGGGGCAGCAGTAATGACGATTCTAAACTTACAGGTCCTGACTGAATTGACCAACTGGTTAAACGAGCTTAATATGTCAGGTGCTGTTCAAATCCCTGAGGCCTTATCTCCAGCTAAAATGCAAAGATTCATATTTGGAGCTTTATTAATCATATTCGCACTTTACAGACCAAAGGGACTTTTACCTGCAAAAAACAAAGTGTTTGACGAGAAGGCTTTAAAACAAAATGACAGTATAGCCGAGGTTCCACCTTTAAATACCCAAAATCAAAAGGCGCAAGTATAGGGGGAATTGGTATGCATATTTTAGAGGTAAAAGATTTAACAAAAAAATTCGGTGGACTGACCGCAAACCAGAATATATCCATGCAGGTCAATAAAGGTTCAATCACAGCAGTTATCGGTCCGAATGGAGCTGGCAAAACTACATTTTTTAATATGATTACTGGTGTATATGAGCCTACCACAGGAGCAATTTTATTAGAAGGGCAGAAAATTAATGGGTTGAAGCCTCACGAGGTTTCAAGAAAAGGAATAGCAAGGACATTTCAAAACATCCGGTTATTTAGTGAAATGTCGGTAATCGAAAATGTACTTGTTGGAATGCATACACACCTGAAATCGGGAATTCTAGGAATCTTGCTTAACCTTCCATTTACGAGAAAGGAAGAAAGGTTAGCTGAAAAAAAGGCCTATGAATTGTTGAAATACGTTGGTCTTGAATCATTTCTTAATGAAAAAGCTTGTAATCTTAGTTATGGTGCTCAAAGAAGATTAGAGATTGCTAGGGCACTAGCTGCTGAACCAAAGGTACTTCTCCTAGATGAACCGGCAGCGGGAATGAATCCAAAAGAAACAAAAGAACTTACTGAATTAATAAAGAAAATGAAAGAGGAGTTTGATTTAACAATTGTTTTAATAGAACATGATATGAAATTAGTCATGGAAATTTCCGAGCATATTGTTGTCCTAGATCATGGGGAAAAAATAGCAGAAGGAAAGCCACAAGATATAAGAAATAACCCTAAAGTAATAGAAGCTTACTTAGGATCTGGCGCTGTTCATGCGGGTTAGGAGGACATCGATATGCAAATGTTAGAATTAAAGAATATTGAGACATACTATGGTGGAATCCAAGCACTAAAAGGGGTCACCCTTAATGTAAATAAAGGTGAAATCGTTAGTCTAATAGGGTCGAACGGTGCAGGGAAATCTACAACTTTAAAATCTATCAGTGGTCTAGCAAAGGTGCAAAAGGGATCAATACTTTTCAATGGAACAGATATTACGAATAAACCTGCGCATGAAACAACATTAAAAGGAATTGCACATGTACCTGAAGGGAGAAAAATTTTCCCGAGGTTAACAGTTCGGGAAAATTTATTGATGGGCGCTTTTTCTGTAAAACAAAAGAATGTGATTGCTGAAAGATTGGAAAGAGTTTATCAATATTTTCCTAAATTGAAAGATCGCCTAGAGCAAAAAGGTGGAACTATGAGTGGTGGAGAGCAACAAATGCTAGCCATTGGGAGAGCATTAATGATGAAGCCTGAATTACTAATGCTTGATGAACCATCTATGGGACTGG
>NZ_QBBX01000014.1:61533-100397 GCF_003073175.1 Peribacillus acanthi
CCAATTATCGTTGAACAAATTTTTGAAATCATTAAAGAGCTTAACAACGAAGGAATTACCATTCTCTTAGTTGAACAAAATGCCTATCAGTCTCTACAAATCGCAGATCGAGGATATGTCATTCAAACCGGAGAAATTAAATTACATGGTAGAGGTTTAGATTTGATCAAGAATGAGGAAGTAAGGGAAGCCTATTTAGCTTAGGTGAAAATTGTGAAAATTTTTGCCTGTAAAGTGTCTTTTTAAGAAAGCAATATCAATACCATTCAAAATCAGTGATATTCCTTCATTTTAGGGGAAAGTAATTTATCCCCACAGTGAAGGAATATCACTGTTTTTTTATGCTTATTATTTTTCATCTTTGTCCATAATTGGTACTAGATAAAATATCCATGATGGAGGATAAAATGAAACTTCTAAAAGTTATCATCATATTTGTTGCATTTGTGCCCTTACTTATCTCATGTAGTCATGGAGCAAGACAAGAGGATACAGAATTAGGTTTTAATAGACCAACACAAGATGAAACACTGCTTGAAAAGATACAGAAAAGACCAGTATATTTTCTATTGATTGGAATAGATTCAAGAGGGGAAGAACACTCAAGGTCCGATTCAATGATCTTATTACAATATGATGGGGAAAGTAATTCCGTAAAGTTGGCTTCGCTGATGAGAGACAGCTATGTCATGATTCCATCGACACCTGATGGAACCATACAACATAAACTCAATCATGCTTATTATTTAGGGGGAGAAAGGTTATTACGTGACACAATTAAGCAGAACTTCAATATTTCCATTGACCATGTGGTAACTATTGATTTTCAGGGTTTTGCAAGAATGATCGATTTACTATCGCCTGAAGGAATAGAGGTTCATGTGACAAAAGCAATGATTGAAGATATGAATTTCAATTTACAACCTGGAGATCATTATTTACACGGGAATGACCTTTTAAAGTATGTAAGATTTAGACATGATGGAGAGAGTGATTTCGGGAGAGTTGCAAGACAACAGGAAGTGCTAGTCAAAATCAAGGGGTTACTTGCACAACAATTGAATTCAGCAGAAGGAATTCTAAGTCTTCCGGGAATGGTGAATGAGGGGATGGAGTTCATTCAAAGTGATTTGACGAAGAGTCAGATATTATCCCTCTCCGCCAAAATTCTATTTGACAGGATAGACACAGTTGATACGATAAGAATTCCTATTACGAATAGTTATACTAATGAGACATTTAAACACGCTGGAGCAGTACTTCAACTTGACTTAGAAAAGAATGTTGAGGCGCTGGAAAATTTTTTTGACTCTGAAAACACCCCAACGAATCCACTATGAAGGATTCGTTGGGGTGTTTTTTGTGAGTATCACCTCAGATTTCTATTCGATGGCTGCCCACATTTCAGGTGGGTTTAATTCATATACTGATTCATGACGATCCATCACACTATTGATAATGAATTCTCTTCGTAAAGTAGCAAAGTCATCATGATATTGCTTAATGTATTCATTTAGTTCCTTCTCAGGATATTTTTTCCCCATCTCTAAGCCTTTTGCTAAATGGTATAATACGATCAATTTCTTTTTTCGTTGTGATGGTATGTTTTTAAGTTTTCCATCCTTCGTTAAGAAATTTTGTAGAATCGATTGGTGTTCTGATAATTGATCTTTTGGCATACTTTTCTTTTCTCCTCCATTTAATGTATTTGTCAAAGCTAAAGAGTACTGTTCGAAATCCTTTGCATTAAAATGGTAATATATCGTGTTTTTATCCCTTTTTTCATGGATGATATTGGCCTCTTTTAATTTTGCTAAGTGATGAGATATGGTAGGCGGACGCAGTCCTAACATCCCAGCTAATGCAGCATTATGCTTAGGTCCGTGTGATAAAAGAATGCAAATCCTAATTCTCGTTGCATCGCCCATCACTTTGTGGAAATTGACTATTTTGTTTAATTGCATTGCAACCTCCTATATTAGATAAATATCTAATTAGATGATAATCTAATTAGAGTTTATATTCAAGTCTTAAAATCTTTTTAATTTTCAATATTAGGAGTATAATGAGCAAATCATAGGAATGGAGGTAAGTATGGCAACGACACATGTTTTTACAAAGAAAGAAGAGCTCGTCAATGCACTTACTCATGGTATAGGTGTAATTCTCAGTATTACAGCATTGGTTTTCTTGATAATTCGTTCTGTAACAGAAGGTACAGCATGGCATGTTACTACTTTTATTATTTATGGTGTCAGCATGCTAGTGCTTTATCTTTGTTCCACATTAGTGCATAGCTTTCCACCTGGAAAAGCCAAGGACATATTTGAAATCTTTGACCACGCGGCAATCTATATTTTCATTGCAGGAACATATACACCTTTTACTCTTATCGTAATAAATGGTGCCTTAGGTTGGACGATTTTAGGTATTGTATGGGGAATTGCAATTGTTGGAATTGTTTTCAAAGCCTTTTTTGTGAAAAGATTTCTGTTTTTATCTACGGTTTTATATGTAGTCATGGGGTGGCTAATTGTCATCGCTTGGCATCCTCTGATAACTACTTTGCCTTTCGCAGGTCTTCAGTTATTGGTAATTGGTGGTGTTCTATACACTGTCGGAGCTATTTTTTATGTATGGAGAGGATTTCCATTTCATCATGCAATCTGGCACATCTTCGTAATACTAGGTTCTATTGCCCATTTCTTTTCCATATTGAATTATGTTTTACCCATCACAATGTAAGGGGCTAGGGATGATTCCTAGTCCTTTTGTTTTTGTTTAAGAATTTTCTGACTTGTTATATAATGGATATCTATATATATATAATGAAAGTGGTGGTACATATGGAACAGGTCGTAGAACGAATTTTTAATGAGTCAATCATTTCGCAAGGTGCAGAACTGTTTTTAATAGAGAACAATTCATTGAGTAAAATAGGAGACTTTGAGAACTATATTTTTTCCGGATTAAGAAATGGCACTCCTGTCGTCTTACGCTTCACTCATAGTAGCCATCGATCGCATGAGCAAGTGAAGGCTGAAATTGAATGGGTCGATTATTTACATAAAAATGGTATTTCTGTCTATGAACACTTTCATTCAAAACAAGCTGCATTATCTGAAGCTTTGACGGCTGAAGATGGTACTCAATTCTTTGTTTGTTGTTATGAAAAGATGCCTGGAGCAAATTTGAAGTGGAGTGAGTTTAAAGAAAATCCAGAACTTATTGAGCTTTGGGGAGAAGCAATCGGAGGCATGCATAGCGTTACTAAAAACTATGAGGTAAGGCCTGGTGTTCCCAAAAGACCAGATTGGGATGAAGAAGATCTGTTGGATATAGAAAAATATATGCCGAATGTAGAAGGTGATATAGTTGAATATCGTAACTCTATCCTTAATGAGATTCGTGGACTAACTAAAAATAAGGATACATACGGTATGATTCATTCAGATCTTCACTTAGGGAACTTCCATTATCACGAAGGAAAATTATACTTATTCGATTTTGATGATTGTTCGTACCATTTCTTTGCTAGTGATATCGCCATTCCTTTATATTACACTTGCATGGCAAGAGGTTTTTCTGAAAAGGAAGGTATGGATGACTTTGGGGCAGAGTTTTTAAAGAACTTCCTAAAAGGGTATAATAAATTTCATTCTGTTTCAGAAGAAGTCATTCAATCTATCCCACTTTTCCTACGATTGAGGGATGTCGTTTTGCTATCTGTCGTTTACAAAAAGTTTGATTTAAATAATTTATCACAAAATGAAAAGAACTTTTTTGACAGTGTATATAATAGAGTGAAATCACGTAAAACGATTGTCCAATTATAAGGCATCAAAAAAAAGCGAGGATCACCTCGCTTTTTTAAATTACTTGTTTGAGATATTAAATATAAGAGCAACTAAAGGCTAAAGTTTGCCCATCATAATTATTTTATGTTTAGGCAGCTAGTTTTTGGTCAGTTTTTGGTAGTAATCTTGCAGATGCTAAGCGGTTACGAACTAAAATTCCAATCCAAGAAGCAAGAGCAGCTTTTACCAGTCCGCCAATGATAAATGGCGTCAATCCACCTGCAATTGCAGCTTCCCAAGAAAGAGATGCGGCAAATTTTAACCAAGCAGTTCCCAACACCAAAGTAATAACCATTCCAATCGTGTTAGCAATCATAGCATGGACAAAAGTAAACTTTGTTTTTTCTAAGTAATAACCAATAATAAATGCTGTTGGAACAAATCCTACTAAATATCCTCCAGTTGGACCTACCAATTTTGAAATTCCACCAGACATTTCAGCGAACACTGGGATTCCAGCAGCACCGATGAACAAGTATAACAACACTGATAAAGTTCCATATCTTGATCCTAAGATTGTGGCTGCTAATCCAATTGCTAATGTTTGCCCAGTAATTGGCACCAAAGGAAGTGGAATAGTAAATTGTGCAAAGACTCCGATGATTGCTGCAAATAATGCTGTTAAAATCATTAATTTCAGTTTCTCACGTTCTTGGTTCATTATGTATACCTCCTGAATGTTTATGTTAACTCCAAATATAACTCAGTTAACATATTTAGTTTAAAATCGTCTAATAATTTTGTCAAACAGTTTTTTAGAAAAGTAATTTAATTGAAGGTTTTAGTTATCCAAAAGATACATGCAATAAGAAAGAAATTATTTCCTTTCTTTAATGGAAAAGATTGACTATAATAATTAAAGATTTTATAAAAATTTTGGAGGTACAATAATATGTCAAAAACACTAGTTGGCGTTATACATTCATCAGGGGTGACTGTAGTTAACTAAAATTTACACATGCACTCCTGCTACTAAAAGATAAACTGAATAGGGTAGGAGATTAGAAATATGTTAAAAAAGAATACGTTAGGTGCTCATAATAGTCGGATTTTATTCTGGGTTCAATTTTTTGCTTCGGCAAGTTTTTTACAGCCTGTTATCACACTGTTTTATATGCAAAATGGTTTGACTGAAAAAGAAATATTTTGGCTAATCATGTGTTGGAGTGGAGCGGTATTACTCTCAGAGGTTCCAACGGGTATATATGCAGATAAATTTGGACCTAAAATTTCATTCATGACAGGGGCACTAGTAAAAATTTTAAGTTTAGCATTACTTTTAGGTGCTGACATACCAGCACTACTTTTTCTAAGTAGCTTCCTAAGTGGGTGTTCAGTGACATTCTTCTCAGGAGCAGATGAAGCACTACTTTATGAATCGTTGAAAAAATCCGGTGACGAAAACAAAATGGATCGAGTTATGGGAAGAATCTCTTCTGCAACCTTTATCACATCACTTGTCACTGTATTTGTTGGGGCGTTTCTTGCAAAAGATCTTACAGAAGGCCAGTTTGAATTGCTCATCTATTTAGGAATGGTTGCATTCTTATTTGTTTTCATTTTGTCAGCTTTTATTATTGAGCCAAAAGTAGAAATATCATACCGAGAAAATGCGTTTAGCCATGTAAAAGAAGGGTTCCATGTTATAAAGAAAACACCAGAATTGTTTCTGATGTTCATGAATCTAACTCTTGTATTCATACCTGCAGCTGCGGTGTTTCAAAATTTTGACCAACCATTACTGTTAAATGCCGGAATATCTGTTGTTGGTATTGGAATAGTTTATTCAATAGCAGCTATTATTGGATTTTTCGCCACCCATCGCTTAGATTGGCTATTGGACCGAATTTCAGGATTGAAATTGTTCTTTATTACGGGGCTTGCTGCTGGAGTATCACTATTGATAATTTCACAATTAGGGGATAAATCACTTGTTGTGATTCTATGCTTCTTGGTGCTACGGTTTGTAAGTGCAATTCGTTACCCGATCTATTCCCAAATTCAGAATGATCTCATTCCATCCCATGTGCGTGCTACAACCATTTCATTATTGTCGGTCCTGGATTCAATATGTGACCTTATCATATTTGGAAGTTTGTCAGGGATAGCTGTATTCGGCCTTTCTCCTATCTTCATGGTATGTGGAATCATTGCCATACTTGCATCCTTCATTCCTATCAGGAAGGCAAAAGAGTCAATCAAAAACAATTTAGCAGTATAACAAGATCAGCCTTTCTCCCATTGTAAATAGGTGGAAGGCTGTTTATTTTAGTTAGGGATTACTAATAGAGATAGTTTTATAATCAAACTGGTGTTTCAATAAATGTTACTTTAATGATGTTTTCTGTTTTAGTGTTAAATTCAATACTAACAATTACACCGATTTCTTTATTAATTTGTTCTGCCAATATATTAATTGAAAGTAGTGATTTTTATGGAGAACATTCTTGTACTTGGGGGAATCTCATTTAATTTAATGATCCATGTTGATGAATTTCCTCAACCCGTTGCACAAACTATGCATTCTGTAAGGTCTTATCATGAGACCCTTGGTTCAACAGGTGGCGGAAAGTCGTTAAACTTAAAGAAATTGGGGTTTAATGTAAATTTTTACGGCGTAATTGGGGAAGATGATTACGGAGATAAAGTGGTTTCCTATTTCAAAAAAGAAGGAATTCCTTTTCATTATGATGTAAGTCCGAACGGGACAGAACGACATCTTAACTTTATGAAGAATTCTACTGGCGAAAGACTATCAATTTTTCTGAATTCAACACCCGATAATATTCAAACAAATAAAGAACAAGTTGAGAAACTCATTCAAGAAAGTGATTATGTATTTTTGAACATAATCCAATATTGCAAAGACTTCATTCCTTTACTCAAAAAACATAAGAAAGAAGTTTGGGTAGACCTTCATGACTATGATGGAAACAATGAATATCATCAGGATTTTATTGAAGTTGCTGATGTTATCCAATTTAGCTCCGAAAATAATCCAAGGTACAAAGAAACAATGGAAGAATTTTTGTTAAGAGGAAAAAAATTAATTATTTGCACACACGGGGACAAAGGTTCAACCATTTTAACACAAACTGGTTGGTTAGAAACACCAGCATTAAAATTTGATGTAATTGATACAAATGGTGCAGGCGATGCCTATTTTTCTGGGATCTTATATGGATTAACAAAAGGATATGAAATAGAAAAAACAGCGAAAATAGCTTCGATAGTTGGTGGAATGGCAGTCACTTCAAAGGAACTAGCATCTAATGAACTTTCAAGTGATTTCGTGGAAGAAGAATATGAAAAAGTATTTTATCCTAAAGCTTAATAATAATTTTATTGTATAAAAATCAATGAAAATCAAGCATCGGGTAAATCCGTTGAAAATAGCGAAAATGATATCGAAAATCGTCAAACAGTATAGGACCATCTGTAAATTGATAGTGCTCTAGAAAGGAAATTAGGATTTCTTCATCATTAATCGAGTCAAAAATCCCTGAAATATAGAACTGATTTTTGAACCGTGAGAATATTTGTGATTGATTCATAAAATCCATGATTTCTTCAACTTGATGAAGTTCCACAAGTCATCAACTCCTTAAATCTCATTCTTTCCAAATGGTTGATTGTTAATCGATTTACAAGAATGAATACTAAATAAAACCCCGGAGAATGAATTCTCCGGGGTTTTGTGCATGTTTAGCTATACATTTCAGCTACTTGTGCTTGTAAGTTTTTATCAGATAGGTATTCGTCATAAGTAACTTGTTTATCAATAATACCTTTAGGTGTGATTTCGATGATACGATTCGCAATTGTTTCAATGAATTGGTGATCGTGTGATGCGAAAATCATAGAACCTTTGAAGGCAATTAAGCCGTTATTTAAAGCTGTGATAGATTCAAGATCCAAGTGGTTCGTAGGTTCATCTAATAATAGTACATTCGCGCCACTTAGCATCATTTTAGAAAGCATACAACGAACTTTCTCTCCTCCGGAAAGAACGCTTGCTTTTTTTAATACCTCTTCACCAGAGAATAGCATTCTACCTAAGAACCCACGTAGGAAGCTCTCGCTGTCATCCATTGGTGAATATTGACGTAGCCAGTCAACCAATGTTAATTCACTACCCTCAAAGTATTCAGAGTTATCCTTCGGGAAGTACGCTTGAGAAGTCGTGATTCCCCATTTGAAAGAACCGCTATCCGGCTCAAGTTCTCCAGCCAAGATTTTGAATAGAGTCGTTTTTGCAATCTCATCACGTCCGACGAATGCAATTTTATCACCCTTATTCATAATGAAGCTTACGTTATCCAATACCTTTACGCCATCAACTGTTTTGGAAAGTCCTTCAACACGAAGTAAGTCATTCCCAATTTCACGTTCAGGAGTGAAGTTCACATATGGATAGCGACGAGAAGAAGGTTGGATGTCATCAAGAGAGATTTTATCCAATAATTTTTTACGTGATGTCGCTTGTTTCGATTTAGACGCATTGGCACTGAATCGTGCAATGAAGGCTTGAAGTTCTTTGATTTTTTCTTCTTTTTTCTTATTTGCATCTTGAGTTAGTTTTTGTGCTAGCTGACTAGATTCGTACCAGAAATCATAGTTTCCAACATAAACTTTAATTTTACCGAAATCTAAATCTGCTATGTGTGTACACACTTTATTCAAGAAGTGACGATCATGGGATACTACAATTACTGTATTTTCAAAATTGATTAAGAATTCTTCTAACCATTGGATTGCTTTAATGTCCAAGTGGTTGGTAGGCTCGTCCAGTAGTAATACATCTGGTTTGCCGAAAAGTGCTTGAGCTAGTAATACTTTTACTTTCTCTCCACCATCAAGTTCAGCCATTTTTTTGTAATGAAGGTCCTCTGTAATTCCTAAGCCCTTTAGAAGGATGGCAGCTTCTGATTCTGCTTCCCAACCGTTCAACTCAGCAAATTCGCCCTCCAATTCAGCAGCACGAATTCCGTCTTCATCCGAGAAGTCTTCTTTCATATAAATAGCGTCTTTTTCTTTCATAATGTTGAAAAGACGTTGGTGTCCCATTATTACTGTTTGTAAAACTTCATGCTCTTCGTATTCGAAGTGATTTTGCTTCAATACAGCTAATCGCTCATTAGGTCCTAATGCTACGTCACCAGATTGTGCCTCAAGCTCACCAGAAAGTATTTTAATGAAAGTTGATTTTCCTGCTCCATTCGCACCAATCAATCCATAACAATTGCCTGGTGTGAACTTTATATTTACATCTTCAAACAGTTTACGATCACCAAATCGCAGACTGACATTTGTAACTGTAATCATGTATTTTGTTTCCTCCAATATTGAATTAGTACAGGAATTCCGGACTAGAGTTTATTATTGTTGTGATAAAGGTAGACAAGCACCTTAAAATTCCCGTGTTTTAGGCTATTGTAATTATAATTTCTATCTTGACATCATGCAAGGAAAGGTTTTATCATCTCACACTTTTATCTTTTTGGAAAGTAAAGAAGAAGTCCGTAGACTTATCCTTGTAGTTATAGGCATTGGTACAAGCATTATTGAACAAGACCAATATTATATAAGTAAAAAATACCCTGGATGTGATTTCTTTGATTAACTGGCGAGTTAGATTTAAAAATCCCACGTGGCTTGTTACCGTAGGGATTCCAGGCACTTTATTGCTTGTACAAATGCTTTTATCTTTTATCAATCAGTTTATTTTTCCTATCGGTTATACACTCACAGATGATGCATTAAACGGGATTATGAAATTCATCAACTTATTTGCTGTAGTATTTCTCGGTATTGGAGGAGTAGTTGACCCTACTACTAAAGGTATTGGTGACAGTGAACATGCTATGAAATATACACAGCCAAAATAGGTTTGATTTAGGGAATGGAGAAATCAAATCCATTCTCTTTTAATTTTTTTCAAAATATATAGGAAGTTTTGAAACTTTTCTTTAAGGAGAATCGTTAAATACTATAGAGACTACGTATGAGGGGGAGCGAAGGTGAAGAAAATAAAAGGAATCGTTGTGACCATCATGTCTTTCATCTTTCTGAGCTCCTGTTCAAGTGATGCTAGTCAAATGAAAAAAGAAAACATACAAATCATAGATGAAAATCTAAGATTGAAGGATAAGATTATTGAATTAGAAGAGAAAATCCAACATTTAGAGAATGAAAACAATCTGTCAAGCAATAGCTGATAAAAAACTGTTAAAGCAGGAATGAACTTTAACAGTTTTTTTGTGTTTATCACTAGGTTGATGTGATTCCCTCGCTAGAAACTTCGATTCTATTTTAGCTAATTGTTGATTTATTTTGCGAGGTGATAGGACAAGGTTTAAAACCTAAAGCTTTTCAATTATAATGATTCTGACAATTGTAAACAAAAGGGGAGATTGCAATGAAAAATAGCATAATAAATCATGTGAATGAACTAAAAGAGGATTTTATAGAAATCAGTCAATACATATATGATCATCCTGAACTTGGGGATGTTGAATTTCAATCTTCACAAAAGCTGATAGATTATCTAAAACAGCATGGTTTCAAGGTGGAAAAGGGAATTGTGGGAAGGGACACTGCTTTTAAAGCTACATTTGAGAGTGGAAAACCTGGTCCGAATGTTGCTTTCCTTTGTGAATACGACGCCCTTCCTGGTATCGGACACGGTTGTGGCCACAATTTAATTGGTACGATGAGCATGGGTGCAGGAGTTGCCTTAAGTAAAGTAGTGGAACATACAGGTGGGAAAATTACCGTTTTAGGAACACCAGCTGAAGAGACAAATGGCGCGAAGGTTCCTATGGCAGAACAAGGAATCTTTGCAGACATTGATGCTGCTTTGATGGTCCATCCAGCAGGCGAGAGTTATGAAAGTGGAGAGTCATTAGCCATGGACGCTTTGCAGTTTGAATTTTTCGGTAGAACATCTCATGCTGCAGCGTCTCCTCATGAAGGGATTAATGCCTTGGATGGTGTACTACAGCTATTCAATGGTATAAACGCATTGCGTCAACATGTTAAGCAGGATGTCCGTATCCATGGAATCATTAAGGATGGAGGGACTGCTGCGAATGTCGTACCTGAATATGCGAGAGCGCAATTTTATATTCGATCAAAAGACCGACAATATTTAAATGAAGTAGTAGAAAAAGTAAAAAATATTGCACAAGGTGCCGCAACCATGACTGGAGCGGAGTTGAAAGTAAGTAACTACGAGTTGAGCTATGATGATATGAGAACGAATCAAGCACTTTCTAATGCATTTACCCATAATATGAAGTTGGCGGGTGTAAACGAAGTGTTGCCTGCAAAAGATAGCTATGGAAGTATTGATATGGGGAATGTAAGTCAAGTCACTCCAGCTATTCATCCGTATATCGGTCTTGGAAAGCCTGGATTGATTGCCCATACGAGAGATTTCGCTGAATTGACTGTGTCTGAGGCTGGGAAGAATACCTTAATCCAAGGAATTCAAGCCCTAGCATTAACAGGATACGATGTATTATCTGACGCGTCTTTATTAGCAGAAATGAAGAAAGAATTTCAACAGAAGGTAAAAGGCCAAAAATAAGAAACTCCCTTGACGAATATTGTAAAAGTTGGTATTTTTAATAAGAAAGCTATCCCTTCATTAAAAGGAGAAATGTTATATGTTAGGTGTCGTTCTTAACTAACCCGTGATTTTAATACGGATTTTCCATTCTGTCATACATTAAGAAAGGTTAATTACAACCTTTATTTGTGTTGCGCTTCGAATGGGATGTTAAGAACAAAAAGCACTGCATATAGCAAGGTAATCCTTTTGACAAAGTTTATTTGTCATATTCAAAAAAGGGGATAGTGGGATTATTAACCTTGTCTATTAACCGCAATGACTTAGTTCATTGCGGTTTTTTGCGTTTATATAATCATTATTGGAGGAACTAACATTGAATAATCAAACATTTCAAATATTGGAATTCGTAAAAATAAAACAGGAAATCCAAGAAATTGCAATGACACAAGAAGGAAAATCTTTTATCGAAGAAATGCAACCTTCTTATAACTTAAAACAAATTGAAGCTTGGTTAGATGAGTTGGAGGAAGCAAAAAGAATTCTAGGCATTTCTTCTTCGGTTCCGATATCTGGTCTAGATGGAATGGAGACAATTAGAAGTGGACTTCATAAAGGGATTGCTCTTAGAGTCGATCAGTTAATGAAAGTTCTACTCTTCTTAGATAGCTGTGAAAAAATGAAACGGTTTATGAAGGATAAGGATTACGTCGCGCCTAGAGTATCGACTTATGTTGCAGGAATTGAAGATTTATCCTCTCTTGCTGAAGAGATTATGAGGTGCATCCGAAATAATATGATAGATGATTATGCTTCAAAGGAGCTTTTACGTTTAAGAAAGCAAATTGGGATAGTAGAAGAAAGAATAAAAGAAAAAGCAGAATCAATGGTCCGATCGAAGAAAATGGAAGCCTTCCTTCAAGATTCAATGGTTGTAATCCGAAATGGTAGATACACATTACCTATCAAAAAAGAATATAAAACAAAGGTGAAGGGTAGTGTGTTAGATGTCTCTGCATCTGGTTCAACAGTCTTTATAGAGCCTGAGGAGTTAATGTATTTCCAGGCAGAGCTTGAAGGTTTAAAGAGCCTAGAAATAATGGAAGAAGAGCGGATTCTCTCCTATTTGACAGGATTAGTTGAAGAACACGATATGAAAATTAAGCTTGCCATGGATATTATGGTCACGTACGATGTGCTATTCGCAAAAGCAAAATATGCCTTGAGAACGAGGGCAAACAAGATACAAATCAACGATAGACATTACATTGAATTGAAAAATGCAAAGCATCCTTTATTAGGAGACAAAGCTATTCCGTTGAATCTGACTTTAGGAGAAGGCACCAATGCACTTTTAATAACCGGGCCAAACACAGGTGGGAAAACCGTCACAATCAAAACGATAGGCCTATTATCCTTAATGACACAGTGTGGTCTTCATGTACCAGCTGACGCGGAAAGCCATATTAGCATTTATCAAAAAATACTACTCGACATTGGAGATGGGCAAAGTATTGAGCAAAATTTAAGTACATTCAGTTCCCATTTAAAAAATATTATTTCTGTGTTACAAGAAACCAATGATCATAGTTTAGTCCTTCTTGATGAGCTAGGATCGGGTACAGATCCAAAAGAAGGGATGGGATTAGCTACCGCTATATTGGAAGAACTTTTCATGAAGGGGTGTACGCTCCTTGCAACTACTCACTATAGTGAAATCAAGGAATTTGCAGAAACAACGGCAGGCTTTATGAACGGATCGATGGAATTTGATTTGGAAACATTACAACCCACCTATAGATTATTGCTTGGTAAGGGTGGAAGCAGCCAAGCCTTTGCTATTGCTTTGAAATTAGGGATGCATCCAGCCATAATAAAAAACGCCCATTCCTACACTTATAAAGAAGAAAGAAATTATGATCATACCATTTATGGACACGATATCAAGGAATTAGAGAAACAGCTGGCTCGTAATAAATTTGCTCATTTTCGAAAACCAGAAAAGAAAGTCTCTCATACCGAACAGTTCCAAATGGGTGATAATGTATTGATTACTGCAACCGGGGAGTTTGGAATTGTATATAAAGGTCCAGATGAGAAAGGCCAATATGTGGTTCAAGTGAAAAATGAGAAAAAAGAATATTCTTCCAAGCGTCTTAAATTGTATATTAAAGCTACCGAGATGTATCCAGATGATTATGATTTTGATATTATATTTCAGTCTAAAGATTATAGAAAAAGTAACAAACAATTATCGAAGGGTCATGTTGAAGGATTGACTATTGAGAGGGAATAGGAGAGTAAGCACTAACAAGAATGAATTAAGGTATCATTGACAACAATGATAACAACGGGTATACAGTTATGGTATAACATGGTACAGTATAAAACAGTGAAAAATAAAGGAGGTTTGGCAATGATGAATTTATTGCCCGGTACGGTTGAAGAATTGCTTGTAGACCGCCAAACCGATTTTGGGTACTTTTTAACAAATCGAGTGGAAGATGTACTCTTACCTAATAGAGAAGTAGAAGGTGAGATTGAAATAGGAGATTGGGTAGACGTATTTCTTTATCATGATAAACTAGGCAGAATCACAGCTACCATGAAGATTCCAGCCATTACGGAAGACGTTTATGGATGGGCTGAAGTGGTTGGTAAACAAAAAGATTTAGGTGTGTTTGTAAACATTGGGTTGAGTAAGGATATTCTAGTTTCAAAGGATGAGCTTCCATTGTTTACAGAACTATGGCCTAATACCGGTGATCAACTGTTTGTGACATTGAAACGTGATCGAAAGGATCGTTTATTTGCCCATTTAGCTTCTGAAGACACTATTTTGTCTAACCTGGGGAAAAAACCAAAAGAGAAATTGTTCAACGCAACGCTTTCAGGTAGGGTTTATAAACTGAAAAAGGTTGGCACCTATGTTATTACAGACGAAGGGTATAAAATTTTCATTCATGAAAGTGAAAGACCAGAAGAGCCTCGTTTAGGTGAAAAAATCAGTGTAAGAATCATTGACCTAAAGGATGATGGTAGCTTAAACGGATCTCTGCTACCATTCAGCAAGGATAAGATCGATGATGATGCTGAAGTAGTGTTAACCTATTTAATAGGAAGAGGCGGAGCAATGCCTTATGGAGATAAAAGCGACCCTGAAATCATCAAAGATTTCTTTAATATGAGTAAAGGCTCATTTAAAAAGGCTTTAGGGAAATTGATGAAGGAAAACAAGATTTACCAAGAGGATGGATGGACCTACACTTCCGATAGAAAATAATACTTTTAAATAGTAAAAGGGTTAAGGGAAATCACAAGATTCCCTTAACCCTTTTTTCTATAAAAAAAGCATGTAATTCAAAATACGAATTATCATGCTTAGTAAAAGGTAGAATGAAGTGCAATTTGTTATTCTCCAGCTGCCTTCTTCATTTCAGGTTTCTGTTTTGTGACAAATGGCATCCACCAGTTCCAATCGCCTAATAGCTTCATTAAAGCAGGGACTAATAGCATTCGGATAATAGTGGCGTCAATAAAGATTGCCAAAGCAATTCCAATTCCGATTTGTTTTACAGGGACGACGCCTGTGAAAGCAAAAGCACCTGTAATAACAATCATGATGAGAGCGGCTGAGGTAATAATTTTACTCGTAGAAGCAAGGCCAGCAGCTGTTGCTTCATCGTTGTTGCCGGTTTTGTTGTAGATTTCATGGATACGAGAAATTAAGAATACTTCGTAATCCATACTTAATCCGAAAACTAAACTGAACACAAATACTGGAAGTACGAGCGCGATATCGCTTTGAGACAGCCCGAAATGTCCTTCTTGGAATAACCAGACAAGGATTCCAAAAGTAGATGACAGACCAATCACATTCATGATAATTGCTTTTAAAGGAATAATGACGGAACGGAAGCCTATCATCAGAATGATGTAAGTGGATATCAAGATGATTGCCATTCCAATCGGAAGCTTTTCAAAAATCTCATCAAAGATTTCTTGATTAAATTTAACACTTCCACCAAATGTTAATGGATAATCCCAATCCTTTTCGCTCCAGTCTCTAATCCAATCTTTGGCTTCATCTGAAGAATCTTGTTTAGAAAGAGTTACTGGTAAAAGCAATTTCTCTTCTTTGATAAATTGCTTCAATACAGGTTCAAGGGATTGTTTGCTTTGTGGATTCTTTAATGCCATTTCTAGTTCAACACTAGTTTTCGTACCACTATAGCTATATAAAGATTCTACTTCAGAAACCATATCGTCCTTTTCTAATTCGTTGACTAGTTTCTCAAGATCCTTCAGTCCTTCAGAATCTACCCACGATCCTTTTCTTTCTGCGACTATATAGACAGTACTTGAATCCTTTTCAAGAAATTTGTCTTGAATGATATCCAATGCTTTTCTTGAGTCATATTCTTTCGGCAAAGAGTCTGAATCTGGTATGGCTAATCGAATATTTTGGACTGGGAGTATCCCAATTACCAGAATAGACAATGCGAAGAGTGTAATAATAATGGGACGTTTCATAACACTTTCAGCAAATTTTCTCCAGCCATTTGTTCCTTTATTTTTCGATTTAATCAACATGCCTTTATTTAATTTATTACCTAAGAGCATGAGTAGAGCTGGTAACAAGGTTAAAGAGGTAATGACGGCTAATGTGACCACAACCATTCCGCCGATAGCAACTGTCTGGAAGATGTCAATTTTGATGACCATCATTGCGGCTAAGCCGATGAAAACGCAAAGTGCCGAGAACAAGATTGAACGTCCTGCTGTCATAACCGTTTTTCTGATTGCTTCATATTTATTCGCACCTGTAAATTCTTCTCGGTAACGGTTAATGAACAATAATGCAAAATCAATACTTAAGGCAAGCCCAACCATTGGGACTACATTTAATAAGAAGATGGAAAGGTTCAACTTTTCTCCAAGTAAGGTTAATATACCAAATGAAGAAAGTACGGTTACTGCTCCAATTAGAATTGGAACAATGGATGCTACGACACTTCCAAAAGCAAATAACAACACGACGATAGCGACTGGAAGCCCAATGAGCTCAGCTTTTTTTAAATCGTCTTGACTCGCTTTGTTCATATCTTCCCTAATTACAGGAGCACCTGTCACCATGGAACCATCATACTTTTCCATTGTTTCTCTTACTTTTTTTACTTGTTGAGACATGTTGCTTTCCGATTTATTAAAGGAAAGAATTGTATAAGCATATCCGTCTTTATACAGTTTTGGGTTGTCTAAAGGGGATTGTATGGATTCTGTAATTTTTAAATGTGATAAATCTTGTAATGCTGTATTGATCTCATTTTTAAAATCCGTCTCGGACTGATTTTTTTCCTTTTGAAAGAGAACCAGTAGGCTGGACTTTGGGAGTTCAAAAGTATCGGATAATTCCTTTTGAACGATTTTATAATCGCCATCCATTTCAAATCCATCTCCGTTTAATTTCGATGGAAGTTGAATGGCTAAATAAGATAGAATTACGGCAAGTATAATCCATATTACAAGAAGTGGTTTCCGTAGAGTGACCACTATTGATGAAAGTAGTTTCATTGCATGCTCCCCTTTTATTTAGCAGTCATTCTTCATTATCTATAAAAAGTTATAAAAGATAAAGTATAAAGTTATAAAGATAGTTTGTTTGGAATTTCATTCATAAATTATGTAAATATTGCATATGCTATCTCTATGTGGCAAATGCGTGTCACGAATAAAGGAGGGCTCTTGCAATGTATTTTTCTAAAAAGCAACAGGATTTTGAAGAGGTCATTATTGAAAATACAGTCGTATTTTCCTGCATTTCCGATACCTGCAATGGCTGGATGAGGAAGGAATTTGCTACAGATGCTTTACTTTGCCCTTTTTGTGGGAATGATATGGTAGAAGAAGTAAGAGAGCTACCTCGTATAAAATAATAAGGATTACATAGGATGATTCGACCTGAATTAAAGGGTCGAATTTTTATTTTTCAGACTGCTCGTCATTAGTTCGTTAAAGGTCTGTTACTTTTGTAATATAATTATTACCGTGTTGTTCTTTGGATTTTGATACTTCATGTTATGATTGTTTCCGTTAGCTAAAAACGAGCGGAGGTAATTACATGAGAAAATCAATACTTACAATAGCTGCGTTAGCAACATTCACTTCAGTCGCAGGGCAAGCAAATGCCGAGGAAGTGGTTATTAATAAAGGTGATACATTGTGGAATCTTTCCAAACAACACGGAGCGACAGTTGAACAATTAAAGGATTGGAATGGATTAACTTCCGATTTAATTAAAGCGGATGAAACATTAATTATCGCACCTGAAGAACAATATACAGTTGTTCCCGGTGATACATTGTGGAGCATTGCTGAAAAGTATAATGTGACAGTCGATCAAATTAAAGAGTGGAACAATCTTAAATATGAGTTAATAGTAGATGGTCAAAAATTAGTTATATATACTGAAAAGGCACCGACGTTAAATGAAAAGCCTAAAGTTGAAGCAAGTACTACAAAAAAACAAGTAAAAGACCAAAACCCATCATTAAAAGAACCTGCAGCTAGTACGACAGCTGAAAAGTCAGTGGAAAAAGAGAAAGTTGTCAAGGAAGTTACAGTAACGGCAACTGCTTATACAGCCGATTGTGAAGGTTGTATCGGAATAACGAAAACAGGTGTGGATTTAAAAGCAAATCCTGATAAAAAGGTCATTGCGGTAGATCCTAAGGTCATTCCGCTTGGTTCAAAAGTTTACGTGGAAGGCTATGGATATGCTACGGCTGAAGATACAGGTGGAGCAATTAAAGGGAAAAGAATCGATTTATTCATTCCTTCTGAAGACGCTGCTTTGGCATGGGGAAAACGCCAAGTAAACGTAAAAGTTCTAAACTAATATGAACGTTTTAATTATCTTATTACAATAAACGAGTCTTTAGATATATTTCTAAAGGCTCGTTTTATTATTTCACTTAGTAATACACAGCCCCATATAAAACAAAAATTGCCATCGTTAAAATAGTTTCTTTTGTAATGAATTCGGGAATTGTTCCAATAAAAACAATAACTCGAAATGAGGACTAATAAATGAATGTATTAGGAGCAAAAAAGGATGTTATAGAAGCTACAGAAGAAGTGAAACCATGGATTAAATGGTTTTGTAGATTTGGAAATATCGTTAAGGGGATTGTTTATATCTTAGTTGGATTTCTGACAAGTCTGACTGCTTTAGGTATTGGGGGGAATTCTGAAGGTACTAATGGAGCATTTGCCTCGATAGCTAGTCTTCCACTGGGTGAATTTTTGCTTTGGATAGTTGGACTTGGTCTGTTTGGGTATGTAATATGGAGATTACTCGAAACCTTTATTGATCCTGCGCGTAACGGTAGAGACTTAAAGGGAATCATTAAGAGGGTTGGTTATTTTGTAAGTGCAGTGATTCATGGTCTTCTTGCAACCAAAGCAATATCTATTGCAAATCATGCCCGAAATGATGGTAATTCAAAAGAGGAGTGGTCTTTGTATCTGTTGTCAAAACCGTTTGGAAGTAGTCTTTTAATGATGGTAGGAGCAATTATCATCGGTTATGGAATATATGAAATATATAAAGGTCTTAAAGAGAAATTTTTACACCAGTTTAATACAAATAAGATGTCCCAGGATGAACTGAGATTAGCCAAAAAGTCAGGGAAAATAGGATTACTGTCTAAAGGTTTTGTAAATGGAATGATCGGTTATTTTGTTATGAGGACCGCGTATTT
This sequence comes from Peribacillus acanthi, assembly GCF_003073175.1. GTDB lineage: Bacteria > Bacillota > Bacilli > Bacillales > DSM-1321 > Bacillus_BN > Bacillus_BN acanthi. The sequence goes on from NZ_QBBX01000014.1 coordinate 80,727, forward strand.
TTATAACCCAGATGAGACGAAAGGATTGGATGGGACTTTAAAAGAAATTGCCCAACAACCCTTTGGAAAATATTTATTATTGTTAGTTTCCATAGGTTTATTATTATATGGTGTTTATGAGGTGTTAAAAGGTAAGAATCAATATATGAATATCTAATTTTTATATATACATGGAAGGCTTCAAGCTTTGGAGCCTTTTTATATTGTTTATAGAGGTTTATAAGCATATAGAGAAAATATAATACCATCATTAAACCTTTTAATTGGCATTGCTTGGAATAAAAAGGTTTAATGTTTACGGTGATTCCATTACAATCATATTAGTATTGTAAAAAGGAGGCGCATAAATGGAATCATTTATTTTATCATTTAATCCTGTGTTAATATTAATCGCTGTAATATTGACATTTATGGCTGCCTTTACGTCATTAGATTTATTAACACATATGCATTATACAAAGAGGAATAAAGGGTTTTTATTCTGGGGTGGTGTTTCATCCATTTCCATTGGTATGTGGATGATGAATTACTTTGGCATACTGGCGATCAATATTGAATATTCGCTTGACCAGCGTTTAGTTGTATCTATTATATCGATGGTTGTTGGATTTTTCTTAGCTGTGATTGCTTTTTATTTCATCACAGAAGGTGTCCTAAATCAACGTCGGCTGATCATTGGTAGTGGGTTTTTAACAATCGCGATATTTATTACAAACATTCTTGGATTATTTTCTGCCAATCTTGGTACTACGTATCATTATCCCATCCTAATCGGATCGTTCATCATTGTATATTCCTTGGTTTACCTCTCGTTTTGGGCGTTGTTCTTTTCTAAAGTATCATCTCAATACTTAGCGTGGTATAAACCGTTAGCTTCCTCCATTTTAACGAGCGGGACCGTACTTGCGTTCTTCTTGTTAGTAAAATCTCTATATTTTGGAAAAGTGGAAGGAATCTCTCGGAACATAAGTAAACTCCCTTCTACAAACATGGTGTATCTGTTATTATTTTTTATTTTAGTTATCGTGGGGAGCTTAATTTTTACAAAAATTATTAGCAGGAAACACGCCAATGAAATCACCGAGAATCACTTGAAGGAAACATTAAAAGAGTTATCAGATATAAAATCTGCTCTCGACCAAGCGGCTATTGTGGCAATTACAGATGAAAAAGGAATCATTACATCTGTAAATGATACCTTTTGCCATATTTCCAAATATAAAAGAGATGAATTGATTGGTCAAAATCATTCCATTTTGAATTCAGGTTACCATTCGAGTGAATTCTTTAGAAATTTATGGAAAACGATTAGGGCAGGAGAAGTTTGGAAGGGTGAAATCCGGAATCGAGCCAAGGATGGAAGTTATTATTGGGTTGATACAACAATCGTACCGTTTATGGATAAAAACGGAAAGATTTATCAATATTTAGCGATTCGAAATGATATTACTGAACGGAAGAAAACAGAAGAAATCATTTCCCGCCAGGAAAAACTATCGGTAATCGGACAAATGGCTGCTGGAGTTGCACATGAGATTCGAAATCCCCTAACGAGCATGAGGGGATATACCGAATTTTTAATGCTAGACGAAACATCACCTGAACGTCAGGAATACTTAGACATTATTGTAGATGAGATTGAAAGGGTTAACACGATTGTAGAGGATTTCATGCAGCTTGCTAAACCGATGAATTATCAATTTTCTGCAAAACCCGTCATGTCTATTTTATTATCTACGTTGGAGCTCCTTGAAATGGAAGCCAAAAAGAAAAATATCCTTTTTGAGTTAGGGACAGTTGATGAACCCCTTTGGATTAATTGTGAAGAAGACCGGATTAAGCAAGTTTTTTTGAATATCATGAAAAATGGTATTGAGGCAATGCCGAATGGGGGAGTCCTTTCACTGAAGGTTACTAAAGAAGAGGATCATGTCCGAATAGCTTTTACGGACACCGGAAAAGGAATCCCTCAAGACCAGTTAGCTAAGATTGGAGAACCCTTCTTCACGACCAAGAAAATGGGCAATGGGCTTGGTCTGATGGTGTCTTTTAAAATTGTAGAAGCACATGGAGGTCAAATCCAAATTAAAAGTGAAATAGGCAAAGGATCTAGCTTCATTTTATCTTTTCCATTAGTTCAACTTTAAATGGAAAAGGAGTAAGATATTTTTTATGGGGTATATTAATGACAAACAAGATAAAAGGAGGATAAAAGCTTATGCTTTGGACCTTAATAGGAATCTTAATTGTCATTTGGATCCTTGGCCTTGTATTTAAAGTTGCAGGTGGCCTCATTCACATTGTCTTAATCATAGCTGTCATTTTGTTTATTATGAATTTTATTAAACGAAGACGATAAAAGAAAAGGATGTCTCAAATGTTTAACTTCTCGCAGATTGAAGTTAAACTTGAGCCATCCTTATGTTTTTTCAAAAGGTACATTTCACTCACAGAAAATGTTGTTTTTGGATTCGAAAGTTGGTCCGTTGATTACAGCGAGAGGCACTTGCTTTCCGCGGTAAGGGTGGGACCTCCTCGGCGTACCGCCTGTGGGGTCTCCCGCTTCACTCTATTTTCTCGCACGACATTGAAAAAGCTCCTCTAATTAAAACTGCACGAAGGAAATGCGTATGCATTTTCGAGGAGGAGAGTGCCCTCCGCTACAATCAACTCAGAACTGTAACAATAATGAAACAGATAAAGCAGCAGTATACGAAATACAGCCTTTCAAAAAGAAGGTTGATATCAAATTTGATTGAATCAGTCATTCTAATCAATCTAAGTGATTTACAAACCAATCCTTGATATGTTCAATATGGCCAATTTTCATCCACGGTTTTCCACTTCGTGATACTTCATGATTTTCATTAGGGAAAGTGACAAGCTCTACTTCTTTCTTTTGCCTTTTTAAAGCTATGTAAAATTGTTCAGCTTGTTCAAGAGGACAACGATAATCCTTTTCACCATGTAATAATAATAATGGGGTTTGTACATTTTTTGCATATTTTAATGGAGAATGATGCCAAAGCTTTTCAACATCATCAAAGATTGTTCCATCAATTTGCCATTCGGTAAAATAATAACCGATATCACTCACTCCATAAAAGCTAATCCAATTACTGATACATCGTTGTGATACTGCAGCCTTGAAACGGTTTGTATGACCAACGATCCAATTGGTCATAAATCCACCATAACTCCCACCCGTTACGAATTGCTTATCTTTATCAATAAATGGATATCTTTCAATTGCAATATCAATGGCTTCCATTAAATCCTTAAAGTCATTTCCACCATAATCGCCTCGTACTGCATTCACAAATTCCTGACCATATCCTAGGCTACCACGAGGATTAGAATACACCACAACAAAGCCTTGACCTGCTAATGTTTGGAACTCATGATAGTATGTATTGCCATACATCATATGAGGTCCACCGTGAATTTCTAGAACAACAGGGTAGGTTTTTCCTTCCACAAAATCGGCTGGCTTGATTAACCAACCTTGAATGTCAAACCCATCCGAGGTAGTAAAAGTAAACTCCTCAGCAGGGGTTATGGTTTTACTTTGAATGACTTTTTCGTTTACTGATGTAACTTGTTTTAAAGCATCGGTTTTTAAATCCAAAGTGTATAGGTCACCAGGTTCGGAGGATGAACTGATACTAAGAATTGCCTTATGAGATTCCTCATGGATACAGTACCCATAAACATGTCTCCCATCTGCAAAAATGGGTGTGATTTTGCTTTTCAAGTCAGAATAATGCAAGCTTGTTGAACCTTTTTCGGTTGCAAGGAAGTAAAGACCAAGGCTATCCTTACTCCATACGTAACCTGGAGCAGAAGCACCTATTTGGAAATCCCCAATGGTATAATCTCCAATACTAAGATCCCAAGCACCTGTTAGGCAAGTTGAGGTACCTGTGTCAAAATGATAGATCCACAGCTTTGAAAGAGTGGCATTGAAATATTGTAAACCATGCCCTACATAAGCTAAATATTGCCCATCCGGCGACCAAGATGGTTGGGAATAATATCCGTGGGTGTCCACGATTTTCTTCGTTTCTTTACTTTGTAAATCCATTACATAAACATGGTGGTGAAGATTAAAATCTGGTTCATTTTCAAGACTTGCCGTAAAAGAAATTTTCTGTCCATCTGGACTGAAGGAGGAAGGGGAATAATGATAAGCATCATTTGTTATTCTTTCTACCTCTTTCGTTTCAACATTCAATAGTACAAGCTGTGAATAGGTATCACTCATATAGCCTGAAGCGTCGGATTTATAACGCATAGCTTTAAAATGATCTGCTTTCGGATTTTGCTTTTCTTTCTCGTTTTCCTTTTCAAGCAAGGATTCATCTACTTTTACTGATGTGGAGGTAAGAATCTTTTTGGAACATGGTGACCAAACGATTGATGATGCACCTCTATTGAAATCCGTCACTTTTTCTGGTTCTCCGCCAAGTGTAGCACTGAGATAGATTTGATTCTTTCCAGCACGATTACTAATAAAAGCTAAAGATTTTCCGTCTGGTGACCATCGAGGAGAAGTATTTCTATCTTTTCCGTGTGTCCAAGTAACACACTCACCGCTTTGCAGGAAGAGAACATGAATATTTGATACATACTTATTTTCTTCAGAATTCATCTCCGTCTGGACATAAGCTACTTTTGTTCCATCAGGAGAAATTTGTGGGTCAGTGATTGACTTCATTGTTAATAAATCTTCAGCAGTCATGGGTGTTTTCATATTTGTACCTCCTCATTGTATTACATATATATTTCGAGAATAGAAATAAAAATCCTCTGTATTTAGGGAAAAAATACCTTATAAATTTTTCACAAATAGGTGTTTTATTCTGAAAATACGGGTATATAAGGAGAAAAGATAAAAGGAGGAGATGAGAATGAATATTAATAAAAACCTTACACCGATTGTCGCTCTAGGAGTAGGAATTGCAGGAGTTTCTTATCTTTCAAGAAAAACAAATCGAGATAAAACGTTTGCATTGTTTACTACCTTAAAGAATAAATACTTCCGAAAGAATGATGGACCTGTAACAACACAGCAGTTGATACAAAAGGGTGGCCATCCAGATCCTCATGATATAGAGGACAACAAAATGGTAGATGAAGGAGCTATGTATAGTGTTCATTACTATAACAAGAATGAACATCAGTAAACTAGCTTTAATAGATTTAAATGTAACCTAGCTAATTTTCTCAAGATTCTTTGGGATATTAGCTAGGTTTTTTTGTTCAGGTAAAAATATTTGGACTTTATAATTGTCTAATAGTATATTGCTGTTTTTTTCTATGTAATTTTAGTATGTAAGTATTATAAAAAAAATGTTCTGATAAGTCGTTAAAGGGAATTTTGACATTTAATAGAATAATTACTTGAAATGGATTTTAATGTAGATAAATGGTAAGAACTTGGACTGAGCTCCACCTGGATTAACTGATGAAAAACGTATTTATACTGTGTCGATTTTGTAAATCTAATCTGTAGGAGTAAAAGATATGATAGCTTGGTTGATTATCGCTTGTGAAATAGGTTTTTGGATATTTATTGTTTTGGGATTAGTATCAAGATATATTTTGAAATGGAAAAAAACCGGAATGATTTTAATCCTGTGTACGCCAGTCATTGATCTTGTTTTAATTTTGGCAACGATAATGGATTTGAAGAATGGGCAAGAAGCCACTTTTTTTCACGGATTAGCAGCATATTATATTGGAATGACGATTGCTTTTGGAAAGAGGATGATAGAGTGGGCTGATGAGCGATTTGCGTATCGTTTTTCTAACGGAAATAAACCTGCCAAAAAAATCACTCACGGTCCTATTCATGCGAAACAGGAAAGAAATGCTTGGTTTCGTCACTTATTAGGCTATGTAATTGGAAATGCACTTTTATTAGGTATGATTTGGTTTGTAGGGGATTCTACTCGTACAGAGGAATTAAAAAATGTTATGAAACTATGGTCATTCCTACTTTTAATAGATTTTATTTGGAGCTTTAGCTATACCATTTTTCCTAAAAAACAAACTATTAACAACAAAGATACACAGGGTTAGGGTCAAGAATGAACCAACCAGAAAATATCAACGGTTTTACATATTATGCTTTTTTCAAATGTGCATTCCAGACTTAGGAGAATACCCAATATTCTTTCATTGAATGGCAACCAAACAGGGATAACTATTCCTGTTTTTTTATGTTTTGAAAGGAAACGGGCAAGCTAAATCATAGGAAATCTCATAACTGGAGTGAATAGGAAACATGAACATTCAAATAGACTTAAACCATTTTAATCTGAAGGAATTCTTAAAACATTCGATCGCCAAAGGAAAACTTCTTATGACTCCAAACGTTTTTAGCACGAAGACGGCACATCGGTATGAAGAAAAGGATTTAAAAGCAAAAGACGAGCATGACTTATTTCGAGACGTGATCGAGGAGGGAAAGTATCTGTATGTGAATTTTTCTTCAAGTGCTATGGACAATGCTTTAACTTGCATCGATGGAGAGACGTACCATTACATCAAAGAAGATGAGGTGGAAGAATATTTCGAAGATGAGGAGATTCCAGAAGGTTTTCAACCAGCCGTTCGTTTGGAGATTTATGAAGACAGTTCGGTGGGCTATTTATTGAAGTATGAAAATTCGCAGCTGCATATCCAAACTGCCCTCATAGATGTATCAGATTCCTCCATTCAATTTCAAGATGATGTAGAAATGTTGAATGCATCCATGAAACAATACCTTACTAGGTTTATGAAATAACCTTAAAAGGAGAAAGCTTACATGCTCATTTCTCAAGTAAAGCCCGATGCAAAATCCATCTTGCATTTCTTCGATAACCATCATTCCTTTTATACAAAGGCCTATGTGTATTTTACGCACAAAAATGAAAAACTGAGAGCTTCACAAGTGTACTCCCTTCAAAGAAAGGGACACTTCTATCTCGATACTATTGAAGTGTTTTATCAAAATCAATGGAGTGTAAAAAAAGGGGATCATCATGTGTATGGGATGGCGCTTTCCGACCACGATACCGTAGATGCCTTTTCAAAAAAAAGTCGGCAGTACACAACAACATGCCAAAAACCGGTTAGAACGGCGGTTTCGAGCTGTTGTATCCAAATTGGCTAAGAGAATGGGCGAAGAATTGCAGTCAGCTTGTCAGTATCCGGTCCAATGTAAGGTGGGTACGGATTATTTAAATATCACCACTTCGTTTGAAATTGCTGGAGAAGTAATAACTGGCAATGCGGAGATGAAGTTTTTCTTTCCAGATACCGTTATCGATGATGAGTATGTGGAAGAGCTAACACAAGATTTTGTTTCTAAAACTTTGGAGCATTTGGACCAATATAGGCTCACCAATCCAGCTAATCCTGGTGCACAAAAGGTGTATGTCACAACGATTCCCCTTGTAAATCCGATATCTCAGCAAGATGTTGAAGATCCAATCATGCAAGTTTCTGTTCACACAGAAGTCTATTGTCCAACCTGCGAAAAAATCGTACGCGACAATATTCATTCATCGATAAAAATAGATCTGAATAAGCTCCACCAGCATAAAGAAGATATCATCATCAAAGTCATAGGTGACAGCTTGGTTTGTGGGGATTGTAAACACGTGCTCCAAAAAGAAAAACTCATCATGAAGGATGCGACGAGCAACCAAATAATAGCGGATCGTGATGTGGGAGAATTACTTCTGCTTGGAACGATGAGCAATCAAGGAGAGATGCAAAGCTTTATTATATCTGCCATGGGGCATGAGGATTTCTTTCACGAACATGAAGAAGCATTTTGGAACGCGTATTCCTATGTAGCAGCAAGAAAGTGGGAAGTCTTTTTACAAGAATTAACGAAAAGAGAACTTGCAAAAGTCTTACCAGAGTTTGTGACAGCTATTCCAGTAGACCTTTCAAAAGAGAGGCTTTTACTACTTGCCAAAGGGTTGGATTTAAATGAACAAGAAAAGCGGACATTTTGGGTAAAAGCGAATCAACTAGCGATTCACCATTACTTATTTATCACCTTGTTTGGATGGAACATGAAACAGGATAGTCTATTACTTGGACCAAACCGAGCGGAGTTTATTTTTAGATACTTACCGATGCCAGAAGAATTAAAGTCCTTCCATCATGTCCACGATTCGTACTTTTCAAATGAAAGGTCAGACGAGATCATAAAATTACAAGATCGCATGGAACAACAGCAGCAACGCATTCGTACCCTGCAGCAAGAAAATGGTCGTCTCACCGAAAAACTAGGGCAAGCTTATTCACGAATCAGTGAACAGGAAGCTTCCTCTTTTACCCTATCCAATGAAGTTCGCAACAAAAGTGATATCTTAAAAATCCAACAGCTAAAGGGTCTCATCGAGGAATTAAAAACAGAGCTGACAAAACTGACTCCAATAAAACAGGAAGAAGAGCAAGTCCAAAAGGTGGTCTTAACCGAAGAGCAATCGGAGGATGAAGAGGTACGGTCCATCTATGAAATATTCATGGGAAAGAAAATCCTCATTCTTGGGGGTTATCGAAGTAAACAGAGCAGAGAAGAAAAGGAGTATACGATATATACCCATGATGCAAGAAATTTGGATCCACAATTCTATGAATTATTGAAGAATGCAGATATCATCATCACACTAACTCGCTACATTTCCCACCGAGCGATGTGGGAGGCGAAAGAGTATGCGATATTAGAAGGTAAAAGAATTTACTTTACAGCCTTTACGAATATTCCTACCATCCTCACGAAGGTGGCAAAGGAATTGTTAGAGGAGGGAGATAAGGGAAACTAAGTCATGGGAGCTTGTTTTTGAACGGGGGGAAAAGTCCTGGAGGGAGAACCATAAGGCAAACAAAATTAAAATGCTACTTCGTGGTTCTAAAGTGTACTAATTAGTTTTATTGTAGGTTAATCAACAACTGAAATATTTTTGAGACTGTTTTGAAAAGAGGGATTTAGTGAATCAGTTTACATAGTATATTGAAATCTGTTTCGGATTTACCAATGCAGTACAAATTGAAAAAAGAACGTGTAGAAAAGAAAGATTTTTACTCTCGGATTTTAAGGTAAGTGAAAGTGGGTATCTCTAGAGGAAACCCTCTTTTGATGAATGAGATTTTGGAAGGGTAAGATTTTTATATTAGTAATCAGACAGATAATAATTCTGTAGTTTAGAATTAATAAAGGAGAACCGTACCATAAGTAGATGAGGTTTTTTGTTATTAATATTATATTGTAATATCTGAAAGGGTTATTATAGGGTCCTGTACTCTATAATAACCCTTATTTTTATTTTTCTAATATAACTTTAAAGAAATTCCTTGCATTTTTTTTAGTAATAAAGCAAAATGTAATAAGGATGTTATAGGATGTGAAAAAATGAGGTTTATAGGTAGTAAGGTAAATTTATTATCAAACATAGAAGGGTTTATTAATGAAAATATTACAGATTCACCTACTGTATTTATGGACATGTTTTCTGGAACAGGTACTGTAGCTGAATATTTTAAAAAAGATTACTGCATTTATTCTAATGATAGTTTATATTTCTCGTATATTCTACAGAAAGCACGTATTGAAAATAACCATGTTCCTAGGTTCACGAAATTAAAACAAAGAGGGATTTCTGACCCATTAGGATTTTTAGAAACAGCAGAAATTATTATCAAACCGGATTATTTTATAACACATAATTATTCACCATATAATGGTTGTGAACGAATGTATTTTTCTGTTGAGAATGCAAGCCGAATTGACTTTATCAGGCAACAAATTAATAAATGGAAAGAAAATAACTTAATTAACAAGAAAGAATTTGCTTATATATTAGCAACACTTATTGAGGCAATACCATATATCTCGAACATCTCTGGGACTTATGGAGCTTACTTGAAGCACTGGGATAAAAGAGCCTTAAGCAAGCTAAAGCTACAAAGAATTGAAGTTAAAGACAATTATTATACAAATAAAAGTTTTAATGAAGATGCAAACCAAGTAATAGAACGGGTGCGTGGAGATGTACTATATATAGACACTCCTTACAATAGTAGGCAATATATCTCGAATTACCATTTGCTTGAAACAATAGCGCGTTACGATTATCCTGAAATATACGGGAAAACAGGTTTGCGCCCTTACCAAAACACCAAGTCAGCATACTGTTCTAAGAGAGACGTCTTAAATGTATTTAGTGACCTTATAGAAAAAGCAAAATTTCGACACATTATTGTCAGTTACAGTACTGAAGGTCTAATGACGGTTGATGAAATTGAACAAGTACTAAAGAAACATGGTATAGCTGACACCTTTAACTTAGCCAGAATACCATACCGTAAATACAAGAGTAAACATAAACAAGAGGAATCTAATCTTAATGAATTACTTTTCTATATCCAGAAAGATATTCCTTTAGTAAAAGGGAATAGAAGTATTGAACTATCTGATGAAATTGAAGATGTTGCCTTTGAAGACAATAATTCAAAGAAGAAGGATTTATCATACCAAAAGGTAGATTTATTTAGCATAAATGGAATAAAAGTTGAGACTGGGTCAACACATAATGTCGCAACTTTGAAAAGACCTCCAATTAGAGTGGGTAAATACCATGCACAGGAATATATTAAAAGTCCTCTAAATTATATTGGTGGGAAGTACAAGCTTTTAAAGCAAATAATACCTTTATTCCCTGAGGATATAAACACTTTCGTTGACTTATTCGCAGGAGGTCTTAATGTTGCTATTAATGTCAATGCAAACAGGATTATTGCAAATGATATTAATACATTTGTAATTGGCGTCCTCAAAGAGATGGCAAGTCTTAGTGTTGAAGAGGTTTTAGAACATATACACAATAGGATAAAGGAGTATAATCTCTCAAAAGAAAATGAAGAAGGATTTAAAAAGTTTAGAGAGTACTATAATTTAACAAAGCAGCCCTTAGACTTGTATACATTAATATGCTATTCATTTAATTACCAATTTAGATTTAATAACAATCAGGAATATAACAATCCGTTTGGACGTAATCGTAGTCAGTTCTCTCCTGCTCTGGAGATTAAATTAATAAAATTTGTTGAAGCGCTGCATAGTAAAAACATTGAATTCTCAACAAAAGAGTTTGATTTATTTAATTATAAGGACCTAAGTAAGGGTGACTTTGTGTATTGTGACCCGCCTTACTTAATTACTACTGGCTCTTATAACGATGGGAATCGAGGTTTTAAAGACTGGAATGAAGACCAAGAGTATAAACTTTTACAGATACTAGATACTTTAAATGCTAGCGGAGTTCGATTTGCCTTATCAAACGTGCTTAAACACAAAGGACAAACAAACCACATTTTATTGGAATGGGCAAAGAAATACCATATTAATTACCTACACCATGATTACGCCAATTCTAGTCATAATACAACTCGAGGGGAAAGTGAAGAAGTGCTTATAACGAACTATTCCGATTGACCTAAGTCAATCGGTTTTTTATTTCTGAATATGTTAAAATTTAGTTATAAAAAAACCGAGGTGATTTAGATGGCAACAAAACGAGTGGTTCGTACATTTGGTTGGATACAGAATCCAGGTAAATTCGAGAACCTAAAACGAACAGTCCAAGTATTCGATGAAAACTCAAAAGTATATAAAGAGGTTAGGGATATAAAGATTCCAAATCTAGTGAAAGATAAAGATGTAAGAACTACTTTAATAGCTGCTATGAATCGATTAGAAAATTATTACTCATATAAAGAGTTAGTTGGTACAGGTACTTCAGTTAGAGCTCAAGCGCCTTGTGATGCCATTATTCAAGCAGCGATTCAAGACCAAGGTAATAAAAAAGGATACATTGATAATTGGTCTTCTGATGGATTCGTTCGTTGGGCACATGCATTGGGGTTTCTTGAGTATAACTCAGATAAGGACTCATTTTACCTAACTGATATTGGATTGGAATATTCTCGTTCTACAGATGATTCACTAAATGAAAAAATCATACTTATTGAAGCATTGTCATCATATCCACCAGCAATTCGAATATTGACATTACTTGAAAATGGTGAGCATTTAACAAAATTCGACCTAGGTAAACAGTTAGGCTTTAGTGGAGAGAGTGGTTTTACTTCATTACCACAAAACTTATTTTTAGATGCGTTAGCAAATGCACCTTCATCACCACCAACAATTAAGAATTCTATTCGTTCTGATTGGGAAGGTTCTGCGGATAAATATGCACGGATGATTTCAGGCTGGCTTGTAAAGATGGGGCTTGTTGCACAAGGTCGTAAAAATTTTGTTGTACCAACGGTAGGTGGTTCTACTCGAAATGAGTATATATCTCATGCTTTTAAAATTACAAAAGATGGTCTTGATGTGTTAAGGAGAGCAAAAGGTGCCAGTAAACATGTACGAGTACCAAAGCGTGTATACTGGGAGATGTTCGCTACCAACATTAACGATAGAGTGTATGTAAGAACAAGACGGGCTTATACACTTTACTTGTTAATGAGAAGTAACACTGCTCTAAATACTGTTCAACTTCAAGTGAAATTAAAAGCTTTGGGCTTTGAAGAATTGGAAGAAACAATTGAGAATGATGTAAAAGGTTTAATTAACTCTGGAATTTTTATCAATGTGACGAATAAAGGTTATCATTTTAAAGATACAATTAAACCATTCGAAATTCCTGAATTTGGCGTAACAGAACCATTAGTAAAGGGGGAAATGGAGAAGAAGAAATCCGATTTGCGTCATAAGTTAAAACACGTACCGCATGAATATATTGAACTAATAGAAATTGCACAGGATTCAAAGCAAAATCGTTTGTTCGAATTTAAAGTAGTTGAGTTTTTGAAAGAAGGTTATGATTATAATGGAAAGCACCTAGGGGGGAGTCGAAAACCAGATGGCGCACTATATACCAATGGTTTAAAAACAGATTATGGAATAATTTTAGATACCAAAGCTTACAAAGATGGTTATAGTTTACCAATCTCCCAGGCAGATGAAATGCAGCGTTATGTCGATGAAAATAATAATAGAAATGCTATTATTAATCCTAACGAATGGTGGAAAGTGTATCCTAATTCTATCTTGGACTTTAAATTCTTATTCGTAAGTGGTTTTTTTAAAGGTGACTATAAAAAACAATTAGCTCGTGTAAGTAATCTTACAAAGCGTAAAGGTGCAGTCCTAAGCGTAGAGCAACTATTATTGGGAGGGGAAAAAATTAAAGATGGTAGTTTAACATTAGAAGATGTTGGTGACAAATTCAATAATGATGAAATTATTTTCTAAAATTTGTTTGATAATATAGTTATGGTGGGGCTCCTTATATAAAAGAGGAGCCCTTCTTTTTACTCTATTCCCTGAATAAAGGAAATTAGTACATAAAATAAAAAAGGACTATTAAGGTTTTAACATATTTACTAGCCTATCAGAATCAAAGACTTTATCGTACATCGCTTTAATGATTTCCTTATTTGATAAGTCATTTTTCACTCTTCTTAAGAATGCGCGAAAATCTGGATTTTGATTGGAGATTTTATTTACAGTGTCCCAGTCAAGATTACTTCTAAATTTCGCAGGAAACATTACGTCAGATGCATCCGGGTCTTCAATATCTAATTTAATAATACCTATTCCAAAGGAAGCAGATAGTCTTTTTAATTCTGTAATAAATTCATCATCTTGTGATATCTTAGCAGCAACTAAATAACCTTCATTTGCCCATGAAGAATTAGATACAGCTTGAAAAAAGGATTCTCTTAGATTAGAAAAAGTTAGCTCCTTCTTAACCTCAAAAGAATAAATTTTTATCAACTGACTGCCTAAAATCATTCCAAAATCTAAGACTTCAGAATCCCAATCATCTATTGGAAAATATACACCAACTAGGTCAGGATGAAGCCATTGGGCATACGTCTTTTTGCTTGATTTTTCATGAAAGATAGTTTTGGTATAAACATTCATAAAAGTATTTGCGTAATATGTAATAAAAGGGTGTAGTTCTCTTTCGTTAAAAGAGAAGTTTTTCGGTTCCTCAACCTCTGTTTCTTCATCTTTAATTATTTGATTTATTTCATAGTTTGTATTTGATAATTCTTTTAAAAAGAACTTTTTTGGTTTTGAATCTATTTTAATAAAATATGAGTCTTTTTTATCCCTTATACTAACATAAATTTGTGCTCCCATCGTTCTCCAGGGGGTTTTTCCTTTAGTGTTTACTAATTCATAGTAGCCTGTATTTATAGAATAGTCCCATATCTCTTCAACAGTCATCGGTCTCTTTGTCTCTAATAGTATTTTTCGAGCTAATTCTAAAAATGAAATATTTTTAGCCATTGCTATCACCACCATTTACATAAAACGTTTAGTATTTTTTACCATTATAACGTAAGATTCTATTTTTTACACGTACTCATTCATCGATTAATGGGTGGCTGTAAAGAAAGGGATTATAAGTATATATTATTTATTTGAGTAAAGAAGAGTATGCTCTCGTGTCTACTATAAAACATGAGAGCATACTCTTTAATTTTAATTAGAGGAGAGTAATGATAGATGAAAAATTCACCTGCAAAGAGAGTTAATATTGTAACTGTTAAATTGGTTAGAGAGTCTAGTATTCTTTATAAGAAAAGAAGTATCCGTTCACCTCAGGATGCCTATGACTTACTCAAAACCTTCCTGGAGGACAAAGACCGAGAGCACTTCATTGTTGTAAACTTAGACACCAAGAACCAACCTGTATCTATAAATGTCTGCCATATTGGTAGCTTAAATGCCAGCATCGTTAGTCCTCGTGAAGTTATGAAATCGGCTATCTTGTCATCTGCAGCGAGCATCATGGTAGCCCATAATCACCCTTCTGGAGAAACCACTCCATCAAGAGAAGACATTGATGTTACAAAACGTCTTGCTGAAGCAGGTAAGCTGATGGGTATTGAGCTGTTGGACCATCTTATTATTGGAGAGGGAAAGTATACATCCTTGAAAGAAAAAGGATACATATAAGGGGGGAAGGGTAATGTGTTACTATAACGCCGAACATTTCGCTATCTTTATGTCTTTACAATTTGGAATTGATGTTGATGAAGAACAAGTTGGAGAGGAGTCAGTTCTTTTGTATAAAGAGGAACTTGATGAAAAACTTGTGACAGAAGAATTGCTTACCATTACTCCGGAAATAGTAATGGTACATTCTTGTGTTTACAATAATGCAGAACATGAGTGGTTGGTTTGTGTAGCATCTAATGCTGATACGAATCAACCACTCTATTTAGTTTGTCTGAAGAATGACGAGAAAATTTATGAAGAAGTATTACTGCAAGAAAAGGATATTGAGAAATGATATATACAGCGTATATTACTGAATTAGAAGAACGCTCATATCAGTGTGTAACCTTCGATATGGAAGATTGGTCTTTTGTATATTTTACAGGCAAAGATAATGGGGAAGAAATCGAAATAAAGATTTGTCTTGAAAGCGAAAATATCTATCAACGAAAAATAGGATTTGAAGATTGGTGGTTTGTGGATTACTTAGAAGGAGATATTGATATAAAATGTAATAGTGTAAGATAAGGAGTACAAGATGAAAATCGGATTCTCATTTCCGGTTTTTTTTTAGAATGATTTAATGAAAGGCGGATTTTAAGGTGTCTAAGAATACTTTTAACATAACAGACCTAACGAAAGAAGTTTATGGAGATGAAGATACTAACTCCAGTGTGTTTGAATCCAATAGAAAAAGAATTGGAAGTCATATAAATAAAGTCCGTAAAATGTTGGGACATCAGACTAAGAGGTTTGAAGCTCCGATAGAGCAACTAGATGCCTATGTTAAGTTGATTAGAAATATGTTAGAAAATCCAAAAAATGAAGAAGCATTAGACCTGTTAAATAAAAAACTGGTTAAGGGAAAGACATTACAGCAAGAAACAGATGAAAAAGCTCTGACAACCTTAATTGAGATTTTAGCAGAGATTGAAAGCCAAAAGTTGACAGAAGAAGACAATAAGTTATTTGGAGACTGGCTGCAAGACCAAATGAGCGATGACTATTACTTGGAGAGCGAGAAAAATATTAATGAGGTGATGCGTATTGTTAAGAATGATTTTTCTCTATTTGATGACCTGAGCAGCCTAAAGTCAAAACTAGAATTTCAGAAACAATATATGAATGATTTAAGGACATTAAGTGCTGTGTATAGACAGCAAGCAGAACAGCAGTTACTATTCCAAGAATGCTTTCTTGAAGTAGTAAATTCTTATCCACACTTAAATAAAAAGAAGATGTATACTACGGCAGATTTCCTTGAACTTCCTCCATCTATTCAACAAGAGATACAAGAGCTAATAGAACAAAAACAACAAAAACCTTCTGGGCGTTAATGGCTCAGAAGGTTTTTGTTATGTCAAGGAATATTTTTTTGAGCATTTCCTCTAAAATCTTTCCGTGATGATTCATTAATTCCCAAATACAATGAGAATCGTAAACCAAAACAACAACGGAGGTATAGATTATGATTCTAAGAAAAGACAATTATCAAATTGCAATTTCATCCTTAACTGCGGCAAGGAACGACCACTATGACGGTGTCAACGCAATCTATCGTCTAGCAGCTCAGGTTCCAATTCCTGAAGGGACTTCTCCTGATGGAATGCAAAGAGTTGTAAAACGATTAGTAAAAGACCTTTCAGCTCAGAAAGTGCTTGCGAATCGAATCTACATTGATGAAGCATTTTTAAAGATTGATTTCTACCCTAAGGGTTTTCAGATGGTAATGACTAGAGGTCAATACGCTGGTTTGCAACTAGAGTTTGCTCAGTTTCTAGACCATACCGGAATCCGAGGTATTGTAATTCAAGATGGTTGTTACATGGATGACCCTGAAGAATCAGTGAAATCTGTATCTAATGACTTAATAAACTTCTTCCCTGAGTTTAACTCAAAATGTTTTGGCGCAAGGGAAAACGAGCCCATTGAGATTTTTAATTGCAGTTCATTTGAACTGTTTGTGGAGGTAGCGTAATGGCATTGAAAAAGGTTAGGCGACCGGTGATTCACAAAAGTAATCCTAATACAAATAGTGAGGAGTCAAGTGCTTCTCAACCCCACACTAATCAAGCAAACGAGCGATTTGATGTAGCACAGGTAAAAGTAAGTGAAAATGAGAATGTTCGTCTAGATAAAAATGAAGCTCACAACTATTTATCAAAGCATCAAATCAGCAAACTAAGATTGCTTGAATCTTCGGAGACGCTTAGAGTTTTGGTTCAGGAGATTGATGTTCCAGAAAAACAATCCTTATTGGTAACTGCTATTAGCATGGAGGCGGTTGGAGAGGAAGAATCTTTCTTCTCTGCTTTAATGGAACATGTCCACGATATGCCTAAACACAAGTCTTTAGAACGATTCAAGTTTGCTGAATTGATTACTGACTCACTGGTTCCGGAAGCGTTGCTTTTGGAACTAGGACAAGTTCTGAAGGTTGGAAAGGCGGAAGAAAGAGGGTTTCTTTACGATGACAAAAAGAAACGATACCACTTCAACGCCAACGTTTTTGCAAGGCATTTCCTCAAGCGTTGCCATGTGCGTTCAACAAAAGACGGAAGACTATTTCTATACAACACAATGGGTGTATATGAAGAACTATCTGAAGTGAATCTCGGAAAAATAATCAGGGCAGTGATGCATGAGGGTAGATGGAACAGTTGGAAAAGCACATATGAAACTGAGATTATTCGCGCTCTCCAACGTGAAGCACCTATTGTTGAAGAGATGAACATAGGACGCAACTTTATCAACTTAAAGAACGGAATGTTGAATCTGTCTACGTTCAGGCTACATGAACATTCGCCGATGTACCTTTCTACAGTTCAAATTCCAATTCCTTATGATGCGAATGCAACAGCACCTAAGTTCGATGACTTCATGCGTGATATTACACTCAACAATCATGAACTAATCGCTGTACATCAAGAGTTGATTGGATACTGGCTGACTGGAGAAACAAAAGCAGAAAAAGCAGTCTATTACTATGGTAGTGGAGCCAATGGAAAAAGTGTACTGGCTTCCATTGTAACTGAATTAGTTGGACCCGAAAACGTCAGCAGCGTACCTCTATCCAAGTTCAATGACCAATTCGGTATGGAAAGTATGATTGGTAAGTCACTTAACATTTCTGCTGAGAACGAAATGGGTGGAAAGGCACTTAAGACCGAAAACTTCAAGGCGATTGTTAGTGGAGATAACATCACTATTAACATTAAGTATCGTCCTGCGATTAGTTATCGCCCATACTGCCGTTTGGTGTTTCTAGTCAACAACCTTCCTGACTCATCAGACGTTACAGAAGGCTATTTCCGAAAACTTATTATCGTACCTTTTTCAAGAACCTTTAAGAAAGAAGAACGAAACGTAGATTTAAAAGACGAACTGCTTAAGGAACTGCCTGGAATTCTTAATTGGGCGATATTAGGATTGAAGCGGTTGAGAAGCAATAACTATCAGTTCAGTGCTTGTAAAGCAATTGAAGAAACCGAAAATGCTTACTATGATGAGCAAAATCCAGTGAGAGATTTTTTTCACTCTCATGTGGTCCAAGAGGCTGGTTATCGCACTAAACAGTCAGACTTCTACAATATGTATAGTCAATGGCTAAATGTTCAGGGGATTGACGACAAAGGAACGAAATCACGTCAAGTATTTTGGCGCTATTTCAGAGTGATTTTAGATAGTGAAAATATTCCGATTGTAAAGAAGAAAGTCAAAGGAACAGTCTACTATGACGGAATAAAGCTGATAGATTTGGAAGATTTACAGTTCCCGACTCTTGCTGGCGATATTATTCAGTTCTAAGGGGGGGAGGGGGTGTGTGAAAAGCAAAAAACTGCTCAATACCAAAAGCTTAGAACCCATAAAAAAGTTTTGTTTTAGCTAACCACCCCTTCCCCCCACTTTCTTACAAAGAAATGAAATATATATTATTACTACGACGAGGAGAGCTTGCCATGAACGAAAAAGAAGGTTCTATCCACGAATATCAAAATCTTTTAGACATGTTAGCAGAAATGGTCTCAGAATACCTTACAAAACACCCCAAAGGAGGAGATTCCAATGATAAGTAGAGAAGGAACTGCACAGCAGAACCAAGACAAGATAGTAATTTACACAAGAAATACATCGTGGACCCAACCCGAGGGTTACAGAATTCATCGAGACGTCCAGGTCTTAAAAGACAAGTGTGAGCGGGTTGGATATCAAGTCAGTAGAGTCTACTGGGAACCAAGCTTGGAATCTCATGAGAAAAGAAGAAAAGTATTGCAGCAAATGTTGAAGGATGCTGCTGAAGGTTTGTTCGGAGCAGTCCTTGTTTGGGATATATTTACGCTTTCTCCTGATGGGGAAGAACTTCAACAAATAGAAAGAGAGCTTGCAAGATATGGTGTGGAAATTTGTTCAGTAACGGAACCTTTCGACACTTCCACAGGAGAAGGATTGAGAGTGTTTGAGTACATGTGCAAATTACTCAATACTAGACATTTAAGGTTAGCGGCCATGCAAGGGATTCCACTGTCACTGGTAGCACGTTGGTTAATTGAAGATGAAAACAGGAAAGGGGGTGAACTTGATGC
>NZ_QBBX01000014.1:100407-112553 GCF_003073175.1 Peribacillus acanthi
GAACTATGCGAGACAGCTCGACGACCAGCTTGACCAATTCAGCCGAACTGGAACACAGAAAAGAGCAGCTATATATGCTAGAGTCTCCACATTGGAACAGGCAGAGGAAGGCTACAGTATTGATGAACAAGTCCGAGTACTAAGGGAAATGTGTGAGCGAGAAGGTTACGTTGTCCATAAGGAATACGTGGATAGGGGTAAAAGTGGGAAAAATATTAAGGGACGACCTGCCTTGCAACAATTACTACATGATGCCAAAGGTAAAGACTTTGACTTAGTGCTCGTTTGGAAGGTGAACCGTTTTTCTCGTAAAACAAAAGACTTACTAAATATTGTCGAAGAACTGGAAATGAGAAACATTGTTTTTCGTTCATTTACGGAACGCTACGAAACAGAAACTCCAGCAGGAAAAATGCAATTTCGGATGTTGGCGGTCATTGCTGAATTTGAACGAGACAATATCGCTCAAAACGTAAAAATGGGGATGTTGGCACGAGCAAAGGAAGGTTCCTGGAATGGCGGTCAAGTGCTTGGTTATGATGTCGTAAGCGTCCCAGGAGAAAATCGAAAGAGAAAGCTCTCACAGCTTGTTGTTAATCCAACAGAAGCCCAAACGGTTCGAAAGGTATTTGACCTTTACGTTGAGGGGAATGGTTACAAATCCATCGCAAACAAACTCAACAATGAAGGACACCGGACAAAAAAGAACAAAGACTTCTCCATCAACGGGGTAAAAACGATTCTAAGCAATCCCCTTTACGCAGGATTTATACGTTACAATGTCCGAAGAGATTGGAACGAGAAGAGAAGAAACAATATCAATCCTCACCCTGTGATTGAAAAGGGGCAGCACGAAGCCATCATTTCAGAAGAAACATGGGAAAAAGCAAAAAATATCATGGCTAGTAGAACCGGCAAGCCTAACCGAATACATGACGGCGAGTTCCCGCTCACTGGTATCATGAAGTGTCCTGCATGTGGGGCAGGAATGGTGATTGGGAGGACAACGAATACACTCAAAGACGGAACAAAAAAGGTTCTGGAGTATTATGTATGTGGAGCTTGGAAGAACAAAGGTTCAGCGGTTTGTCGCTCGAATGGAGTAAGAACGGATTATGCAGACCCTCATGTACTTGAAAAGCTATCAAACATAGCCACAAGTGACGTGCTTATAGAGCAAATTGTTGAACGGATAAATAATAAGAAAGAAAGAGATTCTTCTCCGCTTCAACACGAATATGAGACCTTGAAAAAGGCACTAGAATCCAATCAACAAAAGAAAGAGAAGGTCCTTGGTTTGTACGAAGATGATTTGATTCAAAAAGCAGACCTTGTGCAGCGGTTATCCACTTTGAATGAAGAAAAGGAACGACTTGAAGAGAGACTTTCTCCAATTGAACTGCAGATGGGGCAAGGTGGTACACAACTCATAAACTTTTCAATGGTCAAACAGGTTATGCAGAACTTCAAAAGTGCCTATCAAGAGTCATTGACCAGAGAGCAGAGGAAAAGGCTGATGCACCTGCTCATCCGTCAAATCACCATCAATGAGAACCGAAAGATTGATACGATACAAATACAACTCAATAAAGAAGTTGCAAAACACTTCACCTTTAAAGGGGGAGAGGATTCATCTATTACGGATGAGTTCTCTCCCCCTTTTTCTATTTTAATTAATCTATAAAAAGGAGCAAATTACCTATGAGCGTTATTAATGTATTCAGGAATTACATGGAGGAGCATCACCCACATTTAGCTTGGAAGGACTGGAAAGCGGATGTTAGAACTCTTTCAGTAAATGACGTAAGCAACGAAGCGGTAAAGGCTACTATTCCAGATGAAAACAAACCAGAACTAACATGTTGGGTATTCTTCTACGATGGCGGTGCATCGAACGTTGTGTACTTATTTCAGGATAAGCATGGTTTAAAGGATATCGGAATTGGTTTGGTGAAAGATGGTGAACTTGTTAAGCCTATTAGCTTTGAATGAAAAATGGGCAGTCGGAAAGGTAGAACAATCAATACGTTTACAAGTCAGAGAGGTTTGCTCTATAAGAGTTTTCGTCTCTTTTTTCGTGTTTTATTTTACGGTAAAGGAGGTGAGTTCATGACACCAATTGACCTTTTTAAAGCAGGTGTGGCGTTTGGCGTATCCATCTATGTGTATGTGAAGAAAACAGTAGCCGAAAAATAAAGGGGGAATTAAAATGCAATACTTTTTAATGGGAACAGTGGTTGGAATTGTAGCTTGTTTAGTATCAGAGGTTACACAGAATCCTTCAAGGAGTTATCGTTGATGAAAAGGATTCAATGTTTGACAGACCTTAATAACCTTGCAGGAGGTATACCAGATGAATTGTTAAACTACCTAAGCAGTGAGTTTTCTCACTTATACGATTATCTAAGTAATGGTGAAAGGATGGAAGAATTTCTTCTTGAAAATCATCAAGCAATATTAATAGTTGAGGATTCTAAAGAATTAGACTTACTGTTACAAAATAGATTAGAACTTGAATATGTTGAAGAAATACAATTAAATTCTTACTTGTGTTTGAGAATAGGAATTTCTCAGTTAGAAGAAATACAATTACATTACTATTTGAAAGTGTAAAAGAAAGTAAATTCTCCCTTACTATTTATAGAAATCAAAAATAATGTATACTAAAATAGGTAAATTGTTACAGCTCTATGAGGTGAGGGAGATTATGAAACTATTAAATAATATTTTTTCTAACCATTATATTGAAGTTAAAAAAATTCTCTTAAATGCAGATGAGCTTATGATAATAAGTCCATTCCTAATGGAGTCATTTGATGATTTTTTTAGAGACCTAAACGGTAAGAATATCAGACATATTTCGTTGATAACTACACTAAAAGATAATAGTCCTGATTTATTAAAAAAATCAAACTCACTCTATTCCTTTGGTGTGAATTGCCAAAGGAATAATATAAGTTTCAACGTCCGTATTGACAATAAGTTGCATGGAAAAATCTATGTATCTTTGAAATCAGGAGTGCCAGTCCAAGGTATTATTACTTCTGCTAATTTTACTAATTCTGGATTAGAAACTAATCATGAATGGGGCGTTCTAGTTGACGATAGTAATGTATTATTAAAATTAATTAGTGAAATCAATAGTGTTGAAAGCAGAGTATTAACTACTACAGAATTAGAAGAAATAATAAAAAAGATAGATGCCTTTTCAAAAGCAACTCCTGTGTCTAAAGAACCAAAAATAAGTTTAACTGTCAGTGATATACTGAAAAAAAGAAAGCATACAGTTACATCTGATAAACGTTACTTTATTAAGCCTGTTGGAGTATCGGACGAGCCCTTTTCTGAGCAGAGGAGACTATCGACAAATATACAAGAGCTTCATTTCTCTAAGAAGAAACCTACTTCTGTAAGAGCAGGAGATATTCTCATATGCTACGGTGTGGGAACGACTAAGTTGTTAGGTTACTTTGAAGTTATTGAAGGTCCTTATTATTTGGAAGGGACGTCTAGCAGATGGCCTTGGGAAGTTAAAGGTAGGAACCTTTGTCCAGCTTATAGTCAAAGATGGAATACTTTTGATAATACAATTTCAAGCATACAAGCTTCATACGATTTTATTGCACCTATAACTAAAAATAATAAGGGAAAAAACCTTAATGGGTTAATGTTTGGATTGGATAAAATTCAGCTGACAGAAGAATTTGCTAGTCATGTAATTAATATAATAGATGCCTCTGTTGCTGATAAGGCTTAAGTTCAGTAAAGAAAAAAATATGTGGGTTGAATACTATTTAAGTTCAACTTATATGAGTTAAGTTGAATAGACATAGGCGAAGAAACTATGAAAGATTTACTCAGTCTATTTCCATCTTCTCCATTTTAAATGCTTAAAGTTGATGGTTATGAATTCCATGATAAATTTTCAATGAAATTTCAATTTTTAGGAGGCAAAAGATTGAACATCTTTCAGTATCAGGGACAAGAAGAAGACCATTATACACACATACTAATGTGTATCTTAGATTATAAAAACCAATTAATTTTACCTCAGTTTCTTAAGGAATTAATACCGCAGGAATCTCTTGATTTTCAACATACTTCCTTGTCTATACATACAAGAAAGAAATTTTGCCCCCAACCACAAAAAGAGTATGAGTTTGTTATTGGTATTGCTCCATATAAAAGTGGTTTACCCCATTCAGAATTAGAGGATAATTCCGGGTCAATACCAGATGCATGGATTTGTGGAGAAAATTTCAATATACTTTTTGAATTCAAAATAAGAGGAGTTTTAGATGAGGGACAAATATCAGCACATAAAAGATTGATAGGTAAGGAAGATGTTCAAGTTATTCGCCTTACATGGGATAATATTATGGAGAGTTTGGAAGAGATTAAAACTGATGATGAAGTTCTTCGTTATCTATTACAAAATTTCTTAATATTAAAAAATAAATTCAGGTCCAAGAGACGTTCGTCAGGTATGCCTAAAGAAATTATAGGTCATATAAATAAGAGTGACGAACTTTATTTTATTATAACAGGTAGTAAGTCACATAAACCATATAAGGTAGATAAATTCTATAATGATAAGATTGAGCTATTACAAGACGATTTATCAGGTATAACTGCTGCCCGTAAGTATATTGCTCAATATGTAAATCAAAATAAAGATTCACTTCCATTTGATTATTCAGGAGATGCTACGGTAATAAATGACTTTTGTGTTGCTCCTGGGAGAGCAGAAAAAAAGAATCAGTGGAATCAATGGAGATTAGGTTCCTTTTTAATAAAATAGTAGATTAGACTTAAGGTATTGAAAAGTGAATATTAGGCTTCATCATAAGTATTGCTTAGGTAATGTCAAAAGTGGCTTTTGATGAATTTATAAGAAATCATTATTTAATAGAGATATCTTTATAAATCGGGGGAATTGCTTTGAAAAAGGAAAAAAATAAAGCTCACTTTTTAAAGATAGTTTATTTTGATGAGGGTTCTGCTCTAGATTATTTAGAGGCAAAGCATGGTGGACGTTATGATAAAGTATCTACGGATATCATTCAACGTGTGAAAAAAATTGCTGGAGAAGTGGGCATTGAGGCATCAACCGACCCTAAGATACTTTCATTTATAGTTGATTCATTGTTTGGAATCAAAGGTAGGATTGCTGGGACTGCATCCTACAATAGAACTGGAGATAACAAAGTAAGTGAAACACTTAGTAGTACTGTGTTATCAAATTTCTTAGAAGATGTATATATAGATAAAAATGAGCAACCAGAAAATTTAGCAATGAATTTTGGAATCTTTGACAAAGTAAGACTTGGATTTGTTCCCAATTCAGTCACTTATTTAAAGATGATTTCTCCGATGTTAAAAATAATTAAAGAAGAATCTTTTGGTAGCGATATGCCTATCCAGCTAAGTGCATTAGACCAGATTTTCAGTGATGCAAAGGGTTACTACGAATTAGTCTCAGTTCATAATAATGATACAAACAAGAAAGTATTCCGATTTAATTTCAATGCATTAAGAAACAACTATAGACTTAATGATTTAACAAAGATGGAGTTAACTGTTATTGGAATAAAGGTGGGAGAATGTGAAGAATCTCATTTAGAATGGGAATCCGAATTCGGTGAGAAAAAGTCCACAGATAATAATAGTGCCTTTGAAAATCTTGTTGAAAGAGAGAACAATGAAGGCTCTAAAAATGAAAAAAAGAGTAACGAAAAACTTTTAAGTGTTTACGATGTTATATTGGCTGGAGTTGCTAATAATGAAAGTTAACATTTTTTATGGTCCAGATAATGCTTTTAAAGAGTTTATTGATGAAGATTCATTTGTGACAATGAATGAAGTAATGATGCAAGTAGTTGAAACAGAACGCTCTTTTACTATTAGAACAGAAGATTCATCTTGGAGTCCAAGAGAATACACTTACAACACGATAGTTTGTTATAGACAAGAGTACGCTTCAATGTCTACAAGTTTAATCAACAATATAATGCTTTTGTTTAGAAATTTGGAATGTGAGAATATTTACTTTCAAAATCCACCAAACAATATCGTCGCATCACTTCAAAGGAATCATGTTGTGGAGATAAAATACCATGACTATGGGAAGCTTGCAGTAGAGAAACTAACAGAACTTAAAAGGATTTATCAAGAGAGGATTATAGGACAAGAACATGTACAAAACGTTTTACTACCTGTCATTAATGTATCAAGGGTTCGGCACAGTAACAAACCAATAGTCATTATGTTTTATGGCCCTCCTGGAGTGGGAAAAACTGAAACAGCTAAAATAATATCCGAAGCAATATATGATAATGATAATATTAAAAGATTTCAATTATCAATGTATCAAACAGAACACGCTTTCAGATTTTTGTTTGGTTCAGACCCTCAAGAGGATAGTTTAGCGAAGGATTTACTTTACAGAGAGACCAATGTTGTATTATTTGATGAGTTTGATAAAGTAAACCCTAATTTATATAGTGCATTTTATGAACTTTTCGACGAGGGGAAAATAGAAGATAGGAATTATACCGCTAAAGTCGACAATGCAATTTTCATTTGTACATCAAACTACTCCACAAAAGATGAAATTGAAAAGAATGTAGGTTCAGCTATCTTTTCTAGAATTACTGAATGTATTCGGTTCGAAGAATTAAGCGATGAGGATAAGTATTTATTATTGACTAGTCGATTCAATGAATCTTTTGAAAGCCTGCCACAAGAGGAAAAAGACATTCTGTTATCGATTGACAGAGAATCTATGCTAGCAGAATTGGCTGGTGAACTAAGCAACTTAACCAATTCAAGGGTAATCAAGAATACTATTGAGAAATATTTAAGTTACAAAATTTTAAAAGAACGTGAAATTTTGTAGACATAACTAATAAAAACCTCATTTAGATACACTACGGAGAACCGTATCACAAATAGTGGTAAAGCAAAGAGTTGAAGTTATTTTAGATAAAGAGTGGCTAGAAAAAATACTTTAAAAGAATGAATATGTATATAAAAGATCTCCTGTTGGAAGCAAATACAAAAAAGAATTACCAATCTATTTGAATGGTAATTCTTTTTTATAAATAATTATTTATTCTTTTTATCTCTTTCTTGCATTTTTCTAACATTATCTGAGTGGTAAGGAGAACCATCAACTTCATTAACTACACTAAATGGATTACCGTCCAAGTCAAAGAAATCAAAAAATTTCATTCCACCAAAATCATCGATTTCAGTAGTAACTATGCCATTATTTTTAAAATGTTGATGTGCCGATTCAATATCATCAACGACAAAATTAAAATAGGAATTCTTCTGGTCACCCTCGGTAATAAACTCAGTGGGTTGCGGGGATTTAACTTTTACTAAGGCTAATTGTGTTGACCCAGTTGGTAAATAAAATCCAGCACCATCTCCCCAACTATCGATTATCTTTACACCAAGAAACTTTACATACCAATCTGTAGATTTTTCAATGTCTGTAACTGGAATAAAAATACTACCTACTTTAAACATAATCTTCCTCCTTGAAATGAAATTCTTACTTATAACTAATATAATAGTGTAAAAGTTACACTTACATAAATAAATTTAAATAAAAAGGTGGGAAAAATGATTTTTGAAAATTTAGAGTTTGAGATTAAGAAACTTTATAAATATTGCTTAAAGTTGTCAGGGCCACCTTGGATAGCCGAGGATCTAGTACAAGAAACGATGCTGAAGGTTTATAGATTTAAAAAGACAGAACCGAATAGAGAGTTCAACTTCTCTTTTCTATGTACTGTGGCTAAAAATCTTTTTATTGACGAAAAAAGAAAAAGTAAAGAAATAATACAATTTAAAGAGGAATTTTATGGAGAAGTATATGATTCAATAGAACACTTTAGTTTAATTGAAATTTTACTTACCACTTTGCCATTGAAACAGTCTATGCTTATCACCTTGAAAGATGTATTTGGCTACACTTCAAAAGAAATAGCGTCAATGTTAAGGGTGAGTAATGAATCTATTAAAACAGCACTTCACCGCTCTAGAAGGAAACTGAAAATTAAAAACAGTAATATAGATATGCAAGTTCTGACCCCTAATCACGAAATTATTTTAGCACTCACTAAAGCAATACGGGAATCTAAGCCGATGCAAATATTTTATTTTTATCGACTACTAGAGTCAAAAAATTTTCAGGTAAGAAGAAGTTCTTTGCATTCCGTATTCCATGTTGTAGACCCGGACGGAAATATTTTAGAAATTAAATCCTATTAACATACGCCCATATTCGCACCAACACAACATGGTACTATAAGTTTTACCACAAATGGAACTGTACATTATCACAAATAGTGGTAAAGCAAAGGTTGGAAGTTGTGCTTGAAAAAGAGTGGCTGAACAAGTTGGTGGAATAAATAATACTGCTCTATAGGTACTCTACTCTAAAAAAGATTAATATTGGTTTTTATGTACTATAGGAAATCCATTGAAGCAAATATTCAATGGAATTTTTTATTATCTATCATCAACAACAATATTTGATAGGGTTATTATTTCTGAAAATAAAAACATTTGGTTTACTTTTTTATCGAAAATGTAGTATAGTTATATTAAATAATATAAATGATATAAGGAAGAGAGGGAACAGTAGTTGAACATTACTTCAGGTATCAATCAATCAGTTGTAGGAGATTTGGTGAAGGCATTTGCTGAAGCAACGAATGACGTTGTAAACGAAATAAAACAAGAGTATGGCCTTGATACAGGGAATTTTAAAAATGGCGGGGCTTGGGATATTCGATTTAGACGGATTAAACAGATTGCTCTTGAAAATAAGTTACTCGTTTTAACCAAAAGAAGAGGAATTTGGAGTTTTGTTTGTGTTTTGAATGAAATTACTGGGGATTTATACGTATTTACAAAAGAGAAGAACTTGGATATTGTGATTAAAAATCTTGGGAACAAGAAAATTCATTATTTCCATGCTTTTACTTCATTAAATAGTGGGCCAGTAGAGTTAGATAATCAACAAACATCACTGTTCTCAACTTTACCTGAAGATTATGAGACTAAAAGAATTCAAGAAGCACAAAAAATTCTTGGAGAAGAATATCCTTTAGTCAATCAAGTAATTTTTATTGTCGCTCAGGAAGAAGACCGGAAAATAGTAGGAGTGGAAGCGAAGTTGTATAATCGCTTTTTTGAACTACTTGATGTTGAGAATTGGTCATCATTTGTACCAGAAGAGCAATATGGAAATATTCTTGTATTAGACGAAGAGGTCATAGATAATACTGAGAGTGTAACAGTAATTCCTAAAGTTAAGCAATCAATTAAAAAACGAAAAACTTACTTTGAGAATGATATTGCTACAAAAAAACAGGAAAAAGAGGATTTAATAGAGGAAGAAAATAGTTAATAACTCCTCTTATTATAAGGAGGAAATGGCGTGTTAGAACGACAATTCAATGGTTCAAGACTAAGAGAAGGAAGAATATATAGAGGGCTTACGATAACGGACCTTGCAAATGATTTAGGTGTAAGTAAACAAATGATTTCTAAATATGAAAATGATAAGGCTGTTCCAACATTTGAATCACTATTACAAATAAGCCAGTTGTTAAGATTTCCCAAAGAATATTTTTATGAAAATTCGGTTGAAGTCAAGACAGGAAATACTTATTTTCGCTCCCTATTAACTACAGGTAAAAAAGAAAGAGAAATGCAACATGATAGAGTTAAATATCTAACCATTATTCGTTCATTACTGGAGGAATACGTAGATTTTCCAGAATTAGATGTTCCTGATTTCACAGAGCGTGACACGGAAAATGTGGAGGAAATAGCAGAAAGATTAAGGGAATCATGGGGACTAGGGGACAAGCCAGTAAAGGATATTGTTTATTTACTTGAAACAAAGGGTTTCGTTATTTCCTCCCTGAATCTCGATAAAAAGTCAATAGACGCCTTTGGTTCACAACATGAGGTAAATGGTAAACAATACTATTCAATAGTTCTAGGGAATGATAAGAATTCATTTTATAGACGTCAATTTGATGTTGCTCATGAATTAGGACATAAAGTATTGCATGATCCATATATGAATCTTGATGATTTGAGTAAAGAAGAATTTAAACAAATAGAACAAGAAGCAAATGATTTTGCTGCAGCATTTCTCTTACCAAAAGACAGTTTTTATAAAGATGTATCAATACATCCTAATGATTTGATGTATTATAAAACACTTAAAAAGAAGTGGTGTGTTTCTATTGGAGCAATGGTTATGCGTGCCTATAAACTAGGTGTTATTTCTGATGGGACATACCAATATATGCAACGTTCTATTAGTCAAAAAGGTTGGAGAACAAAAGAGCCACTTGACGATATTAAAGATATGAGAGACCCAGTATCAATGAAGCAGGCAGTTGAACTGCTAATTGAAAATAATTATATTACTGGTGATGAATTCATGTATAAATTATCTGATCATTATGGACTAAGCCTTTATCGTGAAGAGGTTGAAGAATTACTAGGGTTAGAAGAGGGATATCTAAAAACTCAGACTAACGTATACAAAGACAATATAGTTAGTATAAAAGACAAACTTGAGTCAAAGGCGAAAAATAAGTTAAGTTAAAATAAAAGGAATTTGTAAACACAGCCATTGAAGCAAAGCTTCAATGGCTGTGTTTGTTAATTTAGATACTATTACTTTAATATTAATTCCTATAAATGGATTTTTAAATATATGATAAAATAGGTAATTATATAGAAGTTCGTTTCTTAATTCAGGAGGAAAAGTTATGAAAGCACAAGCAGATATAGATTTTCAGAAAGACTTATTTGATGCGGCAAATAAAATGCGTGGGAGTGTTGCTCCTAGTGACTATAAACATTATGTATTACCCTTAATCTTTTTACGATATCTATCTAACAAGTATGAACAACGCCGTTTAACTCTCGAACAAATGGTTACTGACCCATCAAGTGATTGGTATACAGAAGATAAAGAAACACAATCAATTATTATAGAAGACCGTGACCAATACATGTCTGAAAATGTATTTTTTGTTCCTGAAGAGGCGCGATGGTCTTTTATAATGCAACAGGCAAAACAACCTAATATCAAAGAGATAATTGATAATGCAATGAAACGAATCGAAGAAGAAAACCCAGAACTTGAAGGAATGTTACCTCGTATTTATCAGGGCTCAAATATTCCAGCAGAAAATGTGGCTGGTTTAATAGAAGTATTTTCGAGGGATGTTTTCAGTGCCAATGATAGAGCAAGTGTCGATGTTTTAGGTCGCACTTATGAGTATTTTATAGGTTCCTTCGCATCATCTGAAGGTAATCGAGGAGGAGAATTCTTTACCCCTTCAAGTATCGTTGAATTACTTGTAGCAATGCTTGAACCAATTCAGGGGAAAGTATTTGACCCTGCTTGTGGGTCAGGGGGAATGTTTATACAAAGTGAAGAGTATGCACCAAGAAAACGTGCACTTTCATTTTATGGACAAGAAAATGTAACAACAACTGTCCGCCTAGGAAAGATGAACGTTTTACTTCATGGTTTAAATGCAGACATTCGTTTGGGTGACTCACTATTAGACGATCAGTTTCCAGAGTTGAAAGCAGACTATGTTATTGCTAATCCACCATTTAATCAGAAAGATTGGGGAGCAGATAGAATTGCTAAGAATGACCCTCGATTAATTGGGCCAGTGACCAACAGTAATGCTAATTACATGTGGATGCAACATTTCCTTTATCACTTAAATGATCAGGGGACAGCAGGATTTGTAATGGCAAATGGTGCCATGACATCTGGTGTTAGAGAAGAAAAAGAAGTACGTCAGACGCTAGTGGATGAAGGATATGTGGACTGTATAGTACAACTTCCTGAAAAATTGTTCTTTACTACGGGAATACCATGTTGCTTATTTTTCTTAAGTAAAAACAAAGATGGCAATAGGGAATTCCGTTCAAGAAAGGATGAAATTCTGTTTCTTGATGCACGAAAAATGGGATCCCTTGTAAGTAGAAAGCAAAAGGTGTATTTGATAATTTAAATTTGAGCCACTTTTCATTAGTTTGATCACATTAAAAATGAGCCACATGATTTCCAATTTTATCAA
>NZ_QBBX01000014.1:112573-112898 GCF_003073175.1 Peribacillus acanthi
ATATCAAATTTCTAAAAGAGGTTGAAGGATTATCACAACGTGAAATCTCAAAAAAACTTGGTATTTCAAGGAATACTGTAAGTAAGTATTTAAAGCAAAACATAGCCCCTACCACTATAAATCGTCAAATGACCTACAATACCAAAGAGTATTCTGATGAAACTAAACGAGTGTTACCGATCATTGATCAATGGTTAAAGGATGATCTTAAAAGTTGGGGAAAACAAAAACACACAGCTGCAAGGATATTTGAAAGATTAGTAGATGAATATGATTTTGAAGGTTCAGCTTCCAATATCCGTAAGATTGTCGCCAAACGCAAGAA
>NZ_QBBX01000015.1 GCF_003073175.1 Peribacillus acanthi
TTTGGTATGCGTAAATTTAGTATAGCATGAAAAATTTTAAGATTTAATTGAAAGATATTGACAAACTATTAGCTGGTTTAGTTAAAGAAGAAATTGACGCCAATGTCATATAAGTGAGACAACGCAAAAAAAACTACATCGATTTATATAATCAGGTAGTTTTTTGATTGTACTTTAATTTATTTTTTCTCCATCTTTATTTAAGACAATAATATCAAAAGTTTCTTTCTTCTGAATCAATAATTGTGCCTTTTCAGATTGGAGTATCTCACGAACCGATTTCTCAATATCACTCACATCATTTAAGTTATTGGATACCAAATTTACATAAATCACGCGATTCGGAAAATTTTCCGTGTCAACCTTAATTGAATTTAATGAAAATTCCTTATTCTGTTTCAATAATTTCGCTAACTTTAGTGTCCTTTCAGACAATTCATCGATATATGCTTGTTCAACTTGCTTATTATCAACATCAACTTTGTGACTTGTTCGGTCAATGAGGAATAACGCTACAACAACCAATACAACTATCACAGTACCAATAATACTTTTTTTCAATTGAAGCACCTCCAATAAAAGATATGACTATCTTTATGGGATTATTCACTAACCTGCCCCGTTTGTTAAGTAAATAGCTTCCTATTTATGATCCTTCCACTTCATCTTTATAGTGGTAATGCCAATGATTTACTCCATCCATACCGACCAATTCACCATTTTTATTAAAATAACCAAAGAACTCATCCACTGGAAATTTAAACAATTGATAATTATTGTCCTTCGGTAGATTTACCAGTTGTTCTTTAGCTTTCGTTTCAGTTAAATAGACTCCTATTGGAAAGAAATTTGGAAAGCGATTTCCGTTAAGAGTTACAAATATAACCCAAACATTCTTTGTTGTATTCAAATCTTTACCCCCAGTTTCTTTATATCTCCCTTGTAAATTCGCTGAATTTACCTAATTCACCTTCTTAATACAGATAGGTAAGGGTTTGAAGTTATCGCTCCCTTTTCCCCCTGCTCACACCGTACGTGAGACTTTCATCTCATACGGCGTTCCAACTAAACCAATTTATTCTTTCTATGTATTAAGCAGACGAGTGCTGTTTTTCCAATGTTAGATTATTTCATTTTGACATCTTAATCGAAGTTTATTTACTTTTTCTTTTTGCTTAGAGTTAAGCTTTAAAGAGGCTAGAAGAGTTTCAATTTTAACCTTATCTTTTAGATGAATCAGTTGATGAATAGCTTTATCAACAATAATCAAATTAGAATAGCTATCATCTTTTGAAAGGTGAAATGGGGTAATGTGATGACAATGCCATTCATTAATCCCTAACTCTTCTTCTAATATGGCACATTTACCATATTGGGCAATGAACTTACTGATCCTGTTGTCATTATATTCAATTGATCGACTTGGAATGTAGTTTCTCATGATGTAAGAAAGCATAGTTTTATCAATTGCCTTCAAACTATTGTGTATTCTTGCTCTACCTTCGGTAGTATAGTTACAAGTCTGTTGGGAAAAACAAAGTGTGTTTTTCCACCGTTGTGCATGGATAGGCACAAAAACCATTCCTTGTATCTTGAATAGTTTTGCCTTGTAACCCTTATACCTTTTCTGTAAGGTCTTAGTCATATCATGAAAAATTGCCTCTGTTCTAATATTCTTCAGTTGATTATATAACGTTCTGCGTAAATGAGAGTTTAACTCATTAAGATTAATTGTGATTTGAGTAGCGACAGAGTAATAATTTTGAATCCCCATGACTACAGTATTGAAATTCCAAACAGTCTGTATGCTCGGCTTTTTCTTGACTACTTTTATGGCTTCTTTAATCTTTTGGAATGCATGTCCTTTCGCCTTTTTGGACATATCAGACCTAGCTACATAGCCAAATCTTGTTTTTCCTTTTCTAATTACTTTTATGGAAAAACCAAGAAACTCGGAAGAGTTCTTCTTTAAGTTAATAACCCTAGATTTCTCTTCACTTGTTTCTAGATGTAATCTGTTTTTCAAAAAGTCTTTCACTGCATAATTTATTCTAATTGCCTGTGACCTTGTTCGGCACATTAATTTAAAATCGTCCGCATAGCGGACGATAAAGCACTCTTTCAAAGCTGTTTTCTTTAGGAACTGATACTTACTTCCATTGGTTGAGTATGTATATTTACTTTTAAACGTTTCCCATTGGTCACTGACCCACCAATCCAATTCATTTAATACAATGTTGGATAATAAAGGAGACAGAATTCCTCCTTGCGGGGTTCCTCTGCATGGGATACCTTCTCCTTCTATCTCTGCTTTCAAAAGTCTAGATATAATAGAAAGAAGTGGTTTATCCTTAATACCAAGTGACCATATTTGTTTTAGTAATTTACTATGATTCACGTTGTCAAAGAAACCTTTTATATCTACATCGACACAATGGTAAAGTCCAGCTTGATTGATAAGAAATTCAAGCCTGGTTTTGGCATGATGAGTGCTGCGATTCGGTCTGAATCCATAACTATGTTTATGGAATTTAGCTTCACAAATTGGCTCTAGGATTTGAAGAATACATTGTTGAAAGATTCTATCCCATATCGTTGGAATCCCCAGAGGTCTAGTTTTCCCTTGTCCTTTTGGGATGAAAACACGCCTTACTGTTTGTGGTTCATACCATTTGAACATGACTTGAACCTTCGCTACCACATCTTCCACTGATAAGTGAAGAATATCTTTAATAGTTAACTTATCTGTTCCCGCAGTTTTGCTACCCGAGTTTCGTTTAATGTTTCGGTAGGCAAGTCGTATATTATCTTCAGAACTCATTAAATCCGTTAAGTTATAGAATTGGTAACCACTGACACTTTGAGCGTACAATCTGTCAAAACAATCTTGCATATTGTAATACTCGGCATGTCTCAGTTTCTTCCGTTTCAATAAGTCGGCAACTCCTTTCGGAGTTAAACCTCTTTTAGTCTCACGAGAACCTTATTAATCGTTTAAGAACTGTCTTACATGGTTGAATAAATCTTCATTAGTCTAGTGGCTATCCCTCCATGTGGATTAGACATTTCATTGGTACTGTGCCACCACTTTCACTGATACAAAAGCAAGTTATGCAGTAACTACTATTATTAATGGTTTCCTTGCCACCGTTTCATTAGAAGTAAGTCCTCCACGTTATCAGCTTACAACGTTGAATTATATCTATTATGGAATGAACTTAGGTGCTTCCTTTAAGCCTGTTAGCATTCATACGCCTGTAACGTATCATGGATTTTCATATTAGCTATTTTTACTCATCCACATCCAACCTCACAATTTGGTGATATACACATTTCTATGTATCGCAGTTATAGACCCGTACATTCAGAAGTTCGTCAGTTTAACCATTTCTTTTTGGTTTATTCACATTCTCACCATATTCATTCAACTCAAGCATCATGATTTACACCACCCCCGCGGGTAGGCTTTCGTCAGCCGAACTGGTACGGTAAATTCTCACGCCTTTTCGCCGAGCTTATAACACTATCATTCTTACTAAATCCAGTGCTATTCGACTAAGAGAGAACCCTTCAAGGCGTTACCCCATCATTTGATTCTTCGATATAATCCTTCAGTTCCGAGAGGAACTGTCTAGCTTTTACCAGAGTGATGTGACCACCCTCCATTTAGACTAGAAACATTTCGCACAGTTAAACTGCCCCGTTTCTACAATAGAAGCTCCTTATCGAAACCCCAGTTACTTTCAGTACATTTGTTCACAATATTATATTTCACTTTTTGAATTTATGCCTAAAAGCTCTACGTTAATGATAAATGTTAATATATTATCCCATTACATCTTTAAGACGTTTATTTTGTCTCCTAAGAACTAACCAAAATATTAAAAGAACACTAAATAAAGTAAATAAAAGTATCGGTGCCTGAAAAATACTCCAAGTGTTTGGTCCGTAATAAGTTAATTGGTGATGTTTCTCAACAGTGTGTTCATACGAATTTTTGTATTCATATTGAATGACCCACAGTTTATTCGCCATCACAACAGTTCCTAAATCATAGCCACTAGGAGTAATGGGCTCATTCTTTCTAAGTATTCCTTCGTTCCCAATAACGGTGTCGGCTTTCTTATATTCAATAGGATAGATCGTTGTAGGCTTCTGTTTTACAGAAGCATTTTCCTTTAACCAATCCTCTATATCTGCTGCTGAAAAAACAGCTAACAAATTAAGTTTTTCATTATACTTTTTAAAAATAGTAAGAAGTTGTTTTTCTTCTTTTTCAGTCACTTCTGTTGAGGATCCAAGAATATGAAATACATCATACATAATGGCATCTTTTTCTTTGTCTACTACTTCGAACTCAGATACTTCTTCATTATACTCACTAAATTTTATTATCGAATGAGTTAGAAAAATGAATCCAAACAGCAAGGAGAAAAGTGTAGACAGGAATAAATATTTCGTCAGTTTTTTTTGTTCATTGAAGAATCTGGATACTTTTTGGAAGGGTCTCTTTACTTCCACTTTATACACTTCATCTATCTCAACGGAAATATCAACATCATTTTTCATATTTTCTAATACTTCTCTACATTTTTTACAAGTATTTATGTGTTCCTCAATAAAATGTATACTATCTTGGCTACACAAATGATCAATATAAGATGGCAGTAAATCTCTCACTATATTGCATTTATTGCCCATTGTTATCCTTACCCCTTTCCCTTAATTTCATCTTAGCCCTATAAAAAGTAACTCTCGCCCAGTTTTCATTTTTCAGTTGTATTTCTCCTATTTCTTTGAAACTTAGATCACCTAAGATTCTTAAAAGAAAAACCTCTTTATAAGGTTCTTCAAGTAAGTGTATTATTCTATATAGAGCAATTTTATCTTCCGAATGAATAAGTTTAGCTTCAGGAGAAGTATGTAATGTGTCATCTTGGAACATATCCCTTTGCTGTTTTTTATTACGTTCCAAGTACTTATAATAGGAGTGCTTTGCTATTTGACATAGCCAAACTGACATTTTACATTCACCATTATATCTATCAATGGATTTTACAGCTTGATAGAAGGTTTCTTGCGTTAGTTCTTCTGATAAATCTGAGTTGTGGCAAAGACACATTAGATATTTGAATACTTCTTCAGCATAATTGCAATAAATTTCATCTAGTTCTCCCAAGCCTTTTCCTCCTTTCGTCTATATATCCGATTTAAGCCAATTTCGTTACAAAGAATCTATTAATTTTTATAAATTTTTTTTATGGCAATAGAAAACCACCAAACAAAATGGCGGCTTAAGTATTTTACATTCAACAATATTATTAAAATACCTGCTATTAAACCTGCCCCGTTAGCTTAGTAAGGATTTCAACAAAAAAAAGCGATAAACCCTCATGGATTATCGCCACCGTTAGTTAAATAACATACTTGAGACCAGCAGGTCACTATCATTTAATTAATGTCGTTACACTTCGGTTTGCAGCAATAGTGCACCTAGACACCCAAAGTACCCTACGATTACGAGGATTAAAAACCAACATTATTTATAACCTAATAAAGCTAATTCTCCTTTCCAAACCTTCCTTATTTCTGGATCCAATAAATAATTTGGATTGGATAATTTTTTCCTTAATGCTTTATCACTTGGATAAATACCATTTTTATGTAAATCTAAAATAACTTCTTTTAATTCTTTTTTTATGTTTTCAGATTTATTAGTATTTAGCTTTTTTACATAACTTCTACGCTGATCGATGAGTTTCTTTGATAGTTCTGGGCAATAATATTTTGCTATAGCTTCTGATATTCCAAAATCTTTGGAAAACTGATACAAACTTACTGGTGGTTCCATGTCTAAAGCAACTAGTAAGTTCCGTTTTATCGCTTCCTTCTTCTGCTTTTCTAATTCTTTTTTATTTTTTAAGTTATTTTTATTAATCTCCTCACACAATTCAGGAAAATACTTCTTTGCTGTCATTATGTTAAAGCTTTTTGCTTCACAGAGTTTTTTAAGACTCTTATAGTAATTATTCTTTATTTCCTCCCTAAATTCTTTTTCCATTTCATTCAAATTAAATACTCGCTTTCTATTAATCACAGTCTTTTTGATATCTTTTATTTCAAGATTTAAATCATCTTTTAAACTATTAGCAATCAATTCATAGATTGATAGATTAATTTGATTATAGATTTTAAATATACAATCGATAGAAGGCTTACTTTTATTACTAATCCATTGTTGCATTAAAGTAGGATGCAAACCTAAGAAATTACCAAATTCATTGATACTACGAAAATTGTTAACATCCATGATTTTTTTAAGTATATATCCTATTCGTTGTTTAGTAGGATTTGTGTTTAAATTCTGGCCTTTAGCAATTAATGTCTTGAAGGTGTCTAATAAGAATTGTTGATATTTTAAATTGTCAACATTGGTAGTTTGACTTTTATAACCTAACCAATTTAAACAGTACTGACAATGACCAACAATAAAGTTAGCATGTAAGAAGTTCAGTTTCTTTCCACATATTAGACAACTATCTTCTAAAAGTACCTGATGCTTGTCACATATGTTGATCCCTTTAATGTACCAGATTAGTGGTTCATAAATTTCACTACCATTATTTTTTGCTTCATCTAAACAATTAGGACACCATTTCCTAGATTCTCCTATGACATTATTCGAAAATAGACCCGACCATGAATTCATCGTTAAGAAAATTAAGTCGTTTCTAGTTGTTAACTCTTCTAAGGCAGAAACATATTCAAGACTAATTGAACTATTTCCATTAATGTACTTAGTTTTTGGACCAATGCTGCCATTCATAAAGGAATTTTTTCGGCTTTCTGTTTTAATAAAAGGAATAAAAGTTTTGCATACCAATGTAGTTAAATTCATACTATGACATTCTGCTAACCTAGAAATATAACTGGTTAAACTTTCTACATAAGGAGTACCCATGCCAATAGGTTCTAAGTTATATAATTTACTCCTTGGAGGTACATTTATCTCGTCCAAATCAAAGTCAACATAATTAACTGGAATCATATTTGTCCCCCCACTTTTTTCAACCGTGGGACTGATTACATATTTTTAAAAATCAGTCCCTGTCTTATCCCTTTTTGGTTTCCTCTCTCCAGGCTTCCTATTAGTGTTCTTTTTCGGTTTTTCCTCTTCATCTTCTTGATCCAACTTTAACCAAGCATCGAGCTTCCGTTCCTTCTCATCTCTTTTTTCAGTTAGATTATTTTCTCCTGTAGTAATTTCTAATGCCATTGTGTATGCTTGATCAATTGTTGGTTCAAATTTTATAAAATCACTGATTGTTAAAGTTTTAGTTCCCTCATCAGATTTCATTTTATAATGGTAGGTATCGTACAACCAATCCCTAAGAGTACCGACACATCCTATCGTGTGTTTATAAAAATATTTCCATTCATCAGTAAGATTAGGTTCTTGGTGCAAAGGAAATGCCTTTTGAAAAACCCAAAGAACATTTTTGAAAGCATCCATATCCTCTTTTTTTTGCGAATTATACCTTGGAAAATGAATATCATTTGTCCTTCTTCCTAATTGGCCATTTATATTTCTAAAACTTTGTAACTCATATGTTCCAAACAAAATTATTGGGATCCCAAATTTTGAAGCTAATGATTTTATTGCGTCCATATGATTTCTTAATCCTTTTGAAGTGCCTACCTTAGTCATATGTTGAGCTTCATCTATTAAAATAATTTTTACTTTTCGGCATCTAATTGCATTTTCCAGGGCCTTACGTAACTTCCTCTTTGTTTTTTCGTTTGGATTATTCGGTACTTCTACACCAATCTCATTTAAGGGCAATCTCTTTTGATCAATTAAAATGTCCCCAAGTTCATCTAATGACTCAGAATAAAAATTAATCCAGTCAAACTTGCCATCTTCATTGGCGAATGCTTCTACGGCTAAAATTGGAATCAAACCTAAGTCCTTTTTCATTTCCTCGTCGTACCTTCTTAGATATTCATTCCTTACTTTTTTAAATAAAGTAGATTTACCTACACCACTTGGACCATAGACCAATAAGACTTTTTTATCTGCAACTTCAATTTTATCCATTAAATCATTATAAGAATTAACTAGTGTTGGATGAGCAACACTTTTCTTTTTAAAGTAATTGATTCTGTCATCAACTGATTGGAACAATATTTCTTTTGGAAAATTTTTATCCATTAGAAAAACTCCCCATACATTTCGAATTGTGAATTATTTTCGGTTTTTTTATGTTCGGTTTTAGTCGGTGAAGTAACTTTATTAGTTTTTGATGTAGGTTTTACTTCTTCATAATCAATATGATTATAATTAGAATTTTTGCTTTTACCTCCATCAATTACCCTCAATGACCTCTTTAGAGCTTCATCTTTCAACCTTTGAGTTTCCAATAGTTCATGCGATTCTGCTTTGGCCAAAAATTTTGCTAATTCAGAGGCTGAAACTCCATTAATTTTTTCTTTCGTGGTTTCTTTCTTTCTCCTCTTTATTTCTGCGGTAGCAAGTTGTATTTCCTTCGCAGATTTCCCTTCGAACTCCAACTCATATTGTGAATGAAGTGTTACCCAGTAATTTCCAACATAAGCATATGCCTTACTATAATCAAAGGGGTCATACCTTACAGGGATTTGTTTTCCCTCAACCGATGGATTGTTCAACTCATATGAATTATAATAGCAGTTATTAATTTTTACTCCCTGGCCTGGTTGAACTTTAGCTGTCTCTTTGGTTGTTGTTGGGAGAGTAAGCATCTCAAAGTTTGCATCATACCTAATATATGTTTGCTTTCTTTCACCAGTTTTTCTTACATTTTGTTGATAAGCATCTCGAGGACTTTGATCAAGACTAGTGTGAGGCTGTTGATCATAAATCTCATAAAACCAATTGTATAAATATTCATATAATACTTCTAAAGTCCAGATAGCTAAATTACGAGGGTCAAATTCTTTTGTCATTTGACGAACTAATTTGGATAATTGAGTGTTGCCTGCTAAATTGTTAATAAACACGGTATTTGTTGTGCCAAACAGTCTCTCACAAACAGCTCCAAACTTTGGTTTAGCACCTGGTCGTATTTTTTTATGACAATCGTTGCTTGCTAGCAAAGTATCAAAATATGTACTTTGGAAATCCTTTCCTCCATCTACTACAAGAGTTTTTGGAAGTCGGGAGTATTTTCTTACACATTCCCTAATCGTATTCATGCAAGACCTATATGATGGGGCATCATAGGTTAAATAAAAAGCTAATACTCTTCGTGAAAAGGCATCTATTAGTAAAGTTAACCACGGTTTCCCCAATTTTTTCTGAGTCTTAGAGCAGATAAGTTGAATGTCAAGTTCGGTATGGTCTATATGTGCAATTTCAAAAGGTCTGGTACCATGTCTAGGTGTCGTAAGTGATAATTCCAAAAAAAATGGCTCTTTATCATATGCAGCTTTTGGTCCCCGTCGTTTTAAATCTTGCTCATAGCTGGAACGCTTCTCAATTGCCTTAAAGAATGTTTTGTTGCTAGGAGGATCAAACCCGTTTTCAATACACTTATCTCTAAATGAATTGTAAACTGAAGATTTATTTCGTTGTTTTTTATCCTCATATACTTCAGTTACATATTTTTCCATTAATTTAATCACTTTGCTGTTTAAGCGCTCTGTTTTATTCCCTTTTTTATGATTTTTTGAAATAAACGCATAAAAGCCTCTTCCGTATTCTTTTTCGGCTTTTTTGAATTTTTGGTTCCAATGTCTTAAAGTCCTTGGTGAAACACCTACAGACTCGCCATTCATATGAAGTTTGTACTTATTGTACTTCTCATTAGCTTCGGCTAAATCCTCTGGACTTGCTGTCATAATAATATCCATTAAGTCTGACTCTTCATATCCCGTTGACTTTTCATTATCTAAAGATTTAATACTACCCATCTTGATTAACTCTTCGAATGCTTTTAACGGTAATGGAATAATCTTTTCAGCTTCATCTAAAAGAGTGATTTCTGTCTCTCCCATATTTATCACTGTCCATAGATTTCCATTCCAAAGAATCTTTTTACCGACTTCCACATTCACCACATTATCGAGATTGCCATTTCCTTTGTTGCTTTTTGAATCTTCAGCATTCAATATTGCCTCGGCAGTTTCCTTATTAATATACAAAGGAAACTTGTTGAAATTTATAATGAGAAAACGCTCAAGATCGACATATATTTCACCCAGTACAATTAATTTGTAAATATCATCAGCAGTAAACGCAGGATTACTAACGGATAACAAATCATCCAAAGTAATATTTGGTGCAGATTGTATATAACTTAGAATAATGTTTCGACTAGTTAAAGAAACCTTAGGATTTTCTTCTAAAAGATAATCTTCTAAAAAACGAATATTATTTTGTAAATTCCAGTTAATTTCTTTAGAGCATCGAATCCTAAAAGAAAGTCCCTTTTTCTTTGCAAACTCCTCTACTGGTGGACATCTCCATTGTCCATTTTCATCCAGACAATATCTCTCTGGTGATTCTTCAATTAACTTGGATAGCTCTTTCTCCGTTTTCCACTCTTCCCAACCGATAAAGTTCTCTGAAATGACAAAAAAATCAGCTGTATATCTATGACCTCTATTTTTACCGTCTTTAATATAATTAATGGTAAACCCTTCAGGTTGGTCGTAATACTCATAAACGTTTTTATCAAACTCCATTGAATAGATTCCACTCAGTTCCAGTGTATGGCTTTCGAATTGAATGGTTAATCCCATCTTTTTGCTAGAATAGAACCCTCTTACATTACCCTTCCCACTTCGAACTCTACGTGATGGTTCTGAATTTCTGATATTGTTATTGATATAAATTTTAGTTTCATCAATGATTCCCTTATCTTTGCAAAACAGATCAAAATCATTAATCACATATGATTCCCCTTTCTTTAAAAAGTCTAGGAAGCTTAATCTACTTATCATCCATGTATGCATATATATATAATTAGTATTTAAAGGATCGTATTTCCCCATAATCCTTTCAGCATTCGCACTGGGGCTAAGATTCTCATTTGAGTGGTAGTAATTATTGTTTACTATTACTACTTTACCAAGAATTATTTCAGTCTCCACCTGAGGTAAAGTTAACAAAATGAATTTATCATTACACAAAAATCTCTTTGGCAATCTCCTTGAATTAAAGATTCCTCTAGGACTCTACCCCAAAAATAGAATTTCTTGTTGATTGTAAACGTCATACAATATAGTTGAAACTGTTTTTTCTAGAATGTTTAAATAGCATGTTGGTGCACAACGTTCTTTCCTTAAATACTTGTCCTGATTCAAGTTATTGAAATGGAATTTTACTAAATTAGTTAACAATCTCTCGTAAATTGAAAATTCATTTTTTGGAATAGTTTACTTTTAATATCTAAAGCAACTATTAATTTGTCTAAATTTTCACTCTGAAACCTTTTAGCATCACATTTCAGTAAAGTTTTAGGGATCATTGAATTTTTTCTTACAGACTCTCTTAGAGTCATCATGATTGATACATAGGATGGGGGCTCAATTGACAAGTAATATGCAAGAACCCTTCTAGAGTAAACATCAATTAAGAGAGTCAACCACGGTCTCCCAAGATAATTCTTGGTAACTGGGCAGATTACTTCTATATCAAGGCAAATGTGGTCTATCACGGCTTTTTCCATTGGTTTTTGACTAAACATTGCTCCATAAAGAAATGAAACTGAGGCTTTTCGATTTTTGAAAGTCATATTGATAACTCCTTTTTTAATTTATTCCACTTTTCTTGTAATGTTTTTTCCTTAAGAAATCCGGAACCTAATATACCTTCTACTTGTCTTCTACTGGGATATATCCCTTTTTGAAGCAATATACGAAATGCTTCCTCAAGTCTTGTTATTTTTAAAAGTGCATTTTCTTCCCTTTTTGTTTGTTGATATGAAATATAAATTTCCTTAATTTTTTCACACTCTGTTTTATACATTCTTGAAAGCAACTTTCTGTCACATCCAAGTTTCCTTGCAAGAGTACTCAGAGATATTGGTTCTTTATCAGCAATGACTTTAATTAAAGTATTTCTTATCACATCATGGTTGTGTTCTTCCTTTGCTTTTGCGGAACTATTGGATATTCCAATATCCTTAACGCTCTGCTCTTTTTGAAGGAACTCGGTTATTGTAATACCAAAGCCTTTGCATAGTTGAAGCAGATAGTCAATACTTGGGATGCTTTCTCCAGACAACCATAATACAAACGTTGTTTTAGGTATTTTTAGTTGCTTAGCAGCTCTAATAGGAGAACAATCAAACATTTCTTTTACATAAAAATTGATCGATTCACGTAAAGAGATACTAGCTACATCTAAATGGCTTTGAGCCAATAGTTCACCTATCAGTAATACATTTGATAAAAGTTCATCTACATTACAT
This sequence comes from Peribacillus acanthi, assembly GCF_003073175.1. Lineage (GTDB taxonomy): Bacteria > Bacillota > Bacilli > Bacillales > DSM-1321 > Bacillus_BN > Bacillus_BN acanthi. The sequence continues at coordinate 12,456 of NZ_QBBX01000015.1, forward strand.
AATGATTCTTTATAAGTTGAAAAAGAACCTAACCATTGTCCACATCGCGAACAATAACCAGGGAATGTGTTCCTATTTATTATTGGAACTGATTTATTGCAATTTCCACAAATATCCAAAATCGGTCTTTTATGTTTCAAACATATAAAAACGGTTTGAAAGCTCCATATCAAAGGATCATAAATAACCTCACCATTTTCCCTTGACTCCTCATAACAAATTGGACACCATGATTTGGTTTTCTTTAATAACCCTCTACTCGTAAGGATATTTGACCATTTTTGTAGTGTTGTTAAACATAAATCAGATCTTCCTGTCAATTTATTTGTTAGGTCACTAAACTCACAAGCTAATTTACCTACCCCATTAATACCAATTGCCGAATCAAAAAAGCCATTTCCACCATGTTTTGAAACTTTTACTAAATATTCTTTTTTTAACAATGGTGAGTAAATTCTCGAAATTAGACTACCTGTCGCGACACAATGCGCTTCAGCTAACCTTGAAATATAACTGGTTAACGACTCAACAAATGGAGTTCCAATCCCTATCGGATCAAGGTTATACAAAATACTTCTTTCCATTATTTTCTACCCCCACTTTCGGGGGTATTATTTGTAAAAAAAAGTATTCTATACATTAAATAAAAATATAGGGTATTAAGTGAAGATTAATCCTTCTGTTTCAAGTTGATAATCCCTAAACTCGTGGAAAACATTCTTCCCAGTACCAGCAAAACAAAAATTAGAAATATTTTTTGCAATGTCGGTTTCAATTTAGAACTCTAATAAAATCGTTATATCTAAAACTGTCCCCCTTTTTGATTAAACAACAAAAAAGCACCACTAATAAAACGATGCAGGTACGTAACCCATCGTATATTAGCGGTGCTTCCGCATATTTGAGTTATTAAGTTGTTTAAGTAAATTATTAATAAAGCTAGTCTTACATATTTTGAAGCATATTCTTGCCATAAGTTTTTTGAAGCATAACGTTGCCAAAACGGCAAGTTTATGGTTCAAGTCACAAAAAATAAACAATTAACCACCAAATTATGTATGGTGGAGACGGTGGGAGTCGAACCCACGTCCAGAAACATCGCCACTTAAGCTTCTACGAGTGTAGTCGACATATTAGCATTTCGCTAACTCTTATGCCTATCGACAGGCGTCGGAGTAGCTAGTCTGGTTGTTCTCTTCCTTCATCCTCAGACGGTGGAATCCGGCGTAGCCCACTTAGAGTGAGTCCCTTACCCTACCACATGGGCAATGGAGGGAGGAACCGCAATCAACTGTTATTAAGCAGCGAAAGCGAAGTTGTTGTTTTGTTTGCCAGTTATTGGCTTTGACGTTTTAACGAGGCCGATCCCCTCGACTCGCAACCTAAGCTCGAACTATCCCTGTCGAATCCGTAACGTCCCCATGATAAGAATGGAGCGATAGGATGATGAATAGCAAGCAAAGTGCTGTGCATATTCAGTTGTCATCTACAAGAGTTATTATAACACATCTGACATAAGATGCAATTGTAACATCCTGTAAACCAATGTAAGGAATGGAAATATCCTATGTTTTCTGACGATCACGGAAGGCACGTTCAATTTCACGCTTCGCTTCTTTTTTCTTTAAGTCCTCACGTTTGTCATATTGTTTTTTACCCTTACCAAGACCAATTAAAACCTTAGCAAATCCATTTTTCAAATACATTTTTAACGGGACAAGCGTATATCCTGCTTCTTTTGTTTCACCAATTAGCTTATTGATCTCTCTACGGTGTAATAATAACTTTCTCGTACGTAAAGGATCATGATTATAACGATTCCCTTGCTCGTACGGACTAACGTGCATATTATAAAGGTACAGCTCACCATTATGAATTCTAGCATACGAATCCTTTAAATTCGCTTTTCCTTTTCGAATGGACTTAATTTCAGTCCCTTGAAGAACAATTCCCGCTTCATATGTTTCTTCAATAAAAAAGTCATGGTAGGCTTTTTTATTTTGTGCAACTTGTTTGCCTTCTCCTTTTGGCATCTTACCCACTCCCTGAACTGATTGTCTCTATGATAGCATGAGAGCCCGAATTTTTAATACTCAGGCTCTCTTTATTCCATTTATCTCTTCTTTGGTTTCTTTTTACGTTTAGCGGCGGGGGCATTTTCAAAGAATTTTTTCTTCTTTCTTGGTTTTCGTTCAGAAGAGTTGCCACCATTAGCGTCATCTTTCCGACGATCTTGACCTTGGCCACGACTTTGACCGCTACCTTGGCTTTTCCCTCTGCCGTTACGATCACTACTCTTTGAACCACCACGACTTGATCTGTCACCCGATCTTGTTTTGAAAACACGGGTTTCATTCGTTTCGCGTCGACGATTATTCTTCATTCCAGCTACTTCAAAGTCAATTGCACGTTCGTCTTTATTAACGTTTGTGACTCTGACTGTAATTTCATCCCCAATTCGAAATACCTTTGCTGTACGTTCCCCAATCATCGCCAAATGACGCTCATCAAATCGATAATAATCATCATTCATGGCACTTACATGGATTAAACCTTCAATTGTGTTTTCCAATTCGACGAACATACCAAAGTTTGTAACTGAGCTGATAACGCCATCGTACTCCTGACCAATTTTGTCCAACATATACTCCGCTTTTTTCAGATCGTCTGTCTCACGCTCAGCATCGACAGCACGTCTTTCTCTGTTGGATGTATGGTCGGCAATATCAGGTAATAGTGCATTCCATTTTGCTCTAGTTTGTTCATCCACTTTTCCTTCAATTAAGTATGTCCGAATCAATCTATGAACAATTAAATCCGGATAACGGCGGATTGGGGATGTGAAGTGTGTATAGAATTCCGTTGAAAGTCCGAAGTGACCAAGACTGTCCGGATAATATTTAGCTTGTTGCATGGAACGTAACAAGACTGTAGAAATAACCGTTTCTTCAGGTTTCCCTTCTACTGCCTCGATGATTTCCTGTAACGCCCGTGGATGGACGTCGTTGGCTTTCCCTTTTACCACATAACCAAAATTCGTAATGAATTCAAAGAATCGCTGTAGTTTTTCTTCCTTTGGATCTTCATGGATACGATAAATGAAAGGTACATCCATCCAATGGAAATGCTCTGCAACCGTTTCGTTAGCAACTAGCATGAATTCCTCAATTAATTTCTCTGCTACAGAACGTTCTCGTAATACAACATCTGTTGGTTCGCCATCTTCATTAACTAGGACCTTCGATTCTTTAAAATCAAAGTCGATGGCACCACGATGCATCCTCTTTGAGCGAAGAATGGCTGCTAGCTTTTCCATTTCTTCAAACATTGGAACTATAGGTTCATATTTCTCCCGTAGCTCTTCATCTTTATCTACGAGTATTTTATTGACATCTGAATAAGTCATTCGTTCTGTCGTTTTAATGACACTTTCGAAAATTTCATGTTTAACGACGGTTCCCGTTTCATCAATTTCCATATCACATGACAGAGTAAATCGGTTCACCTTTGGATTTAAAGAACAAATCCCATTTGATAGACGGTGAGGAATCATCGGAATCACTCGGTCTACTAAATAAACACTGGTTCCGCGTTCATAAGCTTCCTGGTCAATTGGAGAGCCTTCCTTCACGTAATGGGTCACGTCTGCTATATGTACACCAAGTTTGTAATTACCGTTTTCTAGTTTCACAACGGTAACAGCATCATCAAGGTCTTTAGCATCCGCACCATCAATCGTGACGATAACTTCGTTACGAAGGTCTCTTCTGTTCCCTATATCTTCTTCATTAATGGAATCTGGCACGCTTTGTGCTTGATCAATGACCTCATCCGGAAATTCGAGCGGCAATCCATGCTGGTGGATGACAGAAAGAATATCTACACCCGGATCATTTTTATGGCCAAGAATTTGGACAACTTCCCCTTCAGCACTCACTCTGCCTTCAGGATAAGCCGTTAACTTCACGACTACCTTATGCCCTTCAACAGCACCCATAGATGCTGCCTTAGGGATAAAGATGTCATTGACTACCTTTTTATCATCTGGGATAACAAAGCCGAAATGCTTACTTTCAACATAAGTACCAACGAGTTCAGTCAGACCACGCTCGATAATTTTTTCAATAGTACCTTCACGTCTTGAACCTGAGCTTTCAGAAGAAACACGAACGAGAACGATATCTCCGTGCATTGCATTCTTCATGTCTCCAGGTGGGATAAAAATATCATCCATCCCTGGCTCCTCCGAAAGCACAAATGCAAACCCTTTAGCATGGGCTGACAGTTTTCCTCGAACTAAATTTAATTTTTCCGGAAGACCATAGCGATTGCTTCTTGTTCGAATAACAAGTCCCTTTTCTTCCATCTTCACAAGTGCCTTCACAAAGTCTTTAAAGTCAGCAGAATCTTCGATATGCAAAGCTTCCTCTAACTCTTGAACTGACATAGGTTTATATGCTTCTTTTTTCATATATTCAAGAAGCCTATCAATATGGTGTTTCATGTTTTCATCCATATAAAATCCCTCCTTTAGAGGATATATGCTGTCGGAAGGATTGAATTATTCCTCCCAGTCCAACTTTTCTAGAAATTGATAAACATCTTCATGCAATTGTTCACGTTCTTTATCGAGGGTGATGACATGCCCTGATTCTTCATACCATTTAATTTCCTTCAAATCTGATTGAACTTCATTGAAAATGATGTTGGCACTGTCTGTGTTAATCATTGCGTCATGTCTTGCTTGAACGACAAAGGTCGGCGCATAGATTTCATCCACATGTTTCCTTACATCGGCAATCAACTCTTGAAGAGCCTTTAATGTATTCATCGGTGTCCTAGAGAATTCCGCCATCTCCTGATCAATTTGTTCTGAAGATTTACCTTCTCTTCTTTTATATTCTCTTGCGTACTCTAATACTCCTTCGTACATCACTTCTTCACTTTTTATATACATAGGCGCACACATTGGTACAATACCCTTTATAGGTACAGTGTAACCTAATTTCAAGGAAAATACGCCGCCAAGCGAAAGTCCTGCTACCGCAATTTCTTTATGTCCTTTATTTTTTAAAAAGTCGTATGCCATCATGACATCTTTCCACCAATTATTTGGTCCAGTATGCACGAGTTCTTCTGGTGGAACACCATGCCCTTTATATTGTGGAGCATGACATGTATATCCCTTTGACTCTAAAAAACGTCCAAGCATTCTTACGTCAGCAGAATTCCCAGTAAACCCATGTAACAACAATACAGCCCTTTTCCCACCCTCGAACGTGAATGGTTGTGGCATCTTGATTTTCATATTCTTCTACTCCTTTAAATCTGGTCCTACTTGTTAAGGTTATATGACTTTATTATGACCCAATTCACCCTAAAATGTGAAATATAGGGCTTTTTAAAAAATTAATCAAACGTTTGATTAATTTAATATCAATATAAAAACCCGGCAATTACGCCGGGTTTTTGCTTTACTGATAAGCTATTAAGCACCGAAGTACGAAACAGCGATTGTTAAAACGAAGAATAATACAGACAATACGATTGTTACTCTGTGTAGAACTAAATCGATGCCGCGAGCTTTTTGTTTTCCAAATAGCTGTTCAGCACCACCTGAAATCGCACCAGATAATCCAGCACTCTTACCAGATTGAAGCAAAACACTAACGATAAGTCCGATACTAACTAATACAAGAAGAACTACTAAAAATGTGTGCATGCAGTTCCACCTCCTGATCCTGTAAGCAATTATAATTAATGTACCATACAATCTCCTATTCCACAATGCTTGTTTTACACGTTACCCACTAAGGCTAATATTTGAGAAAAAGACTTCTATGGGGTTATTAGGGTATAATGATGAAAAAGTTGGAAAAGGAGTGAAAATGACATGTTTATGAAAATCATTAGGCAAATTGATGGACTAAATACGATGTTAGCCGTATTAGGTGCAATAGCGATTCTTTTCATCGATTTTAATATAGTAGAAGGAATTCTATTGGTTATCGCAAGTCTTTTGCTTCTTCTATCTAAGTATCGACCACTGCGTTCTGTTATTTTCTTTTCTTATGTAAGCAGTATTGCATTTCTAGGAAATTTGTTTTTAAGAACGACAGAAGAAACGAATAACTCTACCATTTGGCTTCCGTCGAGTATAACAACTGTTATCATATTTGCCATTGTTATCGCAGCCATTGCCTCTCTAAGTCGATTTGGGACAACAACTCTTTCGTTCATATGGCTGGCGTTGCACCTACTTATTTTTATTTCTAGTTTACAAATGGGCCACTTCATCCAATCTTTTTGGAGCTTCAATTCACAGTTTCTAGCCATTCATCAATATTATCCATTTTTAATTATGAGCATGTTAATTGGCGTTTTTCTTGAGAAATTCCAATTAGAGATGATTCGTGAATATCGCAATAGGTAAATTTTGAGGATGACCCATTAATCGGGTCATCCTCACTATACTTTCAAAGTTCTTTTTAGGAATTCCTTTGTTCGTTCTTGAGTAGGATGGTTGAAAATTTGTTCAGGGTTGCCCTCTTCTGCAATCACACCTTTATCCATGAACACTACTCTATCCGATACTTCCTTCGCAAATTCCATTTCATGAGTAACAATGAGCATCGTCAAACCAGATTCTGCAAGCTCCTTCATAACTTTAAGAACTTCTCCTACCATTTCAGGGTCGAGAGCAGATGTTGGTTCATCAAATAGCATCACATCTGGTTCCATGGATAAAGCTCTCGCGATTGCCACACGTTGTTTTTGTCCACCTGATAATTGCTTGGGCTTGGCGTTAATATATCGATCCATTCCCACCGTTTTCAGGTACTTCATAGCCACATTTTCAGCCTCTTCTTTGGAGCGTTTCAATACCTTGATTTGTCCCACTATACAGTTACTCAATACATTATGATTATTGAACAGGTTAAACTGTTGAAATACCATTCCTAAATTTTTACGGTATGTGGGAATATCATGTTTATCATCCAAGATATTTTCACCTTTATAGATGATTTGCCCACCTGATGGCTTTTCTAGCAGGTTAATACATCTCAAAAGTGTCGATTTTCCCGATCCAGAAGAGCCGATGATACTCACCACTTCTCCCTTATTCACTGAAAAATTAATATCTTTTAATACTTCATTCGAACCAAAGGATTTGTTCAGATGTTGGATATCTATAATTTTTTCCACGTGATCTCCTCCTTCTTCTCTTATTGATGTTCACTTTTCAAGTTCGTTGTCTGAACTGGTGAATATAGTTGCTCTGGATTTCCGATTACAGTAAAGTTATCCGGACCGTCTAATTTACGCTCAAAATAACGCAGGATTCTAGTAACCATAAAGGTCATGACAAAGTAAATCATACATGCGACAAAGAACGATTCAAAATACCTGAAATTGTTTCCTGCCACTGATTTTGTTAGAAAATATAATTCCGTTACAGAAATTACGTTAAGAACTGATGTATCTTTAATATTGATGACAAATTGGTTCCCCGTTGCTGGAAGAATATTACGAATAACTTGTGGAAGAATGACGTTAAACATCGTTTGAAAATGGTTCATCCCAATGGCATGCGCGGCTTCAAATTGCCCTTTATCTATGGAAACAATTCCTCCACGGACAATTTCAGCCATGTAAGCACCTGTATTGATTGAAACTACTATAATTGCCGCCACTAAAATATTCATATCGAGTCCAAATGCCAAGGCTGATCCATAATATATAACCATGGCTTGTACGATCATTGGTGTGCCTCGGAAAAATTCTATATAAATCGAAAGAATGATATTAATCACTTTAAGGATTAGTTTTTTAGGTCCTTTTTCTGGTTCTGGAATCGTCCGGACAACTCCCGCTAACAAACCAATTGCTGCTCCTATTAAAGTACCTATCAGTGCGATAAGAAGTGTTAGACCTGCTCCGCGAAGGAACATTTGCCAGTTCTCTGCTACTATTTTCACGATCCACTCGAAGCTCATCTTTCTGTCTCCTTTCTAACTATAAGACCGGCTGTCTGAATTCTACAGCCGGTCTTACGAAATCATTATTCTGCTGCAGGTTGATTTTTAATTGCCTCATCCATGATGCTTGTACGGTCTTCTTCTGAAATTCCTTGTAGAATTTCATTAATTTTCTTTGTTAAGTCACTATCTTTTTTCAATCCAACAGCAATCGCTGTATCATCTTCTGATGTTTCGAATCCTTCTGTAAATTCAACCATCGCAAAGTTTTCATTGGCAGCTGAAGCACTAACCGCTTCTGGTCTTTCAGATACATAACCATCAATCATTCCAGATTCAAGAGCTACCCTCATTGCAGGGAAGTTATCCATCGCAGTCGCTTTTTCTACACCTTCGATTTGATCAATGACTGTGTAGTGGAAGGTATTTAATTGAGCCGTTACTTTTGCTCCATTGAAATCTTGGATGGACGTAGCACCTTCAAATTCGCCACCCTTTTTTACTACCATAACAAGGTTTGATTTGTAATAGTTATCTGAGAAATCAATCGTTTCTTTACGCTCAGCAGTTGGGGACATTCCTGCGATAATCGCATCAATTTTACCAGAAGTTAATGCTGGTACTAGACCATCCCATTCTGTTTTTACAATAACAAGTTTTTTCCCTAGACCATCCGCAATTTTCTTAGCGATTTCTACGTCATAGCCACCTGCATATTCAGAAGTTCCATCGATTTTAACTCCACCATTGGAATCATCGTTTTGCGTCCAGTTAAACGGAGCATATCCAGCCTCAAGACCTACCTTAAATGTGTCACTTTCGGATGCTCCAGAGCTAGTATCACTACCTTTTCCACATCCAGCTAATAGAATCATAGCTGAAATCATTAAAACCATAATGAATGAAAATTGTTTTTTCATATGAGTTCTCTCCTTTTTTTAAATACATGTTTTAAATAAATAAAAAACGACCTGAGATAAACTCAGGTCGTAGTATACATACGTAGTTGCCCTAAAGTCCTCTTCTTTTCCCAAAATGAGATAGCTCAACTCAATAAACCGGGATGTTTATTGAGACAGTCCTGCAGTTCTTAACTGCAGACCCAGCAAGTAATACTGAGAATATTACCCACTTCGGCGACATTTCCTTCTCCCTAGCATCAAAGCTTCTCAAACTCCACTAAGGACTGTTAAATATCGCGCCTCTACCTCACTGTTCAAAGTGAGGTCCTATTCAGTTATATGTAATAGGCTACATCAAGCTATGAAATCTGTCAACCTAGTATTAGTAGAGTCATAGTTTGTAAATTGAACCAGTAATAGAATATATCTCCTAGATTTTATGGTGTTGATTTATTGTTCGGGGGTGGTCCGAATTTGTCTAATAATCGATATTTGTGGATTTTCGATTTTATTTTTTCCGTTTCGATTGGAAATTTTCAAATTCGAATGTATTTTTCCAGTTTCGATAATAAATCCCCAGTTTCGATAAAAGAGTAGCCTTCCTTAGTCAAAAACATACTGGAATATGGGTGTCTAGCAGAAATAAAGATAAAAGTGCTTAAACGGAGTAAAGAAGTGAGTCCATTCCACTCAAATTTCTCGTAATTGATGGAATTTTTTTAAGATAAGCCTACTTGTAAAACATTTCAAGTATCACCCTAGCTACATAACATCGCAAATCAAAAAAACCTGCCCCCTCGTCAGGGAACAGGTTTTGCAAATTATTTCTTCAAGTTATAGAAAGATTTCATTCCATCGTATACAGCTAAATCACCAAGCTCGTCTTCGATGCGAAGAAGTTGGTTGTATTTCGCGATACGATCTGTACGGGAAAGAGATCCAGTTTTGATTTGTCCAGCATTTGTAGCTACAGCGATATCAGCGATTGTAGCGTCTTCTGTTTCACCAGAACGGTGGGAAACTACTGCCGTGTAGCCTGCACGCTTAGCCATTTCGATAGCGTCAAATGTTTCAGTTAATGTACCGATTTGGTTAACTTTAATTAAGATAGAGTTTCCAACGCCTTGCTCGATACCTTGAGCAAGTTTTTTAGTGTTCGTAACGAATAAGTCATCACCTACTAGTTGGACTTTATGACCGATACGCTCTGTTAATAGCTTGTGGCCTTCCCAGTCGTTTTCGTCTAAACCATCTTCAATAGAGATGATTGGGAACTCGTTAACAAGCTCTTCGTAGAAGTTAACCATATCTTCAGAAGATAAACCAGTACGGCCTTCTCCAGCAAGATCGTATTTGCCTGTTTCTTTGTTGTAGAATTCTGAAGAAGCAACGTCCATACCAAGGAAGATGTCTTTTCCAGCTTCATAGCCAGCGTTTTTGATTGCTTCGATAATTACTTCAAGAGCTTCACGGTTAGAACCAAGGTTTGGAGCGAAACCACCTTCGTCACCAACAGCTGTGTTTAAGCCTTTGCCACTTAATACTTTTTTCAAGCTGTGGAATACTTCAGCACCCATACGGATTGCTTCTTTGAAAGATGGAGCACCTGTAGGTAAGATCATGAACTCTTGGAAGTCTACGTTATTATCCGCATGAGAACCACCATTGATGATGTTCATCATTGGAGTTGGAAGTTGCTTCGCATTGAATCCACCTAGGTAACGGTATAATGGAAGACCAACAGAATCAGCTGCAGCATGCGCAACTGCCATGGAAACACCAAGGATTGCGTTTGCACCTAGTTTTCCTTTGTTTTCAGTGCCATCAAGTTCGATCATTGTACGGTCGATTCCAACTTGGTCCGTTACGTCCATGCCGATGATTGCTTCTGAAATAATGTTGTTTACATTATCAACCGCTTTTTGAACACCTTTACCAAGGTAACGAGACTTGTCTCCGTCACGAAGTTCAACCGCTTCGTGTTCACCAGTAGATGCACCAGAAGGAACTAGTGCACGTCCGAAGAATCCGGATTCAGTCATTACTTCTACTTCAATGGTTGGATTTCCACGAGAATCTAAAATTTCACGAGCATAAACATAAGAAATGTATGGCATATCAAAAATCTCTCCTTTAAATGGTAATTAGTTTTTTTGTATTAAAGAATTCCCTGTCATTTCGACTGGCTTCTCTAATTTTAGAAGTTCTAACATAGTAGGTGCTAGGTCACCAAGAATTCCATTTTGACGTAAGGTCACTTGCTTATTTGTCACGATGACAGGAACTGGATTAGTCGTATGGGCTGTCATAGGAGTACCTTCTAGTGTAACCACCTCATCGGCATTTCCATGGTCAGCCGTTATGATGGCTTGCCCACCTTTTGCTAGGATGGCATCCACGACTTTTCCTAAGCACTCATCCACCACTTCAACAGCTTTTATGGTAGGTTCAAGCATTCCAGAATGCCCTACCATATCAGGGTTAGCAAAGTTCAGGATGATGGCATCAAACTTATCGGCTGCAATCTCATTCAATAATGCGTCCGTTACCTCATAAGCGCTCATTTCAGGCTTCAGGTCATATGTTGCTACTTTTGGTGAATTAATGAGGATGCGCTGTTCTCCAGGGAATTCCTGCTCACGCCCACCACTCATAAAGAAGGTGACGTGTGGGTATTTCTCTGTTTCAGCGATTCTTAATTGAGTTTTATTGTTCTGCGCTAAAACTTCACCAAGAGTATTATCTAGGTTTGTCGGCTTGAATGCAACAAATCCCTTCACTGTCTCCGAAAAATGAGTCAAACAAACGAAAAATAAGTTCTTAGGATACTCTGGTCCACGATCGAATGAACGAAAATCTTCGTTTGTAAATGTATTAGAAATTTGAATGGCACGATCAGGTCTAAAATTATAGAAAATGACAGCATCTTCATCTTGAATAGTAGCGATTGGTTGTCCTTCATCGTCTGTGATAACAGATGGAATGACGAATTCATCAAAGATTCCATGTCGGTAAGAGTCTTCCACACATTCTTGAGCAGAAGAATATACTGGACCTTCTCCATAGACCATGGAACGGTAAGATTTCTCCACACGCTCCCAACGCTTGTCACGGTCCATGCTATAGTATCGGCCCGATACAGTAGCAATTTTCCCTACTCCTAGTTCTTTCATTTTCGCTTCTGCTTCTTCAATAAATCCTTGTGCCGTTTGAGGGCCCACGTCACGTCCATCTAAAATGGCATGAACATAAACATTCTCCACTCCGTTATCTGCTGCCAGCTTCAACAAAGCATATAAATGTTCAATATGGCTATGTACCCCACCATTCGATAATAGACCAAAAACGTGAAGGTTCTTACCGTTGTTTTTCACATGGTTCAGTGCTGAAGTAATGGTATCATTCTTTTCAAATTCACCTTCACGGATCGCCTTATTTACACGAGTAAGGCTTTGGTAAACAATTCTGCCTGCACCAATGTTCAAGTGTCCAACTTCAGAATTACCCATCTGGCCTTCAGGTAAGCCTACAGCTTCCCCACTTGCTGTTAAAATTGCATGAGGGTACTCATTCCAAAAGCGGTCAAAGTTAGGCTTTTGTGCTTGTGCTACTGCATTACCTTCAGAAGTGCCACGTAATGCAAATCCGTCTAGGATGATTAATGCAACGGGTGCTTTACTCATTCTGCCCTGCCTCCAATAATTGTAAGAAAGACGAAGCTTCTAAGCTGGCTCCGCCAACCAATGCGCCATCGATATCAGGTTGCGCCATGTATTCTTTAATGTTAGAAGGTTTCACGCTACCACCATACTGAATGCGCACTGCACTGGCAACATCTTCAGAAAATTGCTCTGTTACAACTGAACGGATATGTGCACAAACTTCATTGGCATCTTCAGCAGTGGAGGATTTGCCTGTTCCAATTGCCCAAATCGGTTCATAAGCGATAACTGTCTGTTTCACTTGATCAGCATCTAAGCCTTGTAGTGCTTTTTTGATTTGATCTCCAACTAGTTCGTTCGTCTTTCCACTTTCACGTTGTTCTAGTGTTTCACCACAGCAAACAATCGGTGTCAAACCGTGTTTGAATGCAGCCAATACTTTTTTATTGACGGATTCATCCGTTTCATTAAACATTTCTCTTCGTTCAGAATGCCCTATAATGACATATTTCACTCCGATATCTGCTAATGCTACAGGACTTACTTCACCAGTGAAAGCACCACTTTCTTCAAAGTGCATGTTCTGTGCTCCAATTTTAACGTCAGAATTTTGAGCGCCTAAGACTAACTGTTCAAGAAATAACGCAGGAGCACAAATAACAGACTCCATGTTGTCTTTAGAAGGAACTAGTTTGTCTACCTCTTCTAAGAAGCTTTTCGCTTCCCCTAATGTTTTATGCATTTTCCAGTTACCAGCAATGATTGGTTTACGCATGCTTCCCATCCTTTCCGATATGAATTTGAGGCGAGCATTTACCCCCGAATTTATTTAGTCCGATAAATTTTACAGAAGTAACTACTTTTTTTATTATTTATCGTTCAAAGCCACTACACCTGGTAGAGCTTTACCTTCCATGAACTCAAGTGATGCTCCACCGCCAGTAGAGATATGAGACATTTTATCTGCTAAGTTGAACTTTTCAACAGCCGCTGCAGAGTCTCCACCACCAATAACGCTGTAGGCATCAGAATCCACTAATGCTTGAGCTACCGCTTTCGTACCACCAGCAAATTTATCGAATTCGAATACTCCCATAGGACCATTCCAAATTACAAGCTTAGAATTTTTGATGATGTCTGCGTATAGTTCGCTCGTTTTTGGTCCGATATCTAATGCTTCCCAATCAGATGGAATCGCATCGATATCAACGACTTTGGCTTCAGCATCAGGAGAAAATTCATTTGCAACTACCGCATCGATCGGCATGTGGAATTGAACTCCTTTTTCTTTTGCTTTATCGATGAATGATTTTGCAAGTTCGATTTTATCTTCTTCTAGCAATGATTTTCCAATTTCATATCCTTGCGCTTTAATAAAAGTGTACGCTAATCCTCCACCGATGATTAAGTGATCTACTTTTTCAAGTAAATTTTCAATGACACCAATCTTATCTTTAACCTTCGCTCCACCGATGATTGCCGTAAATGGACGATCTGGATTAGAAAGCGCCTTGCCCAAAACATCCAATTCCTTTTGCATTAAGAAACCGGAAACAGCAGGAATATGCTTAGCGATTCCTTCTGTTGAAGCATGTGCACGGTGTGCTGCACCAAACGCATCATTAACGAAAACATCTGCAAGGTTAGCAAATGACTTAGCAAGTTCTTCGTCATTTTTCTCTTCCCCAGGATAGAAACGAACATTTTCTAATAATAGAACATCGCCTTCTTGCATGGAATTAATTTTCCCCTCAACAGCTTCTCCGTATGCTTCATCTGCCTTTTCAACAGATTTACCTAGCAATTCACTTAACCGTCCCGCAACAGCAGTTAATCTCATATCTTCATTAACTTGTCCTTTTGGACGTCCTAAATGGCTCGCTAAAATAACTTTCGCACCTTGATCAATTAGATATTGAATTGTTGGAAGAGCAGCACGAATTCTTGTTTCATCGGACACCTGTCCGTTTTGCATAGGCACGTTAAAATCTACTCGGCAAAATACGCGTTTTCCTTTAACCTCGATGTCTCTGATTGATTGTTTGTTCATTTGTTAATGACCTCCTTAATCTAGTAAAGGGCAATACATTTCATTAAAGGATTGGAACTGTATGTAAGGACGCATTTTTTAAAAAGAGCATCCACCGTTCTCGTAAAAAAGGAAGGGGTAAATCTCCCCTTCCCCTTAATCCCTTTTCCATTATAATGAAAACGGGTTTTGATTAAAATCCTTTTTTCGCAATGTAATCAACAAGGTCTACGACACGGTTAGAGTAACCCGTTTCGTTATCGTACCAAGAAAGCACTTTTACCATGTTTCCTTCCATTACCATAGTAGAAAGAGCGTCGATAGAAGAAGAGTACGTGTTACCATTGTAATCGCTAGATACTAATGGAAGTTCATTGTACTCAAGAATACCTTTTAAGTCTCCTTCAGCTGCTGCTTTTAATGCTGCATTTACTTCCTCAACTGTTACTTCTTTTTCAAGTTCAGCTACAAGATCTACTACTGATACGTTTGGAGTTGGAACACGCATTGCCATTCCGTTCAGTTTACCTTTTAATTCAGGTAATACTAGAGCAACTGCTTTTGCAGCTCCTGTTGAAGTTGGAATGATGTTTTCAGCAGCCGCACGAGCACGACGGTAGTCTTTATGTGGAAGATCAAGAATTTGTTGGTCGTTTGTATATGAGTGAACCGTTGTCATCATACCACGCTTGATTCCGAACTTATCATTTAGCACTTTTGCAAATGGTGCTAAACAGTTTGTTGTACAAGATGCATTTGATAATACATGATGGTTTGCTGCATCGTATTTATCTTCGTTTACACCCATTACAATTGTGATATCTTCGTTAGATGCAGGAGCTGAGATGATAACTTTTTTCGCGCCAGCTTCAAGGTGTTTCGCCGCATCTTCACGCTTAGTGAAGCGACCAGTTGATTCTACAACCACTTCTACTCCAAGATCTCCCCAACCTAATTGTGCAGGGTCACGCTCAGCCAATACTTTTACTTTGTGACCTGCAACTACTAGATATTCACCGTCTACCGATACTTTTTCTTTTAAAGAACCATGAACTGTATCATATTGTAAAAGATGAGCTAACATATTAGCGTCTGTTAAGTCATTGATTGCTACAATCTCCACATTAGGATTGTTTAATGCTGCACGAAATACATTACGTCCGATACGTCCAAATCCGTTAATACCAACTTTTACTGCCATATTAAAACTCCTCCTTGTTTATAAAGAAAAAATATATTTAGTTTAGATCTATATAAAAGGGATCTATCCCTTTAATATCTCGATTGCCGCTGCCTCATCTGTTATGAGGACCGTATTTTCCGGGGCACTTTTCATGTAGGCCCGTATCGCCTTTGCTTTAGATGCTCCACCCGCAACTGCGAAAATTTGTTTCGATTGCTTTAAATCATCGAGCTGGATTCCTACAGTTTGAACTCTGTGAACAATATCCCCATTTTCATTAAAATAATACCCAAAAGCTTCTCCAACCGCTCCTTCAGCCTCTAATTTAACGAGGATGTCAGAAGAGGTATGACGCCTGTTTGCCATGGTAATGGCATCACCTATCCCATGCAGGACGATATCTGCTGTTTCAATTAAATTCATGACTTCCTTAATCGAAGGTTCATTCATAAAAGACTGATAGGCTTCATGACTTACTTGGTCCGGTATATAAAGGAGCTTATATTGGGCATCCATTTTCTCAGCCATTTTAGCCGCGATGGTATTAGCTTGGTTTTGAACGTTCTCACCTAGACCTCCGCGGGCTGGTACAAACAAAATGTCATGTGTACCAAGCTTTGGCGTTAACATATCAGCGATAGCAGCCATTGTAGAGCCGCCGGTAACAGCGATGATATTTTGCCCTGAAATTTCATCTTTCATTCTTAAGGCACATGCTCTGCCAAGTTCATTTTTCACCCAAGGGGATTGATCAGAATCTCCAGTGATAACAATGGCTTCTTTCACCTTTAAATGTTGGGCCAATTTTCTCTCCACATTGTCTATACCCGATACTTCACGCATTACTCTCTCTAATTTTTCCAGTACATCTTCTCCCTCATTAGAAAGCCGCATACCAGAGGTCTGAAATTCAAGTAAATTTTGTTCCTTTAGAAACTCTACTTCACTTCTTAATACTCGTTCTGTCAAATTTAAGCTACTAGATAAACTTCGACGTCCTACCGGTTGCATAAAACGTATATAGCGTAGGATGTCATATCTTTTTTGCATGACAGAGAGTAAATCAGGTAATAATTTTTTTTGAACCTCAAGTAAAGATCTCATGGGTTATTTTCTCCTTACAGTTTAGCTGGACTTTTTTTGTCCCTATAAGACATATTATGTCCCACTAGGTGTAAAAAAAATTACCCTTGTTCCAAATACATTGTATCAAGGGTAATTTTGTTTTACAAGAAAAAAGCTTTTAGATTTACAAATTCACATATGCCTCTATTAAATCACCGTCAATTTGACCATATTGAATGATTTCCCCGTTCCATTCCACCACAGGAATCATTAAGCCAAATCTCTCAAGCAGCTCGTCATTAGAGTATATGTCAATTTCGACAAAAGGTGTGCCTGTTTTTTCTTTAACAGATTCTAATATGCTTTTCGCTTTTATACATAATGGACACTGTATTCTCGTATATAAAACAAGGACCTTTTCCACATTCCATCACCTATTCGTATCTCTTCCGCTTCGAGGAAGATTGGATTCCTAGCTGGTCACGATATTTTGCAACCGTCCTTCTTGAAAGAACAATTCCGTGCTCCTTCTTTAACGTATCAGAAATATCTTGGTCAGACATAGGCTTTTGCTTATTTTCATTCTTTATTAAAGTTTCGATTTCTCTTTTCGCATGCTCTGCAGATACATCCTCGAAATCAGTTGATTGAAGATTACTAGAAAAGAATGATCGCATTTCTACCGTTCCAAATGGAGCCAAAATAAATTTATCCTTAACCGCACGACTAATTGTAGATTCGTGAACCTCCAATTGGTCAGCTATATCTTTCATGGTCATGGGCTTTAAAAAAGAAAGACCTTTCAACATGGCTTCAGGTTGCTTCTCGGCCATAAATGTGACCACACGAAGAATGGTTTCTTTCCGTTGTTGAATTCCTTTGGCAATCCATTGAAACTCCTGCCACTTGTCTTGGAGAAATTGATGGACGGTAGCATCCTGTTTCTTCTTCATTTCCGCATAGTATCCTTCATTTAAGGAGAAGGATGGGATGGATAAGTCAGAATGATAGATGGAAAACTGACCATTTTTCCATTCCACAACTACATCCGGAACGATATACGATGATTTTTCATGAAAAAACGACGAACATGGTCTTGGATTCAAGGTTTGGATAAAATCGAACACTTGTTGGATTTCTTTTAGTGTAACGCCAAGATCCTTTGCTAGCTCTTTCCACTTTTTTTCTGCAAGCGGGAGAAAATGTTGTTCTAAAATAGTGATAGCAAGCTCACTACAAGAAGGCACTCTTATAGCCTGAAGTAATAAACATTCCTGAAGATTGTACGCTCCCACTCCTACAGGATCCATTGCTTGTAGCACCACAAGATTTCTTTCTATAAGCTCTATAGGCACAGATAGGAGTTGTGAAAGTTCTTGCTTGGATAGCCTTAAATAGCCGTTATCATCTAATTGTTGAATGAGCTTTCGCAAAATATGCACATCCTCCTTGGATAACGAAGGAGGAATTTGTGAAAGCAAGTGGAGATCAAGCGACTGTTGTTGTTCTCCAATCTGCTCAATCCAATATTTCGCATCTTGCTCGGTACTTTGTTTCTTTTTTCTCGTGTAAGAAGGTGCAAAATCTAAATCTTTATCTTGCTTCGGGCTACTATCAACCGAAATTAAAGGATTTTCCAACGATTTAGCTTCAAGAAAAGACGCTAGTTCCTGCGAAGAATATTGAAGGAGGGCAATGGCCTGTGAAAGCTCTTGAGTCATGGATAGCTTTAAAGATTGTTGCTGGAACAAACCTTGATTGAAATGCATGAATCATCCCTCCTAAACCAGACTGTAAACGCTTTCTATATAGCTTAAATGAATAAATAAAACCTTCCGCTTATCAATATAAGCGAAAGGCTCTATGGACGCCCTCGGAGGGAATCGAACCCCCATTTCAAGAACCGGAATCTTACGTGCTATCCGTTGCACCACGAGGGCATGTAATGGACCGACCTTTTCTGATGGTCCGGTGTTAATTATATTTCAGAATGACCATGAATGCAATACGTTGTGAAGGTTTAAATCCTTCCATCTTGGGTAAGATGGTTAAAGGATTTTATCAATTTAAAAGTTGTCGAACGAAAATTTCAAATGCGAGTTCCTTTCGTTTGACCTAAATTGACCAAAGGTGTATCATTACAGTACATAAGTTATTCCTAAGACAGGAATGCAAATACCTATTCTCTATTCTTAAGGAGGAAATTAGCATGAACTTGATTCCTACAGTTATTGAACAAACAAATCGTGGAGAACGTGCTTACGACATTTATTCCCGTCTTTTAAAAGATCGTATTATCATGCTTGGTAGTGGTATCGACGATAACGTGGCAAACTCTATCGTTGCACAGCTATTATTCTTAGAAGCAGAAAACCCAGAAAAAGATATCACTCTATACATTAATAGCCCTGGTGGAAGCATCACTTCCGGTATGGCGATTTATGATACTATGCAATACATCAAGCCGAAAGTATCTACGGTTTGTATCGGAATGGCTGCATCAATGGGTGCTTTCCTTTTGGCAGCTGGTGAAAAAGGCAAACGTTTTGCACTTCCTAATAGCGAAGTTATGATTCACCAACCACTTGGTGGTGCTCAAGGTCAAGCAACAGAAATCGAAATCGCTGCTCGTCGTATCCTGTTCTTACGTGACAAACTGAATAAAATCCTGGCTGAGCGCACTGGTCAACCGCTTGATATCATTGAGCGTGACACAGAGCGTGACAACTTCATGACAGCTGAAAAAGCGTTAGAATACGGTTTGATCGACCAAGTCATTAGCCGTAATCCTTTAGAAGATAATAAAGAAAACAAATAAGATATGAAAAAATCCCACCTTTTATACAAGGCGGGATTTTTTATGTTAAATCTCTTGTTCGATAAAAGTAGATAACGCTTCTACAGCATCTTGCTCATCTTTACCTTCAGCACTTAACGTGATGACGGCACCGTTACTTACAGCTAGACTCATAAGACCCATGATACTTTTGGCATTCACTTTTTTGCCGTCCTTCTCAAGGAATACATCGGATGAAAAACGATTCGCTTCCTGAACAAACAAAGCAGCAGGTCTAGCCTGTAATCCCGTTTTCAAACGTACTTGGACTTGTTTTTGTTCCATATTTGATTCCCCCTCTTTTATATTTATCTAAATCTATGCTTTAATAGGTTCGCCTGCACGAATTCTTTCTGCTATTTCATCGATTTTTCTCAGACGATGATTGATACCTGATTTACTTACGGTACCACCGCTAACCATTTCGCCTAGCTCTTTTAATGTCACATCTTGATATTGCACGCGTAACTCTGCAATTTCTCTCAATTTATCTGGCAGTATACCTAACCCTACTGTTTTATCAATATATCGGATGTTTTCTACTTGACGTAAGGAGGCTCCAATCGTTTTATTTAAGTTAGCAGTTTCACAGTTAACTAAACGATTAACCGAGTTTCGCATATCACGGACAATTCGGACATCCTCAAAACGCATGAGAGAATTATGAGCGCCAACAATACGTAGAAATTCAGCAATTTTTTCTGCCTCTTTTAAATACGTAATGAAGCCCTTTTTTCGTTCAAGCGTCTTTGATTTTAAATCAAACGTGTTCATCAACTCACACAGTGCATCATTATGCTCCTTATATAAAGAGAAAATCTCAAAATGGTAAGAAGAAGTTTCAGGGTTATTTATAGATCCACCAGCAAGAAAAGCCCCACGAAGGTATGAACGCTTACAGCACTTTTTATGGATGATTTCTTCTGATATATCATGAATGATCGTAAACCCTTCTCCTAAAATCTTAAGATCCATCAAAAGCTCCTGTGCCTTTTCAGCCAAACGGACAATATATATATTGTTCTTCTTGAGCTTCATTTTTTTTCGAACCAATAACTCGACAGAAACTTCATAGTTCCTTTTAAGCAAAGTATAAATCCTTCTAGCGATTGCCGCATTTTCTGTCTGAACATCGATGATTAGCTTTCTATTAGAAAAAGAGAGAGAGCCGTTCATTCGTATCATAGACGCCAGTTCAGCTTTCGTACAACAATCCTTTACTTCTAGCGTTGTTAATTCTTTCTTCATTTCTGATGCAAAAGACATACTCTCACCTCACTTCACAAAACGAACCTTCACCTACACACTTATTGTTTACGATAGATTTTCGTTTCGGTTTCATTAATTAATAATTCATATAATATGGAAGCTACTTTTTTTGTATCATGGCGGATGTAAGCTCCTTCATGGGAGACGATTTCATCCTGTAAAACATTCAGACCCATTTCCTTTAACCGATCGATGTCAAAATGCACAGGCTTAGCGAATTCTTCCTTATATCTTAGTTGAATATGAGAAGGGATGTCTTCACTATTGACTAGTATCGTGTTCATGAATGAGCAATCCATATGATCATAAATAGCCTTCACATGGTCACTTGCAGAGTAATCAAGTGTTTCCCCTGCCTGTGTCATGATATTACAAATATAGACCTTTTTAGCTCTTGCTTTGCATACTTCTTCACCAACACCTGGAACTAGGAGATTGGGAAGTATGCTTGTATATAAGCTTCCTGGTCCAATTACAATCAAGTCAGCTTCCCTTATAGCATGGATGGTTTCTGACAACGGTTTGATATTTTCAGGAGTCAAAAATACACGTTTAATTTTTTTCCCAGAATACGGAATTTTGGATTCACCTGAAATAAAAGAACCGTCTTCAAGTTCTGCGTGCAGGACAACACTTTGATTAGCTGCGGGTAAAACCTTTCCTCTTACATTCAAAACCTTGCTCATTTCTTGGATCGCATGCACAAAGTCCCCAGTAATGGAGGTCATAGCAGCCAATATCAAATTCCCTAAAGAATGACCAGACAGTTCATTGGTTTTGGCAAATCGATGTTGGAACATTTGCTCAATAAGTGGTTCTACATCTGACAATGCTGCCAATACATTCCGAACATCCCCCGGAGGAGGAATGTCCATTTCATTCCTCAATCTACCAGAGCTTCCTCCATCGTCTGCCACGGTTACTATGGCAGTAATATCGACCGGAAAAAGCTTTAGTCCGCGCAATAGGACTGGTAATCCCGTACCACCGCCAATGATGACGATTTTGGGTAGGGACGTCTTTTTACCCATTTTGCGTTTCCTTCCTCTTCTCGATATCACGGTGTGTCACCTTTGTATCGTAGTCTCCACTAAAGTGATTCGAAATATATTCAGCCAATGCAACCGAACGGTGTTGACCACCGGTACATCCTATTGCAATAACTAGTTGAGCCTTCCCTTCACGCTTATAATGAGGAAGCATAAAGCTTAATAGCTCTGTAACCTTTTCGAGAAATTTATTCGTTTCATTCCATTTTAGAACATATTTTGATACTTCTTCATCAAGACCTGTCTTCGGCCTCATATGCTCAATATAATGTGGATTCGGTAAGAACCTCACATCAAAAACTAGGTCAGCATCGATTGGCAAACCATGCTTAAATCCGAACGAAACTACATTGACGGTGAATACTGGTTGTTTATTGGATGAGAATTCTGTAAGAATTTTTTCACGAAGTTCTCTAGGTTTCATGTCCGCAGTGTTGTAGATTAATTGGGCACGTCCCTTTAAGTCCTCAAGTAATTTCCTTTCCAATTGGATGCCTTCTAGTGGCAAGCCTGATGG
This sequence comes from Peribacillus acanthi, assembly GCF_003073175.1. GTDB lineage: Bacteria > Bacillota > Bacilli > Bacillales > DSM-1321 > Bacillus_BN > Bacillus_BN acanthi. The sequence continues at coordinate 34,947 of NZ_QBBX01000015.1, forward strand.
AGCGAGTGGATGAGTACGGCGTGTTTCCTTATATCTACGAACAAGCGCTGAGTCATCAGCATCTAAGAAAAAGATCTGTGGAGTCATCCATGAGGTTTCTGCTAGATCATCCAATGCCTTGAATAATGAATCAAAGAACTCTCTTCCTCTTAAATCCATAACCAGTGCTACTTTGTTCATTTTATTACCAGATTCCTTCATTAACTCTAGGAATTTAGGCAACAAGGTAGGTGGTAAGTTGTCCACGCAAAAATATCCTAAGTCCTCAAAACTTTGGACTGCGACAGTCTTACCTGCTCCAGACATCCCCGTGATTATAACCAATTTTGTATCATTAACAGATCCCGTACTCAATTCGCAATCCCCCAATCTTTGAATAATTTTATCTCAATTTGGATCTAATCTATATGACAGTAATTTAAAATCTGTTGTATAAGTAAACGTACCATAAATAATGCCGTTTCCATGAACCATATATTCTAGTATATGATGGTCCCCTTCAGCCATTGGTAAATTTTTTATTTCGGAAACTGATTTCCACTCGAGTTCGCCTTCTTCACTCTCTTCCAAGTTCAAACCGTCCGAATCATCTGCAAAAAAAGTGAACATCATCCATTCGGATAGCACTTGGTCTCCATCTTTCATAATAAAGGTAAAAATCCCTTTAATCTGTGGGTTCTTCAAGTAAATGCCCGTTTCTTCACGGAATTCACGAATACAAGCATCTTTGACTGATTCACCGGGCTCCATCTTACCACCTGGGGCTACCCACCAACCACGGCGAGGCTTCTTCAAAAGCAAAACCTCTTCGTCTTTCATTAGAACGCAATTCGTGACACGTTGCACAAATTTCACCTCTATCGGCCCATTTTTTTAGAAAACTTGGCAATCACCAAGAATTAGCGCCGGCGAATGCCTAGTTGCACTTTTACTTTTTCCTAAAATCAGCAACCACGTCAACTTACTTCTTTGCTGCCAATTATTCATTCCTAAAGTGCATCTAAGTTTCAGGCAGTGCTATTATCTATAGCTTTATTTAAAAGTTTTTAGAGTTCATTTCTCCCTATGTATTTCCAAAAAGGGAAAACGCATTCATTTCATTATACTATGTTTAAAAAACTCCCACAACGAACTAACGCTTGTATTTTTTGGACCACACTACCAAATTAATGCTTTAAACCACTAAGGGGAAGATTTACAGTGATGTCAAGTTTTAAAGCAAGACTACAGAAAGAAGACAGCGGAAAGCTTGCCCTTTACGTAGAATTGACAAATACCTAAATAATACTTTGATAAAAATTAATAATTTCTTAAGGCTGTTTTCTTAAGATTGCTCCTATTATAGTGTAATTAAACTATTACTCACTGAGTTGATTGTAGCGTAGGGCACTTGACTCCTGCGGGAAATAGAGGGAAGTGGGAGACCCCACAGGCGGTAACGCCGAGGAGGCTCCCACCCTCCCCGCGGAAAGCAAGTGCCTGGAGCGAAAATCAAGACAAAATTTATAGTTTAAAAATAACAAACTATGCTAAAATGTCATTTCTTAAAGTACAAAAAAAGGAGCACAGGAATAAGATCCTGTGCTAAAAAAGGATTTATAATTTAAAAGGGGGTCAATTTCTACCCTTATATTACCCTACTTTTGTTGCATGGTTGTTACAACAGAATTAAAAGCGAATTACTTTTTGTAAAAGGATGAATTATGCTTTCGCCTTTAACTTCTCTTTTAGCTCTTCCACATAATGCTGAGCATTTTGTGCCGCGATACTTCCATCGCCTGTTGCAGTAACAATTTGACGAAGAGTTTTTTCACGAATGTCACCCGCTGCGAAAATCCCTTCTACTTTCGTTTCCATTTGTTCATTTGTAACGATATATCCATTTTCATTTGTAATGCCTAATGATTCGAACGGCTTAGTTAATGGAAGCATGCCAATGTAAATGAATACTCCATCTGCTGGCAATTCACGTTCTTCACCTGTTTCCGTTGAAGTTAGCGTTACACTGCCCACTTTACCGTCTTTTTCATTAATTTGTTTAAGCGTTGTATTCCAGATAAAGTCGACCTTTTCATTATCGAATGCACGTTGTTGAAGGATTTTTTGTGCGCGTAGCTCATCGCGACGATGAACTATCGTCACTTTCGAAGCAAAGCGAGTTAAGTACACACCTTCTTCAACAGCAGAATCTCCTCCGCCGATGACAAATAGTTCTTTGTTTTTGAAGAACGCACCATCACACACCGCACAATATGAAACGCCGCGACCACCAAGCTCCTTCTCACCTGGCACCCCAATTTTCTTGTATTCAGCTCCTGCTGAAATAATTACCGCACGAGCCTTGTATTCCTTTGAACCTGCTTTGATGAGTTTATATTCTTCTCCATCAACGATTTCTTGCACATCGCCGTATGCGTATTCTGCACCAAACTTTTTAGCATGATCAAACATTTTTGTAGAAAGCTCTGGCCCTAAAATATGGTCAAATCCAGGATAGTTTTCTACTTCCTCGGTGTTAGCCATTTGGCCACCAGGTATGCCGCGTTCAAGCATAAGTGTCGTTAAATTGGCACGAGATGTATATACAGCTGCTGTCATACCAGCAGGACCGGCACCAATAATGACAACATCATAAATTTGTTCTTCAGTCATGAAATTCACTCCCTCGAATAAGTACAAAAACACTGTTCAATATAGACTTTAGTATTACCTACTACCTATCCTATATAACAACGTATTTTTCGTCCAAGAATTTGCTCAATGAAGAAGTGAATTAACTAATTTCATGTATTTTTGAAGAGTCGAAGATGAAATATAGTATTTCTCTGCCACTTCTTTTTGACTTTTCTTTTCGTTACGAAGACGATGCCATGCATATTCAATTGCAGCTGCCCAACCCGCGGGATTGCTTAATTTGATGTTCTGTTTCATCGCTTCTACAAATACAGAGAACCACATTAAATATAGTCCTGCTTCAAGTAAGCCTACTGGGCTATGATGACGATATAATAGTTCCGCGATTTGATCGGAAAAATCGATAGGTGTGCCCGTTTCTTTCTTTTTCTTATGCAAAACGAAAGCGGCATACTCTTTTTCTAAATCGCTAAAGTGTTTTCCAAAAGCAACTTGGTCCACTACTTTATCTCTTTGCATGGAATGCTTTAAAAGGAATATTGCAAAAAGACGCTCTTCTTGAAATTCACTTTCTAGCCTCTTTAAAATGGAAGGAACATGATGTTCAAACCCATTGACTGCTATATTCAATTCACCCCAGGGCTCCATGCCTTCTTTCTCTGGATTCAATTCGATGACTCTCCTCCAAGCCTTTCTCGCAGTTGTCTCGTGACCTAAATGATAGGCAGCACTCGATAACCAGTAATAGAACGTGCCGTCACCTTCAAATCCTTTTTTATAGAGCTGCTTTAACCACTTATAGGCTGCATCGTATTTTCCGACTAAGGCAAATGTAGCACCTAATTTGAATTGTTGTTCAGAAAGCATAGGACGGATTTTTTCTAAAATATCCGTATACTCCTCGACTTTCGCCCCGTTTTGTTCATAATAGTAAAACACCACTAGGTTACACAGGGCATGTAGGTTTCCAGGACTTTTCTCAAGTACATCATCTAACGTTTTAAAGGCTTTTTCCTGCTCTCCCAAATAAAAATACGCTAGGGCTAGATTATTATAAGCTGACCAAAAATCAGGATATTCAGTAATGGTTTCCTTTAATACATCGATTGCCTTTAAGAAGTTGCCGGCTTCCAAATACTCTCTCGCTCTTTCCTGCTGGAAAATCAACCCATCCTGCTCAATTAGACTTTCTTCCGTTTCATCCGTTTCGAACGTAATTAAATCGAGAAGATCTTCAGCATCTGCACTGAATTCTCCGTCCTCTTCTTGATCTAAATACTCATTTGCATGTTTAAAAGCTTCCTTGAACATCCCAAGATGAGCATAATTGTTCGCTAAAAAGTAATGGCATTCAGTCATATATGGATCTAAATCTTCAATAATGGATTGTAAAAGTGTATTAGAATAGCTATATTCCCCTAAATCGGTGCAAACAATAGCTAGTTGGCAAGTAATCATCGGTTCGATTGGTTCAAGCTCCAATGCTCGCTCCAAATATTTTTTTGCTTTATATAAATCGCGTCTATAGTACGCTTTCAAACCTTTAGTAAAATAATATTCTCCCGTTGGATGGAAGGATAGGATTTTTGCCTGTTGGCTTATATTAGAGTCTTTACCCATGTAATCCTCCAGTTCAAGTTGATTAACCCTCGTATTATACCATATTTTAGTTTAACAAGATATGTGGGAAATTGTTCTTACTATGGGAAATTGACAAGTGACTATGGTGGACTAGTTTTATCTCTGATGTCTTGATTTTATTTTTCTGCTTTTAGATGTAAGGTTGGAAAGTCGGAGAATTTTCAGCTTGAAGCAAATAAATTCGACAAGTTGGGAATAAAACATGAGAAGTTGGGAAAAAAAACTGGGAACTTGGGAATAAAACATGAGAACTTGGGAATAAAACTTGAGAAAATGGGCGAAAACTTCGAGAAATTGGACATATAAGAGTAGAAGTTTGGCGAAAGCGAGTATTGAAGCAGAAATCTACTATACCTTTCATAAACTTTATTGCTTTTTTATTTAATAATTGTTAAAAGTCTGAGTGGATTGTAGCGGAGGGCACTTGACTCCTGCGGGAAGTAGAGGGAAGTGGGAGACCCCACAGGCGGCAACGCCGAGGAGGCTCCCACCCTCCCCGCGGAAAGCAAGTGACTGGAGCGGAAATCAACGGATAAACTTTATTGCAAAATACACTATGCGAAATGAGCATAAAAAAAGAACCAGTTAAAATTCCTCCTGGTTCAAGAATTTCCTTCATGTCTTTTTTTGAGTACTTCTATTACCTCTTGCAAGGGAAGTCCTTGCTCTCGAAGTAATACTATTACGTGGTAAAGCAAATCTGCTGTTTCCCATTTCAGCTCTTCTTTGTCTCTATTTTTAGCAGCGATAATGACTTCTGCTGCCTCTTCGCCTACCTTTTTTAAAATCTTATCGACGCCTTTTTCAAATAGGTAAGTCGTATAAGAACCTTCAGGCCTTTCTTTTTCACGTTCTGAAATTAACCATTCCAATCGATTTAGAAAAGTAACATCAACCTGTTCGCTTACATGATTAACAATAGTCTCGTTGAAGCAACTTACCGTTCCATTATGACAAGCAGGACCCTTAGGTATAACCCCAACTACAATAGCATCTTTGTCACAATCCAACTCCATCGATACGATTTGTTGAATGTTTCCACTCGTTTCCCCTTTATGCCAAAGCTCTTGTCGGGAACGGCTATAAAACCAAGTCTCACCCGTTTCGATGGATTTTCGTAGCGACTCTTCATTCATATAAGCAAGAGTCAACACTTCTTTTGTTGTGGCATCTTGTACAATTGCAGGAATAAGGCCCTTTTCATCAAACTTAATACCTTCAATATTCATCGGACATTCACCCCTTTTTCCTTCAAATAATTCTTTACCTCTCCAACGGAAGTTTCTTTGTAGTGAAAAATGGATGCTGCCAAAGCGGCGTCTGCTAACCCCTCATTAAAAGCATCTAAGAAATGTTCGGCATTACCCGCACCACCTGAAGCAATGACCGGTACTGATACCGCTTCACTCACAGCTTTTGTTAATCTGACATCAAAACCAGACTTCTCCCCATCACTGTCCATGCTAGTCAATAAAATTTCACCAGCACCTCGAGAAACCACTTCTTTTGCCCAAGAGACGACTTCCCAATCCGTTGCGTTTCTGCCACCGTGAGTAAACACTCTCCAAGACTGTATTTCAGAATCATATTTTGCATCAATTGCCACAACGATACATTGAGAACCGTAATAGTTTGCACCTTCTGTAATGAGTTCTGGATTCAATAAAGCTGCTGTGTTTAGTGATACTTTATCGGCACCCGCACGGAGGATTTTCTTCATATCTTCCAAAGAGTTAATACCTCCTCCAACAGTGAAGGGAATTGCAAGAGTTGACGCCACTTGTTTAACTACTTCAACCATCGTTTTTCTACCTTCAGAAGAAGCTGATATATCTAAGAACACCAACTCATCTGCTCCTTCTTGGTCATAAAACGAAGCTAGTTCAACAGGATCTCCCGCATCACGTAATCCAAGGAATTGTATCCCCTTTACGACTCTTCCTTCCTTGACATCTAAACAAGGGATAATTCGTTTCGCTATCATTTCTCCACCTCGAAATTCTTAACTGCCGATAACGCCTCTTTCACAGAGAAACGATTGGTATAAATGGCTTTCCCAATAATGGACCCAGCGATGTTACTTGTTTTGCATAGTGAACGTAAGTCATCTATACTGCTAATCCCACCTGAAGCAATGACCTCTTTTCCTGTAGCCAAAGCCAATTGCTCTGTCGCCTCAACGTTTGGTCCTGATAGCATCCCATCTGTGGAAATGTCGGTGAAAATAAAGGTATCAGCACCGTATTCGGCAAGCTGTTTTCCTAGTTCAATCGCTGAAACGGATGAGGTTTGAACCCATCCGTGAGTAGCTACCATGCCGTTTTTCGCGTCTAAACCGATCGCAATCTTGGATGAGTATTTCTTTAACATTTCTTTCGTAAACTCTGGCTCAGAAATGGCGACACTGCCTAGGATTACTCTTGCCACTCCATTTTCAAGGTAGTGAACTATATCTTGCTCCGTCCGAATTCCACCACCAATCTGAATTTTAGTTTCCAGTTTTTTTGCTGCCTCTAAAACAAATGTATCATTGATTCTTTTTCCTTCTTTTGCACCATCTAAATCGACCATATGAATCCATTCGGCACCTTCGCTTGCAAACATTTCTGCCATGCTAAAAGGGGAATCTCCATAAATCGTTTCTTGATTATAATCCCCTTGAATAAGACGGACACATTTTCCGCCTCTCATATCAATGGCTGGATAAATCGTAAAAGAACGTGACATTTTTTCACCTCATTATTAGAAAAGCGTAAGCGCCCTGCTTAGCGACGTATGCCTGGTAGATTGGCCACTACACCGATTTACTGCATTGCTGCCTATTTATAATTTCTTAACCTGCAAAAAATTCCTCAATAGTTGCATGCCCGCTTCCCCACTTTTTTCAGGATGAAACTGCATGCCATATATATTCCCTCTTCCCACTACAGCAGGAACTTGAACATGATAATCGGCACTAGCGATTAAAACATCTTGATCACCTAGAGCTGCATAGTACGAATGGACAAAATAGACATGGTCGTCTGTCATGCCCTTTAATAAAGGAGAATCTTGATGGAAAATTAATTTGTTCCAGCCCATGTGAGGAACTTTATAAGTCATCCCTCCAGATGCGATACCAGTAAAACGAACCACTTTGCCTGGAAGAAGCTGAAGACCTGTTGTTAACCCGTTTTCTTCGCTTTCTTCAAATAAGAGTTGCATTCCTAAACAAATCCCTAAAAGGGGTTTTCCACTTGAAGCAAACTGCTTAATCGTTTCATCCAATCGTTTTTCCTTCAGTAAAAACATCGCATCTTTAAATGAGCCCACACCCGGTACAATCAATGCACTGGCTTCAAGTAATTTTTCCGGTTCATCCGATATAAACGAAGCAGTACCCAGCCGTTCTAATGCTTTATTAACACTAAATAAATTCCCCATTCCGTAATCGACAATTCCGATCAATGTTGTCACTCCTTATAGCATCCCTTTAGTCGATGGAATGCCTTTCACTCTTGGGTCTATAGTCGTTGCTTCATCCAACGCCCTTGCTAATGCCTTGAAAATCGCCTCAATTATATGATGTGTATTTTGACCATAGTGTACGATGACATGTAGGTTCATTCGAGCTTCTAACGCAAGCTTCCAAAGAAATTCATGGACTAGTTCCGTATCAAAGGTTCCGACTTTCTGCGATGGAAATTGAGCTCTTAATTCCAAATGGGGACGGTTGCTTAAGTCCACAACTACTTGAGCGAGCGCTTCATCCATCGGTACAAAAGCGTTACCGTACCTTTTAATCCCTTTTTTATCTCCGAGTGCTTGTAAAATTGCCTGTCCTAAACAAATGCCAATATCCTCTGTTGTATGGTGGTCATCAACTTCTACATCTCCTTGAGCGTCCACCATTAAATTAAAATGACCATGCTTCGTAAACAAATCCAGCATATGAGTCATGAAAGGAACGGCCGTTTTAATCTCTGAGTTGCCTTCACCATCAATCCCCAATTCTAGCTTAATCTGTGTCTCAAATGTACTTCGCTCCACCCGAGCTACCCTCTCCAACGGAACCCCTCCTTATTCTGGGGTCATGCCCCATTTACTTGTCATAATATATTGTTAAAATTTTTGTCTTGAATTAGTGCCCTATCAAAAGTTTATTGCCTTTCTGATGGTCGAGCTTCGATCGCTCGGGCATGGGCTTCTAGTCCTTCCAAACGGGCAAAAGCAGTGATTTTTTCACGATGTTGGTTAAAAGCTTCCTTGCTGTACATAATGATGCTCGATTTTTTTTGAAAGTCATCTACGTTTAAAGGACTTGAGAACCTTGCTGTACCATTGGTTGGGAGAACATGGTTTGGTCCGGCAAAATAATCCCCAACCGGCTCTGAACTATATCTTCCTAAAAAAATTGCACCAGCATGCCGAATTTTTCCTAATAACGACATCGGATCTTTAGTCATGATTTCTAGATGCTCTGGTGCCAATCTATTAACAGCTTCTATGGCTTCATCCATCGAATCTGTGACCACAATCCTTCCGAAATCGCGAATAGATTTTTCGGCTATGTCTTTTCGCGGCAAGGTTGCTAACTGTCTTTCAACCTCCACTGCAACCCTTTCAGCTAGCCCGATCGAATCCGTGACAAGAATACTACAAGCAAGAGTGTCGTGTTCTGCCTGTGATAACAGATCCGCTGCTACTTCTGATGCGGTAGCTGTTTCATCCGCTAATACCGCAATCTCACTCGGACCAGCAATCATGTCGATATCTACATCCCCAAACACTTCTCTTTTGGCCAATGCAACATAGATATTCCCAGGTCCAACAATTTTATCGACCGGTTTAATAGTCTCCGTTCCGTAGGCTAGTGCTGCTACCGCTTGGGCTCCGCCTACTTTATAAATCTCACTAACTCCAGCCACCTTTGCTGCAACAAGAACCGCATCATTTAACTCCCCATTCTCCCCCGGTGGAGACACCATTACGATTCGTTTCACACCAGCTACCTTCGCAGGGAGCACATTCATCAGGACGGATGATGGGTAGGCAGCTGTCCCGCCTGGCACATATACTCCAACTGAATCTAAAGGAGTAATTTTTTGACCCAATACACTTCCATTTTCATCTGTAGACATCCATGAGTTTCTTAGTTGCTTACTATGAAAGGACGATATATTACTAGCCGCTTCCTCAATAATTGAAATATATTTTTGTTCGATCCTTTCGAATGCAAAGGAAAATTCTTTTTCTGAAACTTGGAAATTACTTAATACGACGCGATCAAATTGCTCGGTGTAAGAGCGTAAGGCATTGTCTCCTTTTGCTCTGACTTCCTTAATAATTTCCTGTACCGCCTTCCGTTGCTGTTCGGTTCCAGCATCGACTGTCCTAGTTAAAGAAAGGTTTTCTTTTAATTTTTCTATTTTCACCCATGCTCCTCCTCTACCCTTCAATCACTTTCGTAAGTCGATTTACAATATCTGAAATTCTCTCTTCCTTTATTCTATAACTGACAGGATTGGCAATTAAACGCGAAGTAATTTCCGCAATTTTGGCATACTCTACTAGTCCGTTTTCCTTTAAAGTGCGCCCTGAAGAAACAATATCCACAATTCGTTCAGCCAACCCAATGAGAGGTGCAAGCTCGATAGATCCGTTCAATTTAATGATTTCCACTTGCTCTCCCTGTTCTCTAAAGTAGGTCGATGCCACATTAGGATATTTACTTGCTACTCTTGGTGCAACATCGCTCATCTTCGTATTCGGTAAACCTGCCACCGCCAAATAACAATAGCTAATTTTCAAATCTAAAAGTTCGTACACATCCCGTTCTTCCTCGAGCATTACATCTTTTCCAGCAATCCCGATATCCGCTACTCCCTGTTCAACATAGGTGGTAACATCCATGGGTTTAGAAAGGATAAAACGGAGATTTTCCTCTTCTACTTCTAAAATCAGTTTCCTTGATTCGTCAAATTCTGGTGGAAGATTAAAGCCTGCAGCCTTCAACATTCCGACCGCTTCTTCAAAAATTCTCCCCTTTGGCATGGCAATAGTTAAATAAGAGGTCATGATTCCTTCTCCTTTCTACTGCCGAGTAAGTATTCCACTTCTTTAAAATTAGAGGCGAATAAGTCTAAATCTTCCACTCCTCCAATATCTTGAAGGACAATCCTTAAACCCTCATCCCTCAATTTCTTTGCCTTTTCGATCGCTTCTTTCCTTCTTTCAGGGCTAAAAAGCAAGCAGTAATTAGGCTCAGACAATTCCGGTTCACCTAAAGCCTCCATTAATCGGTCAATCCGAATCGCAAATCCTGTTGCCGGTGTTTTCCAATCAAATTTTTCTAAGAAGTTATCGTAACGTCCACCATTTCCAAGCGGGAAACCAATGTGATTGGCATACACCTCAAAAAGTATTCCCGTATAGTAGCTCATGTGGCTAACTAACGTTAAATCCAATGTGACGTGGCGTCCTATCCCAAAATCATCTAAGGCCTGCCATAATTCCACGAGCTCTTGCAGGGCCCTATTTTCCAAACTATTTTCATCAACCATCTCAGAAACTTTTCCTAGAACCTCTTTTCCTCCACGTAAGTCCAATAATTGAAGAAGAACCCCTTTGTCAATCGATGATAGTGGAAGAGATTTTACATGTTCACGATAGCCGACATAATTTTTTTCATATAAGAACTTCCGACAGACAGCTGCTCTTTCTTTTGTTCCTAACACTTTCAGGAACACGTTTTGAACAAATCCGATATGTCCTAATGAAATTTGGAAATCTTCTAACCCGGCGCTTTTTAGCGACTCGACTAATAGAGCAATCAGTTCCGCATCCGTAGAAACAGAGGATGACCCAATGCATTCTACCCCCATTTGCTCGAATTCTGCAGGGCGTCCACCCTCCCGTTGCTGCGCACGGTAAACATTAGCTAAGTACGCTAATCGTAATGGAGCTTGCTGTCTTAATTTTGTAGCTGCTACCCTTGCAATTGGTGCTGTCATATCAGGTCGCATAACCAATGTGTTTCCTTGTTGATCCAATAGTTTAAATAACTGTTGATCCAAAATAGCCGAAGCCTGCCCTACCGTTTCGTAATATTCTAGAGCAGGTGTTTCCAAAAATTGATATCCCCAATTTTGAATCGTCTTTTGCATCTGGTTTCGGACAGTTTGTTTTGCTTCATATACAAGAGGAAGTGTATCCCTCATTCCTAGTGGTTTCTCAAACATGAACAACTTTGACACGGTAGCCCTCCTTTATGCCAATCCGTTAAGAGCACTTTATGTATCACCAAACCGTTGCTCTAAAAATGAAAAATTATCAAAATCCTTTAGTTTGCTAATATGGTAATAAGATAAAGTTAGTGTACTCCTCAATGATATTATCGTCAAGGAAAACAAACATCCTATTCCCTCAAGTATTCAAATAACCCGGATAAAACAAGGTTTCTAACATCATTTGTTGATCATTTTTTCTTCATACAGAAAGTGTTCGTAATCCTGCATGTATTTACCAAGTAAGTTTTTATTTCACTTTAATATGGAGGACCTTATACTCAAGTTTGTGTGTGAAATTTATACTTAGGAGGAAAGCACTTGAAACGCACTTTTGCTATTATTTTTGCATCATTATTAGTATTTTCATTTAATCTCCCAGCATTCGCTGCTGTTAATGAAACAGAACTTTCAGAGTATGTGGCAACGATTCCGATGACTGTAGAAGAATTGGAGGAATATTTGGCGGCATACGGCCTTTCTACTGCAGATTTCGAATCTACTGAGGAATTGATTGAGTTCCTTGGAGAGCCATTAACTGAGGAAAGCTTGAATGTTCTATTGAACGATTACGAAATGACATACGATGAACTAAGAGCCCTTTTAGTCGAGTATGGTGAAATCGAAGAATCCGACAAAATTGAAGATCATTTCTATTTTGTGTCTGATGTTGAAGAATTCATTTTTATGGAGCAAGGATTTGGAGAATTCGATGAAGAAATGCTGACTGAAATGGACGACATCTTCTCTGAAATGGGTATGACAGAAGAAGAGTTCACAAGATTGTTCGAACACCTTGGAAAAGTAATTGAAGCGGATCCTACTATTTTTGAACAAATGGATGCGATGTCAGAGCAAATGATGGGACTTGAAGAGTTTGAGACAGCGACTGAACTTACTCCTGACCAGATTGCTGAATTAATGTCTATCTTTGATCAAATTAAAGCGCTACTACAATTGGATTTCCAATTTTATTTAGAAAAAGATGGAGTAAAGACACCGATTTCCATGGCAGCACTAATGGAAATCCAAGATCCAAATGGAGCGAGCCTATTTGTAGAAATTTATGATACTGAAGGTAATCTACTATTAGATGCCCTTTTCACACCAGATATGCTAGGCTCTGAAATCATTACTGAAACAGGCGAACAAATCCAAAATGTCACAGCGCAGGTTGCAAGTGTACAAGAAAAAGCAAAAACCGTTAAAGGTGCAAAAATGCCTGAAACTGCTGGTAACTATGGTGTTACGTTAATGTTCGGTTTGGCTTTAGTGACAGCTTCAGGACTCATTGCACGAAGAGCAAAGGCCATCAAATAGCCATGCAAAACAAAAAAAGACTTATCCTTTTGTTAAGTACAGCTCTATTAGCATTGGGTGGAATCTACTTTTCTACAACAAGTGCTTATAAACTATTGATGGGCTACGGCATGTATCAGTGGGACAAGCATGTCAAAGCAGAATCTGTTCAGAAGGATCCTGAAGTCAATGTTATAAAACAAAAGGAAGAACCTCTTTATATATTGAAACCTCAAGTAGGGGAATTGATGGGAGAGCTGTCCATTCCAAAGCTAGACGAAACACTGCCAATTTATCATGGAACAGATGAAGATGAACTCGAAAAAGGCGTTGGGCACTTTGCTCAATCTGTATTACCTGGTGAAATCGATAATTCTGTATTATCAGGTCATCGTGATACAGTATTCAAACGTCTTGGAGAAGTAGGCAAGGGTGATACACTAGTAGTGAAAACTTCTGCAGGCACCTTCACTTATAAAGTAAAGCGAGTAAGAATTGTGGACAAGGATGATCGGACCGTAATTGTTCCAAAGCCAAAAGCTACTTTAACATTAACAACTTGCTATCCTTTCAATTTCATCGGCAGTGCCCCACAACGGTACGTACTTGTCGCCGAACTGAACTCGAAACAATAAAGTGAGAAATGGGGTACTGCCTCATTTCTCTTTTTTATACTTAAATAAGGAATGTATTGGAAGCAATGAAGTAAATCGACGTTGTTTCGAATGTTAGGAATAGTGTTCGACAGCACTAGCTTTTTGATGTTTAGATTTCTGTGTAGCGGGGAATTAGGGAAGTAGAAAAAATAAAGAGTATGAGGTGAACACTATGACTGCAAAACAACAGCAAGAACAATTTTTTGAGATTCTGAAAAACACTTACGATATTTCGACTACAAAGGACGATATTACATTGGATGAAGTTATCTCTACATTGAAGTCAAATTTAAGTTCCATTTTGGAAACAAACTAAAGGGCTTGCTCTCAATACTGAGGCAAGCCCTTATTTTTACTCGTTGTATGAAGACTGATAAATCGGATCTTCTTTCCAACGTTCTTTCATCTGCTCTGCTGTATATATGACTCTCATCGGATTTCCGCCTACAAACGCACCAGGGGGAACATCTTTGTGAACAAGCGTCCCAGCAGAAACGATACTACCATCTCCGATTTTCACACCAGGTAAAATGGTGGAGTTTGCACCAATCATGACTTCACTTCCGATTTCAACGTCCCCTAAACGATATTCCTTAATTAAATATTCATGAGCTAAAATCGTGGTATTGTATCCAATTACCGTATTACGCCCCACCGATATTTTTTCCGGAAACATCACATCTAGCATGACCATTAAAGCAAACGAGGTTTGATCGCCGACTTTCATCCGTAAGAATGTCCGATACAACCAATTTTTCATCCCTAAAATTGGCGTATAGCGGGCAAGCTGAATAACTGCGAAATTTTTGACCACTTTCCAAAATGGAACAGTCTTATAAACATGCCAAAGCGAATTGGCCCCTTCTACTGGAAATCGAGATGTTCTCCTCAATGCATTCACCGCACTTTATTCATAATCACTTAGATTTCACATTCAATATTTCAAGCAAATCACTCATGTGATCAAGCATATAATCTGGATTGTATTCTTCCAGATACTCTCTTCCCTTCATCGTCCAAGCAACTCCAACAGAGAGAGTACCCGCATTCTGACCTGCAACCACATCATGGTGATTGTCACCGACCATCATCGATTCAGATGGCTCGGACCCAAGCAGCTTTAACGCTTTAAGAAGTGGTTCTGGATCTGGCTTTGCTTTTTCCACATCGTCCAAACCAATGACCACATCAAAAAATGTATCTAGCCTACAATGCTTCAATCCTCTTAAAACTGTATTACGGATTTTAGTAGAAACAATCGCAAGCTTATAGCCCGCTTTATGAAGGGCCTCCACTGTTTCATAGACTCCTTCAAATTCCGTCACTAATAAGTCATGATTTTTCAAATTGTGTTCCCGATATCGAAGAATCATCTCTTCCACTCTCTCTGGATCGACAGAGTAAAAGCTGTCGCGAAGAGGTGGACCAATGAAAGGTAGGATATCTTCTTTTTTATATTTTTCAGGATAGTAATGATTTAGAGTTTCCATAAAGGAAGCAATAATCAAGTCATTAGTGTTAATCAATGTTCCGTCTAAATCAAATAATATCGTTGTGATGTTATGCTTCATAGGTGATTTCCTCTCTTTTTGCCATTTCTACTCGTTTCCAAACATAGGCAACGACCATCGTTAATACAAAGGCTGTTACGAGTCGAATCAAGAATAATGGAAGGATGGGAATTCCTAGTGGCAGGAAAATCAAAGTATCCTCTACCACCGCGTGGCACGCAACCAAGAAGATAAAAGCCAAAGTAGCATCCTTTTTACTGACTCCGTCTTCCTTAACCGCTTGAATCATGACACCTGCTCCATAAGCCAATCCAATGACTAACCCTGTCACTAGAGTAGGAGATGTATTTTCTTTCATCCCTAGCAGCCTCGTAACTGGAGCCATCTTCTTTGAAAAAAGCTCCATCCATTTCAAATCTCTAACCATTTGAATGATGATCATTAACGGAATAACGATTAGTGCCAGCTGTAAAATACCAAACGATGCTTTTTGTAGCCCCTCTAAAATAATGGGAATAATTCCTTCCACCGCTTCCGTTTGCTTACTAACAAACCCATATTGGGCAATCTCCCCTCCGCCTTTCCAGACAAGGTTGATCACAAAAGCGGATACGATCGCCAATCCGAATCGAACTAGTAGGATGACCCACATCTTCACTCCAACCTTCACGGCCACGCTCGTTTCTACTAATATGTTATGAGAAAACGAAAGCATGACGGCAAGAATGAACACTTCCTTCACTGTTAAGTCAAGGGACAAGATCGCTCCAATCCCAGCATATAAATTTAAGAAATTACCGACTACTAACGGAATAGCCGCTTCCCCAGACAATCCAATTAGCTTCATCATTGGGGCAATTATTTTCACAATCCAATCCAAGATGGGTGTGTATTTCAATACTGTCACAATGAAGGTAATTGGAAAGATAATTTTCCCTAATGTCCATGTTGTCTTTAATCCAGAGGCAAGCCCGTTTTTAAAAGTGCTCTTGTTCATTCTTGGTCCTCTCCCTGCCTCTTTAGGATTCTAAATATCCTTCTTTAGAATAACCTTTCAAACGTCGGATAGCGATTAATCCTACTGCTATGACAATTAGAACAATAGAAATCACTTGTGCGATGCGCAGTGTATCAGTCAACATTAAACTATCTGTACGTAACCCTTCTACAAAGAAACGTCCGATGGAATACCAAATGACATATCCAAGGAACAATTCCCCTCTACGCAAGTTGACTCGGCGTAATAATATCAGAATGATAACACCTGCGATATTCCATAACGATTCATATAAAAAAGTCGGGTGATAATAGAGACCATCTATATACATCTGATTAATAATCCATTCAGGAATCATTAAATTTTCTAAAAACGCACGGCTCACTTCTCCTCCATGGGCTTCTTGATTCATGAAGTTCCCCCAGCGGCCAATTGCTTGCCCTAACAAAATGCTAGGTGCTGCAATATCAGCTAGCTTCCAGAAGGAAATATTTCTTTTCTTAGCAAAGACAATCGCTGTAATGACTGATCCAATCAATGCACCGTGAATAGCGATTCCACCGTTCCAAATTTTAATGATATCCCCCGGATTTTGAGCATAATAGTCCCATTGGAAAATCACGTAATAAATTCGTGCAGATATAATCGCGATCGGCACTGCATAAAGGATTAAGTCTAAAAACGTTTCTTTTTGTAGTCCTCTTCTTTCCGATTCCCTCATCGCTAAAATCAATGCTAACACGATTCCAGCTGTAATGATGATTCCATACCAATGAATTTGCAATGGTCCAAGGTCGAGTGCAATCGGATTTAATGGTCGAATCTCGCTCTCCATCTGTTTTACCTCTTTCTATCATGTATTATAGGTCTTCGTGATCTCCTTCTTCGATCACTTCTGACAGCTTACTAGAAAATTGCTGCGCTGCATTCATGCCCATCCGCTTCAAACGGAAGTTCATGGACGCCACTTCAATAATGACAGCTAAGTTTCGACCTGGTCGTACAGGGACTGTCAATTTTGTAATATCCGTATCAATGATTCTTTGAGTCTCATCCTCAAGACCAAGTCGGTCATATTGTTTATTTTTCTCCCATAACTCCAAATTAATAATTAATGAGATTCGTTTATTACTTCGAACGGCACCCGCGCCAAACAAGGTCATTACGTTGATAATTCCAAGTCCGCGAATCTCTAAAAGATGTTCGATTAGTTCAGGAGCAGTCCCAATCAGGGTATCCTGGTCCTCTTGACGGATTTCCACACAATCGTCAGCCACTAAACGATGACCTCTTTTCACAAGCTCCAACGCCGTTTCACTCTTACCAACACCACTTTTACCAGTAATAAGAACACCCACACCATATATATCGACCAATACTCCATGCACTGCAGTTGTCGGTGCAAGCTTACTCTCCAGATAATTGGTCACCCTACTAGAAAAACGCGTCGTTTTCATATTTGAACGAAGAACAGGCACTGATTCACGCTCGGAAAACTCGATCAACTCTTCAGGAACTTCAAACCCTCTTGTCACAATTATTCCCGGTGTGATGTCGGTACATAGTTTTTCCATCCGGTGCCTTTGTTCAGATTTAGTCAACGTATCATAGAAAGACAGCTCGGTCTTCCCAATCAACTGTATGCGTTCAGCAGGATAATATTCAAAAAATCCAGCCATTTCAATGCCTGGACGATTAAGATCACTCGTAGTAATGGAACGATTTATTCCCTCTTCACCACTCACTAATTCCAGGTCAAACTTCTCCATCAAATCCTTTGTTCGAACTTTTGGCATGGTCATCCCCCTTTTGAAGCTTCTTTAGTACATTTATATTATCATTATTTATGAAGTAAAGAAAACTCGCTGATTGTCTCCCAAGCTACCACTCAAAACTCCCTCCTTACGAATCCCATATTACTTTTAAAGTATTAAGAATGAATGAATAAATGAAAAACTCACTCTAGACTCCTACCATTTTCTTTTAAATCCCTTCACTGGTCTAGACATCTAGCTTACTAAATTGATACACTATTAAAAAAGGAGGAATCTTCATGACCATTTCAGTCATAAAAAATGCGGACATCTATGCAGAACATGGAGTTATCTCAAATGGGTTTATATATATTCAAAACGGAAAATTGCTGGCTGTTTCCCAATCCGAATTAGACTTTAAAACGGATGAAGAAATTTCCTTACCTGCTGGCCTTAAAATTGTTCCCGGGTTCATTGATATTCATATCCATGGTGCGAACGGTGCGGATGCCATGGATGGCACGGAAAAATCTTTGAAAACCATGAGCTCTTTCTTGCCTAGCGAAGGGACCACCAGTTTCTTGCCCACCACGATGACACAAAGTCCAGAAGAGATAGAGACTGCCTTACGATGTATTCATCAATTTTCAAACAGCGATTACGATGGAGCCGAAATTATTGGGGTCCATTTGGAAGGCCCTTTTATTAACCCTTCTAAACGTGGCGCACAACCAGATACCCATATTAAGCAACCTGATCTAGACCTGTTCATGAAATGGCAGGAAGCATCGGGTAATACTATTAAACTCATCACGCTTGCACCTGAAATGGAAGGAGCCCTCCCAGTCATCCAAGAACTTTGCCGTAATGGAGTATGTGTTTCAATCGGACATTCAGATGCCACCTACGAAGAAGTGGTTGCCGGGATCGAAGTCGGTGCTTCCCACGTCACTCATTTTTTCAATGGAATGAGTGGTCTTCATCATCGTGAACCAGGAGTCGTGGGCGCCGGCCTACTTCGAAAGGAGCTTACTGTTGAACTGATATGCGATGGCATCCATTTTAACCAAGACTTAATCCATCTCGTCTTACAATCGAAAGGATTGGACCGAATTGTACTGATTACTGATTCGATGAGGGCGAAGGGATTAAAGGATGGACAATATGAACTTGGTGGGCAAGCCGTTTACGTTAACGACAACAAAGCTACGTTGAAAGACGGTACGTTAGCTGGAAGCATCGTCAGTATGATGGATTGTATACGTTTAGTACATTCCGTAACTAACCTGCCATTCGAAGACATCATCAAGCTTGCAACCCATAACCCTGCCAAACAAATTGGAATGTTTGATCGAAAAGGGAGCATCTCTCAAGGTAAGGATGCTGATTTAGTTGTACTAAATGATCAGTTAGATATAGTGATGACCATTTGCAGAGGTAAAATCGTTTATCATAAACCACTTTAATGAAGCGAGGTTCATGAGATGGCAATTCAAATTATTAAAGCTAATGATTATGAAGAATTAAGTGCACTTGCTTGTAAAAAGATTGCTGATATTATTACCCAAAACCCATCGGCTGTATTAGGTTTGGCAACCGGAAGTACACCAGTAGGATTATATAAAAAGTTAATTGAAAGTTATCAGAAGGAAAACCTTTCTTTTAAAGAAGTTAGAACAGTAAATTTAGACGAATACATTGGATTACCTAAAAATCATCCCAATAGCTATCACACTTTCATGAAAAATATCTTTTTTTCACAAATCGATATTCTAGAAAGCAACACGCATATTCCTGATGGAACTGCGACTGACTTAGAAGAAGAAGGCTTAAGCTATGAAAGGCTGATTCAAGCTTTAGGTGGCATTGACTTGCAAATTTTAGGAATAGGACATAATGGTCATATTGGCTTTAATGAACCTGGCACTAGTTTTCATGAACAGACACATCTTGTAGAGCTAACTGACAGTACAAGAAAAGCAAATGCCCGTTTCTTTCCATCACTAAATGATGTTCCTAAACAGGCTATCACGATGGGAATCGGCACCATTTTAAAAAGCAAGGAAATTCTCTTGCTTGCATCAGGATCTTCAAAGGCAGATGCTGTGAAACAATTGCTATCAGGAGAAGTCTCGATTGACTTCCCAGCTTCAGCCTTAAAAAACCATCCTTCAGTCGCTCTAGTCGCAGATAAAGAGGCACTTTCCCTAATGTAGCCAAAGGAGGAATCTCATTGATTAACAAGCAATCTCCAGTCCCTATCTATTTTCAGTTAGAAGAGTGGATGAAGCAGCAAATAGAGGATGGTAAATGGAAGGCAGGCAGAGCCATTCCTTCCGAACGCGAGCTGTCCGAACAGTTTAAAGTAAGTAGGATGACCGTTCGTCAAGCTCTTGCCAATTTAGTTCAAGAAGGAATCCTTTTGAAGAAAAAAGGATTAGGAACTTTTGTAAAAGAACAAAAGTTAGAGCAGGTACTTCTTGGTCTGACCAGTTTTTCAGAAGAAATGTTAAAGAGAGGCATGACCCCAAAGAGTATATTAATAAACTTTGAGAAAATCACAGCCAATCCCCTCGTAGCTAGTCAATTAGCCATTCATACAAACGAAGAAGTTTTTCGAATTGAAAGAATCCGACTTGCAGATGATGTTCCCATGGCCTTTGAAACTGCATACCTTCCTGCACATCTATTTGGAGAGATGACAAAAGAGGATGCTTATGGGTCACTATATGACTATTTGCAAACACAAAAAGGGCTCAAAATCCAAGAAGCTAAACAGGATATAGAAGCCTTGCTAGCTGATACTAGGTTAGCAGAGTTTCTTCAAATTAAAGTAGGGGCGCCAATCCTACAGATTACAAGAACTGCATACCTACAAACCGGTACTCCTTTTGAATATGTTCGAACCGCATTTAGAGGAGATCGATACCGTTTTAATCATCAAGTAACCAGATATTGAATTCGCCTAGGAATAAAGAGGAAGCCCGCCCCTTTTTCACCTTCTAATCATATAATAAGTTAGATTCTATCCAATAGAGGTGATCTTTGATGAAAATTGTACTCGACGCTGGCCACGGATACGAAACGCAAGGGAAGCGTTCTCCCGATGGAATGAAGGAATATGAATTCAACCGAAAAGTCGCACTTTTTGGTAGGGATTTGCTGTCTCAATACGAAGGAGTAGAAGTAATTTTCACTCACTCGGATCAGGATGATGTTCCTCTCCAAACAAGGACGAGTAAAGCGAATTCAAGCCAGGCAGACCTATTTATTTCGATTCATGCAAATGCTTATGGAAGCGGTGGGTGGAGTAGTGCTGAAGGTATTGAAACCTACGTTTACACAAGTCAACCAAAGGAAGCCATGTCATTTGCTCAAAAAGTGCATCAAAATCTCATAGTAGCCACTGGATTAGAAAACCGAGGAATTAAAACCGCTAACTTTCATGTATTGCGTGAAACACATATGACCGCTATATTGGTCGAATGTGGCTTTATGACAAATAAAGAGGAAATCAAGCTGTTAAGAAGTGAAGTTTATCAAAAGACTTGTGCAGAGGCCATTGTAAAAGGAGTGGCACAGTTTTATAAATTAAAAAAGAAACAGTCAAGCCCTACTGCAGTTAAAACTCCATCTAGAAAATCTTCCACATCACTCTACAAAGTTCAACTTGGAGCATTCCAAAGCCAGGATGCTGCAGAAAAAATGGCCAATGAACTGAAAAAAGCGGGGTATGAAGCCATTGTAGTTAAAAGCTAAGAGGATGAAAAAACCACTCTACTTTGAACTGCCCCAATTGTTAGACATAACTAACAATTGGGGGCATTTCAATACTGCAGAGTGGTTTAATTTTTTTATAGAGATTCATTACTGTTTGGAAGAATAAACACTAACAATCCGTATAGCACCAATAAAGGAAACACACCTGATGTAATTAATGCTACTGCAAACAAGACACGCAATATTGTACTATTCAAGCCTGCATATTCTGAGAGTCCTCCAATAACTCCAGCTAATTTCCGATTATACTTTGATCGAGTCAGTTTCTTTGACACATGGATCACCTCTCTTCAATTCTATGACTCAATATTTCGTTTTACTGTAATGGAACCAGTCTTCGTATCTGCAACAATTTGAAGCTTGTGAAAAGCGGATTCTATCATTTTAAATTTCAATGTTTTTTGAGCTACTTCATTTTTCTCTTCTACAATTTGTATTCCCGAAAGATCTAGGTTAAATCCACCTAAATTAGACTTTAACTCTCCCTCTACGGCGGATTCATTCGGAATGAATAAATCAACGCTACCCGTAACGGCCTTTGCTGTTATGGACTGAGCGGCTCTATTATGAAGCTTCAGATTAATATTTCCATTAAAGGTTTGCAAATCTGAATACAGTGATGTACCTTCAGCAGAAATGGAACC
Organism: Peribacillus acanthi; assembly: GCF_003073175.1. Taxonomy (GTDB): domain Bacteria; phylum Bacillota; class Bacilli; order Bacillales; family DSM-1321; genus Bacillus_BN; species Bacillus_BN acanthi. Next base: position 57,128 of record NZ_QBBX01000015.1, read on the forward strand.
GTTAATGGTTTCAATCTCAAGCTTTTTGAAAGCACCAGCGGTTAATTCGATATTACCGTTCGCTGTTTCGAATTCTCCAACTTCCGCAGACGCATTAGAAATGAGGACTTTTCCATTCGCTGTTTTTGCATGGAGAGTTTGCGCTTTTAGATTTTCTGCTGAGATACCTCCATTGAAAAGTCGAATTCTTACTTTTTTATACTCTTCGATAGGAACGAATACTTTTGCATCAAACTTCATCCATTTTTGTTTTGCATATAATTCAAGTCGATTCTTTTCAATAGTGAAAGTGGTCCCTTCTTGAAGAAGTTTTCTAGCTTCATCGACTTCATTCGTTCGATAAACCTTTGCATGACATTCCACTCGAACATCCCTTTGATCCCATGGAATCAACTCCAATTTCCCATTGGCAATATCAATATCGATATCCTCGAAACTAGCATCTCCATGCTGAAAGATATGTGACACTTCCACTGACTGTCCAAGCTTGAAATCTAATTCAAGCTCTTTTACTTTGTCTAACACCGTGTGAACGGCACCGAATAATTTATCTTTTAACGAATGTTGTGTTTTCTTTTGCGCCGTTTCTTCTGTCTTGTCACCCTCATCATTGACTATTGTGGAAAGGCTTGTGACCACTTCTTTTTCCTTTTCGACTTTCACTTGCTCTGCTTGATCTAGTTCATCTAATAACGTCAAAGCCTCTTCAGTAGAAAGCTTCCCTTGTTGGACCATTTCTAATATCTTCTTCTTCACTTCAACCATTAGACTTCCTCCCATTCTAATTGTTTACTAAAATCTTAATACCACGAACGATATTCCAGATAAAAATAACGAAAGAAGCAAGACCTGAAAGTACTAACGAAATCATCATTAAGATTGGAAAACCAGAACCTATAGTAAAATCAGCAAATCCAGCAACGATTGCTAATGGAATAAATACAAGTGGAATGATATGTGATAAGAAAGCTGACTTAGCATGATTTTTCACAAAAGCATCATCTGATACAAAATAAACGATGATGGGCAATAAAAATGGTGCAAAAAACACACTGAAATAATTTAATGAAGCTAACACTTTGTTTGTTTCCATCTTTGAACTCCCCTTTTTCCCTCTTATGTTTCTCTCAATACTTACGCATCATCATGATAAAAGTTTCATTATATCTTCAATCCCCCACTATATAGAGTCCTCTTTTTTCGACAAATACACCTGACAATATTCTCAAATGGAAATCATCCTATTTCCTTGGAAATACTACATTGTTGGATTCTTCAATCAAACGTTTGATTAAGGACGCAATTGTCGACTTTTGCCAAGCATTAGCGATTCTCGTCAAGAGTTCAAAAGGTTTATTTATAGAGAAATAGGCTATTAAACATATATACGAATGAAAAAGGAGAGTTATGTATGAATCCCATCCAAGAAACCAATATTGAATTACTGGACTTATTTGAGGACGCTTTGGAGAGAAAATTAAAACCACTGGAAACACAAATCCTGCAAGACATCATCTTATCTGGTGAAGAGAGTAGAATCGTGTTCCTTGAAATGATGAAGCAGCTGGTGAATAAGCACAAGACCTATTAAGATGATTGGTGAATTAGCATTAGAAAACTCTTCGATTTGTTAATCTTATGATTTAATTTTTTTGGAGAGTAAAAATAAGAAAGCACAAGGACCATACAGTCCAAGTGCTTTTCTTTGATTATTTTTTTACCGGTATCCATATTTCACTATAATAATCCTCGGAAAAAGGATCAGTATCACTTACGTAAACTTCCATCTCAGGTCCACCAGCATGCTCATAGCCAGTTGCTGGGAACCATTCGGAAAAAATCCTTTCCCATACCTTTGGCATTGCATCTGGCATTGCACCGTGTACCGAAAAAACAGCCCAAGTCGCAGATGGAATCTGTCTTTCCTCCCAATCATTCGGAATATCCTCTATATTTTTCTCTGCCGCAATTAAGTAAGCTAAATTCTCTTGTTGTTTATCAAAGTCCAGGCATATTCCCATTAATCCAAGAGAACCACAGTTTTTATCAAGCTCTCTTGTGAATCCATTCTTATTTGATTCATCCCAGAAAGCAGCAATCGCTCGGTTATTCTCTCCTCCTATTGTAGTTGTACGAATACTTTTACCTACAACGTTGAAAGAATCTTTTTCTACAATCTTGTAATCCATTTCCACATCACCCTTTAACTGAATTTGAAAAGAGAGCTTTGGATAAGCCTTTAAGGAATGACTATTTTTCTTTACGGCTGAAGGACTGATACCATGAATTCTCCGGAATGCTTTCGTAAAAGACTCTGGACTTTCATATCGATACTTCATTGCAACGTCAATCACTTTCGAGCTTGTATTAACTAGTTCCTGCGCAGCTACTGTAATTCGACGATTTCGGATATATTCACTGACGGTATATCCCGTTAGCATGTTGAACATCCGTTGGAAGTGAAATTTAGACATACAGGCGATTGCAGCAATATCATCAATACACAGATCATTGTCTAAATTGCCTTCTATATATTGGATGCTCTCTAGCATTCTTTGAAGTCCCTCCATGTGAACCTCTCCTTTCTATCTCAGTTTATCAACATCGGTTCAGCCATTCCTGTTATTCCGTGCTCTTTTATGACAGATTACTACTCCTTATCCCTTGTTAGAAAATGGAAAATATTATAATGAATAGAGCCATATTAGACAACCAAACTATGAATGTAATAATATTTTGATTTTGGGAGGTAACAACATGGCACGTAACAACAATAGAAATCAAATTTTAGCCCCAGGTGCACAACAAGCTTTACAACAAATGAAGTATGAAATTGCACAAGAATTCGGAGTTCAACTTGGAGCTGACTCTACTTCAAGAGCAAATGGTTCAGTAGGTGGAGAGATTACTAAGCGTCTAGTTCAGATGGCTGAAGGACAATTAGGCGGTTACAACAGAGGTTTCTAATTTTTTCATTAATCTTATAGTCAACGCCATTTAGGTGTTGACTTTTTTGTGTTAATTAGCTCTTTTATTAGGTTTAGATAATATCAGTTAGTTAACAAAATGCGAAAATATAGACTCCCTTATATTAATCTTTCGCAAAAAAGAACACCAATTCCTATTCAAATGGGTGTTCTTTTTTGCTGTTTTTTCACCCTCAACAACCCTTTGAAGGTGAGTTTCTTCACTTTTTTTATACACGCTCGTGTTCTTTTTCTTCTATTAACTTCTCCATACGGATGCGATCTCGCTCTAAAATCGGTTTTAAGTATCGACCAGTGTGGGAAGCTCCAACCTTAACAATCTCCTCAGGTGTACCGGTAGCAAGGATGGTTCCACCCTTATCTCCACCTTCAGGTCCTAGGTCCACAATATAGTCAGCAGCCTTGATGACATCCAGGTTATGCTCTATGACAAGTACGGTGTCACCATTTTCAACTAGACGTTGAAGTACAATCAGTAGTCTAGCAATATCATCCACATGTAAGCCCGTCGTTGGCTCATCTAAAATGTATAGGGAGCGACCAGTAGAACGACGATGTAATTCCGCTGCAAGCTTCACACGTTGCGCTTCCCCACCAGATAAGGTGGTTGCTGGCTGCCCGAGCTTGATGTATTTTAGACCAACATCATAAATAGTCTGTAGCTTGCGGTGTATTTTCGGGATATTTTCAAAAAACTCCACAGCATCTTCTACAGTCAAATCCAAGATATCAGAAATGTTCTTCCCTTTATATTTCACTTCCAGCGTTTCGCGGTTATATCTCTTACCATGGCAAACCTCACAAGGGACATACACATCAGGAAGAAAATGCATCTCAATCTTGATAATTCCGTCTCCACGGCAAGCTTCACAACGTCCGCCTTTGACATTGAAACTAAAGCGACCTTTTTTGTAACCTCTTACCTTTGCTTCATTTGTTGAAGCGAAAACATCACGGATATCATCAAACACACCCGTGTAGGTTGCTGGGTTTGAACGAGGAGTTCGGCCAATTGGAGATTGATCAATATCAATGACCTTATCTAATTGGTCGATTCCTTTAATTTCTTTATGCTCACCTGGCTTCGTTTTTGCTCCATGAAGCTTTTGAGCTAATGCTTTGTGTAAAATTTCATTGATTAATGTACTTTTACCAGAACCAGAAACTCCAGTTACTGAGATGAACGTCCCTAATGGAAATTTTACAGAAACGTTCTTGAGGTTATTTTCAGAAGCTCCTTTAATTTCGATGAATCGACCATCCGGTTTTCTTCTATCAATTGGAAGAGGAATGAACTTCTTACCGGATAAATACTGCCCAGTCAACGAATTCGGATCCTCCATGACTTCAGCAGGAGTTCCAGCAGAAACAATCGTTCCGCCATGCACACCCGCTCCTGGACCTACATCAATCAAGTAGTCGGCAGCGATCATCGTATCTTCATCGTGCTCAACCACAATCAATGTATTACCGATATCCCTCATATTTTTCAACGTATCAATCAACCGATCATTATCCCTTTGATGCAGACCAATTGATGGCTCATCCAATATGTACAGAACCCCTGTAAGCCTTGAACCAATTTGTGTCGCTAAACGGATGCGCTGCGCTTCTCCACCAGATAGCGTACCCGCCGCTCTGCTCAATGTTAAGTATTCGAGACCTACATTGGCTAAGAATCCTAGCCTTTCTTGGATTTCACGTAAAATTAGCTTGGCGATTTTCTGTTCTTTTTCAGTAAGATCTAAGTGTTGGAAAAATTCGTTAGCTTCTTCGATTGAAAAAGCTGTTGTGTTCCCGATGTGAATACCTTGGATTAGTACGGATAAGCTCTCTTGTTTTAAACGGAAACCTTTGCAACCAGGGCACGGATGCTGTGCCATGTACTTCTCCATTTGCTCACGAATGTAATCCGAGCTCGTCTCTTTATACCTTCTTTCGACGTTTCCAATTACACCTTCAAAATCAATGTAATTTTCTCGGATTTGCCCAAAATCATTTTCATATCGAAAATAAACCTTTTCTCCTTTGGAACCATAAAGGATTTTATCCAGTTGTGCGGAAGGAATATCTTCTACTGGAGTATCCATATCTACCCCAAAGTGATTAGCGACAGCTTCTAGTAACTGAGGATAGTATTGAGAACTCGTCGGTTCCCATGGAGCAATCGCACCTTGCTTTAATGATAATCCTTGATTTGGAATCACCAGGTCCCGATCAACTTCTAATTTAGAACCTAAACCGTCACAATCAGGGCATGCTCCAAACGGACTGTTAAAGGAGAACATCCTAGGCTCCAATTCTGTTACTGAAAAACCACATAACGGGCATGCATGATGCTCACTGAATAAAAGCTCTTCTTCTCCAATAACGTCAATGATCACTTTCCCATCGCCTAACTTAAGAGCGCTTTCCAGTGAATCAGCTAACCTAGCCTGGATACCATCCTTAATCACTATACGATCGATGATGACTTCAATCGAATGCTTCTTATTTTTTTCCAGTTCTAGTTCATCGCTAAGGTCATGAATTTCCCCGTTCACACGGACACGGACATAGCCTTGTTTCTTAATTTCTTCAATAACTTTGACATGAGTTCCTTTTCGCCCAGAGACGACAGGAGCTAAAACTTGCAGCTTTGTTCTCTCAGGGTACTCTAGAATCCGATCGACCATTTGCTCAATTGTTTGTGAGGAAATCTCAATATTATGAACCGGACAGGTTGGCCTCCCGATTCTTGCAAATAGCAAACGAAGGTAATCATAGATTTCCGTAACGGTACCAACAGTAGAACGTGGATTACGACTTGTTGTCTTTTGGTCAATCGAGATGGCCGGTGACAATCCTTCAATCCCGTCTACATCAGGTTTATCCATTTGTCCTAAAAACTGGCGGGCATAGGCGGATAGTGACTCCACATATCGTCTTTGTCCTTCTGCATAAATCGTATCAAAGGCCAAGGAGGATTTACCCGATCCCGATAATCCCGTTAACACGACTAATTTGTCTCTTGGAATCGTGACGTCAATGTTTTTCAAATTATGAACCCTTGCACCTTTTACAATAATCTTATCCATTGCCATTGTTTCGTCACCCCTCCGATTTCAACTCTAATATAAGGTCACGAAGCTCTGCTGCACGTTCGAAATTCAATGCCTTTGCAGATTCCTTCATTTCCTTCTCCATTTGTTCGATTAATTTGTCTCTTTCTTTCTTCGTCATTTTGTTCAGTTTCGCGGTTGGAGCATATTCTTCCTGCTCCTCGGCAGCATGTGTTGCCCTAATAGTATCTCGAATCTCTTTTTGGATAGTTTGAGGTGTGATGCCATGCTTTTGATTGTATTCTTCTTGAATGGCACGACGACGCATCGTTTCACTGATCGCTAATTCCATCGAATTAGTGATTTTATCCGCATACATTACAACATGACCATTCGAATTTCGAGCAGCACGTCCAATCGTTTGAATCAAAGAACGTTCCGAACGTAAGAAACCTTCTTTGTCTGCATCTAAAATGGCTACTAAAGAGACTTCTGGAATATCTAGTCCTTCTCTTAAAAGGTTAATGCCAATAAGGACATCGTATTTACCCATCCGGAGATCCCTAATAATTTCAATCCGTTCAAGCGTCTTGACTTCAGAGTGTAGATATTGAACTTTAATGCCAATTTCCTTTAAGTAATCCGTTAAATCCTCGGACATTTTTTTCGTCAAGGTTGTAACAAGAACACGTTCATTCACTTTAATACGTTCATGAATTTCCCCAATCAGATCATCAATCTGTCCTTCAATCGGACGAACATCTATCGTAGGATCAAGAAGACCCGTAGGACGAATAATCTGCTCAATCATTTCTGGTGTATGTTCAAGCTCATATGGACCAGGTGTTGCAGAAACAAAAATAGCCTGACTAACCTTTTTTTCGAATTCCTCGAAACGTAGAGGTCTATTATCTAGCGCTGAAGGAAGACGGAATCCATGGTCCACTAGCACTTGCTTTCTAGCTTGGTCTCCATTAAACATTCCTCGAATTTGTGGGAGTGTCACGTGTGATTCATCTACAACGAGTAAAAAATCCTCTGGGAAGTAATCTAACAAAGTGTATGGAGTTGAGCCGGTAGGTCTTAGCGTTAAGTGCCTCGAATAGTTTTCGATTCCAGAGCAGAAGCCCATTTCATTCATCATCTCAAGGTCATAGCGGGTTCTTTGCTCGAGTCTTTGCGCTTCTAATAACTTATTATTTTCGCGTAAGTCTTTTAAACGCTCCTCTAGTTCCGCTTCGATGTTCCCAATCGCGACCTTCATTTTTTCTTCTCGGGTTACGAAGTGGGATGCAGGAAAAATGGCAACATGATCTCTTTCACCGATGATTTCTCCCGTTAGAGCATCCACCTCTCGAATTCGGTCAATTTCATCACCAAAGAATTCGACTCTCATACAGTGCTCGTCACGTGACGCAGGGAAAATCTCTACAACATCTCCACGAACACGGAATGTTCCGCGTTGGAAATCAATATCATTTCGTTCATATTGGATATCCACAAGTTTATGTAACAACTGATTACGCTCCAACTCCATACCAGTTCGGAGAGAAACGACCATTTCCCGATATTCTTCAGGTGAACCTAAACCGTAAATACAAGAAACACTCGCTATAATGACGACATCTTTCCGTTCAAATAACGATGAAGTAGCAGAATGTCGTAATTTATCTATTTCATCATTTACGCTTGAGTCCTTTTCAATGAACGTATCCGTTGATGGAACATAGGCTTCAGGTTGAAAGTAATCGTAATAACTTACAAAGTATTCAACCGCATTATTAGGAAAGAATTCCTTGAACTCACTATATAATTGTCCAGCTAATGTCTTGTTATGGGCAATCACTAGGGTTGGTTTATTGATTTCCTTTATTACATTTGAAACGGTGAATGTTTTTCCGGTACCTGTCGCACCTAGCAAGGTTTGGTGCTTCTTTCCTTGCTGGATTCCTTCGACAAGGCTTTTTATCGCTCCTGGCTGATCGCCTTGAGGAGAATATTTTGAAACTAGCTGGAACACATCTTTCACTAAGGAAGCCTCCTAACGATAAGTCATGTAACTTACTTTACACTGGTTGTTGAGACAGGCTGATTTCAATACGATTATAAGTTTTCAATACTTACATTCTACCACAAAAAGGATAAAACAAACCAACAAAAAGCGAACATTCATTCGATTTTTTCACAAAAGAAAAAACACCTCATGTAGGTGTCTTGGAATGCATTATGCACTTTTTTCAGATTTCCTAAATAGACGTTGTGATAACCACAAGCCAAAAGTTAGTGAAAAGGCATCGATAATAATCAAGTGCCAGCTGTCAGTATAACCTTTATAAACCGAAGCTGCTATCAAAGCAACCGTTAAGGCCAAACCAACAAAATGATTATATGTGACTCTTGTAAAAAGAAGGACAAGCATAGCAGGTAAAATAAGTGCAGAAATAATTTGAATCACGTTTGAAGCTCCTTCCAATTATTAAAAGATGTATATAATAAATTGATTTATTTTTAAATTTTCTATGATTACTAACTATATAACCTATATGGAAGTTTTACAACCTTTGATGCCAGTTGTCCCGTTTTGTTTGCGTTGTTTGATTAATGAACGAATGGATAGCGGATTTTACCGAATTGGGGCTGGATATCCCAGTATATTGCGGAACTGGGCCTATATTTTATCGAAATGAGGCCAACATTTTACCGATGTTGAACTTGTCGAACGTTAATTACCGAACGGGACTGTTATTTTACCGAATCGACCCTCTTTTTTACCGAAATGACCAGATTTATTACCGAACGAACCAACTTTATTACCAAACATTTGAAAGCAGGGCATGCACCAAAATTGCACTTGTCTAACCTTAATTACCGAACAGGATTCTTATTTTACCGAATCGACCCTCTTTTTTACCGAAATGACCAGATTTATTACCGAACGAAGCAACTTTATTACCAAACATTTGAAAACAGGGCATGTGCCAAGATTGCACTTGTCGACGTTAATTACCGAACGGGATCCTTATTTTACCGAATCGTTCATCTTTTTTACCGAAATGACCAGATTTATTACCGAATCGACCAACTTTATTACCAAACATTTGAAAACAGGGCATGCACCAAGCCTATACACTAGCGATCGCATGATTGTACCTATAATTTTAAAAACTAGCCCCGATGTCGACTGACTTCTCCTCTTCCAATTTATGCAAATAAATGGAGACTGACTACACTCAGAGCCAGCCTCGACTATTTCGGGAAGATTACCTTAATGGTAGTCCCCATTCCAACAACGCTATCCACTTTTATTTTCCCCTGGTGCTGGTCAATGATCCATTTGGCAATTGATAGCCCTAGACCTGCACCTTCTGACTTTGTCCTTGATTGTTCACCTTGGAAAAAACGATCGAAAATCCTCGGCAATATTTCTTTTTCAATCCCTATTCCATTGTCCTTTACAAGTAATTCTACTGAATTTCCTTGATTCCGACAGAGAACTTCAATTTGCCCCTCTTCATTGGTATACTTCATGGCATTATCAAGCAGGATGACCATGAGCTGATGAATTTTCTCTTTGTCTCCCGTCATCGTCACCTGTTCTTCCGCTTTCAGTTCCATTGTCTTTCCTTGATACAGTGCAATCTCCGAATAGTTTTCAACCACTTCTTCAAGCAGCTCGGTTAAAGAAAAGACCTTACGTTCAATATGGATTTCATTTGAATCCGACCTAGTAAGAAGCAATAGATTGTTCACCAATTTAGTCAGTCTTCTGCATTCCCTGACTATGACCGATATTTCCGATGCCTTCTCTTCTATGGTTGCATTCGGTGCCCTTAATAACAATTCTGATTTAGATTGAATAACAGCAAGAGGTGTCCTTAGCTCATGAGAGGCATCGGATACAAATTGCTGTTGCTTTCCCCACGCTTCCTTAATAGGAATAAACGCTTTATCCGCTAAATAAAATCCAGCAGCAATGGAGACAAACCCACCAATGATGGTTCCAATTGTCAAAATTAATTGTAATCGGTCTAATAGCTCCTGTTCGGTATTTACATTCCGTAATAACTGAACTTTCACCTCTCCCATAGGAGTTTGAAAAGTATTGGCTATGCTACGAAAATAGTAACCTTCAGCGCTTTTCTCTTCTAATTGACCGATTTTCCTCGGCAAAAATCTTTCACTATTGTTAGAGAAAAGAGTGTCACTTTCATTCCATTCTATGACCTTGTTATTCTCATCCCACAACAGCATTGTGATTCGGGGATCTCGGACAAAAGCAGGCTTTCCTATTGCGGGGTCTAGGGGGATAAATCCACTTTGTGCCACTTCTTCAAAACGTACCATCATCCGTTTTAGTCCCTCATCGGAATCGGAATATAGAAGCGCTTTTAAATAAGAATAAATAACCGTTGATAGTGCACCTATGATTAATATTAAAATTATTGAATTCAGAATGGTTAAACGGAATCTGGTTTTTTGAAACAATAGCCTATTCCCCTCACTGTTTGCAAATGTTTATCATACCCGAAAGGCTCCAGTTTTTTTCGGAGATGATGGGTGAACACTTCCACCACGGCTACTGATGTGTCGGAATCAAAGCCCCAAATCCGATCGTAAATTTGTTCTTTCGTTAATATCGTCCCAACATTCTGGATGAAAAACTCCAATAAATCATATTGTTTTAAAGTCAGCTTGATAGACTCGCCATTAATCGTTATTTCTTTTTCCCGACCATGAAGCTCCATGCCCTCGTAACAAAGTGTCTGTTTAGTGGTCAAGCTACCGCTTCTTCTTAACATAGCACGTAGTCTTGCCTCTAATTCAGGAGCTTGAAAGGGTTTGACTAAATAATCGTCCGCTCCAAAGTCCAGACCCTTCACCCGGTCTTCCAAGGAGTCTTTTGCTGTTAGAAACAACACGGGAGTCCCAACATTTTCGGCTCTCATTCGTTGAATAATCTCAAAGCCGTTTATTCCAGGTAACATCACATCGAGCACGATTGCATCGTATATGTTTTGAAGAGCCAGGAAAAGACCTTCATCTCCATCCGATGCGATGTCCACCGTAAAGTGAACAGATAAAAGATCCTTAATGGAATGAAGTAATTCAATATTGTCTTCTACAACTAATATTTTCATAGAATCTCCTCCTCAACTCTCTCCAAAACCATTGTAAAATTACTGTTCATGAATACGCAAGTAGTTACTCATTCTTTAAAAAACGGAGACTAGCATGATATTAATGTGCTGATTCATTTTTTCATATCAACTAATCTCCCTTATTGATTTTCATTCGTATTACTTTAACTTCCATCATGATTCATCATCGGGAAGTTGATTCGTTCCATCATAGCTTGGCGTTGATTCTGTATCGTAATCAAATAGCCTAATCCTCCAAGGATGACTAGATTAAAAACTAAACTAACTACCATAAATGTTTTCATCCACTTTTGCTTCATACTTTTTCTCTCTTTTTACTTAGTAATAGTGATTATGCAATAGGATTCTAAAAATCAGCTTAATAAATGATCGAATTTCTCATCGAGATCAGAACTTATTGAATCCATGAAGAAAATTCGACAAGTTGGGCGTAAAGTAATCAAAGCTGGGCGTAAATCGTAAAAAGTTGGGCGTAAAGTGATCAAAGTTGGGTGTAAGTCGATGAGTTAGGCGTAGACCGATTAAAGTTGGGCGTAAATCGAGGAAATTTTGGCGTTAATTTGTTTAAGGGGAATAATTCCCAAAATAAAAAACCACCTTCCTAAAAGAAAGATGGCACCTAAAATTTATGTTATATAAATCATTTCTTCCACTTAATTCCGATAATTTCTGTTCCCTCTCCAACTGTAGATTCGATTGAGAAATCATCGAATAGTCTCTTAGCCCCAGGAACGCCTGCTCCTAAGCCTCCAGAAGTAGAATATCCGTCTTCTAAAACTTTACGCACATCCGAAATACCAGGTCCTTCGTCGATTGCATAGATTTTTAAGCCATGCTTTCCTTGTTCGAACAGTTCTTCTATGATGATTTTTCCTGGTAAGGCGTACAAGTATATGTTTCTTGCTAATTCGGAGATTGCGGTCGTAATTCTGGCTTGGTCCACAACACTGAAATTCAAGCGCTTAGCTTCTTCTCTACCCTTTTGGCGGGCAAGTACAATGTCCCATTCATTATTTATATTAACAACAACACGATTTGACATGGGTCTCCTTATCACCTATCAGGATAGAATTCTTTCTAGTATTTCGATTCCTTTTTCCAAATCCAACGCAGTATGTCCACCATTTAAATTAATACCTAGTTCAATTAAGGTAATGGCAACAGCTGGTTGAATTCCAGTAATAACGACTTTAGCTCCCATTAACTCTGCCATAGATACAAGGTCGCCTAAAATCTTAGCAATAAAGGAATCAATCATATCTAAAGAAGTAAGATCTAAAACCACTCCACCTGCACCGGTTTCATGAATTTTTTGCAGCAAGCTTTCCTGTAATTCAAGGGCTGTCCGATCATCCAATTCCACTTGAATCGATATCAACAAAAGGTTGTTTAGCTTAAGAATAGGAATTTTCAACGAATTTCCTCCTGCAATTTTAATTGAATTTATATATGGTACACCATTAATCTTCTATAAAACACTACTTGGTAAAGCCATAGGTAAACTATATTATAACAATTTATTATAGCACACTCAATTTATTAAAACGGGAAATATTACTTAAAAGGAAACATCTATCTATTCAAAAGCTCATGCCTAAAACTTTATTAATGAAAAACAGTCAGGCATCTCTACCTGACTGTTCCTACTCATTATAAATTAAACTTCTTAATCGAATCTTGAAGCTCTTCCGCCATATCTGCTAATGCAGCTGATGATGCGGCGATTTCTTGCATAGACGCTAACTGTTCTTCCGTTGCGGCAGAGACATCCTGACTTTGTTGGTTTGTATTAAGTGCAGAGTGTTCAATTTCCTTTACAATCTCCACTACCTTATCAATGCCTTCACCCATCACTTGTATAGAAGTAGAAACTTCTTGTATTTGTGAGGTGACAGTGCTGACAAATTGTCCGATTTCCTTAAACGAACTACCTGCAAAGTTCACAATCTCTATACCTTTTTGAACCTCTGCAGAACCTTTTTCCATCGATTCCACCGCTTGGTGTGTATCTTCTTGGATAGAAGAAATCAGCTGACGTATAGTTTCAGTAGAATTGGAACTTTGTTCAGCTAACTTACGAACTTCGCCTGCCACGACAGCAAATCCTTTACCATGTTCACCCGCTCGAGCTGCTTCAATAGCAGCGTTTAAAGCAAGCAAATTCGTCTGGGCAGCAATACTTCCAATCACGTCAACGATTTGGCTAATTTCGGCTGAACGCTCCCCAAGATTATGCACAACTTTTCCAAGTTCATTTACATTACTATGGATATTGTTCATTTGCTGAATTGATTGGTTGATTGCTTCTTCCCCTTGCTGAACCGCCTCCGTTGCCTGTTCGGCAGTTGATGAAACGGTCATGGAATTCTTCATGATTTGCTGAGTGACTGAGCTCATTTCATGAACCACTTCTGTACTATCTTTTACCATAGCAGTTTGGACATCTGTAGATGAAGCCACTTCTTGGATGGAGTTAGCCACTTGTTCAGTCGCTCTATTATTTTCATCAGAACTAGCCATCAACTGTTCAGAAGCAGAAGCCAATTGATTTGACTTATCTCCCACATTTTGAATTAGTTCACGTAAAGCCACTACCATGCCATTAAAGCTTTGTCCAAGTTTTCCAACCTCATCATACTCTGGGCCTTCGTATTGTTGAGTTAGATCACCTTCACGTATTCTTTCAGTAACAAGATTTAATTGGTTTAATGGGCGGATTATTGATCGAATAATTAAGTATGAAATAATAGCACAAATCACTAATGAGATGGCAATAGTAATCACGGTCACGATAATTATAGGATTTACCGCATCAGAGATTTCGTTAGTATTCATCGTTCCGGCAATCTTCCAACCAGTCAGCTTATTAGTCGTGAAAGTAAGTTCCTTTGCCACACCTTTAAGCTGATAGGAAATATCGCCACTTTCTTGTGACATAATTGTTTTTTTCCAGCTTTCCTTCGCATCTTCACCGGCTTTTTCAGTTGGGTGAATGAGGTATTGGCCATTAGCACTTAAAATAAATGGATACCCCTTATCCCCAATTTTAATATTATGTGCCAGTTTACTTAACGTCTCCAACTGCAAATCAATTCCAAATACTCCTGAATTATCTGCTGTACGTCTTGCGACTGTAATACTGATATTCCCTGTAGAGGCGTCCACATAAGGATCTGTAATAATTGTCTTGCCATCATTCTCTACTGCCTGCTTAAACCAAGGACGTTCTCTAGGATCAAATCCTTGTGGAAGTTCTATAGACGGATCAATGATCATCTCTCCATCTTCTGTCCCTATGTATACATTCACTACTTCCGAATTAAGCGCTTTATACTCTCCAAGCAAGCTTAATAATCGAACCCGATTTGCTTGTGTGTAGGAAGCCTCACTCATCCTTTTCGCAAAATAATCCACATCGTTTGTACGTGTTTCAATACGCGAGGTGAGAAGCTGATCCAATACTTTCACGTTTTCATTGGCGGATTGAAGAATTTTTTCACGGATTTCTTTTTTAGAGGTGTCATACGACATATATCCGACGATTGCTGGTGGTATAAGTAAAATAAATATGAATGATAATATCAATTTTCTCTTAATCGTAGTCTTTAAAAAACCTTTAAACTGTTTTTTGCGTTTTTTCATACCGAAATTCCTTTCTATCTAACAAATATACGTGCTAAAAGATTTGCTCTTGCCTCCTTCTTAAAAATTTTATCTAGTTAGTTATATTATCGGAAGGAAAATAGAACTATGAAATTGAAATTATTTACATTATCCATATTTTCATATCAACTACTTTTGTAAAGTAGTATTTTTATGTGAGACTTAGAAGAAATCATCCCCGATTTAGTTTTGTAAAATAATGAAATAGTAATAAGAAAAGACGCAAATTTGCGCCTTTTAACGAGTAGCCTATTTAATTTGTAAATGCAGGATGAATTGTTCACCCAGCTTCCCTATTTTACGGAAGCCCTTATCTATAAAACCCGTTTTTAAGTAGACTTGCTGCGCAGCAATATTTTTATGATTCACTCCAAGGACGACCTCATCACATTCAGGAAAATAGACTTTCATATAATCCTTTAATAGAAGTAATCCTTGTTTTGCATAGCCCTTTCCTTGCTGCTTTTCGTTGATAGAAAAAGCGGACAGTAAATAGGCATGTGGATTATCACTATATTCTTTAACACGCTCGCCTTTATTCAACAGAAAAAATCCAACCGCTTCTCCTGCTGACTCAATGACTACAGGTATCTTATTTTTGTTAATTTGTTCGTCTTGAAGCATTTCCCTAGGCATCCCTGTAAATTGTGCCTGATCTAGAGGCAGTTCAAAAGAAAGTAAATCTTTTTCAAACCTCTCCTCATATTTTACTAGATTTACGGTTTGCTGTTTCGTATAGTTTTCCATCCATAACACCCCATAAAAATTATTTAAACCCAAAAGGAAGTCGAAGAATACGGATTTTTTCAAATAACCACAGTAAAATCGAAATAATGAAGAAGGATAATACCAGCAACAATATGAATTTGAGAGGTATGGCTATTTCAACCGAACTTAGAAAATAACCTATTACTACAATGATTGGTTGATGCAAAATATAAAAAGGCAAGGCATACTTGGAGCCAATTTGAAGTGTTTTCGTTTTACGATTGAACCTCATCATGAACAAACCAAGTAACACGAAAATGAGAGACCAGCTCCCCAACACTCGAACAGCCAAAACAGCTGATTTTGCCGATATCCAGCTAGGAGCATCTCCTAAGGAAATGTATCCATACCATCCAGCAACGACGAAACCTATGATTAGTAATATTGGAAAGTATGCTCTGACCTTCTCCATAAAAGTAGAATTAGAAATAAATTTAAATCCAGCTATGAACACGAACAAATAATACAAGAGATCCCAGCCGCCCAATCCAATCGTTTCAACGAATAATAATAGATAAGAGATGAATAGAAAGATCCCAAAACCAATAAAAGATGGTGATGACCCTTTACCACTATCTAGCATTTTCTTAAAGATGGGTAAGGTTAAATAGGTAAAAATCAACAAGAAAAACACATACCATAAATGAAGACCTACAAACGCAAAATTCCCTGGTCCACCTATATCTAAATAAAGTCCGTCAAAATAATGAGGAAGAAACTGAAAAAATGAACCATTAAATTGTTCCAATGTTATCCGTTCGATATAAACTTGTGGTGGAGAAAGGAAAAATACTGCAACAATCAAAGGTATCCCCAACCTAATCAGTCGATCCTTTGCAAGTTGGCTTACTGAATATCTTTGTAGTGCAAAGTATGTACTCGCTCCTGAAATTAAGAAAAACAGTGGCATAATCCATAAACTTGTAATCATCGTAAATAAAAACATATACGTTCCATCTAGCTCTATGTTTTTTACATGCCACGGAAACGGATTAAAAAACATGACCACATGATAAATAAATACAACAAAAGTTGCCACCACACGCAACCAGTCTAAATAATAGAGTCTCCCCTCCATATTCACCCCTCCAAATCCTCTCATTTTCTACTATATAACACTAGAAAAATTTTACAATCCGTGATTTAATACTTATTGAAAAATTCGACTGTAAAAGGGGCTGCGAAACATAGTACCACAACTTATAAATGTCTTATTCAAAGCATGGTCGATCGAGTCCAGCACAAAATGGACAGAAGATAATCCCGCAAAAGGGCAATGTGGAGTGACAGCATTGGTGGTTCACGATTTATTGAAAGGGAAGATTCTTAAGACTCCAACCCACCAAGGCTGGCATTACTACAATTACATTAATGGGGAGCGATATGATTTTACAGCTTCTCAGTTCCCTCAAGAAATGGACTATCAGGACATTGTGTCAAATAGAGAAGAAGCCTTTTCCGACACAAACCAACAGCAATATGCTTATCTAAAAAACAGCGTTGAACAGTTATTGCGAGAAGGTTAATTTTCAGATTATTAAACAAAATATATTCCTCTTTGTGATAAAATGATGGAGCATTCTTAATGAAATTGGGGAGGGTTTATCTTGTTTCAAGGATTCCATCATATTGTGCTTTTTTGTAAAGATACAAATCTATCAAAAGGTTGGTATGAAAAAGTAGGTTTTGAACTAGTTAGAGGCTATGAAGAGATGTATTGGTTCAACCTCGGTGGTATTGAAATCATGCTTCATCCAAGTGAGGTTTCAAATCCTGGCATGACTAATCTACACGTTGCCGTCCAAGATGTATCACAGGTATTTCAACATGTTATCGATCAAGGTCTAGAACCTGTTGACCATCAACAACCAGGAGAAAAAATAAGCGGGCCTGTAACAAGACCATGGGGAGACGTTGAGTTCGAATTGGTGGATCCCGATGGACATTTATGGGCTTTTACGGAAAATAGAACATAGTGGATAACATAGTAATCTAAAAAGGAATAGGCAAAATACCTATTCCTCATTCTTCCTGTAAGGCGCCGAATTCATATTGAGGGAAATGGATTCGGAAGTGAGTACCTTGACAAGAGCTATCCATAATAGTGACATCGCCTCGATGCTCAAAGATGATTTTTTTCACAAATGGAAGTCCCATCCCCATCCCACCTTCCTTGTTGGAAGTAAAGGGATCAAAGACACTCTCCCATTCAAGCTTCGGTATTCCAATACCGGTATCTATCACATCTATTTGAATACCTTCATTCTTTATTTCCACATCTATCTTGATGCTTCTTTTCGAAGTATGCCTTGGAATAGCTTGGGAACTGTTTTTAATTAGATTGATAAATACCTGACGTAAATAGGTTTTGTTGACAAATGCTTTTACAGAGCTATATCTTTTTTCAAAAATGACCTTCACATCGTTCTCCCTCAAAAACTCCTGTTTAAAATCAATCGATTCTTGAATGATCTCGTTAAGGTCCTCTATTTTGAAGTCAATCTTAGAAAATTGAATATAATCCCGATAATTATGGGATAACTCTTCAATTTGATCGGTCGCTTTTCGGATGATAGCAGTTTTTTCTTTATCCTCTTCAGTTAAAGATGGAGAAGATGAAAGAACGGAGTTAAACCCTTTAATCACTTGAGCTGTGTTCAATACCTCATGTATTAAGCTTCCTGCTAAATTTCCCACATAATCTAACTTCTTCTGTCTTTCCACCAACAGATTATATCTCATCATCATCTGCATATTCATTCGGATGAAGGCTATGATGATAGAAATAGAGAAAAAAATCACGCCTAAACTACTGACAAGCGCCCCTGTTTTCGGATAAAAATTAAGAGCACCTGATATGAATAAAAACAGAGAGAAAATGGAGAATTTCCCCAAAAACTCTTTAATATATGGATTAGGAATTTTCTTAGATATCATAAAGATTAAAAAGATGAGAACTAAGTAATTACACATGTGTATTGCATAAATCCAATGGTATGACCCGTATACGGGAAAATAAAAATGAATACCCAATGTTTCTATTTTTCTAGAGGTTATCCCTTCAATCGCCATAGGTGTCCAAAGTAAAAGGAAAACAAGCACACTCCAGATTAGTATGAAATAAAAGGACTTCCTAGAAAAAATCCTTAACAAATACTTCGCAAAAGGTGATGTTTCTTCATTTAACCACGGGCTATTTTGCACACTGACATAAGCTATATAGAAAAACACTGGAATGGCAAACACCGTACCGCTACGCATAAGTTTAAATAGTACTAAAATAGTAGATTCCTCTAAGACTTCACCGAAATACAATACGCCGATATCCGCTTGCCATACAGAGATACACAACATATAGAGTAAAAAGCTCGTCGATAGCTCTGAACCCTTTAAAATTTTCCGGCTACTTATGGCTAACACGATGGGAATCAATCCAACCATGATAACAAATAATCCAACGATCATTCTGTTCCTCCAACATACATTCAATACATGATAATAATAATTATATATTACTACTTATTTTAATATATCTACATGTAAAAGAATATTTAAAATATATCTTATGCAAATTATTGGGAAGAAAATCCACAAAAAAGAAAGAGGCAAGAAATCATTCTTACCCCTTTGCCTTTTAATCAATCTTAATAATTTCTTCTTTTTGGTCTTTATTAAGTCTGTACAATCTATATGTGTGACTAATGATTACCTTCATGACCGCGTAGAAAGGAACTGCTAGAATCATACCAAGCAATCCGCCAAGACTTCCTGCGACCAACAAAATCAGGATAATCGTTAAAGGATGGATATCTAATCTCTTCCCCATAATGTATGGCGATGTGATATTACCATCAATTTGTTGAACAATGACAGCTACAATCATAACCTTAAGTGCCATAAAAGGAGAATCGATAAAACCAATAATTAATGCTGGAACAATTGCAATGAACGGACCAATAAACGGAATCACATTCGTAAACATTGCTACAAAAGCTAAAATCAACGAATATTCAATTCCAATGATCAAGTAGCCAATATACATCATCACCCCGACCAAGATACAAACCACTGCTTGTCCTTGAATATAGGAGCTCAACGCACTATCCATGTCCTTGAAAATTTTCCGGGCTTCCTTCGCCTGAAAGTAAGGAAGGTATTTCAAAACATTGTTGGAAGCTCCTTCACTATCCTTCAATAAATAAAAGACAATGAACGGAACCGTTACGATGATGGTAATAATGCTCGTAACAACTTCCAAAATACCTGAAATTCTCTTACCGAAATCCGCTACATTCGAGTTGAAGTAATCCCTCACATAATTGGAGATGTTTTCTAAGGTCACATACTCATTTTCCTCAAACCTTGAAAACCATTCATTCTGTTGTAAGGCAATCACTTTTTCCTTCAATTTTTCCGTCAACTGAGGAAAATTGTTGATTAAGCTATTAAACTGCTGTTGCAGCTCTGGTCCAATCATGAATACGCCAAGGGTAACAAGCCCTGCGAACAATGAATAGATCAACACGATGGATAAGACCTTTGGAACCTTTTTTTCGTGTAGATAAAAAACAACCGGCCTAAACAAATAATACAGAACCCCAGAAATCAGGAATGGGAAAAACAAGGTAGTAAAGAAAACTTGAAGGGGCCTGAAAATAAAATCTACTTTTGTGGAAAGAAAAATAATGACTAATAAAATTATAATTCCATAACCAATTCGAAACAGTTTTGAATTTGGCACACACAATCACCTCTCTATACATTCATTACCCTAAAAACTACTTTTCATAACGACTGCAATTAGTAATTCTATTGTATCTGTATTTAATTCATAATTCTATTGAATCATAGTCTCTCATTTATAAAAACTTCTCATTAACTTCACACATCTCCCATTTGTTTCTCACAATACCTAACTATTATAAGAATCGTATATTACTAGTTGGAGGATTCTGTAATGAAAGTGAATGATCAATCGTCAAAAAAACAGCTTTACCGTGCCATTTGGAGATGGCACTTTTATGCGGGAGTGATCTTCGCTCCCATAATTATCATATTAGCTGTTACTGGTGCCATTTATCTGTATAAGCCCCAAATTCAAGAAATGATGTACAAGGATTTATATGAAGTAAAACAACAAGGGTCATCTTTATCTGCTAACGAACAAATCATCAAGGTTCAAGAAGAGTATCCAGACTCTCCTATTACTAGATTCCGTCCGTCTGATACTCCTACACGCTCATCTGAGGTTGGGATTGATCATAATGGGGAAAGTATGACCGTTTTTGTAAATCCCTATAACGGAAAAATTATCGGGGATTTGAAGGATGATTCCATGGTTATGGAGTACGTTGTAAAACTCCATGGAGAACTCATGGTCGGTACGATTGGTGATAGAATCGTAGAACTGGCTGCATGCTGGGCTATTATTCTACTAGTAACAGGTCTTTACTTATGGTTCCCTAGGGACAAAAACTGGAATGGGTTCATTAAGATAAGATTGAAGCAAGGTAAACGGATTTTCTATCGAGACCTACATGTTTTCTTAGGATTTTGGCTATCATTTTTTATTCTTATTCTTATTTTAACTGGACTCCCATGGGCAGGCTTCATGGGTGATAAAATTAACCAGGTAGCTACATCTACACAATCTGGTTATCCAGATGGACTTTGGGGTGGCGGACCAGTATCCACTGTTCCTACCAAGTCAGTTGGTGACGTTCCATGGGCAGCGGAGAATATGCCACTTCCTAAATCAAACGTAAATGGTACAAGTGGTCTTTATTTGAATAGTGTCGTAGAAATAGCTGAAGAAAGAAAGGTCCATCCAGGCTATAATATTTACCTACCTGGAGATGAGACGGGTGTTTATACTGTTTCTGTCTTCCCTACCCTTCCAAAAGACCAAGCTACCCTACACATCGATCAGTATAGTGGAGAAGTGTTAGCAGATCTCCGCTTTGACGATTATGGTCCGATGGCAAAGGTCATTGAGGTTGGAATTGCGTTACATGAAGGACGCTATTTTGGTCCTTTCAATCAATTTTTAGGATTGTTAACATGCCTAGGTTTAGTCTTAATTGTATGGAGCGGATTCATCATGTGGTGGAAAAGAAGACCTAAAGGAAAATTAGGAGCACCATCTCTCTCTATCGATTTTAAAATGTCCAAAACCTTAATTGCCATCACGATTGTACTTGGTATTTTACTTCCGTTAGTCGGGATATCTTTATTGGTCGTACTTATTTTTGATTATGTTTTAATTAAACGTGTTCCAAGATTAAGCGAATTGTTTTCATAAATTTTATAAAAAGAAAAAGGTGATTAAAATCGTCCTATTAAGACGTATTAATCACCTTTTTCCTTACTTATTAACCTCTACACTCTGAAGGATGGAATATCCCTTATAGATTTTAACCGTCGCAATTAAACGACCTTGACTTGATTCTTTTTCAAGCTGTTTACCAGTGTTTTCTTCAAGGTAATATCGTTCGTTAGGAATGTTGATATTCACTTTTTTCAGGTTTTGGCCTTCAGTCATATTTACATAAGGGCTCATTACACCTTTTATAAATACGCCAGACTTCGGTTTCACTTCTACAACTCTCCATGCTTTGTAAACCCCAGAAGCTTTGTCTTCCCTTAATTCTATGAATACCTTCACATCTTTATAAGGTTTGGAGCTGTCTCCATGTATGTCTAATTTCTTGAGTAGTGGTTCGTAGATAATGTCTAAGGGAACTTCTTCAATTTCAAAGTTCAAATCTACATAATCACCGTAAAACAAGTCTCTTGGATCGTAAGGGACCGTTTGTAGCTTAACCGTTTCCCCGAAGTAAGTGGCGGTGAGCGGTTTAATTAACATAGTCAACAAAAGAAGAATCGGAAAGGCTAAGGCAAAGATAAAGAAATTATTCCTTGATAGTTTCTTCATTCTTCGTCATCTCCTTTCGACGAGTTTTTTCAAACCAATACCCAAGCGCTAATAATAGAACGCCTCCGATGAGGAAAGCAATGGACTTGTTTAGGAAAGCAAGAGATAAATCTACATAGAAACGGAAAATGAATAAACAGACGATAGCAACTCCGAATAGATTCTCTCTCCTCACTAAACTAAGTGCGTAGATAAGATATCCAATCGAAAATACCAACGAAAGCAACCACGCATTCTCTGCTGACACGTCTTCCCACCAATGAGGAAAAGAGAGAATGATCGCAGTGATGAAATGAAGCATCATTCCGATTACTTTGGTTTCCCATTTATAGTCTGGATGTTGAATAAATACTAAACTCATTCCTATTATGAAATAGAATAATAGGATGAGAAGTTCGTGTTCTAATTCAAAATAAGAAAATGCCATGGCAAAGAACTGCAATGTCATGAATAGATTAATCACAAACAAAGGTTTGGATTTATTTAAATACTTATGCCCCACATAAAATAAAGCTGGTAATACGAGTAAAAACACATAAGGGAAAGCTTCAACCTCTAGAGGCCTTATAGCAAATTGCGCTTGAATGAATAAATAAACGGATAAAATATTGACCCAAAATAAAGCTTCTGACCTTTTCATTACATAATGACCAAAAGCGAACATAAGCGGGAAGATGATAATCATGACATAAGCCACTAAATCATCTGTCCAAATAAATTTAACTTGGATATAACTATAGATTAAACCTATAGCCACAAACTTTAACAATTTATCTTCTAAGTAAAACGCTAAAGGCAAAATTCCTATTCCCCACATTAAGAAGGCATCTTCCCAATTGCCACCTAGATGAAATAATTGTCCAATATAAAAGATTTCCGCACCATAGGCAAAGGCACCTACATAATATAAAGATTTAGATAGAACAGGGTGTTTCGTTTCTAACCTTCTAGCCCCAAGATAAAAGGCAATCAACGTACCTAAAAGAATGATAAACTTGGTTATTTTCGTTAACTCCGACCAGTTGCTAGCCACAAAACTCAATATCCCTAACCCAATCAAAATTCCACCAATAAGAAACAGTATTTGTATAGAGTTCAGGCTCTGTTTCGAAGGGATTTCCTTTGGCGCTTCATATAGATCCATCAAATGAGCAGATTGACCTTTTTCTAAGTGTCCTGCACTTTCTAATTCATGGAATTCTCTTTTAAGAAAGTCATAGGCCGATTTTGACACTACTCTTTTCAAATAAACACCTTCTTTCCCAATGGATTCATACAACTACTACAGTAGGAATAGTCTAATTAGAAAATTCACTTCTGTATATGTTAAATTATATAAAAATATCCAAATTTAAGTATTTTTTTACCATATTAGAATAAAAAGGAGCATGGCCCTGCTAACGGACGGTGCTCCTTTTTCGTTTTACAGCTTAAATTTATTGGTTAATTCATTTAGCTCTTTCGCCATACGAGACAGTTTCTCGATAGAAGTCGACATATCAGAAACAAGGTGATCCTGTTCTTTCGTGACTTCGACAGTCTCTTTTGTGCTCGTTACAGCTTTTTCTGCAATATTGGCGGTTTCCAAGGAAGAAGCCGTGATTTCTTCTGTGGAAGCTGACATTTCTTCTGAAGTAGCTGTCACTTCTTGCATTTGATGGACAACTCCTTGAATGGCATCCAAAATCGTATGGAATGCTTCTCCTGTTTCTTCCACAAAAACGATTCCCTTTTCAACATCTCTTGTTACGGTGTCCATAGACTTTACAGTAACACTCGTATCATCATGGATTTTTTCAATTAATTGTTGAATACTTTCTGTAGATCGTTCTGATTGCTCAGCAAGTTTTCGAACCTCATCGGCTACTACTGCAAAACCTTTTCCGTGCTCCCCTGCCCTTGCCGCTTCAATAGCTGCATTTAAAGCAAGTAAATTTGTTTGTGCGGAAATCTCACGAATAATATTAATAATCGTGGCAATTTCATTGGAATGAGTTTCTAATACTTTTATGAAAGAAGAAGACTGATTGACGGAAGCACTGATGGTCTTCATCTGCTCAATTACCTTTTCTAACTTCTCGTTTCCTTGTTCTGCTTCTTGAAGCGTCTTAGTAGAAAACTCGGATACGGTTGAAGACGACTGAGCAATGTGATTTATGCCTTCAGTCATCCCTTCCATGACACATACACTTTCTTCAAGGCTTCTAAATTGTGTGTGTGAGCCAATCGCCATCTGTTCCATAGTAGCTGCAATTTGTTGGCTAGCTGCTTTTGTCTCATTCGCTTGGGCCAATAATTCTGAAGTCGTGACTTGAACTTCCATCGTATTATAATTAATCCCTTGAATGACTTGTTTTAAATCCGAAACCATTTCATTAAACGCAAGCGCTAATTTTCCGATTTCATCCCCTCGCATACTCTCAAACGAAGTCGATAAATCTCCACTTCCTACCTTTTCAACTTGTTTCGTTAGCTTTTGCAATGGATTTACTAAGTATCGAGTAAAGCCAACAATCATTAGAATACTAATCACTAAAATAATAGCCGTTATGATAATCATATTCAGCTTGTTCTTTTGCATCGTTTTATAAATTTGTGTGGCATCAAAATCTGCTCCAACAACACCAATCATTTCACCATTTGTAGCTTTGATTGGGATGTAAGCTGAGACAACCGCTCCGTAATCATCATCATAGCTTAATTCCCCAATGGAGGATTCACCCGTTTCAAACGTTGCTTTTAACTGTGGAAACTCATCCATGGCATCTTCAACTTCACCTAGCCCTGAAGCATCCTCAGAACCTTTTGGCATCCCATCCACCACATATTGATAGACAAACCCTTTATCCGTTTTAACTCGTTGCATCGTATATAAATACAACAACCCATTCGTTTCTCTAATTTCATTCAATTGTTGACGAAGGTCATGATAATAGTCGGTCTCACCTGATTGAGGTGTTATTTCTTTATACTTCTCAACATCAATCTTCTTTACCGCTTGCCTTGCAATATGGTCTGCTTGATTGCTTACCGATTCTACCACTAGCTGAACGGATGAACGATAAGCGAGGAAACTAATACAAAGTCCTGAAAGTAAAATAAGAGTAGAAAACACCAATAACATTTTGACTTTAATGCTTTTTTTCATATGTCTACCTCTTTTTCGAATTAAATAGCTTCATAGATTGTTGGTTATAGAGTATATGGTTTCTCCGTCCGAGGTTTCAGCCCAAAATACATTACTCTAGTAAAATAGTCACCTATTCATCATAAACCATTTCCATTTTCTAGAATAGTCGGAAAAGTAATTTTCTTTTTTAACAGGATTATGGCTGATATTGCTGAAATCTTATAGTAGAAATTCATTTTATGCGGGAGTGGGTAGACGACAAATGGAAAATACCGTTCTAAGCCAAATTGAAGAGCTAGAAAAGGAAATACTAGAAAAAAAGAAGCAGCTTGCCAAGCTTAAATCCTCAACTATTAAAAGATCCGTACAAAACTATGAATTTGTTACATCCAATCACCAACAGGTCACCCTGCAAGAACTATTCGGAGATAAGGACCAATTAATGGTCATTCATAATATGGGCAAAGGCTGCTCTTACTGTACGATGTGGGCAGACGGATTCAATGGGGTTTACGAACATTTGAGGAATGAAACTGGATTTGTACTTGCATCACCCGATACCCCAGATGTACAAGGTGATTTTGCCGCTAGTAGAAAATGGAAGTTTCCCATGATTTCAGTAGAAGATCATCCGTTCACAGAAGACATTGGATTTTTAAAAGGTAAGTCACACTATCCAGGAGTTTCTACCTTCCATAAAGACCAAGATGGAAATATCACACTTTATGCACAAGCACCTTTTGGACCTGGAGACGATTATTGTGTCACCTGGCATCTATTTGATTTACTACCAACAACAGGAGAAAATGTTCAGGTGAAAAGATATCTTCATGAACGTTCACCATTCCACCTGACAAATAACATCGCAATCGGTGTAAGTGATTATGAAAAAGCACTTTCCTTTTATCAAGATGTTCTTGGCTTTAAACTTGAACAAAGCTTCCCGAACGAAACAAAGTTCTCAATGGGTGGTTCAAACTTCTATATTGAAAACACTGATGTTCAATATACCTATTTTGAGTTTTATGTGGACCAAATCGAGCCCGCTAAGAAGATGTTATTGGAAAATAGCTGTATCATTACCCATGTTTATTCAGATAAAAGTATGTTAGTGGCAGATCCATTCGGCCTCAAATTTCACTTGTTTGAAGGAAATAAATAATTCACAGAGCAGCCGATGTTTGGCTGCTCTTTTCTATGGTAATAAGGTAATCTCCCTCAGAAGGTATAAAATTAATCAAACGTTTGATTAATTTTATACCTGGTCATAAGACTAGAAATATGAAAACAAAATAGAAAAATTTGTTATAAAACTCCCCTTAAATGCCAAAATAATCAAGGACCTAAGTAAAATCCTTCAAAATTTTCACTCCATATATGACATTTATCATGGTTTGGATATGACACGTATGACTACCACGCCTCATTTCACTTACTTATAATAGGAGGTAATAAACTATGAAGTATGAGGAAGGGAAAACTAAAATATGACGAATCAGGATACAAAAAACCTGCGTAAACACACAGCCCCTTATGAAAAACCGGAACTCAAAAGCAGCATTTGGCAAATCATCAATACGATTGGTCCGTTCCTATTAGTATGGTTTCTTGCGTATAAAAGTCTCTCCATCTCTTATTGGTTGACACTTGCGTTGGCGGTAATCGGTTCTGGGCTACTTACTAGAATTTTCATCATATTCCATGACTGTTGTCACCATTCTTTCTTTAAAAGCCGTAAAGCAAATAAAATCGTTGGTACAATCACGGGTATATTGACTGTCTTCCCTTATGATCAATGGGCACACAGTCACTCCGTTCACCATGCTACAAGCAGCAATTTAGATAAGCGTGGCGTAGGCGATATTTGGATTTTGACTGTTGAGGAATATTTAGAAGCATCTACAATGACAAAAATTGCATACCGTTTATACCGCAATCCGTTTGTCATGTTCGTTTTAGGTCCGATTTATATCTTCTTGATTTTGAATCGATTTAATCGTAAAGGCGCAAGACGTAAAGAACGCATCAACACATATATTACAAACATCTCAGTTGTTGCTCTAGTCGCTTTAATGTGTTGGGCTGTTGGCTGGGAAGCTTTCCTTTTAGTACAGGGCCCAATCTTTATGATTTCTGGTTCGGTAGGAATTTGGTTGTTCTACGTTCAACATCAATTTGAAGACACTTATTTTGAACACGATGAGGAATGGGAGTACGTGAGAGCAGCTGTAGAAGGAAGCTCATACTACAAGCTGCCTAAAGTCTTACAATGGATGACAGGAAATATCGGTTTTCACCATGTCCATCATTTAAGCCCAAGGGTGCCAAATTATAAGCTTGAAGAAGTTCATAAAAATAGTGTGCCATTACAGCATGCACAGACGCTTACTATTTCAACTAGCTTACAATCACTAAAGATGCATCTATGGGATGAACAAGGGAAAAAGTTTATTGGATTTAAGGAATTAAAAGCTTTTCAAAATAAAGAACAGTTCAGTTCACCAAAATCATCCCTTTAACTTAAACCGTTCTGACAGGAATTTCCGTGTTCCTTATGATAAGATAACCTTACTACATTCGAAGGCTCGCCAATTGGCGAGCCTTCATGCAAAGATGGAAGCATAGTCTGTCACTCGGATCACTAATATTCGTACAAAAGAGGTTTTTATTATGTTTCAAAGGTTCATACTTTTCAAAAAGAACACTGGTATTTCGCCTTATATCTGGGCGGTTTTAAGTATATTGCCGTTTTATTTTTTGTTTCAATCTTCATCACCTAAAGAAATCATCATTGGCAGTTTGCTGACGATTTTATTTTTTATCACCTATCGCTTTGCCTATATTTCAAAAAAGTGGGCTGTATACGTCTGGACCTGCATATTGATAAGCATTTCCTTTACGATGACGAGTTTTTTCAGCTACGTGTATTTCGCTTTCTTTATTGCCTACCTTATCGGCAATATTAAAGACCGGATAGCTTTCCTTATCTTATATATCGTTCACTTGATTAGTACTACCGTCTCGATTAACTTTACGATTATTTTGAACCAAGAAATTTTTCTAAAACAATTGCCTTTTATCATCATCATTTGTATAAGCGTCATCCTTCTCCCCTTCAACATTCGTAACCGGAATGAAATGGGTCAGCTGGAGGAAAAACTCGAGGATGCCAACAAACGAATTTCAGAATTAGTAAAGCTAGAAGAACGTCAACGGATCGCCCGTGACCTTCATGACACACTCGGCCAAAAGCTTTCACTGATCGGATTAAAGAGCGATTTGGCTAGAAAATTGATTCAAAAAGATCCTGATCAAGCTCGTTCTGAATTAAAAGACGTTCAGCAAACAGCTAGAACCGCATTGAACGAAGTAAGAAAATTAGTGTCCCAAATGCGAGGCATCACCTTAAAAGAAGAGCTTGTCTTAATCAGACAAATACTAAAAGCCGCTCAAATCGAGTATATTGGTCCTGAGTACATTACCTTAACCAACGTTCCTATCCTAACTGAAAACATACTGAGCATGTGTCTAAAGGAAGCCGTAAACAATGTGGTTAAGCATAGTGGAGCGTCCACTTGTGAGATTGAAATAGAACAATCTCTAAACGGCATTACAATGACAGTCAAGGATAACGGTTCCCAACAGGTAAAAGAAGCAGATTTTTGCAAAGGGAATGGATTAATTGGAATGAAGGAAAGACTTGAATTTGTGAATGGAACGCTGGATATTGTTTGTAAGGACGGAGTTACTTTAATAATAAGAGTACCCAATGTCGTGAAACAGATGGATCGGGAGGAGCTTGTATGATTCGAATCGTCATAGCTGAAGACCAACGAATGTTGTTGGGCGCACTAGGTTCACTACTTAGTTTAGAAGATGACATGGAAGTGGTTGGAAAGGCCGACAACGGCGAAGAAGCCGTCTCCCTAGTTCATCGCTTAAAGCCAGATATTTGTATCATGGATATCGAAATGCCTATCAAAACCGGCCTTGATGCTGCGGAAGAAATACAAGGATTAGGATGTAAAGTCATCATATTAACCACCTTTGCCCGCTCTGGTTATTTCCAACGAGCATTAAAAGCAGGTGTAAATGGATATTTATTAAAGGATAGTCCTAGCGAAGAACTAGCCAGCTCCATACGAAGTGTTATGGCTGGCAGAAGAATCTATGCCCCAGAATTAGTCGATGATGTATACGCAGAGGAAAATCCGTTAACCGAGCGCGAAAAAGAAGTGTTGGTCCTTGTCGCAGATGGCAAGAACACAAAGGAAATCGCAGACGAACTCAGCATAAAAACCGGAACTGTCCGAAACTACATCTCAACCATCTTAGATAAACTTGAAGTCGGCAACCGAATTGAAGCCATCACAAGAATTAAAGAAAAAGGCTGGTTTAAATAGAGCGAGATTACGCCAGGTGTTAGCGGAGGGCGGAATTTTGTGCCGAGCGGGATGGATTATTACCGAAATACGGGTGTCTTATGCCGAATGGGATGGTATTTTACCGAAATACGGAGATTTATTACCGAACGAGATCCGTTTATTACCGAAATGCAGACTTTTATTACCAAACGAGATCCGTTTATTACCAATGACGAGGATGCGCGTTCTTTCCTACCGTTCAGCCTCGTTTTTTTACCGAACGCACTGGGTTTTTTACCGAAATGCAGACTTTTATTACCAAACGAGATCCGTTTATTACCAAAGACGAGGATGCGCGTTCTTTCCTACCGTTCAGCCTCGTTTTTTTACCGAACACACTGGGTTTTTTACCGAAATGCGGAGATTTATTACCGAACGAGATCCGATTATTACCGAACCGCAATCTTTTATTACCTAACACACACTATTTATTACCATTCCGCCATTCAGAAAAGAAGACGCCTAAACGGCGTCTTCTTCCTTCTTTCAAAGAATATCCTTTACCATCTGTGAGCCTTTGCATTGCTTTTCAGGATAATGTTGGTTTGTGACATTTCAGTATGTCCATTAACTTGAGATTTTGAACGCTTAGGTCTTGTCCAATTATGGTGAAATCGTTGAGAATGTGGATCTAAGTGATCTTTATAGCTCATATTCGTGTCACCTCATAGATTGTATTGGATAAGCTGTGAACTTGATATCCGTTAGAATATCATTATCAGTATGCAAAAAAACTACAAGTATTATTCTTAAACAAGAGACACGGGTATGAATACATAAATACAGGATAGAATA
Organism: Peribacillus acanthi; assembly: GCF_003073175.1. Classification (GTDB taxonomy): domain Bacteria; phylum Bacillota; class Bacilli; order Bacillales; family DSM-1321; genus Bacillus_BN; species Bacillus_BN acanthi. Next base: position 88,029 of record NZ_QBBX01000015.1, read on the forward strand.
CCTAGTAACCAATCAAAGAACTTCTGAGGAGGCTCTTTTTTGTCTTTAGCAATTTGTGTATTGATCACGTGGATTGTCATTATCATTCTGCATGCTATTCCAAAAAAATTATCCGAACTCGATATGGTCTTCCTGTATTTCATGAATACCATTTTTGAAGTAAGCATCTTCACCATTTTACATATTAACTTAAACAAACTTGTTGTAAGCCATGATGTTGAAAAGTCCTTTGCAGATTTAGTGATACGTTTAATCATGATTCCACTTGTATTTGTGATAACCGCAAATATCCTTTTATATTCTTGGAAGTATTTGAAATGGTTCATTGTCATCGCTATCATTTTTAGCTTTATTTTGATGCAAAAATTATTAGAATGGCTAGAGATAATCAAAACGAGCCAATGGAATATTGGGAAAACCCTTCTCTTATTCAGTTGCTATGCCCTTTTTTCAAGCCTAATGGCGTGGATGATCTCTAGAGTGGATGAGAAAGAAGTGACCAAAACATGAAGGTATATGACAATCACTTCAATTTAAATGAATGGTTTATTATTTTCGGCCTATGTGTAGGATTGTTAGCTATCATTTTCTTACCAAAACGATTTTCGAAAAAAACTTCCATTGTCTTTTTTACCTGTGGTATTTTTACCGGTTTATTTTTTGACCATTCCTTAAGTGTTCAGCCTGTCAGTTATTATGATGTAAACGATAATTCATCTTATCAAATGATGGATTTTCTTTCTTATATCGCTTACGGCCCTATCAGCTATCTCTTCTATTATTTTTACGACCGTCTACAAAAAATTCCGACTCCTACCTACATTCTCCTATGTTCTTTATTTAGCACTGGCTTGGAATGGCTCTCTGTACAGGCAGAGGTTTTTCACTACAATCACGGATACACCTTATACTACTCCTTCCCCATTTATCTCATCGTGCAAAGCTGCTGGCTTGTTTTGTATGTACGATTTTGTAAAGATGGAGCACGAAGTAGAGTGAATATACAGAATTGAGAGAGGATTTCCGCATGAGGAATCCTCTCATTTTAATTACAAATTTTATATATTTTAGTAAAATTTGCAAAAAACTTTGAACTTTTTTTCACATTGATTCGTATAAAGTGTAGATGTGCAAAATTGGGAGGGGTTTGAATGTCAAAAAAATTGACAAAATCAGTTAGTAAAATAGTATTGGCAGGAACTTTGGGATTAACTGGATTAACAGGAAGTCTTACAGCGCCTCAACACCAAGTCCATGCAGAAACTTCAATTGCAAATGTGGATTACAAAAAAAATGCAGAAGAATTCATTACCTTGTTAATGTCAAACAAGTGGGAAGAAGCATCCAAGCAGTTTAGTAAACACCTTCAGCCTTTACTAACAAAAGAAGTGGTTGTTCCATTATTGGCGGGAATGACTACTCCGTATGGCAAAGTACTAGAGACCAAATATAAAGACTTAAAGACTGATAGTGTACATACGAATGTGACTTTCGAAGCTACAGCTGAAAAAGGAGCATTTAACATCGTATTGAAACTAGATCAAGAAGGAAAAGTCGATGACTTTGCTATCGAACCATTATCTCCGCCAGTAAATGTGCTAAACCCTACCTACAACAATCCAGAAAACTATTCAGAGAAACAGTTCGTAATCGGTGAAGGGAAATTTTCTTTACCAGGTGTTTTAACAGTACCAAAAGGAAAAGGTCCATTCCCAGTTGTCGTACTTGTCCATGGATCGGGAGCTCATGATAAGGATTCTTCCATTTATTCCTTTAAGCCTTTTCGTGATATTGCGGTCGGACTAGCGAATGAAGGAATCGCAGTCCTTCGATACGAAAAAAGGACGAAAGCTCACCCAGCAAAAAGTATGTTAACACCTAACTTTTCGATTCAAGAAGAGACAGTGTTAGATGCAAACCTTGCAGTAGAAAAATTGAAGTCTCTACCTGAAATTGATTCAAAAAATATTTTTGTATTAGGTCATAGCCAAGGTGCTTTTGCCCTTCCGCTCATTATTGAAAACGATAAAAAACAGGATATTAAAGGAGCCATCCATGTTGCTGGGGTTGCTGATAAATTCCATCATCTAATGCTTTGGCAGTTTGAAGAAGGATTAAAAAGAGCAGAAAAAATGAAGGCTCCAGCAGAACAAATCAAAGCACTAAAAGATAATCTAGCATTCTTTAAAGCACAGTTCAGTATTCTGGATGATCCTCAATATTCAGCAGATAAGGTGCCTCCTACCTTCCAATTAGGAGGTGCTTCTTGGTGGTTTGGTTTACGTGATTACGTTCCGACTGTTTTGGCAAAGAAACAAAACGTTCCTATGCTCGTCATCCAAGGAGATAAGGACCTACAAGTGCCTACATCCCAATACAATAAAATTAAAGCGGAACTAAAGGACCGAAAAAATGTGGATTACAAAATCTACCCTGATATGTTCCATGCTTTAGTCAACTATCCAGGAGAACCGGATTATATGACAGAGTACATGACACCTGGAAATGTACCACAAGAATTCATTTCCGACGTTTCAGAATGGATGAAAACAGGAGATCTTGCTACCAAGGATGAGGACCTATCTTCTTACATCGATTTTGAATATGATCAGTACTGGTCAAAACCGTTCACTTGGGCCATCAATAAAGGAATTATTGTAGGCTACGAAAAAGATCGATTACTAAAACCTTACTCTACTATGACTGAAAGCCAGTATTTACGAGTATTTTTCCGTTACACACATGAAGAAGCACTAAAAGATGAATCGTTAACGACCATCTATTCCTTAGCTAAAAAAGAAGGACTATTACTAAGCGGAAAACAAAATTCAGAATTAACGAGAGGCCAAGCAGCTGTACTATTAGCAAAAAGCTTTACAAAGAAAACCATGTCGGAAAACCAAGCTGTTCAATGGCTGTACGACCATAACATCGTTAGCGGATATTTAGAAAAAGACGGAACAAGCCAAAAAACATTTGAATCCTTTAAAGCGAACGAACCAATGACTCGAGCACATATAGTAACTATGCTGTCTATGATAGATGAGGCAGGATTAAACCAATAATCATGTATTCAACCTAATAGATTTATTCTATTAGGTTGTTTTTTACAAAAATTAGTAGCGTTACCTATTATATACATATAAAATAGAAGTAATAAGTCTATTAGCCCATATCATTTATAAATGAAACGTTTAATAGAAAAGGAAGTGTTTGCTTGGATGTTTTTGTGGGCAGGCAACCAATATTCAACGATAAACTAGAACTAATTGGCTACGAATTGTTAAGTAGAAGTGGGAGTGACAATAAATATCTTGAATTTAATGGAGATCAAGCTACTCTTGATGTCTTAGTTAATAGTTTTATGATTATTGGAATTGAAAAGTTAGCCAACCGAAAAAAATGTTTCGTGAATTTTACTGAAAACCTAATATTAGATGACTTACCAACTTATTTTAATAAAGATATTATAGTCATTGAATTACTAGAAGATATTAAACCTACTCCAAAGGTTTTAGAGGCTTGTGCACGCCTTAAATCTCTCGGGTATACACTTGCACTGGATGATTTTGTATTAAGAAAAGAAAATGCTGCTTTCTTAGAGTTTGCCGACATCATTAAAGTAGACTTTTTAAAAACACGTCCAGAAGAATTGAAAAAAATATTAGAGGTAATTAATCATACCGATATAAAATTGTTAGCTGAAAAAGTTGAAAGCAGAGAGGATTATCATCTAGCACGTTCCTTAGGTTTTCACCTATTCCAAGGATACTTTTTTAGCAAGCCCGTCATCATTAATACTAAAGATGTTTCCTCCATGGGAAACCACCAGTACTTTCTATTATTAGAAAAGATTGATCAACCTGATCCTAATATAAATGAAATTGTAGAGCTGGTTGAAAGTGATTTTGCATTAACCTATAGGCTTCTTAAAATTGTTAATAGCACTGCCTATCATATGAGAAATAGAATTAACTCTATAAAACAGGCAGTAATAGTCTTGGGACTTAATGAGTTGCGAAAATGGGTCATGGTATTGGCCTTTGCTAATAAATTCACCCAAAGAAATAGTGAAGTGATTAAAACTTCTTTGTGCAGGGCCAAATTCTTTGAGTCCATAGCAAAACTGAAGGATATTCCTAGTTCAGAATGCTTTTTACTAGGTCTTCTCTCTTTAATCGATACCATATTAGAAAAACGAATGGAAGACATTTTAGTAGAACTACCCTTAACTTCTCGAATAAAAGATGCTTTACTCGGAAATTCTAGTGAATTAAATATAGAATTACAACTAATATCTTCATTAGAACGAGGCAATATGCTAGAAACCATCGAGATCAGTAAAGTGTTAAATATGGACGAAAAAGAGATTTACCAACTCTACTTTGAGGCGATTGAATGGTCGGACTCTCTATTTCATTCTATTTATTTTTATAATTAAATGGTTATTTCCAACGGCTTCCATAAGACTTGGGGGCCTTTTATATTTCTTCAATTGATATAGGAATACTCTAACTATTTCCTCATATATTTCTATTAAAATAAGAAAATATGCGAGGTTTTAGTTTATGGGAAAATCTATTAAACACTTATTATTCTTTAGCGTACTACTATTTCTATTTTTTCCAAAGTCTACACAAGCCTCCCAGCTAGTACAAAAACTTACCTTCAGCGTAAATGATGAAGTTCACCTTAGCAAAGAGCATTACCCAACAATGATTGGCGCCAGCGCACATATGCCTTTAGATGATTTTTCAAAATCCATCGGAGCAACACTTCAAAGAGTTGAAGTTCCACAAACCGCTACTCTTCAAAGAGGAACTCATACCATTCATATAGACCTTTTGAACAATACGTTCACTATCCCAAATAACAACTATACAGGATCCATTGTAGAAATTGACGGTATACAATACATACCAATACGAGCTTTTGCAGAAAACCTTGGATTTCGAGTCTTCTACCTTTCAGATAAGAAAACAGTGCGAATTGTAGATGGCAATCATACCCTCAGCAACGGTGCATTTATTGCAAGGAACTCAACCAAGTTACATACCACCTTGTCCCCTCATTTAAATAAGAAGAAAGTTTATTTGACTTTCGATGATGGGCCTAATGAATACTCTAAAAAAATCCTAACACTTTTAAATCAAAAGAATGTAAAAGGAACATTTTTTGTAGTCGAACCAAACATTAGAAAATATTCAAACGTCATCAAACAAATGGTTGATAGCGGACATTATATTGGACTTCATAGTGTTAGCCATAATAAGAATAAACTGTACACCAAACCACAAAACGTCGTAGCTGAAATGGAACAAACTCGAAAAACACTCTACTCGGTTTCGAGACTAAATAGCTTATTAGTCAGAGTCCCATATGGCAGTAAGCCTTATATGACAGAACCCTATCGAAATGGACTTGTGAACAAGCAATACAAAATGTGGGATTGGCATATTGATACTCTTGATTGGAAATTCCATGATCAGGATCAAATCATGGAAAGTGTGAAAAGTGGAATTCATCAAAATAAGAATCTAGATAAAATCGTTATTCTGTTTCATGAATCTAAACAAACGTATCATACACTACCTGCTATCATTGATTATTTACTTAATCAAGGTTACGCCTTGGAAGCGTATAACCCAAATGAACACTTTTCGGTGAACTTTTGGAGAGATGCGAGGTTGTAATTTCATTTATTACAAAGATAGACTTTAATTGCTAATTTCTTCGTAAAAATTTTCTTTATTAAAATCAATAAACCTATACCCCATCGTTTTGCCAGATTATAAAAGGCATCCGCTATAAGAAAATTGATATGCTCCCCTAAAGGTAGACAGATGAAATAAAAAAATCTGTTTTCCTTTGGGGGAGTTTTTATTATGGCTAAAAGTAAATTTTCTAAAGAAGAAAAGTATGAAATTTTAAAA
>NZ_QBBX01000016.1:0-268 GCF_003073175.1 Peribacillus acanthi
AGGTTGATAGGTCTGAGGTGGAAGCGTGGCGACACGTGGAGCTGACAGATACTAATAGATCGAGGACTTAACCACAATTTATATACTCATGTGTTGCAAAAAACCTTATTGTTATCTAGTTTTGAAAGAATAAAAAATTATTCTTGCATTTTGGTGAGAAAGTATTATAATAATATTTGTCTCTGATAATTTGTCTGGTAATGATGGCGAAGAGGTCACACCCGTTCCCATTCCGAACACGGAAGTTAAGCTCTTCAGCGCCGATGGT
>NZ_QBBX01000016.1:496-11146 GCF_003073175.1 Peribacillus acanthi
TGATATTATTCCGCAGTAGCTCAGTGGTAGAGCACTCGGCTGTTAACCGAGCGGTCGTAGGTTCGAATCCTACCTGCGGAGCCAAATATGCTTCCATAGCTCAGCAGGTAGAGCACTTCCATGGTAAGGAAGAGGTCACCGGTTCGAGTCCGGTTGGAAGCTTATTTCATTAAAGTATGGCCCGTTGGTCAAGCGGTTAAGACACCGCCCTTTCACGGCGGTAACACGGGTTCGAATCCCGTACGGGTCACCATTTAATATTGGAGGATTAGCTCAGCTGGGAGAGCACCTGCCTTACAAGCAGGGGGTCGGCGGTTCGATCCCGTCATCCTCCACCATTTAATTTTTGCCGGTGTAGCTCAGTTGGTAGAGCAACTGACTTGTAATCAGTAGGTCGTGGGTTCGACTCCTATCGCCGGCACCATTTTTTAATATGTGGAGGGGTAGCGAAGTGGCTAAACGCGGCGGACTGTAAATCCGCTCCCTCCGGGTTCGGCGGTTCGAATCCGTCCCCCTCCACCATTTAAAAAACCATGTGGATCAGTTATATTAATCCAGGATCAGGGGATTATATAATTACCACCTATTTTTTTGCCTGTTTTTACATATTGGGGTATAGCCAAGCGGTAAGGCATAGCACTTTGACTGCTACATGCGTTGGTTCGAATCCAGCTACCCCAGCCATTAGAGCCATTAGCTCAGTCGGTAGAGCATCTGACTTTTAATCAGAGGGTCGGAGGTTCGAGTCCTCCATGGCTCATCTTTAATGCGGAAGTAGTTCAGTGGTAGAATACAACCTTGCCAAGGTTGGGGTCGCGGGTTCGAATCCCGTCTTCCGCTCCACTTGAATTCTATTAGTTATGGGGCCTTAGCTCAGCTGGGAGAGCGCCTGCCTTGCACGCAGGAGGTCAGCGGTTCGATCCCGCTAGGCTCCACCATCAAACTACATAACACCAATTCATGTCTTAAATCATTATGATTTAAGACTTTTTTTTTTCAAAAAGAAAATATAAATTTGGTTAATACATTTAAATATGCTTATGCTTAACACTTCCCATTTCTAAGAAGAACGAATAATCATACATTTTTTTGTCGGGTTGAGTCATTCATTTTTTTCGGGATACAATGTAAGTAGAGATTGATTAGGAGGAGAGCATATGAAGAAAAATATTTCGATTATTGGGGTTCCTATGGACTTAGGTCAAACACGTCGTGGAGTAGACATGGGGCCAAGTGCAATACGATATGCTGGAATTGTGGAGCGATTAGAAGCACTGCAATATGAAATTGAAGATTTAGGTGATATTAGGATTGGTCAGGCTGAACGCACATCGACTGAATTGAAGCTGCGTAATCTGAAATCGGTTGCAGAAGGAAATACGAAATTGGCTGAACAAGTCGATCAAGTCATTTCCAATGGTTCATTCCCACTTGTTCTGGGCGGCGATCATAGTATTGCTATAGGAACTATAGCTGGCGTTGCAAAACATTATCAGAATTTAGGAGTCATTTGGTATGATGCCCATGGAGATTTGAATACATCAGAAACGTCTCCTACTGGCAATATCCACGGAATGCCCCTTGCTGTAAGTCTAGGATTAGGAGAATCAACTTTAACTAATATCCTTGGGTATGCTCCCAAAATAAAGCCGGAAAATGTTGTCCTTATTGGTGCTCGTTCATTAGATGAAGGAGAAAGAGAACTAATCAAGGAGATTGGCATTAAGGTTTATACTATGCATGAAATCGATCGTATGGGTATGGCAAAGGTGATGGATGAAGCAATTACATACTTAAAGAGTAAAACAGATGGAGTCCACTTATCCTTAGATTTGGATGGTTTAGATCCAGCGGATGCACCGGGCGTAGGTACTCCGGTTCTGGGTGGAATTAGTTATCGTGAAAGCCATTTGGCAATGGAGATGCTTGCAGAAGCACAATTGATTACATCAGCAGAGTTTGTTGAGGTAAATCCTATATTGGACGAGAAGAACAAGACTGCTACTGTGGCTGTTGCTTTAATGGGTTCTTTATTTGGTGAGAAGTTACTTTAATTTTAACAATAAAAATACCAGGGAGGTCTTTCTCCCTGGTTCCTTGTTATGGCAATTTTATTATATAGCCTTGCTGTTTTTCATCATGAAGAGATACTGATTTATTAAAGAATCCAATTCAATACTTGTTTGAATGACTTTTGAGTTTTCTAAAGAAGTTTTTTCAGCTAAGGTAATCATTCTTTCTCTTACTTCTTCGATATTCTGTAATAGTTGCTGCATTTCAACGGGCATTTAGATTCCCCACTTTCTCCCATTAAATTGTATTACTACTTTTTTCCCTTATTTTGGATAATTAAACACTACTTTTTATTTTTTTGTTACACTATTTTTGTAGGAATTTTGAAACCTTTACGCTTACGATACGTACATATCGTATAGCCGCATAGGGCGGAGGGTAAATAGAACATGGAACTACTCGTCAAACAGAGAATAAAAGAAGTGCTAAAAGGCGATCAAAATGCCTATAGTGAGATTGTAGAACTATATAAGGATAAGGTCTTTCAAATATGTTATCGCATGCTAGGGCATCGTCATGAGGCAGAGGACATGGCACAAGAGGCCTTTGTGCGAGCATATGTTAATATACACAGTTTCAATATCAACTTAAAATTTTCTACGTGGCTATATAGAATTGCAACAAACCTATGTATCGACCGGATAAGAAAGAAGAAGCCAGATTATTATTTGGATGCAGAGATTGCAGGTACCGATGGGCTGGATATGTACTCACAGGTTGCTTCAGATTCTCCCGGCCCTGAGACTGAGGTGGAGAGTTTAGAATTACAGGACTCCATTCAAGCGGAAATTATGAAATTACCTGAAAAGTATCGTTCGGTAATTATCTTGAAATATATTGAAGAGTTATCTTTAAAAGAAATCAGTGAAATACTGGATATGCCAATAGGTACCATAAAAACTAGGATTCATCGTGGAAGAGAAGCATTACGTAAACAACTAAGCCATTTATAAAAAAGCAGGTGATGAAGATGAAATGTCCAATCGAAATAGAAGAATATATGCATGAGTTTCTAGACCATGAAATTAGCGCCGAGCATGAAAGGATACTTCGACTCCACTTGCAGGAGTGCAAAGCTTGCCAAATTCATTTTCACGAATTAAAGAGGACAATTGCGTTAGTCCAGAGCACCTCACACATCGAAGCTCCATCTGACTTTACTCAAAAAGTCATGGCTAGCCTTCCGAAAGAAAAGAAAAAGGTGGGGATACAAAGATGGTTTAAGCATCATCCAATCCTTACAGCAGCCTCATTATTCGTTGTACTAATGGGAGGATCCATGCTCGCTGCTTGGAATGAGGATCATCAGTTTTCTTTTTCGAAGCAACCTGAATTAGTTGTTGAAAAAGATACAGTAATTGTACCGGCTGGAAAAACAATAAACGGTGATGTTACAGTGAGAAACGGGAATATCAAGATTGAAGGTAAAGTGAATGGGAATGTCACGGTCATCAATGGTGATAAATATCTGGCTTCCGCTAACAATGTGACAGGTGATATAGAAGAAGTAAATCAAGTATTCGAATGGCTATGGTATAAGATTAAAGATACAGCGAAGAGGTCTGTTCAAATGATTAAGGGAGATGAGAAGGCAGTGTCATCCAATTAGGATGGCTCTTCTTTTTGTACTTTGGTAAATATAAACTGACAGTAAGAAGTAAGTCTCTTTGTAGTGGCCTATTTTAGCAATAAAGTATCAGTGAACCTAGACTTTCACCAACCCCAAGCTTGGAGCAAGCCTAGTTTTCTAATAGATAGGAAGCTCATTTGCTTTTAAGTAGCAAGTCAGCTAGACCAATGAGATTCAAGGGGTGGATTTTTGAAAAGAATGGTGGATATTGAGAGAGAAATTGTAGTTTGTGGTATAATAGTAAAGTTATCGGAAAAAATCGGAGGAAACAACCAATAGTTTCTTATTCGCCGACTGGAGGAAGTAACGTGTCATTATCAAATCTTACTTTCCTTGATGTATTCATAAATTTTATTGATGTTTTGGTAGTGTGGTATGTCATTTACAAACTACTGATGGTAATTCGTGGAACAAAAGCTGTACAGCTATTAAAAGGTATTTTTGTCATAGTTGTAGTTCGCAGCTTAAGTAGTTTCTTTGGACTTACCACTCTAGGTTGGTTGATGGAGCAAGCGATGACCTGGGGATTCCTAGCAATCATCATCATTTTCCAGCCTGAGTTAAGAAGGGCACTTGAGCAATTGGGAAGAGGGAAGATTTTTGCCAGGTCCACTATGCAAGAGGAAGAGGAACAGGAAAAATTGGTTGATGCTATTGTTAAGGCCACTGCCTACATGGCGAAACGACGAATCGGTGCTCTGATCTCAGTCGAGAGGGAAACCGGTTTGAGTGATTACATAGAAACAGGTATTGGTCTTCAATCTAAAGTTTCATCTGAACTACTTATCAACCTGTTTATCCCTAATACACCACTCCATGATGGTGCAGTCATTATTCAAAATAATAGTGTGGCGGCAGCTGCCTGTTATCTTCCACTATCCGAAAGTCCATTTATTTCAAAGGAACTTGGAACACGCCATCGTGCTGCCCTGGGTGTCAGTGAAGTGACAGACTGTGTCACTATTGTCGTTTCTGAGGAAACAGGAAGCATTTCTTTGACTAAAAACGGGGAATTGCACCGCGACCTAAGTCAGGATGCATTTAAGGATCTATTAACTAATGAACTATTACTCGCCAATAAAACACAGGCTACTGCCCGTTGGAACTGGAGGGTGAAAAAACATGGATAAATTGATGAACACCCCATGGTTTATTAGGGTAGTCGCATTATTGTTGGCTGTATTACTGTATATTTCTGTCAGTTATGACCCGGAATCTACACCAGGTGGTCTAGGATTTTCTACACCTTCTAAGTCCGATTCAGAAGTGGTAGAGGATGTACCAGTAGAGCTTTATTATGATCGAGAGAATTTAGTCGTGACGGGGGCGCCCGAAACGGTTGACGTAAAATTGCAAGGTGTGAAAAGTTTATTAATATCAGCGAAAAACAATCGGGAGTTCAAGGTCTATATCGATTTATCTGATCCTGAAATTACATTGGGAAGAAAGCAAGTGCCTATCAAGATTAGGGATATTAGTGAAAAATTAAAAGCTACCATAGAGCCGGCTTATGCAAACATTACAATTCAAGAAAAAGTTACAAAAGAATTCAGCGTCGAACCTGAATTTAATCGTTCATTGCTTGAAGAAGGATATTTAGCAGATGAGCCCACAGTCAGCCCAGCCAAAGTCAAAATTACAGGCGCTAAAGATATTATTGATCAAATATCTTATGTAAAGGCTACAGTCGAATTAAATGGTACTGTTAATGATACCGTCTATCGACAAGCGAAAGTACGTGCATTAGATCGAGAATTAAATAAGTTGGATGTCTCGATTGAACCAGAAATCGTGGATGTGAAAGTACCCATTAAAATCCCTAGTAAGCCTGTAGCAGTGACGCCTATTCAAAAGGGAAATCCACAAGACGGATATGTAATTAAGTCTATTTCCATCAGTCCAAATACTTTATCACTGTTCGGAAAGAAATCCGTGCTAGATTCTATTGATACTATAGAGGCTCCATTCGATGTAAGTGGATTGGACCAAGATACGGAATTGGACATCCCAGTAAGCTTGCCAGAAGGAGTTAAGACCACATCTGCTCCAGAAGTGAAAGTAATCATTGATATTGAAAAAGTAGATGAAACTGGAACTTCACCTGGTGAAGAAAGTAATGAAAATACTGAAGAGACTAATGAGGATATTACTAGAACCTTTCCGAATATTAAAATTCGATATGTGGGGTTAGGGAAAGAGTTTGATTTAGCTTTTCTCTCCCCTCAATTGGGTGCATCAAATGTAACAATTTCAGGTAGACCAACTGATGTAAACGAAATTAATGCATCAGATATTCAATTGTCCCTTAATGTTGAGGGACTAGAAGAAGGGGAACATGAACTTCCATTGCTTCTTAAAGTACCAAATTCAGTAAGAGGTAATGCTGGTCTTGAAAAAGCATTGGTCTCTATAACAAGAGCTACAGAAGAAACGTAACAGTGAATAAATAGAAAACATAGCAAGAATAAGGAGCGAATAGACAATGGGTAAATATTTTGGAACTGACGGAGTCAGAGGCGTCGCAAATAGCGAATTAACTCCAGAATTAGCCTTTAAACTTGGTCGTTTTGGCGGATATGTATTAACAAAAGATACGCAGCGTCCAAAAGTATTAATTGGAAGAGATACACGTATCTCAGGTCATATGCTTGAAGGTGCATTAGTAGCAGGGTTACTATCAATCGGAGCTGAAGTCATGCGTTTGGGTGTCATTTCAACTCCAGGAGTAGCTTTTTTAACTAAGGCATTAAATGCTGAAGCGGGCGTAATGATATCAGCGTCTCACAATCCCGTAGCGGACAATGGGATTAAATTCTTTGGTCCAGATGGATTCAAGTTGTCTGATGAACAAGAATTAGAAATTGAACATTTAATGGATCTTGAAGAAGATACTCTTCCAAGACCAGTTGGAGCAGGTCTTGGACATGTGAATGATTATTTTGAAGGTGGACAAAAGTACCTTCAATATCTAAAACAATCTGTTGATGAAGAGTTCACTGGCATTCATGTGGCACTAGATTGTGCACATGGTGCGACATCTTCTCTTGCTACGCATTTATTTGCAGATTTGGATGCGGATATCTCGACGATGGGTGCATCTCCTAATGGACTGAATATTAATGAGGGAGTGGGATCTACCCATCCTGAAGCATTAGCTGCGTTCTTGAAGGAAAAAGGTGCTCATGTTGGACTTGCTTTTGATGGTGATGGAGATCGATTAATTGCAATTGATGAGCTAGGAAATATTGTTGATGGCGATCAAATTATGTACATTTGTGGAAAATTCATGAAGGAACAAGGTCGTTTGAAGCATTCAACTGTTGTTTCTACCGTAATGAGTAATCTAGGCTTTTATAAGACCTTGGAAGAGCATGATGTGAAAAGTACTCAAACTGCTGTTGGAGACCGTTATGTCGTAGAGGAAATGAAAAAAGGCGGCTACAACTTGGGTGGAGAACAATCCGGCCACATTATCTTCTTAGATTACAATACAACTGGAGATGGTTTACTGACTGGTCTTCAATTAGTAAATATCATGAAGGTTACGAAAAAGCCTCTTTCTGAATTAGCTAATGAAATGAAGAAGTACCCTCAAAAGCTTGTCAACGTCCGTGTAACTGATAAATACGGTGTGACAGAAAATGAAAAGGTTCATGACATCATCACACAAGTAGAGGAAGAAATGAACGGAAATGGTCGCATCCTTGTTCGTCCTTCTGGAACAGAACCACTTGTTCGTGTAATGGCAGAAGCTCCTACACAAGAAAAATGTGATGAATATGTTAGCCGAATCGTGTCAGTAGTTGAAGCTGAAATGGGACTAAAAGAATAGGTTCGTAAAGATATGCATAAATGGCACTTATTGCTCATTTATGCATATTTTTATAATGAGGCCGTGGTTTAGATCATTGAAGCATGGGTAAATATTCGTTAGAGTAAACACCCTTTCTCTTGATATAGCTACTGCCTTATATTTTTAGTTGACGGATTACAATCCATCATGTATGATTATCCTGTTTTTGCAAAGAGGATTTGTAAAAACTGTCAATCGTCCAAATTCATAACGAAAGGCGGATCGTTTCATACTAACTATATATAATCAAAGCGCCTGAACTAGGCTATGGACGTGAAATAAGCTTAGTTGACGAGGAGGAGGAGTATCGAAGTTTCGGCGGATACCTCCCGGCTGTTAGTGCACAGCCGCAGAAATTTTTTCTTTAAAACATTGAGGTAACTCTTTGGACAAAGAGAAAAAAATGCACACATTCAGAGATAAGGGGACAGGGTGTCCCCGTACATTCTTGTCCCCCTTCAATTTTGGGAGGATACTATATATGTGTGGAATTGTTGGATATATTGGAAATAAAGATTCGAAAGAAATTTTATTAAAAGGCTTAGAAAAGCTTGAATATAGAGGATACGATTCAGCTGGAATCGCAGTGATGAATGATGTAGGCGTAACAGTCTTCAAGGAAAAAGGTAGAATTGCTGATCTTCGCGAAGTCGTTGAAGAGAACCTTTTTGCACAAACAGGGATTGGGCATACTCGTTGGGCAACACATGGAGTGCCAAGCAAAGTAAACGCGCATCCACATCAAAGTACTTCAGGTCGTTTCACATTAGTACACAATGGCGTAATTGAGAACTATGCTTCCCTAAAACGTGAATTTTTAGAAGGTGTGGAACTTAAAAGTGAAACCGATACTGAAATCATTGTTCAGATGATTGAAAAGTTCGTGGAAAACGAAGCTCTTTCTACAGAAGATGCATTTCGTAAAACATTGAAATTATTGAAGGGTTCTTACGCGATTGCATTATTAGATTCTGAAAATGACCAAACTATTTTTGTTGCTAAAAACAAAAGTCCATTACTTGTAGGTGTGGGTGAAGGTTTTAATGTTGTAGCTTCTGATGCCATGGCTATGCTTCAAGTAACAGACCAATTCGTTGAATTAATGGATAAAGAAATGGTTGTAGTTACAAAAAATGAAGTTACGATTACGAAATTAGATGGTCAGCTAGTATCTCGTGATCCTTATACTGCAGAGCTTGATGCAAGTGATATCGAAAAAGGTACGTATCCTCACTACATGCTGAAGGAAATTGACGAGCAGCCACTTGTTATGCGTAAAATCATCCAAGCTTATCAAAATGAAGCTGGTGAGTTAACAGTGGACGCGAAGATTTTGGATGCTATGAACAGTGCAGACCGTATCTACATCGTTGCTTGTGGAACAAGCTATCACGCAGGATTGGTAGGGAAGCAGTTCATTGAGAATATGGCAAAAATCCCAGTCGAAGTTCATGTAGCTTCTGAATTCAACTACAATATGCCATTGCTTTCAGAAAAACCATTGTTCATTTTCATTTCTCAAAGTGGAGAAACAGCTGATAGCCGTGCAGTGCTAGTATCGATTAAAGAACTTGGTTACAAAGCATTAACGATTACTAACGTTCCTGGATCTACGCTTTCCCGTGAAGCGGATTATACATTATTGCTACATGCAGGTCCTGAAATTGCTGTTGCTTCTACGAAAGCTTATACAGCACAGATTGGTGTCCTTGCAATCCTAGCTAATGTAACGGCTAAACATCGTGGAATCGAGCTTGATTTTGACTTAGTGAAAGAGCTTGGAATCGTTGCAAATGCAATGGAAGTACTTTGTGATACGAAGGAAGAATTTGAAAACATTGCGCGTAATTTCCTTGCGACTACTCGTAACTGCTTCTTTATCGGTCGTTCTGTAGACTACTTCGTTGGTTTAGAAGGGGCATTAAAGTTAAAAGAGATTTCTTATATTCAAGCAGAAGGTTTTGCTGGTGGAGAGTTGAAGCACGGTACAATCGCTTTAATTGAAGACGGTACTCCTGTTATTGCACTTGCTACTCAAGAAGCGGTTAACCTTGGAATCCGTGGTAATGTTAAAGAAGTTGTTGCACGTGGTGCCAACCCATGTATCATCTCAATGAATGGCCTTCAAGAAGAAGAAGACACATTCGTAGTACCAGCTGTGCATGAACTATTAACACCTCTTGTCTCTGTCATCCCACTACAGCTTATCGCTTACTATGCTGCCCTACATCGCGACTGTGATGTAGATAAGCCACGTAACCTAGCGAAGAGTGTAACTGTGGAATAATATATTATTTGAAAGACCGAAGGATATTCAGGTGTAAGCCTGGTTTCCTTTGGTCTTTTTTTGTAAATTCGAGAAAATATAGAAGTAAAACGGAGTAAAAATGAAACGATTACTAAACTTGTTCGTAATTTATATTAACTAGTAAGAAATGCTGGGCTTGGAAAGGCAAGCTCATATAAAAGAATACAAATAAAGGAGTAAAATGATCATGAATATTGTTTTTGTTTTGATATGAGTAATCAATGATTCTAATAAAATAACATCCAAAATAAAAACAATCTATTCCACTCCCTTTTTATTGTGGTAGAAGATACAGAGCATCTAGAGAAAATTTTATCTGTTACTAGGCTATTGAAGGAACCAATAAAACTGGAGAAAGCTATCTGATGGGTATTTATAGATTGTAAGATGTTTTGTTAATTCACCAGATTCAAAGAATACCTTACATTAATTAAGGAAGGTGAAATAATGATGGAATTACTTATCATTAGACATGGTCAGTCAGAAGCGGATATATTAGGGGTCCATGAAGGAAGGGCAGACTTTCCGTTAACCGACCTAGGTGAAAGACAAGCTAGGAAGATGGCGGAGTATGTAGCGACACATTTTCTTCCTGACATCATTTTATCTAGTCCGTTGAAAAGGGCTAATAAGACAGCTTCTATATTGCAACTTGAAACAGGATGTGAGTTGGTGGTGGAAGAGGGTTTAATGGAATTCAATAACGGTGTACTTGCTGGACTATCCAGGGAAGTAGCGGCAACACGATATCCACTCCCTAAGAACGGTAGACCCATACATATTCCT
>NZ_QBBX01000016.1:11156-43642 GCF_003073175.1 Peribacillus acanthi
TTCAAGATGGTGAATCAGAATTGGAGTTTCGACAACGGGTGGAACGAGTTTTTCACAAAATCATCTATGATTATCAACAGTACAAGAGAGTTGCGATTGTGGCACATGGAGGAACGATCTCTAATTTAATAAAAATATTGCTAAAACAACCCTTTAATACTGAATTTTCCTTTCCTACGGGTGATACAGGGATCCATTTAATAGAAATGAAAGAACATCAAAGAATAATAAGGTTTCTAAATAAACAGGAACATCTCTACAACCTATAAAAGAATAAATGTGATTCATATAAAAAAAGAAGCTGTATCGGTTATTATCGATTCAGCTTCTTTTTATTTTAATTCGATTCATTATTTAAAGTTGTAAACAACGATTTAACCTTGATACTTCCCATTGAGATGAAAGCAGTCGCTAAAGCAAAAATAATAAAGAGCCCTCCCACTGTCGGGTTAGTTTCTACAGACGATCTTTCAATTACGATGCCACCGATAAACGAGCCGAAAGCAATTCCAAAATGAAGAGCGGAATTATTTAAGCTTTGTTGAATATCGGATGATTCGGGTGCAGACTCAATCAGATAGCTTTGCATGGCAGGTGTAATGGCCCAGCTAAGCATGCTCCAGATGACCATGACCGCTAAGAATAATGGCATTGAGGTAATTGTATATGGAATCGAGAAAATTGAAAAAGCAAACACAACAATTACACCTAAGATGGTCGGTTTCGTACCAAATCGGTCTCCTAATGTACCTCCAACTCCACCACCGACAACTGCAGCCAATCCAAAAATTAAATACACGATACTTACCCACGTTCCATTTAACCCCATTGTATTTTTTAAGAATGGAGTTAAATAACCATAAAACGTTAGGTGACCCGTCAAGAAAAGAAAGGATGTCAATTGGGCATAGAAAATTTTACGATTTTTTAACGTACGCAATTGCATTTTTAATGGAATAGAGGGTCTAGGATGAATTGGATCCATAAAGAAATACACCCCTGCGATGGAAAGCAAGGTTAAAATCATAATAAGGATAAATGGCGCTCTCCACCCGAATGCATTACCTAACATTAAACCAATAGGCACACCTAATACAAGCGAGGCACTAATTCCCATAAAAACAACACCAATGGCACGGGCACGATATTTTTCTGCCACTATATTGGAAGCAATCGTCACACATAGAACGACTAGTAATGAACCACTGATAGCGGAAACGATACGGGCGGTTAATAACAAAGTGTACGTTGTACTGAATACTGCAAGTCCGTTACCGAGTAAAAAGACTAATAAGGCTAGTAACGTGAGACGTTTACGTTCTATCTTTGCTGTTAAAGTTAATAATACAGGAGCGGCTATTGCGAAAACGAGTGAAAAAATAGAAATCAAGAAGCCTGCTTTTCCAATCGTTACATTGAGATCTTTTGCGACTAAGTCTAAGACACCGCCTATAATTAATTCGACCATACCTACCACAAATGAGACAATCGTTAATAAATAAACACGTTTATTCATAGTTAGATGACACCTCTCTAGTTAGTTACCACTAAAAGAGTAACATTTCGGAAGGTGTGCAACAAGGGTAAATTTATACAAAAAGAATGGCTATGTTATGATAGTGGTACTAATAAAAGGTGAGTAAGGAGTCAAAATCATGCTTCAACAATTTGGTTTTACACAATACGAAAGTCAGGTTTATCAATCATTAGTAACGGTAGAAGAACCATTGGACGCGACAGCTATTGTCAAACGGTCGGAAGTTCCGAGGTCGAAGGTATATGAAGTCTTGCATCGATTAGGGGAAAAAGGCTTGATCTTAGAGTCGACAGTCGAAAAGAAACGATTATATTCTGCTTTACCATTGGAGGCCACGATTGAAAAGCTTAAAGCGGATTTTGAATTTAACGTGCAACAATTGAAAAATGTCCAAATAAAAAATACAGTTCGGGATGACCGCGTATGGACACTAAAGGATAACCACTCTATTCAAGCTCTACTTTTAGAATTGCTGCAGCAAGCAGAGGCTTCCATAGTCATCTCTGGATGGGCAGATGACTTAACCTTATATCTCCCCATATTAGAAGAAAAATTTGAACAAGGTTTAAATATCAATATACATGTCATTGGTGAAATCAAGACCAATATTCCCAACGTCTCCACCTTAATTCCTGACCTGCAACATACGCATCTCGAAAAGAGTAGGATTTTGATTGTCGATGAACAAGAATTGATTTTTGCTGGGATAGAAGAATCAAAGTGGCAGGCCATTCGTACGCAATCGAATCCTCTGGTTAAATTTTTCACTGAGTTTTTCTATCATGACGTAGCATTAACCAAAATTACTCAAAAATATCGGGATATTGTTATGGATGATGAAGAAGTAAGAGAAGTATTATTGAATTTAAGGTATTAAAAAAAGGCTGTTCCTGTGATTTTTCAGGATTAGCCTTTTTTCATTTACTATGCTTGCTGTTTAGCAGCTTGAATTTCTAGAGAAATCTTTACTTGATCTCCTACTAATATACCACCGGTTTCTAAGGCTGCATTCCAAGTTAAACCGTAGTCACTACGGTTAATGCTTCCTTTACCACTGAAACCAGCTTTTTCATTCCCCCATGGATCTTTGCCTTCTCCTTCGAACGTCACAGCGAACTTTTCGGAACGAGTCACTCCATGTAAGGATACGTCACCTGTTACATCATATTCATTTTCACCCGTTTTAACGATGCTAGTAGCAACAAACGTTAATTGTGGATACTTCTCAATATCAAAGAAATCAGCAGTACGTAAATGATTGTCACGATCAGCATTACGAGTATCTACACTTTCAAGATCGATTGAAAATTGGATGTTTGCAGTCGTTAAATCAGTTGGATCTGCTTCGATTGTAGCAGTGAAGGAGTTAAAAGATCCTTTCACATTACTCACCATCATATGACGGATAGAAAAGTCGACACTGCTATGTGTTGTATCAAGTACCCAAGTATTTTTCCCCATTTTAAAATCCCCTTTAAATAAAAAGTTTTTAATTCGAGATAATTATTACACAGATAATCTAAAAATTGCAATAGGAAAATAAATAATTCTGAGTGGAATACTGGAATTTAAGGAGCATATAATTGACAAAGGAAAAAGGATTATTTATGATTGATTTATAGAATTGAATATCTCCTAAAGGGGAGTAGCTTTTACAATAAAGTCGTCATTTCAGAGTCCATACTCTCGGCTTTATTGGCAACGATTGTTGTTAGCAAGACCTTTACCATCTAGGTAAGGGCATTCATATGCGAAGAAAAACCTTTACCTAAACGGTAAAGGTTTTTTTGTACTTTAAGATAACAGTACTTGGCAGGCGCTAGGCTTTTACTAACACTAAGGGTTGTTTTAGCTAAGCTTTCTACTCTTTTCTTACTTCAAGCATTATTAAATGAGATTTCTATGTAAAATCACAAAAAATGTAGGAGGTTGTTTCTTTATGATACTAAGAAAATATATGTCGCTATTAGGTGTAGGCTCGGCAAGTGTCGATTTGATTTTACCTAAGGAAGAATATAGACGTGGAGAACATATTTATGGGCATTTTTTTATCAGGGGTGGAACAGTTGAGCAGCAAATCAAACGGATTGAATGTGATTTGGTGATGATAAATAAAGAAACTGGGAAAGAAGAGGTCGTAGATTCAACTAATATCCTGTCTACTAGACAGATAGATTCTGAGGAACTGAACAAAATAGAGTTTACCTTTAAACTTCCAGAAGTAATTCCAGTTTCTTCAGAAGAAATTTCTTACCGATTTAAAACAAAATTAACATTCAATGAGGGAATCGAGAGCAGAGATCAAGATTTTATAAGAATCGTATAGATTAAGTACCTTCAACTTATCATTTATTTAATTTCCAGATATAGGTATAATCTTGTTGTGGAAGGGTGAAAAATCATGAAAAAGTTAGTGCTACTAAGCGACTTAGATATTGAGGATAACCTGCCTTTAGTAATGAAAATAAAAGATATGGTGGGGGTATCTTCAGCGAAGCTAGGATATATTCCTTCTCAACTTGATCTAGACCGGAAGTATTTTTCAGCTTCTATTCAACACTTTAATCGACTGGGCTTTCAGGAGTTTCTGTATTTTGATGTAGATGAAGAGTATGATGAAAGATTAATTGATGAGTTACTTCATTGTGATGCAATCTATCTATCAGGCGGGAATACGTTTTATTTTCTCCAAAACTTACGACAAAAAAATATTACGATTCTACTTAAGGAAGCGGTTGAACAAGGTAAGTTATTAATCGGGATGAGTGCAGGGTCGATCATGATGTCATCAACTATTAAAATGGCTGGTTTAATTGACGTCAATGGAGTTGGGTTAAAGGATCTTGATGCCTTGAATATAGTTGAATTTGATTTTATGCCACATTGGGAGCATAAACGTTCATTGGAGAGGTTAGTGGATTATTCCAATGAAAATCAGAAAAAAGTCTATGCTTGTCACGATGGAGAAGGCTTGGTGGTAGAAGGAGATAGATTAGAAACCTATGGTGACGTGATTTGTATACAAAGGGGGCAACAAGATGAGTGAAGAAAAGTTGAAGAAATTAGTCGATGTGCTGAACGATTTTCCAAGAAAGCAATCGACTCTTTTAATAGGGATTGATGGTTGTGGAGGTGCAGGTAAAAGTACCTTTGCCAATAAATTAAAGGAAAGGTTTGAAAATGCGACCGTTGTGCATATGGATGATTTTTATTTTCCTTCTGCAAGCATTATCAAAGACCATCCGCTTAACAAGCCTATTGGAGCAGATTGTGATTGGAAACGCGTACTTCAACAGGTGTTGGAACCTATTAGCCAAGAAAAAGAAGGTCATTATCAAAGGTACGATTGGGAAAGTGATCAACTTGCAGAATGGCATACCGTCCCAATTGGGGGCATAGTGATAGTAGAAGGGGTGTATTCGACTCGAAAGGAACTTTCCGATGTCTATGACTTTAAAATTTGGTTGGAGACACCAAGAGATATTCGACTTAATAGAGGATTAGAAAGAGACGGAGAGGAAGCGAGAGATCGATGGGAAAATAATTGGATGATAGCAGAAGATTGCTATTCTAAAGAACATACGCCTAAGGAAAGAGCGAATCTCATAGTAGACGGTACTCAATAAAGGGATTGAATGAAGCTCTAGCATCAACTGTAAAAAATAGGTATAAATGATTATTGAAAATGTTTAGAATATTTTTGTTGAGAGATTAATAAGTATGTGATATATTAATTTTGCGATTAATGCAAACGTTTTCGTAATAGGAAGTCATTCCTC
Organism: Peribacillus acanthi; assembly: GCF_003073175.1. Taxonomy (GTDB): domain Bacteria; phylum Bacillota; class Bacilli; order Bacillales; family DSM-1321; genus Bacillus_BN; species Bacillus_BN acanthi. The sequence goes on from NZ_QBBX01000016.1 coordinate 16,473, forward strand.
TTACATAAAAAACGACTTTGTATTTCACTTATAGACATAATATTCTACTAATTTATGCAAACGTTTTCTTGGTCGCATATTTATAAAAAATGGGGGTTCTTGTATGCGCAAAAACAAGCTTTTTGCAAGTATTGTTGCAATTTTAATGCTACTAGGTGCTATCTTAACAGGCTGTTCCTCTTCTGATGGATCAAAAGAAGAAGGTAAAGACGGCAAAGAGCAAGTAACATTGGATGTATTCCAATTTAAAGTGGAATTCAAAGAGCAATTCGAAGCAGTTGCAAAAGAATATGAAAAAGCTAATCCAAATGTAAAAATCAATATAACAACTGTCGGTGGCGGTGAAGATTACGGCGCTGCTTTGAAATCGAAATTTGCGTCTGGTAAAGAGCCTGCTATCTATAACGTTGGTGGTCCACAAGATGTTGCAGACTGGAAAGCGAAGTTAGCTGACCTATCTGATACGAAAGCTGCAGAAGCTGCTCTTGATGGTTTATTAACGGGAGTAAGCACAGATGGTAAAGTTCTTGGTCTTCCATATAACCAAGAAGGATATGGGTTAATCTTCAACAAAGCAATCTTTGAGAAAGCTGGAATTAATCCAGACGAAATTACTACGTATGCTGCTTTAGAAAGCGCAGTGAAAAAATTAGACAGCATGAAAGGCGATTTAAAGCTAGATGCTGTATTCGCACTTCCTGCAAAAGAAACTTGGGTAACTGGTTTACACCTTTCTAACGCGTTCATCGCTCCTGAGTTTGACAATGACGTGTTAAAAGCGTTCGATTCTAAAACACTAGAGTTCAAGTATGCTGATGCATTCAAGAAAGTTTTAGATCTTCAAAATGATTATTCTGTACAACCTACAGTAAGCCTTGACTACTCACAACAAGTAGAAGAGTTATTCTCTCTTCAAAAAGTTGCGATTATCCAACAAGGTAACTGGGCATACGGCTCCATCGCTGGTATCGATCAAGAATTTGCTGATAATAACATCGGTCTTCTTCCAATTCCAGTTGAAGGTGTAGTAGAAGATTCAATTCCAGTTGGCGTTCCAATGTATTGGGGAGTTAACAGCAACAAAGACGAAAGTGTGATTACAGAATCTAAGAAGTTCTTAGATTGGTTATATACTTCTGATGAAGGTAAAGAAAAAGTACTAAACGACTTCAAATTCATTCCTGCTTATGAAGGTTATGATTCAAGCAAAATTTCTGATCCTCTATCTCAAGCGGTATACAAATACGCTACAGATGGAAAAACAACAGGTTGGACATTCATGGGATATCCAACAGGTTGGGGACAAAACCAATTAGGTGTTAACATTCAAAAATATGTAAGTAAAGAAATGAAATGGGAAGACCTAGTGAACGAGTCTAAAAAGACTTGGGAAGATGCAAGAAAATAATATCCGCCTATGGCACACGAAACAAAGTAGCGATTTTTGCTACTTTGTTTTGTTGCATTAGTGGTGGAAGTTGGAGGGAAAGAACATGAAAACCAGGGATCTTTCCTATTGGTTGTTTTTAGCACCAGCTTTAATTTCACTAGCATTAGTAGTGATAGTGCCTTTGTCTTTAGGGGTGTACTATTCATTTACAGATTGGAATGGAATTGAAGTGGGTGAATTTGTAGGTTTAGAAAACTACAAAGATCTATTTCAAGATAAAGAGTTTTTGGCAGCGCTATGGTTCACTGTTAAATTTTCTGTTGTTTCTATTATTTTGATTAACGTTATAGGGTTATCCCTTGCTTTAATCGTTACATCCAAGATTAAAACCAGTAAGTTTTTACGAACAGTATTTTTTATGCCGAACTTAATCGGTGGTTTAATCCTCGGCTTCATTTGGCAATTTATTTTCATTAAAGTGTTCTCAGGTATTGGTGATCTTGTGGGAATGGAACAATTCAAAGGTTGGCTTTCTACTACAGAAACCGGCTTTTGGGGTCTGGCAATTTTGATGAGTTGGCAAATGGCGGGCTATATCATGGTCATTTATATCGCTCATCTTGAGGGTCTACCACAAGAATTATTGGAAGCTGCAGCGATTGATGGAGCGAATACCTTCCAACGTTTCCGTTACATTGTATTCCCATTGGTTGCACCTGCATTTACGGTAAGCTTATTCTTAACTTTATCTAATTCCTTTAAATTGTACGACCAGAACCTGTCATTAACAGGCGGCGGTCCTTATAATTCTACACAAATGGTAGCTATGGAAATTTTCAAAACGGCCTTCAGTGAAAATCAACTTGCCTATGCTTCTGCCAAAGCAGTTGTATTCTTCATATTGGTTGCGGCCATTTCTTTAATCCAAGTTTACTTTAACAAGAAGAGGGAGGTTGAAATGTAATGGAGAGAAAATATAAATTTCCAGTTGAGATACTAGGAATCTTTTTGGCTCTATTATGGTTAGCCCCTTTCTATCTAATGATTGTCAATTCCTTTAAAACGAAGAGAGAAATTTTTGCTGACACATTGAAACTTCCTGAAACGTTCAGCTTAGATAACTATATTGAAGCTTTTGAGAGTCTTAATTTTGTCCAGACCTTTTTTAATTCATTGATCATAACTGTCGTCAGTGTTGCTTTAATCATCCTCATTTCTTCAATGGCAGCTTATGCTCTTTCTAGAAATAAAAGCAAGACAAGCACCATTTTGTTCTTCATTTTCGTAGCAGCAATGCTAATCCCATTCCAATCGGTTATGATCCCCCTAGTAACAGTCTTTGGGAAATTTGAAATGTTGAATCGTGCTGGTTTGATTTTTATGTACCTAGGATTTGGAAGCAGTTTATCCATCTTCTTATATCACGGGACCCTGTCTGGTATTTCAAAATCATTGGATGAAGCGGCCATCATCGACGGTTGTAATAAGTTCCAAGTATTTTGGTACATTATCTTCCCGATTCTTAAACCGATTACAGTAACAGTAGCGATTTTGAATACGATCTGGATTTGGAATGACTATTTATTGCCTTCTTTAGTAATCAACCAAGAAGGTATGGAGACACTTCCATTAAAAATGTTCTTCTTCTTTGGAGAATATACGAAGCAGTGGCATCTGGCTTTGGCTGGCCTAACTCTTGCCATCATTCCTGTCATTATCGGTTACTTTATTGCCCAACGTGAAATCATTAAAGGTGTTTCTGAAGGAGCGGTAAAATAATTAGCTACAAGCAGAGCGAATGGTTAGGAGGAAACGATGGGTGTAACCATTAAAGATGTTGCAAAGGAAGCGAACGTAGCACCCTCTACTGTATCACGGGTGATTATTGACAGTCCTAGCATCAGTAAGCAAACTAAAGATCGAGTACGAGAGGTAATGGAGCGGTTAGGCTACTATCCGAATTTACAGGCGCGGAGCCTTGTTGGGAAAATGACTCAAGCCTTCGGTGTCATCATGCCAAATTCCGCCTATCATTCTTTCCAGAACCCTTTCTTTGCAGAAATTCTCCGGGGAATAAGTATGCAAGCTAATCAAAGCGAGTATGGGATGTACCTTTCAACGAGTGCCACTGAAGAAAAGATCTATGAAGAAGTGGTTACCATGGTTCAGGGAAAGCGTGTAGATGGCATTCTTCTCTTATATTCGAAAAAGCATGATAAGGTCATGGAATACCTTGAGAAGATGAAATTCCCATTTGTGGTAGTGGGGCGACCTTATCAGAAGGAAGACAAAATCACTTTTGTTGATAATGATAATTTTACCTTAACGAAACAGTTGACCGAATATCTAATAGAACTTGGTCACTCAACCATTGGATTTGTTGGTGGTAATCCAGACTTCATTGTGACACATGACCGGCTAACTGGATACAAGCAAGCCCTTGAAAATTCAGGGCTTCCTTACTGTAGAGACCTTGTCATCCATGAAGAGGACATGAAGGCCTCTGGAATGGTTGCAATCCAGAATTTAATTAAGCTACCATCATCTCCAACAGCACTTGTATGTCAGGACGACCTTGTGGCTTATGAACTAATAAATCACCTAGAAAAACTAGAGGTTCGAGTTCCAGAGGACATGTCCATTATAGGTTTCAATAATCTTGCACTATCCAAGCATTACCGACCTCCTTTGACCTCGGTAGATATCAATATCTTTCAGCTTGGTTATGAAGCGACCAGTTATTTAATTAAGAAAATTAATAATCCAAAACTACCTCCAGAAAAAATCATCGTCTCAACTCAATTGGTAGAAAGAAGTTCTTGTTCAAAAAGGATAGATTGAATTTCTTTACAGAAAAAAGCTCAAATGGTCTAATGACCGTTTGAGCTTTTTATTTTTCACTTAATATAATGGCTTGTGACAGGGTGGAGGTAATGTTTACATTTTCAAATGAAAGACCTAATTGGGTTGCCGTTGCAGCGATTTCCGGTCGGATTCCAGAAAGGGTGGTCTTTACTCCTAATAAACGCAAGGCTTCCATTATTTGAAATATTTGATTAGCTACCATAGTATCGACCATCACTACCCCTGATAGATCAATGAATAAATGTGACACACCTTTATCTGTACATTGTTGAAGGGTGTTTTCAAGAACTCGCTTGGCACGGGAAGTATCGATATCTCCCACTAATGGAAGTAACGCAGTGCTGCCTTTTAGGGATATAACAGGAGAACTTAGTTCATTAATCATATCTCTCTGAGCCTCTAATAAGATATTGGAATGTTTATAGTACTCTTCAATAAATTTAGTGATGGTTATATCGATCACACGAATGACTAAACGATTCCATTCATCTTTTTGACATTGAGGAACCTCTTCAGGATAATACTCGATGAACTTATTTAGGTAGTCTAAATATTGCTCTCGTGTTCGAACAAATTCACGAACGATATAATGTATGGGGGTCGTTACATGTTGACTATCTTGAGCTATCTTGACGATCCAACTATTAAATTTATTAAAAAAGCTAGATTCTTCCTCTACGAAAATATCGCTCACATAAAGGTGAAATTCATTATTTTGTTGTTTTAGTGTTTCGACGATTGTTGGATCAGTGGCAGCATAAACAGACTTAGAGTCATGATCTTCTAAAGTAGAGTACCATTCCTCTGTCAATTGATTCGCATGCTCTTTAAAAAAGTTTCTCAAGGCTATATTCTTTTCCATGTTGTTCCCCTTCACTACATTTGTCATTAATTATGATTATACGTTAATCGAAAGAAAATACATATTAATATGGGGTAAGCTAGGTTATTCTGAGGAGAAGATTTTTCTGAATTAGTGGATGTAATTTTTCATCTTATCAATATTTATTATAAATAAGACTGAAGAAAAATCAGTAACATAATAATAGGCTAATTCTAGTAGTTTAATTTATGATAAGAATACGTAAATCTAATGGATATAGGCGGGATAAAATTGAGAAAGAAAACCTTATTTATAGTAGGTTTAGCATTTATTTATATAATTATGATGGTCTTTGTCCTAACAAGAGATAATGATTCAAAAAAGAATCCCTTAGTAGTAGAGGATGTTAGCAGGCTTCACCCAGTCAAGGTCAAAGAAATCATCAAGGAAAAAGAAGAGAATGGATTAGTTCAAGCACTTCAAGAGGCAAAGGAAAAAGATTTAAAGGTCTCCATATCAGGAGCTAGGCATACACAAGGTGGTCATACCTATTATAAGGATGCATTAGTATTAGATATGACGGGTTACAATCAAATTCTGTCCCTCAATCAAGAAGAGAAAACCATCAGAGTTCAATCGGGTGCGACTTGGAATGATATTCAAGAGTACATTAATCCTTATGGACTTTCCATAAAAGTAATGCAGTCTTCCAATATTTTCACAGTCGGAGGATCTCTCAGTGCTAATGCACATGGTCGTGACATTGTATATGGTCCCATCATTAACACCGTTAATTCTTTTAGACTCTTAATGGCCGATGGAAGCATTCGTAACATTAGCAGAGAAGAAAATATGGAGCTTTTCCAGTCGGTAATAGGTGGATATGGACTTTTCGGAGTCATACTGGATGTGGAATTACAATTAACAGATGACGAATTATATAGTATTGAATATAAAAGTGTCCCATACGAGGAGTATCCTTCACATATTCAACAGTTGGTAAAAAATAGTGATTATAAAATGCATATTGCTCGACTATCCACTGCGAAGAGTTCCTTTTTAAAAGACATGTATACGATGGATTATAAATTGATCGATGAGTATGAAGGAGAAACTTTACAAGACTTTTCCGAGCTTAAGGACGAAAAAAACGTGGTACGAAACAAGTTTTTATTCGGCCTATCTCGTCATTGGGAGTGGGGGAGAGAACGCATATGGGACATTCAAAGTCAATTGTATAAAGAAGGTTCTTCTGATCAGATTTCCAGAAACAATGCAATGAGACCGGAGATTAAATTTTTGGAATACGAGTCATCAAAGGATACAGATTTACTGCAGGAGTATTTTATCCCGGTGGAACAATACCCTCATTTTGTGGATAAGATGAGGGAGATTGTAGTACGGGAAGATATCAATCTATTTAACGTAAGTGTCAGGTATGTTAAGAAAAATCAGGATGCCACTTTATCTTATACAACAGATGATAGCATTTCGTTAGCGCTTTATATTAATCAAGGATTCTCTCAAAAGGAAAGGGAAAAGGTCCGCAAGGCTACCCAGTCTATGGTAGAGGCAGCCCACGAAATGGGAGGGACGTATTATTTAGCCTATCAAGATTATCCATCAAGGAAACAAATGGAGAAGGTGTATCCTAAGTGGGACCAATTCCTTCATTTGAAAGAAAAGTATGATCCGGATGAAAGATTCTATAACTATTTCTTCGAGAGATATTTCACAAATGAAAAATAAAAACTATCAGTTCCTTATCCATTCACAAAACCTAGCTATGCTTGGACTGAATATGGCTTTTCCTTTTTATCTGTTATTTTTAAAAGGAGTAGGAAGCAGCTATACTCAATTCGGTTTGGCTTATGGGCTTTTTACAGTGAGTTCTGCCTTATTTTATCTTCCATTAGGTAAATGGCAAGATCGCTACCCAAAGCATTATTTCTTAATGGGGCATTCTTTTGGCATGTCGATTGCTTTTTTATGGATTCCATCCATTTCTGAATTATGGCAGGTGTATTTGTTTCAAATCCTGTTAGGCTGTCTAGGGGCAGTTCAAAAGAATAGTGAGAAGGCATTGCTTGCCGAGTACACGGATACTTCAAAGCGGGGCTCTATGTTGGGAAACTATCATTTTTGGACGACGATTTTTTCTGGAATAGCGATTATGGGTAGCGGTTTTCTAATTGACTTCTTTACAATTGATTATCTCTTTTACATTAGCTCGGTATTCCTGTTTGGGAGTGGAGTATTGTTGTGGCGTATAGAAGAATAAAAGAAAAGAGGATGAAATCTAGCTCACTTACGCTAATTCTCATCCTCTTACGCTTATGGCCTGTCTTTCCATTTTATTAATAAAAATCGTTGCAAACCGCGAGTGAGTGAAATGGCTTTATCCATGTGTTTTAATTCTTCTTGTTTTTTTCCTTGGTGCCCTTGAATTTTGGCTAATATAACTTCTTTCATCCAAGGTTTCGTTGCTTCATTCGCTTTCTTTTGTGCAGTGCTTAAATCTCCTATTTCTACTGCAAGTAAACCTTCATAATAAAGTTTAAGGTGTTTATGCTTCAATTGATCTAAAGATTCATGTTCAGAGCTCAAATCATTTTTCCCAAGTGCATAGGCTAGTTTATAGGCAGCTTGATATTGAGGAGCTCGATACTTTTTTAGAACTAGTAAAAGAGCATCGTGTGCTTCTTCCATTTGATGATTGGCAAGGAAATAGTAGAAAGCGAATAATGGTTGTTTGAATCGTGCCTTTAAAAACTTCTCAACACTCCCTATGTTCTTTGTTACATATAAATGGTTGATAAGTGGAATAGAGAATATGAGTGCGACCATTATGATAAGAATTGGAATTAAAGTCTGAAAAGGAATAGAGTAAAAGCCTGCTATCAGACCGATAGCAATGCTCATAATGAATAGTAGTACGTATTGTTTAATAGTAGCCATACCGTTCCTCCGAAAAATATTTACGTAAAACATTATCGCATATTCGATCTTTATGTATCAAAAAGGTCTTACAGGTATGGTTAAGTAAACAGTCGTTCCTTTTCCTTGTACAGAGTCAATGTGAACTTGAATGCCAAGATGCTTAGCAATTTCAGATACCAGATAGAGTCCCATCCCTGTAGATTCACGGCTAATCCGTCCGTTCTCACCTGTGTAAAATGGACGGAATATTTGCTTTAGATCCTGTGCAGGTATGCCGATTCCTTCATCATGGATTGCTAGTTTCCAAGTATTCTTTTCTTGGGAGATATCGATTTTAATCCGTTTTCCTATTCCAGCAGAGTATTTCACGGCATTGTGGATTAACTGTTCAAATATAAAGGAAAGCCACTTTGAATCGGTAAAAACGAAATCTTTTTTCGCTAAGCTGACTTCGGGAAACACTTGATTCATTATAAATAAGCGCTTGTTTTCACGTATGGATTGTTGGACTAGTTCCGATATGGAAACTTGTTTAATACGGAAGTCCTCTTCAAATTGTTCAAACCTGGCAGTATACAAAGCCATTTTTAATCCTTTTTCCAAACGTTCCGCTTCTTCGCGCACATTTCTCCAATCTTCATCTTCCATTTTATCTTCTGTCAGCAATTGAATAACTGATAAAGGTGTTTTCATTTGGTGGACCCATTGATGAATAAATTGCAAATGTCGGTTACGCTTAGTCTCTGCTTCCATTTTTTCGAATTGATGTTTATCTTGGATGGAGGAGATCCACTTTTCTGCCTGTTTAATCAACGGATGATTTCCCTCAAGTACAATATCCTCATCTGGATTTTCTAACTGTTGATAAAGAGAAGAGGTTAAATAATATCTAATGGAAAGAAATCCTATGATAAAGACGGTCTGCAATAAAAGAACATACCATGCGACTTTGCTATTTTCGTATCCATCTAGATAAAAAATTCCCCACATAGCAAACGTCTGAAAGATAAAAAATAAGATAAAGGCAAGATGATCCCTGAAAAAAAGTCTCATGACGTTGTACTCTCTTTTCTCAACAGTCGGTAGCCTACACCACGAACTGTTTCAATGCAGTCTTCAAGCATTAATTCTGAAGCTAATTTCTTTCTTACGCGGTTAACGTTTACATTTAATGTGTTTTCGTCGACCCAACCTTCATCATCCCAAAGGGCTTCAAATAAAGTATCTCTTGAAACGATATAAGGAGCTTTCTTTAATAAACATTCTAGTAGTTTAGTTTCTTTATAAGTCAAAAGAGACGTTTTTCCTTTATAGCTTACTTCTAATCTCTCTGGAAAGAGGTTAATACCTTGAAATTCTATTTTTCTTTCGATACTAGCATATTCGCCTAGAGAGCGTCTTAAATGGCTACGTATCTTCGCCATTAAAACGTCAGTGTGGAATGGTTTTGTGACATAGTCGTCTGCTCCTTGCTCCAATGCTAATATTTGTTCCATGTCACCGGCTCTGGCCGTTATGAAGATGATGGGACATTTGGTTATAGTTCGTATTTGTCTGCACCAATAATATCCGTCAAATTTCGGTAGTTCAATATCTAAGAGGATGAGTGAAGGTTTTTTTTCTTCGATTGCCCCAAGGATGTTTTCTGTTCCGTTAAAAACTTCAGTCTCAAAATCATTTTGATTTAATTTTTTGGTTAGTAATTCTGCTAGTTTTACATCATCTTCAATAATAAAAATAGGCAGCTTCATTTTACACCTCACGCAGCAGGTCATTATTCTACAAAAAGCCCTCTTAGCCAATGACCAAGAGGGCTTAGATTCAGTATACCTTTTATTTCCATCAGAGAACCATTTTCCTTTTTACTTGAGTAAAATATCTTTGTCTAATCAATAGGAAGTACAGGATTTGGGCAATGAAAAATACTAAGATGACGATTAACGATTCTTTCACGATTGATAATGTATAAAGACTTTGTAGGGCAGTGAAAGCAAACAAACTATGGATGACGGCTACAATGATAGGGATAAAGAACAGACATTGTAGCTGAGAAGTAATGATTTTTTTTAATTCTTTATCGGTTAATCCTATCTTAGAAATCGCTCTATAACGGACTTGGTCTTCTTCAAGGTCTGTATATAATCGGAAATATATAAAACTGCCCGCAGCGATAAAGAATACCGCACCTACTAGTAAACCGATAAACATCATCGTTCGATAAGCTAATTTTGTCATTTTGTAATCATAGCCAGCAGAGGTGAATATGAATGGTGGTTGATTGATTTCACCCTTTTGAAGCTGTTCAAAGTTATTCATCACTTGGTCATGAATCGATTTACCAATTTTAGAGGTTTGCTCGAAGTTCTCTAACCAACCATCCATCATATACCCAACATAATGAAAGGACTTGGCATTATTTAATGTTTCTATCATTTCATCATGTACAACCAATTGATTAACGTAGATGGAGTATTGATTAAAGATCGGCTGGTCGACCATTCCTTTTAATGAAAGAGTTACGTTTACTTCTGCAAGAGGGATATCCCTAGGTGTTGTGTCGATTGTATGCATATATTTAAGATTTGCTGGAACTATCATCGTTTCGTTTTCTAATAGTTGTATAGTTTTGTAACCCTTTGCTGTTGCAATTTCATTATAAGAAGATAAGGGAACCAAAAGTACTTTGTTTTTTGTATTCCCACTTATGGCCTCTTTTCCATGAACTTCTACCTTTTGATAATCCATTCCTTGAAGCTTCATATCCTGTTCAATCGTTTCTAGATTTTTTTCATGGATTGAGTCTTCATTAGGATATAAATAAGTAAGGGCAAAAGGTCGGTTCGTCTCGAATTGTTTAGAATAAACATTTAAGGAAGCCATTGCCCCAACGGATGAAATCGCTACGGTAGCAACCATTGTGACTAGGAAAAACATTCGAGCATTGTCCTTCATTCGAAACACTAAGTCTGAAATAATCAGCATTCTTGTGCGCTTCCAAAAAAACGAGCGGCTTTTTTTCAATTTTTTCAGGATAAATACACTCATTTGTGTAAAGAAAAAATACGTTCCAATCGTGATTGATGCTACACAAGGAAGAAGTCTATGGACCATATTATTTTCTGTAGTCGTAATTGCTAAGTAATACCCAACTCCGAAGAGGATGATTGCTAAAAGAGAAAACCAAACAGATACTTTTGGTTCTTTTTTTGGCTTGGCACTTCCAACTAACAGTTCGATTAGTTTGGTCTGCTTTAACATTAATGAAGTAAAAATAGTAATAACCATAAATAGAGCTAAAAAGGCGATTGTTGTTAAGGAAAGGGATTTCCAGGAAATATAGAACGAAAGCGGTTCTAGTCCTAAAAACTTCGATCCAACTAGTAAAAATACTTTTGCGAATAGTAATCCAAAGCCTATACCCGTAAGAATAGAGAAGAGGGAAATAAACATATTCTCCATAAAAACCAGTAAACGGAGCTTTTTATTCGTCATGCCTAGCATAGATAATAGTCCTAGCTCTTTCTTTCGTGCGGAAAGAAAGGCACTAGTCGAGTAAAGAATAAAGAAAAATGAAAAGATATAAATCAACCATTGAGCAACCTCCATAGCCTTTATTGCTAATGCCTCAATGGTGCCTGATTTTACATCGGGATGAAAGATAAACATGGAGTAAATGAAAAAAACCATTACAGAAAAAGAGCTACTTAAGAAAAAGGCCCCATATGTTCGCTTGCTCCTGCTGACATTTCTATACGCGAATGAGAGTAGGTTCATGATTTTCACCTCCAAGCATGGAAAGGACATTGACTATGTTTTGATAAAAGATAGAACGATTTTCTCCTTTATACAGCTCATTAAAGATTTGGCCATCTTTTATGAACAGGACTCGATCGCTATAGCTTGCGGCAAATACGTCATGAGTCACCATCATCATGGTCGTCAAAAGCTCTTTATTCATCTGTACCATCATTTCCATGACATCCTTTGAAGCTTTAGAATCAAGATTTCCAGTTGGTTCATCGGCTAGAATAAGGGACGGATTATGAATGAGGGCACGGGCAACAGCTGTTCTTTGAGCTTGGCCACCAGATATTTCATAGGTTCTTTTGTCGATCAGGCTTTCTATTCCGAGTCTCGTACTGATTTCCCATAATCTTTTAGATGCTTCTTTTTCCTTCACTCCATCTAAAATCAGTGGCAGGACAATATTTTCTCCGACAGTTAATGTCGATAGGAGATTATAATCTTGAAAAACGAAGCCCAATTGCTTCCGACGAAATTGTGCAAGGTTATCTCCTTTTAAAAGGTGTGGATTAGTCCCGTTAATAAAGACTTCCCCAGAGCTGGGTGAATCAATGGTGGAAATGACATTTAACATAGTCGTCTTACCACTTCCCGAAGGCCCCATAACCGCTACAAATTCTCCTTCTTCGATTGAAAAATTAACTTCTTTTAGGGCTTCAAACGAAATATTCCCTTTATAGATCTTTCTTACATTTTTTACTTGTAAAAGTGTCATGAATTCATACCTCCTAGTTTAATGTTCATTAATATAAAAACGCTGCTGAAACCATCAATCCAACAACGACCGAATACATCGCTACAATCAACTTTGTAATGATAGCTGCATTCATTCTCAATCCATCATCATCTCCCAATAAGTGTTTTTCTTATCTTCACTATAGAGGATGATGATCTTACAACCCATAGTTCTCCATTACATTAATCTTACATTTTAGTAAGGTTAGAAGTTTTCAGCTAAGTTGTCACTTTGATTAAAAATCCGGGAAGTTATTGTATGACAAATAAATATTAAAAAAATAATGAAAATTCATAGAAAGTTATGTGAAATAGGAGTACACTCCAAATATAAGTTAATCCTTTCGAATTCCGAATTAAAAGAAGGAAGATGAAAACAATGGGATATTCACCTGAGATAATCAAACAAAATGAAAAGTACAGTATTTTAAATGGGGCGGCTTCCACTTTTTCAAATGGAATTGTTACTAGCTATATTCCATTACTAGCGATAAGCGTGGTGGGAGCATCAAATCAGCAAGTGGGATTAATTAGTTCTTTGCCATCACTAATGACAGTGATTGCCATGATTCCTGGCGCATGGTGGATAAACCGTCTGGAGCAGAAAAAAGGATTCACAGCTGCCTCCATCTTTGCAGCTCGATTTTTTATTTTCTTACTCTTACTAATTCCTTTTTTTAATAAAGAATGGCAAGCGTGGATGTTAGTAGGAATTGTAGCGGCGATGGGTTTACCAAATGCCATTGCAACTCTTTCATGGCAATCCTTTATTGGAGATTTGATTCCGGATGAGAGAAGGGGCTCCTTCTTTAGTGAACGGAATCGAGTATTAACATTAGTAGGTATGATTGTAACCTTTCTCATTGGTTTCATTATGCAATTTTATGACAAACATAGTCCTGGACCCTATCAAGTCGTGTTTTTTATTTGTTTCTTGTTTGGTTTGATTGAAGTGTACTATTTGATTAAACATAAAGAAATACCATTAAAGAGAGTAAAAAAATCCTCTAAAGGTTTTGGGAAGTCATTTGAGATTTTTAAACATAAGCCCTATTTTTATTTTTTAGTATGTGCGATTTTATTTAATTTTGGCTGGCAAATGGCTTGGCCGTTGTTTAACATTTATCAAATCAATTATGCCCATGCTTCCGCATTTTGGATTAGTCTCTTTACAGTTGCTAATCAAATATCACAAATGGCCAGTTATAAATGGTGGGGGAGAAGTGCGGAAAAATGGGGGAATTCAGTCATGCTTTCGGTGGCTGGAATTGGAATGGCATCCGCTCCGATATTAACCGTACTTTCCAAAAATCTAATTTATTTGACTTTGATTAACTTTTTGACAGGAATTTTTGTCGCAGGGACTGTCATGCTGCTATTCAACCAGCTTCTTCATGTGTCGCCAGATGAAAATCGAACCAGTTTTATTGCTAATTATAATTTATTAATTGCAGGTATGGGGTTTATTGCTCCTCAATTTGGGGTTTATTTATTAGAGGCGTACTCCATGAATAGTGCTATGATTATCTCCACAATCCTTCGATTAGTGGGTGGAATTTCATTTTTAATCGTTGTGATTTATATTGATCGTCAGAAGCTTCGTCCAATAAAAAGACGTTCAGCTTAAAAGAGGGCACGCCTAGTCAGCGTGTCTTTTATTATTTTTGGATGTATTGGACATTCTATTCAAATAATACCTAATAGACATTAGAAGAAGGAAGGAGCATACATATGCATTGGTATGAAAAATTAAATCAATATTTTCCAATTGAAGAAATGAAATCAAAGGAGCATATAGAAACTCTATTGGATGAGAAGTCTTCTATTTATCATAAAGAGGAAGGTCCCCATCATGTCTTGCTTTATGTTGAAACCCCTACATTCATTTTTATTGACTATCTATTTGTATCTAAAGAGTCACGTGGTCAAGGTCTGGGTGGCAAGCTATTAAAAAAACTGAAAGAAAAAGAAAAGCCTATTATTCTTGAGGTAGAGCCTGTTAATTATGAAGATACAGATACTGCTAAACGCCTTCAATTTTATAAACGAGAGGGCTTTGAACACGCTCAATCGATAGGCTATCGAAGAAGATCACTTGCAACTAAAGAAATAAATGAAATGGAAATACTTTATTGGGCACCAAATAATGAATCTGAGGAAATGGTCTACGAAGCGATGAAGAAGACCTATGAAAAGATTCATACCTATAAGGATGAGCAATTTTATGGGGAATCCTATCAGCCAGTTGCTGAAGTGCTAACTTTTGATGAGAAGTCGGATCGTGAAAATATCCTGAGCAACTTAGATTAACCAATTCGACAGGGGTGATTACTCCTGTCGAATTTTTATGGGATAATTCATTATAATGTTACATAAATATATGTTATCATATATTTATGTAACATTAAGGAGATAGATATGAACTTCGTAGAACCTATAAAAAGCAAAAGTCTAATTAATAATATGAAAGAATTTTTATTTTCACATTCAGCTCGCGACTATTGTTTATTTGTCTTAGGGATAAATACTGGGATTAAACTTCAGGATTTACTTCTAATACACGTAAAAGATGTAGTTTCAAATACAGGTGAAGTTTTTGAATATTTACATTCTAACTCCCATCCAGAACTCCCCATTTATTTAAACCACCATGTTCGAGAGTCTATTAGGCAGTGTATTCATAAAAATAATCTCCAAGTAGATGATTACTTATTTAAGTCTCGTAAGACTAGTGATTCAATTACACGTCAGCAAGCCTATAGGGTCATTAATGAAGCGGCTAAACATGCTGGGATCAGTGAATCAGTTGGCACGACTACTCTAAGGAAAACATTCGGATATCATGCTTATAAAAAAGGAATTGCCATTTCCCTTATTCAGAAAAGGCTTCACCATTCTACACCCGCTGAAACTCTTCATTTCCTTGGTATTCAAAAAAAATCCGCTGTAGAGGTGAAATTGGATGTGAATTTATAAAAGAAAGGGAGGATAATATGTTTGAGCATTTTCATACGGATACGTTTATCTTATTAGCTGCCATTTTATTTATCGCAGGTGTTATTACCACGAAGTTTTCTTCTAGATTAGGTCTGCCTTCTCTTGTTCTTTTTATGTTGGTTGGAATGTTCATGGGAAGTGATGTGTTAGGAATCATTTATTTTGATAATGCGAAGGCTGCTCAAATGATTGGTGTGCTTGCCTTAGTAATTATCCTATTTGAAGGGGGATTACAAACGAGCTGGAAGAGTTTAAAGCCTGTCATTGTCCCTTCTCTTTCTTTGGCAACTATAGGCGTTCTTTTGACTTCGGGTATCGTAGCTGCAACAGCGAAATTTATTCTGGATATTGATTGGTTAGAAGCAATTCTTTTTGGTGCAATTGTAGGCTCAACAGATGCTGCTGCTGTTTTTGCGGTATTAAAAGGACAGAATATACAGTCAAAGCTTGGAGCAACACTCGAGGCAGAATCGGGTTCTAACGATCCTATGGCCGTGTTCCTCACAGTCGCAATGATTGAATTAATCAACATTCCTGACGCGAATGTTTTTCGACTGATAGTAGACTTTTTCATTCAGATGAGTGTCGGACTATTATTGGGATATGCGTTTGGAAAACTAGCTGTTTATGCGCTTAACCGTATCAATTTAGATTCAAGTGGACTTTATCCTGTGTTTGCTACTGCCTTTGCCCTACTTACTTATGGAGTAACGGCATTCTTAAATGGTAGTGGTTTGCTAGCGGTATATTTAACCGCCATCATCATAGGGAATGCAGACATTGCGTTTCGTCATTCAATCTTCCGTTTCTCAGAAGGGTTTGCCTGGATGATGCAAATTTTAATGTTCGTAATCTTAGGATTATTAGTATTCCCTTCAGATTTATTTACAGGACACGTTATTGTCAAAGGTATTTTACTTTCTGCCATTCTTATGTTTATTGCGAGGCCAGTCGCCGTTTACATTTCTACCTGGAAGCTAGGTTTTACGAATAAGGAAGTATTATTTCTGTCATGGGCGGGTCTAAAAGGGGCGGTTCCGATTGTTCTAGCCACCTTCCCGTTATTATCTGATATTGATGGAAGTCAGTTGATTTTTAATGTAGTCTTCTTCGTTGTTTTGACAAGCTGTTTAATACAAGGAAGTACCATTGTAACTTTAGCACGTAAGTTAGGTTTAAATGAGCAAAAGAAATCCACACCGATGCATTCTCTTGAATTGGTGTCTCTAGGAAAAGCGAATGCAGAGATGATTGAATATGAAATGGAGGAGGATGCATCTATAGTTGGAAAGACCCTACAAGAGATTACTTTTCCTGAGGGATCCTTGGTCAATGCGATTATCCGGGAAGAAAAACTTATAACTCCGACTGGAAATACGGTGATTAATGCAGGAGATTTTCTCTATATCCTTACTTCAAGAGATAGAAAACAACAAATTAAGCAGCTTCTAAGTGAAAAAAATACAAGCGAAATATCAGGCTGATCCAGTTGGATTGGCCTTTTTTTATACCTATAGAAAGTTAAAAAGCAAGAATTTGGATGTCATTCTTTATAAGGAATGATATAAAGAATGTAATGAATCTATTTAAATGGAGAGAAGGCGAAATATGAAACGAAATGAAATGATGGCTTTATTAGGATTGGCAGCGCTTTGGGGGGCTTCCTTTCTTTTTATCCGGATATCATCTCAAGTTTTAGGTCCTTTTCTTACTATTCAAGGAAGGGTTACGATTGCTGCTATAGCATTAATAATCTATATGTTTGCAGTCAAAAAACCGTTGGAATGGAAGTTGCGTTGGAGACAATACTTAATGATTGGCTTGTTGAATGCAGTAATCCCATCGATTTTCATTGCGGTAGCAGCTTTGCAATTACCCGCATCGATGTCTGCTATTTTGAACTCAATGACTCCTCTATTCACCGCTCTAGTAGCTTGGGGTTGGCTAGGTGAGAGCATGACATTCCGAAAGTGGTTAGGAATCTTTACCGGAACATTTGGAGTAGCCTTATTAGTAGGTTGGAGCTCTGTCCCATTTACTCTTAATATCATTATCGCTTGTTTGATCTCGATATTATCGACCGTGTCATATGGATTTGCGGGAGTGTATACGAAGAAATATTTAGCAGGTGTACCTCCTTTATCTTTGGCAACGGGGCAACAGATAGGGGCAACTATTATTTTGCTACCTGTCACTCTTGTTTTTTGGAAAGAATCATTTCAAGCTGTTACACCTATAGCGGTTTTCTCTATGGTGGGATTGGCCTTATTTTGTACTACCTTTGCTTATCTTCTATATTTCTATTTAATTGAAAGTGCAGGTCCAACTATTGCGGCTAGTGTCACCCTTCTTATTCCATTTTTCGGTATAGTATGGGGCTTGGTATTCTTAAATGAAACAATCACTTGGGGGATGATTGTCGGTCTCTTCATCATCTTGAGTAGTATATTCTTAATCTCTGATCAAACGTTGCCCAAGTTTAGGAAACAGCCATCTTAGATAAACAATTTCCTTCTTTAAAATACTTATTAATCTTGGGGGATTCAAATGGAATGTAAAGTGTCTAAAGGCAGTATTTATTATGAAGTTTATGGTGAAGGGCTTCCATTGTTAATCCTTCATGCGATGGGAACCGATCATCGTTCTATGAAAGCGTGGATGGAGTCTATTTTTGAAAAGGAACAGGCCTTTCAACGAATCTATATTGACGTCCCAGCTCATGGCAAGAGCATGATTGATGCTACAGTAAATTCATCTACAGACATGTTAGAAAATCTGTTGGAATTCATTGATTTAATCATTCCAAATCAAGAATTTGCTTTGTTAGGCATGTCATTTGGAGGCTACTTAGCTCAGGGCATCATGCATGCAAAGCTTCAAAGAGTCAAAGGTATTGCTCTATTGGTTCCAGCTATCCATGATGCAAAGAGGGACGTGCCACATAAGACTATTCTAGAAAAGGATGAAGCGGCTTTACAGGAGATTGACGAGGATATCCGTACCGCATTTGAAACATTATTAGTCTATCAAAATGCAGGAAATCTCCAAATCTTTCTAAACGAAATCCAGCCTGGCAGATTGCTGGCTAATAGGGAGTTTCTTGGGTCTAATTGGAGAGAACAAGGTTATTTGCTGAACGATGAACCATTCTCGGGAGTAGAAACCATTGAGCAGCCATCCTTGTTTATTTTAGGGAGGCAAGATCATATTTGCGGGTATAAGAATACCTGGAGGTTGATGGATAAATTTTCGAACGCAACCTATTCAGTACTTGATCAGGCGGGACATCTTTTGCAAATTGAGCAGAGGAATTTAGTAAAAGAATTAGTATCGAATTGGTTAAAAAGGATGCTAGGTTGAGGCAGGGGTAATAAAGCCCCTGCCTTACTATTTTTCTAGACATTAAGAAATAGTTGAGAGGTAGTCGTTTCTTTCGTTTCTTCTTCAAAATCTAAACCCATTTCTACATAGAGCTTCTTCCAAAAATGGATGGCTGGTTTATTAGACAATAATTGCTCGATGAAAAACTTGCCTTTGCACGTAGTAAAAATCTGTCGGGCAGCAGTTTTCCCAACTCCTTTTCCCCTAAATGCGTTAAGGATGAAGAAGTCATTTATACAGTAATCGACTCTTTTTAGAAAAGGTGCACCTAAGAGTAGTACAAATCCAGCTAACTGATCATCTGCTTTTATAAGGTATGGATGAATGCCTTCATTTCCCCAAATTTGATCAAATGCATCAAATTCAAATAAGCCTTCATGATTAGGGATAAGCTCGTCGCTATATAGCGATAAATCATGTAGGTAGAGAGCATATAAATTTTTTAGGGTTTCTTTTTGATCAATGGCAATTCTATCTAAAGTTACCTTCATATTAGTTTCCTCGCTTTATTATCAGGTTCTTCCATAATATAACAAAAGTATAGGGTTGCTGAAAGCACTAATTATGTATAAATTCAATTTTTATACAGAAAAGTCAATAATTATTGTGGCAGAATTTTAAGTATGTTTTAATAAGGTAATAGAGTAAAAAGACCGGAATGTTAGAGGAGGGAACAAATTGCCACCTATCGTATCTGATGAATACAAAGAGAAGAAGAAAAAGGAAATTTTGAAGAGCGCGCTTGCTTGCTTTGCAAGGAAAGGGTTTGAAGCGGCTACAATTGATGACATCGTTGCTCATTCAGGTATTAGTAAAGGGGCTATATATAACTATTTCAAAAGTAAGGATGAAATATATCTGGAGCTTATGGGCGCGAATACTAAGCGGATTTTAGAAGAATTAACGGGCGAACTGAATCGCCAGAAAACGGCCTATGAGAAAATGGAGTATTTATTTGGTGTGTATATTGACCGTGATTTAACTGTTAAAAGAAATATTGAAAATTCGGTCGTTCAGTTTGAATTTAAACTTCATTCTTCAAGGAGTGAAGAACTGATTTCCATCTTGAATGATCGCAGGAAGGAATATTTCATCCCCTTAATTGCCGAAATTTTAGTAGAGGGACAACAATCAGGTGAATTCGCCCAAGATATCGACACTGAGCTTTATGCAGATATTTTTTGGTCATTAATTGACGGTGTCAGTCTACAAATCGTTTATAGTGATTATCCCTATAAGTCTGTTTTGAAAGAAATGAAAGACATGTATTTTACAAATATAAAAGCTTAAGAAAAAGGTACCTAGGTGCCTTTTTTGTTTAGGTATAAATTAGTAGCAAAGAAGTAAGCGATGTAGGTGGGAATTTTAGGATAAAGTATAAACAACAAGGCAAACTCCCGTGTTTTATGCTTGGCGTTAACCAAATTATTTAGTAAGGATAAATAGTTGGTTGAAAGTATTAGCATGATTAGATAATCATTCAGATTAAAGCACGAACTAGTTAGTTTAATCCAAAAAATGTAAGTTATTTTATAATAATATTGATTATTCAGTTAATGAATCTTAAAATAAACTTAATGGTCGTTTTATTGCTTGGGCTAATTTTCTCCAAGAAGGGGGCTGAAACTATGCACAATAATAAAGAAGAAGTGGAGTTCGAAATGGATTGCATAGTAGCGGTATAAAAGTTAATTAAATTTTTTGTATTTTGCAACTTTTCTCTAGTGCATTCGTCTAATTGATATAAGCAGGTTAAAATTCAAATCTAAGCCAGTAGCTGGAATTGTTGGAGGAATAAATTATGGCAAATCGTCATGCGAGACGAAAGAAATTTGATGACTTAGTCTCCCTAAATAAAAAAATGATTTTAAAAGATAAGAAATTATTAGAAGAGATTGAAGAAAAAGTGGAAAATCGCTATATCCGTAAATTAGAAAGATAATAACTTGTTGCGAAGAAACCAGATAGGAAACCCTATCTGGTTTCTTTTCGTTCTAGGAAGAAATCATCTAGCAGCTGTTGGACCTGGGTTTGAAGTGTCTCTATATAGGCAAAATGATTGAAAAAGGATGTAGTAGGAAGTGATGGTTAGTGAGAATACCAGAAGAGCTGGCTGAGTTAGGAAAGAAAAGAATATCTAATTTTCCTGTCGAGGGATTTGTATATGGATCCGGGCCAAAACATCCAAAGTTTATGCTTGTTGGAGAAGCACCAGGTGAAACGGAGATTGGTAATGGAATTCCCTTCAGTGGTAGGGCTGGAAAAGAGTTAATGAAGTTTCTAGAAATGGCTGGTGTCAGTAGGGATGAGGTTTATATAACAAGTGCTGTTAGAAGCCGCCCTTATAAGTGGGGAGAAAAAAGGGAGCGTAATGGGGATGTTATTAAGAGAAAATATAATCGTCCTCCTACAAAAAGAGAAATATTGGCACATGCCCCTATACTGGATTATGAAACGCTTCATGTACAGGCTCCGTTAATCGTGACATTGGGGAATGTTGGACTAAAGAGGTTGTTAGGACCCGATTATTCAGTGACAACAAACCATGGACAATTCATAAACAGTCCTATCCTGCGTCTGGCTTCAAAGGAGTGGACAACCTATGAGTGGAGTGAGAAAAATTATTTAATTTTCCCCACCTTTCACCCTGCTTCCATTTTCTATAATCCTAGTCTTCGTGCATTGATTCAGCAAGATATGGAGAAATTAAAGATTTGGTTGCAGCAGGGTGAATAGTGGATTTTTCCCTATTAATACCCCATTTCATTGAGTAGCTGAAGCATTAAATCTGGGCGATTGGTAATAATTCCATCGGCACCATTTTTAATCAGTTGTTTCATTTGGTCTTTATCGTCGATTGTCCAGTAATGGACATCCATCCCTCTTCGGTGTGCTCCGTCGATTAAATTTTTCTTAGTTAGATCGAAAATACTTTCTTTTACAGGAACTTCAATCGCATCTACTTTTGGTTGGTAAAGGTTGCGTAAGAATAAAGTATGATACACAACGAATTTTTTAATTTCTTGTTTTCCTCCTGCGAGGGCCACTTTTCCTTTGGAATATGAATTGAAAGTATCTATTATGGTTTGATCAAACGCGGCAATCAAAACTTTATCTTGCAACTTATGAATCTCAATCAGTTTCCATAGTTTTGCGGCGATCTCATCAATTCTTTCAGAAGGGTTATCATTTTTAATTTCCATAACCATTTTCATGTTGGGAAAGGTAGAGAAGACTTCTTCAACAGTAGGAATGTAAACACCTTTCCCTCTGTAAGAAAAATTCCCATCTAAGTCTTGGAATTGATATCCGGCATCAAGCTTCTGTATTTGCTCTAACGTCATTTCAGATACTTTTCCCACTCCTTCTGTGGTACGGTCTACAGTAGGGTCATGAATGGTGACAAGCTCGCCATCCTTTGTAATATGGATATCGAATTCAAGCGCATCAACTCCCATGTTTACCGCTTGTTGAAAGGCTACCATTGTATTGGTTGGAGCTAAATCTTCTCCTCCTTGATGAGCAATGACCATCGGTCGATTATTCTCAAAAAATGCCTTTGAAGCCCGTTTTTCAACTGGCCAAAAATTCACAATACCCATAAAAAGTATGATGAAAAGTAATATGCCCACCATAATAATTTTTTTGTTTGTTTTCTTTTGGATAATGACTGGATTTGTTTGTCCTTGCATGTTCATTCCCCTTCATATAATGAAAAGATTTAATCTAGTTTGAATCACTCTTATCTTTATTCGTTATCTGTCTCTAATCCCCTTTTAAATGGATGAAAAAAGGATTTCAGAAAAAGTAAATCGAATAATACATATTGAGGTGATGTTGGTGAGTAATCAAACTGAAATAAAAAACTATACACATAAACAATTAGCAACAGCTTGTTTTAATAAAGTATGGGATTTATTAGACAAAAAGAACAGAAACGATGAAGACAATGAACAGATGATTCATATGTGCCATACCTCATTCTGGCACTGGACTCAAGTGGAGGACCATACGCCAACCAATATGTCGGTTGGCTATTGGCAACTGGCTAGAGTTTATGCAGTAGTCGGTCAAGGAGAGAATGCATTGCGTTATGCTAAACGTTGCATAGAAATAAGTGAAGAGGCGGAGTTACCAGCATTTTTCACTGGATATGGGTATGAAGCAGAAGCAAGGGCACACAGTGTATTAGGAAATCATGTACAAAAAAAATTAGCATTAGAACATGCTCTTGAATTACTAGAACAAGTAAAAATTGAAGAAAGTAAAAAGTTATTGCAGCAAGACCTGGATGAATTAAGTGAAACTAATTAGTTCAGAGGCATGAAGAATCCCGATTACGCAAAGTGTAATCGGGATTCTTCATTGTTTATGAAATTACATAATCTAGAACTGTGAATAACTTATCAAATACGAATTGTCCGCGTCTAGCTACAGCGATTGCGTTTTTGCTCTTCTCATATCTCAAAAGAGAATGTATTAGTTAAACGTCATTTTCTGTAGGGATCCAATCTTGGGCCCATTTTTCAATTCCATGTAAGACTGGTTCAAGTGCCTTGCCTTTGTCGGTTAATGAGTATTCTATACGAACCGGTGTTTCCGGATAAACGTCACGTTTGACTATACCTTGTTGCTCTAAGTCTTTTAACCGTTCGGAAAGGACTCTCCCGCTAATCGAGATAGCGGATTCAATTGCACTAAATCTTTGCGGGCCTAAAAAAAGCTGATAAATAATGAGTCCAGTCCAACGTTGGCTTATTATGGACATTGCTTTTTCAAATCTTGGACAAAGTGAGGATTTGTTCATAATTAATCACTCCTATGAAGATATTATAACTAATATTTACAAAAAATAAAATTATTATATTTTATAATTTAGTTACTTGACGTATTTAAATAACGTATATATACTTACTTACATAAAGTAACTTACTTTCAAAACAATGAAATGAAGGTGAATCTATGCAATCTCAAATCACAATAGACTCCATTTCACTTAAAGTAGTTGATCTCAATAGATCCATTCAGTTTTACGAAGGAGTTTTAGGGTTTCAAGTTTTAGATAGGGGAGACGGCAAAGCAATATTAGGGATTAATCAGACCCCTTTTCTGTATATCAATCAGCCAGATGGAATAAAGCCGAAGGAAGCTAGAAGGACAGGATTATACCATTTTGCCATTTTACTGCCGAATAGAATCCAGTTAGGAAGCTTCCTAAATCACATGATTAACAGTGGGCATTCATTACAGGGTGCTTCTGACCACCTTGTAAGTGAAGCGATTTATTTAGCTGACCCTGATGGGAATGGGATCGAAGTTTACGCTGACCGCCCTTCAGATACTTGGAAATGGAATAACGGAGAAGTAGAAATGGCTTCTATTCCTTTGGATGTTCAAAATTTATTAGCCGTTTCCCAGGGCAAAGCATGGGTCGGGATGCCAAATGGCACTACCATTGGCCATATCCATTTACACGTAAAGGAATTAAATGAGTCAGAAAAATTTTATACAAACGGTTTAGATTTTGATGTGGTCACACGATATGGTGGGCAAGCGCTTTTTATTTCTTACAATCAATATCACCATCATATCGGGTTGAATACTTGGAATGGAGTAGGGGCTCCGGAGCCATCCGAAAATAGTGTTGGGATGGTCCATTACACCATTAAATTCAGAGATGCTGAAAAACTCAGCAAGATTATAGAGCAGCTGAACCTGTTAGGGGCATTGATTGTCCGAGAAGGTGAAAATTGGAAGACGATTGATCCTTCAGGAAATCAAATTGTCTTATCAGTTTAAATAACCAATAAAAGGAGAGAACATCATGGGATTATTAAATCAACTTTTCGGAAAAAATGAGCAAGCTAGAGAGGCAGAAAATTTTTACAGTGCAGTTCAAAATCGACGTTCTATATATGCAATTAGTAAGGAATCGCCAGTATCTGATGAAAGAATTCAAGAGGTTATTGAATTTGCAGTGAAGCACAGTCCTTCTTCATTTAACTCTCAAAGTGGAAGAGTGGTTGTATTATTAGGAAATGAACACGATAAGTTATGGAATATTACAACCGATACATTACGAAAAATCGTGCCAGCTGACGCTTTTGGGCCAACTGAAGAAAAAATGAATGCTTTTAAAAGTGGTTATGGAACCGTCTTATTTTTTGAAGATCAAAGTGTAATTGAAGGTTTGCAAAACGCATTCCCTACCTATAGTGACAATTTTCCAATTTGGTCTCAACATTCATCTGGGATGCTGCAATATGTCGTATGGACTTCTCTTGAATTAGAAGGATTTGGTGCAACATTACAGCATTATAATCCACTAATTGATGAAGACGTGAAGAAACAGTGGAATATTGAAAATAGCTGGAAACTTATTGCTCAAATGCCTTTTGGAAAGCCTGTTGCTTCAGCTGGTGAAAAAGAGTTCAAACCAGTTCAAGATCGAGTGAAGGTATATAAGTGATGCAAAATTAACCTCGCAAAAAGCGGGGTTAATTTTTTGGTGAATTTTTGAATAAGAATGATAATTATTATCAATAATAAAAATAAAAGAGACAACCAGGGGAATGATTGTCTCTTTTGGAAATTATAAGCCGCTTGGTTCAAACGTTTTGCAATCTGTTTCTCTGCTGTTGTCAGCTTCTTTTCCTTTATGGCTGACAACAAAAATTTGAGAAGCGCCACAACGCTCGCCTTCTTTGTTGTACACGCAATTTGCTACTTCGCATAATACATCTTGTGCCATCGTCATACACCTCCCCTCACTAAATAGGATTACCATACCTTGAAAGAGTCATACGAAAAAAATGAAGATAGATTAATAGTTTTAATTAAATTTTTTTATTAAATAAAAATTACATAGGTAAAGTTTGTCCCCGTAGAGAATATTTATGGAATAAAGAGTTTATGAATCATGGTTCATTCTTAAGGGGAGTGTGAAAATATGGAAGCGGTTGCAACCCAGCGAGTCGTGAAGAGAAAAAGGAATGTTAAACGACTATTTTTATGGATTAGCTTTGCCTTAGTAGTCATTTTATTACTGGCAGTAATAGGTGCAAATTTGTTCTTAGCAAGAGCCTTACCTCAAACAAAAGGGGAAATAAAACTGGAAGGTTTGATCGCACCAGTTACTGTAATAAGGGATGCTGACGGAGTCCCACATATCAATGCTAAAAATGAACACGATCTTTACATGGCACAGGGCTATATTCAAGCTCAGGATCGCCTGTTCCAGATGGACCTAAGTAGAAGACAAGCGTCAGGTCGTTTGAGCGAGGTCATTGGAAGTGCAACCGTTGAAAATGATAAATACTTCCGTACCTTAGGATTGAAAAGAGCGGCCGAAGCTTCTTTTAACGAGTATTCAAGAGAAGGAAAAGAGGTCCTTCAAGCCTATGCAGATGGTGTTAACCTTTATATTAATGAGGTAGAGAAGAATGGTAAATGGCCCGTTGAATTTACTTTTCTCGGTTATAAACCTGAAAAATGGAGCCCGGTTGATTCCTTGACGATTGGAAAATATATGGCTTTCGATTTAGGAGGCAATTGGCAAGATCAAGCTTTCAGACAATATTTACTGCAATCCTTCTCGAAAGAAAAAGCTTATGACTTATTTCCGAGCTATCCGAAAGAGGGACCTTTTATCATAAGTAAAGAAGAATTGGACATCGAAAAAAGCTTTGCGCAAGCTGTGGTTCCTTACGAGTTTAATGGAAGTAATAACTGGGTGGTGAGTGGGGATAAATCGGCATCGGGTAAACCATTATTGGCTGATGACCCGCATCTCTCCTTAAACACGCCTTCAATTTGGTATCAAATGCATTTGCAAGCTCCGACCGTCAATGTGAGCGGAGTAATTTTTGCAGGAATTCCCGGAATCATCCTCGGTCATAATGAGAAAGTCGCTTGGGGTGTGACTAATGTGGGGCCTGATGTTCAGGATTTATATATCGAAAAGCGTAATCCCGAAAACAAGGAAGAATTTTTATATATGGGCGAATGGGAAAAAGCCCAAATCATACAGGAACCAATAAAAGTGAAAGACGAAAAAACTATAGATTATGATGTGACCATTACTCGCCACGGTCCAATCATATCGGAATTTGCAGGTGATGCTGGAAAAGAAACAGCCCTTGCTTTAAGGTGGACAGCTCTAGATCCTTCTGCAGAACTTGAGGCTGTCTTAAATATGAACAAAGCCAACAATTGGAATGAGTTTGAACAAGCATT
>NZ_QBBX01000016.1:43652-90616 GCF_003073175.1 Peribacillus acanthi
CTACAATTTGAAACACCTGCACAAAATTTTGTATTTGCCTCTCAGGATGGAACCATCGCATATAAAGCCAATGGTAAGATTCCTATCCGTAAAAAGGGAGATAGCATACTTCCTGTCCCTGGATGGACTGATGAGTATGAATGGGAAGGTTTCATCCCTTTTGATGAATTGCCTAAAACAATCAATCCAATTGAGGGATTCATTTCTACAGCTAATAATAAAGTCATTTCGGATGAGTATCCATATCATATCAGCCATCATTGGGCACAGCCTTATCGACAAGCTAGGATTCAGGAAGTTCTTAAGGATAAAGAAGTTGTGTCATTGACAGATATGAAAGATCTGCAGATGGACCAAATGAATCTGCAAGCAAGGGAGTTTGTTCCTCAGTTTCTGTCTATTATGCAAAATGTAAAAGGAGACAAAGAGGAAAAAGCTTTAAAGTTGCTTAGAGAATGGGATTTCAAGGATTCTAAAGATGAAGTAGCACCACTGGTATTCCATGTATGGATGAATAAGATTTCCCATGTGTTATTTCATGAGGATATTTCTGAAGAGGCAATGGATTTATTTAATGGAAGAAAAGCTGTAGTGGATCAATTGTTGAGAAATGCCATTGAAGGAAATCCAGGCCCTTGGATTAAAGAAAAAGGAGACATTAACAAGGTTCTCAGAGACTCCTTAGTGTTAGCCTTAAATCATATTGAAGACCTACAGGGGAAAAATATGAATAAATGGACTTGGGGAGAAGAACATCAAATCCAATTCAAACACCCACTATCCAGTGTTTCGCCATTAAATTATATCTTTAACTATAAAGGAAGCGTCCCAGTAGGTGGAAGTAGTGTCACTGTGCAGGCAGCAGCTACGAAAAATGATGATGGTATTGTAAATCATGGGGGTTCCTGGAGGTTTGTTATAGATACAAAAGATATGGGGACAGGATATCATATTGTGGGACCAGGTCAATCGGGACATGTGAAAAGTAAATGGTATCAGAATCAAATGGATGATTGGGCAGAAGGGAATTATCATGCCACTGCTTTAGACGAATACAGTGGAGATGTTTTGAATCTCTTGCCTAAGAATTAGTAAGAAACGAGAGGTCACTCGCTTAATGAGTGGCCTTCGTCTATTCTAGGTAAGTCAAGATTGGTGTTGATGAAGGAATGTTTCAATTTGCTTCATATGATGAGCATCATGAGAAGAAAAGTCATGCATTAGGTATTCAAGAGTGAAGCGTTCATTCGTTGATGTGTCATGTGTTAGGCCGTTAATATTAATAGGAGTGTCTAAAGGGATTCCATTGTTATTAAGCATTTGAAGCAATTCTTTTCGTTTGCTAATGGTTTGAACAATAACATCAGCATTGGACATTTGTTTCGATAATGCTGCAGATTCATCATTATATTGATGATGGTCAGGGAAAGAGATAGTTTGATCATTTTGAATGCTTGGTATACCTACTTCAATTAAGAAAATATCCCATCTGAAAAGGTGTGCCAATATTTCTTTAGTCGACCAGTTATTTTCGGACAAAGGAGTTTCGAGCAAAGAAGGTTCTAATGATTGAAGTGAATGGGTAAACGGAATCAATTTTTCAAGATTCTGAACAGATGTGGTCATAATACACCTCGAATAGGTAAAATTTGTTATAATTATCTTAACAAAAGGAACGTATGTTTGTCTATTGGTTTTATTTAGTTATTTTCTAAAAAAAGGATGACTTTTTTTCTTCTAATTTTGAAGTTAAATAGTATATAATAGTTTAGAAGAATAAATTAAATAGGACTTACCTTTCTAGTAAAGGGGAGTAGCGTCAGATTTCGATCTGAAATACAGTCGTCATTACATGGGCATCCACCCATCGGCTGTGTTGGCATATAATTGCTTAGCGAGACCTTTGCCTTATATAGGCAGAGGTCTATTTATTTGCACTGAATTAAAGAAGGAGGTACATCATGGAAATACTTAGTGTAGAGTTTTTTTCAGCGTTGATGGTCATCATTGCAATTGATTTGGTATTGGCAGGAGATAACGCAATCTTAATAGGATTAGCTGCTAGAAACTTACCAAAGGAACAGCAGAAAAAGGCGATCTTATTCGGTTCTCTTGGAGCAGTCGTGATACGTTCTGTTGCAACAATTGGGGTGGTATGGCTACTTAAAGTACCAGGACTTCACCTGGTTGGAGGTTTAATGCTTGTATGGATCGCGTACAAGCTACTAGTAGAAGAAGATGATCATGGAGATGTAAAGGCTGGAGACAGCTTTTGGGCAGCCATCCGTACAATTCTGATTGCGGACGCTTTGATGGGATTAGATAATGTATTGGCTGTTGCAGGTGCATCTCATGGTAACTTCCTGCTTGTAGTAATTGGATTACTTGTATCTATCCCAATTGTAATGTGGGGAAGTACAATTATTCTAAAGTTCATAGAAAAATACCCTGTTATCATTACCATTGGAGCAGCGATATTAGCTTGGACAGCTGCGAAAATGATTGTGGGAGAACCCTTCTTGAAAGTTTATTTCACAAACGGGTTCTTGAAGTACGGTTTTGAATTGCTAGTCGTAGGGCTTGTAGTCATGATTGGCATGAAAAATAAACCAAAAAGTGAATTAGAACAACTTGAAGAAGAAGAACAACCGTTGAGAAAAGTAGGTTCGTAAATAAAAGGTGACTTGGATAATCGTAAATACGATTGTCCGGGTCACTTTTTTTTGAATAAGACCGCGAGACTCTCGGATAAAGAGAATACCTGGGGCGTATATCAACAGCCAAAATTAACAAAGCCAATAAAAAAAGCCCATCTATTTTAAAGATGGGCTCTGTGATAAGTTATTCTTTTGTATTATTTAATAAACGATCAATATCTATCGGTTTTAGAAGCAGTGAATAGGTCTCTTCGGCAAATTCGGTGGTAGCTTCTAGTAACTGATCGATATTAATATATGATTGTTTCATTTTCTTACCTCCATATACTGAAGTTATACCCCGTTTGAGGCTTTATTAAGCATCATGCTAAAGTCTTCGCTTAATGCTCGACACTTTAAGGGGGTAGAGAGAAAATAATTTTATAAATTCAGTATAGGTCTATTATACCATTTTTTCGATGGTTAAAGTGAACTTGTAAGTGGTAAATATCTACAAAGAGAAAAAGGAGTTGTTTATCATTGAAGAACATATATTATGTAGACATTAAAAGTGGAGAAATCCTGAAGCAACCTATCCAAGAAGGAGGACATTTTACTGTCTATGCTACAGATGAGGAATTTGCAAAGTTAAAAGCTCTATTTGAGCAAAATTATTCTGCAGAGTTAAAAACGTTTGTTCGAGCACAGACCCCTTTTAAGGAATACCATAAGGATAAAGAAGACAAACAATATGATGAGATTATGATTAATATTTATCGGTATTTATATGTTTTGGGTGATAAGGAAACAAAGAGTCATATCGAAAGTATGGGGATTATAGGAAAAAGCGAATTAAATGAGAGAAGCAATTTTTAGTTGGGTAGATTTCCTAAAAGTGTAAAATGAGATGTCAAATTGTTCCCAATATTATATAATCAATCACTAAGGACTTTCGTAAGCGGCAGTCCTTAGTTGTAGTTATAAAGTGGGGGAACAGAATGAATGGGATAAAAAGATATATAAGGATGTTTCATCCAATTGTTTGGACTTTACTAGCAGGTACGATATTTGCTAGAGGTGCATCTTTTATGACTATGCCATTTTTAGCAATTTATTTATCACAGAACCTTGATATGCACCCTATACTAATAGGAATTACGATTGGAATTAGTCCACTGACTGGTACGATTGGTGGATTCATTGGAGGACACTTATCCGATCGTTTGGGGCGAAAACCAATCATGATTATTGCTTTATTTATTTGGTCAGGTGTCTTTTTTGCTTTTTCCATGGCTAGTGTCCCGGTGGCATTTATTCTATTGAATGCATTGAACGGTCTATGTCGTTCGTTCTTTGAACCAACTTCCCAAGCCCTAATCTCAGATTTGACTCCAAGGGAAAATCGAATGAGAGCTTTTTCACTGCGCTACACCGCTATTAATATAGGTGCTGCTATTGGTCCGCTGTTAGGGGCATATTTCGCTACTAAGTCAGCAGATTTAACCTTTTTAATTACGGGAACAATGTATTTGCTGTATGCTACTATGCTGTTCTTGCAAATGAATAAGCATTTGCCCTCATCGGTTACAGGTAGTACTAATCGAAAAAACAATACAATGTCAATAAAAGCGGTTTTCCATGTAATTCGTAAGGACCGTATGCTATTAATGTTGATTCTCGGAACGATTTTGGTGAATGCTGGTTACTCACAAGTAGAATCTAATCTTCCTCAGTACTTAAAAGATACTTTTACGAAGGGTGTGTACTTATATTCCATCTTGGTGTCATTGAATGCCATCATGGTCATCATTCTCCAAATGCCCATTTCGCATTATACCGAGAGATTTAAGCCGATGCATTTAATGGTATCAGGAGCTTTGTTCATGGGAATAGGATTGTTTGGTTTTGGCTTTTTTGATGCTTGGTCAGGTCTGTTTGTCTCCATGGGATTTCTAACGATTGGAGAAATCTTAATCTTTCCTTCGAATAGCCTTGTTATCGATCAATTAGCGGAAGAAGGGATGAGAGGAGCCTATTTTGGTGCAAGCCAGTTTCGGAGCCTAGGTTCATTTTTCGGTCCGATTGCGGGAGGGTATCTATTGACGGAAATAGGGGGACCGTTTATGTTCACTTCTATATCTCTTCTGGTCCTGGTAAGTACTCTTTTCTTTTACAAAGGGAGTTCAATGACGATATCTAAAAATGCTACGATAAAAGCATAAAAAAGAGGCGATCTAATATAAATAGGTCGCCTTTAATGTTGCAGTGAAGTTGAGATTAGTCCCTTTTTCTAGGTATCGAAAGTATTGATTGTAAACTAAATGTTATGTATTATTAAACTATATGCACATGAAGTTTACTAATTTTAAACAACAGAGGGATTAACAAATATGCTTATTGGAAAAAAAATTAAGAATTTACGTTTGAAAAAGGGTCTTACCCAAGAAGAGCTGGGAGAAAGAACTGACTTAAGTAAAGGGTACATTTCACAATTGGAAAGAGACTTAAGCTCTCCTTCTATAGAAACTTTCTTTTCCATTTTAGAGGTACTAGGTTGCTCACCGAAGGAATTTTTTGATGATGAAAATCGAGACCAAAAGGTCGTGTACTCAGAAGAAGATCAAACAGAATATTGGGATGAAGAACGTGGATATCGCATCCAATGGTTAGTTCCGGAGTCTAATGAAAAGGAAATGGAACCAATCATGCTTTCGTTTGAGGAAAAAGGAGAATTCAAATCATTTGAGCCTTCATTATCCGAGACTTTTGGATATGTACTATCAGGTAGGGTAGTAGTAAAGCTAGGTAAGCATGAATATACAGCTAAAAGTGGTGAGGCTATTTATTTTCATGCTTCTGAAAACCACCAGGTAATCAATGATTTCGATGGGAAATCAGAATTAATCTTAGTTGTTACTAATTCATATTTATAAATGTAGGAAAAATAAAGTCTCGTAAGCTACTAAGTCTTATTTATATCTGAAGTCTGAAGGGTGTATATGGACAGGGAAAGGAGATAGTTATGACTAATAATACAATCATTCGTTTTGAGAATGTGACGAAGAAATATGATGCTGACCCAGCTGTATTGGAAAATGTAAGTTTTGAGATTGAGCGAGGGAAATTTTATACTTTGCTTGGTCCCTCAGGATGTGGGAAAACGACCATACTTCGATTAATTGCTGGATTCATTGAACCTTCTGAAGGGGATATCTTCATTAACAACAAAGTCGTTAATCGTGTCCCAGCCAATCGGCGACAAGTGAACACAGTATTTCAAGACTATGCCCTTTTCCCACATCTCAACGTCTTTGAAAATGTAGCATTCGGATTGAGAATTAAAAAGATGAAAAATGATGAGGTTCATAAAAAAGTAATGGAAGCCTTGCGCTTTGTTAATTTGGAAGGGTATGAATCCAGAGAAATCAGTGAAATGTCTGGTGGGCAACGCCAACGTGTAGCCATTGCTCGCGCGATTGTAAATGAGCCAGAAGTTATTCTACTGGATGAGCCTCTTTCTGCATTAGACCTGAAATTAAGGACTGAAATGCAATATGAGCTTCGAGAACTGCAACGTCGATTGGGAATTACTTTTATCTTTGTAACACATGATCAGGAAGAAGCTCTGGCAATGTCCGATGAAATCTTTGTTTTAAACAAAGGGAAAATAGTCCAAAGTGGGACACCAATTGATATTTACGATGAGCCGATTAATCGATTCGTTGCAGACTTCATTGGAGAATCGAATATAGTAAAGGGACGTATGGTCCGAGATTATTTAGTAGAATTCACCGGTAAACAATTTGAGTGTGTCGATGGTGGTTTAAAACCGAATGAGGGAATTGAAATTGTCATTCGTCCTGAGGATTTGGAAATTACCACTCCAGAAAAAGGTAAGCTTCAAGTGAAGGTAGATACTCAATTGTTCCGTGGTGTCCACTATGAAATCTCTTGCTATGATGAAGATGGAAATGAGTGGCTCGTGCATTCCACCAAGAAAGCTACTGTAGGTGAAAAAATCGGATTATTCTTTGAACCAGAAGCAATTCATGTAATGATGCCGGGTGAGACAGAAGAGGAATTTGATAAACGTCTTGAGGCTTACGATGAGGTTTTAGAACATGAGAAATAAAACAAAACCTTTATATCTTGTGCCTTATCTCTTATGGGTTGCATTATTTGTTATTGCACCCATTGTCTTAGTGGTATACTACTCGTTCTTTAATATAGAGGGAGATTTCTCTCTTATTAACTACCAGAAATTTTTCACTCCTGTTTATCTGAAGATGACTTTAAGTTCCTTTTGGTATGCCTTTCTTATTACAGCATTTTCCTTGCTGATAGCATATCCAACGGCCTATCTTTTAACGAAGACGAAGCATAAGCAGCTTTGGCTTTTATTGATTATCTTGCCGTCATGGATTAATTTACTGTTGAAGGCATATGCATTTTTGGGGATATTCGGAACATTTGGACCTGTCAACGCTTTCTTGGAAGTCATGGGGATTGGCTCCAAACAAATCTTATTTACGGATTTTAGTTTTGTTTTCGTATCTGTATACATTTTCATACCATTTATGATTTTGCCGATCTTTAATGCTTTAGAGAAGCTGAATCCATCAATGGTTTATGCTTCCTTAGATTTAGGGGCATCTAATTGGACGACTTTTCGTCGAGTAGTGTTCCCTTTAACGATTGATGGAGTGAAGGCGGGGTGCCAGGCTGTTTTCATACCAGCATTGTCCTTATTCATGATTACAAGGCTGATCTCTGGAAATCGTGTTATAACACTTGGTACAGCCATCGAACAACACTTCCTTGTGACCCAAGACTGGGGAATGGGTGCTACGATTGCTGTATTTTTAATCTTAACGATGTTTGCCATTATGCTAGCAACAGGAAATAGAAAGAGAGGGATCAGGATTGAAAAGTAACGGAAACCTTTCAAAGCTCTATTTAGCACTCGTATTTTTCATTCTGTATGCCCCGATATTCTATCTAGTTTTCTATTCTTTCAATAGTGGTGGCACCATGCATGATTTTGAAGGGTTTACCTTGGAATGGTATAAAGAGGTATTTAAGGACACTCGTTTATTAATTATTGTTTTAAATACCTTCGTCATTGCCCTACTTTCGTCCGCTATAGCCACAATCATAGGTGTTCTTGGCGCACTTGGGATTATGTACATGAAAAACAGACAGATGAAACAATCCTTTCTGTCGTTGAATAATGTGTTAATTGTAAGCCCAGATGTCATCATTGGTGCTTCTTTTCTAATATTGTTCACGATTGTAGGAATCAAACTTGGCTTTACGTCCGTCTTGTTGTCGCACATTGCTTTTAGTATTCCGATTGTTGTAATCATGGTTCTTCCTAAGCTACAGGAAATGAGCCCATCATTGATAGATGCTGCGTTGGATTTAGGTGCAAGTAGATTTGACGTGTTAACAAAAGTCATTTTGCCATTCATTTCTCCAGGGGTATTTGCAGGGTTTTTCATGGCATTGACGTATTCTCTTGATGATTTTGCCGTTACTTTCTTTGTTACAGGAAACGGATTTACTACTCTTTCAGTTGAGATATATTCTTTGGCACGTCAAGGAATCTCCTTAAATATTAATGCACTATCAACTCTTATATTCCTATTCACCATTGCATTAGTTATCGGTTATTACTTTATTAACCAACGTAATAATCGTCCGAGAGGGGTGAGTGGGAATTGAAACAATTAGTAAGGGCTTTTATTGCTGTTTTCCTAGTATCAATGGGATTATTGTATATCCTAAACGAGCTAAACTCTTCTGAAGGGTACTCCGGAGGTAACACATTGACTATTTATAATTGGGGAGATTATATCGACCCGGATCTTATTGAAAAATTCGAGAAGCAATCCGGTTTAAAAGTAATCTATCAAACCTTTGATTCCAATGAAGCGATGATGACAAAGATTAAGCAAGGTGGAACCACTTTTGACATAGCTGTCCCTTCTGAATACGCCATTGCAAAAATGAAGGAAGAAGATTTACTGATTCCAATCGACCATACGCAACTACCTAACCTTCCTTTTATTAACTCACGATTTATGGATTTATCGTTTGATCCTAAAAATGAGTATTCTATTCCTTACTTTTGGGGAACAGTTGGAATCGTATACAATTCAGAGATGTTAGGTGGCAAAAAGTTGTCAAGTTGGGCGGATTTATGGGATAAGGATTTACGCAATCAAATCCTCCTGGTGGACGGTGCTCGTGAAGTAATGGGGATGGGATTGAACAGCCTTCATTACTCTTTAAACGATACCGATAAAAATCATCTACTTGAAGCTAAAGAAAAGCTGGATACGTTAACTCCTAACGTAAAAGCCATAGTTGGCGACGAAATAAAAATGTTAATAGCAAATGAAGAAGCTGCAGTAGGCGTTGTATGGTCAGGAGATGCCGCAGAAATCATGTGGGAAAATGAAAAACTGGATTATGTTGTTCCTAAGGAAGGATCGAATCTATGGTTCGATAACATGGTCATTCCGAAAACAGCGAAAAATATTAATGGAGCTCATCAATTCATGAATTTCATCCTTGACCCGAAAAATGCAGCCCAAAATGCTGAATATGTTGGATATTCCACTCCAAATGAAAAAGCGATGGATTTCTTACCAGAAGACATTTCTAGCGATAAACGATTTTATCCAGACCCTGAGCTAACTGATAAACTTGAAGTTTATGAAAACTTAGGGAAGAAAATGCTTGCCTATTACAATGAGCTTTTCCTAGAATTCAAAATGCATAGTAAATAGGATAAAACACCCACCCTCAAGTTCACAACTAGAGGAGTGGGTGTTTTTTTAAACAGTATACTGCTAAATTTTAAGACTTCCATAATAAATAGCGTTCCTACAAGGAAAATCTGTTTCATAGACGTGCTTTTAGGATATTAGAACAATATAAAAAAGGTAACGTAGGAGAGGTTGTCCGATGATTAGGAATGGACTAGCAGGTAGGTATTTGGAAATCATTAAGAGTATGTCTAAAAATGGCTTTGCTTTACACATTAAAGAATTAGGTTTGCTTCGCATTTTTCCTGCTGCATATAAAATTCTTACATTTCATAAAAAAAGCGATAATAGAACGAGAGGAGAGAGGTTGCGTCAATCTTTTGAAGAGCTGGGTCCAACCTTTGTAAAGTTCGGTCAATTTCTGGCAACTAGGGGAGACTTGTTGCCCAAGGATATCACGAAAGAACTCAGCAAGCTCCATGATCATGCTTCGCCTATTCCATTCCCGACTGTAATGGAAATCTTGCAGAAAGAATGGAACATCGATTTTCGTTCGATATTTAAGGAGTTCGATCCGAATCCAATTGGTGTGGCTTCCTTGGGACAAGTGCATAAGGCGCTCCTTGTAACAGGGGAAGAAGTGGCTGTGAAAATACAACGTCCACATGTAGAGGAAACACTTGAAAAGGATAGCAGAATCATTGAACAATTAGCGGAACTTGCTGAAAACCATGCCGAATGGGGAAAGAGGCTCCGAATTTCACAATTGGCGAGAGAGTTTATCCTGTCACTTGAGAAGGAGTTAGATTATAAAAAAGAGGCTGCCAATTGTCTAAAGATGCGGAAATTAATTCAAGGAGAACGGATTTACATTCCGAAGGTATATGGTCAATTCACCACGAAAAGAGCAATGATGATGGAGTACGTGGAAGGGGAAATGTTAACAGAAGAAACGATCAACCTTATGATGCAAGAAACTAAAGTGGAACTTGCTGATTTACTTTCTAGAAGCATTTTTCAACAAATTTTCGTGGATGGCTTCTTTCATGCGGACCTCCATCCAGGGAACATATTGCTTATGAGGGAAGGGAAAGTTAGTTTTCTTGATTTTGGGAGCGTTGGGAAAATGAGATCCCAAACACAAACCATTTTTAATCAAATTATGATGGCAATGAAAAATAGGGATGTTGAAGGAATGGTTTACAGCATCGTTAAGCTAGGTGCACCCAAAAACCTAGACGTTATTGATTTTACAAGAGACATAGATGAATTCATAGATTGCTATATGGAGGCTTCTTTATCAGATATTAGTATAGGGGAAAGTATACAGGATTTATTTTTTATCGTATCAAAACATGGTATTTATCTGCCATCAGAGTTTGTACTTGTAGGGAATACACTATTGAAATTAGAAAGCACGATTGAAAAGTTAAATCCACATTTTCAATTGGACCCATTGATTGCAGACATTGGAGACCATATTGCAACGAATAAGGTAAAACCAGGTTCATTAGCTAGAGAAGTGGAGAGATTGATTCCTAAATATGAGGAATTATTTGTGAAAGCTCCAGATTATATGAATACAATCTTACATGATTTTTCACAAGGACAAACAAAATTGAACATCCACATGAAGATGGAAGAGCCGACCGTAAAAAGATTTGAAAAAATTGCCCATCTCATAGTATTAAGTATCATTATGTTAGCCTTAAGCATAATTATTGGCAGCATCATCTTAGGGATAACTTATAATTCTTCCGATTATCTATACCCATCGTTGCGATCAGTGGATGTCGGATTGTTTGTTTCCATGGCACTTTTAATCATTTTTAGTGGAGTTTTCATTTCAATTATCAAATCGAGATTCAAATAGATTATATGGCGCTTTTCTTTTTATTTTCATAGAGCCTATAATAGAAAGAAAAAAGGAGCCGTTACCGTATGCCAAGAGCTATTCGTTTTATCTTTATATTCATAACCGCGTTATTAATCGGAAGTGGTGTTCGAATTCTTAAAGATGCCAAAAATATTGATGGTGATGGAATGGGAATATCGTTTTTAGGATTTGAAATTAATGATAGTGTCGCAATTTCGCAAGTGCCTTATTATGCTTGGAGTATGATTGGATTGGGCATTTTATTATTTATCGTCATCACTTATTTGAATTTCAAATGGACAAAGAAGACGGATGAAAGTAAGTAACTATAAAAACCCGCCAAATTTGGCGGGTTTTATTAAGTTAAATATGTTTTTTCACTTGTTTATCGATCCAGAATGTTCCAAACGGGACGAAAGATAGGAAGACTGCCCAGATTGCCCAAAGGAATGACCATTTGGCTGTAAACTTAACCGCGATTACAGCGAAAACATATAGGACGAATAAAAGACCATGAAGGCCTCCGACTACCGTAACAACCTCTGGAATGCCTGCCCAATATTTTAAAGGCATCGCAATTAGTAATAGTACAAGATAGGAAATACCTTCAGAAATGGCAAGCCATCGCAGTGATAGTAAACTTTTTTTCAATTCATTTTCCTCCAGAAAAATAAATTTCCCCTTTGTTTCTACCAAAGAAGTATATCACAGTATTCTATCATTTCCTTTATATAGATTATTACATTATGGATTTTTCATGACAATCCCATCAATCTCTTATTTTTTTATGTTATGAGAATACGGGGAATCGATCTATCAATTCTGTCCAATCCTCAAGTAATTCATCCTCAGTCATCAAACAAGAGTCTAATGATTCGGTGACCTCGGCATGGTTCATATCTATACCAATCAATACTAACTCTGTCATACGATCCCCAAATACAGGATCCCACTTTTTCTTCAAATCTGGGTCTTCTTGAAGAATTTGTTCGATTTCTTCTGGTGACATTTCAGCGACCCATTCACCTGCTCCTTGAATAGTTACGGCCGAGCCAGCCTGAGACAGCATACCCATAGTTGAATTTCTACTTGCTAACCAAAAGAATCCTTTTGCACGTACAATATCAATTGGCCAATCTTCCATCCATTTCAATAGTCGTTCTGGGTGAAAAGGTAGACGTCTCCTATATACAAACGAAGAAATGCCGTATTCTTCTGTTTCAGGTATATGTTCCTCATTTAGTTCTTTTAACCAGCCGGCTGACTGGCTTACAGCATCAAAATCAAACTGATTCGTATGAAGGATAGCAGGTAATGGAACTTCTGAATAGTTAGTCGGAATGATTTCCGCGTCAGGGTTCATTTTCTTTAGAAAGCTTATCAACTCAAGTAAGTCATGCTCTTCTAATAGGTCTGATTTATTTAATACAATGACATTGGCAAATTCGATTTGATCTAGTAGAAGGTCAGCAATGTCTCTTT
This sequence comes from Peribacillus acanthi, assembly GCF_003073175.1. Lineage (GTDB taxonomy): Bacteria > Bacillota > Bacilli > Bacillales > DSM-1321 > Bacillus_BN > Bacillus_BN acanthi. The sequence continues at coordinate 56,420 of NZ_QBBX01000016.1, forward strand.
GATCATGTTCATCTGTTCCTTGAGCACGGTCCAGCAATGTTTCTCCGGAAGCATAATCTTCCCAAAAGCTGTTAGAATCAACCACGGTTACCATGCAATCTAGCTGACAAAACTTGGTTAAATCGATTCCTAATTCCTCATCCATATAAGTAAAGGTTTGTGCAACAGGAATAGGCTCACTAATTCCGGATGATTCAATAACAATATAATCGATTTGACCTTCCAAAGCTAAACGCTCCACTTCTTTCATTAAATCCTCACGTAGGGTACAACAAATGCATCCATTCTGTAGCTCCACTAATTTTTCTTCTGTCCGACTTATTTGCCCATTTTTAATTAGCTTTGCATCAATGTTTAATTCACTCATGTCATTGACGATTACTGCGATTTTTAAGTTTTCTTGATTAGTTAATATATGTTTTAACAAAGTTGTTTTACCGGCACCTAAGTACCCGCTAAGAACTGTAACAGGAATTTTCATTTTTTGCCTCCGTTTATAATTCGTAATTATTACGATTTACACTATAAACTTCATATCCAATTTTGTAAATATAAATCGTATTAATTACGATTTGACTTTTGAGAAATTGATGATAAAATACTAAATAGTAATCATTACGATTTATAAGTCGATTAGGAGGAATAAATATGCGAGTGAATATCACTTTACAATGTACTGAAACAGGGGATAGAAATTATATTACAACTAAAAACAAACGTAATAACCCAGATCGTTTAGAACTTATGAAGTATTCTCCCCGTCTAAAAAGAAAAACTTTACATCGTGAAACGAAATAATTTACGTGGAGGAAAATCTAAATGAAATCAGGTATTCACCCAAACTATCAAAAGGTCGTATTCATGGATACAAATAGCGGGTATGCTTTTCTAAGCGGATCTACAAAAACTTCAAATGAAACGATTGAATGGCAAGATGGTAACACGTATCCATTGCTCAAAATAGAGGTCAGCTCGGATACTCATCCATTTTACACCGGGAAACAAAAGTTTGCGGACAAAGGTGGCAGAGTGGATCGATTCAATAAAAAATACAATTTAAAGAATTAAAAAAGCTGTTGATAGGTGAGGAGCGACTCACTTATCAACAGCTTTTATTTGATTATGTTAAAATTTTCTGAAATTTAATAGTTGACGAACCTAAGTTATCATACTATAATTTCGATTATTATCTTTTATCACATAAATACTATGCAGCGTTGAAGAGAACCTATTAAGCCAGTCTCCCTGTTTCAAGAGAGTCAGTGGGTGGTGTGAACTGACACAAAGACTATGGTGAATTTCAATCTTGGAGCTGTTCTTCAAAGAAGACCTTTTTCCTTTGAAGACGGGAAATCGTTAACTTTTTAAGCGGGAAGAAGTATAGATTCTTCCAAGTAGGGTGGTACCGCGTGTTCAAGCCACGTCCCTATTCTTTTTAGAATAGGGATGTGGCTTTTTTATTTTCTATGGTTTGTCTAGAGTATGCAACTTGATATTTGGGGCAATCACATAGAAAAATTATTGCTACTAGAGAGGAAGGGAAAACAATGGAAAAAGAACAATGGTCTTCAAGACTCGGCTTTATCCTGGCTGCTGCAGGTTCAGCGATTGGGATAGGTGCTATTTGGAAGTTGCCTTATGTAACAGGCGTGAGTGGAGGAGGAGCATTTTTTCTACTGTTTATCCTGTTTTCATTATTTGTTGGACTCCCGCTGTTATTGGCTGAATTCGTGATAGGCCGTACCACAGGGAAAGAAGCGATTCGAGCTTATCAAGCGATTGCGCCTCATTCAAAGTGGCATTGGATTGGAATACTAGGAGTGATAACATGCTTTATCTTGTTGTCATTTTACAGTGTCATTGGTGGATGGATTGTCTTATATTTTGTAAAAGGTTTGTTTGGTGGATTAATTCAAGACGGTGCAAATTATGGCCAATATTTTGAATCCACAATTAGTAGTTCTGGACTGGTAATTACTGCTCAAGGTGCATTCTTGTTAATTACTATACTCGTGGTAGCAAAAGGGGTACAAGCTGGAATTGAACGAGCTAGCAAGCTAATGATGCCTGCACTTTTCATTTTATTCCTTGTGCTGATTGTTCGTTCTTTGACATTGGAAAATGCCATGGAAGGAGTAAAGTTTTTCCTAGCTCCTAATTTTTCGGGAATTTCGTCAGAAAGTATATTGTTTGCCATGGGGCAATCCTTCTTCTCCCTAAGTGTTGGGGTATCAGTAATGGTAACGTACAGCTCGTATTTATCTAAAAAAGAAAGCCTCATCCAACCGGCTTTGTCGGTAGTTTGGTTAAATCTATTGATTGCCATGTTAGCTGGTCTTGCCATTTTCCCAGCTGTGTTTTCACTAGGGCTAGAACCAACGGCAGGCCCTGGTTTACTATTCATCGTGTTACCTTCTGTATTTCAACAAATTGTATTCGGCGAATTGTTTTTAGTATTATTCTTAGCGCTATTCTTATTTGCTACGTTAACATCAGCCTTTTCCATGTTGGAAATAGTAGTAGCTTCATTAGTAAAGGGAAAAACGGAAAAACGTGCGGCCTATTCTTGGATAACCGGAATTCTCATTTTCATATTAGGCATTCCTTCTGCATTATCTTATGGTCTATTAGGAGATTTTCTCATCCTTGATAAAAGTATTTTTGACGCAGCAGATTATCTTGTAAGTAATATCCTTCTTCCAATTGGATCGTTACTAATTGCTATTTTTGTTCCTTTAAAGATAAAAAAATCAAGATTGAAAGAGGAATTGCTTCGAAATTCTAAAGCAGGTAATGCCTTTTTCACTATTTGGTATTATGTCATGAGATTTGTTGTTCCAGTCGTGATTGTCATCGTGTTTTTAGATTCACTTGGAGTATTTAGATAAGAAATGAAAAAACAGCGGACCATTCCAAGTGGCCGCTGTTTTTTCTAGTTAATATTAAATCTTGAAGTCGTCATTATCACGCTTCGGACGATACTCTTCATTTTCAGGAGTTGGTGTTTGACGATCATAAAAATCTATATGACCAGTATCTCCTGTTAAAGATGAGTCATAGCTAGAACGGTTATTTTGGGGGTCGATCTCAAAATGATTGTTTTGCTTTTGGATTTCTCCACTTTTCGGTTTCATATTTGTGCCCTCTGGTTTAAATGAAGGACGCTCGTGTTTCGGCGGCATCGTTACTTTTGTGTTTTCGATTTTATGATCGAGTTTGTTTAAATACTTTGAAGCGAAATCCTTGCCGCCAAGTCCGAATGCTAAACCGAATGCTAACGCTAGGCCACCAAGAATTAAGATAAAGGCAGCATTAACGATTGTGTCTGCCACACCTAATTGGTCTAGAGCCATGAAGAAGGCAATAGCAATGATCGCATATTTAGCGATGGATGCTAGCAATGTAAAATGTTCGCCTGTGAACATGCTCTTTAGTACCTTCTGAATGAAGTTACCTACATATAATCCAACTGCTAAAATAATCAGTGCGGCAATCACGTGTGGAAGATAAGCAATTACGCCTGTTGCTAGAGTAACTAAGAAATCTAGTTTTACAATATTAAGAGCTTGTACTACAAATAATAGAACAACGATAATCTGCGCGATATAGCCTAAGATATCTGATAGAGATGTTGTATTTGTAGAAGATTTTCCTTTAATGCCGATCCCATTCATAATTGAGTCTAAGCCAACTCGTTTTAAGAATCCAGAAACGAAATTCTTGACCATTTTACCAACCCAAAGGCCAGCAATTATAAACAGAATTGCGATAATAATGTTTGGAATCATAGTCAAAATATCGTTTAACATAGCGATGGCAGGTTCGGAGATGCCTTCAATGTTTAAACGCTCTAAGGCAGCGATGACTACTGGAATTAATATTAAAACAAATACAATATTTCCAATGATGGAAGATAGAGAAGTTCCTTCAACTAATTTCCCTAAACCCATTCGGTGAACAAGCTTTTCTGTGCCGATACTTTGTAAGAAGTTAGTTAAGATGTCACGAACTAGTTTGGCTACAAACCAGCCGATAAACAGAATAAGTGCTGCTCCAATTAAGTTTGGTAAGAATGCTAAAATGTCGTGCAGCATACCCGTGAAAGGTTCAGATATACCATCCATATCTAATGCAGATAATACAGCTGGTAAGAAGAGTAACAGTACAAGATAAAAAACAACATTAGCTACTTTATCAATGATATTTTCACTTGAAACCTGTGAATCTCCCATTTTAAACTTTGAAAATAATCGATTAAAGCGAAGTGTGCTTCCTGCTTTCTTGATCATAAACTTTAAAGCTGAAGCAATTGCCCAAGCAACGAGTAAGATTAGGGCTGCCTTCAATACTTTAGGAATAGCCGAAGTAATAGAAGATAGCATATTCACAAAAGGTGCTGCAATGAAACTCATGCTCAACATGTTAAAGAACAATACAAAAACAAACACAAGAATCAAAAAGTAGATGATTTTGCTAATTATTTTTTCTGAAGAATATTTCCTATTAGTTCTTTGGGGGAAAAGTTTATTATCAAGATTTGTTTTCTTAAGAGCTTTTTCCACCACTTTTTCAATAAGTTTGGCTACCATCCATCCAATAAATAGAACAACAAGTGCCATTAATAAGTCGGGTAGGTCGAGGGCGAGGCTGTTCCACCCATTCCAAAACTGATATTTTTCCAAATAGGTCACTCCTTTTTTTAAGTAGATATGATTTATACTGTTGTAATACCCGAGCATAAATGGCTTAAACGGCATTTTTAAAAACAAAATATTTTACTAGTATAAGAGTTTATCTAATCAAAATTAGGTTATAGAATAAGTTGGCCATTGGGGAAGGAAGAATTCTCTTGAGAAGGTTTAACATTGGAAAGAGACATATATATTAATCTGCGGATAAAGAATAGAGCACTAGACATTGGAACCTCTATATGAATTTTTATCAGAATATTCCTTTAATTAACTTGGTCTTTGTTGGAAAACAGAGTATAATTTCGGTAAACGAAATTTATTTCGTAAAGTGAAAGATTTTTCATGCTTAAGATTAGAGTTAAGTTTACATATAAAAAGGGAGCTGAAAGAAATGACAGATTATTTACATCATCCATATGCATTACCAAAAAACAGTGTATTTGCCAGAAAAGGAATGGTTGCTACTTCTCAACCACTGGCTGCACAAGCGGGTCTTGATATTTTAAAGAAAGGCGGGAATGCAATCGACGCGGCTATTGCTACAGCAGCAACTCTTACTGTAGTGGAACCCACTTCTAATGGCATTGGTGGAGATGCCTTCGCATTGGTATGGGTCAATCAGAAGCTATATGGTCTCAATGGGAGTGGTCCTGCACCGAAAGACATTTCCATTGATATTCTTAAAAAGCAAGGTCATGAAAAAATGCCCGTTCATGGACTAGTTCCTGTAACTGTACCAGGAGCACCGTCAGCTTGGGTGGAACTTTCCAAAAGGTTTGGTAGGCTTCCATTGACAGAGGTATTGGCACCAGCTATTCGATATGCTAGAGAAGGTTATCCGCTTAGTCCGATTTTAGGGAAGTACTGGGAGTTTGCTTACAGAAAATATAAAGAAATTTTCAAAGGTGATGAGTTTCAGGGGTGGTTTGAGACTTTCGCTCCTAAAGGAAGAGCACCAAAAGTTGGAGAGATGTGGAATTCCCCAGATCATGCGACCACATTAGAAGCGATTGCAGAGACAAATGGCGAGAGCTTTTACAGAGGAGAACTGGCATGGAAGATGGATGAGTTTTCATCTAAACATGGTGGCTTCTTAAAGTACGATGATTTGGCAAATTATAAAGCAGAATGGGTAGATCCAATTTCCGTGAATTATCGGGGCTATGATGTATGGGAAATCCCACCTAATGGACAGGGAATCGTCGCTCTTATGGCTTTAAATATCGCTAAAGGCTTCCATTTCACAGATAAAGATTCGATTGATGCATATCATAAGCAAATTGAATCGATGAAGCTTGCGTTTACGGATGGCAAGGCTTATGTAACGGATTCTGTACATATGGAAATGAAGGTACAGGAGTTGCTTTCAGAGGAATATGGCAACCACAGGAGAGCGTTGATTGGAGAAAAAGCGATTCAGCCTATACCTTATAAACCGGTTACATCGGGAACGGTTTATCTTGCGACAGCAGATGATGAAGGCAATATGGTTTCTTTCATCCAAAGTAACTATATGGGATTCGGTTCAGGGGTGGTCGTACCAGGTACAGGGATTGCTTTACAGAATAGAGGACATGATTTTTCATTGGATTCCAGCCACCCGAATGCACTGCAAGGAGGAAAAAAGACATTCCATACAATCATCCCTGGTTTCTTGACGAAGGACAATAAAGCAGTTGGTCCATTTGGTGTAATGGGAGGTTATATGCAACCACAAGGACATATGCAGGTGGTCATGAATACTGTGGACTTTAACCTTCATCCGCAGGCAGCTTTAGACGCACCAAGATGGCAGTGGCTTGAAGGGAAAACGGTAAGTGTTGAACCACACTTTCCTCTCCATATAGCGCAGGCACTTACGAGGTTGGGGCACAACATCAAAATGGAGACGGACACAGGTAGCTTTGGTCGTGGACAGATTATATGGAGAGATCCAGAGAGTGGTGTCCTTGTAGGAGGAACGGAAAGTCGTACAGATGGTAGCATTGCTTGTTGGTGATTGGTAAAGAAAGAAGGTGCATCAATGAAAGGGAAGGACTTATTTTTAGCCTTTTTTCGTGTAGGGATGCTTGGGTATGGAGGAGGACCCTCCTCCATACCTCTTGTGAAAAAGGAAGTCGTAGAACGTTATGAATGGTTGCAAGAGGAAGAATTCTCGGACATTCTTGCCTTAGCCAACACTTTGCCTGGACCTATTGCCACAAAGCTAGCAGGGTATATTGGGTACCGAGTTAATGGATGGTCAGGAATGCTCCTTGCTTTATTGGCGTCTGTTATTCCAACAGTTTTAATCATGATATTTTTCTTAAGCTTAATTTCCACTTATAAAGAGAAATCTTGGGTAACGGGAATGACACAAGCCATTATTCCTGTAGTGGGGGCGATGCTTGTTGCAATGACTTGGGAGTTTGTTGATAAGTCTGCTTCTACTTTAGGGTGGATAAAAGCGATTCTACTGATGAGTATAAGTCTGATTTGTATTGAAGTACTTCATATACCAGTTCCGGTCTTTGTTCTTGCTGTGTTACTGATTGCGCTGCTTCTTCCAGTAAGAAATAAAGTAACGGTTGCAGCAAGTGATGGGGAGGAACGTATATGATTTATTGGGATATTTTCTTAGCATTTTTCATTCCTGGGATATTGGGGTATGGTGGTGGTCCTGCGAGTATTCCTCTTGTGAAGGAACAGGTTGTCGACGTATATGGATGGATGACGGTACGAGAATTCAGTGAAATGTTAGCTGTCGGAAATGCGCTTCCCGGACCCATCGCAACGAAGATGGCGGGCTATATCGGTTATCAACAAGGTGGGATTCTCGGTGCATCTGTTGGACTCTTTGCTACCATTGCTCCATCCTTATTGCTCATGATTGGATTATTAGCTTTGATTATGAAGTATAAAGACTCTCCGAGGGTGAAGCGTCTAAGTCTTTCAATTCGACCTACAATCGCAATTTTATTAGGGACGATGGCATTTCATTTCTTTTCTGAAGCGTATTTTAGTATTTCCTTGTTTCATACGGTATTGATTGGGGTCATTAGTTACGTATTAATGGAATTCGTGAAAGTCAATCCTGTTTTTGTCATCATAGGTTCGGTTATTTATGGTGGTATAGTTCTAGGGTAAGAAGAGCGTCCGGAAAACCGGCGCTCTTTTCATTTCTCGTATTAATGGAATGTCTACCTTTTTGGGATCATATTAGATTCAGATGGAAATTCCCTTTCTTACGATTATTTTTGTAATATCGTTCCTGCGTCTTTCCATCCTAATGCGATCTCGTTTGCATTCCATTCTTCAATCAATTCCACGTCGACCTTCTCAGGGCTGAAGCTGTCATAAAAGGCACGAGATGGATTTTCTTCAATTACCCAAACCATAATAGAGTTTAGACCATCTTCTTGTAGGGAAGACACAAGGGTTCGCATTAAGTTTTTGCCAATCCCTTTTTTCTGATGTTCTTGAAGGAGATAAAGAGTATAGATTTCACCTGAGTAGCCATATCGTTTGGTTCTTTCTGGTCCACCGCTTGAAAACCCAATAACTTCTCCATCTAGCTCGGCGACAAAAGTCTTTACCTTACTGTTTTCTTGGCTTAAAACCGATTTCCACAGTTCTTCTCTAGCTTCGTATGTTAGGTTTTCAAGGGCAAAATCGGGGATCAATTCCTTGTAAGTCGTTTTCCAGGAATCTACATGTACTTTGGCGATGCCTTTAATATCATCTAAGCTTGCTATCCGTATTAACATAAAATACCTCGTATTCACAATTTTCTTTATATTGTAGCAACAATTGGAAATTACGAAAATAAAAATCTTTTCATCAGCTAGGAGTTTTCAAGTGTTGTTGGTAAATTTAGAAAAAAATATTTATTAATAAGTTGTATACAGTAGGGGGGTATGGTAATATACTAAGTGTAAGGAGGTTATAACATGAATGAAGGTAACCTAGAGACATTTAATCAAGATGAAGAAAGCTGCTGTTCGTCAAATGAACGGAAAAGCCACCATTCTGAAAAGGTGAAAAAAAATTTAATCACACGACTGAATCGAGTGGAAGGGCAAATCCGTGGAATTAAAGGGATGGTCGAAAAGGATGTTTATTGCGATGATATCATCACTCAAATCTCTGCCACCCAATCTGCCTTGAATAGTGTAGCAAAATTGTTGCTTGAGGGTCATATGAAAAGCTGCATTGCTGAGCGAATTCAAGAAGGCGATATGGAAGTGTTAGACGAGTTATTAGTGACGATTGACCGCTTAATAAAAAAATAATATTGATTAGTTTGGAGGGAAAAGGAAATGGAAAAAGCTCTATTATCTGTTCAAGGCATGTCTTGTGGACATTGCGTAAAAGCAATCGAAGGCAGTGTAGGTAAAATCGATGGTGTGAAGACAGTTGAGGTAAGTTTAAGTGAAGCGAAGGTAAATGTAGAATATGATTCTTCTGTCGTAACATTAGAAACGATTAAAGAGACAATTGATGATCAAGGATACGATGTTCAGTAATCGTTCTTATTAACCTTATATCGACTCAGTCCAATCTAGTAAACAGTTACTAGGTCGGACTGAGTTTTTTATTGTTTGTAACAAAAATAAATTATTTTGATTTATAATTTTCATTATGTTTTTTTGGTACAATAAGGGTAACTTTTAAAGGATAGGGCTTGGGGGTATGGCAATACATGAGAAACCATCAACGAGATATACTCTATTTACATTTACACGCTTCAGACAGATTTGTATTATCTAGTGGTTTTGAGTTCTATGAATTTGCCCTATCGGTTCCAGAGCCCTTAACGAATCTGCTTTTATTAAAGCATAAATTTGAAGATGGCGATTTTAATATGAATACATTATTGGAATTTGTAACACAAGAAAATTTGCCACAGTTGCTAAAAGAAGATGTTCATACCTATGGAGATTTTTGTTGGATTGACTTCGAGGATGAAATTGGATTGGACGAGCTTGAAGGAAGGGAAATTGCAGACCTTCTTTATTTAGGTCATTGTAAATCGCATCTTGTGCCGCCTTTTTTCAGGAAATTAAATAATCAATATGTGTATCTGGCCCACGACGATGGTTGGTTTAATAAGATATATTACAGGTCATTAGATCATTATTTTTACATGCTTGGAAAATTAATACCCTTTAAAATGGATAGTTTGAAAATAGAAAGAACATGGTTAGGAATTAAGAAAAGAAATGAATACCCGGATATGCCCGTTGAAACTTTAATGAGGCTTTCTCATTTAATGACAGAAGGTATGGCAATCTCTTTCAAACATATCCAACAAACAAGAAATCGTTTGGAAATTCCAATATGGGTGTTAGGTGACTTCTTTAATATGGATGATATGATGGACCGGTTTGAAGAAAATAAATCCCAGCTCCCAGATGCGAAAATTATCTATCAGCGGAAGACTAAAGAATGGTCTATTGTCCTTAAATAGTGAAAGAGTCTTGCGATATGCTGCAAGGCTCTTTCTTCGTTTACATCTTACATGCATGCTTTTTTATCTATACGTTACTTTAAGTGTTAGCCCAAACTAAAGCATTGCAAGCTAAGTCTCTGTAAGCCTTCGAAAATTGGTTTCGACGGGTGTTAGGTCTAGCATATGGTTTCATATAGTAAAGAAGGGGAATGTATAGGTATGTCATCCCATACCGATGTTAATAAGTGAATGATGAACTGGATTACTAAGAAGTAAAAATAGAGTATTTGTACAGATTAACGTTTTATTTGTAAAGTGATACAATATAGGGGTACTGATTATTGGAGGGTATACAATGAAAACTAGAATTGGCCTACTATACGGTGGTAAATCCGCAGAACATAAGGTTTCATTACAAACTGCTCTGGCAGTGAATAAAGCATTGAATTTTGAGAAATTTGAAATTCATCCAATTTATATTAACACTGAGGGTCAATGGATAACAGGGCCACAGCTTACAGGACCAGCAAGCACAGTTGAAGAGTTGACTTACACTTCCAATGTGACAGGATTATCAGCAGTTCAAACTCAATTATTGCCTGTACAACAAAAAGATGAGCCAGGTGGCTTTGATGTTATATTCCCGTTATTACACGGGCCAAATGGTGAGGACGGTACTGTCCAAGGGATGCTTGAAATCTTGAATTTGCCTTACGTAGGAAACGGAGTATTGGCTTCTTCAGCCGGGATGGATAAAGTCATCATGAAGAATATCTTCGCTCAAGCAGGGTTGCCACAGGTAAACTATGTTTGGTTTATCCGTTCTGAATGGGAAACCAATGAAGAAGCGGCTTATGAAAAGGTAGAAGAGCAGCTTGGCTATCCTTGTTTTGTCAAACCGGCTAACCTTGGTTCAAGCGTAGGAATTAGCAAATGTACAAACAAAGAAGAACTGAAAGCTGCATTTGCAGAAGCTTTCCAATTTGATCGGAAAATCATTATTGAAGAAGGTGTGATCGCTAGGGAAATCGAAATTGGTGTACTTGGTAACGATCATCCAGAATGCTCAGTTGTAGGAGAAATTGTTCCGAAGAAAGCATTTTACGATTACAAAGCAAAGTACGAAGATGGAGATACTGGGCTGATCATCCCCGCAGAGTTACCTGAAGGAGTTTATGAAGAGTTGCAAGAACTTGCTATCCGAGCATTTAAAGCACTTGATTGCTCTGGATTAGTTAGAGCGGATTTCTTCTTAACTCAAGATGGAAAACTATATATGAATGAAGTGAATACAATGCCTGGATTTACGCCATTCAGTATGTTCCCGTTATTATGGAAGCATACAGGAGTAGAGTATCCGGAATTAATTGAAAAGCTTGTCATGTTAGCTAAGGAAAGATATGACGAAAAACAAAAAATAAAATATACGTTTTAAAAAAAGGGCAGAAGCTGTAGTCATATGATGACGATGCTTCTGCTCGTTTTGCAAAAAGGTTATTACATATATCACGGAATGGAGTGATGAGCTCAATGATTAAACGACGTCTAGAAGATGTTGCAAAAATGCTCGGAGTAAAACTGGAAAAACACCTGGATGTTGAAATCCATGGTGTCACAATTGATTCCCGTAAGGTTGAAACAGGAAATTTATTTGTGCCATTCCCTGGAGGAAATGTAGATGGACATCAATATGTAGAAAAGGCGATAGACTCGGGAGCGGCAGCTGCTCTATGGCATAAGGATGTTCCGAATCCTCCCCAGCATTTACCTATTCTATTAGTCGATGATACCTTACTAGCTTTGCAGCAATTATCAAAGCAATATCTGCAAGAAGTTAAGCCGAAGGTTGTGGGTATTACAGGCAGCAATGGTAAAACGACAACGAAAGACATTACGGCTGCCTTACTTTCTACACAATACCGTGTACACAAAACGAATGGGAACTTTAATAATCATATAGGGATGCCATTGACCATTCTATCCATGCCGACAGATGTTGAAGTCGTTGTGCTTGAAATGGGTATGAGTGGAAGAGGAGAAATTGAGCTATTATCTACCCTGGCCCAACCTGATCTTGCAATAATTACTAATATCGGGGAATCCCACCTATTGGATTTAGGCTCACGTGAGGGCATTGCAGAAGCAAAGTTGGAGATTGTTAAAGGTTTGAAGCAAGGTGGCACGCTTGTTTATCACGGTGATGAGGTACTCCTACATGAAAGACTATCTACACCAGGATTTAAAACACTCTCCTTTGGTTTAAAGGATGAAAATAATATGTATCCTTTATCAATTCAAACAAGAGAGGAAGACACTTTATTTAAAACCAATTTATATGCCACTGATTTCATCCTGCCAGTTCTAGGTGCACATAATGTATTAAATGCTCTGGCAGCGATATTGGTAGCAAAAGAATTAGGCGTATCAGAAGAACACATCAAAGTAGGACTGCAATCTGTCAAGTTGACAAATATGCGCATGGAAATGCTGAGCGGAACAAATGGGGAGAAAGTCATTAACGATGCATACAATGCAAGCCCTTCCTCCATGAAAGCAGCCATGAACCTTGTAGGGGAAATTAACGGCTTTGAAAAGAAAATCCTCGTGCTAGGAGACATGTTAGAACTTGGTCCGGATGAAGAAACCTTCCATTATGACTTAGGAAAGCAAGTCCCAGATTCTGTAGACTTATTGTTTACATTTGGCCGACTAGGAAAATTTATTGCCGAAGGAGCAGAAAAAGTCCTGCCAAAACAGAGCATTTTATCTTTCGATGACAAGAAGGCTTTAATTCATGAACTTCAACACCATGTGAATAAAGACGTTCTAGTATTAGTGAAGGCCTCAAGAGGGATGGAGCTTGAGGAAGTTGTTCATGCATTAATCGGAAAAAAATAAGAAAAGGTAAGCGGATAAATCACATTCTATTAGATTTATCCGCTTTTTATTTCCATTGTACATATAGTATTAAATAGGTATTTATGCCTATTTATTCATAAAATTGTAAAAACTCAATTGTGGTTTTGTTTTGCCTTCGAGATATACTTGTGGAAAATAACAGTCCAAGTGTTGATCTGGAGGTAAAGTATGTCCATTAAATCACTATTCTTAAACAAAAGTGATAGTCACAGGGATCATTCAACTCAACCAAATATGGTTGCTCATCATCCCGGAATCGATTCAAACATCCACAAACACTATCATGAATTAATGAAAAGTAAGGAGGCGCAGCAGTTTAAGTTTGTTGGTTTATCTAAAGAGGATTTGATAAATCAACTTAAGATGCGTCCTATTATTGAAGCCCATGCAGAACAAATCGTGAATTCCTTTTATTCAAGATTATTAGAAATCCCTCATTTAACGACTATCATCCAAGAACATTCCACAGTTGAAAGATTAAAGCAAACATTGACTCGCTATGTTTTAGATATGGTTTCTGGTGAAATTGGAGAACAATATATTATTGGAAGAAAAATGATAGGTAAGGTGCACAATAGGATTGGTCTATTCCCTGAATGGTATATTGGAGCCTATACCCTTCTTCAAAATGAAGTCCTTCAAGTATTGACTTCTTCCATTGACAGGAAGGAGGAAATCGCCCAGCTCTATTTATCTTTCCAAAGGCTGTGCTCCTTTGACATGCAAATCGCTATCGAGACATATATAGAATCCTATACGGCTTCCATGTTAAAGCTAGGTGAAATTGAATCGATACAGAATAACCTTAACGATTCTTCTGCCAGATTGGCAGCAAGTGCAGAGGAAACAACATCCTGTATTGAAAATAAAGAGGAATCAATTAAGCAGATGATAGAGGAAATCGATTCTATTCAAGAGATTTCCCAAAACATGATTAAGCAAGTAGAAGCTGGAAAAGAAAATGTGGTGTCTTCCCTTACAAAAGTGGATGGTATTGTAGACCTCATTCATACCACTAAAAACATGACTTTGGAGTTGACGGAGTGTTCTGCACAAATTGGCCATGTGGTGAAGTCGATTCGAGGGATTTCTAATCAAACCAATATCCTTTCATTGAATGCGGCGATTGAAGCGGCTAGAGCTGGTGAACATGGACGTGGGTTCTCCATTGTTGCGCAAGAAGTCAGAAAGCTAGCTCGTCAAACGGAAAGTGCGCTTGATGATATTCAACAACAAATAGCCACTGTTCAAGCGACCATAGATAAATTTGATAAAAGTTTCCGGATTCTTGTAAGTGAAACTAGCGATTTTAGGGAAATGAACAGTCACATTATAGAAATTTTAGACCAATCTGTTGAAAGTGTGAAAGTAAATGACTCTAGAATAAGTCAATTTGCCATTGCAGTAAGTAATTTTAATAAAACTTTCGAGGATATTACCTATGCTTCCTATGAAATTGCAAAGATGGCTGAAAGCCTTAGTCATCTGAATATGGAATTGACGGATAAAATTAAAGCATAATTTATAGTCAGGCGGGGTATTAAGTTAAAAACTAAACAGAAACGGTGATACTATGATCGGCTGTTTATGCATTCATGGGTTTACTGGGTCTCCTTATGAGGTGGAACCTTTGGCCGAGTACCTTAGGGGAAACACAAATTGGAAGATCGTGGTGCCAACTTTACCGGGACATGAAGAAGAAGGTTCATTACAGGGAATCTCTTATATAGAATGGATGCAGTGTGCAGAAAATGCTCTGCAAGAGTTGGTAAGGGATTGTGAAAAGGTATATGTGATTGGATTTTCCATGGGAGGAATGATTGCATGCCACCTAGCTTCAAAATACCCGGTAGATAAGCTTGTATTGCTTAGTGCTGCTGCCAAATACATTCATTTTAGACAATTGATTTTGGATATTGTGGATTTGGTAAAAGAAGCTGCGAAAGGGCAGCATCAACAAAATGAACTTTTCTTAAGGTATAAGAACAAAATCCAAAAAACACCTTTAAGTGCGACCATCCAGTTCAGAACATTAGTTGCTAAAGTAATTCCCTTATTGGAAACTATATCCACACCGACTCTTATTGCGCAAGGCGGATTAGATGGTATTGTACCTCCCAAAAGTGCGGATTTTATCTATCAACACTTGTCATCCCAAGATAAGAAAATGATTCATGTGAAAAATGCCAAACATTTAATTTGCCATTGTGATGAAAATGAAAAGCTTTTTAAGAAAATACATTCCTTTTTAAGCAGTTAACCTCCTTAACTATCTTGCATAAAGAACATCCACGTGTTAATATTAGCTTTAATGCAACTTTAGGTTTGCATGAACGTCATGTG
The DNA here is from genome assembly GCF_003073175.1 of Peribacillus acanthi. Lineage (GTDB taxonomy): Bacteria > Bacillota > Bacilli > Bacillales > DSM-1321 > Bacillus_BN > Bacillus_BN acanthi. Next base: position 71,804 of record NZ_QBBX01000016.1, read on the forward strand.
CAACCTTCGACTTTCAGGACAATATTTTTATTGTCCTTCTTGTTATTTTAAAGTTGTTTTCATTTATCTTTTGAAAGAGATTTCTTTTCGATCCTTACGATATGAGGATGAAATTTTTTACTTTATAAAATAGGCCATGCGAATTTTCAGCTGGCAACGGTGTTCTTTGTAATTGAAAAAGATGCGACCATAGAGATATAAGTTTACTCGATACATGTTATCGTAATTAAGATATAGAAGGAAATGGACCTTCTATTATGGTCCCATACTCCGTGTCATGTTGGCCTGTTTTGTGTATGAAAAAGATTGGACTTAAGTCAAAGACAGGAAAAATTGTCCTTACTTAACCTTCTCTCCTGTAGGATAAGCTATATAGTAGGTTCATTGGCTTCTGTGCTAAAGTAAATTCATTGGCTAGACAGCTGAAAACCTCCATATACTCCCTTCGGTTATATCATTTCAAATTGGTGATAATGAGAAAACTTTTTCTAAAGATATACACAATTCAAAGAAAAAAGGAGTTAGGAATTTTGACATTATTTAGCGAATTAGGATTACAGAAGTCCACATTAAAATCAATAGAAAGAATGGGTTTTGAAGAGGCTACACCGATTCAAGCTCAAACTATTCCAGTAGCTTTACAAGGTAAAGATTTAATTGGACAAGCACAAACAGGAACTGGAAAAACAGCTGCTTTTGGGATTCCGTTATTAGAGAAAATTGACATTAAAGCAGAACATGTTCAAGGGATTGTTATTGCCCCTACTCGTGAGCTTGCTATTCAAGTTTCAGAAGAATTATATAAATTAGGTTATGGTAAAAAAGTGAGTGTTCTTGCGGTATATGGTGGTCAAGATATCGACCGTCAGATTAGAGCGCTTAAGAAGAAGCCTCACATTATCGTTGGTACTCCAGGTCGTTTATTAGACCATATTAAACGTAAAACTCTTCGTCTTGGCGATGTTCAGACAGTTGTATTGGACGAAGCGGATGAAATGCTGAATATGGGCTTCATTGAGGATATTGAATCCATTCTTTCAGAGGTTCCGGAAGATCATCAAACATTGCTATTCTCTGCGACAATGCCTGATCCAATCAGAAAAATCGCTGAGAAATTCATGAATGATCCTCATCTTGTAAAAGTAAAAGCAAAAGAAATGACTGTAGATCGAATCCAACAGTATTATCTTGAAGTAAAAGAAGGAGAGAAGTTCGATGCACTTACTCGCCTACTTGACATTCAAACGCCAGAATTGGCAATTATTTTCGGTCGTACGAAAAGACGTGTAGATGAACTATCTTCTGCATTGACATTACGTGGATATACAGCAGAAGGAATTCATGGTGATCTTAGCCAAGCAAAACGTCTTTCTGTTTTGAAAAAGTTCAAAGAAGGCAGTATCGATGTTCTTGTAGCGACTGACGTGGCTGCTCGTGGTCTTGATATTTCAGGTGTTACACACGTATACAACTTCGATATCCCACAAGATGCAGAGAGCTACGTTCACCGTATTGGTAGAACAGGCCGTGCAGGTAAAACTGGAGTTGCAATCTCGTTTGTTACGTATAGAGAAAGATCTCAACTATATGTTATTGAGAGAACAACGAATAAACGTATGGAGCTTTTAAAAACTCCTACTTTGTCAGAAGCTTTAGAAGGACAACAAAAAGCTGTAACGGATAAAATTATCCAAACGATTGAAAGTGAAGATCTATCTGTATACTTGCCAAACGCTAAAGATCTTCTTTCTAGATATAGCGCAGAAGAACTTGTAGCAAGTGTATTGAAAATCATGACCAAAGAGCCGGATGCAACTCCTATCAAATTAACTGAAGAAGCTCCGATTCGTTCAAAACGCGAAAGAAAGCCATTCTCTAACAGAGGAAATAACCGAGGTTCTGGTGATAGAGGCCGTAGAGACTTTGGTGGCAAGAAACGCACAGGCAGCGGTGACCGTGATCGTAAATCAAATGGATATGGTCGTTCACGTAAAGAAAAATCAAACAATCAATAAGAATAAAGTAACCCGACTTCCTTGGAAGTCGGGTTTTTTGTACTTTTATGAATGGGTAGTTGGTTAGTGAAAGTAAGTCGACCTTGGTCTAATGACACTTACCAAGCTCTCATATATTAGCATCAAGAGGGGTAACAATGGGTACTGGTTTTAGGATGAATAAAGATTAGAGCGTATATGGTCGTAATGGGCAATTTCTTTATGCCACATCTTCTTATCTTCCTTTGTCTATACTATGAAAAAATAGTTTGAGGTGTCTGAAGTGACAATATTTCGATTAGGATACGTGGCAATGAGTGTCCACGTTCAAAATGCTTCTCCTTCCAAGACTATGACATATAGTCAATTTTCTAAAATCAAAGATAAAGAAGCTGCAATCCATAAGCTAGAAAGAATTGCAAAGACCAATTTACACAATTGCTTACGTTTGCTGAGACATAATCTTGCTCACGATATTACTTTTTTTCGGTTTAGTTCAAGGCTAGTACCCCTTGCTAATCATCCAGATTTGCCGGATTGGGATTATTTAAAGCCGTTAAAAAGTGAATTGCTTGCTATCAAGGAATTCCTTCAAAATCAAAGTGAAATGAGAGTGGATTTCCATCCGGATCATTTTGTCCTACTTAATGGAACAGATAAAGATATTCTGAACACATCTCTTCGAACTTTAAGGATGCATTATAGTTTATTGAAAGGTATGGGGATTGACACAAAACATCGTTGTGTCATGCATGTAGGGGGTGCTTACGAGGACAAGGAAAAAGCTCTTGAACAATTTATCTTAAATTGGGGATTGGTACCCACTAAGATTCAAGAAATGATCATGCTGGAAAACGATGACACTACTTTTTCGTTAAATGAAACATTATATCTTTGCGAAAAGTTAGGAGTGCCTCTTGTTTTTGATTATCATCACCATTTAGCAAACAAAGGAGAAGGGGAACAATGGGAGTCCCAGTGGGAACGCATAGTAGATACATGGAAATCATCTAACCTTCCTCTCAAGATGCATATTTCCAGTCCAAAAACTGAAAAAGATTTCTTGGCACATGCTGATTATGTTGATGTAGATATGTTCTGGAGATTTGTAGAGGAAGTGAATGGGACTGTGCCACAAATAGATTGTATGATTGAGGCGAAACAAAAGGACGATGCATTATTTCGGTTGATGGAGGAATTAATTGCGAAAAAAGGGATTAAAAAAATTAATGACAGCAGTTTTACCTTAAATTAATTGATGAAAAAGCCATTTTGTTATCTTTTTCACTTCACCATAAATATGAAGTAGTATGATACTATTTACATATATAGGGTGATTGGAAAAAGGAGGGGCTTTTTTGCAGCAGCAGATGAATACAATTTCACAAAAAGCGATAAAGGTATGGAGACTTTCAGGGTTTTTATATTCGTTAATTGGTATTGCCTTTGCAATTGGACTTACTGCATTAACCATATTCATGGATTGGCCAAATTGGATAATTGGGGTTTATTGGCTATTGGCGATTTTGGACTCGATATTCCTAGCGGTAATCTTGCCGTCCTTACGTTGGAAGTGGTGGAGATATGAAGTCAGAGAAGGGGAAATTGACATTCAGAAGGGAATTTTCGTTGTAAAAAAGACGTTATTTCCTATGAATAGGGTTCAGCATGTAGATACTAAACAAGGGCCTATTTATAGAAAATATGGGTTATCTACTGTCATTATTTCAACAGCTGCAACTATTCACGAAATCCCTGCTATAGAAAGCCATGAGGCTGATGAATTACGAAGAAAGATTTCGAGCCTTGCAAGTGTAGGTGAAGATGATGTCTAATTCAAAAAAGAGGTTACATAAGGTAGCCATCGTCTCTAATGCTTTAAAAACTTTAAAAGAAGCCATTATTCCATTCATAGTATTATTCGTATTCGGTGGGGATAAAGGATCAAAATGGGAAAGTATCGAGTTATACATCATTTTAGGGGTAGGCTTGCTAATCCTGATTTATGGTTTAATATCGTGGTGGCGTTTTACCTACGAATTGACAGATTATGAACTACGAATAGAACAAGGTGTATTTGTAAGGAATAAACGGTATATCCGTTTTGAAAGAATCCAAAGTGTTGATTTATCAGAAGGAATACTTCAGCAATTGTTTGGTTTGGTAAAGGTCAAAATTGAAACCGCCGGAACATCAGGACTACAAGCTGAAGCTGTACTAACCGCTATTACTAAACAAGAAGCTTCTAAGATTGAAACCGCCATTAGAGACTCGAAACGAAGTTCTAAAGATTTGCTTATTGAGGAAGATGGTCATGAACAAATGGGGGAGATTAGCACCCCTCTTTCTAAGTTTCAACTTAGCTTTAAGGAATTATTTATAATGGGAATCACTTCTGGAGGAGCTGGTGTCGTATTTTCCGGGGCAATGGCTTTTTTTTCACAATTCGAAGAATACATCCCATATGAAAAGGTCTTTAAAGGCTTCGAAAAATTCATTGCATCTGGAGTTATGGTAATTACGGTGCTTGTATTAATCGGCCTTATTATTGCCTATATTGTTGCAACCGCAGGTATTGTGTTAAAATACGCTTTCTTTACCGTTGTGAAGAAAGAAGATGAGTTGATTATTACAAGAGGTCTGCTCGAAAGAAGGCAAATCACCATTCCATTGAAAAAAATTCAGGCCATACGCATTGTTGAAAACTTGGTCAGACAACCATTAGGATATGCTACTGTTTATTTGGAGAATGCGGCTGGTTCTGTCATGGATCAAGAGGCATCTAAAGTCATGATTTTCCCATTAGTTAAAAAAAATCGGATACAAGGACTTTTGCAAGAATTTGTACCTACATATCAGTACCCAAATAATATTTTGCCTGTTCCGAAACGCTCAGTTACCAACTACTTATTCCAACAATGGGTGTTCTGGATTCCGGTATGTATAGCTATCATAATTTTCTTCCGTCCTTGGGGATTTCTTTCCTTATTCCTCTTACCTATTAGTGGAGTCTGGGCTTTCATAAATTATCGGACCGCAGGATGGTTTGTCGGAAATCAGCAGTTATCCCTCAGGTATCGAACTATTTCAAAACATACGTTTTTAGTGTTGAAGAATAGAATACAGTCCATTGAAAACAAAGGAAGCTGGTTTCAGAAACGTAGGCAACTGTCTACTCTAAGTGCATTCATTAAGCTTGGGATTGGTCCGGGTACAGGGAAGGTTGTTCATATGGACGAACAGGATGCGGATATCATCAAAGCTTGGTACCTGCCTGGCCGTATCGACCAAAGAAACGAAATGGATGTCTAAAAAAGAATGGCGCCATGAAAAAGCCTGCCATCAATCCTCCAAGGTGGCTTACTAAATTGATGTTTGGTTGGAAGGTACTCATTAGAACACCAACAACCGTCAACACAATGATTCTTTGCGAATCTTGTTTGGTCAAGTGGCTTTTTTGAAATAGAACTAAATATAGATAAAAACCTAGTAGTCCATAAATAGCTCCACTAGCACCACTATGCGTATAAGTAAGAGGGTATATGAAGTATGTGGCTAAATTCCCCGCTATTCCACACAAAACATAAAATAGCAACACATTGAAAGAACCTAATGATTTTTCCACGTAAGGGCCAAATAGTACGGTGGAAAAACAATTGAACAATAGATGAGAAAAAGAATTGTGTAAAATAACTGGAGTTAATAATCTCCAGTAATCACCTTGGGAAATCCAAAGGTTTACGCCTGCTAACGATTCAAATATGGTTCTGTTTGGAAAAAGCGGAATGGCTGTACTTAAAAAAACCATTATATTAAGAGCAATTATGAACGAAAAAATAGGATAAGATCTTACAAATTGTTGAAGGCTTTCTGTTCTTAGTAACATTATTTACACACCTCAAGTAGGGGATTCGTATTAAACGGTTTGTCCATTATATTTATGTTTATACCTTTTAAAATAGAAGAAGGTGGTTCGATGATAGTTGGTATTGGTCTTGATATTGTGGAAATCGATAGGATTCGAAATCTTTCTGAGAGACAACCTCGTTTTGTAGATCGTATTCTTACAACGAAAGAAAAGGAAAAATACGAAAATTTAAAGGGAGGAAGGAAGACGGAATTTTTAGCAGGAAGGTTTGCTGCGAAGGAAGCATTTTCAAAAGCTATAGGTACTGGAATTGGAAAGGATTTGCAATTTATTGACATGGAAATACTTTCAGATGAACGAGGGAAACCATTTTTTTCAAAGCCTGAAAAAAATAAAGTTCACTTGTCTATCACTCACAGTCAACAGTATGCTGCGGCTCAGGTCATTATTGAACGATAGTATAAATTTCTTTTTCTTATCAGCTTGTCAATACTTGGACATATTCGTAAATCTCCCCTCATATACTCATAGTGCTATAGGTGAGACAAGGCCAGGTAAGTGGACATTTCCCAAGGTAAGAAGAAACTTCGGGACTTTCGATTCTAAAGAACGGTACACTCTTGAGTTTTTTCTGGAGTGTTGCCCACAACAAATGGTAATTCTACAAGTAGAGTGGAAAAGAGAATGTTTGGACCAGCCTTTTCGTCTCCCTTTTCATGAGAAATGATAAAAAGGGGTTGAAAAGATGAAGAAATTGTTAGTAGTATTTGCAGGACTGATGCTTCTATTTACCCTTTCTGCTTGCGGACAGAAATCTCAAGAAGAAGTTGTGAAGGCTTTGGATGAGAAGGTAGCCGAAATGAAAGGGTATAAGGCTGATGCCAAAATGACCTTACAAATGGGTACTGAACCACAAGTGTATAATGTGGAAGTATGGCATCAAGATCCAGATTTCTATCGTGTGAATTTAAAGAATGAAAAGAAGGATCAAAGTCAAATGATTCTTCGTAATCAAGAAGGTGTATTTGTTTTAACGCCTGCATTGAATAAGAGTTTTCGTTTCCAAAGTGAGTGGCCAAAAAATAGCAGCCAAGCTTACCTCTACGAATCTTTAGTGAAGGATATTATTGAAGATAAATCCTCCACCTTTAAATCGACTGACAAACATTATGTGTTTGAAACAAAGACTCGTTACCAAAATAATAAAATGCTTCCGTATCAAGAAATCACCATTAATAAAAAGGATTTGACTCCTGTAAGTGTTAAAGTGATGGATCCTGACAAGAATACGTTGGTTACTGTTGAATTTTCTAACGTGAAATTTGATGCTTCCTTTGAAAAGGATGCATTCGATATGAAGAAAAACATGACAGGTGCTCAACTTGAAGTTCAAGTTATGGCTGAAGTGAAAGAAGAAGACTTTGCCGTGAAATATCCAGTTGCTGAGCTAAAGGGTGTTACTTTGGTGGATGAAAAAGAAATGGATACAGAAGACGGAAAACGCTTCGTTTTAACGTATGATGGGGAAAAGAGCTTTACTCTAATTCAAGAAAAAACAGAAATCGCACAAACAACATTAACTCCAACTAATGTTATTGGTGAGCCTGTTGATCTTGGATACACAGTAGGAGCGATGACTGCTAACATGATTACTTGGACATATGATGGTGTAGATTATACACTGGCTTCCCAAGAACTAACACCAGAAGAAATGATTGATGTAGCTCGCTCGGTTCAAGGAAATCCAATTAAATAACCTTACATGTAAAGCAGGCCGTTTTTATAATGGTCTGCTTTTTCCCGTATTGGAAATTGTGTTAACCTGTTTCGATGGGAAATTCTAATAAAGTATAAGTTTGCATGAAATGTTCACTATATGGTTTGACACTTTTAAATTAAGAGGTGATAATTTTTAAAAACATTTTTCTTTTACGATTCATGTACCGATAGAAGGAAGGGCTTTATGTGGCTATGGAAGCGTATTACCGTGATACTTGGGCTGAAATAAACTTGGACCATATATATGATAACGTCAAGGTTATGAAGGATAGATTGCCAGAAGGGGTAAAAATGTTTGCGGTTGTGAAAGCAAATGGTTATGGGCACGGAGATTGGCAGGTGGCTCAGGTAGCGTTGGAAGCAGGAGCGGATTACTTAGCTGTAGCCTTTTTAGATGAAGCAATCTCATTAAGGAAAAAAGGGATTGAAGCACCAATCTTAGTCCTTGGGGCGACACGACCAAGTGATTCTTCCGTGGCTGCTTATTGGGGAATAACTGTTACTGTCTTTCATCCAACTTGGTTAATCGAAGCAAAAAAAGATTTAAAAGAAAATCAAACATTAACTCTTCATATTAAATGTGATTCGGGTATGGGCAGATTGGGAATTAAAGATCGTCAAGACTTAGTCCAAATCGAAGAATTTGTAGAGGATAACCCTCAATTTATCATCGAAGGAATGTATACTCATTTCGCAACTTCAGATGAATTAGACGTTACGTATTACGAGAATCAATATACTACCTTTCAGGAGATGCTTTCTTGGTTAAAGATTCGTCCAGATATCATTCATGCTAGTAACAGTGCATCTAGTCTTCGGTTTGATAAAAGTCATTTCAATGCAATTCGTGTTGGAATATCCATGTATGGTCTTACTCCCTCCTTAGAAATGGAGCATTTACTTCCGGTGCCATTAAAAGAAGCATTCAGTCTTCATACGAAGTTAGTGCATGTTAAGAAACTAAAGGCTGGTGAGAGTGTAAGTTATGGAGCAACTTATACACCTGAAGAAGACGAGTGGATTGGAACATTACCTATCGGATATGCGGATGGCTGGTTACGTAAACTCCAAGGGATAGAAGTTTTGATTAGAGGGGAAAGGCTCCCTTTGGTAGGTAGGATTTGTATGGATCAATGCATGGTGAAACTACCAAAAAGATTAGAGGTTGGGGAAACCGTCACGTTAATTGGTTGGAATGGAAATCAAAGAATTTCTGTCAATGAGGTTGCCGTAAAACTAAATACCATCAATTATGAAGTAGTTTGTATGATTTCAAGCAGAGTCCCGAGGAAATATATTCGAAACAAAAATGTACAATGTATTCATAATTCTCTCCTGTGATTAATAAAATAAAACGGTGTAATACAGTGGCTTCATAAAATTACTCGAAAAACGATAGAACCTCATACCTTTATGCATAAAAGAGATTAAAATTGGACGATAATATTATGGAAATCCAATATACTCTTTGCATTTAAGCGTAAAAATGGTAATATGTTATGAGAAGTAGTAAAGGTGTGTAGTGATGGTGGAGGTGTATGCTTGTGTCTGAATCCAGCGCAACGAGAGAGATATTAATTCAATTACCTCAAAATCTATTGACAGAGTTAGATGGATACGCAGAAGAAGAAAACGGCAATCGCAGTGAGCTTATTTACCGTGCCACAATGATGTATTTAAACGAAAGAAAAAAGAGAAAATTTCGTGATCAGATGAAACGCGGATATTTAGAGATGGCTGCTATTAATTTGACAATTGCATCAGAAGCATTCCTAGCAGAATACGAAGCCGAGCATTGCGTAGAACGTCTAGTAAGTGGAGGATGACGATTTGGGCTTTAAGCGTGGTGACGTATACTTTGCAGATTTGTCCCCTGTGGTAGGTTCAGAACAAGGTGGAACCCGCCCAGTGCTGATTATACAAAATGATATTGGTAATCGCTTTAGTCCTACAGTAATTGTAGCAGCGATCACAGCCCAAATTCAAAAAGCAAAGCTTCCTACTCATGTAGAGATTAATGCGAAGCGTTACGGTTTTGAACGTGATTCGGTAATTCTACTTGAGCAAATACGTACCATTGATAAGAAACGCTTAACAGATATGATTACCCATCTAGATGACGTGATTATGAAAAAAGTCGATGAGGCTTTGCAAATCAGCTTGGGATTAAAAGAGTTTTAATATATACGTCCTTACGAATTGTAAGGGCGTTTTCGTTTTTTAAAAAGGGTAATTCCGCTATTATTATTTTGATAATTCTGGCTATTATTTGACGGTTCTTGTGAAGAAAAGATATAGTTAACATGAATGTCCCTTTTTTAAAAGGGATTTTGTTCTTTTGAATTTCAGAAAAAATATGAAAAATAGGTTTAACCTTATTCAAGAACGGGTATAAATAATCGTTTCGGTAACAATATAAATAAATTTGTGTGATTTAAGCACTCAATATAACCTAGGGTTTTGAAATGGAGGATACTATGCACGAGCTTGTATACGACTATATAACAAAAAATAGGGGTAGTATTTTAAACGACTGGATGAATAGAATGAAAGCCAATGCGGACGAAAGGTTGATTAAGGTTGTTTCTGACCAAATGTTCGCTCGGACGAGTAGTGAATTCATTGATATGGTCCTTTCAAATTTTAATGAAAATAGTAAAGAATTTCAAAATAAATTAACAGATTTTGCGGAAAAAGTAGTTCGTCTAGGTTGGCCATTAACCTTTGTGACAGCTGGTTTAAGAGAATTTAACCTAATTGTTTTTGAAGGAATGAACGAGGCGGGATTGATTAATCCGGACAATCAAATGGAGATTGTATACGACTTTGATAAATGGGCAACTCCAATGACGAACGAAATTGTAAATATGTATTCTCAAACATGGGAGAGGACGGTTTCTCTTCAAAAAATCGCCCTTCAAGAATTGTCTGCTCCACTTATTCCTGTCTTAGAAGGGATTACGGTAATGCCTTTGGTTGGTACGATTGATACTGAAAGAGCGAAACAAATCATGGAGAACTTATTGAATGGTGCCGTGAAGCACCGTTCAGAGGTTGTTTTAATAGATATTACAGGAGTTCCGGTAGTTGATACGATGGTAGCACATCATATTATCCAAGCTGCTGAAGCAGTTCGATTAATTGGCGCGAAATGTATGCTTTGTGGTATTCGACCAGAAATAGCACAGACCATCGTAAATTTAGGGATTAATCTTAATGAAATCGTCACTAAGAATTCTTTGAAAAAAGGAATTGAGGCCGCTTTAGAAATTACGAATCGTAAAATTGTCGGTGTCAATGAAGTGGAGGGCTCCTGATGAGAATCCCTATTCTGAAACTGCATAACTATTTGCTCGTTTCTATTCAATGGGAATTGGATGATCGTACTGCATTACAATTCCAAGAAGATTTACTTCATAAAATACATGAAACAAGTGCCAATGGAGTAGTCATTGATTTTACTTCAATCGATTTCATCGACTCTTTCATCGCTAAGGTTCTTGGTGATGTAGTAAATATGTCCAAGTTGATGGGGGCAGAAGTTGTAATTACAGGTATCCAGCCAGCTGTAGCGATAACCTTGATTGAACTTGGGATTGGTCTTGAAGATGTATATACAGCCTTGGACTTGGAAAAAGGCCTGGAGAAATTACAACAGGAACTGGGGGATTGAGTGTATGGAGCTTCAATCCTGTGTGAAAATTATTAATGAATGGGATATCGTGGCTGCAAGACAATTAGGTCGTAACGTGGCAAAAGAGCTGGGGTTTGGAACGGTAGACCAAGCAAGAATTACTACAGCTATTAGTGAATTGGCAAGGAATATCTACTTATATGCTGGCCAGGGGAAAGTCTGTATTGAAAAAGTATATAACAATGGTAAGGCTGGAATGAAAATCATTGCATCTGATGAAGGGCCAGGGATACAGGATATCCGAAAAGTAATGGAGGATGGCTATACTACTTCAGGTGGCCTCGGAGCAGGGTTGCCTGGTGTTAAACGATTGATGGATGACTTTTCAATAGATTCCACTCCTGGGGAAGGAACTGATATTCGCGCTACAAAATGGCTCCGCTAGGGGGAAGGTACATGGACCAAGATAGAGAGTCAATGGAATACAAGTATCGTGAAGCTCTCTCGAATTATATAAAAAATCAAACGGAACAAGCTTTGTATCAAGGACAAAAACTTAGCAGAACAACGTTGGAACAAAAAATATCTCCTGAAGAAATCATAAGTTGGCATAAAAGTATCCTTTTGGATTTGTCTCCTGATACATCTGAAACGGTCCTACATTCCTTAGACTTCTTATTAGAAGTCATGATGGGGTATGGGATTGCTTATCGGGAACACCAAAGTCTTCGCCATCAACAACAGGAATTAAAATCTGAGATAGAAATCGCGGCTAATGTTCAAAGTACTTTGCTAGAGACGCGAATCCCTGACGTGGAAGGTCTTGATATTGGGGCAATTAGTGTCCCTGCAAAAAGTATGAATGGAGACTACTATTACTTTGTGCAAGATGAAAATGATTTTATCGGAGTATCTATTGCTGATGTAATAGGAAAAGGGATTCCTGCTGCACTTTGTATGTCAATGATTAAGTACGCAATGGATAGTTTACCTGAGAATAGACATGCCCCCGCTTTAGTTTTAGAAAATTTGAATAGAGTGGTTGAGCAGAACGTTGATCCAAGTATGTTCATAACGATGTTCTATGGCCTGTATAACCCGTATGATCATATATTCTCTTACTCGTCTGCTGGTCATGAACCAGGGTTTTATTATCACGCTGCTGATGGTGCTTTTGAAGAATTATCAGCAAAAGGGTTACTTCTTGGTGTAGATAAACGGACGAAATATCAACAGTACGAACGTAGAGTAGAAGTTGGAGATATGATTATTCTGCTTTCAGATGGTGTAACTGAATGTCGCACTGAGGATGGTTTTATTGAAAGGGAATATTTAGTGGACTACATCACTAAGAATATACACCTTCATCCACAAGCAATTGTTGTAAATCTATTTAAGCAATTAGAAAAGCTTCAAGATTTTCAGTTAAGAGATGATTTTACATTGATTGTACTGAAGAGGACAAAATAAATTGGGACTTATTTTTATTTTAGGTTTAAGTCATAGAATTACGGGTATATATAAAAAGCAATTTCAGTAGGTAAAGAGGTGGGTCAAAATGAATATTACGATTGATGTTAAAGATTTAGATGCAAATGTACAAGTGAAAGTGAAGGGTGAAATAGATGCATATACTGCCCCGAAGTTAAGAGAGTCGTTATTTCCTCTTTCTGAACAAGAAAATGTGAAAATGACTGTCGATCTTTCCGAAGTTACGTATATGGATAGTACGGGTCTAGGAGTATTTGTAGGTCTTTTTAAAAATGTACGTTCCTATAATGGAGATTTTGCTATCGAAGGTTTAAGTGATCGTCTTAAAAGGTTGTTTGATATTACTGGCCTAGGGGATATTATCAATATTAAAAGTGATGCAGAGGGTGAACAATCATGAGTCGAGCGTATGATTACATTGAAATGACAATTCCTGCTAAGCCAGAGTTTGTTGGTGTAATTCGACTTACGCTTTCTGGAATCGCTAGTCGAATGGGTTTTTCTTATGATGCTATTGAAGATTTGAAGATAGCTACAAGCGAAGCAGTGACAAATGCAGTGCAGCATGCATATAAAGAAGGCGATACTGGTGAAGTGAAAATTGGATTTGGCCTTTTTGAAGATAAAATAGAAGTAATGGTTGGAGATAACGGTCATAGCTGTAACTTTGATGAAGTTAGACAAGGCCTTGGTCCGTATGCACAGGATCAAAACGTGGAACTCCTAAGAGAAGGAGGTTTAGGCCTATATCTCATTGAAACCCTAATGGATGAAGTGAAAATCCATGAAAATAATGGGGTTACAGTATTTATGACAAAGTATGTCGAAGGAGAGCAGGTGGAGAGTGATGCAGAAACAATCTCAACCTAATCAAGCCATGAAGGAAAAGGTAAGCGAGTGGATTAAAGCCTATCAGCTTCACCAAGATGAAGAGGCCCAAAATCACCTTGTAATCCATTATAAAAATTTGGTTGAAACAATTGCTAGGAAATATTCTAGAGGAAGATCTTTTCAAGAAGATATCACCCAAGTTGGGATGATTGGTCTATTAGGAGCCATCCGTCGATATGACGAATCTTTCGGTAAAAGTTTTGAGGCGTTTGCAGTTCCTACCATTATTGGTGAAATCAAAAGGTTCTTAAGGGATAAAACCTGGAGCGTTCATGTTCCAAGGCGAATTAAAGAACTTGGTCCAAAAATAAAAACTACTGTAGAAGATTTAACGACAGAATTACAACGTTCCCCAAGGATAGATGAAATAGCGGATTACCTACAAGTGTCAGAAGAAGAAGTGTTAGAAGCTATGGAAATGGGTAAGAGTTATCAAGCTTTATCCATGGATCATTCAATAGAGGCTGACTCTGATGGAGGTACTGTCACATTATTAGATATCTTCGGGAACATTGATCAAGGATTTGAAAAGGTAAATCAGCGCCTCGTCCTTGAAAAAGTTCTACACGTATTGTCAGAACGGGAAAGAAGTATTATCCACTACACATATCTAGAGAATTTGAGCCAAAAAGATGCTGGAGAAAAGCTGGGGATTTCGCAGATGCATGTTTCGAGATTGCAACGTAGAGCAATAAAAAAGCTTCAGGAAGCGATTCATTCTGAAAACTCGGAGTTCAGTAAATGATTCAAGATGACCTCTCGAATTCTAATGTTGAGGTTTTGGTGAGGCAAACCTCTAAAAAAGGCGACCCTTATTGTGGGGATTCTTTTTTCTATACATCTACAGATGAATACTTCATATGTGTCCTTGCTGATGGACTTGGAAGTGGAAAATACGCTAATGAATCATCTGCCGCCGTAATCAACGCTGTCAAACAGCATCATTCAAAACCGCTTGTCCAACTCATGGACATATGCAATAAAGAGATGATTAACAAGCGTGGTGCAGCAGTTTCCATTATAAAAATGTATTATGAAACTAGGACTTTTGAATATATTTCTGTCGGTAATATAAAGTTCTTTCTCTATAATCACAAGGTTGGAAAGATGCTATATCCTTTACCTGTAACAGGCTATCTGTCTGGTCGAAAGGTAAAAATGTATATTCAAACATTTGAATATGAAGCGGGTTCAAGGTTTATATTGTTTTCAGACGGGCTTGAATTAAGGGAAATTAAAGCTTATTTGAATTCTCATTCACCGTTGGATTGCATAGCTGATACAATATTGGATTCCAATACCGCACAATCTGATGATATGACGTTTATATTAGGAAGCTTACAATGAAGAAAATGTAAGCTTCCTTTTTATGTGTATAAATTTACATCAACCAAATTTCCTCTGAACAGTTTGATTTGTTAAAATGGAAACAATTCATAAAATAATGGGGGAGATTCATTGACTACATTATCTGAACAATCCATTGATTTAGTAAACATAGTTTCAAAAGAATTGAAGTTGCAAAAAAAACAAGTTCAACAAGTGATTTCCCTAGTAGAAGATGGGAATACAGTCCCTTTTATTGCGCGGTATCGAAAGGAAATGACAGGTTCGTTGGATGAAGTGCAAATCCGCGACATCATTGAACGTTGGAATTATTTAGAGAACTTAGAAAAGCGTAAAGAGGAAGTCCTTCGCAATATTGAAGAACAAGGGAAACTTACTCCTGAACTACAAAAAAGCATTCAGCAAGCAGAGAAACTTCAAATAGTAGAAGATCTTTATAGACCTTTTAAACAAAAGAAAAGAACAAAAGCTACCGTTGCAAAAGAAAAAGGGCTGGAGCCTTTTGCGAATTGGTTATTAGCTTTTCCGGCACAAGGGGATGTCCTTAAGGAAGCAGCATCTTATCTTTCAGAAGAATTGGGTGTTCACTCGCCTCAAGAAGCAGTGGATGGAGCAAAAGACATTATTGCAGAAGTAGTTTCCGATGATGCTTCCATTAGACAATGGATAAGAACACAAACCTTTACTTCTGGAATGATTCAAGCTGCGCTAAAAGATGGAGAAAAAGATGAGAAACGAGTTTTTGAGAACTACTACGAGTATGAAGAACCGATTCAGAAAATAGTACCTCACCGAGTCCTCGCTTTAAACCGAGGAGAAAACGAAGGTGTTTTAAAGGTTTCCTTAAAAGCAGGAACTGATAGAATTGTGTCATACATAGAGAAGAAAATCATAAAAAATCAACAATCCATAAGTGTAGATTACGTTAAACAAGCAATTGAAGATGCTTATAAACGACTGATTCAGCCTTCAATCGAAAGAGAAATTCGTAGAGAGTTGACGGAAAAGGCAGAAGATCGTGCCATTCATATCTTTTCCGAAAACTTACGCAATCTTTTATTGCAACCGCCATTAAAGGGGAGAGTTGTATTAGGGGTAGATCCAGCCTATAGAACAGGTTGTAAATTAGCAGTGGTAGATGAGACAGGGAAAGTGTTGGACATAGGTGTCATTTATCCTCATCCACCAGCTTCGAAAAAAGAAGCTGCAAAAGAAAAAGTAAAGCAACTTATTGGGAAATTCAGCATCGAAGTAATTGCCATTGGTAATGGAACTGCTTCTAGGGAAACTGAACAATTTATTGCGGAACTGATTAAGGAACAAAATAACAAAATATATTATACGATTGTCAATGAAGCGGGGGCGAGTGTGTATTCTGCTTCTGAATTGGCTCGTGAGGAATTTCCGAACTTCCAAGTTGAAGAAAGAAGTGCAGTATCCATTGCGAGAAGATTACAAGATCCGCTTGCGGAACTAGTGAAAATCGATCCTAAATCTGTTGGTGTTGGCCAATACCAGCATGATGTATCTCAGAAAAAGCTTTCAGATTCTCTTACCTTTATTGTAGAGACAGCAGTTAACCAGGTAGGGGTAAATGTCAACACTGCTTCTGCATCCTTGTTGCAAAATGTAGCAGGACTTTCAAAATCCGTAGCTCAGAATATTATTAACAAAAGAGAAGATGAGGGCAAATTCACTACCCGATCTCAATTGAAGAAAATCCCACGTCTTGGTGCGAAAACTTATGAGCAATGTATAGGGTTTCTAAGAATCGTTGATGGCGAGCAACCATTGGATCGTACAAGCATTCATCCCGAAAACTACGATACGGTCAAAAAACTGTTAAAAAAGCTAGGATTCAAAGAGTCTCAGATAGGATCAGAAGGCTTGAAAGAAGCGTTGAACAATGTTTCTCTTGATGAGGTTTCAAAAGAATTTGGAATCGGACACCTTACATTAAAAGATATTATAGATGCTTTGGTAAAGCCAGGACGAGACCCAAGGGATGAACTTCCTAAACCGTTATTGAAGTCAGATATTCTAAAGATGGAAGACTTATCACAAGGGATGGAACTTCAAGGCACAGTTCGAAACGTTGTCGATTTTGGAGCTTTTGTTGATATTGGGGTTAAACAAGACGGGCTAGTCCATTTATCCAAGCTAAGCAACAGTTTTGTTAAACATCCATTAGATATTGTCGCTCTCGGAGACGTGGTGACGGTTTGGGTGGATTCAGTTGACTTAGTAAAGCAACGCGTTTCGCTTACGATGCTACCTCCAAATAAATGAAAATGAACACCTTCCAGCGTTATTGCTTGAAGGTGTTTGTTTTTTTGTAGTAATACCAACATTGATTTAGTAATTTGATTTGATATCGATCTTTTTCAAGGAAAGCTCTACGGATTTGACTTTGCAACCATTTAGGCATATTGTAGCCCCCAATCTTATGCTAGCGTTAATGCAGTGTATGATATAATAGGTTGTCATGGTTAAAGGAGAATTTAAATGGACAATCATCAATTGCAAAGAATGACAGAAGAAATCTCAATTACGCTTTTTCATAAACCATTTCAGCATGCCATTTATTTTAATGCTCGCTTAAAGACTACTGGTGGAAGGTATCTGCTTCAATCTCATAATATAGAAATTAATGAAAGATACTACAAGGAATATGGGGTTAATGAGATTGTTGGTATTATTAAGCACGAGTTGTGCCATTATCACTTACATTTAGAGGGTCGTGGGTATCAACATAAAGATCGTGACTTCAAGGAGTTAATGAAACAAGTAGGTGCCCCACGGTTTTGTACTCCTCTTAAAAGCTATCGTAAGCAAAGTAAAAGCCCTCAAAAACTTTATTTATATGAGTGTAGTAATTGTGCTCAAAAATATAGGAGAAAGAAAAGGGTAAATATAGATAAGTATGTTTGTGGGAAGTGCAAAGGTCGTCTAAAATTGGTGAAGAGTTCCATTGGATTAACATAAAAAAATATTATTTTAATATTGACTTCGGGTAGGAATCTAACTATAATCTAAAGAGTCGACAAGTTAGTCGATGAGAATTCAGCTTCATATTGTTCCGCAGTAGCTCAGTGGTAGAGCACTCGGCTGTTAACCGAGCGGTCGTAGGTTCGAATCCTACCTGCGGAGCCATTTTATTTATGGGGAAGTACTCAAGAGGCTGAAGAGGCGCCCCTGCTAAGGGTGTAGGTCGGGTAACCGGCGCGAGGGTTCAAATCCCTCCTTCTCCGCCATATACATTATGGCCCGTTGGTCAAGCGGTTAAGACACCGCCCTTTCACGGCGGTAACACGGGTTCGAATCCCGTACGGGTCATCTTTATAAGAATGGGAAGCGAATTAGTCGCCTCCCATTCTTTCACCTTATTGGTTCCGTGGTGTAGCGGTTAACATGCCTGCCTGTCACGCAGGAGATCGCGGGTTCGATTCCCGTCGGGACCGCCATATTTTTTTGGTGAAATAAAGAATAAAAAAATAATAGTTGCAAACACTTTTATTGTGTGGTAAGATATAAAAGTTGCTTCTTTGAAAAGTAAACATCATTGGGGTATAGCCAAGCGGTAAGGCATAGCACTTTGACTGCTACATGCGTTGGTTCGAATCCAGCTACCCCAGCCATTAGAGCCATTAGCTCAGTCGGTAGAGCATCTGACTTTTAATCAGAGGGTCGGAGGTTCGAGTCCTCCATGGCTCACCATTTAGTTTCGCGGATGTGGCGGAATTGGCAGACGCACCAGACTTAGGATCTGGCGCCTTACGGCGTGGGGGTTCAAGTCCCTTCATCCGCAC
>NZ_QBBX01000016.1:90626-91086 GCF_003073175.1 Peribacillus acanthi
GGTCGTGGCGGAATGGCAGACGCGCTAGGTTGAGGGCCTAGTGGGGGCGACCCCGTGGAGGTTCAAGTCCTCTCGGCCGCACCAAATTATTTCTTCATTATATAATATGCGCCCGTAGCTCAATTGGATAGAGCGTCTGACTACGGATCAGAAGGTTATGGGTTCGACTCCTTTCGGGCGCGCCATATTTTTTACGGGGAGTAGCTCAGCTTGGTAGAGCACTTGGTTTGGGACCAAGGGGTCGCAGGTTCGAATCCTGTCTTCCCGACCAGTGAGATTTACTTCTAAAGAAAATTATGCGGGTGTAGTTTAATGGTAAAACCTCAGCCTTCCAAGCTGATGTCGTGAGTTCGATTCTCATCACCCGCTCCAATTATATTGCTCTTTGAAAACTAAACAAAACAATACGTCAACGTTTAAATTTTAGTCTTTTTAATAAAGACATTTTATGAGCAAGTCA
>NZ_QBBX01000017.1:0-78433 GCF_003073175.1 Peribacillus acanthi
GCCTTAGCCCTATGGAATATAGAGCTAAAGCCGCTTAAATCATTTTTATTATTTTCAATGTCTACTTTACAGGGGGCAGTTCAGTGTGCTGGTTGCCTTTTATCTTATACGACTCCTGACTCTAAAATCCTAAACGTCTTCCCTTCACAATCCAATTCCGCCATTACTCCATAAGGCATAATCATCATAGGGGACGTATGTCCGAAGCTCATATTATAGAAGATTGGAAGATTAGTAAGCTTCAATTCATCTCGAACGACTCTTACGATCATTTCTTTGTATTCATCATAGTATTGATTATCGTACGGCTTGCCAAATAATAATCCATTCACTCGTTGCAAGATTCCTTGAGATCCATAATTCCTTAGCCAATACCCTAAATATTCAGGAGTAGGTTTGTCCTCAGAGGTTTCGAAGAATAGTAACTTTCCTTCCCATTCATTGTGGGGAGGCCAAACTTCTGTGCCTTTTAGCATTTCTAGTACTTCGATACAGCCTCCAATCAACTCTCCGCGATGGACCCCTTCTCCCTGTAACACTTCATAGCCATTATTCTCTTCCGTTTTCCTTTTTCGTCCTTTATTTTTTTCTTCCCATGGAATAAACTCACTCGTCCAAATAGGGGAAGGTGGAACTTCACCAATTGCTTCAGTATTAAAAAGGACTTTATCTACCCAATGAGATGTATAATCAAATATCTCTACATTTTCAGCAAATTCAGCCAGGATGGATGGTCCATAAAAGCTGGCTACCCCAGCCTTTCTGCATATCATATGTGATACTGTTGTGTCAGAATATCCTATAAATATTTTCGGGTTATTTCGGATCGCACCATAATCTATATAGGGTAACATCCTTACACTTTCGTAACCACCAATACAAGCAAAAATCCCTTTTATCGAAGGATCAGCAAATGCATTCATTAAATCCTCTGCCCTTTTTTCAGGATATTCATAGATGAATTTCGATCCACAAAGAGTATGAGGCATTTCTACAACCTGTAGACCGAATTGTTCCTCTAATCTCTTTTTTCCCATTTGATATCTCCACAGGAGATCCTCGTCTCCTGCTCCCCCCCATGAGAGGCTGACTGTCGCTACTTTATCACCTTTCTTTAACGCACTCGGTTTCCTTAATTGCATGGTGAGCCCCCTATCTATTTTTGCTCATAAAAAGCTTTGTACTCTTTAGATAACTGATCGATCGGCCCATATACTTTCTCCAAGGACTTAGTTGATCGTTCCGCAATAGTTTCAAGCTTGTGTTCGGTCCTTAAATCAATATAATCATACTCCATTAGATTTTTGGCATATTTCATGAATGATTCAAATCCGTATGTTTCTACTAAGTATTTTGTAACTAAGAAGCCATAGCCATAGAGTTCATGAACATCCTTATAATCTAAGTAATTTATCTCATTAATAGGGATAAACTCTTTAATATTCAATAAATAATGATTCTCAGTTTCTAGGGAGTAGCCAGGGTTAATGCTCAGTTTCCCATCTGACTCTCTTTGAATAGAATTCTCCAATACCTTCGCTAATCCTTCCTGAAGGAATAACGATACATTATCATTAGAAAAATCAGATAGCATTTTATGACTCAGTTCATGGGCAAGAAGTTGAAGGACTGAAGAGTCACTATTCGTTGTATCAATGAGGATTTTCAGAGATTCTCCCGTCTCGTTCCATCCATTTAGAATGCTCGTAGGTATAGTAGCTGAAATGTGCTCCATCCGATCATACAGCTTAACGTGAACATCCTGCGGATTCCATCCAAACTGTTCTTTATATAATTGGATAACATCAGAAGCTTCCTTTAATATTTGAGAAACTTGATTCTCATCCATACCATCTAAATAGTAGACATGGAGGGGACCTTCAGACATTTCCTTGAAGAATAAATCATTGATTTTCCACTTTTCATTTGATTGAATAATGGAATAGGTTACGAAATTATCAAATACTTTATAGTCTTGGTACTGCAAAGAAACCTTCATCTCCAAGCTCCCTAGATTATTTGATTTCAGTTTTATTTCTCCAACCTCAACTGATATCTTCCAGCCTACTTTTTTTCTATTTATAGCTTCCTCCATCCAACGCACTTGTTCTTTATAAAATAATGGATTGTTCTCGTTTTGGAATTCAAGAAATCGATTGATATCATTCTCTTCCACCGCTTTAATCATAGGTTCAAAATAAACCTTAAGGCTATCTTCTTTCGACACTTTCTCCTCTTTCATTTCTTGATTTTTCTTGGTGGATGTAGTTTCAGAAGAAGAGCAACCACTTAATGCTAGAAAAGTAGAAACAACTAGTAAAAATATTAATTTTTTCATAAACGGCATCCTTTAAATTGAATTTTTTACCATATATGTATTTTATTACTATAATACTAATATATGTTAGACCACAAAAAAAATAAAGACAGTCAAATGACTGCCTTAAGACTACTTTATATCAACTACCAACCTATTAGATTTAGCCCTTGAAACACATGTTAAGATCCTATTTTGACAGTTTCGTTCCTCTTCATCATAAAAAGAATCATAGTGATCAATTTCTCCTTCAACCACCTTTAGTTCACAAGTTCCACAGCACCCTACACGACAGGAGTAAGGTGCATTAATCCCAGCTTCAATAAGCGCTTCCAACAATGTCTTATCTTGATCAACCTCTACTATCGTTCCATTGTATAGTTGCACTTGAAAGGGTTTAGGATGTAACGGCCTTACAGGACTAAAACGCTCCACATGAATACTTGAGCATGGATATCCTATATTCCTTGCTGATTCAGAAAATTTAGTGATAAAGGATTCTGGTCCACAAAAATACACATGGGTTCCGATTGGATGTTGAAGAAGGGAGGTCACTGTTAATCGTTTGGAAGCTTCTTCTTGTGAAAAATAATAATAACATTGACCTGGATATTCTTTATTTAAAAAATGGTAGAAGGCACAAAGTTCTCTAGTTTTAGAAGCATAGTGAAGTTCAAAAGAGCCTCCTCTTTCTTTCAATTCAGACATCATGGATAAATAGGGGGTAATTCCAATACCCGCTGCATAAAACACATGGTGCTTTGCTTGAAAGCTGAGTGGGAAATGATTTTTTGGATAGCTAATCGCTAACGTGTCTCCTGCTTTCACATGGTTATGCCAATAGATTGAACCACCTTTTGAATCGTCGCTTAAACGAATCGCAATTTGGTAGCTACTCGTCTGCTTCGGATGACTCGTTAAAGAATATGACCTTTGAAGCCTATTCATATAAGTCGTAATGTGTGCTCCACCAGAAAAAGAAGGGAGGTTGGTACGATTAACCGGAACAAGTGTAAATCGTTTTACAAATTGATTCTCTTTGAAAACTGAATGAACTTTAACTGGAATGGTTTCTTCTTTATACATCGGTTTTCCACCTTTGTTTAAAGTTTAGCTACATACCCTAAATAGGCATCTAGTATAGGAGAATAATGATCTGAAATCGACATTAGTAAATCACAATGAAGACATATAATTTCTGGTTGAACTTGTATTTCAATCTCCGTAATACCATGACACCGGCAACAAAACACATTTCTCTTTTCAACCCCATGGGCTATGTACTGCGCTTCTTCATCGGTAAATCCAATAGTTTGTACCAAATGACCAATCGTTTTAAGTGTCTCAAATGGAGCAGCAACATAGAGAAAGCTCCCCATTTTTTGCTGACTCAACCAATCGGATATGTTCTCAGACTCTTCTAGTAATCTCATTTCATAAGCAAGCTTTGTTTCTTGCACTATTCCAATTATTTTTTTAAAAATCTCCATTCCCCTTCGATCTCCAATAAATAAATATTTTCGTTTTCCAGGAATGAAAGTTGGTTCTTGAAGGAAATCTCTCACTTTTTTCACCTAATTTCCTGATGTCTTTCCTTTAAGTAATCTAACACCTGTTTTTTAAATAAGGAAAGTCCTTTATAATCCGTTATATATTCAGGTAGTTCTTGGAGAATCTGATAAAATTGTACGAGCCACTCTCGTTTGGTTGTAAATTCATCTAAAGATATTAAATGAGTATGGATGGTAAATAAGATTCCATTTGATCCAGGCAGACGGAATAATTTCTGATCTTCTACACGTAAATGGACAACGTCTCCTGCGTTTTCTTTTGTTACTTTCTTTCGGTCCTGGCCCCATTGATCAAACGTTTCTAGTGACGTATCGAGTCGACTTCCCGCCATTAATGACCAATTTTTTCTCCCCCAAGGGTTTCCCGCTTCTAATCTTAGAAGGAAATTGTTTATTCGATTGTCTAAAGATTCTTCTTTAAATCCCGGGATTGGATGATGAATTTCTTTAAAATTCATCCCTAGATTAAACGCAAGCGACCAATTGGCAGGAAAACATAACTGACCTGCATCCAAAAATAAATCACCATCTCGTTGCATCATGAATAGTAAATCTTCTTGTACATGCCTTCCGATAAAATCCAATGGCTCACATGGAAGAGTGTCTACATCGCCAAATGTAAAATGATGTTTTTCGTCTAGGATTTTATTGCGGAAAACCCAATCGTCACCATACTTATCTATCAAAAACTCAGTTGGATAATAGGTTGTAAGATGATCTATTATTAGCTCTAGAATCTCCCATTGTCCTTTTATCGAATGAGACTGAGATTGGAAGCAACGTTTCGGATATTTGGTTAGCAGGTCCCGTTTAAGTTTTATTTCGTCCACGTAGGTATCCGTAATATCAATACTTTTAGGCACTTTTAATAGCGTTGAATTATTGGAATACCGATATACATCACCCTTAAAGGGATAAGGAAATGAATTCAAATCTTTAATCCTCCTCATCACACCTATTTTCTGAAAATTGTTTATATTCATTTTAATGAAATTAAGAATACAGTGAAAGAAGAAATTATTTAATCAAACGATTGATTAAATTTTTGAGGAGCTATTTTGGCATTTAATAGATTATATGTGCCTGATGAACATTTCTTACTGTTTTTTAGCGAAAATATCCAGTGTTCTCGCTCTCTACTCTATCAAGGATATGTGGCTTAGTGTTTGCAAATTCAAACACATTAAAGGCGTGGTGAACGAAGCAGAACGATAGTAATTCCATAGGTAAAGTTTCATATTAAATCATGATAATTACCATGAGCATAGTTCCGCTCTACCACCATTGAAAAAAGGACTTAAGAAGCCTTCATAAAGACAAACCTCTTAACCCCTCGGATTTATTCTGCATATAAATATGACTTGATGTCTTCACCAACAAAAGCTTTCCAGATAATCAGATTGTATGGATAGTCCCAATCGATATCCTCCTCATTACCAAACATTTGATGGAGTCGATTGTTATTGAAGATGATCGAACCTTTTTGGTCAAATGCTACTCCATCTACCCATAGCATCCGATCTTCCGAAACAAATTTCTTAAAGTTATTTTTATGTGGGTTATATATTCCCACACCTTTTCCTTCTAACATCGTATAAAAAACATTTCCTTTGTTATCAGCATGCATACCGTCTGTTGTTGTCCCTTTGCTTCCTATCGCTTGAACCGCTCCTTCGATTTCTGCAAGTGAATGATTGTAATCTCTTAAATAGGAGGTATCTACACTATATAAATTACGTCCCGTAATAGGCGTATAGTACAGAGTGTTACGGTCGGATGACAATGCGATACCGTCACAACCAATTTTAATAGGTTTATTCTTAAAGACTGGTTTGTTGTCAATTTCAAAAATAAACCCAGGGAAATCCTGTGTACTAAAATGTCTATCTAAAACTCTCCTAAAAGTTTTAGTTTTCATATTGTAAACAATGATTCCTCCAACAACCGGATGATCTGGCCAACCATTCCCTGAATCGGTTATATAAACGAAACCATTCTTATTATCCACAACCAAGTCATTTAAAAAGGATGTTCTGTAGGATGCAATCTCATCTGGGATTTTTATGGAGTCAATCATCATGTTTGTATTTAAATCGATTAGCACCAACTTTTGTGAACCATCTAAAGAAGGAGCATAGGCAACCTTTCCTTGATCGAGAATCCACATTCGGTTTAACTCATCAATTTCATACCCTAAGACTGATTGAAGAACTTTTACATTCCCTACTTTATTCCAATCCCAACTCGGAAAGGGCTCTAATAATGGTTTTCCATTTACCAACACGATTCGGTTTAATGTGGAAGGTATCCCCTTCGCCCATCGAGGAACTGAAATATAATAATTCCCTTTTTGATCTACTTTCAAATTGCCTGGCATCGCTTTTTTCCAGTATTGATTTGCTTCGAATTGTTTCTTCATAACAGAGTCCTGAAAGTTCCAATTTAAACGATTCCAGTGAAATAGTATTTCGTATGATCCTTTACTACTTTTCTCGTGATTAAAATCCGGATCTCGCTTCTTATCTTGACTTTGTTGATAGAACTGTTGATAAGGAGGAGGTTGGGGATAAAAATAAGATTCATAAAAATTAGGATGGGGTTGTTGCTGTGGATAAATATAAGGTTGGGGATAAAATTGAATAGATCGATCCGGCTCCTTCATCATATAGGCCTCCAGGTGAAAACATGATAATTACCTATATGTGTTTCAAAAAAAATTGGCTTGGGCGGGTATCTTGATTTTTAAAATAAAAAGCCCCATTACTGGATAGTAACAGGACCCCTTATTGAAAATAATTTACCTACTTATTGCTGTTCAGTAATAATAATGTCCTGCTACACCCATTTTCCACAAACCCTTGTCATTCCTACGTTCATATTTTAAGAATTTTCAAACAGTTAAAATAGAGTTCTCCACGAATCAGGCATTTTCTCAATTTTCTTCTCACTTTCTTCTGCCACAACTTTATTATTTATGATAATAATGTTCTGCGATTTCTTGCTTTTCTTCCTGCCTTTTTCTCCTGCTTTTTCTCACTCTTTTTTAGCCTTTTGGGGTTCGTAAGAACCCCTCACACTTTTATTCGAGCATTGATAGGAAAGGGCTTATCAGGCTTTTTCTTCTCTTTTTTATTCAGGCAAAAAGGATGGGGTTCTTGTTCCCACCCTTCTTATTCTTTCTTTTCTTCCTGCCTTTATCCACACGTTTTCCACAGGCATATCAGAACTTTGTTTTGATTTTGACAGGGGTTTATTATGTCCCACAAGAGTTTATTATGGGGTTACATAGTTATTGCAGGGAATAGGATTAAAGGGATTAGGGAGTATAAAGCATTTTAATCCCACAACTCATTTCATATATGTAGATAAATATTGCAACAGCAATTTTCTTGCCTTTTCAAAATCCATATATTCTTGGTAAAATCCATCATATTGAGTTATGTTATCTTCAAAAAATCTATATTGTTTAAAGAACTCAAAGAATGAAAACCTCAACATTTCTATTTGACCTTTTGGAATTTTATTTGATTTCCCTATTAAAACATAACTTAAAGACCCAGCGATGTTCATGCAATAAGTATTAAAATCCGCTGTCAACCAGTTATCATCATCAGATAACTTGGAAAAAGCATTACTGTAATCTTCTTGGATTTTATCTGTATCTCTATAGGGGAACGGTTTCTGCAATTTCTCATTTATCAGTACCAGTTGTCTTTCAATATCATTCAAATCCATTTCCTTTTCTCCGCACCTTCCACATTATTTCCTGTTACGTTAATCATTTCGATAGTATCAACCTTCTTAACTCCTTTGTCATTTGTGGGGATGTAAGATAAATAGAATCATCGGTAATATACATAAACGTACTCTTCTCATTTTCCTTTCCTAACCATAAATGAATTCCATGTGTAGGCAGTCCCCCTTCTTCCGCCTCGTATTCCACCATTACATCGTAATCAGGTTCAGATATCTTAACCTCCCCTGGTTGTTTGACAGCAGTCGTAATCGCCTTTTCAAAAACATCTAATGATTCATCATCTTTAATTGATAGAATAATCTCCTCATTCATTTCTCCTGTTTCATTCGACTCTGAAATTTTAATTTCTGATATTTTTTCATCTAAAAGAACCATTGTTTCTCCTTGTTGTAATTGGCAACCTATTAAAGCGATTGCAACACATAAAATTGTTAATATCGAAAATATAACCTTCAAGCTATTTCCTCTCCTCTATCATCAAAGTGAGCAGAGTTGCCCACTTAATAAGACGGTTTATATATTCTATCGGTATCGGTATCAATCACAAAATCAACCTCTGAATCTTCTTCATAGGCAAGTTGGTCAAAGCAGTTAATTCGGCAAAATATAGCTGGAAGGTCTAAAATATCTGAAGTAAGAGTTTTGGAATTTATGTACTTTTTCATAAGTTCCTGTTTTGAACACCTTTTCCCTTTAATTAGAACTTGGTGATAATATCCGTCAATTTTAACTATCAATGTCATCACGATTGACTGCTAATCAATCCATATAGCTTAGTTTGTTTTGTCTTTTCGACTGAAATATGGACCGCACCAGCCTGTTTCATGAGTTTTTACATAAGTCCAATTAAACTCTTTATCTACTACGTAAACATCTTCTTCATTTATAAATTCCTCGGCTGTTAAAGATGACGCATTTTCAAGTATAAAAGCATCATCCGTATGCTGATAAAAAACATAGCAAGATTGTTTTGATTGTTCGTTAAATGCTATATCAGCTTGTTCCTCCTTTAAATACTTCCTTCTTTCATAACTAAATACATGCCATAGGTAGCCACAACAACCATCTTCATCATAAAGATAAATAGATTTCTTTTCTGTATCACTAAGATGATTGACAAAGTTATCTTCCCATTGCTTTCGCAGATATGTCCCCCACTTAGGTATTTCTATCACGCTTACTTTTTTCATTCTTAGTAAAGATACTAAATCCAACATATTTTCCAACATGACACCCACTTTTTATATAATCAACTTGCTAACCGTATGTTTCATAAGAAATCTCCATTAAAATTTTTTCGTATGACTTTATTATCCTCCAAAGTGCCTCATATTCTGACGAATCAGGTTTGCACTTGTCTAATTCAACAAACATACTTATTAAAGATTTTTTTACTTTAACCTCTTTATCGGCTTGTTTTTCTGTATTTCTCCTATCTTGATACATAATGAGGTGTTCTTTAAAATTCCTTCTTGCTTCTGTAAGGGAATAATCACCATTTGGTCCTCCCCACACTTCATCCGCATTTGGGTCGTCTTGTCCATCGTCTTCCCAATGACAAAGTTCGCATATGTCAAATATTCTACGTTCTTCGATTGTTGGAAAGCCACAACAAGGACACTTTTCACGCTTCAATCTAATCTCTCCCTTTATTCAGATTAACCTTTTTTAACGCAAATGACGTTTATACTGCTTAAATGCCTTTTGTGGTGGAATCCCTACCGTTTCATCAGGTACATAACAATCTCTATCGTGATATGGCATTTCTAACTCTTCCCATTCAAAATCATCCTCAACACATTTAATAAATAAATCGTAACCCTCACCATCTGAAGGGGATAACCCTAACCTTACTTCTTTATGCTTTAATGCAACATCAATTGCTTCTTTAAGTTCGATTAAAGCTGTTCGATTGGCAATAAGATAGGCATTACTATGCCACATCTGTTGTCCAAATATATGGCACAAAGGGGTCGGTTCATCCTCTTCATAAAAACGATTCTTATATGCTTGATTTAGCTGTTCAAGTACGGTTTCGGGGCTATAAATATCTAAATAGGTGTCCATACCACTTTCCCAATACCTTTGTCCACCACCCCAAAACTGTGAAACAAAGTCATCATATAAATGATTGTTCTCCACAAATAAATATCTTTCCAAGGCATCTTCTAAATCCCCAATATAATAATAGCTGTGTATTTGTATTTCTTCCTTTTTATAAATAAAATGATAAAGAGTATCCGCTATTTTTTCGCTTTCCAGCAAATCAAAATTATTTTTCTTTGTACTTTTAGGCTTTAATCCCCCATTTATAAACGGTGTTTCTGGAATATAAATAGCTGTGAACAATTTTACATCTGACATTTATAGACACCTCCTGAACCAATATTACCTCAAATCCTATTTTTACAAAGTACGCAATTATTAACCAAATATTATTTGGAGGAACAATATGATAAACTTTTTATCCCGATTTATGAAAGAGCATTTTGACAACCTTACTCTAAGACCGCCCCTATTTTATTCATGGGAATACGGTATCCGTTTTGAAATTTCTATGCCCTGGATACAACATGAAGATAAGGACAATCTTCAGCAAATCGAAGAAAGAATTAATGGCATATTCAATAAAGTTTTTCATGATACCGATGAAATGTTACTGGTCACTGACATTCATTGTGAGAAGAACGATACCTTTTTACAAAAGAGACCAACAAAGGTCTATCAAAAATATATAAAAGACAAGGAATTAAGGCGAAAACTGCAACATAGGGTGTTACCAAGTGTTTTCTTAGAAGATGAAGACGGTGAAGATTACGAAGAAATGGTCACGCACCGATTTGCTCTGTCCTGTGAAAAGAGCAACATTCGTTATAAACCGCTCTTAACTGCTATTAGTTATGAGGATTTTCCACATCCATCCCAAATTCTAAAAGGATTCTACCGCCCTGGTATTGACATTTATTTTATAAATGTTACAAAGAAAATGATTTACCACCTATATGATGACCGAGGCTGTGACGTTATCGCCTCAAAAAAAGAAGATTTACATTCACTTTATGAAGAACTAAATGATTGGATTTTAGACTATGACCGAGAACAGATTGATAAGATATTCAAATAATCTATTTGCTGTATAATTAAAGGAAAACATCTACAAGAGGTGATTACCTTGGACCTTCTCACCACATTTCTTGCCATCAGGCTCTGCCTGTAGGGGTCTAATTTTTCTTTGGGGGACTTTTACAGGCTAAGCCATTTCCCAAGGAGTGTGATGGCAAATGAAATCGTATCAAAAAAGTCGTAGTCGTGCCTATTATCGTCACCATCGAAACAGAGTGATTCAACGTAAAACAAAGATTGCAGAACAAACTGGATGGCAATCTCGTTTTACTGGATATTTTGCAAAGGGAAAAGTGCATTGCTCGTGTTGGATGTGTTCCCAAAAGACGAAAAAAGATGGATTTCCTCATTCACAAAACATTCAATTGGAACGCTTAAACAGTCAATTATATGATTACTTTAGCGAAGGGGAATTTTAATCGTTTAATGAGCAGGGTGATAGTTCTTCCCTGCTCTTTCATTATTTTGTAGTCTTACGTCTCCATCAGCTATAAACATAAAGGTCAAAATCCACATCTGCCCCTATGGAATCGGCAAAATGAATAAATCTCCTATCTAAATACATAGCTGGTTTTTCATTATTTTCTATCTGAATAACTATGGTAAATCTATAAGCTAACTCATCATTTTCCCTTAACTGATTTAACTCTTCTTCCTTCCCCTCCAATTGATTCAAAACGAAATCTAATTGTTCACTAATATCATAAGACTGCTCGTAATCTGTACCTAACTCCCAACTTGTATATTGCCGATAATGCGTTCCTCTCGAAATCACATTAGGATTAGGTGGTCTTTTAATAGCTTCACCTTTTTTATATGTCCTTGTCGGCTTGATTCCTAATACATTTGTAAAATGTTCAATAGAAAATTCATCTGCCTTCGCTGAAAAATAAACCTTTACATTCGTTTTCTCCATTTATAAGCTCCCTAATATTCATTCAAACATCTGTACAATCTCCAGTGCAATTTCATCAAGTTCTTCTAACTTTTCTCCTGCTGTCGGACTTTCAGCAAGTCTTATTAAATCCCTTTTAAATTGCATTCTTAAATCCTCTGGCAATCTTTTCACCAAAATTATTAAACACCAATACTTCCAAACGTCATCATTAGTGGCTAAAACCTCTTTAATCAGTGGTACAATTTCATCTGGACAAGTCAATAGTAGTTCTGAAACTTCCTCTGCTATCGGCCAGTTCATGTCCTGAATCCATTCCATAAGACCTGGTAACAAAGGAACGAGTTCTTTTCTACTTAGGTTCTTTAATTGGTTTACTCTTTCGGAGTCATGCTTATCTCTTGGTAGATATTCAGTGTAATTTTTCATTTTGCACCTTTAAGTTCATAATGTAATTTATAAATTTAGTTTATGTACAAACTTTTTTCACTGCTTCAATAAAAGAATTAATCATCAACAACTTTAATTAAATCGGTGTGTATCATTACAAAGTAGGTTTCGATTAATTCTCTCAATTTTTCATTGAGGTTATAATATTCTCCGTTCGCTTTTTCGATAACGCTATAAAACTTATTTTCATCTATTTCATTATTTTCCAAAGCAATGTACAATCTCCACATTTCCTCGCCATATGTTTTTTCAATCTCGGCATACTCATGAGCATCTATTTTTTCAAGAACATCGATTAGTTCTTCCAAATATCGAGTGATTCCTACTTCCTCTATATGGTCTGAATTCCACCTTAATAAACTTTCATGACCTCCACTTTCCATTTCCGAATAGTATTGAAGAACAATAAATGCTTCATATGCTATTTTATTTTCTGATGAGTAGCCAAATTCAATCAGCACATCACTAACAATGTTCCATATATCATCTCGATTTAATAAGTCTCCTCTTTTTATTCTTGTCTTCTTATTCATGCTTAGAGTCACCTTTCTACCTTCATTTAAATACCTTTTTGGATAGAATCTCCAAAAATAAATTATATTCTTCAGCCAACCATTAGCGTTTCAATCTCACACTGTAATATCTCATAGCCTTCAAATTACCTTCCATCTCAAAAACACCCTTTTCTATCAGCTTTCTTAGCCGATACTCAAAGAATGCATCCCCCATATATTGGTCTAAATGCCCTATCACTTCTCCTATTAGTCTTGCAGATTTCATAAAAGGTTCAGGTTCTTGTACTCTTTCTCGGTCAATCTGAAGTTTTTTCGCCATATTTATCATATATTGGTCGTAAAAGGCTTCTCTAACGCTCTTTATCTCTTCATTTCTCCAGATACGCAAGGTTTCCTTGGAATCGGCAAGAGCCATCCATTCTTCCTCAAGTTCCTTTCTCTCGTACTCTGATAATGATTTTGATTGGTCTTTCTCGTAGATAACTTGCAATTGCTCTGGGGACATTTCTCCTGTTTGTAGAATAGTATATTGAATATCTGGTCGATTAAAATGTTCAGCATATGCCTTTGTTGCATTAATCACCTTGATTTCATTCGTTTTATTCCGCAATAAATATAGAACATATCGTAGTCCTGTCTGTTCATGAGTGTTATCAGCTACCCATAGCGTAATTGGCACATTGTCAGGAACAGAATTTATTTGATTGACAGTGTTATAAAACCCCTGTTGATAATCTTGAAAATCGTCATCTTCGTCATTCATCACATTTTTCATCCATTGAAATCTTGCTTCTTGCCCATCACTTTCATGTAGTCGTTCAATAGGACCAATCGAGAATATATCCCAAAAGGAAATAACCTTTTCCCTCTTAGATAGGCCCATTTTCTTTAAAGCATATTTTAGTGACCCTGCACCAGAAAGCCCAAAGAGAATATGTACCTTTTGAAAAGTCTCTTCCTCCTTCGCTTCCGACCGTTCCTTTGATAATTTGAACACCGTTTCGTATATGCTTTCCACGTCATTTATAAAATTCGTCTCTGAATAATCCGTTTCTTTTACAAGATTCAATCGGAATAAAATATGAAATAGTAGTGACTTTGCTTCGCCTTCAGGCAGTTCTTCAATGGATTTTTTCAACTTTTCTATTTCCACTATGCCACTCTCCCTATATTCACCTATAAACTCAAATACTATGATTATCAGCAATTTACCACAGAAAATGAATTTTTAAATAAGTCTAAATCCATTCTATGTTATTATTTGGTATTAAGAAAGCCATTTATGAACTGCTTTAAAAAGGAAACAAAAACATAAATACGGAGGTATTTCTTGTGGAAAATTCAAATGAACATCAATATTTAAGGGGTTTAAGACTGGAACGTGACAGCATAGCTTCATTTGAGAACTACCCCTTTCGTTTACCAAGCATAAAGACTTTGGATGAACTATCCTTTCATCCAAATGTCACTTATTTTGTTGGCGAAAATGGGATGGGCAAATCAACGTTATTAGAAGCCATTGCGATTAATACTGGATTTAATCCCGAGGGTGGTACTTTCAATTTTAACTTTTCAACCTATGATTCTCATTCTCCATTGGAAAAGTATATAAAATTAATAAGGGGATTCCAAAAACCAAGAGATGGATTTTTTCTACGGGCAGAGACTTTTTATAATGTGGCTTCCAACATCGAAGCATTAGACAGTGAACCTGCTCCAGGACCACGAGTGATTGATTCCTTTGGGGGAGTGTCGCTTCATGAGCAGTCGCATGGGGAATCCTTTTGGGCAACATTTATCAATCGTTTTGGGGGAAATGGCATTTATCTATTAGATGAACCAGAGGCCGCCCTATCCCCTCTTAGACAACTATCCATGTTAGCCCACATTCATGAATTAGTCCGTCAAAATTCGCAATTTATTATTGCTACCCACTCTCCCATCATCATGTCGTATCCAAATGCTAAGATTATCGAACTTACAGAGGAAGGGGCTAAAGAAACCACTCTTGAAGAAACGAACCATTATCATATCATGAAGCAGTTTTTTGACGATAAAGAAAGATTATTGCATCATTTACTTAATAAGTAGGATAATCTTATCAGTGAATGAATCGCAACTGAATTACACTCAGCCTGTATTTTTAACAATTTCCAAGCACATACAGGCTGTAATTTATAAATAACGTCTAAAAATTATGTCTTCCTTTCTTCTCTCTATTAACTACATAAAGTATTCCAGCTACCAAACAAAGAATAAGTGCCATATTAATACCGCCAAGATGTAAAAAACTTTTCATTAAAGCCATTAGAAAATTCATCATATTATCTACTCCCATTCTTCAAAAGATAAGTTGGTAGGTTCGTCTAAAAGGTCGGCAGAAAAATCAATGTTGGTCGTTGGTGTTTGTTTATCTACTTCCTCAAATTTAAGTTCATCAATCCATACCTGCCCTTTCCCCGAAAGTAAAACACCAAAAGCAATGACTGCACTGTTTTCAGGTACATCTAAAACAATATGATAATGATTCCATTCATTATTCCCTGTAATTGGGCGGTCACCCATATTATCGAATTGCAATACATCATGTAGTGCATCATCGACTCGCATCCAAAATCCACAAAATCCATCAACCCCTTTAGATTTTAAAAATCCAGAGAGCTTTAATCGTTTGCCAAGATACTTCTCGGCTTTAAATTCCTGCATCATTGTTGCAAACTCACCTTGAGATTGGGCAGTAACAGATTTTAGGAATCCAGATGCCCTCCCTTTATGAGCGTTTTCTCTATCAATTCCCATCTGATAATTAAACGGATGACTCCCACTTAACTTCCATCCTTTTAATAGCTGTTCATTTTTCAACACGATTTCCTCCCTTTGTAAAGTTAATTTGCCTATCATTTTACGGTATTGTCCTGGCGGTAAATTGTAATATTTCTTAAATGAACGAGTAAATGATTCTTGCGTTTCAAAGCGATAATAGAGAGCGATATCTATTATCTTTTCATCCGTATAAAGTAACATGTTAGCTGAGTTAGCAATTCTTCTATAACGGATATATTCAGATGCAGTTATACCAACCTCTTTTTGAAAAACACGAAAAAAATGATATTTTGAAAATCCAGCAAACTGAGCAACACTTTCTAAAGATAGCTCTTCATGTAAGTTCACCTCTATATACTCAATCGTTTTCTGTATGATAGAACTATAGCTCATTACATGAACCTCCTTACAAATAAGATAACAAAGAGAAAACTAATTTTTTTGACATATATTGCTTTGTTTATCCATTTCTTCAATTTTTCACGCAAAAAAAGAGGGTTCACTTTCCCTCATTCTGTTCGGCATTGGTTGAATTTTTGCTATTTGTCATCCCTTTTATTAATGCAATCTTCGCAAATTAGTTCCCCTTCATTTTGTAGATATGCTTTTATTTCCGTCATTCCTTTTCTTTCTGGATACCGCATCTTTACAAAAACCACCTCATTTCCTTTAATTTCTTTTTCGCAAATTGAACATTTAGGTGTTATTTTGAACACAAATATCCCTCCATAACTTTCATTCATATATGTAAAAACTCAAAACAATGTAAGGAAAAATGAGTTATGATATTCATTATCCGTTCTCCCACTAATACTCACATGTTTCTTTTCTCCTTTATCTTCCACTCGAATATCCATCTCATCCATATGGCTAATGAGCCTGTTTAACTCCTCCACGATTTCTGTTCGTTGTGCTTCCATATGCACAGAACGTAAAGTGTTCAAGTTATGTAAAATTTGTTCCATCTCTTCTTGTGTCGGCTCTCTATACACCTGCTCACATTTCGTTTCTAAAAGCCTATCAACTTCTTCTTGCGAAAGGTAATTCTCACCCATCTTTAAACCACTCCTGTTTATTTTCCCTTTTGTTTATATACGTTTAAATCTAACAGAATGTTTCTAAGTTTTTAATTTATTCACTGATTGGGATTTGAAATATCACATATCTTCCTGTCCACATTTCGCTTTCAACAATTAATTCTTTACTTTGCTTTTGAAAAATGAATCCAGCACCCATTTGTTGTTTATATTTCCAACCCTTCTCTTCCATCATCTGTTTTAATTGCTCATATACTTCTCCTTGATTCATTTTTGATATGTACCATTCGTAGCCATTTTCTTTTGTCAGATATACAATACTTTCATCTGATTTATTCGCTTTTTGAACAACCTCTCGTTTAGATACCGAATCTATTGGCAAAGAAGGATAGTATATTTTGGAGTAAAATAAAGTCCAAGATGAAATCGCAATAAAAATTACAACACTGATACTCCATTTCTTCAACCGTTTTTCTTCCCCTCTCAAACAGTTATTATATAAAGTAAGAAAGACCACCCTTGTCCAGTAAGGTGGTCTTCTCGGTGAACCGCTTGGAGATTCTATTCTTGTAGACTTCATTATATCATTTTCCCCAAAATAAGGTTATAATAATCTTCCTTCCTTTTCTAATAATCTTTCTATCTCCCTTTTTATTTCCTTATTTCCCTCTCCAAATCCTGCATATAATTGAATTTTATATACAGTCAACCTTTGTCCATTCTTTATCATTTCATTTATCGCCCATTTTATCTTTCTAATCCGATAACTCTGTATATCTTCGGTTACTTCCTTTAGATATTGTCCAGTTTTAACGAGTTTTGGGTGATGGAAACTTCGCTTAATACCAACTGCATATCTGATACTCCTTGGAGTAATTCTTATTGGTTTGCCCTCTGCCTTTAGAATCGTTTGCACCGCTTGTCGAGCCAGTTGTAGATATTCTTCATCTCTTTTCTCCCAATCCACCATTCCAATCCTGCTCTTTCTTTTTGTAACTTTAGGAGTTACTTCGTCATACCAGTTCCAATCGTGAGCACAAATCCAAGTGTGAAGCCCCTTGCTAATTTCCTTTAATTGACTCCTGTTCGCACCTGGATTCTCTTCAATGAGCTTCAACCACGATTTACGCCTTTCTTCAATAGAAAATAAAGGGCTACGATTTATTGTTATGGAACGCTTACCAATCACATTATCAGTATTAAATAGTGTTTGAACATCAACGTTTAGAAACTGCAGGAAAAGAAGGTGTCGCAGTGGACTTCTATTTTTGTTATTGCTTCTGACAAATAACCTTAACCAATTGGCTTTCTGTTCCAAATTCACTTCACTTTGCATAAGCTCTAAATAATCTGAAGGATAGTATTGCATAAAAGCCTCTAACAACCTATCTATGTAGAGACTACCAATATTTGAAGCTATTTGTTTCTCTCTCAACCTATCAATATAAAACTGGATAATAAAGGACAAATCAAGCCTGTTCTGATTATGAAATAACAAATAAGAGGCATTTTCCATGTACCTTAAATTAAGTTCTTTGAAATCAGTTGTGTACACATCTTCCGCCAATTCAGAATTACATACATCTTCATCCGCACATATATAGGCATTTCTACTTTCTGTTATTAAAACATTGCTATCTTTATAAAGAACTTCATGGATTGGACAATATATAGCACCTGGAATTTGTGGAAGTCTACGCCAACAACTTTCACCATATCGTTCCATATCAATTTGAAAACATAAGGGACAGTATCTCAATACATTGCTCGGCTTTACTTTGCTCCCACCTAATCCAACCATACTTTCGATTGCTTTTCCGCTTTTTCTCGTCATACAATTAAATATTGAATTAGATTTTTCATTTGATATAAAAGCAGTGTAATATGGATACATTGTATGATTCTGTATCAGTTCCTCAACCGTTATCTTTGAATTTGGAGGAAGATTAGTTACAAATGCACTTAGATTTTGTGGCAACCAAACTGACTTTCTTCCCTCTAACCCATTAAATAAATCCTTTTCAAATGCCTGTTTGCTTATCATCCCACACATATTTTTATAACGGGAAAAAATTGAAACTAATAATTCATCTTGAAACAATACGGGCATGAAATTCAACATTTTATACTACCTTCTTCTTGCCAGAAACTCATGTCATCCACATATTCATTATCCACTAATAGTTGATAAATACTTTTCTCACTTTTACTCGCTACTTTCCACAATCCCCTTATATCATCTTCTGTATAATCTAAAACTTGTTTTACTTTTGGTTCTATTGAGGCTATGGTTGCTTTCGGAATCTCTTTTGTGTCTTGTTGAACCTTACTGACTTTCTCTATTGTTGACGTTGATATCTCTTTTCTTAATACAGAAGTATCGGTAAGTTCAAGTCTTCTTAAATCCTCAAATTGTGCAATTTTATAAGGATTTTTAGATTTTATTGCTTCAATCATGGGTTTCATTAATTTAAATTGCTCTTTTGCCACCTTCTTAATCATACCTACTGTGAACTCTTCTTTACCATTGGTGATACATTCTTTTTGCACGTTAATAAATAATTTTAAAATTAAATCGGAAATCCCTTGTGTCTCTTCATAGAACACCTTTACCATCTCCTCTGTTAAAGGAATAACTTTACGATTCCACTGATATTTCCATATTGATTCCAAAAAGAAGCGAAACTCCTTATTATCGCCCATATTATTCCACAAAATTTGGCCGTTGCCCGATACTCGTCTTGATATGCGAAACTCCTGCTGGAATATTGCGTAAGAAGCTGGAGTACCGATGAAAAGAATAGGAACACCAAAAGAATTCATTAATGTAACAAAGTAATTCATCATTTGCTGTAATCCTCTTGGTTGGATATGCTGAATTTCATCGAGGCATAACAACCCAATTCCCAAATTCTGAGCAACTTGCCCCATTAAAGGTAGCATAGCATCAGTTGATAGGTTACGAGATACATGCTTCTGGAATGTATTAGTTCCAAGTAATTCATCCACTTTCATAAAAAATTGCAAGGTTAAAGACTTCAAGCTGGAGTTATGTGGAGTTTGTAAAGTTAAATGAGTTAACTGAATCTGATTAAAATGCTGACCATTATATCGGTTATGAACAATTACCTGTGGTATCTGGCTAAGAATACGGTTGGTACTGGAAGACTTACCCATACCACTGTAACCTATTAATGTGGCACAACTTGCTGTAGTTCTAAAATTCGTTCTCGTATTGATATCAAAGGTACGGTTAATAATTTGTTTACCTGTTTGATTTACATATCTCCTATAATCGGCATCAAAAGGATTTCGAGCCACATACCCCTGATAAATCAATGAAAATACCATATTCCAGATGTCAATATGAATTGGTAGCGTCTGGAACAATTTATAAAGCCTATAAACCATATGTAGTCTATATGAACTATCCAAATTTCTTTCTTCTTCCTTGAAAGGTATGGGCAACATTAATTTCTTAATAATCGTTTGCTTATCCATCAGTGGTGGAAGTGTTTGAATGAACGGATTATTGTTATATTCTTCAAGTGGAAATTCATTATAAGAAGCCTCAACAGCCTCCATTCCATTATCCAAATAAATTTTATTCATCATCATTACTCTCCTCCCAATCTCTGAACATAGCAAACTCGTCTTCTTCCTCTATAGATTCATCAAGGATTACTTCCATTTCTCTTTCCTTTTTTGCCTTTTCACGATGTAGCAATCGCTCATTTTTTTGATTTTCCTTAATTCCTTTAAGCCTTTGGGAATTGCTTTTGCTATAGTCTTTTTCTGCCTCCGTTTTTTCTCTTGCCTCTTTTACGATGTCTTCTATCTCCGTGAAAAGTTTCATTTTTTCTTGCAGTTCCCTTTCCTTTCCCGTTCTTTCAAGTTCTCTCTCAAAATTTTTTATCTGCTCAATCTCGGATTCACCTTTACCTGAATACATGGATAAATGCTCTAAAAGACTAAATTTAAACGGTCCATCTCCATACTCGTCAAACACAAGAACATCAGTCAAATCTGTAGGATTGTAACAAACCTTTACTTTCCAGTTCCCTTTAATTCTTGCCATTTGAAACCAATTGTTTTCCAAAGCGTACTTTGAAGCGTAGAGCATTTTCTTGAAAGACAACCCTTTTGGAGTTATTAGTCCCGACTGTGAGGGAAGTAGACTTGTTTTAATAACCTCTTCTGGCAATATTCTCAACTGACCTTTTTTGTATTTAAGTCCATGCTCCCATAATCTGATAGGAATTTTTTCAACATTATTCTCAATCATTGATTCTTCTAAAATATAATCTGATAGTACATGGTGGTTATTATGAAACAAAATACTTTTGATAATAACCTTAGTGAAATCTTCAATCGTCATCGATGATTTCAACCTATAATCCAATCCTTCACCACGCTCCCTTTTACTATTCCCTCCAATAACAGCACCATCAACAAAGGGTAATATCTTGATATTAGTTTGGTTGAACGCCTGTTCAATGATGCCTTTATAATCTGCGTGATAGGCTGGAGTCTGCTGTATAATAATCCCTAAGTTTTGGATAGAACCGTTGATGTATCCATTAACAAGCTCTCCCCTGTCCGAAAGAATCCTATTGGGGACACAGAATGGAAACTCATTATCTTCAATTTCGATGCCATACTTTTTGCAAAGTTCTTTTTTGGATGTCATGCTATTTGCAAGAGCTACCATTGCTCCAGAATATGAGTTAAGTGATTCAAAAGTTATATTGAACCCAACGATAAGGCGTGAATACACATCCATAATTAAAAAGAGAATTGGGCGTGACACAATTATGTCTCTATTAAATGATGATACGAGGTGACAGTCGAAAATTGTAGAATCAATTTGGAAAAGTGTTCCTGGCCCTAATTCAGCATCTTGTGTTGAACTCCCGATAATTGCTCTATAATTTTGTTGGTACACTCGTGTTCCTTCTCTTTTAATAATTTCTCGTTTACCATCATTTAGTGACTTTCTAAACCAGTAAAGGAACTGTTCATAGGTTGGTAAATCCTTCACATTATTTAGAACAGGTATCTTAACTCCATTTTCATCAATTACTTCTTTTACAAAAAAGTCTTTCAAAATTAGCTCATAAGTAGTTTTCAGGCTGTTTTTCCGAGTATTATAGTAATATCGGTTCAATCCAATTTTAAAGACCTTCTTAATATTTTCATCAATATTGACTCCTGCATTTTCTCCATTTTTCCGAGGACGACCACGCTTTTTATTTCCTGCTTTTCGTTCCTTCCCCCTTGCTCCGCTTCTGAAGTAGCTTGGTAACAAACTGCATTTGGTTTGACTGCCCTTAAAATACTTTATTAGGATATTCTTCAATCCGTTGTAACTAATACTGAAAACAACCATAGTCTCCTTCATCGCTTTTTGACGATACTTACTAATAAACATGTGTTCATCATCGGATAACTTACTTTTGAAAAAAGTTACTATCTCCCAAGCCTGGTCTCTTTTTTGCTTCTCAAGTTCATTCAATTCTTCCTCTGGAACAGCTCGGCAATAAATATCATCATTTTCTTCAATCATTTCTTTATTTTGGTAAGCTGTAAGAAAGTCATCTTTTGGTATCGGATAAGACCATCTGTTACTGTCCATATCAATGACGTATATAATAGAAGTAAACGGATTAATATAAAGAACCCTAATTACTTTTCCACTTCCGTATTTAAACAGCATATTTTCTGCCAGTTTCACAATACTCCCTCCTGTCCCTACAAAAGAATATCTCTTGCTTTTTGAGAAAGATTAATCTTTTCTGTCATATTCACTTTTATGTCTTTTTTTGCAATCAAGTAACGAAAGAGGTATAGTCCCATTCCATCGGCAACCCCTTCTGATTTATCAAACTCTTTCAGCAACTCCTTTATAGGAGTTTCCATATTATTTAATAGATAAGTAAGCAGAACATGGGTCATTGATTCTTTATCTGCCACTCCGCCTTCCAATAGAGTTTCTCTAATCCACTCGATATTTTTGCAAACCTGTCTTGGCAACTGTTTTTCAGTAATTAGCTTCCACTCAACACCCTTTTGCATCCAATATCTCCGTTCTATTTCAAGTTTTTCTAAAGTAATCTTCTTATTTAATTCGGAAGTATTCTTAACAGTTCTTGCAATCAATTTCTCATTACCATCTGGCTCTTTGACTGTTAAAAGAAAATTTGTACAGATGACTAATTGTTCACCAGTTTCCTTATCACAAAATTTATCGAAACGGAGATTTTCCTTATTATCAATGACTTCCATGACATCGAGCAGTGGATATGATTCACGTATATCCAGCACATTACTGTTCCACTCGCATATGAGAAAAAAACGCAATTGATTATCCGATTGCAAATGATGGATTCGCTTTGTCTTAATGCCGAAAGCCCTTGAGGCTCTTCCCCTACTGGAGAAATCCGAGATTGTAGTCCAAGGTTTATAATCTTTTCCAGCCCCTTGCCCCCTTCCTTCTTTTAATAATTTTTTTATTCTTTTTGATTGATTGAACGCTTCCATCATATTCCCCCTAAAAAACTACTATAGGCAAAAAAAGAAGCATTTCGTATTATCGGCAATCTAATCGGTTTTTTTTACCAATTAAACACCTAAATACAAAATGCTTCTTTCCCTATATGGTTATTTTATCTTTTTTAAATCCAAAATATTATTTTAAGATTACTACGACTCTATTTTATCAATGCTAATCATGTTATTCAATAAATAGCATCATAATTCGTAAATAGCAGGACAATATAACTACCAAGATTATCATGATACCCTCACCATATTTAACGAGTTTCTTCTATTTTATATGTATCTGACTTTACAGATTGAGATTCATATAAACATCATCTAAATCTTCTTGAGTGATTCCCAGGTATTTTTTTGTATTTGCAATGCTCGAATGATTTAATGCTTCCATTATAAGGGCAAGTGATACTCCACTTTTGTAAGCCCAGTACCCCCAGGTTTTACGACACGAATGGGTTGATATAGGTTCTTTAATCCCAATGAAGTCTCCTGCTTTTGAAAGGATTAAGGAAGCCTGTTGTCTGGTAATTGGCCTGTCTCCTTTTCGACTAAAAAACAAAAAGGCTTCTTGTTCTGGATTATATTCTTTTATATATTCCTTTATTGCCTTTTGCAAATTTTCTGTAATGGGAAATCTCTTATACTTTCCTGTTTTTTCTTCATGGAGCTTAATAAACTCTTTTGGCTTTTTCCCATCCCAAATATCTTCGACTTTCAATTTCAAAATATCTGAGATACGAAGAGCACTTGAAATGCCAACCATAAACATTAAATAGTCCCTTTTGCTTTTCTCTCTTAGATACATTTTCATGAGTTCTAATTGTTTTTTATCTCTAATCGGGCTAACTACGTTCATACGAGTCACCTCTATATTAATATTACTTAATGCATCTGTAGTATATATTATGTCATATTTAAACTCAAGAGAAATTTGGTAAAATGAAGAAACCTTAATATATCAACATTCATGACTTTACATAATGTCATGGAGTAATATTCGTTCTTAATCCAATAATATTGAATTTTAAAATTTGCATAACGTTTCTTATAAAGGTTGTACAAATGGCTCTGTTTATGCCGATATAAAAATATAGAAGTTTATTTCCAATAGGAATGAGGCAAATCATGTTTTTAGATTTTCTATTTAAAAATAAAAAGAACAACAACACAAGTAATGATAAGGAAAAAATTTCAAGCACTGTAACAAGGACAAACAATGAGGCAACAAAAATAAAGAATGAACGGACTGCAGTTAGAAAAGGTGAACTGGGAGAATACAAAATCGACATCCAGCTATCCCAACTTCCCAAAGAGTATTTGTATTTAAGTGACTTGCTAATTAGAAATCCTAAATCATCAACAGGATTCTCTCAAATTGACCACGTTATCATT
Source organism: Peribacillus acanthi (assembly GCF_003073175.1). Classification (GTDB taxonomy): domain Bacteria; phylum Bacillota; class Bacilli; order Bacillales; family DSM-1321; genus Bacillus_BN; species Bacillus_BN acanthi. The sequence continues at coordinate 24,436 of NZ_QBBX01000017.1, forward strand.
ACTCCGTATGGATTATTTGTAATCGAGACAAAGAATTATCAGGGAACTATTTATGGAGGAAAAGATAGAAAAACCTGGTTGATTAATGGTAAGTTCAAAATTTTGAATCCATTATTGCAGAATTATGGTCACATTCAAGCACTTAAAAATTTTATCGATGGGAACTACCATCAATACTTTGTTTCCATGGTTTCCTTTACAAAGAGATGTACTTTTAAAATTGAAGAAGAATTACGAAAGATACATTCTAATCAATTAGTAATTTATGATGTGGAATTGACTGAATTTATTAATAGAAAAGTCGCTGTGCTTAAATTACAATACAAAAATCCTATTTTAATGAAAGATGATATTGAACTGATATACAACTCTCTCTATAATTCCAATATTTTAGACGAATCAATTAGAAAACAACATATTGAAAGCATACAATTAAAGAAGAACAATTTTGATAAGACAACTGATGAAAACAAGTGTGCAGTATGTCAGAAAGCTGTGTCTGATAAAGTTAAATCATTCTGTTTATCTAATAAGAAATTCCAAGGAAAAATTTATTGTTATGAACACCAAAAAGACTTGTAAAAAAGGAAGATGGGTTACATCTTCCTTAAATAAGTGTTGGATTTAAATAGCTTTTTCCTTTCCGAAAATTCCGTTTCATTTCATATCTCAATTATCACTGGAATTCTGAAGCACTTGTCACCATCATTGCCACTCCCGTTCGTCTTGAGCACAACAAAATCTTTTTCCGTAGTAGTAAACATGTTAGATGATTGGTCTACTATTCACTCAAGTTCATCGAGGTTAGTTAAATAAACAGCATTACTACTATCTTTTACATCTACAATAGAATCTCTGGTAATGATATATTTACTACTATCCAGTTTCTTCCTAATGCTAAGAAAGTAGGCTTCTGCCTCTCTCCTTGTGTAAAATACTTCTGTAATACCGAGATTTCCCCAACACTCAACTGCCCATCGCTTTTCCATTTATATTCACCCTTTTTTCGAGTTTCTTCTATTATTAATCAGAACATTAATTTATGAAACATTTAAATGCTCCAGCAATTCCCCATTTTCCGCTCGATTCTCTTACATTATTTTCAATATATCTCAAGAAGGAATCATATCCTTCCATAAATATCTTTCCTTCAACAAAGAATACGAACATAGATATTTCAATCTCCAACCAATTCCAAGCCAAAATCTTAATTTCATCGGTAATAACATTGGATTGAAAGCAAGGGAAATTTCCCTCTTCTGCAAGTTGTATTATTTCCTGAAATGACGATAATCCTCCGATTGTTTCTACAGTTGATTCAAAGCAATCAGTATATGGCTGTTCTTGGGGATACATCGAATATTGATATCGCAGAGATTCCTGCAATTCTTCTAATACTACAGATTCTTTAATTTCAAAAATGATTTCTTCTTGTGTCTCGTTTAAATCATAAAGAGATAAGTCAAAATGTTTATTTAACTCAATCGCCAATTTTTCAAGAGTAACTCCTAACTTGTCCAATCTATTTTTATCAACTTCCACTCTATAACAAATTCCCATCTGAAGATATTTTCCCATTATCATCTTCCTCCTTTATTTCCAAAAATATGTTCAAGGCTGACTGAGGACGTATATAATATTTCCGTATCAAAATCTACGCCATTACAAAACAATACTGTCCCAGAGTCCTTATCTATTTCTATTGAGCAGAATACATTAATGTCCTCTCTAATTTCTCTAAGTTTCCCTAAATCACTTTGAAGGAATTGCTTGATATCCAAGAGCCGATACTCACTACTGTCAAATTCAAGTAGCAGTTTAAATGTGGTTGTTGCAAATAACGAGGTTATTCTCAAATCCTCTTCTCTCCTTTAATTCTAAAAAAACCAAACTTCGTTTTATCCATTTCATCTAATAAATCCAGGGCTATTTTGTTTTCCTTTTGAATTGGATGTCCCATATCAGCAACAGACATCTTTCTCCCAAAATTCGGATTACTGCTCTTTTTATTTCTCTCGAATGCCATTAGCTTCTCTCCCTTATTATTGGCTTATTGGTGTACACAATAACTTTGCTTCCCTAATACAAATACATAGCATACAGCACCCTCTTAATGCTGTTCCTTCTTGTTTATAGGCAAAAACAATAGGCATCTTGTTTATATGATATTTTCCCTCTTTTTTTTAAAAGTGGAAAATACCTATAAAACAAGATGCCTATAAGGGTTTGGAAATTTATAACATGTAGAACTCTTATTAACTATAGATTATAGCTGGTTCAAAGGATTTGCAATAAAATTATAACTTTCAATGTCTTTAATATCACTACAAATGTTCAACAGAAAATTTATAAACAAAACCATTTAGTTACTTTATTTTGCAAGTGATTTATTCTACAGCTAATTTTACCTTATTAGAGTTCTCTATTAGATTCATAACTTCACTTTGTACATTAATTTTTATAAGCTGTTCCAAAGAATACGTAACAAAATGCTCCATTTCACCGCAACACTCACAGATAACAAAAATAGCAAAGTCTTTTTTATTTACATGTTGGCAGACTACAGTATCTAAACCATATTTGTAACATAATAATGCTGAAAGATGATTTATTCTTTCTAACGCTAATCGTTGTCTCATTTGCCCAAGTCCCATGTTGTTTTCCTTCTTATTTACTTTATTCATATGAAAATTCTCCTTTTCAATCTAAATTTAATATTTTATCAATCTTTTTTTCTAATTGAAGTTCAATCATTGGAGACCATTAAAGGTCCCCATCTTCTTCAACATTAAAAATTGCACTTAATAGCTTTTCGTTCTGATTTTCCGTATCAATCGCTTTTCTTTCTCGTGAATACAAATATTCATAAGCCATTCTTATTACCGTAAAAGCCTGGAACTCTGTTAGTTGAGTCAATTTCTTCAATAGCTTATCGGCATCAACACCAAATAATGCATCAGCCAAATTAATTTGAATATCGTCTTCTACATTAGCAACTAACACTGTTTTATTGAGTAATTCAGAAGAATATAAATATCCATTAAACGCATTGACTATAAGCATTGCCTCATTCAAATTGAAAAATCCTTTTAGTTCTCTTTTTGTTCCTTGATAAACTTCATTCAGCATATACACCATCTGTTTAGCTTTGAAAGAATAATCATCAAGCTCTGTTTCCATAGGAAATTGATTAAATCCCTTCCACTCAGGTTCAAAATCAAGAAAATCAACTGTAAATTCGTGTTCAATTACTACATTTTGCATAAATTTATTCCTCCTTAAAATTCATTTCGACTTATGACTAAAGTTTCAGTTATAAGACGGGGATAGTTAATCCCAAACTCTTTGTTCTTGCTATTAATCTTCATCTGTAAAATTTTCTTCAATCAAATACTTGGCTTCTTCCATCACATCTAATTCTATTAATTCATGGATTGAATACGATTCTAAGAAGTGAAGTTCTCCACAATTCTCACAGTCTTCGTATAAAGTGAATTCTCCTTCATCAAATCTAACAGCAATGAATATTCCGAATTTAAGTGCGAATATCGTACCAATATGACGGAGTTTTTGAAACCCTAATTCCCAGCTAAGTTCAAAATTATCCAACTCACTATCGCAACACTCTTCTTCATCATCAATAATCATTTCACTATCAGATATCTGGAAGATTCCGTTTAATAGTTCCTCACTGTCTTGGTCTAATTCTTCATCCAAATCCGTCTCAAGGAATTCAGAGACCATTTTTAAAATGCTAAATGCCTGAAATTCCGTTAATCTTTGCAACTTATTTAGTAACAAGCTATCTTTAAAATCTAATAATCCTTCGGCAATACCATGTTGGATATAGTCTTCAACAAACTCATTTACAATGAATTTTGCCGACTGTTCTGAAGAATATGGCATTCCATTAAGACTATCTACAATAATCCAAACCTCATTAGTAGTAAAAAGACCTTGTAATTCTAACTTGGCCGCTTCGTATTGATTACCGATGAAAAACGAAATCTGTTTTTCATCGAATTCTAATCCCCCACCAATTGAATAAGTTTGAAAATCATTTCCTCTTGTGATTACTTGGTTTTGCATAATTATTTCCTCCTCATATTAGTAAAATTCTTTATTATTGAATCCCATAGATTATTTTAAGAATTCTTCATATTCACCCTTTGACAGTTGTATAAAGTGCTCCTTCAAAAAATCTGTAAATCAAACGCCCTTATCCTCCGCCATTTCCCAATAAATCGGATTATCAACAAAAAATACTATATCCACAATATTTCTAATGCCTAATTCTTTTTGTAATCTTTTCTTATCTCTTTGTTGACCTCTATCTCCTCCAACCACTGCTACCAATCACCTTCATTAAAGGGGAAAACTTGTTTCTTAACCCTATCTACGCATACAATGCGAACAAGGTCGCTATCCTTTTCATATTTCTCATATCTTCTCATTCTTGTACCAAAGTTTTTTCATCTTTGAATTTAATAAATGATTCTTGATATCCCATTTTTTATTCCTCCAATTTTAAAATTCCCGTAGTTTCTATACGTTGTTATTGAATAAAGACCTGTTCCTTGTTGAATCCTGACCAATAGCGGTCAATACAATAAAAGAGTTTCCATTATCAATTTTTCAAGGAACGACAAAAAGACCGAATCTATTTATTGTAAATAACACATAGGAATAAATAACCTTAAAGAAAAATCCTTTAGGATATATTCAAAACCTATATGAAGTTACAATAGATAGATTCGGCCTCTTACCGAAATCAGATAATAATACATTTTTAAAAATGTATGAATTAGTTTCAAAAAATCTTTTTTAGGCAACAACTCTATTTCCATTGCCTATGGACATACTATACATAGATTATAGTTATTCGTCAATACTTTTTCTAAAAAAATATTAATAATCCAATTTACTATAGATAGTTGAAGTGAATTAGCGATGGCATGGGAAGCATATTTTATAGCACTTAAGCAATCTCCCTTTTCACCTTCTTAATTAAAGAAATAAGCATTTTGATAATCTGGCAAACTTCATTCTCTAACTCCTCATAGGTTTCTAAATTCACATAGCCGACCCGATAAATTAGCTCTATCTGTGCTCTTACCTCGTATGCAGAACCGTTCGCAATTGCGTAGAAGTGGATTTCTTGATTAGGAAAGATACCTGCATATCCTTGTCCTTCCGCCAAATTGCATGAAATCGAACTGGAGCTACGCTCGATTTGCGACCTTAGACCGTACTGTTCATGTTTCGGAAATCCTTTCGCTAATTTATAAACTTTTTCTGTTAATGACACCGCCTTTTTCCAAACCTCTAATTGTTTAAAATCTCTTGCAAAAAGGTTCTGTCCGTTCATATCTTTTTTCACCTATTTCTTCCCCCTTCTTTTCATTAAGCTGTTTTATATAAGTTTTCGAGATTTCTAATATCGTCTACTATATTCAGATGCAACCGTTCTTTTAAAGCGATAATTATGTTGCAACTAATTTCCGCTAACTTAAATCGCATTTCTTCCAGTTCCTCAACGCTAATGCCTTCAAAGCAAGTTTATAAAAATGCTTCTTTTAACTCTTTTACTTTCTCCTGCATTTGCTCCAACTCTTCTATCGCCAGTGGTTGAAGTAAATGAATGAACAGCGTTCTTTCCAATTGGTCGATGTCTGTTTTAATATGTCCTATGGACATTTTATCAGCTCCTTTCATTGGTTATTTCCTTATAACCTAATAGTAGCAATTTAACAGTCGTCTGAATTTGAAAAGTGGTCGAATAGTGTTCGAGTACCTTCAACCTCGCATGACAACTTTCCTTCCTATCACTTCAACTCTATAAAAATATGTTTCAAATACTATTCTGTTGTAATTTTTACACCCACTAATTTTATTAGACTAATTCGTTGAAATGTTGTTCTGCACGTTCGTATGAGAAAGAAATTGTGTTGAATTAAGTCAAAATATTTATCGAAAAGTTGTATTATTTTTATTCTTGTATAATGGAGTGATTGATTTTCATACAACTTTTTGAGCACTTCCACATAATGAATGAAACAACATCCTGTAGAATCACTTTACAATGTGCCAATAGCACACAAATAAGATTCTATTCTTCCAAAAAATCTAAGGTCTTCAATAAAACAGAAAACTTTTACATACAGCCTTCGCTTATCTATTGAAATGTCGCAAAAGCCCTTTTGTTGCAATAGAACTGCATCAAATCCAAACCATCTGACGCAATGTCAAATACCTTCATAGAAAAAACAAATATAATAAAAGGCTGATATCCCAAAGCTATAGTACATTGTAAACGCCACTGGGACTTAACAAATATATTGGCAACTACATCTATAAAAAAATCATTGTTCTATTGAAAAAGGCTCTTTTGTTACCAAAAGAATCAAACCTGTCTGTCAAAATGCCATAGCACAAATAAAATACCTATTAACATTCAATATATTGCTGTAACATCAATACCATATGCTTATAAAAAGGAACTGTATAAAACAAAGCAAATGGATAATAGCACCACTGACTTTTCGTTTAGATGTTGTTTTTTCTTTATCCATTTGGCTTATGTAAAAGTCGGGGTTTTCATTTTAAACCAACCAGTGATTTACTAATAAAGGATTGCTTTACTATTACAGTTGGATTTGAAATATCTATAGCAGGTATTGTTATCATTTTTTAGAGACGACTGCAGTTCAACTGTTACCGATGACACTTTTACCTGCCCCTGTAACCAAACGAACATGCAATACAATTATTTCTCATTTAACAGAGAAAGGATGTCCATAAAGACACCCTTTAAAATTTCGATATTAGCTGAAAATGAGCTTTTGCCCCTCGCTTTTAATTTGATTGATTTGTAGAAATGGCCGTAACACATCCAATACTTTTGAAAAATTCGCACCATCCTTTATTCCTACTTGAATCCGAACTTCTTTCTTTCTGATATAGGATTTACCTGATTGCTGAAGGTTTGTAAGAATGCCTTTAACCTCTTCCACCTTTTCATCAAACTGAGTTGGCTCCTTTTTCCTTTCCTCTTTTGCTCCCTTAACTTTCCCTATTCTATTTATATCAATTTGGCATTTATGATATTGGATGTTTGGCAATTGCTCCAGCACCATATCTATCACTTCTTGATTACTATTAAATAAATGAATCTTGGCATCAGCAGGATTATCACGAGCAATTCGTCTGATTGCTTGATATATCTCCCCTGAAATCGTTGATAATCTAATTTTTTCAACATCTTCATCCTGGAAAATAGAAATATTATCAGTTGGAAGGTTTTCATGATACTTATAGAAAAAGTTGGTGAGGGCATATGTCCCATAGTTAAAATTCGGGGTTTTCTGTACAATAACTGTATTAAAATTGCGGTAATTATTTTTTCCAATTAAATTGCCGAAGTAATCTGTAGATATGGGGACTCCCAATGTTTCTTGTATCCCATTCAAGGTGTCATTGAAATAGGTCTCGATTCCTTTCTCAACTTGTTCCATTTGCCCTTGTTCCGTAATGAACAGTACCCCACTACTATCCTTCAAATCTATTCGTTCTAATGACTTTTCTGTAAGATTTATATAGTTCTTTAACGCCTTCTTGCTGGTATTTAAATCGTAATGATAAAATTCTGCCTGTGAATAATCGAATATTTTTGACTGTTTGATAACGTTGAATTTGGTCGAAAGGGAATATCGATAATCGAACCAATTGGCATCCAAAATGATGTTACAATCTAACATTGCAAATTTAGGTGTCGAATCAAAAGTGTGAAATGCCCCTTCATAGAAATAACAACCGTTATTCAAAATCTGATGGAACTTGAACAACAATTCCTTTTGCTCATTCCTCTTTGTCTGCCCAACCTTTTTTAGCAATTGCTCGATGACCTCTTTGTATTTGTCATATTTGTCTGATTGGAAACTTACGAATACAATTTCCCTATTTTTTAGAACCTCTGAATCATTCGAGTATTTATTCGCCATTTCTCTTAATAGACTGGCAAGGTCATCTGTTTCAGCAAAACCATATTGGAATATTTCAGTCCATAACTGCCCTATCTCTTTGTTTGTTACAGAAATCTGTTCCAACAAATCTGGGTATTCGTCTATTACTAAAATCCTTCTATCTGCTATTAAATCCTGATGGTCTCCTCTGCAGATATTAGAATACATTTTATGGGTAATGCAAAGAGTCCTTGCCTCGATTGCTCTTTTTCTTGCCCTTTTCTTTTTCGTATCTTCACCTGTAAATGCCACTGCAATTTCATTCCCAGCCAGTGAATTAATACGCTCTGCAGTAGCATCCAGTTCCCCATCCTTTGAAAATCTTTGCACGTATAACGCTCTGTCTTCTGTTTCCGCTAAATACTGTTGTGTTCTCCTGCTCTTTCCAGCTCCAGCCTCGTACCCATAAACTGAAAACACTTTGCTATTCCATTTGTTTCTATCGAAAATTTGATTTTTTAAATCGTCAAATATATTTGTTGCTACTACATTTTCCAATTTATACTTCCTCCTTCGTTGACTAATGTTGCTTGTTGAAAAAAGTATAATTCGGAAAGTCAATTGAAAATATAGCATTTGTGTCGAACAACGTCTTACCTAATATTTTACAAGTAACAGCTATTTCATTACTTCTTTATGAGATGTTTAACTTTAAATTGAAATTTTGGGTATTTAGCAATTTTCGGCTTCAACTGGTTTTTTCGTATAGATAGATATTTCGTTAAACTGTTCTTGGTTTTCAGTGAACTTAGATTTGTACTAATTTAATCGCATACTGGCGATTCAAATGTAAAAGTTATCCTTTACATTGTAGTGACGACAACTTCAATAGATGTTGTATTCCCAAAAGGCTTTTGACGTTTTGTAAGATGAATGACTTTTTCCACCCCTTGTTTTATAAGAATGATAGATTTAATTTTTCCCTTTACAGCTTGGCTGTTGATAAAAGTTATTTTTTTTGCAATTACACTTTAGATTTTTAAAATAGTCGAGGTTTTTGAAAGAGTCTTTTGACATTTCGTAATAACTTTTCCCTGCAATGTTCAAATCAATTTTAGATTTTATTGAGGACTATATAGGTTTATGTTTTCCGAAAGTTGCAAAGCCTATCCCTCCTTACAGCCACAAGGGACTGAGACGTTTTAAAGCAGAAAAAATCCATAATTTTTATTCTTGCCTTCCCCCCTTCTTTTTCTCAAATAGCGTTGCATTTTAAACCCTTTTTAATTATCCCACTTCTTAGTTAGACGGTATCAAACATTGAAAACGTAGTATCGGTGAGTAGGACTTGGTACAATAAGTTTTGTTAAGGAGGTCAGCAAAAGGCTTAGGAGGGGGAACTACTGATGCTCGTAAAAGCAAAGGACCTGAAGGCTGGAATGATAATCGAATTGGAAATGATGGCTTCCTATAATGCCAGGAAGAAAAAGGTAAAAAAACTCATGGAAATCAAAGAAGACGTATTTTATTCGGAGGGAGATAAAGAGGTCATGGTCGATTTTATAGACTTCAAAACGAAAAAAGGTGGAGTGATTATGCTTCCTCCGTTGCAGGTGTATAAACTGGTTCAAGGAGAGGCTTAGGGCTTCATCCGTCTCATTCTCAATTTAAAATAGACAATTAAAGCCCCAATACTATTACTTTTGATTATTGAGCTTCCGAATCAGGCTGTTCTTCGTAGTCAAAATCTATATCCATTGTTTCAACGTAATGAATAATACTCTGAACACTCTTATAGACATTTGTTTCATGCAAAGAGGTGTCGCTCATTGCCCAAGCAAGAAAAAGTTGACCAAGAATCGTAAGAACTGGGGTTAAGACCTTTTTCCAAGTGCTCACTTCTTCTTCATTCAATTTACCTTCCTGAACTTCTGCATCTGTTATATCGAGAATAATATTGATTTTAAGAGCCAGGTCGAAAAAGTGTGGCCGTTTAATTTCTACTTGAATATCTTCTTCATACAGTTCCTCTATTTCTTCTACGTCATCCTCTGTATCATGAATATATTCACTTAGATTTTCCACAAAGGAACTATTGATTGCAGAAGATATTTGATTAAAAAAGGGAGCAAATTGGTATGCACTTGAAAAAGCTAAACCTTGTTTACTCAAACTTGCCACAGCACTTGCCATTTGAGAAAAGTCATGACGTGGAATGTTAATCATGCCTACTTTTGTCCACAGTGGCTCTTTATAAAAACTGTTTATTAGACTACTTTTAGATAATTCACTTGCTATTAAACCGCTTTTAACAACTTCATTCGCTAATATACCGCTCTTTGCTACTTCACTTGCCAGTGTACTAACCTTTCCAACAGCACTTGCATGTTCCATATAACTTGATACTACACTACTTTTTGCCATCTTATTTGCCAATTCACTGGCTCTCGCCATTTTGCTAATCATTTCTTGGTGTCGGTTTAATTGATTCATCATCTTCTGCCATTTACGTATATGCTCAAATGCATCATCCATTACTATTCACCACTTTCAAATATCCTCGTTTGGAATTATTACTTAATCCATTAATGATAGGGATATAACTTGCTATTTGACATACTGCTGTTGCTCAATTAACAGCCTTTTCAAGTTATTAAATATAATGGAACTAAAGTTTTTAATCTGGAGCTTTTCTTCAAATTCCTTATAAATTACAGGTAAGTTGTATGACTTTCCTTTTATATCAGATTTTCCAAAAGGAGCATCGGTTTCAATAAGCAACCTATCCAAAGGAATTGCTCTTATTATATTTAAACCCTTTACAGATGTAAGCATTGAATAATTTACGGATAGATAGTAGCCATTTTCGATTATTTCTTTTAAATGTGTTTTATTGCCAGAATACCAGTGAAACACCACAAATCTAACCTCGTTTTCAACTAAAATTTCTAAGGTTTCTTTCTCAGCCATTCTCGAATGTATCGACATTATCTTATTTGTTTCTCCAGCTCGTTTACAAATATACTGAAAGACCCTTCGCTGTTCCACTTTAGTTTCAATAAATTCTTTAGAATAATCCAAACCAACCTCACCAATATATTTAGTATGCGGAAGCCATTTATCAAACAGCTTCATGTTGAATTGATGCGTGTTTGATAATTGTGGGTTGTAACCTAAACCTATCTTCACATACTTGTTTTCAGGAAACTCCTTCTTACATCTCTCAAATATTTCAGGCATATTTGTAACAAACAAAGCATACGTTTTGTTCTGAATAAAATAATCATACATTTCCCTATAATTCTTGTAATAATCTATATGAATATGAAAATCAACTAAGTTTGACATCTTCAATTAAATCCTTTAAACCCAAATATTCCATTAAACCGCCTTCATTTTGGGCATCTTCATATCTAATCATTTCTAATAATTCATTCATAGATTGGTGATATAACCGCTCATAGGCATTAATTTCATCAAGAGATAATGGACATTGCCGAATTAAAAGTGTTCTGATATATTCCCTATCATCTCTATGTTTGAAATATCTTCTTAAACTAAAGAGTACAGCTTTTAAATCACTTGCTCTACCTTGCAAATTGCTATATTGAATTAGAAAATCACTATTTAATTTATATACTGAATTATAAACAGTATTATCCTTACCAATCGCTAAGAATGAAGCTCTCCTAATAAGGCAAGGGTAGCAATATCCACAATTACAAGGAATTTCAATACTTTTGTCATATTTTCTGTCGTATCTTGATAAACAAGGATGGGAACACGAAAGAGTTCTATGTGCGTTATCCTGGAAAACAAGTTTCTCATTATGCTCAGCTAAAATCTCCCCTTTTGACTTGTCCCAATAAAAATTCGAGATTGTATGTTCTAAGCCAACTATTTTTAGGATTTGATTTAGTGATTTCAAAAAGATAGGGTGGGTTGTTCTTGTACTGCAACTTCCATTTCTGCTATCAGTTAGAGGAACATTTATACCAATAAATCCGTTCTCTGGTATATACACAGGCGTTCCTTCCCCTAATATCGATGCAATTGCAACTGCTCCAGCTAAAAATAAAAATGACCTGCTTCTACTTGAACTTTCAGCACCCAATCTGGCTTTTTCCCCATTCCATTGAATTGGGGCTAAAGGATTGGCATTAAACAAAATTAGCTCTTTATTTAACGTAGGGTATGCCTTATCAATCTCATTAAAAAGCTCATACTGTCTACTTGTCAAAAGATTGTATTCCCTGAAACCAACAAAACAAGTGCTTTGTTGATTTTCAGATAAGGTTATAGCTCCGCAAAACGAGTCTAAACCTCCCGAAAACAAACTTACAGAATCAAATTTTTCCTTGTCGATAAGTTTGAACTTAGTATTTTTTTTATTAGCTCTAAGCTTACTTGTTGATTTTCTGAATTCAAATGTCCAGTTATCGCCACTTAAAAATCCAAGAGTTCTTTCCAGTTCATCTTTTACTATAGCCCATTTTTCTACTTCAAGAACAGGCAAGTGAAGTTTAATACGTCTTGTCCAATTATCAGTTGACTTTTTTCGAGGCATTCTTTTATCTGCACAAAAAACACTTATGGCTATTATCAACAAGTCCTCACTAATGTCCGATAAAGATTGACATCCAAACCTTCTCCATAGTTGTTCCGCATCAGTCTTTACATTTGATTTATTGTTTTTATCAAAAAGATTAAACACTAAAAGATTTTCAGCACTGTTTCCGCTATTTGCTAAATCATCATCTTGCTTGTTAATCCATATATTAAACAAGGGTCTCACTCCAAACGGATAATATTTCAAATGCTTTGTTACATTTGTCGGTAATAATTTGATTGCCTTGCTGTGCGTTCCAGTCAACTTTTTGAATGTCCTTTATTGTAAACTCAGACTCTAAGGATGTCCGAATATATGTCTTTACACTTTTTTCTGCACTATCATATTTATCCAATTTGTCAAACATCGTAAGAATTTTTTCTGCGAAATTAGCAAAAAAACAGTTTTGAATAAATTTTACGATGAACTCCCTAATAAATTCACCAGTATCAATTGAACCAATTATATTATTATAATCCTCTTCATCTTCTGCACTTTTTAAAAGTTCACGCATAAGTTCACTCATACTCTGTTGAGCAACACTACCGTAAAAGTCGTTTTCACTATCATCAAAATATTCTAAGAGACCTGCACGAAGCCCTTCTGAAGACTTGCCACGTAAATGTGCCAATCCAACTTTCTCTAAAGCACCTATAAATCCGTAATTCTTTACAGCTTCAATAAAATTTACTGCTTTCGACCCTACCCTTGCAATAGACCCAGAGTGGGAATTGCCCCCTCCTCTCATTGCCTTTGAAAAACTTGACACTGCTTTACCTATTGAAGAAGGGCTAAATCCGTTTTTAATCATACCTGTTACATCTCTTTTAGCTTCTGGCCATAAATATCCCGTGGGAGGTAAATAACCTTTTGACGTTCCCATTCCTTATCACCCTATTTCCCATAGCTTTTTAGACGATTTCTTCTCTTCCACATAATACTCTTTTAATTTTTCATACGTTTCACTGTCCAATTGTTTGAATAAGAATATTTCAGTCGGAGTAATTAAGCCTTTCTTAATCTTTTTGAGTTCCTCATAGATTTTTGACTGATATTGAGGGAACATTTTATATAGTTCAATTAGCACCCATAAATGATAATTTTGGTCCTGATTATATTTTGAGATGACTCCTTTAACGATTTCGCTTCGAGTTACTTCATCCATTACTTTTAGTTCTTCAATTTTTTTCTTTCTTACAATTTCAGCAGTAGTAGCGTTACAGATTTGATTAATAAACTTCCGTTCTTCTTGATTCAAGTTTATAGAAAACAGTTTCTTGTCTGAAACGGAATCTCTTGCTAAATAGAAATATTGCGACAAATCCACTTCAGATAGATTAGTTGGTTCAACACCAATCCATCTTTTCATTTTGTCTCCAAACCAAGCATTATTTTTTAATTCTTGACTTGTCTGGGGCTTTTCTTCATCATTTAAACTTTCATTTAATACCTGATTTTCAATATCTGATAACGGTTTTGGAATTCCATCATTTTCAAACTGCCACTGATACAATTCTCTAAATAAATCCCTATCGGTATATTCAAGAACCATTAACTTTGCTAAAACTGATAAATTCAGTTCTATCCTTTGTATCTCAGCAAGACGTTTTCTCATATAGAATGTATTTAAAAATCGTTTTGTTTGACGTGGATTACCTTTAAGAGTGGCCGCAATTACACTTCCAATACTATTGAATATTTGAATTTGTTCTTCAAAATCCGATTGGCTGTAGCCCTGTTTATACTTGTTTCCATTCGCACTTGTTACACCATTGATTATTTCTACTATCTCTTTCCCGCTTATAATTTCCCCTTTAACAAAAATACCCTTATCCCTTAGCTTATTGATTAATCGGTTTAATACATCTTCACTTAAGTACATTTCGCTTATCAAAAGAAGCATATAATTTTTTATATCGGTCTCAGCTAACTCAGCTATTCTGATAGGAAGCTGAACTATTTTTTCGATGTAATCATTTGAGACATCTATATCTACATCATCCAATTGAGGATATTTCCTTTTGATTGAATAAGTGATGATGTTTTCATCCATTGCAATTACAAAAGTGGTCTTTTCTACAGCAAGAAACAGCTTAATTGCTTCAAGTGTTTCTATTATTCTATCGGGATTACACCTATCTAAGTCATCTATCATAATGATTAAATTGTCTATATTGGATGTACGAATTATGTTTACGAAGTCCTCTCTGAATTTTCGCACATTTTCAATGATATTTTCCTGTTGTGAAGGGTTAATGTAATCCTTTTTTATTTGAGATGCATTTTCCAAATGCTGACCTATCTCTTTTTCTGAATCAAAATTTTCGGGTTTGAAACCTCCGAGGAGCATAGGAAAAGGATTTCCCGCTAATAAACTCAAAGATAAAGGAATGCCCTTTTTTAAAGCTGTACTACCAACTCTTATCCAATCAACTCGTTTAATTAGGTTTTTAATCTTATCTTTTGATTCCTTGAAAAATGTTTGGTTTTCTTGAAGACTTTGCAAAATTGCCTCCATTAAGGCTGTTTTTGCATCATCATACCCCTCAAACATCCAGGCATTTACAGTAACAACTGCAATCTTTTTTTCAGTCTGATTCATGGTATTTTGTTCAATCAGATGAAGCAAAGTAGATTTGCCACTTCCCCAGTTGCCGAACAATCCGATTGTTAAAGGATTCATACGTTCACTGGTAGCAATTTCACAAATCAAGTTAGCATAAGGTTCATAAGCTAACATGTCTATCTTTGAAGCGTCATCAGCCCACATAATCCTTTCCCCCTATTAGTTATTGACTATTTAGTATTTTACACCATATTTTCTTAAAATGGCTAAATGCGTATTACAGATACAAAACGTTTGTTCCTATAATTTTATACTAAATATATTTGCTTTCCAAACAATATTTAAGGTGGAAAAAGGGATACAAGTAAGGTTATTTGCGTTGGACTTGCCAATGAAAACATTGAATATGCAGGAGAGATAGGAATTGGATTGAATTGATTAAATACTGTTGGACAGCGATTAGTAGGTCTATTACAAAAATTTTTATTACAAACAGCTAAAAATACAATAAAAGAGCCTCATCGGCTCTTTTATTTGTTAGACTGAAGTCCCATCTTTATGTTCATCAAGTTGAAAGACTTCTTGTAATTTTCTTTGCAAAAGTAGTTCACAATTCTTTATATTTCTTTCGATGTCACCCTTTAAGTTCTCACACATTTCCATAAGACTCTTAACCCTACTTACAATTCTTAACATTTCATTTAAAGGTGGTAAAGGTATAATCAAGTTATTTAGTATCTCAAGATTAATATTTTTTTGTGCGGTTGATGGAGCATATTCAATTAAATCACCCTTAGCAACCATGAAAAAGTACTGGAGATACTCTCCAGATTGGATTGGTTTAAATGGTATAAATCCGACCACACTATCAGGAAAACAGGCATCAAAATTTAAAATACCAGTATCAGCAATATTGGCCGCAATTGTAATACATAACGTACCTTTAGGCCATAACCTACTTTGTTGCAATCCTTCATCATTATACATATTACTATACGTATTGATAAGGCCATTGCTTCTTGCAACATCACCTGTTTGAACAAAGGGATAGATGCCATCTTTATAAAGCATTTCATCATTTCTTGGTCTATGTTTAGATTTACCTCGTGACAACTCACCAATCTGATTGATTCTTACCCATTCCCATCCCTTTGGCAGTTCATATGGTATTTCTGAAATTGGATAAAACTTTTTTTCCTTTTTGATAATCTTTTCACGTATTTGTCTTTCTTTTTCAAATTGCAATTTTTTTAACAGCTCTGAAGCGGGTTCATCATTTGGGTCTTGTTCAACTAATTGACCTTTAATTACCTCTCTCAATAGTGCTATTTTATAATTTTCACAATGAATTAGTTGATTACCTAATAATTCCTTAACCTTATATATATTTCCGACTTTTTCTAACGTATCGGTTGCATCTTTTTCAATCGGCTCTATATTAATCCTTTGTTGTTTTTCATAGACAAAAAAATCAATGAGTGCCTTCTGAATTTCAATGTTACAAATAGGTATCTTTAATGTTTTTAATTTATTTGCATTTACATTTGGTTGTGCAGAACCCGACTTCATTTCCGCAATTTGTGACCAGTATAGATAACTGTTTAAAAATAGGTTTAGGTACTCAGGCAACAACGTATTTTCATTTGTTCTTAGTTTAATAAGGTAACTTGCAAAAACAGCATTTGAAGGGGCTTCTTCATTAATGATAAAACTTTTCCCTGTCGTTCCCCCTGTTCGGGCAATAAGAATATCTCCTCTTTTAACCAGGTACTTTTCTTCACGTTCACAGTCACAATACGGAACAGTATTCCAATCTACTTTTCCACCTTGAATATCTGTAATCCTTAAAAATTTATGTGTCCCATTTTCAGAGGCAGATGCTGTGTAACCATATTGTGTACTATCTAATAGTTCTCCTAATGTCCTAACATCCTGATATTTCTGCAATACATGTTTCATTATTATTGTGTTTTTAATTTGAACCTTAAGGTCATCCAACGAAGAAATAAATGTAAGTGGAATATACTGAATCATTTGGTCTATCATTTTCTCAGCAACTCCATCATTTCAAGAATAGCCTTTTGATTTTCAATCATCTTTTCTAATATAGTCTCCGAATCCATCTCTAACGTATCATTCACCTGATTTGGATTCTTACTGTCAAGGTTATATCCCTTTGCTTTTATATCTTCAATTGTAACCTTCCAGGCATACTCATTCTCTTCTCGGTTTTCCCACCATTGTTTTTCTAAATCAAACTCTTCAATTCGGATGGGTTTAGTTTTTGAATAAGATTTTTGACCATCTGGATATGGATGCTCAAAGTACCATACTTCTTTGGTTGGCTCTCCTTTTTCAAAAAACAATAGGTTAGTTGAAATTGATGTATAAGGAGCAAACACCCCATTAGGAAGTCGCACAATCGTATGGAGATTGCACTCTTCTAACAACTTTTCCTTGATACGTGTTTTAACCCCTTCACCAAATAAGAATCCATCAGGAAGAACTACGGCCGCTCTCCCATTTTCTTTTAATCTTTCTAATATGAGGACCAAAAATAAATCAGCAGTTTCCTTAGTACGGTAACTTAATGGAAAATTCGCTTGAATTCCATCTTCTTCCACTCCACCAAAGGGAGGATTTGATAGCACTGCTGACACTTTATCCTTGGAACTATAATCCCTTAATGGTCTTGCCAGTGAGTTATCCCGATGAATTTTAGGCACTTCTACATCGTGTAAAATCAGATTCGTTACTGCTAATAAGTGTGGTAATGGCTTCTTTTCAATTCCTAAAACGGATTTTTGAATTATTTTTCGGTCTTCTACAGTTTTTGCTTGTTTTTTTAAGTGCTCTAATGTGCTGGTTAAGAAGCCCCCTGTTCCACAGGCAGGGTCTAATACGGTTTCACCTAACTGCGGATTTATCATATCGACCATTAATTGAGTGACTGCTCTCGGTGTATAATACTCGCCACTATTTCCTGCACTTTGTAAATCCTTTAGGAAAGTTTCATAAAAATCATTAAATAGATGGCGGTCATCGGAGCTATTGAAGTCCATTTCATTTATCTTGTTAATCACCTGACGCATTAATGTTCCCGATTTCATGTAGTTATAACTATCGGAAAACACTTCTTTTACAATAAACCCTCTTGTGTTTTCCTCAACGTCTGGAAGGTCTTTTAAAGCAGGAAAAAGCTCGTTATTTACGAAGTTTAATAAATCATCACCTGTCATTCCTTCATCATCAGAAGCCCAATTTCTCCAACGGTAGGCTTCTGGAAGTGGTGACTGATAATCGTCTTCCATAATTTCTAATTCTATTTCTTTATCATCAAATATCTTTAGAAAAATCATCCATACTATTTGGGCGATACGTTGGGCATCACCATCTACTCCAACATCTTGTCGCATAATATCCTGAATAGATTTGATTATATTTGCAATGGACATTTTGTTCCTCCTCTGCTTCCTCTACGCTGTTGTATAAAGTTGCTGTTGAAGCTCCTGTAAGGCTATTAAATACTGTTTCTTCCCGCCAAAGCTCTTCATAATTTCTAACACAGAGCCAAATTCGTCAAATGGATTGAGCTTTAGCACTTCCATACTCTCAATGTTTTCGATTCCTTCGTCAGAGTACTTATCCAGTAATGCTTCCAGAACTGTTCTGGCTTTATCACCGTACTTGGCAAAGTAGTCCTGCTTTTTTACATTCATAGCTCGTTCCTTGCGTGTTAATGGCTTTCTATCAAACGCTACATGACAGATTAAATCGAAAGGGTCATATTCCCTGCCCACTTCTTCTTGCAGTTCATCCAATAGTATCCCTTGCTCAATCAACTTTTCTATAATAGCATCTTTTCTTTCAGCAGAATTCCACTTTTGCAAAAATACATCTAAGGAGGAATATTCCTTCTGTACTGTGTTCTTTGTATAATCCTTTAGTGATTCAGTTATCAATTGTCCATTTTCAGCATAATATTGCACACGTTCATTAATGACTTGCACCTTTACATTATGAACATAATACGTCTTTGCTTTCGATAGTTCCGTATCACCGTCTTCATCATAACCTGAACCACCATCTATGCCAGTTGGGATATCTTCTTTATCTTCCCCTTCATCTGGTGGCGTTGGTGGCTCTCCCTCTTTCGGTTCATAAATTTGAACAGGGTCTCCGTCAAAATCTGGGTCTGCAAAAAGATTGGTTACATTTCGGAAGTCCATAATAGTAAAGGAATATTTATTATGCTCTTCATTCACACGAGTTCCACGCCCAATGATTTGTTTGAATTCTGTCATGGAATTGATATTAGAATCCAGAACAATTAATTTACACGTTTGAGCATCGACACCAGTTGTCATTAGCTTTGAAGTCACCGCAATAACTGGATAGGTACTTCCAGGATGAATAAAGTTATCAAGTTCTGCTTTCCCTTCATCATTATCCCCTGTAATTCTCATAACGTATTTATGATTTTTTGCTACTAAATCACTATTTTCATTGGCAATTGCCTGTCTCATACGTTCAGCGTGATTAATATTGGTACAGAAAATAATTGTTTTTTGATAACGGTCTGTTCGTTTCATATACTCTGTTACTTTTTTAGCAACTGCTAAAGTTCTTTGTTCTAAAATTAAGTTACGGTCAAAATCTTTTACATTATAGATACGGTCTTCAATAACTTCCCCAAATTTATCCGTTTGCCCTTTTGTTGGTCTCCATCCAGTATCTTTATCTAAGATGTAACGAATCACTCGATAGGGAGCAAGAAATCCATCGCTTATCCCCTGTTTTAAGCTATATGTGTACAGTGGCTCACCAAAATAATCAATATTATTGACATCTTTAGTTTCCTTTGGAGTGGCAGTTAAACCAACTTGTGTAGCAGAAGAAAAATACTCAAGGATTTCTCTCCAAGCTGAGTCCTCTTTCGCACTCCCACGATGGCACTCGTCTATTATTATCAGGTCAAAGAAGTCCTGAGAGAACTCTTTATAAATATTTTTCCAATCCTCTGCACCTGATACCCCTTGATATAAAGCAAGGAAAATTTCATAGGATTTATCAACTGTTCTGTTCTTTATCTTAGTCATTTTGTCGCCAAAATGTTTAAAATCATTGCTCATAGTTTGGTCAACTAAAATGTTTCGGTCTGCAAGGAAAAGAATTCGTTTCTTGGTTTTTGACTTCCATAATCGCCAAATTAATTGAAACGCAATCATGGTTTTCCCTGTTCCTGTCGCTAATACAAGTAGAATACGGTCTTTTCCCTGTGCAATAGCTTCCACTGCACGATTCACCGCAATACGCTGATAATATCTTGGCGTTTTCCCACTGGCATCCGTAAAATAATCCTGTGTTACAATTTTTTCTTGCTCCTCCGAAACAATGCCTTTCCAATTCTTATATCTGCTCCAAAGCTCTTCTGGTGTTGGAAACATATCTAACGAAATCTCTTGCTCTATTTTTTCCGATTGTCCAGTGCGGTCATGCATCAGAAAGGCTTGACCATTAGAGCTAAACACAAACGGAATATCAAGCATTTCTGCGTATTCTAAGCCCTGTTGCATCCCGTTTCCAACTGAATGCTCCCCATCTTTAGCTTCAATTATTGCTATTGGAATATTGGGCTTATAATAAATAATGTAGTCAGCCCTTTTAGATTTCTTTCGGGAATGTACTTTTCCTTTAACAATAATTCTCCCAGCAGTAAAGGTTACTTCTTCTCGAATTTGTTTATGTAAATCCCATCCTGCTTGTTGAATAGCAGGGGTAATAAATTTTGTACAAATATCCCGTTCGCTTAACTTCTTTTTCACTTTTCCTCCCCCTTACCTATTGACATCCTGCCTATTTATACCTTTATTTTACCAAATCCAGGCAAGGACTGCTGAGTTATTTTGACTAAAGGCGATGAAAACCAAGCAAATATACAGCATTATATGACAGATGGTATATTTAACATAAAAAGACTGGATTGAATACAAATGGAGAAATATTCACTAAACGAAGAGACATTAAAATTCATTTTACATTTTGAAAAAAGTGTGGCTCGTGGAACTGTTTTTACAAATGCTGATTTAGTAGAAAAGTTCAAACAATCTACCTTTCATCATAAAGAATTCGATACGTATATCCCTACAGCCATTAATAAAGCAATATGGTATGCAATTAAACGGAGTGGTAATTGGGTTATGAAAAGAGGAGTTTATCAATATCAAAAACGAGAGGATTCATCATTCAACAATTACACTACTGTTCCAATGGTTAAAGCTAAAATTAACGTTCCTGTTCTAAATAAAGGGACTTCTTCCTCTGCCATTAACAGAGAAGAATACATTCATCATCTAAGCAAGAACTTGTTTAACGTATTAATGCTAAAAAAAGAAATCACTGATGATTTTTTACGAAAATATCATCTTAGTTCAAAAGGGATTGGAGATGACCTTTATTTTCTTACGGAAAGTTATTTTAGACAAATTGGGCTATTCAGTGGAAAACATAGCATGTCAGACTTCATTACTCCCAACGCTAAAATAGCAATTGAAGAAGGAAAGGTTTCAAAGAATCTGATTTATGAACATATGATACCAAAAAATCTTTATATAAAGCAGATTTCGGAAGTTACTTTAGCTGGAGAACTAACAGAGGCATTTATCTATGACCTTTTAAGTAAGTATTACTTTGTTTGCACAGTTACAAAAGAGGAAGACGACCGATTGCCATCAATTAAAATGGATGACGATTGGGATGAAATAAATCCTTTTTATCGCTATGAAAAGGCTGGAATTGATTTTGTGCCTAATAGATAGGAGAGGAAATGAGGAGTGAATAACAACCGTTCAAAGATTGTACCGAAAGAAGTTGTGCCGACTTTAGAATTAGATGGATGCATTACTTATGAAGAGGAGTTACCATATCCTTTTGTTCATTATCCTTCGAGATTTGGTTCGTTTTTTGGCTTTCAAGAAAATGAAAACTCACCTGTATGTTATTGCAAATGCCAACAAAAAGGATTAGAAATATACCTTTTGAACGAAGAATTTAATCAGTTTGGGGATATTCCTAAATCATTGCGTTTTTATTTGGGAGAGGCGTTTATTAATACACTCCAATTCAAAAATAATTTATGCCACGTTTGCAATAAAGTATGCCCAAAATACGGATTCGGAAAAACGTTAAACGGAACAAAGTTCCAATCTATCTATGGGCATTATATAAATGGTATAGCTTTTGGATATGGAGTTGGTTCACGAGGCAGAATTTATGCACCAGAACTTTTGCCCTCTAATATAGTTCCATATCTTATTACCCATTCATTTGATGATAATAGGCTTGATGACCAATCTATAACAGATTTCTTAAGGTATTGTGAAGATGTCATCCGTATTCGGATGGGTTACTTTGCTATAGGTAAAAGGTGGACAACGGAAGTAAAACTTCTTGAAATCATAAAGAAACTATACCCGAATTATAAAGTTATCCACCAGTACCCTCTCGACCATTTAAAAGCTGATATTTTCATTGAAGAATTGAACCTTGTAATTGAATATCAAGGAGAACAGCACTATAGACCAATTGCTTTTATGGGCGGAGACAAAGCATTAGAAAATACAAAAATAAGGGATAAAGAAAAAGCTGAATTATGTGATTACTATAAACTCGGAATAGTTTATTTTGACTACAAAGATGATTTAAACGAAAAGATGGTGAAAGAAAGAATTTCATTGTATTTAAAGGGAAACGAACAATAATTATAGATTTTTTATGGCTGGTCATTAGGATTAGAAAATCCTTTTCCAATAAAAATAAATTAATAGAGATTATGCCCGATATAAAGAAATGAATATTATTTTTAGATAGGTGAAAAAATTGACATACAAAAGACATTCTGAACTAAATGAAGAAGAAAGAAAAGAATATAGGGAACATGTAAGAATGGTAAGAGAAAGAAATAAAAGGAAAGCAACTGAAGAAAAGAGAAGGAGAATGCGGTTATTACTAAGTGTTTCAATAATTATTATCTCCTTTGTTAGTTACATAGCGATAACCTCTTTTAAAGAAAAAGAGAATATTTCTGTTGATTCAGAAACTCATCTTGATTTAGGTGTCATAGATAGGGACACAATACTTGTACAAAATAAAGATGATGCTGAATTCTACGGTCTTGCAGTTGACAACGGTAATGAGGCAGGAATGCAACATGCAAGAGAAAATGGTATAACAATAAAAGAAGGCACAAAAGTTGAATATGGGGCAACAGAGGATTACCGTTTATATTACGTTAAAGTTTTAGAGGGTAATTATATCGGCAAGGATGGATACGTTCATTTTATGGATATTAGTAAAATAAAAAATTAGATTAGAGGTAGTAGATTCTCACAGATTTATAATAAATTTGTATAACTCACTACAATTTTTTAGCCCATATAAAGGCAGAGGTATTCCTCTGTCCTTTGTTCATTATTGTGCCACTTAACTGAAGAAGAAAAAAACTAATAGTTAATTATCCCTTCATTTCTTCTTCAATCTTTTAAATCGGTCTTTAAAATCCACAGCTCTGTTTACCTTAGCCAAAGCCACTTCCAATTCCTTCTCTTTCTTTTCCTCCTGCATTTGTTCCTGCTCCTTGTCCCTTGCTTTCATCCGTATCTCGATATCTTCCCCACGTTTACCCAGTCGTTTTCGATTAAATTTAGCCATCTTTCCGTATTTTTTAGATTCTGCAAACTCCTTGACCACTAATGCCTGTTCTGATGTAAATAATCGCTGACCATTTATTACAAGTGGTTCTGGAATTAATCTTTCCTTACCATTCTCAGCCAGTCTATCGCTGTACTTACACCATTGAGCAATTGTAGCTGGGCTACGTTTTACATACGCCCCTAAATCACCCGTTGTTAGGAAGTTTTGTCCATCAATGATTCTCATTTTTTCGTTCCTCCTTCTAATTCCGCAAGTTTTTTCTTTAATTCCTCGTTTTCCTGCTTCATTTTTTGATAGGTCGTTTCTTGTGTTCGGTATTGCTTTAAATCTCCCCTTTTTAGTTTTGCAATACAAGCCCGAATCTCTTTCACTTCTGATTGCTTAAAATGCTGGACATTGTTTATCTTTGTTACATTGGGTAGGAACCCCTCTTCACCGTTCTCTTTCATTTGGTGGTTAATCTTGATAAGGTTGAACAAGGTGGCAGGAGAAAGATTAATTAGATACGCAACTTCTTGAACCTTGTAGTACAGCTCCCCATCTTTTCGTTTCAACGTTCTCTCCCCCTTCCTTCTTTTGAATATGATAGGGTTTTGATATGAAATTTGATATAGAAACGATTAGGTTGTTGTTCTTTAAACAAAAGTTGGAAAAGTATTTTAATGACAGTTTTAAAGGTTGATAGGGTTCTTGGCTTTAAATTCAGCGATAATTTCATTGATTAATTGATTCTTTTTCTTATTGTGATAGACACCGTATAGCTTCAAATAAATATCCAGACCAGGCTCAAGAAAAATCGTTTGCTGAATCCCTCCTGCCTTCTCGCTCCAAGGTACGTACTGCCCCACTTCACCTGATTTATTAACCTTATCATTCCCTACTGCCATAGCTTTCTCCCCTGCCTCTTTCCCTACTGCATTTGTACCAATCTTATTTTTCTTAATTTCATAACATTGGCTACAGTAGGTGTCAAAATACTCGTTAGGCTTCCCTTTATTGCAGAGCTTATAAGTTTGGTTAATATCGACCCATTCTCCGTTCTCCAGCTTATAAACAGAATGCCAACGATTACAAGAAGAGCAAAATACTTGCATTTCCTTTGCATACTCGTCATACCGATGATTCACAACCGTCTTTCCTCTTTTTTCTAAGCTAATTTGCAAAGGCTTTGGAAGAATTAAGCCTTCAATCAAAATATTCCTATCCTTTAATTTTATATCCATCTAAGAATCCCCTCTCTTTCAATTATTTTCTGGTGCTATATTATAGATTTCTGAAACGGATATATTCACAAAACCTTGGTTCAATAACAGACGAGTTTGTTGAATTGTAAATTCCTGAAGTTAATGACACAACAAACTACTAAGTTGATAGTTTCCATAATAAAAAGCTCCTTAAGATTAGAAAAGGTATGAACAATTTCATACTTTTCAAGTAACTTCTCCGAACAATTGCGAAACAAGTGTGACGAAGTAAGAATTGTTACAGAATTTTTCCATACTTCTTTATTAACTATTGAGATATATTTATGTAACAAACACCATTCGAGCGTTCTATTCCAGCAAACAAATGAAACCAAATAAATCCTTAAACGTAAATTCAATTAAGAAAAGTTATAGGAAGTCAATGACTATTATTCAATAGAGGGTTGAACCATATGAACAAATGGTGGAATAGAAAGAAAAGTAAGACGAGAAAAAATAAGAAGAGTAATGATGATTATACATTTTTAGATTTCATTTTTGATGTGCTATTCTGGATACCAGAATTAATTTTCTTGCCTTTCAGATTAATTTTTTGGTTACTTAGAGGTATAGGGAGATTCTTTAGGGATGGGTTTGATTTTTTATAAACCGTAAAGGATTATTTTTTAAATATAAGGGTGATTAGCATGAAGGTTTAAATGAAATGGTGTACGGATTGTAAAACTTTAGTGAGCAATTCTTCTAAGGTATGCTCCAAGTGTGGCAGTAGACAATTGGAAAAAGGCGTTTATTCAGATGAACTGAAACAAAGCGTCATTTATAATAAACACCAACATTTAATATTTAGTAAGCAATCGAATAACGGTATTCGCAGTTGCCCAACATGTGGTGCAGGAATTGCTACTACATCAGTATATGCTGAATGTAGTTTTTGTGGAGATGAATTATCAAGCGATGGTAGCTCATATTATATGGACTATATTGATAGAATGAACGATAGGTAAATAAATATGGCTAAACAAGACCATACATATAAAAAAAATAAAGGCACTGGATATCCAATGCCTTAACAAATTTCTTTATATCCCTTGCTCGTGATATTGCCACATTTCCTTTTTGTCCCCATAGAAATAATAAGTATAATTCGAGAAAGCGATAATCATTTTCTCAAAAATATCCACCAATTTTCCAACGGTATCCTCAATACTTTCTGATGGCTTAATCGTCACTGAAATACAGTTATCTTTGAATCGAACTGCTCCATCGAACCTTTTTTGAATAATCCTTTCTTTTCCCTTGATAGATTCGTATATTTTTCTATTATAATCGCTAAATCTCAACTCTACAAAAGCAACGTTTCTTCTATCACTCAACGATACATAATAATTGCAATCACTACGACCTGCTCCAAAACTGATAATACGTAATTTCTGTATGTGTGCCTTCTCTCGATGAAAAGGCAAGAAGTATTTGATACGACTTCTCAGTGACTTTAACAGAAATTCATTTTCTTTTTTTCTCATTGCTTCCAGGTCACTAAGGTTCTCCTGTTGCTGTTGTTCCACTATTTTAGCAACAATCGGTTGAATAATACTCTCCTTTCTTAAAAGCCGAATAGGACTTTCTATATTTAACAAGTTTAGATTTTCGTAAACTTTTAGCTTGTGCATATGGTTCAATCTTTGTAGAGGTGCAGTTATATCGGGATTTAACTCTGCAAAGTAAAGAGTAATCGGTTTACCAGACTTCCTGACTGCATTTTGTAACTCTTTTACGTGTTCCTCATGGAAAGCAGAAGCAATGTAAACGATAATGCCACTTTCAATCATCTCAATAATTTTTAATATCTTGTCTTGATGTGTCTTATTACTCTTAAGCAATAGGTTTTCCACAAATACTTCTACCCCTAAACTGCTTATAGCATACATATCAATTTTAAGACCTTGATAATGTTTTTCAAACTGGACACTTTCTAATTCCAAACCAAGTTCCTTTTCAATTATTCGTTCCTGACCTAAAAACAATGTCATTAGGAATTCTTTCTCTGACCCATTAAAGCTCATAATCCTTCTTCCTCCTGTTAAAAATAGGAGACCCTAAAAGAGTCCCCTAATTTCCAAATTTATTTACTTACCTCTTTAAAGTCATCAATCAGTTCAGAAAGGTCGAATAATTGTTTAATTCGGTTGTCTTCATCCCAACTCATTTCAAGGATAAACTCGATAATTTGGATAAAAGATTCCTTCTCGTCTTTACTAAACAGATTATCGGCATCCCTTTTACAATCATTATACAAAACCAGTTCCGCTACTAAAGGAGCTTCATCAATCGGGGTATCAGACGTAGAGATGTCCAATAGCAACGAAAGTGGAATTCCAAGTGCATCAGCGAGTTTAGCGGATATAGGAACGCTTGGAGCTTTGCGTTCTCCTCTCTCTAAACGAGAGATGTAGCCATTCGATACGCCAGTCTTCTCAAAGAGTTCCTGCAGACTCATTTGACGTTTTTCACGCCACCACTTCAGGGTAGCTCCAAAGTTATTACTTACTGTACGGTCATCACCATTTTTGCTCATATGCTCTATTTCCTCCTGTTTAATCTGCCTAATCCTTTTCATAGATTAGAACATCCTGTTGTAACTCTTCTTAATAGAATTCCTTGTTTTTATTAAGAATGATATATTATAGATTTTGCTTAAAAAAATATTCGATGATAGAACAGGGATAAAGCAGGGGTAAACAAGTTTATTGAGGCGTAAAAAGAAGATGATAGAATTTAGAAAATGATTGAAACGTATGGGTTAATGTTCTAAAGAGGATATAAATAAATTTTGGTGGTGGCACTTGTATAAAGTGGCAGATGGAAGGGTGAAATTTAGACTTAATGCAAAAGTTGAGGAAGATTAGTGCCATGGACATGGGGCAGAAGTGGAATATTGACTTATTCACTGGAAAGAATCCTTATTTTCCTGAAATCATTGAACTCGATGATTTTTGGTAATCCTTTGTAGCAAGATAAGTAGAAATGAAAATTTCATATAGCAAACTATTTTTCTGCGTTATTGAAGTTAAAAAACTACTACTTTATACTTATTCCTGTAACAGTAGATTAAGAAAATCATTACAATATGATTAAAGAAAGGTGATTTTATGTTTATTGATAAAATTGATGAAGTATTATTAGATGAGATACAAGAAGAATTGGACCAAGAATACAGTCAAATTGTAGCTAATTGGGATGGGGAACTTTTCGATATTAAACGTAATGATTTGGATGACACATTACGTTCAGAAATCTTTAGTGAATATCTTAACACTTTACTTGATATGTTAGCTGATTTGATACATCAGAATTTCCCATTTGTAAAAGAAAAGGATATTGATATTGCCCCATATTCAGATGTTATTATTTCCGAAACCGATGGTTATAAAGATGTTGAGTTACAAGTACATGCAGATGTTGCTGATTCCGACAGAAAAAAACTTAGTGAAATTGAATCCAAACAACTTGATAAACTGCTAAGTGAACTAACTCAACTTTATAAAGAATTAGAAATTGACACAAAATTAACGCTTACTCATATTCCATTTAAGGATGTTCCAGAAGACTACTATGTAAAAGATGAAGATTATGGGGAAAATGACTATGATTTTGTTCAAATTGAATTTTAGTAAAAATTGACCTTATCGTTTTATTTTAAGAATGAACTACTTCTATATTTTGAGAGTGGGTTGTACTTACCCCACTCTTATTTAGTATTCAAAGAATTGTTCCATTTCTTCGACTGTTAAATCTTTCGGTTCTATTCCGCCTTTTTCCTGACAGTAATTCCACAAGGCTCTAACTTTTACTCTTGCTTCTCCTGGCTTACGACCTACAGCAAAAACTTCGTCTGGGAATGCATCGTCAAATTTAATCATTTCTTCAATCATTTTTTTATCATCTAACATACTCCCACCGCCTTTTTACCATTATACCAATCTTCCCGTAACTATTTGACAGGAATTTGGATGTTAGGGAGTAGATTTTTCTGCTTTCTTTCTCTTTTCCCTTC
Organism: Peribacillus acanthi; assembly: GCF_003073175.1. GTDB lineage: Bacteria > Bacillota > Bacilli > Bacillales > DSM-1321 > Bacillus_BN > Bacillus_BN acanthi. Next base: position 53,543 of record NZ_QBBX01000017.1, read on the forward strand.
CTTAAATCCTATTTTTAACGGGCTTTTCAGGCTTTTAATCAAATGTTTGATTACATCTGACTAAACATACCAACGGTACGTTTTTCCTGCCATTAGAAATAAAAAACACGAGGAAAACTGGAGGATAAGTCCAGTTCTCTTTCGTGCTCTGGTGTACATTTATGTTTGACCATTACAGTTTATTTTGCTATTTACCGTTATTGATTTGCGATAACATAGAAGGTCAGTTCTTAGGACTTTAGGGATAAGGGAAAACATCTTCAATTTACTATGGCGTACAACTATACATTTTTTTGATATACGTCTAATCGTAAAGGTCTATATCTTAAAGGAATTCTGAACTCTTCAAGACTTTCTACTTCTGAATAAAAATCCTCTACGTCACCTTCGTAATCAAAATACATTAGCGATGTCTCCAATTTATGCAATTCCTCTGTTGGTTCAAACACAAATTCACAATGAAGTTGCTCCATATGCGAATATTCTTCACCTTCATAAATGGTAAAGTGCCGAACTAAGTCGAAATAAAATTGTTCTTCACCAGTAAAGTCATACACTCCACATTGAAAGAGCAAGGCAATTTCATCTTCACCTTCTACTTGTTCTTTGCCAAATGCTTTGAATACTTCCCAAACCTTCATAATATCTGTCATATTTTTACTGATTTTATTTTTTAGATAACTTTCGGCTTCATTAATACTTAACACTTTCAGTTCCCCATTCTGCATAGGATTCCCTTTGCAATGATTACACCTACAAAAAACTAAATCACTCCAATTATCTAATAAGTTATTGGGATAACACTCTCAAATTCATCTATCTCTTCTTGAATTAGCTGTTCAATCTTTTCTTCAAAATCATCTATTTGACCAAGTTCAGTAAGAATAAAAAAATTTGACCGCATCCAGTAAGGTTTTTCTGCTTTATTATCAGCAATTATCTCCATGCCCACTGTTCCCGTTTTATTATGTAAGAAAAATCTAAGGGACAAGAAGTGAGTTGTGTTACCATTATCTATGCCCGATATCCAAGTGAACTCAGTTTGCTGGAGATTAAGAAACATCTTCAATCCCTGCCTTAAATCGCCCAAGTCATCATTAGACGTATATATATTAAGTGTTACAGTACATGAGATTCCTTTAACTTCAAGACTTACTTCAAAAAAGTTAAGGTCTTCCCAAATCTTCTTTAATCTTATACTTGGTTCTGGCATATTGACCTCCGTTTAAAAAAGAGAGTATTTTCTATTCCTAAACACTCAATTCCCTTTTAAAATCGTATAATTTGGAAGTTGATTTGCAATTATATCAACCGACCTATGTTCTTCTAAATTTGAAAACAGTAACAAACCATGTGCATCATATGTAATCCCTAACGTCATTGTTTCTTGACTCATATCTATCAAAAACTTAGAGTATTCGGTCTCTTTACCTTCCCAGTTTTTCCCCATCTCATTTTTAAAACTTACATTATCAGAAAAAGAAAGGATATATGTACAATTCGATTCTGCCATCCAGAAAGAGTTACGAATGATGGATTCAAGAGCGACTACATCCGTTATTTGTACTTTAAATATAGGAACGTTATATTTAAGCATTCCACCATCTTCTGTTGAAGCAAGGACTACATCAGCTAATGAATTTACTTTATACTCTTGGCATAACCTTTTTAACAATGTTTCAAATTCCTCATAATCGTTATAGGTAGTAATTATTAAATAATTTGGAAACTTATTCATCCCACATAAATAGTCAATTAACAGCTTTTCTATTTTTTTTACTTCAATATGATAAATATATTTTGGTTCACCTATAATTTCATATCTATCATCATATCCTCTATTATCATGACTATAGTTACAGTTACTGTTTATGGTAGATATATAAACATTAGCCACTTTAATCACCTTCTTCCAATGAAGTATTAAATTTGTTTTGAAGAATTATTAAACTACTGCGAATACCCAAAAAATGCTGATTTAACAGCTCAACGTTCGTTTTTCTCTTTGAAAAATATTAAATCAAAAAAGCTCATGCCAAATGCTAAACCTAAAGGAGTACCAAAATCAAAAACATCAATTTCTGAAGGGCGAAAAATATATTTCAAACTATATGTTGTAGCACTTATTAAAATAAATAGAGTAATGAATCTATATATTCTTTTTCTTATATCAGACCACTTTAATTTCCTGATATTGATAACGATTGCAAATATGAAATAAAGCAACGATAAAAGAAGAAAAATGACATAGGCAATTATAAAATAAAAAGAAAAAGTATTATCAATGTTAATGTTTACGATAAATAATACGATAATTGTTCCAACTGCAAAAAACGTATATATGATATATTCTGAAATATTTCTTTTCATTCTTCACCGCCATAAAATTCTCTGATTAGTTTCTGTTTTTACCTAATGGCTTTATTTCTTCCCAAGTATTCATTAAATGATTGTGCATTTCTTTTGGCTTTTCAATTAGATACCACTCAATTGAGTGGGCTGGTGTTGGCATTAATTTCTTATTGCGGAGTCTTATTTTTTCGTGATTTGTATAATGTGGATAAATGACTGTAGACTTCATATTGGTAACACTACTTTTGTAAAACTTGATGTCTTCGATTTCCTCCCAATAAACCTTATTTCCTTTTAAGTCAATCACTATTCCCTTATCATCCCAAGAAAATCCCTTACCTTGTTTCCTTTTTCTCCATAGATAAAAAGAATATCCTAAAATTACAAATGAAAGGATTAATCCAATTATAAAAACAAATGGATGTTCTGGGATGCCTTGCACATCCCAAAATAGGATAAATAAAATAACCATTCCAGAAAACATAAAAACCAGTATTGGATACCAAGAAATCTTGTATATTTCCATTTTTCTCACATTCACTTTCTTATTTTTCAGAAGCCTATTTTACCGCATTCATTTGCAACAAAAAATCCCTTTTACTCACTAAAAAACGCCCATAAAGCAAAAATGCCAATTGCAATTGGTATAAACGCAAAGAACAAAATAATCACTTTCGCTATAATGTATGATTTACTCGCAATTTTATGGAAAAGGACCAAATCCCATTCTGCCCAGGAAAGAAATTTATCATTTCGCACCCATTGATACTTCTTTAATTCCTTCTGATGCTCCTCTTCCGTATATTTAAACAAGACTAATAAAAAGAAAGTTAGTCCAAAAATAAGAAACAACAATCCAACACCTAAAGCATCCATTTTCCTCAGTTCCTCTTTAATAGATTCTTTTTTATACTTTCCAAACAAAAATTTTTTCAATCAGAACCAACTATAAACTGCTTATTTTACTTAAAAAAGCAATAAAGCGACACTCCTATTTTTGAAGTATCGCTTTCACACTTTGAATAACTATGTCCAGACTCATTCAGCATATTGTTCTTTTATTATAAAAGAAAACTTCGGTTGGAACGTAATTTCTACTGTAGTAATGTAACGGTCTCTATCATAATCAAGAATAAGAAGTACCTTAGCTGAATCTTTTTTATCATTCAATATTTCTATTTTCCCTACAGTCTTATACGAATTGTAAGCAATGAGTTCCCCATTCATTTTACTTTTCACTTCTAAAGCAAACTCATTGTAACTTGGCGAAACTTTTACAGTAAAAAACTCCGTATGATTCTCAAATATAAAGGTAGATTCAGTATAAAAGAAAGGAGATTCTTGGTCTAACTTTGTCGGTTCAGTGCAAAATAACGATATAAAATCGAGTTCATTAGGAAAAGACTCCAAAGCAAATCACCTCAACTAAAAAATCGCTTATATTTTTTAAACAATTTAGATGTAGGTATCTCGACCGATTTATCTGGTTCATAAATTTCCTTATCATGATATGGCATTTCCAACGCTTCCCACTCAAAATCATCTTCTACACAATTAATATATAAATAATAACCTTCACCATCAGAAGGAGATAATCCCAATCTTGATTCTCCATGTTTTAAGGCAATGTCAATTGCCTCTTTTAATTCGATTAAAGCTATACGATTGGCAATAAGATATGCGTTATCATGCCACATTTGCTGTCCAAAAAAATGGCACATAGGCATAGGTTCACCTTCCTCATAAAAATGATTGTTATATGCTTTGTTTAGTTGTTCGAGTACACCTTCGTTACTACTTATATCTATATAGGTATCCATGCCACTTTCCCAATACCTTTGTCCTCCGCCCCAAAACTGCGAAACAAAGTCATCATATAAGTCATTGCTTTCCACAAATAAATATCTTTCCAAGGCATCTTCTAAATCCCCAATATAATAATAGCTGTGTATTTGTTTTTCATCCTTTTTATAAATAAAATGATAAAGAGTATCCGCTATTTTTTTGCTTTCCAGCAATTCAAAGTTAAGTTTCTTTGTTTTTTTCGGTTTTAATACTCCATTTACAAACGGGGTTTCTGGAATATAAATAGCTGTGAACAATTTTACATCTGACATTTATACACATCTCCTAACCAATAGTCCCTCTAATCCTATTTTTACAAAGTACGCAATTATTAACCATATATTATTTGGAGGAACAAAATGATAAATATATTATCCCAATTCATGAAAGAGCACTTTGATAATCTAACCCTAAAACCGCCCCTGTTCTATTTATGGAAATATGGTATCCGTTTTGAAATCTCTATACCTCGGGTAGAACATGAAGATAAGAGCAATCTTCAGCAAATCGAAGAAAGAATCAATAGTATTTTCAATAAAGTGTTTAATGATGGGGATGAAATGTTGCTAATCACTGACATTCATTGTGAGAGGAATGATAGCTTTTTACAAAAGAGACCAACAAAGGTCTACCAAAAATATATAAAAGACAAGGAGTTAAGGCTAAAACTAAAATACAGGATGTTACCAAGTGTTTTCTTAGAAGACGATGAAGATTATGAAGAGATGGTCACGCACCGATTTGTTCTGCCCTGTAAAAAGAGCGACATTCGTAATAAACCGCTTTTAACTGCTATTAGTTATGAAGATTTTCCACACCCATCTCAAATTCTAAAAGGGTTTCCCAGAAATGGAATTGATATTTACTTTGTTAATGTAACCAAAAAAATGATTTACCACTTATATGACGACCGAGGCTGTGACGTTATCGCATCTAATAAAGAGGATTTACGTTCACTTTATGAAGACCTAAATGATTGGATATTAGATTATGACAGAGAACAGATTGACCAGTTATTCAAATAAAGCATTTACTGTATGAAGAGCGGGGTGAATTTACTGCTCTTCTGTTGCTTTTTAGTTATCAGCTAAATGTTAAGGTAGTTTCATAAACCATTTTGTGCATAAGACCTCGCACTCCTTGATGGTGAGTATTTCACTTTATATTTAACACCAAGTTCTTGTTTTACCTTTTCAGTTAATTCGAGTCCAATTTGATTAAATTCATCTTCCAATTCAATTCCATTAGGAAGTAATTTATCTTTATCCCAATCAATCCATTCTCCATACTTCATTGCCCAAGACGATAATTCCTCTACTAATTCATCCGAAATCGGAACATCTTCTATGTCAAGGTTGCAACCGCATCTATTGCACCAAATCGGGTCTGCTCCGACATCGCCTTCTATTTTTAAATCATTTGTTTCTCCACTTTCACAAAAACAATTCATATTATCCTCCCTCTAAAATTACTGTTTCAATCGCACACTATAAAAACGCATCGCTTCAAGACTACCTTCCGACTCAAATATTCTTGCTTTTATCAGCGTTTTAAGTCGATGTTCGAGGAACGCATCCCCTACATATTGGTCTAAATGCCCCAGCACTTCTCCAATTAATCTTGCCGATTTCATATAGTCCTTTGTCTTTTGTTTAGCATGTAGCTTTTTTGCCCTTTTTATAATAACTTCATCAAAATAGTCTTCAGGAAGGCTCTGTATCCTTCCATTCCGCCAAATTCTTAAGGTCTCCTGACTCTCCGCAAGAGAAAGCCATTCATTTTCCAAATCCTCTCTATCATGGTCCGTAAATAACTTTCCACGACCTTCTTCATATATTATTTGGAGCTTTTCAGGGGGAATTTCACCTGTATGAAGTGGCGTATATTTGACCTTTTTCACCTGAAATAGCTCTTCGTACTCTGCTGTAGTGTTTATAAGACTGATATCAACATTTTTTCCCTTCAAAAGATGTATAACATATCGCAATCCTGTCTGTTCATGTGCGTTATCAGAAGTCCAAATTGTTATATGGACTCCCTCTGGTATGGAGTTGATTTGATTGATTGCCCCTTCAAACTTTTGTTTATAATCAGGAAATTCATCAAATTCATCTGTAACTACTTTTTTCATCCATTCAAACCTGGCTTCTTTACCATTTTCCTCATGTAACTGCCAGACTGGCCCAATGGAGAACATGTCCCAAAAAGAAATAACCTTATCCTTTTTATCAATTCCTATTTCCCTTAGAGCGTATTTCAAACTACCTGAAGCTGATGCACCGAATAGAATATGTATCATATTGATAAATTCCTTTCAACCTTAGTAATAATGTATTTTTCAATACCACTTATATCTTTCCATTCAATTTTGTACTCATTGTTAATGATGGTATGTAAAATCCTTTTTGCCAGTCGGCTTTTGAATTGTTCCTTTTAACTTCTTTTCCTTTCTAAAAAGACGATAAATCCCTTCTCCACCTTTATTGCTATAGAATAATGGGTCATTTACAACAACCAAGCAATATGAATCAGAAAAACCCGCATTAATTAGTTCATCAAGGAACTTAATATCTTTACACATGGAAAACATCTGCTCTGGATACTGACCGTTTGTTGGATATTTAATCTCAATACAATGTTTTTCCTTCGTAGCAGAAATCAAAGACAACAATATCCATTTCCTTCTTTAGAAAATGCTCTTTATCCAATCCAAATAATTGATATTCCGTTCTAATTGAATTTTATATTCTTTTGGCAAATTGGCTCTTAGGAAAATTGCTAATTCAAACTGAATACTGAACTCATTGTAAATCTCTATACCGTCATTGGAAACTTGGTTCATGAACTCAACTAATTGAGCTTGTAATTTCAAATGTTCACCCCTTATATAAGTCTCCCCTTTGAAATGGGACAAAATCTTCATCAAAGCACATGTACCAACAACCTGATTCATCCTGTTTACAGATTGCTGTTCTTACCTCGGTTAATCCTTTTGGAGTAAAACTATACGCACAAACTCGCTCTAAATCATGCTCGGCATCATAATAACGGTAAACCATTAAAGCATTTGACTGTTGTACCTTATTTTTTTGAAGAATCAACTCATTAAGATAGTTTATCCTTTCATCCGACTCAATAAATTGTATGCCGATAACATTGTGTGGAATATATCCCTTTTCTGTTTGTGAAAATAGCTTTTCAATTGTTTCAACATCTTTATTCCAGACGTTTTCTCTTTCTAAATGAAGAGCAAGATATAAAAAATTTTCATTATCAAATCGTGCATCCCACTTCCACCAAGACAAATCCATTGGTCTGGAGCGACCCTTCGACTTATCAAACTTGGAATCTTCAATAAACGCATCAAACCCGAGCATCTCTCCGAGGGTTGCAAAGTAGTCAATTTCCCGTTTTGTGAACATAGAGCGATTATGTAATTGAGATAAATTCATTCTTCGATAATTACGTACATAGCCCTCGAAGAATTGCATAAGGTTAAAATATTGTTTCTCCATCGTATCTACCTTTCTTTATACCTTTAGTTTTAATTTTCAAAATAACATACTACTATTTTATGTTATTATTTGGTATTGAGAAAGTCTGTTTAAAAATGAGGATTGACTATGGAGGGAAAGCAATGCCAAATACTGATTGGGCAAAACTAAATTCATTACAGATTGGGCGATATGCAGAGTATTATTCAAAGATGGAGTTTGCCTCATATGGATGTGATGTTTACACTTCGGAAGTAGATGACCATGGTGTAGATTTTATTATAAAAGATAAAAATGGTCGGTTCTGTGAGATACAAGTTAAATCTCTTAGAGGAACAGGATATGTGTTTATGCAGAAAAGCAAATTCGACATTACGAATAAAAACCTATACCTGGCTCTATTAATTTTTAATGCTGGAGAAATGCCAGATATTTTCCTTATACCAGCTCAAGCATGGGAAGTACCAAATGAAATGTTCGTTGATAGAAATTATGATAAACCAGGGCAAAAGAGTGCTCCTGAATATGGAATTAATATCTCGAAAAAGAACTACTCCATACTGGAAATCTTTAAATTTGAGGATTCAATTCAGGATTTTTTGTTAAAAAGTGAAACTATAGATACTAATTCTTCATACTAATACCTACTGAAATAAAAACAACCACCTTAAAACTTTGCAAAAGCAAAAAAAGTGGTTGTTTCGTAAAGCAAAAAGGGTGCTCGTTCTCATAAAAATGTCCTTTCGATGCACGAAAACCCAAAGCTCCGCTATCATATTTTACCAAATTTCTAACCAAATAGAAAGCTACTGCTTGGAAACTCCGTAAATTAAATCATTCTTTCAAATTTTGCTGAAGCAAACCGAAAAGTTCTACTTTTGATTCTCTTGGAAGGATGCTAATAAACTCCTGTATGCCCATATTGAACAAACACAGCACCAACATTTTCTGCTTTTCATTATTAAATGGAAGGAAAACGTTATTCACCATTTCGAGCTTATTCTCTACGGGTGTGTATTCCTCATACATCTTGTAGTCAATCGGCTGTGCCTCTCTTTTGGGAATTAACATAAACTCAAAGTTCCCTCCTCCATGTTTTGGTACAATAGGGACATTTCCAAGCAAAGATAGAATCCCAATTGGAAATGCCAATTTTCTCATTCACATAACGTAGATTATATTTCTTTTGTTCTTGTTTAGTGAGAACTCTTATTAAATTCTTACCACAATGCGGACAATATTCTTTGGGTATTTCTTGCTCATTCTTCATTTTGTTCTTTTTCCCACTTTACTTGTTTACAAATATTTTTCCCTACCAGTAGTTGGACATCTAAACACGCATCGGAAAAATCAGATTGGCTATATATCTCTTGCGACCAGAAGTTTTCATCATCTCTATCTTTATTATTAGAAACAACATGCAAATTCTCTAACATCTGATAGTAATTCAATCTTTCCCCTCCTTTTTAACGTCTAAATCTTCTTCCTGCAACATCCCTCGTAGCGTTTCCTTTGTATCATCAGAAATTATCTCTAAGAATCTACGTAAACCTATAGCGTGTAAGCTGAGCAAAAGCATATTTTCTGCCCCATCAAGTTTTCCTCTTTTTAGATACATGTCTTTCAATAAACACTTAGAAATCACATCATCCTCAAGTAAAGCTGGTTCGGCGGTTATTTCTAATGTTTTTGCAAACTCCAGTTTTTCATACTCCTCTCTGAGCTTTTGAGCTTTTGAACTTTGTAAATAGGCACTCCGAACTTTTCGGAAATCTTTTCATCATCATAATAAGTTGTTTCCAAATAAATTCTTGCCATTTCTTCCGCTGTCTCTTGCCTTGCTTCCTTTTTCATATCCTCAAAAAGTTCTGCTCTAAACTTTTCCTTCCAATCTTGTTCCATTAAGAGTTCCCCCTTTATTAATGACCGCTATATCATCACCTCTCCATCAGATATTCTGTTATTTCATTAAGGATTGCAAAATACTCCTCTTCGCTGTCAGGTTCATCAAATCCGTAATCCTTAATTTGTATAGACGGTATTTGTTGTAGCCATTCTCGAATATCATCGTCAAGTTCCACATCTTCAAATGGGAATACTTTCATCAATTCGGTAATACCCGCATCCTTTTCCTGCTCAAATACATTGCTCATTCTTAAATCCTCCTTATCTCTTTATTCATCATCGTCCATTAAGTAGTAAACAGCCCTGTCTATCACATCCACGAAACTCATTCCAATGTATTTAAAGGCGTGTAGATTTCTTCAATAACTCCTGCCTTGTTAAGTTCTTTAGAAACAACATGTATCCACTGTTCATACACTTGGACCTGGATACGTGGTTCTATACTTCTAAAAAATTGTTCCATCCCATATCTCCCGTATATATCTCGGATGATTTCTCTGACAATGGAAACAGCCAATTTTTCATCCATAAATTAGTCACCCCCTTTTGAATACACAACTTTAACTACATCAAAAAGAAAACTTTTACGTAATACCCAATGACTAAAGCAACAGCAATTGATAGTACGTCTCCAATTAATTCAATAGAAAGATTTTGTAAGGATTCTTTCAACTTTGTTTTAATCAGTAACATTCTATTTTCTCCTTTCAAATTGAGTTTGGAAACAAACACAATGAAAAACGCCCAGTCCTATGACTGAGCGTTCATTGTATAAAATATGGAATTTTTGCAAAATCACAATATGTCTTCATATTGCCCATCCTTATTTACATTAATTGTATTACTTTAAGTTCATCATAATCATTTTGTAAATGGATATCAAGGAAAGTTATAAACAGTACAATAAAATAATCCTACTCACAATTAGTAACCAGTTCAGTTCAGTGGTACAAACATTCAAAATAGTATTCATATTAGCAAAATACTAACACTTAAATTAGCACTGCAATTGACAAGATAAGATAATTAGCAATTATTCAAGTAAAAGGACTTAGCTTAAAGTAAACTAAGTCCTTTTATTATTAATTCGTTATTCGATTATTTAACTAAATCACTCGTTAGTTCTATAAAGGAATCAGAAATATCCTTGTTTGTTTAATTTGTATTTTGTGCCATTTGATATAGCGATTATCCTTTTTCTGTAATTCATTTGGTTGTACAAAAAAATTTGATGCCTACTTAACCTGCTTTAATGGCATTCCAGAAAAAAGCAAGAAACTTTTTCAACTTACTTTTCTCGATTTTATTAATCTTATGGTTTATATCAACCTCTTTGATGACTGCTTCTAATGTGCTTGATTGGTACTTAATGAACCACATACCATCGTATGAGGATAGAAATGCAGTTGGTCCAATCAATTTCTCGTTACGAATAAGAAACTTGCTTCCATCTTCACAAATAAGTAAATCTCCAGGTTTTATTTGATTTAATTCAATCATTTGAATTTCACCTCTCTCTTTTTTATTTCTTAAAGATAACTATCTCGTTAGTTAAACGAGACAAATATTTTTCAATTTAATTATAATACACGCTAACTTTTCAAATATTTTCAAATTGAATTTCATCCTTGTAAGATAGAAGGTTATATCCAATATATTTTTAATCTTTTGACATGCTATTTAACAAGCTAATTAGCATTGATTTTTCAAATAACAATAAACATTGTAATATTGATGAATTATGTGCTAATAGGTATGTTAAAATGCATTGAATTCAGTATGAATGGCTTCATATCATAAAAAACGCACTGTTGATTTGTATGTTAATCAACAGTCAAATTGTATGTTTAATTTTCGTTTTGTACCAGACAACTGAACGGGTTACACAATTAGTTGACTGTTTTTTTATGTAACCCTATTGAACTTGTCGATTTAATATTTTGTTATAAATAGGCTGTAATACGACTATAAGCATCGCTTCAATCGCTTGTCTTTCATATTTATTATCAATCGACTTATAATAAACAATCATTTCTTCTTTTTGATTATTAAAGAAATCATATCGAGGACTCTCTTTAACTTTGTCCTTATATGTTTTCTCATAATGTCTTACCAACCTATCCTTAAGGATACCTTCTCCAACATATAGGACATCCTTTTTATGATTAGTATAAATATATACTCCACAACCTGCATTTTTTAATATCTCACGAATCTTTCTCTTTTCCTCAATATGGTTAGAATCTTTTTTATGGTTGATTTCAATAAAGTTCCAGCTTTCATATGGAAGAAAATTATGACCTATTAAAAAGTCTTTAAAATATTTATTCATAATCATTATCCCCAAGATTTTCTTTCGATTATACAATAGTTCGGTATTTAAGCCATATCTTATTTTCAGATAATTTCCGCTTCATTCTTCTATTCTTTTCTCCAGCTTTTCCTTTTCCTTTTCCCTCCTTTCCCCTAAAACCTAAAAAAAGAGAAATAGGAAGTTATACCATTTATTAACAATTTTTATATTTTTTCTGTTTATCTTTTTCCTGTTCTAACTATGTTCAGTAATAATAATGTCCTGCTACACCCATTTTCCACAAACCCTTGTCATTCCTACGTTCATATTTTAAGAATTTTCAAACAGTTAAAATAGAGTTCTGCACGAATCAGGCATTTTCTCAATTTTCTTCTCACTTTTTTCTGCCACAACTTTATTATTTATGATAATAATGTTCTGCTATTTCTTCCTTTTCTTCCTGCCTTTTTCTCCTGCTTTTTCTCACTCTTTTTTAGCCTTTTGGGGTTCGTAAGAACCCCTCACACTTTTATTCAAGCATTGATAGGAAGGGCTTATCAGGCTTTTTCTTCTCTTTTTTATTCAGGCAAAAAGGATGGGGTTCTTGTTCCCACCCTTCTTATTCTTTCTTTTCTTCCTGCCTTTATCCACACGTTTTCCACAGGCATATCAGAACTTTGTTTTGATTTTGACAGGGGTTTATTATGTCCCACAAGAGTTTATTATGGGGTTACAATTGCAATTCTAACCTTGTAACCGCCTCTACATGCGTTGTCATTGGAAACATATCGACAGGTTGAACTTCCATAGTTTTGTATCCACCATCCTCAAGAATTCGCAAGTCACGCGCCAAAGTAGCTGGATTACACGAAACATATACGACTTTCTTTGGTTTCATATCCAGGATGGTTTGTAACAATGTTTCTTCACAGCCTTTTCGTGGCGGATCAACCACCAATACATCAGCTTGGTTCCCATCTTCGTACCACTCTTTTATGACTGTTTCAGCCTCACCAACAGCAAAATCAACATTTTCTAGATCATTTAAGATTGCATTACGTTTTGCATCCGCAATTGCTTCCGGAACCACTTCCACTCCAAAAACATGCTTAGCTTTTTTCGCAAGGAACAAAGAGATTGTTCCAATACCACAATAGGCATCAATGACCGTTTCTTTTCCAGTAAGTCCTGCATATTGAAGTGCCGTATCATAGAGCACTTTAGTTTGAACTGGATTTACTTGGTAAAATGATAACGGAGAGATGGCAAACTTCACATCTCCAATATAATCATAAATCACATCATTGCCCCATATTATTTTTGTTTTTTCTCCCATAATCACGTTCGTCTTCTTTGTGTTAATATTATGGACAATTGATTTTACCTGTGGCAGTCGTTGAGTAATAGCTTCAACTAACTTATTCTTTTGTAGCAAGTCTGGCGTTCTCGTTATTAAGACAATCATTAGCTCACCAGTTGTTTTCCCATAGCGCGCCATAATATGGCGAAGTACCCCTTTATGATGCTTTTCATCATAAGGCATGATAGACATCTCGCTGCAAATCTCTTTCACCACTTGAATTGCTTCATTGATGGCCGGATGCTGAATGACACTCTCTGTTGCATCCACAATATCATGTGTACGTGGTCTATAGAAACCAGCAACCAATTTACCGTCTTGCACCCCTACAGGTACTTGAGCTTTATTTCGATAATTCATTGGTTCTTCCATACCGATAATAGGGTTGACCTTTATACCTTCTAATTTTCCTATTCTAGAAAGAACTTCTCGTACTTTCTTTTCCTTAAACTGCAATTGCCCTTCATAGCTAAGGTGCTGTAACTGACAGCCTCCGTACTTAGGAGAATCCTCCCGAGTGATGTTTACACGTTCTGCACTTGGCTCTTTCAGTTCCATTAGTCTTCCGAACGCATATCCTTTATTGACTTTTGTAATTTTGATGATTGCTTTTTCTCCTGGCAAACCATTAGGGACGAACACAGGGAAACCATCCACCTTAGCCACTCCAGCTCCATCATGCGTTAAATCTTCAAACGTTACATCTATCTCTTGATTCTTAACAATCGGTACAATTTTCTCCATAAATTTATATACTTCCTTTTCTTTGTGAAGTCTTTAACCAGCAAGCTTCCTGTTTTTTACTCATCTGATTCTATCACAAACAATAATCCCAATAAAGGAAGCCCTAAAGATATTACCCATTATTACCCCTTCCTCCATTCGTAATCTCCTCAATTATAAAAAAACCTCATAATTTCCGAAGGCAATCTGAGAACAAATCGAATTTGAGTTTTTCTAGATTTTGTGCAATTGTTTTTATAAAAGAATATAGGTTCTTTCAAATACATCTGTTTCTTTTGATACTTTGGTAAGAAAACCTCTTTCGTATATGGAGCAAAGCTAAGCATATTTTTACTTTTTAAATATACAAATTATTCTTGACTTTCTGTTTTTAAGGCATTAAAGTGAACATTAAATTAATATGCATGACCTCTTATCAAGAGAGGCTGAGGGACTGGCCCGATGACGCCCGGCAACCATTCATTTTGAACAGGTGCTAATTCCAGCAAAACTATTCGTTTTGGAAGATAAGAGAGGACCGTCATTGTCTTTATGATGTAAGCCTCTCTGTGACCAGAGAGGCTTTTATTTTGTAAAATTATAGCCTCTACCTTCGCCGGAGGTTCACCAATCGGCAATATGAGACATTGGTAGAAGGGTGATATGAATGGATAAAATTTTGAAGAATATAAGTGTAGTGGATTTAACAGATTTCTCTGATGGACCCTATTCAAGTGTATGGCTAGAAAATTTAGGGGCTACCGTAGTAAGAGTCATAAAACGTTTTAAAAATGGTAAACTAGCGGGTTTCTTTATCAAAGAGGTCCATAGTCATACCTTAAATCCTATTTATATCAATGTGATAAATGAGGACGGAAAGGCTGTTTTTGAAGAATTACTTAGTAAGTGCGATGTTTTTATTGAGGATATTGGCCAACAGACTGCTAGGGAGTTTCATTTGGATTATTCCACATTAAAAAAGAAAAACCCTCACTTAATCTATTGTTCATGTATTGCTGCCGCTCCTCTCTCCCATTCATGTGTTGTACCTGATCAGAGTGAGACACTTCAAGATCAGGATTTCGCTGTGCCAGGTATTGCTGCGACTACCAATGCAATACAAAGTATACTATTTGCATATATATATCGATTACAGACTGGAGAAGGACAGTTTATTGATATGACATCCTCTTCTTTTCCTTTAGGAAAAGAAGAAAAATGTAAACCAAAGAAAGGTATCAAGAAAATCAGACCGCTCTCAACCTTTAACGATTCTAAAGCTTCTATGGAATTTCAAACTAGAGATTATACCATTTGGATTGGAATATACTCACAAGAAATTTGGGAAACGTTTTGTGCTCACATCATTGAACGCGAGGATTGGATTTCAAGACCGGATTATTCCACTCCCTCTCTCCGCAAAACAAACCGAGTTTTTTTGAAGATGGATTTAGACGAAATTTTATCGAAACGAGAAGCTGCTTATTGGCTTAAAACTCTAAAATCATATGGGATATCCTGTGGATTGAATCAACTTTATGCTAAAGCTTTATAAATAATGTTTTTTTGTCTGGAACAGGCAGAAGCGGTTTGAAACTGCCTGTTCTTTAATAGTCTTGAAACTATTGAATTGTTACCGCTCTCCCTCGACATTTGTAAAGAATTCTTGGATTGTATTCATTAATTTTTTTGACTCATGCGTGAAAAGATCGTGGTTGGAATGTTCCATTACCTCAACTCTAGCTTCAGGTACATATGCTAAATATTCCTTTACACTTTCCTCACTTAAGGCTGATCCGTCCATTCCTCCTCTAATAACCAAGAGAGGACATTTCAAGTTTTGCATCCCTTCCCAGAAGCTAGTTTCCTTAGACTCTCTTTCTATACTCTTTAAAGTTTGAAGAGACATTCTCTGAAGGATAGGTACCCCTCTCCAGTCTGGGAGGCTCGCAAAAAATTCTGCCCATCCTTCTTTCAAGTCTGTGTGCACCGCTGGATAATCCCCAATAATTAATCCTTTAATCCTTTCCGGATGTTTCACAGCATACCCTAAAGTGTAGGATACACCTCTTGAAAAACCAAACATGACAAACTTATCTATGGTAATTGCATCAATCACTGATTCAATATCCCCTACGTGATCTTCTAGTGTGTATCCCTCTGTAGGTTGATCGCTTTGTCCCCTACCCCTTAAAGATATGACAACTGCCCTCCTAGGTAACAGCGATTGAATCATCTCTTCATAATCTTCTGCACTTTCAGCTAAACCAGGAATTATAATAAGTGGAATATATTGCTCTTCCACGCTTGTATTATCTAAATAGTGGATTTTTACATCTCCATTTTTTACCCAACCCTGGATCATCAGTCTCCTCCTTTTGTTATATTGATAAAAACTATTCGCGAATAGAAGTTTAATTCCCTTTTTAATCTATCAAAAACTTTAAAGTGTTTTATTAATTGATATTAATTAGAAAACTTAGCTTGCACCTATCCTAATAGCCAGCGTCGCAATTATACTTGATATAATTCCTATAAATTAGTCATTTTGTCGACTTACTTGATTGCTGACAACTTTTATTTTCCTAAAGTAAAAAAACCTCCAAAGGAAGGTTTTTTATTGATCAACCGAAATATCTTGTTGTTCTGGCTCATCAAGTTGTACATAATCTTCCGGAACAAAAACTTCGAAGTGTCTGTACATATTTACGAACTCCGCTGGAGCTAATCCACCGTATTCGCCGTCAAGATTAAGCTGCATTTTTTCTGTAGGGGTGACTTTAATTCTGTTCGCCTTCACATAAATTACATTAGGGTCTTTAGTATGTTCCCCACGGATAGCTAAAGTCGCAATCCTTATAAGGTCAGCTAAATTAGTCTTTTTCAAAATCAACAAGGTGAACATTCCGTCATTCAATGAAGCATCAGGAGCAAGGCGTTCAAACCCTCCAACTGAATTAGTGTTAGCTACTAAGAAAAGCATGATTTCCCCTTCAAAAAGTTTGCCATCATATTCAATGGCTACTTCGGTGGCTTTGATGGAAGGAAGCATCTCAATTCCCTTCAGGTAGTATGCCAACTGTCCAAGCATCGTTTTTGTTTTACTCGGCACTTCATAGGTCAGCTCAGTTAAACGACCTCCACCTGCTATATTAATAAAATATTTTTCGTTCATTTTACCAACATCGATTGGCATTGTATGTCCTGCACAAATAATATCCACAGCCGCATCCACTGAGCGGGGGACATGAATGGCACGTGCAAAGTCATTTGTTGTGCCAACTGGTATAATACCAAGCTTCGGACGATAATCTGCATCTGCAAGACCATTTACCACTTCATATATTGTTCCATCTCCACCTGCAGCTATGACGACATCATACTTTCTTTCAATAGCAATTCTAGCAGCCTTTGTAGCGTCTCCTTCACAAGTAGTCGCATGACAAGATGCTTCGTACCCCGCAGCTTCTAATTTCGCCAATACGTCAGGCAAATGCTTGCGGATTGCTTCACGACCTGAGGTTGGATTATAAATCAATCGGGCTCTTTTCATTCTCCATCATCCTATATCGATAGAATTTTTCCATAAATTTCATAGTACATAAAATTACCAAAAATTGCAATTAAACAATTTCTTATTCTTTATGACTAGCGAAATAGATTATAATACTTTCCATCCATTTTTTCCATTAAAACTATCATCAATTCATATCAATCCAATATTCCAATATAGACTGGTAGTTAATCTATCCTTTTAGCCCAAAAATAGCTCCATATATATTCCACTCAACAAATAAACCACCCTGGATTGGGTGGTTTATTCCTTATCGTTTCTGAATTTCTTCCAAAAGTATCTTATTCAGTAACTGTGGATTAGCTTGGCCTTTTGTTGCTTTCATCATTTGACCAACGAGGAATCCTACTGCTTTTTGCTTTCCTGCCTTGAAATCTTCAATTGATTGAGGATTATTGTCTAATGTTTCTGTGACAACTTGAAGCAAAGCCCCTTCATCAGAAATCTGGACAAGACCTTTCTCTTTTACAATCGATTCCGCTTCTCCGCCGTTTTCCACTAATTCTTTGAAGACGGTTTTGGCAATTTTAGAAGAGATGGTTCCATTTTCGATTAGCTTGATTAAACCAGCAAGATTTCCAGGTGTAAGTGCTATTTTTGCTAGCTCTTTACCTTCTGCATTCAGATAGGCAGATACTTCGCCCATAATCCAATTTGAAGCTTGTTTAGGTTCTGCCCCTGCAGCTACAGTCGCTTCAAAGAAATCTGCTGTCTCTTTTGTTACAGTTAGGACTTGAGCATCATAAGCAGGTAAACCCCAATCGCCCATATAACGTTTCTGACGCGAATCAGGTAGTTCTGGAATCTCAGCACGGATGCGTTCCTTCCACTCTTCATCAATATATAGCGAAACAAGATCTGGTTCAGGGAAATAACGATAGTCATCAGAACCTTCTTTAACTCGCATTAATACTGTCTTACCTGTAGATTCATCAAATCGGCGTGTTTCCTGATTGATTTCTCCACCTGCAGTTACCACTTCAATCTGCCTTTGTTGCTCGTACTCTAAACCTTTACGTACAAAGTTAAAAGAATTCAAGTTTTTCAATTCTGTCTTAGTCCCGAATTCCTTTTGACCAACAGGACGAATAGAAATGTTCGCATCGCAGCGTAGAGAGCCTTCCTCCATTTTACAATCCGAAACACCAGTATATTGAATAATTGATTTTAACTTCTCCAAATATGCATATGCCTCATCGGGAGTACGGATATCTGGTTCAGACACGATTTCAACTAATGGAGTTCCTTGTCGATTGTAGTCAACCAGCGAGAAGCCATCATTAGTATGTGTTAGCTTTCCAGCATCTTCTTCCATATGTAACCGTGTAATCCCTATTTTCTTCTTATATCCATTTACCTCAATTTCAATCCAACCATTTTCACCAATCGGTTTATCAAATTGTGAGATTTGATACGCTTTAGGGTTGTCTGGGTAAAAATAGTTTTTGCGATCAAATTTTGTATCCGTGGCAACCTCGCAATTTAATGCCATGGAGGCTTTCATAGCATAGTCTACCGCTTTTTTATTTACAACTGGTAGGATTCCTGGATAACCTAGATCAATTACGCTTGTATTTGAATTCGGATCTGCACCGAAATGATTTGGACTTGATGAGAATATCTTTGAATTTGTTTTCAGCTCGACGTGCACTTCGAGCCCGATGACCGTTTCAAACTCCATTTACATTCACCCCTTACAACTGTGGTCTTTTTGTATGATGATTCGTTGCTTGCTCAAAGGCATGAGCCACACGATAGACGGTACTTTCGTCAAAATGTTTACCGATAATTTGTAAGCCAAGTGGTAAGCCGTCTTCTGATAAGCCACATGGTACAGAAATCCCTGGAACACCAGCTAGGTTAACAGGAATCGTTAAAATATCATTTGCATACATGGTCAACGGGTCACTAGTTTTTTCTCCTATTTTAAATGCTGGGGTTGGAGAAGTAGGACCGATGATGACATCATAGTTTTTGAAAACTTCTTCAAAGTCGTTCTTAATTAACGTACGGACTTGCTGAGCCTTTTTGTAATAAGCATCATAATAACCTGAGCTCAAAGCAAAAGTACCAAGCATGATACGGCGCTTCACTTCGTCACCAAAGCCTTCAGCACGTGTTTTTTTGTACATTTCAATTAAACTATCAGAATTCGGTGTTCTGTAACCGTATTTCACTCCATCAAAACGAGCAAGATTGGCCGATGCTTCAGAAGAAGAAAGTAAGTAATAGGTTGCCAAAGCATATTTGGAATGCGGAAGTGATACCTCTTTCCATGAAGCACCAAGTCCTTCCAACACTTTTAATGCTTCTAAAACGGCATTTTTTGCTTCTTCTCCAACACCCTCACCTAAATACTCCTTCGGTACGGCAATTCGCAACCCTTTCACATCGCCAGTAAGAGACTCTCTAAAGTTTGGAACATCAATATTAGCCGAGGTTCCGTCTAACGGGTCCACACCAGAAATAGCTTGAAGTAAATAAGCATTGTCTTCTACTGTTCTTGTGATAGGTCCAATTTGATCCAATGATGATGCGAATGCAATTAACCCAAAACGAGACACACGTCCATATGTAGGCTTTAACCCAACTACTCCACAATATGCTGCAGGTTGGCGGATAGAGCCCCCAGTGTCTGATCCTAGTGAAAATAATACTTCTCCAGCCGCAACAGAAGCTGCAGATCCACCTGAAGATCCACCTGGCACATAATCCAAATTCCAAGGATTGTGTACAGTCTTATACGCAGAGTTTTCATTTGATGAACCCATTGCAAACTCATCCATATTAAGTTTTCCGATATTCACTGCTTCAGCTTGCTGAAGTTTTTGAACAACTGTTGCATCATAAATTGGGTCGAAACTTTCTAAAATTCTGCTACCACTTGTCGTTCTTAAATCTTTAGTGACAATATTGTCTTTTACGCCAATAGGCATACCAAATAATAGCCCTAAATCTTGATTAGTAGTCAATTTTTCATCTAGCTTCTTTGCTTGAATTCTTGCCTGTTCTTCATTTAAAGCTAGAAATGCCTGAACTTGTCCATCTACAGATTGGATTCTCTTGTATGACTCATCAACAAGATCAGTAACTTTTAGTTCTTTCTTATGTAAAAACTCATGTAGTTCTGACATTTTATATGTAAATAATGACATGGTTTTCCCCCTTACTCCAAGATGGAAGGTACTCTTATATACCCATCTTTACTATCAGGTGCATTTTTCATAACCTGTTCTACTGGTAAGCCTTCTTTCGCTTCGTCCTGACGGAAGACATTCTTGATATCCAGGACGTGGGACGTAGGCTGGACACCTGTAGTATCGAGTTCATTCAATTGTTCAGCGAAACCGATGATTGCATCTAAATTCTTGACGAAGGATTGTGCTTCCTCCTCTGTTATGGCCAACCTAGCTAAATTGGCAACGTGTTTTACCTGATCAAGAGAAATACGAGACATTTCCCTCCACCTCCTAAATTACTGTGTGAGTCCTTGGCAATATTATTGATAATACCAGACTTTCACGCGTTAAAGCAAGAATTCTCAGACTACTTTCGTATATTTATCTCTCCCATTGTAGCATGTCTTCAAAAAGCAAAATACGACTACGATATACTTTAATGTTTACAACTTTCTACAACACTCAAAATATTTGGAGAATATTGTCCAGGAAATATTGTCGAAAATCTGTTATTATTGTCTAAGCAGGGGGATTCTTAAGGGATGGAAGAAGAAGAATTCTGCAGTCAACAAGAAAAATACATATAGGGATGTGATTGTGTGCAAACAGGAGAATTAATTTCAATTGGTATTTATTTTGTCGCCATGTTATTAATTGGTTTTTATGCTTACAGAAAATCAACAAATAACATTGAAGGCTTCATGCTAGGCGATCGAGGAATTGGACCTGCTGTAACTGCATTATCAGCAGGAGCTGCTGACATGAGTGGTTGGTTGTTAATGGGATTACCAGGTGCTATGTATACAACTGGACTTGCAAGTGCTTGGCTAGCGATCGGATTAACGATTGGTGCATATTTAAACTATGTCCTTGTCGCTCCTCGCCTTCGTACTTATACTGAAGTTGCTAACAACTCTATTACGATTCCTGACTTTTTCGAGAATCGCTTTATGGACAAATCAAGAATCCTAAGATTTGTATCTGCAATTGTAATTATTCTATTCTTTACTCTTTATACATCTGCAGGATTTGTATCTGGTGGAACTCTTTTTGAAAGCGCATTCGGAATCGACTACAAAGTAGGTTTATTTGTGACAGCTGCTGTTGTCATCACTTATACGCTATTCGGAGGTTTCTTAGCTGTAAGTTTAACGGACTTTGTTCAAGGGCTAATCATGTTCTTGGCTCTAATACTAGTTCCTATTGTGACTGTTATGCAATTGGACAATCCTAGCACTGCAATTGAAACTATGAAGCAAGTTAATCCAGACGTAATGAACATCTTCAAAGGGACAACGTTCTTAGGGTTAATTTCGCTAATGGCTTGGGGTCTTGGATACTTTGGTCAGCCACATATCATCGTCCGCTTCATGGCTATTACCCATGTAAGGGAATTAAAGTCCGCAAGACGTATTGGAATCGGTTGGATGATCGTAACTGTTGTAGGTGCGATGGCTACAGGTTTAGCAGGACTAGCATATGTCACTGCAACGAATCAAGACTTATCTGACCCTGAAACGATTTTCATTTTCTTATCTCAAGTATTATTCCATCCATTAATTTCAGGTGTGTTACTAGCTGCAATCTTAGCTGCGATTATGAGCACGATTTCTTCTCAATTACTAGTTACATCTAGTGCATTAACTGAAGACTTCTATAGAACATTCTTGAAAAAAGAAGCTTCAGACAAAGAACTTGTTTTCATTGGTAGACTATCCGTTCTAATTGTAGCGATTGTTTCATTAGCACTTTCTTTAACACCAAATGATACAATTCTAAACTTAGTCGGAAATGCATGGGCTGGATTCGGTTCTGCATTCGGACCTGCCATTCTTTTGAGCCTATTCTGGAAACGTATGAACAGATGGGGCGCACTTGCTGGTATGGTAGCTGGTGCAGTAACAGTTATCATTTGGATTTCTGTTGAAGCTTTAAAAACTACCATGTACGAAATGATTCCTGGTTTCATTATCAGCTTCATCGCAATTATTGTAGTAAGCTTAATTACTGAAAAACCAAGCAAAACAATTGAAGACACTTTCGCTACTATGGAAGTAAAGCTTCAAGAAAAATAAACATATAAAAGGGAAATGGGAGCTAACTCCATTTCCCTTTTATTTGTCTATTGGTTAAAGGTTACAAAAATAGTCTACATATTTTTGCTTTGTTGTAGAAGTTTGGATTCGCCTGTACGTTCCCATGCTTCTACTGTTTCATATGCTTTTTCAGGAGAATATCCTTTTCCTACAAGTACTCCCATTAATATAAATTCTTGTAGAATGTGAGTAGCATTTATTCCTCTTTTAACGTCCTCTAGCCCTTCATTTACCAAAAACTCTGTGTACTGTATCCATTCATCTGGCGTTCTTCCAAAAACATTACCATGACCGTGGCTTTCTTCCGCAGCCATTGCATCCGCTTTGTTAACATGAACAGTGCCAAACGGATGATTAGGAGGAGCATATATCGAGTAAAGTTTAAGTGGAACATTACCTGTATTGGTGAGATTGTGCCATGTTCCAGCAGGTATCATGATAGCAGAATCATCATAGACATTTCTTTCAAAATCTAAATGATCCTTGCTTTTACCCATTTGGACGACTCCCTGACCTTGCTCAATACGTAAAAATTGATCTACGTTAGGATGCATTTCCAAACCGATATCTTCACCTACATTAAGACTCATTAGAGTAACTTGTAAGTGTGTTCCTGTCCATAAAGCCGTACGGTAGGTATTATTTTGCTTCGTTGCTTCATTAATATTAACAACAAATGGGTTAGGCCCATAATCTGTTAACACTTCATCACCGTTGGTTAAACGTAAATGATCAAATCTATTTGCATAATCCATTCTATGAGGAAAATGCCAGTATACAGGCTGACTCCCATAGTTATACATAGGAACAGTAGAATAATAAGGAGAACGGTACGGATATGGATTCACATAAGGAATGTAATACATTCTTCTCAATCCCTTCACAGGTTATCAAATTATCCTATGCATTCGTAAAGGGAATGTACTTCAATTCAATTAATATTAAAAATTGTCCATGCTCAAAAAAACCTCCATCCCCACTATATTGAGCGAGGATGGAGGTTTTTTTTTGAATTAGAATGTTTCAGAAGTTGTCTTACCTTGCATGTGTTGTACTAGGTAGTCTGGTCCACCTGCTTTAGAATCTGTTCCAGACATGTTGAATCCGCCGAATGGTTGGTATCCAACGATTGCTCCTGTACATCCACGGTTGAAGTATAGGTTTCCAACGTGGAACTCTTCACGAGCTTTTTCGATTTTTGCACGGTTGTTTGTGATCACTGCACCTGTTAAACCGTATTCTGTGTTGTTTGCAATTTCAAGCGCATGGTCGAAATCCTTTGCTTTAGAGAAACCTACGACTGGTCCGAAGATTTCTTCTTGCATTAATCGTGCTTTCGGATCAAGGTCGGCAATGATAGTTGGTTGAACGAAGAACCCTTTCGAGTTGTCTCCTTCTCCACCTGCCATCAATTTACCTTCTTGCTTCCCGATTTCAATGTAATCCATGATTTTCTTGAATGAGTTGTTATCGATAACTGGACCCATGAAGTTGCTTGGATCTTCTGGGTTACCCACTTGTAATTCTTTCGTTAATTCTACCGCACGAGCCAATACTTGGTCGTACACATCTTCTACGATGACTGCACGAGAACATGCTGAACATTTTTGTCCAGAGAAACCGAATGCAGATTTCACGATGGATTGTGCTGCTAATTCAAGGTCTGCTTCACTATCTACCACGATAGTATCTTTACCGCCCATTTCAGCGATGACACGTTTCAACCAAATTTGGCCTTCGTTCACTTTGGAAGCGCGCTCGAAGATACGGATTCCCACATCACGAGATCCTGTGAAGGAGATGAAACGAGTGCGTGGGTGATCGACTAAGTAGTCCCCAACTTCAGAACCATTACCAGGTACGAAGTTTAATACGCCTGCAGGTAGACCTGCTTCTTCCATCACTTCTACGAATTTCGCCGCAACGATTGGCGTTGTAGAAGCTGGTTTTAATAGAACTGTGTTACCGGTTACAATCGCCGCTACCGCAGTACCAGCCATGATTGCGAACGGGAAGTTCCATGGAGAAATGATGATTCCCACACCTAGTGGAACATAATTGTATTGGTTG
>NZ_QBBX01000017.1:78443-85859 GCF_003073175.1 Peribacillus acanthi
ATTCACCTGGACGGCTTTCTACAGGAACACCATCTTTTAATTTCAACATTTGACGAGCATAGAACTCTAAGAAATCGATTGCTTCCGCTGTATCTGCATCCGCTTCATTCCAAGGTTTACCTGCTTCTTTTGTAAGTAAAGCAGAGAATTCATCCTTACGACGACGAATAATTGCAGCAGCACGGAACAGGATGTCAGCGCGAGATTCAGGCTTTACCTTTTTCCACGTTTTGAACGTCTCATCTGCCACTTTCATGGCTTGTTCAGCTAGGTCACGACTAGCTTTAGAAACGCGACCGATGACTTCTTCTTTATTTGCAGGGTTGTAAGAAACAATTTTATCTTCAGTTGTGATTTTCTCTCCGCCAATTACCAATGGGTAATCTTGACCAAGATAAGATTGAACTAATTTCAAACCTTCTAAATATGCAGCTTTGTTTTCTTCTTCTTTGAAATTTGTAAATGGTTCATGTTTGTATGGTAGTACCAAAGCAAACCCCTCCTATGTATTACTAACTCCACTACCCATTCTAACCGATAATGTACACTACTTCAAAGACAATAATGCTGGAAACTTAAGTACATAACTTTCTGAATTATCAATCCTCAGGATATCTATAAAACTCGACTTCCATTTGGCTACAATTGCAATTAAAAGCCCACCAATAAATGATGGGCTTGAATAGAAATGTATGCTTCATTAATACTGGTATATATGCACAAACGGTTCTTTTTGGTTTGGTTTGCGAACGATTAATGATTCAGGTCCACTTACGCTATTAACCGCCACTTGGACGGATACGTATTCAGGAAAATGCTCCATTACTAACCCTGCTACATACTGGGTAAAGCCAATGGCTTCAGCTTTCCCATAAAATTGTATCGGGATTGTAATGTTTAGTTCTTGCAACTGATCATCAACATAATATCCACGTCCAACAACACCATTAAAGTTAGGAAAGTATTTTTCTACATCCTGTTTAAAATTCAAAAAGAATGTAACATCATCACGATGTTTATCCTTTGCTTCTTCAGAAGGGAATAATAAATATTTTTCATTAACGTTTTCCCAACCACGGATAGAAGTATCTCCCTCTCCAATGTTGGTATAAGCAATAAAGTTCCCCGGAACAACAGACGTACTAGCTTCTTGTTTGAACAGCGCTATCGTAATAGGCACGTTCTTTAAGTCATCCATTTTGCGAAGGCGTAGAAGGACCTCTTGAGCAATTTTCTTTCCTTCCTTCTCCATTTCATCAGCAGGGATTTTCACACTGAAAACATCACCATATTCTTCCTTTTGATAATAATGAATCGAGTTCAACGCTAACCCGATAACAACTCCACCAAGACCAACAGTTCCTTCACCTTTCTTCACCATATAATCATGCTCCAGAATATGTGAAAGGTAGATTGGATACTGTTCATTTTGGTTAGCAATATCCCCTTTTTCCGGATTTAACGGGTTCAATCCTATATTATTCGATTCTTTAATTTTCTCTTTAGCTAGTTGTTCTTTTGTGTATTTACGGTTTAGCCATTTTCTTACCGTCTTTGAATCAAGGTATTGCCCTTCTTTGAACAAGAATGTATCCGGTTCAAAGTTTTGCTGGGCGATTCGCATTAATCCCATTTCCATTTCATTTACATCAAACCGCGTGTTTAGGTTTGATACTACAAGACCTCGCGCTTGACTTGGTTCAAATGGCAGAATGGTACGGTAATATTGTTCTGATATTTGATATTTCGGGATAATCGCTTTTTCTTTGGCAGTATCCGACTTTTGGACAACTTCCTCCTGCTTGTCGAATTTAGGTGCACAACCTGTTAACAACAGTAGAACCGTCAATCCGATCAAGTAGATTTTTTTCATGTTTACACCCTCTTATTTCTCTAATTCTTCGACCAGTCTATCCTCATCCCAAATCTCTATTCCTAAATCCTGTGCTTTAGTTAACTTTGAACCTGCATCTTCACCTGCAATGACCAGATGCGTTTTCTTAGATACGCTACCTGCTACATTGCCACCTAATGCCTCGATTTTTTCCTTTGCTTCAGTTCGAGACAATTGCTCTAGTTTCCCAGTTAATACAATGGTTTTTCCTGCAAAGAAAGAATCGGAGTTCTCTACTGTCACTGGCTTTGGACCTTTGTATTCCATCGAAACTTGGAACGATTTTAATTCACTGATTAATTCCTTCACTTCTGGTTGATCAAAATAAGTCACAATAGAGTCAGCCATTTTGTCGCCAATTTCGTTAATTCCTATCAATTCTTCATAGGAAGCATCCATTAACCCATCAATTGTTCCAAAATGCTGAGCAAGAGTTTTAGCTGCTTTTGCCCCAACATGTCGAATTCCCAGCCCAAATAATAATTTCTCAAGTGAATTCACCTTTGAAGCTTCAATGGCACTTAACAAATTCTGAACAGATTTTTCTCCCATGCGTTCTAATCCAAGTAGTTGCTCAGAAGTAAGTTTATATAAATCAGAAACTTTTTCAATCAATTTTTCCTGGAAAAGCTGACTAATGACCTTCTCTCCAAGGCCATCAATATTCATCGCATTTCTAGATACAAAGTGAATTAATCCTTCTCTTATTTGTGCCGGACATGTAGGATTGATACATCTTAAGGCCACTTCATCCTCTAATCTTACAAGTTCACTCTCACATTCTGGACAATGAGTTGGCATTTTGAAATTCTGCTCTTCCCCTGTTCGTCGCTCTAATAATACATTTACCACTTCAGGAATGATATCCCCAGCTTTTTTCACAACTACATGGTCTCCGATTTTCAAATCTTTTTCACGTATTAAATCTTCATTGTGAAGAGAAGCACGACTAACGGTCGTTCCAGCCACTCGAACCGGAACCAATATTGCAGTAGGAGTTACTACACCTGTCCTTCCTACACTTAATTCAATGTCCTTCAGAATCGTCACAACTTCTTCAGCTGGAAATTTGTACGCAATAGCCCATCGTGGACTTTTAGCAGTCATTCCTAGCTCTTCTTGTTGAGCCAAAGAATTTACTTTAATAACAATTCCATCTATGTCATAAGGAAGGTTTGGTCTTTTTTCAACCCATCCCTCAACATAAAGTAATACTTCTTCAATCGTCTCACATTTTTTTCGTTCTTTATTGGTCTTAAATCCTAACTCATCAAGCAAATCTAAGCCTTCACTATGCGACTGGACACCTGTTCCACCAGTATCAGCGACTCCATATAGATAAACATCTAAGTTACGTGACGCTGCAATCTTCGGGTCGAGCTGACGCAATGAGCCTGCCGCAGCATTTCGAGGATTCGCAAAAGGTTCTTCCCCTTTTTCCTCTTTTACTGAATTCAGCTTTTCAAAAGATTTCTTTGGCATGAAAGCCTCACCGCGTACCTCCATTGAATAAGGCTTTTTCAACCGTAAAGGAATAGATTTTATTGTCTTAAGGTTAGCCGTTATATCTTCCCCGATTGTTCCGTCCCCACGAGTCGCACCTTGTACAAACAATCCATCCTCATATCGAAGTGATACAGCTAACCCATCAATCTTCAGTTCACAAACATACGAAAATTTGTCTCCTACAGCTTGTCGGATTTTTCTATCGAAGTCACGCAAATCACTTTCATTGAATGCATTTCCGAGACTAAGCATTGGAGTCCGGTGTTCTACTTTTTCAAACATCGATAGAACTTCTCCACCAACTCGCTGTGTAGGGGAATCAGGAGTTCGGAATTCTGGATATTGTTCTTCCAGTTCAATTAGCTCACGTAGTAGCTGATCGTACTCTGCATCCGGAACGGAAGGTTTATCTAGAATATGGTATTCGTAATTATACTGATTCAGTAAAGTTTGAAGTTCCGTAACACGCTTTTGGGCAGAAGATGTCTCCATCGGCCGTTCCTCACTTTCATTTTTAGAAAACTTGACAATCGCCAAGCGTATGCGCCGGCGAATGCCTAGTTGCACGTATACTTTATACCTAAAATTGGCCCACTACGTCGACTTAATTCTCCGCTGCCAATTTATAAACAATTATACCTTTTGAACCGGCGCAAATTTAGCCAGCAAACGTTTGATGCCAATTGGACTCGGGAAAGCAATATCAAGCTCTTTTCCTTCTCCTTGTCCTTTTACGCTGACAACCGTACCTGTGCCCCATTTTTTATGCTCAGCTTTGTCTCCGACCTTCCAATCGATTTCATCTCCACCTGTTGCGGAAGGAGCATTAGTGGTACGGATCGCAGCTTGTCTTCGCATAGCTTGCCCAGGGATAGTAGATGGTCTTGTCCCACCCATAAAGCTTGGCATAGTCTTCTTTTGCATCGCTTGCAAGTCTTCCAATAGTTCCTCTGGAATTTCTGAAATAAACCTGGATACAGGATTCATACTTGTCCGTCCAAAAAGAGTACGCATTTGGGCATTCGTAATGTATAGTTCCTGTTCCGCTCTAGTTATTCCAACGTAAGCTAATCGACGCTCTTCTTCCATTTCCTCTTCTTCCATTAGAGAACGACTATGAGGGAAGACCCCTTCTTCCAACCCTAATAGGAATACAACAGGGAACTCTAGCCCTTTAGCTGAATGGAGCGTCATCAGTGTAACAGCTTCTTGTGGGGTCCCTTCCTCATCAAGAGAATCAATATCTGCGACTAAAGCTAAATCCGTAAGGAATGCCACAAGACTTTTATCTTCATTTTGTTCCTCAAAGCTTTTTGTAACAGATAAAAACTCTTCCAAGTTCTCAATTCGGCTTTGAGCTTCAATGGATTTTTCCAATTGAAGCATTTCCATATAACCGGATTTCTCGATAACTTCTTCAACAAGTTCAGTCACTGACAGATATTCCTGCATTTGTTCATAACCTAGGATTAGGTCACGAAATTCTCGAGCTGCTTTTGTGATTTTTGGGCTTAAGCCCATTAATTCTATGTCTTGAAGTGCTCGGAACATAGATATGTCCTGCATGGCGGCAAAATCAGCAATCTTATCGACTGATGAGGCGCCAATCCCTCTTTTTGGTACATTGATGACTCGTCGGAAACTGATGTCATCATCTGGATTTGCAATTAGTCTTAAGTACGCTAGCATATCCTTAATTTCTTTTCGATCGTAGAACTTGATGCCCCCTACGATGCTATATTGGATATTGGACTTTAGAAGTACTTCCTCCATTACACGAGATTGGGCATTCGTTCGATAAAGAATGGCAATATCCTGAAGGCTTTTGTCTTTTTCTCTCGTTAGGTCAAGGATTTTCCCCGCCACGAATTGCGCTTCTCCTTGCTCGCTGTCAGCTCGGTAATAAACAATTTTATTACCTTCAGCATTTTCCGTCCAAAGGTTCTTAGCCTTACGATTTGCATTGTTAGAAATAACCTCATTCGCTGCCTGTAGAATTTTCTTTGTAGAACGGTAGTTTTGTTCTAGCATGATAGTCTTTGAGTTGCTGTAGTCTTTCTCAAAGGAAAGGATATTGCTAATATCCGCACCTCTCCACCGATAAATTGACTGATCACTATCCCCAACGACACAAAGATTTTTAAAGCGAGCTGCCATTAGTTTTACTAACATGTATTGAGCACGGTTTGTATCCTGATACTCATCCACATGAATGTATTGAAACTTACGTTGATAATATTCCAACACTTCAGGCACTCGTTGAAAAAGTTGGATGGTCGTCATGATTAAATCATCAAAATCCAATGATTGATTTTTCCGTAGACGTTTTTGATATTCTTTGTATACTTCCGCTACCGTTTTTTCGTAAAATTGACCGGCTGTTTTTTCATATTCATCCGCATCCATCAATTCATTTTTTGCTGAACTAATAGTCCCTAATATTGATCTGTAATCAAACTTCTTAGGGTCCATATTTTTATCTTTTAAAATTTGCTTAATGACAGACTGTTGGTCAGTCGTGTCTAAGATAGAAAAATTGCGATTAAAGCCGATTCGGTCGATATCTCTTCTTAAAATACGGACACACATGGAGTGGAAGGTAGAAATCCAAATTTCCTCTGCAGCACCACCCATTAAACCTTTAATACGCTCTTTCATTTCCCTTGCTGCCTTATTGGTAAAGGTAATCGCTAAGATGTTCCAAGGTGCTACTTCCTTCTCTACCATCAGGTATGCAATTCTATGTGTCAGCACACGCGTTTTTCCACTTCCGGCTCCAGCCATAATTAATAATGGACCATCTGTAGTCTTTACTGCGTTTTGTTGTTCAGGATTTAACCCATTAATAAATCTTTCAGATAAAAACTTCAAGTTTCACACCACCAAATAAGAACATTCGTTCTATTTATTATACAAAATTTATTAGTAAAAGGAAATGTACTCTCTTTAATTTTTGACCGCTTTCACTGTTAAAAGAGCTTGTTCCAATTGATCATAAATTACATTCCCGACAACAACGACGTCCGCAAATTGTGCCATTTCTTTTGCTTGTTCGGGTCCCGTAATGCCCCCACCGTAAAAGACAGTTGTTTCATTTAGTCGCTCTTTTACTTCTTTAACCATGGCAGGATCACCGTACGTTCCGCTGTATTCTAAATAAAAAATCGGCAAATTCAACATACGTTCTGCCATTACACCAAATGCAACAACATCATCATTGTCTAGGTCTGTATTTGCATTCGTCAGTTTAGCCGCTTTACACTCGCCATTTAAAATACAATAACCCTCTACAAATATTTCATCCCAATTCATGATTTCTCCAAATTCCTTTACAGCCTGTTGATGGAGACCCACAATCCAGTTAGGATCTTTACTGTTTAATACCGTCGGGATAAAGTACAAGTCAAAACCCGGGGATACTGTTTCAATAGAAGAAACCTCAAGCACACAAGGTACAGTATATCTTCTAATTCTGGCCATTAAATCAAGTACATCTTCAAGAGTGACATTATCTGAGCCACCAACTAGAATGGCATCCGTCCCAGATTCACAAATTAACTCTAACGCATCGTCAGAAATATCTTTATTAGGATCGAGTTTAAACACATGTTTCCACTCGCGAAAATCGTACATTAAAAAGCCTCCCATCTAATTCCCATTCAACCATTATATCATTTCAGATAGGCAAGAAAAACTGTCATACTTTCTAATCGTGTTCTGTTTTTATCTTACATCTGGCACCATTATCTGCTTCTGCCTTAGTGCAGAACAGAAGTCACGGAAAAATGGCAGTATACCGCGGATATATTCCTAAAAGTCACGGATAAACTACTAAAAGTCACGGATTTCTGGCTGATGTCACGGATACATAGTCAGATAGGCGACTGAACAAAGGCAGAAAATCCTATTTTTATCAGGATTTTACCGAACAGAAGTCAAGTCCGTAATATTGTGTAAATTGCTTTCCCAACGTTTTCAACTAGTTTTTCATTATATTTAATAGTACTTAACTATTT
>NZ_QBBX01000018.1:0-408 GCF_003073175.1 Peribacillus acanthi
TTCTTGCGTTTGGCGACAATCTTACGGATATTGGAAGCTGAACCTTCAAAATCATATTCATCTACTAATCTTTCAAATATCCTGGCAGCTGTGTGTTTTTGTTTTCCCCAACTTTTAAGATCATCATTTAACCATTGATCAATAATCGGTAGCACCCGTTTGGTTTCATCAGAATACTCTTTCGTATTGTAGGCCATTTGACGATTAATAGTGGTAGGAGCGATGTTTTGTTTTAAATACTTACTCACTGTATTCCTTGAAATACCAAGTTTTTTTGAGATTTCACGTTGTGATAATCCTTCAACCTCTTTTAGAAATTTGATACTATGAAATTGAGCCATCTTGATCATCCTTTTGTTCCTCTTTCTCTGATTGATAGTTTAGTCACTTACAATCATAGAAGAGGTT
>NZ_QBBX01000018.1:431-79548 GCF_003073175.1 Peribacillus acanthi
TCAGTTAAAGACCCTTTTGCACCATACTGATATTTCCCCCAAGCAAGAAAACCGGCATAAAAAGGATTGGTTACAATTCTTTTTACCTTTTCTTTAGTCCATGAGTTACCTTTATTTACATTAGAAGGGAGCGTTGAGGCAATTGAATCAAAACCTTCACCTTTTTTATATAACTCAAAAATTGTCTTAACAAGTTCTAATTCTTCAGGATAGGTCGAGAAAGTTTGTGCGTCTTTATTATATCTATATCCAAATGGAGCTTGTCCGCCTGTCCATTGCCCTTTCTTTGCTCTAGTTATATGGCTGTCGCGTGTGCGTTGTCTAATATTATCGGCTTCAAATTTCGTTAAACCGTCTTGAAGGAGCTGGACGATGATATTATCCGTTTCTGTATAAAGAGATTCTGTAGCACTTTCAACAACAGGAACACCATATATGTTCATGGTTGTTCTAATGAATTGGTGTTCCATAGGATTTCTTGCAATTCGGTCATTTTTGTACACAATGACAAAATCAAAAATTTGAGTTTCTAAATCAGAAA
Source organism: Peribacillus acanthi (assembly GCF_003073175.1). Classification (GTDB taxonomy): domain Bacteria; phylum Bacillota; class Bacilli; order Bacillales; family DSM-1321; genus Bacillus_BN; species Bacillus_BN acanthi. The sequence continues at coordinate 973 of NZ_QBBX01000018.1, forward strand.
GTAGTTCTTGTAGTTTTTTTCGACTTGCTAATGGTGTTTTTGTTGCTGAAACAGCAGGATCTAAATATTCTTTGATAATCTTGCATTGATATTTATCCACAAGATTATCCACAGAGTTTTGTTGTAACAACATTTCTTGCTTGTCTGTGGAGTACCTACCGTAAAAAGCACCTTTCATTCCTGGCTTAAGTACATTAGCTAACACGAGTTTGTAACACCTCCTTCATTGTAAGGAATGGATGTTTAAACACAATATGAATGGTATTTTGTTCGACTTCAACCTTTGAAACGAGATCTTCAAATAGAACACATGGGTAGATATCTTTAAAATTATAAGTATCAGGAATTGAAATTTCGTCTTCCACTGATTCTTGCATTTCAAGGATTGCATCTTCTACTGATTGGATATGTTTCTTTTGTTTATCAATTTGCTCATACAAATTTAATAAATTTGCTTCGAGTACCTCTTTCTCATATTGACGCTTTTCATTCAGCCATTTTTCGGTTGTACGTTCTAAGCGTTGGTTAAGTTTATGAAGGTTTTGTTTAATTTCATCCTTTGTTTTCTGTAACACCCTTGTCATTTCATTGTTATGTCTCTTATGAAATGCTGGTAAGTGTGTTTTTAATAATTCTTTAAAAAATTGTTTACAGGAATCCAGTACTTTTTGTTCAAGTTCTTCAATCTCCACATTAATTTTGTGACTTTTACAACTGTAATAGTAAATCTTTTTCTTGTCTTTTATACCTTTTTTAGATTGTAACGGCGTTTTGCATTCTTTACAGTATGCTAGGTTTATCAATTGAAAATGTACTTTATCTTTTTCAGCTTTCTTTCTCGTCATTGTTAGCGTTTCAAGAACTTCTTGGGCAACTAGCCATTCTTTTTCAGCAACAATGGCAAGGTTGTCATATCTACTTTTTAACGTTTCACCAGAAAGATTTAACAACCTAAGCCCCATGTAAGTTGGATTTGAAACCACACTTCTTATCATTTGAGAAGTCCAATTTTTATCATCACGTCTTATTTTTTTCTCTTTCAAATAGTCTGTGAGCTGTCTCATTGTTGTAAATTCTTTTGAGTTAATTGCTTCAAAAAGTAATTTTACAATTCGTAATCTGTCTTCATCTCTAACAACAGTTTTTGATTGTTTTTCATATTCATAACCAAAAGGAAGATTTCCAGGGGTCTTTCCTCTTTGAAAGTTAGCTTTGATAGTTTCTGATATACGTTCAACAATTTGTTCACCTTCACGTTGAATAATTCCTGCCATTAATAGTTCAATGAGTTCTCCTGCCGGGGAGAATTGAATTGGAATTTCATTTTCAGCTGTGAAGTATACATTAATCTGTTTGTCTTTAAGTAGTTGAAAGATATGCAAATAATCAAGTGCGTTTCTAGCCAAGCGATCCCGTTTATATACAAATACATTCGTTACTTCTCCGGTTTCAATCTTAGTAAGTAATGAACAAAGTCCTTCACGCTCTTGAATAGATTTTGTTCTTCCTGATACAGCATCGTCTATAAACTCTTCATCAATAATTAATGCCTTTTGATAAGAAAGATTCCGAGCCAATTGACGTTGCATTTCAATGGAGTTCTCTTGAATTTTTGTAGATCGACGATAATAGGCAACTGTTTTCATTTTCTACCTCCTTATCTTTTTTATTTATAGATATGAATGGTTAGAAGGTGCTAGTCCACTGACTTGAATCTTTCCTGAATCAATTTCTCTGTAACTAGATTTACATAAAGTTCAAACCACTTTTTTGCTGCTTCTGGATCATGGACATAACTTATCGACTTTATTGTAAGTGTCTTCTTCTCTTTCATATAAATCATCCTTTCACTGGAGGTTATTACAATGTTCAATAATTTCGGAAAAATACTTCGTTCTATACGTGAACAAAAAGGATATGGTCTAAATCAATTTGCCAATAAAATTGGTGTATCACCGGCTTATTTAAGTAATTTAGAGACAGGAAAATCCGATACTATAAAGCTGCAAGTGTTAAATCAATTAGCGGAAGAATTTCAGTTACTATCTGTGTATTCATCTGAAGAAAAATTAGATGAATTTAGTTTTCGTGTTTCAAGAGCAACCTCCCAGCTAGCCCATATTCATAAATCCAACCCCAAACTTGCTGAGTTCCTATTAGAGACTATAGAAAAAGGAACAGAATTGACTGCTTCATATAATGCAACAGATGATTTTGATAATTATCATGTGCAGTAAGTGAAATCCTATTCATAAAAATAAATAGTTGTTTATCATAGTGAATAAAAATACAAAAAGAAGAGAGCCTACTCCATAACAGTGGGCTCTCTTCTTTTTTCTACTGAGGTATAGTTTATTTCTATTTCTTTCATTCTTTCTTCTCCAATTTCTTTTTGGAGCAAGTGGCTTACAGCTGCGAGTTTTAGTTTCTGTTCCAATTTTAATAACTTTTCTTGAAGCTGTAGGTAATGAGTCTGTTCTAATTCTTTAATGTTTGAAAAAGAGATGGTACCCGATTCAGTGTTGAAAGAAAAAGTCGTTTTCACTGCCAACCTAATCCCCCCTTAATCCAAGCTATGAGGGAAATGTTGTTTTCAAAACTAAATCTTCAAATTCATGATTTAATCTTTGAATACATATATATCAGACAAGCACAAGACAAGGAGCAATGCGTATGTATCAGCCAGTTGGAAAAACCTATAAAACAATAGCCATATATTGTCGTGTTTCTACTGATGAACAGGCAAGGGAAGGTGTTTCCCTTGCTGAACAGAAAGAACGCCTGTCTGCCTATTGTCGTGCAATGGGATGGAATATCGATACAACCCTTTATGTTGATGACGGCTATTCTGCTAAGAACATGGAGAGACCACAATTAACAAAACTTATTAATGCTGTTAAAAACGGTATCATCTCCAAAGTCATGGTTACAAAACTTGACCGAATGAGCCGTAAGCTTTTAGATCTCCTTCAATTAATTGATTTATTTCAAGAAAATGAAGTCTCCTTTATTTCAATCAGTGAATCCTTTGATACCAATACCCCTTCGGGTCGCCTTACCCTACAAGTATTAGGAGCCGTTGCAGAATTTGAACGGGAACGTATACGGGAACGTGTTCTAGATAACATGTTTCATGCTGCGAATAGCGGAAAGTGGCTTACTCAAAGTCCTTATGGTTATGATTTAGTAGAAAAAGAACTCTCCATAAACGAAAAAGAATCTCTTATTGTAAAGAAGGTATATGACCTCTACCTTAATAAGGGCTTGGGGTACTATACTATTGCCAAGAAATTGAATGAAGAGGGTATTCCGTCTAAGTACAATAAAGAATGGTCTTTAAGATCCATTAAGTTGATACTTACAAATCCAGCTTACAAGGGCACGCTTGTCTGGAATCGTACAGACTCAAGTAAAAAAAAACGTAAAGAGAAGGAAGAAGAAGAATGGGTAACAGTTGAGGATTGTTTACCTGTCATTATTGAAAAGGAAACGTGGGATGCAGTACAAGAGAGGATTAATAAGAAACCAATGGCATCTCGTGCTCAATCAAGTCCACATTTGCTTGGTGGTCTATTAAAGTGTGGAAAGTGCGGTGGTGGTATGAGTATTTCTTGGTCAGGATCTAAAAATAAAAGATTTCGGGTTTACCGTTGTTCTAATAATAAAAATAAAGGTACCTGTACAAGTAAGCAATATCGAGCTAACGAAGTCGAGGAGTGGTTTAAACAAGGACTACTTGGATTAGCTAGTTCATTAAATCACCAAACAATTATTGAATTTTCAGAAAAAGAATCCATTAGTTTTGATACTAATAAAGAGCAAAAAGTACGAACAGCTCAAACACGGTATAAAAGGAAAGTAGAGGCTTATACTGTTGGGTTGATTGGATTAAAGGAATTGAAGGAAGAGAAAGACAGAATGGAACAGGTTATTGAGGCACTGAGTAATGGGAAGAATACTAATAAGAATATTGACTTAAAGAGTTTACAAAAGAAGATCGAGGAGAAGATGAGATCTATTATTGATGCTATGGGTATTTTGCCTGTTGAGGATACAAAGGCTTTGATTTCAACTCTTGTTTGTAGAGTGATAGTAAAGGGGGATAAGGAATTGGAAATACTCTTGTCTACTCCTTAGCCCCTATTTTATTGATATAACATTTTTAATTTTCACTTTAATTAAATAACTATGAATCTATTTATTTAACTCTATATACTGAAATAACAAAGGGACAGAAGTAAATCTTTTTAGAGATTCACTTCCAGTTGAAATACTGTTCCAGCTTTCTATGTACTGTTCTTCGTAGCTTTCTGAAGAAAGTCTAGGCATATATTGGGCTAAAAATTCCTCAATTGGCTGTTCCAACTCTTCTATAAACGATTCAATTTTATCTAGTTTTTCATTTTGAGATGGATTTGGATCATCAAAGATTACATGTTCTAAATTCCTTGAAAAAAAATAAAGTTGATAATTATACTTTTTTGAGACAATTTTATTAATAGAATTCATTGTACGAATATTTCTACTTCGATCATTATTTCTTAATATAATATTATTTTTTTGTGCATCAGTAGGTACACTTATACAAGTATCTTTATATAAAGTAAGTGGTAATTGGGATTGGTCTACAATAACACTGTCTTCAGGTATAAAACATCCATCTGTATCAAGTATATGAAGGACCGCAAGGATATCTTGTTGTTTAAACTTTCTTTTTATTAGGATTTCTCTTACTTTATCACCTATAATATCCCTTATAGGCTTTCCATGTTGACTTGAATTATAAAAAATATCTCCTCGTTGTGGTTCGAATCTAATATCGTGTTGAACAAATTTCTCCCTAAGTCGTTCTATTAATAGGGTCTCATCACATTCACCTTCAACAATTATAAGGACTACTTTCTTCTTTTGTTTAGCCATTCAACTTACCTGCTTGTCTAAATGATTTTTTAATATCGTACAAATCAGTTTCGCCATATATTGATTCAGCTTGACCACCAAGTTGTACTGCACGTAAGTAAATATCTCTAGCATTACTTAATTTCTTAACACCTTTCAACTGAAGATAACGATCATTTTCATTAAGAGTAGTAAACCAAAGATTTCTTATAGGTAATACTTCTAATATACGAAGATTATGTGAGGTAAATAAAAGCTGTCCTTGCCCATTTTCACTAATTACTTCTAATAATTCACCAAGAAGATATTCAAATATACCGGCATCTAATTCATCTATTACTACACAGGCATTTGGATTATTATAAACTGCGATCAATGTACTCAGTATAGAAATTATTTTTAATACGCCAGATGATTCGCTTCTTAGTGGTAACTCAATATTTTCTTTAGTAGATAAGAACTCAAATCTAATTCCATCTTTTCCATTATCCAATTTTTCCTGATGAATTTTTCTTATTTTTATTTGTAGTCCTGGAATAATAGTCTTAAGTACCACGTTAATTTGTTCTATTACTTTTTCTATTGTTTCAAATAGTTCGGGTGGTAGAACTGTTGTATCTCTTAATTCATATGGGATGTGACCACGAATATTCTCTACATGGATACTGAAAGGCATAATAATATTTGAGATAAGAAGTCCATACTGAACTGTGTCAATTACATGAAAATCTCTATTGAAATCACGAGTAAGATTTAACATAATTTCATTCTCAATTTCATTTAAAAATACATCATAGATTTCTTCTAGCTCATCTCTAAATATAAAAGAAGTTGCATTGTCATTAGCCATCCTATTTGCAACTAAAACAGCCACCCTAATGTCTTCATTCATTGAATTTATTTTTTTATTTCTAATTGAAATTTCATGATTATCTTTATTAAAAATGTCCTTTAACTTTTTTCTGTTCTCATTTTCACGATAAGATATTTTTTCTTTAATAACACTTAACTTTTCTTTTCCAGCAGTAATTGTTGTCTCATATTTGACAAAGAATTCTCCAAATCTATTTTTAACAATGAAATTGAAAATTAAATCAATTGAATTTTCGTTATAATACAACAAATGATTTGACACATCCGGCAATTTACGAGTATCCAATAAAAACTTAAGTAAATTAAACGCTTCAACTACAGCAGTTTTCCCAGAACCATTTTGTCCATAGAACCCTATAACGTCAGCCAATTCTAATGATTCAAAAGTTGAGTTCGTATTAAAAATTCCCTTTTTTACATTTTTCAAATTTTTAATCTCAACATTTTGTACTCTAATAATATTTGACATAATAATCCCCCTGAGGATTTTTATTATTTTGTTATTAATATATCACAATGAGCTTTTACCATAAGTATTATAGAAAATATTTTAACAATTTTTTAGTTATATATGTATTTTTTTAAATAATTAATATATAAATTAGTCAATTTTTCACCTTTTTATTCACTTAGATAATAAAAAAACTAAGTGTTGCTATATACTATGTCATATTTAAATTAAAATTGACAGTATTATCTGAAAATTAATCGTAATAATTTTTCAAAAAACCTAATGAGCTGCACTCGAAATCTTTGGTATACAAGGGGGATGTTTTAGTAGAATCCAACTAGAGAGATTATGATAAAGGTCACCATTGATTTCATCTTGTAGGCGAGCTTGATAGGCTTTCGTTTCTTTACGTACCATCTTCTTTTCAAAGTTACCCAAAAATCATTTGATTGACCAACAGGATGTTTACTTACCTTGTGTTACAATAATAATGTCCACTAAATCAAATATTAAAGAGTTGATTCAACCAGCAATAGATGTTTTGTGGAACGCGAGGGGTTGCAAAACCTCTACCTCAACATTCTTTTTACTAAAAGTCATTTATGATAAAGGGGATTGTGTTTCAGGTGCAAAGAAAACGCGTTTTTATCAGTTATAGTTGGGATTCCGAAGCACATCAAGAGTGGATTCTCTATTTAGCAAATCGTTTAAGAGATAAAGGATTAATTGCTGAAGCAGATGTTTTTGAAACTCAGCAAAAATCAGTCCATCTCAATAGAATGATGGTTGAAAAAGTAAAAGATAGCGATTATATCATAATTGTGTTGACAGAAAACTATGCAAGAAAAGCAGATAACTTTGAAGGTGGTGTTGGATTTGAGTCTCAATTAACCCTCCCATTATTGATGGAAAATCCGAATAAATTAGTTCCCATAATGCGACATCAGGGAGACTTCAATAAGGTATTTCCTTTCCACTTCAAGGGTCATTATGCAGTTGATTTTAGCAAAGATGAGACATTTGAAGCTAAATTTGAAGAATTAATCTATCGGCTTTATGAAAAGCCACGCTTCTTCGTACAGCCTGTAGGTGAAGTTCCAACGCTTGAACCTAAAATACCTTCAAGATTAACTACAGAACAACCCAAAAGTATTCCTGAAACTGCGGAATTTGATTTTTCCGATTTAGATATACAGAGTCACAAGCGTATTACAGATCGGGAAATTGAGAAATTTATGAAAGATAGCTTCAAGCAAATGGTTCGTATATTCAAAGCACTTTTCACACAATTAGAATCTACAAATCCCAATTTTGAATTTGACCAGGATGATGTAGATAGCCGTAAAACCATTTTCAATTTGTATAATGATGGACGAAATGCAACAACCATTAAGATTTGGTATGGGGGTTCATTCGGGCGAAATTCCATTAATCTATCCTATGGAAGACATATCACTATGTCGGACAATTCTACCAACGAAATGATTTATTACGAGACTGATGATAAGAATCAGTTAAAGTTAAAAATGACGATGAACTTTTTGGGAAACAAAATTGCATCTACCCCAGATGAAATTGTGAAGGAAGTTTGGCGTTCTCATATTTCCCATCACTTAAAATAGGACAAACACAAAATTCCGACAATAAAAAAAATCACGTCAATTGTCAAAGAAAATTCTAAAGGCTTTGAGTTCGGCTATGTTCGAGAAAAAAAGAATAGGAAAAACAACTTGTCGATCCTATTTCATTAAGATAATTAAAAGTAAATCGATTAACAAAAGCATCGATGTTATCATCGATGCTTTTCATTTTTTTATTAAGGATTACTTTTTTCTACTCTTTCATAAGAAACATCTATGACCAGGTATTTTATTCATTGATAAAGTTACCACTATTTATCTTAATCTTATTAAAATTTTATTTAATGGTTTAATCGCTAGTTATTCCTCAATAATCTGGCCAGTTTGTTGTAATACATTTGTATTAACCAAAAAATTTTTCTTCTTATTGTATTAAAGATAATGAACCACTTAGTAGAATAATGAAACTAAAATCCGATGTGTATTGAAGTAGAAAATTGCACTTTATGTGCTGACTAAACTTTTCCAAATATAGTATAATTAATCTAAAAACTAAGCGCCTTTGAGATACGAAGCCCAGCCTTCGTTCATGATTTTAGTTTCCAGCTGGGGCCAAAAATACAGCATTTCATCACGCATCATCGTAAGGATGTCCCGCTGCCAATCTGTCATATCTCTGCTGTATTGTTCAATAAATAACATAATATCCTTTTCTGGCTGAGGCGGGAATTTCTTCTTTTTCTTTTCAGGCTTCTTCTCTTCCTTCTTCTCCAGATTCCAAAGATCATCATATGGAGTGGAAGATTGTTTGACATCTGCTTCTTCTAAATCATCTACACTCCAAGAAAGCTTTGGTCGAACCAAAGAAGGATCAATATGTTCTTCTATTGCTAAGACAGCATCGAGGAATGATTCAACCTCTTGCTTCCCGTAGAGAATTTCATATTGGCGAATACGATCAGCCGTTGCAGCCATACTCTCTACCATATCCCGTTTTGTATTGCTGAATCTCACATTATTTTTAAAGAAGTCACAGTGCGCCAAAACATGGGCAACAATTAATTTGTTTTGAATCAATGAGTTGGAATCCAATAGGAAGGCATAGCAAGGATCTGAGTTGATAACCAGTTCGTAAATCTTACTTAATCCAAGGTCATAATGAAGCTTCATCTTATGAAATTGCTTACCAAAACTCCAGTGGGAAAAGCGTGTCGGCATCCCGTATGCCCCAAACGTGTAAATAATTTCACTTGGACAAATCTCATAGCGCATCGGATAAAAATCAAGCCCAAATCCCTTTGCAATCTCCGTAATTTCTGCAATTGCATATTCTAAGGCCTTTTGTTCAGAAGCTCTCATGTCCCTCTCCCCCTTCTACCTCTTATCCTCAATGTATGAAAAAAACAGGCGAAAATGACGTATAGAGGCAAAATTGCTGATGTCAGTACTGTCAAAAAATCGTCACATACTACATAGAAATTACTCCCATTCGTCGATTCGTATTATTCAACGGCTTCATAATTCGATAGAATAAGTAGGACTCAGACAATATTAGGAGCGATTCCTTTGAACAGACATATTACTTTATTAGAAGAGGCAGGAAGGTTTATTAATACCTGCTATACAGAACTAAACAAATCAGACGATGAAAAAAAACAGCGTTATCATGAAATATATGAAGAAATCATGAAGACAGACTCTTACACACATACCTTAGAGGAATTAATGCACGGAGCAAAAATGGCGTGGAGAAACAGCAACCGTTGTATAGGCCGTTTATTCTGGTCATCCCTTCATGTAATTGACCGTAGAGATGTGAAAAATGATCTCGAGGTTCGTGATGCTCTTTTCCATCATATCGATTATGCGACTAATAATGGAAAGCTCATCCCCACCATCACTATTTTCCCTGCTGAAAAAAACGGAGAACAAACCGTAAAGATTTGGAATCACCAATTACTGCGTTATGCAGGATATGAAACTCACGAAGGCATTATAGGGGATACAGCTTCATTGGCTTTTACTAAGGTATGTCAGGATTTAGGTTGGATGGGGAACGGAACCGATTTTGACGTTTTGCCATTAGTATTTCAAACGAATGGACATGCTCCCAAATTTTACGAAATCCCTTCGAGGATCATAAAAGAAGTCCCTCTTACTCATCCCGAACTAGAAACCTTTTCAGAATTAGGGTTAAAATGGTACGCTGTGCCTATCATATCAGACATGAAGTTGGAAATAGGGGGCATTACCTATAATGCTGCTCCATTCAATGGCTGGTATATGGGAACAGAGATTGGAGCGAGGAACTTGGCAGATGTGTACCGTTACAATATGTTACCTCGGGTAGCAGATATTTTCGGTATGGATACAAGCCTTAATTCAACGTTGTGGAAAGATAAAGCATTAATTGAATTGAATATTGCTGTCCTACATTCCTTTAAAAGTGCAGGTGTAAGCATTGTGGATCATCATACTGCCGCCCAACAGTTTAAACTTTTTGAAGAAAAAGAAGCTGAACAGGAGAGGAAAGTAACAGGTGATTGGACATGGCTGATTCCTCCCTTGTCCCCTGCTGCAACTCATATATTTCATAAGCCATATAAAAATGAAAAAGTCACCCCTAATTACTTTTATCAAAAAAAGCCATATTGATAGAAATCTTGGCTATCTTTACGTTTTTCAAGTATAAGAAAAGGGATGCCTAATGATTCAGGCATCCCTTTTCTTGTTCTACTATATTAATTTTACAACAATCGGATAAACATAAGGCTGTTTAGGTTCTTTAGTTGTCTTCCATTTTTCCACCTGGATAATGGGAAGGTCCATTTCACCATACCGCCCCAATTTAATAACCCCTTCTGCTTCTACCCATGTATCGGGCTTCAAACCATCCGCTTCATCAAATTCCGTCAAAAACCCTATTACACTGGCATCCGCAACACAATGGGTGACGAGGAATCGTGAAAGTACTAATTGATTGGAACTAAATCCTTCTTCTTTATAGACGAAACCTTTGAGCTTTATCCTCTTTCCTTCAAATGGTTTTAAGTCTTGAGAAATCAACTCATAATACGTGGAAAACAGGTCATCTTTCATATCAATAAAAGACTGTTTCTGTAGCTCCGCTTGCAACTTTTCAAATTTCTCCTCAGACATTTCCTCTTCATTAAAGGAAAGGTCTGGGCCGTGTTCTCCTGGTAGAGATTGTTCATCCAAGTCTGCTGCTATATCTTCTTCTATATCTTCTTCTTTTCCTTCAGTATTTTCCTCTTCCGATAAATCTCCTTCAGGAGAAGTTTTTTCTGTCTCAGCAGGCTTTTGGGACTCCCTTGCCAATAGAGCCCCTCCCTTACTTTGCGCCATAGACGCATCTAACGTTTTTGCAGGAAGTAAGAAACCTGTAATTAATGGAAGTAAGATGATTGCATATGATACTAGTTTTTTATAAGTAAACGGCGTGTGTCCATGATCATGATGACATGCATCACCATGGTCACAGGTTTGTACGTGGTGTTCTTGTATTTTCCCTTCCCATACCCTTGTCAGTTGGACAATAAAAAGGAGGAAGAAAATCAATGCAGCAATTTTACTTAACCCTTCATACTTTGGATTGATGTATTTATCAATTTCACCCTGCCAGTGTAAGGACATTATGAATCCTGAAAAAGCTAGGATAATAAACGCTCGAAACGCTTGTTGAAATGAAAATTTCATCTAGTTTCCCTCCCCTCTATAATCCAAGGATAACCTTGCTGACTAACATACCGATAAAGACCGTCATGGTGATGACCATTAATAACACTATTACAAATTTTGTCCTAAATACACTAAGCATCATAATAGTATTCTTCAAATCAAGCATAGGACCGTAAATAAGAAATCCTAGTATAGCAGTGGTTGGGAATACACTTTTAAATAAAGCTCCAATAAAAGCATCCGCTTCGGAGCATAAAGATAAAAAGTACGCTAATCCCATCATAACAAGAAGGCTAGAGACCGTTCCATCCCCAGCTTCTAACAATGCTTTTGTCGATCCATACGTTTGAAGTAGAGCTGCAAGAAAAGCCCCAAAAATCAAATATCTTCCCATATCAAAGAACTCATCAATCGAATGCTTAAGCATGTCCCAAAATTTATTTAAAAATGTTTGATGATCATGAGCATGTTCATGATTAGTTATGGAGTTTTCATTCTTTAATTGATTGCCTTTAATGAACCAAGCAATGACCAAAGCAATGATTATGCTGAATAAAAACCCTAACCCCATACGTAATATAGCCATTTTAAGGTCGTTACCAAATGCCATATATGTGGAATAGATTACGATAGGATTAATAAGAGGTCCCGTTAATAAAAATCCAATTCCTGCGTATAGCGGGACACCTTTTTTAATCAGTCTACGGACAATGGGGACTATGCCACATTCACATGCTGGAAATAATGCACCAATAACGCAGCTCATGATTACAGCAAGGTATTTGTTTTTAGGAATCCACTTTTGGATATGTTCTTCTCTCACAAAAATCTGAATGAAGCCAGCTATAAGGACTCCAATAAGCACGAAAGGCAATGCCTCAATTAAAATACTAATGAAAACGGTATTCATTTGAAGAATCTTAGGTGATGCATTTACTGAATCACCTAAGACATTTCCAAAAGAAAATAAATAGATCGCTAAACAAATCAAAAAAATACCTGTTATATCCACAATATGAGATCGAATAATACGAAACACGACAGCCTCCTCAATTGATACATAAAATAATTTTTAAATTGAACTATCTAGAAGTGTTTTACCAAAAATATTATCGTAACCATTACGATTTGTAAATTATATTCTTTTTTTACCAATTGATTCATCGTGCTTATCATGTAATAGAAAAAATCCTCATACAATGATTATAACGTAATTTAAGGAGGGAAAACATGCAAATACACGTGGTACAGCCTGGTCAATCTTTGTATAGTATTGCACAAGGTTATGGGGTGACTGCTGAGCAAATTATTCGCTCAAATGAACTCCAGACTCCTAACGAATTAGTCGTTGGGCAAACGATTGTCATTCCGATTACAGGAAGTTATTATTGGGTCCAGCCAGGAGATAGCCTCTGGTCCATTGCCCGAAAGTTTGGAATATCTGCACAAACTCTTGCCAGTGTGAATCGTCTTTCACCCTCTACGCCCTTACAAGTAGGTTTTCGAATGTACATCCCTCCGACAAGAAGAGTACAGGGCGAGTTTAATGGATATATTGAACCGAGAGGCAATACCGTTTCAAAAGAATTAGAGGAAAGTGCAAGAGAAAACGCACATTATCTAACCTATTTGGCCCCTTTTAGTTTCCAAGCATTAAGGGATGGCTCACTAAAAGAACCACTTTTAAACAATTTTCCTGAAATCGCTAGACAAAACCAAGTAGTTTTGATGATGGTCATCACCAATCAGGAAAACGATCAATTTAGTGATGAATTAGGTCGTATTTTATTAAATGATATGAACATCCAAAACAAATTTTTAGATAATATAGAAGCTACTGCTCAAAAGTATGGCTTCAAAGATATTCATTTAGACTTTGAATATCTGCGCCCTGCCGATCGAGAGGCATATAATGCGTTTTTAAGAAAAGCGAAAAGTAGGTTTTCACAGCAAGGCTGGCTATTATCCACAGCATTGGCTCCAAAAACAAGTTCCGATCAAAAAGGAAAATGGTACGAAGGGCATGATTACAAGGCACATGGAGAAATCGTGGATTTCGTGGTCATCATGACCTATGAATGGGGCTATAGTGGTGGACCAGCCATGGCAGTTTCTCCAATCGGACCAGTCCGAGATGTTTTAACCTATGCAGTCAGCGAGATGCCAGCTTCAAAAATTATGATGGGTCAAAACCTTTATGGGTACGACTGGACACTTCCATTTAAACCTGGTACGGTTGCAAAAGCTGTAAGTCCACAGCAGGCGATACAGATTGCTAGAGAAAATAATGTAGCCATTTCATACGATTACAAGGCTCAAGCTCCGTTTTTTAAATATACAGCTAAGGATGGGAAACAGCATGAAGTATGGTTCGAAGACGCAAGATCCATCCAGGCCAAATTCAATTTAATAAAAGAGTTAGGGTTACGGGGGATGAGTTATTGGAAGCTTGGTCTATCCTTCCCTCAAAACTGGGCGTTGCTCGAGTACAATTTTAATGTGGTAAAAAGAGCGTAATAGGCTAAAAATAATAAACTTCCATCAACTAAGGGACAATTAAATCCTAAATTGATGGAAGTTTCACTTTTATTGAAAATGGCTTTATTTTATCTTTATAAACAAAAATAGCCCTTGAACTTTCACCTGTTAAATGGTAAAGTTAGAGGGTTACTGCATCTGTGTGAATAAACAGATTTATATATTTCCTACTTTATCATACAACACGAAATACCTTGTTGTCAAATTTTTTTTCAGGAGTGATGCCTTAATGGAAAAAAAGCAAGATTGGATTGAAGAAACCAAACGGTTGCAACAAGTTTTAAATGCCATTGATCAACAAGTTTATCACCTATCTGGAAATCTAGGTGAAATCAAAGAAGATATTATTGATATGCGGAAAACTTTCTGGGATGATGTGACGGTCAATGTTGATAATTTTAACGAAATTATTGAAACTTATCATAGCATTAAACAAAGGGCTGAACTATTAGCAGAACGAGAACGCAGCCATAAACATCATCAACTTAACCAAAAGCGATTAGAACATATTAAGTCCTCTCCTTATTTCGGAAGAATCGACTTTCAAGAAGATGGAGATTCCACTATAGAGGATATATACATTGGAATAGCTGCTCTCATGGATGAAAAGGGAGAGAATTTTTTAATCCATGATTGGCGAGCGCCGATTTCTAGTATGTTCTATGATTATCCACTTGGAAAAGCCAAATTTGAAGCACCTGGCGGGACCATTACAGGTAATCTCCTTTTAAAAAGGCAATACTTATTTAAAAACGGTAGCTTAAGAAGCATGTTTGATAGCAGTATCAGCATCGGGGATGAGCTCCTTAAAGAGGTCTTAGGGGATTCATCAAGTACAGCCATGAAAAATATCGTTGCCACCATTCAGAGGGAACAAAACGCGGTTATTCGTAATACAACTAGTAAGATGTTGGTTGTTCAAGGTGTAGCTGGTAGCGGCAAAACATCCGCTGCTCTTCAGAGGGTTGCATACCTCCTATATAGATATCGAAGTAAGTTGGATGCTGATCAAATCCTGTTGTTTTCTCCTAACTTGCTTTTCTCGAGCTATGTTTCAACTGTCCTGCCTGAGCTAGGAGAAGAAAATATGCAACAGCTGACGTACCAAGAATATGTAAACAACCGACTTGGCAGCAGTTTTGAAATCGAAGGTCCTTTTTCTCAATTGGAAGAAATTCTAACTTCCCCAGCCAAAGCGGATGAACGTCTTACTTCTATACGTATTAAAGCAAGTATGGATTTCCAAAAGCAATTGGATGAATTTATTCTCACTCTAAATAGTTCAGGCATACATTTCAAATCAATCTTATTTAGAGGTCAAACATTAATATCATCTATTGAAATCCTTAATTATTTTTATCAATCAAAGACTTCACTGCCGATTTCAGATCGATTACGAAATACAGCAAAATGGTTGTTGCGTAATTTAAAAAGACTAGAAGAACAAGCATTAAATGAAAATTGGGTACAGGAAGAAGTTGAATTACTCCAATCAGAAGATTACTTGGAAGCCTATAAACATGTACAAAAACATCAACAAAATGATGATGACTTTGCTAATTATGACAATGAACAAATGTACTTGCACAAGATGGTTACAGAACGTGCCTTTAAACCACTTTACTCTGCTGTAAAAAGCTTAAAATTTTTAAAGACAACCGAAATTTATTTTGATTTCTTGCGCTGGACATTTAACCTGCCCCCTCATCCTGAAAAATGGAAAAAAGCTTGCTTAGTTAGCATTGAGAAAATGAAAAATAGAATACTTCCATTTGAAGATACTGCCCCATATTTATACTTAATTGACCGATTAATCGGAAAAGTTTACCCGACACCAATCCGGCATTTGTTCATAGACGAAGCACAAGATTATTCTCCATTTCAATTTGCTTATTTTAGACAACTCTTCCCTGTTGCGCGAATGACAATTTTAGGGGACCGTAACCAAGCGATCTACGCACATAGTTTAAATAATGACTCCATTTTAAATGGTGACTTTTTTTCTTCAATAGAACATGACGCAATAAACTTTTCTCGGACATATCGATCTACAAAACAAATTGTTAATGTAACAAAATGGATTATTGATGATGGAGAAAATATTGAACCTTTTAACCGAAATGGATTAATGCCTACATTAACTATCACAAATATAAATGATGAACATTCTAACGAAATCATTTCTTGTGTAGAAGAAATCAGAACTCACGGTCATGCCACGATTGCTATCATCTGTAAGACCGTGCAAGAATGTAGAGAAGCCTATGGAGCATTAAAGGATAAACTGGATCTAATCTTAGTGGATCAAGAAGCACGTTCCTTTGATAAAGGAGTTATACTTTTACCTTCTTATATGGCTAAAGGAATAGAATTCGATGCAGTAATCATTTATGACGCATCTGAAGCAGTCTATGGAAAGGAATTTGAACGAAAATTGTTTTATACAGCTTGTACCCGTGCTATGCATGAATTACACGTGTTTAGCAGAAGTGCAATAACTCCTTTCTGGTCTAAAGTACCTCAAGATAATTATATTTTGAAAAAATGATAATTATAAAATGCCGGGATTTTCACCAAATTCCGGCATTTTTTCTGATTTATTTCCCGTCTTTATTAGCAGTACGACCTATTTCCTCTAATAGCATAAATGGAATCAATTTGTTTCTCTCCCATTCCTCTTCAAATTCTGATAAAGGAGGATGTCGATTTTCTATCAATTTACACAATTCCAGCGTTAAAGCTGGTCTTTGGAAAGTAGTTATAAACCAATCCGTGTAGCCTCCTCCCACCGCTCCTTCATCAGGCAGGTCTAGTTTGTAGCCAGTCATTGTAGCTGTTTTCTTAGCTATCGAGAAATCCCTTTCAATATTTTCCACCTTATTGTGGTAATACCAATATATTTCTTGCCCGGTAGTATGATAAGCAACAGCCATTAATGGACTAAGCTTATAAGTGATGTTTACCATCGCAATGGTTTCTTTTGTGGCAACCGGCTTCTTCCCTCGATAAAACTGGTAATATGGACGTGTCACATCTTGATCTAAACCTTCCCATCCCGCAGGATATTGCCTGTTTAAATCAATGCCAATTCCATTTGCTTTCCATCTAGTGAAATTAGGTGAAAAACCATTCATTTTTAATATTTCCCATTTACTCTTCCAATTTAAATTGGATAAGTTTCCTTGCTGTATTGTGACCCCATCTGGATTTAGCATTGGCACAATATATAGAGATATCTCATCGAGTTTACCGCTATCGTAGCCTTCAAAACTATTCCTGTATTGATAAGATTTCGCATACTCTTCTAAAATTCTCATTAGCATTAAAGTAGTAAACCATTCACGACCATGGTGTGCACCTATCAAAAGTATCGTGTTTTTCCCTTTTCCAAGCCTTACTCCCCATAGTTGCTTTCCAAAATGACTTTTACCAATTGACTCTATTTGTAATGCTTCCGGATATTTTTTAACTAATTCGTTAAGGTCTTTTGTCATATCACTATAGCTATATGTATTAGATGTATTAATTACTTGAGCATGAACAATAAAGGGCTGCAGTAGTAGTAAAATGAATATGATGAATTTCTTCAATCTCTTCCCCCCTACATTTTATGCTGGTAATAATCCACATCCTCGATACATCAATATGACCAACTTTTACAATGAAATCTTTCCTCCTTCCTAACTCACACTATTAACAACTCCTAGTAAGGAGGAGACAACATGAATAACACCGATTACGATAGAGCGTTGTATTATACCCATCGATCTGAATGGGACAATTTATTGATCCTAATGGTTCGTACAAAGGATCAGTTTTTATCGAAAAAAATTGAGCTTTTCCTTCACGCCTACCGTTTTGAAAAGGACTATGAGCTAATTCAAAACAGGCTATATGATTTACTTCGTTACCTTGACCATGCTGCAGAATCCACTTTTCCAGGAGTCGCATTGCACGGTTAATTATAGAGTCTGTACTCGCTCCAAAAAATATTCTTAACCATTCGTTGCGGGACTATGGAAAACGCGTAAGCACCTTGCAAGGAAGAAACGTCAGCACATTTCCGTCACACCCTGTGGCGAACACTGACGCCATCACACCCTGTATGTCTGTACTAGACGTTGAAGCTAAATTACACGATAAAAAGAGGGTCCCGTCAATTGGACCCTCTTAAATCATTTATATCAACTCTTGAATCAATCTCATGAATTCCTCTGTAGAGGTAGCTAGTTTTTGCTCTGCCTCTTCCATTGTTTTACCTCGAACACCAAAATAGAATTTAATTTTAGGCTCAGTACCAGAAGGACGAAGGCAAATCCATGTTCCATCCTCAAGAGTATATTTTAAAACATTTGATTTCGGAAGATGGATGGCTTGGTCTGTTGAATTGACTAAGTCGTATTGTGTACTTGTTAAATAATCCTCAATCTTAACAACTTTTTGTCCAGCCAATTGTAACGGTCGCTTGCTGCGGAAATCGGAAAGAATAGATTGTATTTGCTCTGCACCTTCCTTTCCTTTTAACGTTAGCGAGCGTAAGCCTTCAAGGAAGAAACCGTATTTTTCGAAAACTTCTAGTAATCCTTCGTACATCGTCATGCCTTTTTCTTTATAATAAGCACACACTTCCACTGCAAGAATCGCTGCTTGGACCGCATCTTTATCTCGAGCAAAGTTTCCAATTAGATATCCATAACTTTCTTCATACCCAAATAAGAAGGTATGCTCCCCTGTTTGTTCATACTCTTTCATTTTTTCAGCGATAAATTTAAAACCAGTTAATACATCAACCGTTGTAAGATTATGATGATCTGCTATCACTCGACCAAGCTCAGAGGTTACTATCGTTTTTAAAACCACTCCATTAGCAGGAAGCATTCCTTTTTCACTTTTGGATGAAATTATATAATCCAATAATAACGCACCTGTCTGGTTCCCTGTCATCACCACATATTCTCCATCAAGATTTTTGACAGAAACACCTAAGCGATCAGCATCAGGATCTGTGGCAATCAAAATATCTGCCCCTATTTCCTCACCCTTTTTAATAGCTAACTCAAAGGCTTCATGCTCCTCAGGATTAGGTGAAGTCACTGTTGAAAAATTCGGGTCTGGTAACTCCTGTTCTTCCACTACTGTCACATGTTGATACCCCATACTCTTAAGAGCATTTCTTACTGATTTATTCGCAGTACCGTGTAATGGCGAAAATACAATTTTTATATCTGAAGAATTGGCGAGCTGTGGATTCTCCAAAATTGTTAATAATTTTTGATTATATGCTTGGTCGATTTGCTCCCCAATTTCAATAATTAATCCCTTTTCTCTTAATACTGCTTCTTCTTCAACCTCTAGAGCCAACTCGTCTTCAATCGCATTTACATATTTGATGACTTCATCAGCTGGTCCTGGTGGTAACTGCGCTCCGTCAGGTCCATAAACTTTATAACCATTATATTCTGGAGGATTGTGACTAGCCGTAATCACGATTCCTGCATACGCATTTAAGTACCTAACAGCAAAAGATAGCTCCGGCGTAGGTCGAAGTTCATTAAAGAGATACACTTTAATACCCTCACTAGCTAGAGTTTTAGCTGCTTCTAAAGCAAATTCAGGTGATTTGTGGCGTGAATCATAAGCAATAACTACTCCTCTATGTACCGCTTCTTCTCCATGGGATAAGATATAGTGAGCAAGACCAACAGACGCTTTACGGATGGTGTAGACATTCATACGGTTTGTACCGACACCTATCTCGCCCCGCATACCACCTGTACCAAATTCAAGATTTTTATAAAAGGCATCTTCTAAACCTTTTTCATCATTTTTCAATTTAGAATACAGTTCGCTCAATTCTTTATCTAGACCTTCATTGTTTCCCCATCTCTCAGCAGTTTGCTTCCAACTCATTTCTCTTCACTCCTATTCATAACTTCCATTTTCTAAAATAATTCGATACGTGACCTGGATATCCCTTTGAATATTATGTATAAATCAAACAGAAGAATGACAGGCCGCATGTACAATAAGCAGCCTGTCATTTCTTTATTTTTTACCTTGTCGATATTGAATTTTGTAAATATCGTGTCTTCGGTCCTTCAATTGTTTCACTGTACCAGATTGTCGTTGACGTCGCAATATTTCTAAATCCACGTCCCCAATCAAGACCATCTCAATATTTGGATTTGTTTCTCCTACAATTCCATCACGGGCAAATTCAAAGTCCGATGGTGCAAAAATTCCTGACTGGGCATATTGGATATCCATGTTTTCTGTTTGCGGAAGATTCCCTACAGTCCCTGAAATGACTGTATATATTTGATTTTCTACAGCACGCGCCTGAGCACAATATCTTACGCGAAGATATCCTTGACGATCTTCCGTACAGAAGGGAGTAAATATTATTTTAGCTCCTCGATCTGTCGCAATACGGGCCATTTCAGGAAACTCAATGTCATAGCAAATCTGAATGGCAATTTTCCCACAGTCCGTATCAAATACCTTTACAGTGTCTCCTGGACTGATCCCCCACCATCTTTGTTCATTAGGTGTAATATGGATTTTATATTGCTTTTCAATGGTACCATCTCGTCGGAATAAATACGCGATATTATAAATATTATCGTCATCTTCTTTAACAAAATGAGATCCACCTATTATGTTTACATTATATCGATCAGCTAGTGTTGTGAATAATTCAATATACTGCTCAGTGAATTCAGCCAGCTTTCGTACTGCCATACTTGGGGATCGTTCATTTAAAAATGACATGAGCTGAGTGGTGAATAGCTCTGGAAACACCGCAAAGTCAGCATTTGCATCAGATGCGACGTCAGTAAAGTACTCCACTTGATTCGCAAAATCCTCAAACGATGTAATTTGACGCATCATATACTGGACCACACAAATTCTAACTGGCTGAGAAGTCCGGTAGTGCCTGTTTGTCTTTGGATGATAATCGAAGTTATTCCATTCCATAAGGGTGGCATATTTATTGGATTGTTTATCATCAGGCAAATAATTTGGATTAATCCTCATTAGTGTAAAACCATTCAACAATTGGAAGCTAAGTACAGGATCATAAATTTTATGTAAGGACACTTCCTTTACATACTCCCTAGGTGACAATTCGTCAGCATGTTTATGGTAATTCGGAATACGTCCACCTATGATGATACTTTTCAAGTTCAATTGCCTGGCGAGCTCTTTACGCGCCTCATAAAGTCGATGACCTATTTTCATTCTTCGATACCCTGGATGGACCATGACCTCAATTCCATAAAGGTTATAGCCATCAGGATCATGGTTCGTGATGTACCCACCATCTGTTACATCATCCCAAGTATGGCGATCATCGTATTCGTCAAAGTTGATAATTAAACTAGAACATGATCCAATGATTTCCCCGTCATATTCCGCACAAAACTGACCTTCAGGGAAAATTTCTAAATGACTTTCCAATTGAGTTCTCTTCCATGGTTCCATCCCCGGGAAGCAGATTGCCTGTAAAGCGATAATGTCATCAATATCCTCATGTTTTATATTTCGAATCATCATCTTTTTTTCAAATTTATGTAAATCCAGGTTTGACACAAGCTTTCACTCCTTTTCATTAGGTATTTAACCTGAAGAAAACTTTTAAAACCTATCTCAGTATTCATAATATGTAGTATTTACAATTCTTATATTTTGTTTCAAATCAAAATAAATTGCTCTTTTCGGATAAATCTGTCTGAAGAATATAAAGTTTATCCGTTGATTCCCGCTCCTGGCACTACCTTTGGAGCTACAATCAACTCAGATAGTTAAAGAAATATCTCACTTAACTACAAACTTTAAGATAATAGCAAAAAAAAAAGACTGTCCCTTGAAATGCTACATTTACTCATTGGTAAAGGTAACTCCAACAAAACAGCCTTTAAGATTTGATTTTATTTTAATTTATAAACTCGAGCTTCCCATGGTCGTAAGGTAAACGATACTGGATTCTCTTTCTCATCAATTGAATCATAATTAGAAATGATAAGAGTGTAATCATCCCATGTTTCATCCAACTCAACTTCAAATTCTTGTTCTGAACTGGAGAAGTTTGTCGCCACGAGCCATAACTCATCTTGATAACGACGAAGATATGCATATATGTGTGGATGGTCCTCTAATAAAATTTCATATTTTCCATAGACCATGATTTGATTTTCTTTTCTTAATTGAATTAAACGTTTGTAATAATGAAAAACAGATTTTTTATCACCTATCGCGCTGTCGGCATTGATTTCTGTAAAGTTAGGGTTCACTGTCAGCCAAGGTGTACCCGTCGTAAATCCTCCATGTTCAGACGAATTCCATTGCATTGGGGTACGAGCATTGTCTCTTCCTTTTGCATAGATAGACGCCATCAATTTTTCAGGATTTTCCCCGAGTTGTTCCGTTTTTTCTTTGTACATATTTAAAGTTTCAATGTCTTTATAGTCTTCAATGGATGGGAACTTCACATTCGTCATTCCTAATTCTTCACCTTGATAAATATAAGGAGTACCCTCCATCATATGCAGGCAAGTTGCTAACATCTTCGCTGAAAGCTCACGATATTCTTCGTCGTTCCCAAAACGCGAAACCACTCTTGGTTGGTCATGATTATTCCAATACAAGCTATTCCAGCCTTTACCGTGCAAATTCACCTGCCACTTAGTTAGGATATTCTTCAGTTTCACTAGATTGAAGGGGATTAAATCCCACTTTCCACCTGGTCCACCGTCAATGTCCATATGTTCGAATTGGAAAACCATATTCAGTTCTTGTCGATCATCCCCTGTGTATAGGATACCTTCTTGAGGAGTGACCCCAGGCATTTCCCCTACTGTCATGATGTCATATTTCGAAAGAACTTCACGGTTCATTTCTTGAAGATAATCATGTATCTTAGGGCCGTTCATGAAGTACTCGTGTCCAGAGGCATATTTTTTCCCAGTTTGTGCGGGTGCGGATGGTAGTCCTTCCACTTTTGAAATGAAATTGATGACGTCCATTCGGAATCCATCTATACCTTTATCAAGCCAAAATTTCATCATCTCATATATTTCTTTCCTTAAGACTGGGCTTTCCCAATTCAGGTCTGGTTGTTTTTTTGAAAAGAGGTGTAAGAAGTATTCATTCGTTGCTTCATCATATTTCCAAGCCGAACCACTGAATACGGATTCCCAGTTATTCGGTTCTTCTCCCTCATGACCTGGTCTCCAAATATAGTAATCTCGGTAAGGATTGTCCTTAGATTTTCTTGACTCAATAAACCAAGCATGTTCATCAGACGTATGGTTCACGACCAAATCCATCATTAATTTGATGCCTCTCTCATGCATGCCAGCGAGCATTTCTTCCCAATCTTCCATCGTACCGAATTCATCCATGATGTTTCGGTAATCACTAATATCATACCCATTATCATCATTGGGAGATTGATAAACAGGTGAAAGCCAAACAACATCAATACCTAATTCTTTTAAATAATCTAGCTTTGATGTAATCCCTTTGATATCTCCAATTCCATCTCCATTGGAATCCATAAAGCTACGAGGATATATTTGATAAACGACGGCTTCCTTCCACCATTGTGTTCGCAATTTAGACACATCCTTATGTATTTTTCAGTTGCTTTGATTTTACTTCACTTTGTTAAAATACTATAATTTCAAAGTAATAACAATTAGGTGGGATTAATTTGAGCAATCGACAAAAACGAGATGAAAACCTTTTATTCATCGCATGGGGAGCATCGATTGTGGCCTTGTTCGGAAGTCTGTATTTTTCAGAAATCCGTCAGTACGAGCCTTGTGTCCTATGCTGGTATCAACGTATTCTTATGTATCCTTTTGCCGTAATTTTGGGCATTGCAACTGTGAAAAAGGATTTTGCAATCTCCTTTTACACGATGGTGCTTTCAGCAATTGGAATTATGATTTCTTTGTACCATTATTCTTTGCAGAAAATATCTTTCATTGCAGAGGCAGCACCAGCATGTGGTAGAGTCCCTTGTACAGGACAATACATAAACTGGCTAGGATTCATCACCATTCCGTTCCTTGCTTTTACTGCCTTCATCATCATTTTTACTTGTAGCTTACTTGTATGGAAAAGCCGAAAGGAGCAAAACAAATGAAAAAAGTATTAATATTTTTGGCAATCATCATTGTGTTGTTCGCAGGTATTGCGTATGTTACTAAGATGCAGAATTCAGTTAAATCTAAAGATAACCCATATGGCAAGGACACCTTGCACCCTGCGACAGCGGACCTCTTAGAGGATCCTAATTATCAAAATTTGATTTTACCTGACCAATTGGAAGAAAAACTGAACAGTAAAGAAGATTTGACAGTCTATTTCTTCAGTTCAACCTGTCCTCACTGTAAAGCAGCAACTCCAGTCTTAATGCCATTAGCCGATGACCTTGGTGTGGATGTAGTTCAATATAATCTTCTTGAATTTGAGCAGGGCTGGGATGACTTCGGCATTGAGTCTACTCCAACACTTGTACAGTTCAAAGATGGAAAAGAAGTTGCTCGAATTGTAGGAAATCAACCTAAAGAAGAGTTCCAGAGCTTCTTAGAAAAGAATACGAAATAATTAATGAGGGTAACTCGGTTTGGAGTTACCCTCATTTTTCATGCTCTTATTTCCACGCTAATCTTAATCTCAAAAAAAAGACAAACATTACACCACTAAAGGTGCATGTTTGCCTCTTAGATCAACATGGAATTAGCTGGTTCAGTGAATAGAAAGAAAGCCTCTTCCTTTCCCTTATCAGTAGTATGTAAAGAAGAATATTGGGAATATACTAACGGAATGTATACTCCAAAACTCTCCAATTGTTTCGTATTTCTTACATACAACTCTTCTAATGATTCATCATCTATGTTTGTTCCTACTTCTTTTCTCTCGATGATAGAGATGATGGTTTGCAAGCACGTCATGATTTGATAAGCTTCTTTTAATGTGCCATAGTAATAAGGACTTTTACTTGGATGCTGAAGGACGCCCATTTTTTCATAACATTGAATTTCCTTATCACTTAAATATCTTGGAAGAATGTTGGAATAAACATAGGATAAAAGAGTTGAAATCTCTTCTTCCTGCTCGTGAGTAGAAGAATATACAATCTTCACAAATACCCCACCTTTTAATTGGACCAATAGCCATTTTTGTTATATAACCTATCGACTTGCATGCGCTTGCAAAAAGAAACTGCCCCTTTTATACCGTTTGTCTTATTTGCTTTTTTTGCTGCATATTCCGATGAGTTTTAAATACTCTGTTTACCTTTTTTAGAATAACATAAATACTATAAAAGTAGGGTGGTAATTATACCCACCAACCACGTTTTATATAACTTTAGTCCCTTCAATTGTATATTTGTTTACAATAACTAGATACATTAGTAATCCACTAAAGGAAAATGACTGTAAAATTCATAGAAAATAGCTTAATTTCCTTATATTGGATATCTACTTTTTTAATGAAAGAAATAAATTTTTTATTTGAAGGAAGTGTATGCGTTGATTTCTTATAAAATAAGAGGCGATTACGCCGAGTTAACAGTTCCCAAAAAATGGGATAAATATAATTTGGAGAGCCTACTGAAAGACTACTGGAAAGCACCTAAGAAATTAGTACACGACTGGAGAATGAGCAAATCAATTTTAGTGAACGGTAATGTACCTAATTGGTTGGCTACCCTAAACGAAGGAGATCGAATTCTCTTTCCTTTCTTTACAGAAGAAAAACCTGAAGTAGAACCGACTTTTCATGAACTAGAAGTTCTTTACGAAGATGACCACGTTATTGTTATAAATAAACCAGCTGGCACAGATACACATCCTTCATCTCCTGAACAAAACCATTCATTATTAAATTATGTAGCATTTTATTGCCTATCTAACGGCGAGGTAAGGAAAGTTCGTCATATCCATCGATTAGATAAAGATACAACAGGTGCAATTTTATTTGCAAAACACGCTTTTGTTGGAAGTTTGCTCGATAAGATGTTAGAAGAAAGAAAAGTGAAAAGAACCTATTTAGCTTTAGTGCATGGCCATTTAAAACAAAAAAAAGGGACCATAAATCAACCGATAGGAAGAGATCGACATCACCCTTCCAGACGCCGTGTCTCGCCATCTGGACAAGCAGCTGTGACTCATTTCGAGAAGATTAAATACATGCCAACAGAAAACATGACACTCATTTCATGCCAACTTGATACAGGACGAACACACCAGATTCGAGTTCATTTAAGTTCCATTGGTCATCCTCTGGCAGGTGATACACTTTATGGTGGAATGCCGATATTTGAACGCCAAGCTCTACATGCTTTGACCTTAGAATTTATTCACCCTATTACAGAAGAGCCCATTAAAGTATATGCACCTTTCCTTGATCAACCTCCAATTTTCCCTAAAATGGGTTAAAATGAGGAACAAAAAAAACGATCCGTTACAATAGGATCGTTTTTTCCATTTATTAATGTGTCGTTTTTCTCATGCCTCTGAAAATCATGCTTAGTAAGAAAACGAAGATAATGGCACCGATTAATGCAGGGATTATTGCAAATCCTCCTACATCAGGACCCCAAGTTCCAAATAATAATGAACCTAACCATGCACCGATAAAACCTGCAATGATATTACCGATAATCCCGAATGGAACATCTCTTCCGATGATCATCCCGGCTAACCAACCGATGATTCCTCCCACAATTAATGCCCATAAAAATCCTAACATATTGAATTCCTCCTTTTTGATTGATGCTTAAAGCATTGTTATTATTGCTTGTGTTCTTAGTGTTATACTTTCCCGCAATATTAATTCTCGAAACCTAAAATATGTAGAAATAAATTTCATTGCAAGATGAATAAAGGTTATGTAGATTGGGTAAAGTAACAAGTTGTCCATGGAAATTATCTTAATAAAACGTGTTTCACCTTTTTATTTGATCAAAGCGTTTATCAATATATGATTTCCGGATTTTCATTAAATCTCTAATCTATTCTCCTATAATGTGGTTCTATATCATTTCTTAATAAACTAAAGAGGGAGCGACTTCGGCTCCCTCTCCCTTAAGATTTATTGAGTTAACCCTTTTTTGACCCATTCTGCTACTGTAATAGTGCGTTTCGCCTGATGTTTCACTGCTGCTTCTACATTTTCAACCATGTTTCCTTGTTGATCGACGGTCACGCTTGTTCCATAAGGATTCCCCCCTGCAGCAAAAGTAACTTGGTCTGTGTATCCAGGTGCAGCAATAATAGCTCCCCAGTGCATCATTGTCGTATATAAATGCGTAATGGTTTGCTCTTGACCTCCATGTGCATTGCTTGCAGAGCTCATGGCGCTTACGACCTTATTTGCTAATTTCCCTTTAAACCATAGGCCACCCGTGGTATCTAAAAATTGTTTCATTTGTGCAGGGACGTTACCAAACCTTGTAGGTATGCTAAAGATATAAGCATCTGCCCATTCTAAGTCATCTAACGTTGCAGTGGGAACATCTTTCGTTTCTTCCATATGTTTTTTCCAAGCCTCATTAGCATCGATAGCTGATTGAGGGGCTAATTCTGCTACCTTTAATACCTTTACATCAGCACCAGCTTCTTTCGCAGCCTCTTCTGCCCATTTTGATAATTGGTAGTTAGTACCTGTAGAGCTATAATAAATAATGGCTAATTTTACTGTCATGTTGTCTCTCCTTCATATTTTATTTACTATGGGTATATTCCCCAAAATAAATAAAAAAACACGACTAAACACAAAAACCACAGCCTTTCTGACTGTGGTTTTTACTATTAACTAGTATTAGAAATTAAAATTATCTGGGTCTGGACCGAATCGTGCATCCATATTTAGTGCATCAATTTGTGTCATTTCTTCTAAGCTTAATTCGAAATCAAAAATTTGCGTATTTTCTTCAATGCGGGAAGGCGTAATAGATTTCGGAATAATTACAGTTCCATGCTGAAGATGCCATCTTAAAATAACTTGAGCTGGAGATTTTGAATGCTTAGTTGCAACGTGATTAATCGTAGGCTCATCCAGTAATTTTCCTTGTCCGATTGGAGACCACGCTTCTACTGCGATTTCATGCTTACTGCAGAATTCACGAATTTCTACTTGTGATAATCTTGGATGTAACTCAATTTGGTTAATTACTGGCTTATGCTTTCCATGCTCGAGAATATCCTCTAGATGATGAACATTGAAGTTACTCACACCAATTGCACGAACCTTTCCATCTTCGTATAACTTCTCCATGGCTTTCCATGTTTCTATATATTTACCTTTTACTGGCCAGTGAATCAAATATAAATCAAGATAATCAAGACCTAAACGCTCTAAACTGTCTTCGAAAGCCTGAAGTGTTGTTTCATATCCTTGGTCACTATTCCAAACCTTTGTTGTGATGAACAATTCTTCCCTCGGAATCCCTGATTCCCGGATAGCTTGTCCTACACCTTTTTCATTCTTATAAATAGCCGCTGTGTCGATTGAGCGATAACCAACTTCTATTGCTTTTTTTACAGAATCAACCGTGGTTGCGCCTTCCTCTACTAAGTATACTCCAAAACCAAGCTTCGGCATTTTCACACCATTATGTAACGTTATTGTTTCAGTACTAACATGATTCATTTAACTTACCTCCTTATTTCTTCTATATTTTAGCATTTGGTAGCAATGTATCCTATAAATTTGCTTAACGCAAAAATGGGGCAGACTTACTACCGTCACACCCCTGTTTAACCATCCATTCATTGGAATCATTTACACATCAATTATGTGTCTTTTTCTAAGTACCTTATATTTGTTAAGGTGTTATATTCCCTGATTGATGTAGCCTTTTTAAGATCTGTTTAAAATCTTCTTCTGATATTCCTGGGGCAAATTCTTCTGGAAGGTCCGGCAAGTCAATGATTGGAGCACCTTTTGGGGTGCCTTCAAAGACTTGTAATGGCATTCCATCTTCAGGATGAGTTCCTTTCCAGATTTTCGTTACTTCTCGATAGTCTGTGTCACTAAATGTATATAGTCGTGTGTGTACACCCTGTTCCTCATATTTACGCGCATGCTCAAATTGTTTATTACTTAAATTTGGAACTGGTAACATTTTCTTCACATCAACACCTGTTGCAATTTCTAATGCCTTTGCATATGCAAGTACGTGCACACCACCTCGTACGAGAAGATAACCAATCATCTCCCGGGCAACCGGGTTATCCGTCATCTCATAAACCCTCATTTTATGGGTCCTTGCTCCACATTCTAAAAAGAAATTATGGAGTAAGTCTAATACCAAATTCCCGCTGTTAAAAACGTTATTCCCGGTCCACGGGTTGCCGGTCGAATCTCCTGGCAAACCTGTCTGAGCAGTCGCTATGAAATGATACGGATTCCCTTTTAACCCTTCACGTAAAGGCGTACTATCGGGATCGCCAGGATTGGTCGTTCCCTCTAGGCATAAATTTATAGTGTTGGTCACGAGCTCTACATGCCCGAACTCTTCAGCAGTGATGCTAGCCACTAAATCATAAAACGGCCGTAACTTATGTTTGTTTCGGAAATTAAAGGACTGAAACATATAGTTATTTAATGTGGACATTTCACCGAATTTACCGCCCAATAATTCTTGAACTACCTTTGCCGCTTTTGGATCCGCACTTTTGGGTCGTGGAAGGTCTATCAGTAATTTATCTATCCGTTTAAACAAAGCTGTCCCCCCCATACAGTGATAATATTACAATCTAATGTATGAGGGACGTTTTGCAAATATGAGTTTTAATATAGTTGTACAAGGGAATAACCCTTTAAAAGACGTATTTCCTTAGAATATTAAGGAATAATATAACTGCAATGACTGCCATAGTAATAATGAGATATTTCTCTTCTTTTTTCCCAAACATGAACTCACCTTCTTTACCTTTTTAAATGATATTCCCCGTTCTACTATGTGATAAGCTCAAGATTATTTTATATAAGGATTCACATAAAATTCGACGAAATGTTACAACAGTGTAAATTTTCAAGGATGCAACGCATGGTATGTTAATTTTATGTAAATTTTAATAGAAGTACCTTTCTTAATTTTAGATTTATGAGTACAATAATTCACGTTCATTCTTAATGGACAGGGGTCTTATTACAAAAATACATTTCTTGGATTGTGAGGGTTTTCTACAATGGTTTTCAAAAAAAAGGATAAGTTCGGTACCCTTCTTATTAGCATTTCAGAAAATTTGAAAGAAGCTGCTGATTATTTTGCAGATTATAAGCTAAACAATGTTAGCGACTTAAAAGTGTTCTCTGAAAAAATGAAGGATTATGAGCATAAAGCTGATTCTTACGTGCATGAAGTTATTTTAGAACTTAATAAAGCTTTCATTACTCCTATCGAGCGTGAAGATATTCTCCATCTAGCTATGAGCATGGATGATGTATTAGACGGACTAGAGCATTGCGCAGCATTATTTGAAATGTACTCTATTGTAAACGCGGACGAGTATATGTTAAAGTTTGTCGATGCAATCAGAAAAAGCACATATGAAATTGAAAAAGCAGTTGATTTACTATCTACAAAGAAACTTTTAGATATCCGTAACCATTCTATTCAAATCAAGGATTACGAATCAACTTGCGATGGAATTTTACGTCAGTCCATTAAAAATCTCTTCGCAGTAGAAAAAGATCCTATTCGAATCATTCAATTTAAAGAAATTTATGAAAACCTAGAAGAAATAGCTGATAGCTGCCAAACTGTAGCTAACACACTTGAAACTATCATAATGAAAAATGCATAAGGAGTCCTAATTACATGGAAACAGTATTAGTTTTAACCATACTAATAGTAATTGGCGCCCTTGCATTTGATTTTATCAATGGATTTCATGATACAGCTAATGCCATTGCAACTTCAGTTTCAACCAAGGCGTTAACGCCAAGACGTGCTATTATCCTTGCTGCAGTCATGAACTTTGTTGGTGCGATGACATTTACAGGTGTTGCCAAAACGATTTCAAAAGATATTGTCGATCCATTTACATTACAGAACGGATCACTTGTTATACTTTCAGCTCTAATCGCTGGTATCGCATGGAACTTAATTACTTGGTATTATGGGATTCCTAGTTCTTCCTCCCATGCAATCATTGGTTCTATCGCAGGTGCTGCCATTGCTTCTGCTGGATTTGGTGCGATTCATGCTTCAGGTTTCTTAAAAATCCTTCAAGCGTTATTAATTTCACCAATCTTGGCATTTGTAGTAGGTTTTATTGTTTATAGCATTTTTAAAATTGTGTTTAAAAATAATAATTTACCAAAAACAAATAAGCGTTTCCGTTATATCCAAGTAGCTACAGCAGCACTTCAATCCTATACACATGGTACGAATGATGCCCAAAAAGCGATGGGAATCATCACTATGGCATTGATTGCTAATGGCTATGCTGATACAACTGACATTCCTTTCTGGGTTCAATTCTCCTGTGCGCTAGCAATGGGTCTTGGAACTTCAGTCGGTGGTTGGAAAATCATCAAAACAGTTGGTGGTAAGATCATGAAAATCCGTCCTGTTAACGGTGTTGCAGCCGATTTAACTGGGGCAAGTGTAATTTTCGGTGCTTCTGCCCTTGGTGTTCCTGTCAGTACAACACACGTTATTTCCTCATCTATCCTTGGAGTAGGATCTGCTCATCGTGTGAAGGGTGTTAAATGGGGAACTGCTCAAACTATGTTGATTACATGGGTAATTACATTACCTATTTCTGCAACATTAGCTGGTTTAACTTACTTTATTTTAAATATCTTCTTCTAATAAAGAGCTCTTTTGGACATAAAGTTCAAAGGAGCTTTTTTTGTTCAATAAAAATCTGTTTCCTCTACATGAATTTGATAACAAATATATAGTAAAATGAAGTAAGTGAATGATTTTTTAAAGGAGCCATATATTGTGGATGAAAAGCAAAACAGTACGATATTTAAGGGGTTAAATGGTGACTTAGTTGAATTTGCTGATCGCGTCAGCGCAGTTCTAGGATGTCCCATTACCATAGAAGATGCTAATCACCGTTTACTTGCTTACAGTATGCATGATGACAGCACGGACCAAGCTCGCATCGCGACGATTATTGGGAGAAGAGTTCCTGAAAAAGTAATCAATAGCCTTTGGAGAGAGGGAATCATCCCTACATTGCTCAAACATCCTTCGCCTGTATTGATACCATCTATCTCTGAAGTCGGTCTTGGGAAGAGAGCCGCTATTTCCATACGTAAAAATAATGAAGTACTTGGCTTCATTTGGGCTTTAGAAACAACCAAACCTTTTACTGAACATGACTTACACTTCTTGGAGTTAGCTGCTAAAGAAGCAAAAAATCAACTCTTACAATTGCAAATGAGAAAAAAAAGAAAAGACGAGAGCTACCAAGAGTTTTTATGGAAGCTTTTAACTGGCCATTATGATGATGAAGCGGATATATATGAAAAACTTAATGATTATGGAATTGCTGTACCTGAAATATTTACGACGATTGTTTTTACCTTCCCAGAAGAAATCACTACAGAAACAGAACGAAATATTTCATATATGTTAACTACTACCCAAAAGGTAAAACCCTTGTTTTTCACCATCAATATCAATCACCTAATTGTGTTGGCTAGCCCTGTAAACTCTAGCCCCTTTCCCACCTCCATAAGTGATTTTATTAATGCGTTCATTTCACAAATGGAGACCCGTTTTAGTGTACGTGGCATCCAAGGGTCTGCAGGACAATCCTATACTAGTCTTTCTAAGGCGCAAGATACTTATCAAGAAGCTTTATACACGTTAAAAATCAAACGGATTTTCCCTGAAATAACAAGTGCGTTACACCTATATAGTGAGTTAGGCATCTATCAATACCTTGAATCCTTGTCCACAAACCATAGGCATGGAGCTGAACATAAAGGCTTAAAGAACCTAAAAGAATATGATACAAAGAATCAAACGGATTTAGTACGTACCTTGCACATGTATCTACAACATGATGGCAACCCTTATGATACAGCGAACAGTCTTCATCTTCATGTTAATACCATCCATTATAGATTAAAAAGAATTTCTGAAATCGGGAAAATTGAGTTAAAGAATCCTTTAGTTAAAATGGCACTTTTACTTGAATTATTGTTAGAGAAATTTATAGAAGCAAATTCAAAAAGAATGTAATCAGAATAGTGACTTCTAGAAGCATTTGTAGATTTCTACAAATGCTTCTTTTTTTATTTTTTCTTTTACACAAACAAAAAATGATGTCTCTTGCTTATACTTTTTGTACAAACTAAATATTATTCGCTTAATTGGAGGTAGTATTAAACATGCGTATTGGTGTTCCTAAAGAAATTAAAAATAATGAAAATCGTGTAGCTTTGACTCCTGCTGGTGTCGTTGCTTTTAAAAATGCTGGGCACGAAGTATATATCGAAACAAATGCTGGAATCGGTTCTGGTTTCACAAACGAAGCCTATATGGCTGCTGGAGCTGTAATCGTTGAAGAAGCTTCTTCTGTATGGGAAACAGCTGAAATGATTATGAAGGTTAAAGAACCTCTAGAAAGTGAATACAAATACTTCCGTAAAGACCTAGTATTATTCACTTATCTTCACCTTGCTGCTGAGCCTAAATTGGCTGAAGCTTTAAAAGAAAGTGGAGTATTTGCAATTGCGTACGAAACGGTAACAGTTAATAATACACTGCCATTACTTACACCTATGAGTGAAGTAGCTGGACGTATGTCAGCACAAATCGGCGCTCAATTCCTTGAAAAACCAAAAGGTGGAAAAGGAATCCTTCTTGGTGGAGTACCAGGTGTA
Organism: Peribacillus acanthi; assembly: GCF_003073175.1. Lineage (GTDB taxonomy): Bacteria > Bacillota > Bacilli > Bacillales > DSM-1321 > Bacillus_BN > Bacillus_BN acanthi. The sequence continues at coordinate 34,891 of NZ_QBBX01000018.1, forward strand.
AAACGTGGAAAAGTTACCATCATCGGTGGTGGGGTTGTAGGTACTAACGCTGCAAAGATCGCGATCGGTCTTGGTGCGGACGTAACAATCATTGACTTAAGTCCAGATCGTCTACGTCAATTAGATGATATCTTTGGTAATGAAATTACGACTTTAATGTCAAATCCATTCAACTTGGCACAAGCAGTTTCTGAATCTGATTTAGTAATCGGTGCTGTATTGATCCCAGGTGCAAAAGCTCCTAAGCTTGTTACAGAAGAAATGGTTAAATCTATGTCTCCTGGTTCTGTAATCGTTGACGTTGCAATCGATCAAGGTGGTATTTTCGAAACAGTTGACCATATTACAACTCACGATAATCCAACATACGAAAAGCATGGGGTTGTCCACTATGCAGTAGCGAACATGCCTGGTGCAGTTCCACAAACATCTACAATCGCATTAACGAATGTAACGGTTCCATTCGCTCTTCAAATTGCGAATAAAGGTGCAATGCAAGCGGTAAAAGATAACGCTGCACTAGCTAAAGGTGTAAACGTTGCTAACGGTTATGTAACCTATGAGGCAGTTGCTCGTGATCTTGGATATGACTATATCTCTGTAGAGCAAGCAATCCAAAACGCTAATGTAAATGCTTAATATAATAAATAATAAAGACTCAGTCCCTCTAAAAAGGGACTGAGTCTTTTTTTTACACTTCCGCTTCTAAACTATTACCTACACTATTATATTCTTCTTTATCAAGCTCATTGGTTACCTTACTTGTTATTATACCAGACGTCATGGCTCCGCTCACATTGACTGCTGTACGTCCCATATCAATTAATGGTTCAACAGAAATCAAGAGACCTGCTAATCCTACCGGTAGGTTCATAGCAGACAGCACCAATAAAGCAGCAAATGTTGCTCCTCCCCCTACTCCAGCTACCCCAAATGAACTAATAGCCACAACAAGTACCAATGTTACTAGGAATGAAGGCGATAATGGATCAATTCCTACAGTTGGTGCAATCATGACTGCAAGCATAGCTGGGTATACTCCTGCACAACCATTTTGGCCAATGGATAAACCGAATGAACCTGCAAAGTTAGCTATTCCATCCGGTACACCGAGTTGTTTTTGTGTTTTAATTGTTATAGGAAGGGCTCCTGCACTTGTTCGGGAGGTAAATGCGAAAGCCAAGACGGGAAATGCTTTCTGAATATAGCGTATCGGACTTAATCCAGAGAACGTCAGCAATAATAAGTGAATACCAAACATAACCGCAAGGGCAACGTATGAGGCACCTACAAATTTTCCTAATTTTGCAATCGCGTCTAGATCACTTAAAGCGACAGTCTTTGTCATTATTGCCAATACTCCATACGGTGTCAAACGAAGAATTAACGTTACTACACGCATGATGATGGTGTAAATGGAATCTACAATGCTGGCAAATTGGTCAGCCTGTTCAGGATTTTTTCGCTTAACACCTAAATACGCAAGCCCAAGGAATGCCGCAAAAATAACGATGGAAATCGTTGATGTTGGTCGGGCACCTGTGAAATCAAGGAAAGGATTATTAGGCAATAAGTCGAGTATTTGACTTGGAAGCGTTTTTCCTTCAATCGTTCCGTATCTTTCCTCCAATTGTGCTGCACGTGCTGTTTCTGCGTCTCCTTGGTCAATTTGGACAGCCTCAAGATCAAATACTAAAGTTGTTGCAATCCCTACGATTGCCGCAACAGCTGTAGTCCCTACTAAAATCCCTATGATAAGTACACTGATCTTTCCGATGTTCTTAGTTAATTTTAGTTTTGTAAAAGCGGATAAAATGGATATAAAGACAAGTGGCATTACAATCATTTGTAAAAACTTCACATATCCACTGCCAACAATATTGAACCAATCAATTGAAGTGGAAAGTGCAACTGAATCTGGCTCATAAGCATATTGAAGTACAAAGCCAAAAATAATCCCTAGCGCTAAAGAAGTGAATACACGCTTAGAAAACGATATATTCTTACGCTTCATATAAAACAGGACTGACATTAGCACCAGCAAAATTGTGATATTTAATAAAATTAATCCTGTTTCCATATCCCTTCCTCCTATGCTTATAAAAATATAATCCTTTACACCTATAAGTTAAGTCGGATTTGTACCAATCTTCCTCCTTCCCTATTTGTTATTGAAACTATATGATGGACATTAAATTTTATACCTATAGGTTTTGATATTGATTATTTACAGATCTTTACTTAGAAATATTCACTATTAATTCTTTCATTTTAGGTAAAGCAAAAAAAAAAGAGATGATCCACATTCCAAAATGGAAGTGGAAACATCCCTTTCTTATGATTTCATCGTTTCTCCTAAAAATTTAATTTTATTTGTACACTCATCCATAGCCGTTAAAATAGAGGAACGAAATCCTGTTTTTTCAAGAGATGATACTGCCTCGATGGTGGCTCCTCCAGGAGTGCATACATCATCCTTTAGTGCACCAGGGTGACGTCCTGTTGCCATCACCATTTTTGCCGCACCTAATACCGCCTGGGCAGCAAGTTTATAAGCTTGTTCTCTTGGTATCCCTTGTTTGACTCCACCATCAGCCATTGCTTCAATCATCATGTACACATAAGCTGGTGAAGATCCTGAAATTGCAGGGATTGCATCCATTAGATTTTCCGAAATCCGTTCGCATTTTCCGATTGATTGCAAAAGGGTTTCTACAATCGATAGATCATCTTCTGTAACAAATTCATTTATACAATAGGGGGTCATCCCTTCGCCTACCATGGATGGTGTGTTAGGCATAGTCCGAACTACCTTTACATCTTTACCAAATGCCTTCCTTACATACTCAGTATCAATGCCTGCGGCTACTGTGACAACGATTACCTTTTCTCTAACAGCATTTTTTATGCTTTCGATGATTTCTCCATAAAGATTTGGTTTTACAGCCAGAAATAAAATATCAGATTTCTTAGCTACTAATAGATTATCAATAGTACCTTGAATTTTAAATTTATTAGTTAGTTCCTGAAGGGTCCTTTCTGTTCGGGTGCTCACATAAATATTAGAGGATTCAATCCCTTTTCTTTCGATTATTCCAGATAAAATAGCCTGTCCCATTTTTCCGCATCCAATAAATCCAATGGTCTGATTCATATGTTGTTCTCCTAATTCAATTGATTCAATTATTATAATACATGTAATAGATTTATTACTAACTGAACGAGTATTAAAAAATCAATGATTCGGATTTAGAATTCATACATGCACTCTACCTTATGAAAGATTAACTTCGTGTCACTAGGGTAAAATGTGAGAAGTAAATCAAACGGGAGGAACATGGTCATGAAAGATGAAATTCGTTATCTTCCACTTTGTCCAGTTAAACAACGTTTCTTTTTACAACCCACTTTAGAATTAGCTCAATCACTGTTGGGCTGTTTATTGATTAAGGAAACAGAGAATGGTATAGCCGGAGGATTCATAGTGGAAACAGAAGCTTACATGGGGCCAGAAGATCAAGCGGCACATAGCCATAATAATAGAAGAACAAAACGGACTGAAGTGATGTTCGGTGAAGCAGGATATGTATACACTTACGTCATGCATACACATTGCTTAGTTAATGTTGTCAGTGGACCACTTGAAAAACCTGAAGCTATCCTTATACGGGGAGTGGAACCTTTTATAGGAAAGGATTTAATTAAGGTTCGTAGAGGTATGGATAATTTGGTACAAGCTTGTAACGGTCCAGGGAAGCTTACAAAGGCACTAGGAATTACTATGGATGATTATGGGAAATCATTTAGAGATTCCTCAATTTTCATAGTGGAAGGGTACACTCCAATCCACATTTCTTCAGGACCGAGAGTTGGCATTCCGAATTCAGGCAATGCAAAGGATTTTCCTTGGAGGTTTTGGATTACAGGGAATCCTTTCGTTTCGAGACCTTAAGAGTTTTGAATTCATTTATAAATGATTGAGGGCACTCCCTAACTTGAAAAGGGAATACCCCTTGACTAGTGTGTAAATATAATATTCCTTCTCTACTAGAAAACCCTTTGTAGGAAACGTCATGAACATCATTTAACAAAAATTCCTGAAATGAGGTCTTTACATATATGGTGGAAAGTCTTATTGTATGTGCCTCTTCCCAAACTTTTTGTTCACCATTGATTATTTTCCGATGTACCGTTATATAAGTAATAGAATCCATTGTCTTCCCCCTCCCTTGAAACATCAATCAATATTATTATACGCTAAATAGAAAACTGGACCATCTTAAAACTCTAGATGGTCCAGTTTTGTCTGCAAAATACTCGCTTATTTAGATTTCTTTTTGTTAACCTTATTTTTGATTTTCATCAAGCTCTCATAAACCATCGGTACAACCAGTAGCGTTAAAAGAGTAGAACTCGTCAAGCCACCAATAACCGTGACACCTAATCCTTTAGAAATTAGACCGCTGCCTTCTAAACCTACTGCCAATGGAGCTAGTGCCCCAATGGTAGCTATAGCCGTCATCAAAATTGGGCGAAGACGCGTACCGGCAGCTTCGAGTAATGCTTCACGAGTTGATAGTCCTTCGTTTTCCATATGGATCACACGATCAATCAACACGATTGCATTGGTTACTACGATACCAATCAACATCAGTGCGCCAATCATGGCTGAAACGGAGATAGTTTCACCTGACACCAGTAGGCCAAGCAAGGCACCAATAACGGTAAATGGTAGTGAGAACAATATAGCGAATGGAGCCAAGCCGCCTCCGAATGTTACTACGAGCACAAGATATACGATTGCAATGGCCGCAAGCATAGCCAATCCTAGCTGTGTAAAGGATTCAGCAATATCTTCTGTAACCCCGCCCATAGAAATCTCAACATTTGGTGGAACATCTATTTTATCGACTTTTTCTTTCACTGCAGTAGATACTTTCGCAACATCCTTTGTCGTGATTTCACCTGAAACGTCTGCATAAATTTTGCCATCTCTTCTTGTAATGGTATCCGAAGTTTTACCTTCCTTGATTGTAATCAATTCTTTAATAGGAACTGTCATACCTAGAGGAGATTGTATTGTTTTATTCGTCAAGTCTTCAATATCCTCATAAGTCTCTTTTTCCATTTGGAGATATACGTTTACGTCTTTACCTTCGTGCTGGATTGTTGTAATGATTGGACGTTGTCCAGCCTGTGTGAATTCCATTCCTAGTTGGGCAGCTGATAAGCCCAGTTTACTTAATTTTTCTTGGTTAGCGACTAATGTGTATTCTTCGTATGTGTCTGAAATACTCGACTTTACATTCTTTAATGAATCCACGTCTTTCATGACTTTCTCTACTTCTTTTACAAGTGGCTCAATGTCTTTCATGCTATCCCCATATACTTGGATGGTTAGAGCTCCGCTTGAGCCCATTCCTGAAAAATCTACAGTAGCCCATTCACCTTTATTTGTATCTTTTTGAAGGAGGTCAATCACCTTTTCTCCTTCTTCAGTGAAGTTCGGAGTATCAGTTTCGTAACCAACAAAGAAAAGGGCAGAGTTATTCTCTCCAGGATTCATTGGGTTTTCTCCACCAACAGAGAACTGGACTGTTTTCACGTTCTTACGATTCATGAAGAATACTTCCGCTTCTTCGGCCATTTCGACTACATCATCAATTGTTTGACCTGGTTCTGGCTTAAAAGTCACAGCAAGCATTTTTTCTTCGTCTGAAGGTAAGAAACTTACACCTATGATTGGAACTAAGAATAAGCTTCCAACTAGCATGGCAATAGCAATTATCCATGTGATGAATTTATGGTTTAATGACCATTTCAGAACTTTCTTATAGAACACCCCTAGTCTTGTAGGTGATTCTTCATGATGCTGCTTTCCTTTAACACCATTCTTGAATAAGGAGTGTGCCATCATAGGAACAATTGTAATCGCTACTAATAATGAAGCTAGAAGTGAAAATACTATCGTTAATGCAAATGGAAGGAACATCTCACCAATTGTACCCTTCACCAATCCAAGAGGTAAGAAAACCGCAATTGTTACAATGGTCGAAGACATAATTGGCATGAACATTTCTCGCGTTGCATCCACAATTAATTCCCTTCCACGTAATTCCTCATTGTTCAACGACATACGTCTAAAGATATTTTCAATAACGACAATGGAATCATCGATGACACGCCCAATGGCAACCGTCATGGCACCTAAAGTCATCATGTTCAATGTAATGTCCATTTGTTTTAACAGCAATATCGCGATCAAAAGGGATAAAGGAATCGAAACGACAGAAATAATCGTCGTACGGATATTACGTAAAAACAGGAGAATGATAACCATGGCAAAAATAGCCCCAAAAACCGCTTTGCTTAACATCGTTTCAACCGACTTTTCAATCGGTGCACCTTGGTCATAGATTGAGACGATATTCAAACCATCGTATTTTTTTTCTAATGTTTTGATTTCTTTTTTTACTTCATTTACTACATCAACTGTATTGGCATCAGAAGCTTTAACCACTTGAATACCAATCGAAGTTTCTCCATTGGTACGTGAAATGGATTCAGCTTTCCCATTAATTTTCACATCTGCAATTTCCCCTAATGTCACAGTAGGAATTTCTACTTTTGAGGGTATTGCTACTGAAGTTTGACCAGGTCCTACACCTGGTTGCTGAGTCATTCCAGATTGTGAAGGAATAACGGGAATTTTTACATTCTTAAGGTCTTCTATCGTTGCAATATTCCCATCAATTACTACCGACTTCTGGGTATCGTTGAGTGTGAATAATCCTAAAGGGAATTGTACATTAGCTCCTTTTATCATGTTTTGTACCGTTTCTTCAGACAAACCAAGCTCTTTTAATTTTTCATCTTTAAAGGTTAGAGAAGCTTCTTCTATTTGCTGACCTGATACTTGAATAGAAGCTACACCGTTTAATCCTTCCAAGGAAGGTACAATATTTTCTTCAACGTCTTTCGTTAAATCAGCAAGAGCTTGACTCTCATCAGAAATACTTATGGACATGACAGGAAATGCATCGAAGCTTAACCGAGAAACTTGGGATTCTTGTACACCCTCAGGGAAGGTCATACTGTCTACGGCTTCTTTGACCTCTGCTTGCGCTTTTTCCATATCTTTTTCAAATTCATATTGAATCTGTATAGATGAAGCATTTTGGAAGGAAGAAGAGCTAACTATAGAAACCCCTTCATGATTTTGTATTTTTTTCTCAATAGGTTCTGTTACTTTGTCTGCTACTTCTTCAGGTGTAGCTCCTGGATAGATGGTTAATACTGAAACAACTGGCATTGTAATATTTGGAATGGTTTCAAGCTTCATATTTAATCCCGAATATAAACCAGCAACGGTTATGATGATGGTTAGAAGCCATACCGCAAACTTATTCTTTAGTGAAAACTGTATCACTTTTTTCATGAATTTCTCCTTTTTAAATGAATACTTTTTGACTACTTTCTGACTTCACGGTCAACCCTTTTTAGTTTAACTGACCACCTAGTCAATAGTCAATTATTATTATCATTTGTCTAGAAATACCATATAAAGGACAATGAATGACCAATCAGTCAGGTCGTAATTTGTATAAAATACCTTTCATATAATATAGATCTTTGAAAATAATAATAGAGGAGCAATATCCTCCGATTATAGTGAAATGAGGGGAAGATCCATGAATATCCGTGAAGGACTAATTCCAACAGTGCTAGGTTCAGCGGTCACAGCTGCTGGCTATGCTATGAAACAAACCCGTGGGACCAATAAGATGGTTGCTAATACAATATTTGGATTTGGATTGGCTCATGTTGTATTAGGAGTTATTGATTTAGTTGAGCATAGAGGATAAATAATGGAGAGCAAAAGTGATTATCCACTGTTGCTCTCCTTTCCATTTTCATTCATGCTTTCCTTAATCTTTTTAGAGAACGTTTGTGGATCATCAACTGAAATATAAACTTTGGTAATTGCTCTTTTTCTTCCGAATGGTTCAATAACCGTGACAGGATTTTTCAATTCGATACAAAATTGTGGAGTTTCCATTTCCATCAAGGTGGCCATATGGACATCTTTTTTCTTCTTTTCTTCTTCATAATCTTTCCCATCACGAAGAATTTGAATCTCTGATAAAGGGATGACCATTTTGGATCGCCAACCTAATTGAACTAGTAGGGAGTCTTTTCCTAAGATAAATGGATTCCTTAAGTACCCTTTGTAATCACTTATGAAGAATACAAATAGATAAATATTCAAGAAGAGATGAATCCACGCTAAAACAGGTTTCCAATTATGTAGTAAATAGGAAACTCCAACTGTCTCCAATAATGTAATGGCTAATATAGCAATTACAAATGTCTTATAGCCGGACTCTTTGTGATAGGTAAACGGTGTTTCATCCGGCCTTAGTTTTAAGGTACCGGCCTTAGAAAACAAGTAATAATACATCACTAGTTCATGCCGGAGAACCGCTACCCCAATCTTAATTTTAATACTGGATGTTAGTGCTTCTGATATTTTATCTGGAAAACTTCCCTCTTTAATTTTCCGATAAGAAAAAATAATTTTACCGATTCGATACATCAGTAAGATAATTAGCAAACACTCAACGGCTATTAATACATTCTTCATAGTCATTCTCTTTTCTATACGAATTATGTTCAAAATTCCTATAACAAAATCTTACAATGAATTATTTTAACTAAAAATAGATACTCCTTACATGAATCTTACATTTCTGTAAGGCAGCACTAAAAAACTGTCGGAATAAGTTCGACAGCTTAAAATAGTTGGTCCAAGATATTACGTTTCAAAGTATCAATAGTCTCGCGATCTATATTACAGCCTCTTATTAGATACTCCTCAATTGAACCATATTTTTCTATTATACTTTCAATTGTCTCAAGCAAGTATTCTTCCCTAACTTCAAATATAGGCTTCAATCTCTCAGTTGGAACTCTAAACAAAGTCCCCCATCTAATTACTCTTTCAAGCTTCTTCATTCTTTTTTTGTTTAACTCATTGGATAAAAGATAATCCTGTTTGACGATTTCAATAGGCACCCCTGCCAATAATTGAACTAAAGCCGAGATAAAACCTGTTCTGTCTTTTCCTCCTGTACAATGTAGTAGTAGAGGATAGTTAGTACCGTCCGCAAGGATTGATATGATTTCGCGAATTTGTTCAGTCCGTTCAAAAGATATAGTACGATAAAAACCCTTCATCATTTCTCCAAAATCTAAGGTCGTTTCTCCCTTTAAATATCTAAAGAATTCCTTCTTGTTATTAAACTCTTGACTATCATGCTGTAAGGGAACTGTGACTGTTTGTAAAGCAGTGTTCTTTACAAGTTTATTTGGATATGTTTTGCGTTCATTTTCCCCCCTAACGTCTACTATCAAATTAAAACCGAACGATTCCATCCTATGCATATCTTTTTTATTCAATTTTGAAAGATCTCCAGAACGATACAAGATTCCTTCTTTTAATTTCTTACCATCACTTGTCCACTTACCACCTATATCACGAAAATTATATAATCGTTTAAACGGACTTTCATACGTTTCCATGTTTGGCCCACCTTTTATGGATAAATTAACCAATACTTTTTTAGTATAAATACTATTCGGAACAGTTTCAAAAACTTTACGCTTGAATTTCACTATTATTCTCTAAATATTAGAAAACCAGACCGTCGCCAAAAGCCTAGTGGCGTTTTTCTTTCCTGCTGCCAATTTAGATTTTTTTTAGAGAATAAAAAAAAATGAAGCCCGGTTAATCTCTAAAGGACTTCATTTTTATGAATGCTCATCTTTTATCATTTCGGTATACCAATTCCTTCTACAGGATAGTATCGGAATTTGACTTCCCCAATGACTGAATCCTTATGTATGAAACCATATATTCTACTATCTCCGCTTTTTCTGCGATTATCACCCATGACAAACAATGAATCTTTTGGAACTTCTACTTTAAAATCTTCTGTTAATTTTTCTTCAATGGCGAGTTTCTCTTTATTTGTGTTCAAATAGGGTTCCTTGAATTCTTCCCCATTGATATAAAGAGTGTCATCCTTCACTTCTACAGTATCTCCAGGAAGACCAATCAATCTCTTGATATGATTTTCCTCCGAAACTGGAGAATGAAAAACAATCATATCAAAATGCTCTAGCTTACTAACTTTTGTAATCACCACTTTATTATTATCTTCAAAAGTTGGTATCATGGATTCACCATGAACTGTGACTGGAGTAAATAAAAAATGACGGCAAATAAGGGCTATGACTATAGCAAAAAACAGTGACTTGACCCAAGAAAATATTTCTTCTTTAGTAGTACGATCTTGCATTGGACTCCTCCTCAAGATTACTAAACCATCCATCTCTTTGATTAGACGTAAATTATTTTCATAGGTTTCAAAGAATTTACAAAAAATTTTAAAATTTTTATTTATCTAAATGTCTTTCATACACTATGTAGGAATAGAGTCGATAAATAATTGGAATGATTGCTAAAAATGACATCCATTTCAATGATTCTTCTGCAAATACTAACATTCCTAGCATAAATAATAATGCTACTATCGCAGTAAAATTGCCAGAAAATCCGTTCAGTGGTTGGTTGCTTACAAGAAACGTTTTAACTCCTTTTAAATCCTTGGCATAACATTCTTCATGATATGGAACTACCTCCAAAAACATAGTGGTGGTCACTAAATCTCCTCTCACCTCCACTTCTCTGTAGCACTTATCACAATAAACAGCTTTCGCCATAATAACCCTCCTCTGTGAATCTTTTGGCTATTTAAACTTATTACGTTTAAATCGTAAAATAGTTTCAAATTTCAGAAATTTATTGCGATAATAAAGTAGTAGCATTTAAACAAATGTAAGATAAAGGAGTATCACTATGATTATTATGATAAACGGCGCATTCGGCGTTGGTAAAACTTCAGTAACTGAACGTTTAGTCGAGTTAATTCCAAATTCATTGCTGTATGATCCTGAGTTAGTTGGATATATGATTAGAGAAGTGATACCTGAGAGAATAAAACCCGAACATGAAAGAACTGGGGATTTTCAAGATTTGGATATATGGAAAGAACTAGTGGTAACTGTTGCTAAGTCCATAAAATCATCATACAACCAACATCTAATTGTTCCTATGACACTTTATAAAAAGGAAAACTTCCAATATATTTCTAAAGGATTAAAATCACTAGATGAAGCTACCCACCATTTTTGTTTAATGGCAGATCAAGAAACGATTCATCGGAGACTTCTTGAAAGAGGTGAAACCCCGGGAGCTTGGTGTTTCCAACAGACAAGTAAGTGCCTTGAAGCTTTTAAAGCTGGGGGATTCAATGAGTATGTTGAGACTGTAGGTATAAATGCAGACGAAATAGCAAAGCAAATAGTAGAAAGACTCAAACGCTAGGTTTAGCGGCCTATGTTCTGGACAACCACAAAATTAAACAAAGGAAATATGAATTCTCTATATCCATTTGTTAGTTTCCATGTGGTTTTGTGAAAGGTAGTGGCAAGGTAGTGGCATAATCAGGCAACCTCACCCTAAAATGATGGATTTTCATCAAAATAGAAAGCGTCAGACCTCACATTAATCAAATAATAAGGACTAAATAGATTGCTATAAACGCGAAAGGAGGCTCCCGCCCTCTCCGCGGAAAGCAAGTGCCTAGAGCGGAAATTAACGGGCATGCTATAGAGTCAGAAACAACATTCTATGCGAAAAGAGCTAAAAAAAGACTCGAAGGGATTCGTATCCCAATGAGTCTTTCAATCTTTTATAAATCATCAAAACCATTCGCATCAGATGTTTTCGTATATTGTCTTGATCTCTGCTCAAAAAAGTCCGTTTTCCCTAGGTCCACTTCTTGATACGCGATGATCCAACGTAAAGGGTTGTTTCTATAGCCTTCAAATGGAGCCTCGAAACCAAGCTGTTTGGCTCTCATATTAGCCATGAACTTGATATAATCCTCTAACTCATCCAAGAGAATGCCTTCCATCTCATTACCAATAATATATCGACCCCATTCGATTTCCAGCTCTGCAGCTTCTCGGAATGTTTTCATACCATATGCTCTTAGCTCTTCAGTATCATAGGTAGGATTCTCTTTAAGCACTTCTTTATAGATCTTTTCAAACAGACCAACATGCAAATGTTCATCACGATTGATGTAATTAATCATCGTGCTGCTTGCAACCATCTTTTGATTTCTAGCCAAATTATAGAAGAATGCAAATCCTGAATAAAAGAACAATCCCTCTAGTATCACATCAAAAATAATAGCCTTCAAGAAATTGTCAATTGTTGGCTCGTCTACAAAGTCTTTGTAGCCCTCTGTGACAAATGCATTCCGTTTTTGTAAGATCGGTTCATTTCTCCAATACTCGAAAACCTCATCCTGTTGCTGTTTAGACACTAGACTTGAAAGTACATAACTATATGAATGGTTATGAATGACTTCTTGCTGTGCTAGAATGATCATCATCGCATTAACACTTGAATCCGTTACATAATCGGCGACCTTACCAGCGAAGTCCGTTTGGATACTATCCAATAATGCTAGTAAACCTATAATCTTCAAGAATGCATCCTGCTCTTTTTTGGATAGCATAGGAAATTGTTTAATATCACCCGACATATTGATTTCAAACGGTGTCCAGAAATTCGCTAGCATTTTTTTATATTTAGGATACGCCCATGAGAAACGAACATCATCCCAATTCAATACATTTGAGCTCCTGCCATTGATAATCGCCGTTGAGCAGTTAGGTGCGCCTTCATCAACCAGAACTCTCCTCTGTAATTTAGTCATAAATTACTCCCCCTCCACTTAACTATGGCAACTCTCACAATCTTCTATTTCTGCACCAGAAGTTGACCTAACATAATATGTTGTTTTCATTCCTGAACCCCATGCGTCCAAATGTAAATCCAATAACGATTTCGCCTTAATATCATTCGATACATAAAAATTAAATGAAATGGACTGGTCTATATGTCGTTGTCTTCTAGCGTTTTGCTTGATACTCCAGTGCTGATCAATAGTGTAGGCACTTTTATAAAACCAGTTTGTGATTTCAGATAAATCTGGTGCAGTAACAGGAATCTTATAATCTTTTTTTTCTTCAGAATAGGATTTACGGAATATAGGATCGATACTAGCTGTTGATCCAGCAATGATGGAGGTAGAAGAGTTAGGTGCCACCGCCATTAAATACCCATTACGAATTCCATGTACCATGATGGCCTGCTTTAGCTCATTCCATCTTTCTGACTGATAGCCCTTGTAGGAAAAATAATCACCTGTTTGCCAATCCGATCCTTCAAAATATGGGTAAGTACCTTTTTCTTTTGCAAGCTCCATACTTGCTTTAATAGTCAAATAGGCAATTTCCTCATATAAGGAATCACAAAAGTCTACTGCTTCATTACTTTCCCAGCGTATTCCTTTTTGAGCAAGCAAATGATGCCAGCCAAAAGTACCTAAGCCTATCCCTCTGTATCGCTCATTCGTTATTTGTGCCTGTAATACCGGAATCCCATTTAAATCAATAACATTATCTAGCATACGAACCTGAATGGAGATTAAACGTTTCAACACATCGTCCCCAACACTTTTAGCTAGTGAAATTGAAGAGAGATTGCATACCACATAATCGCCTGGTTTCTTATGTATAATAATCTTGCCGTCATGAACAATTTCTTCTTCCACTAAAGTAGGACTCATATTTTGAGTGATTTCAGTGCAAAGATTGCTACAATAGATCATTCCTCTATGCTTGTTGGCATTTTGGCGATTCACTTCATCTCGATAGAACATATATGGCGTGCCCGTTTCAAGCTGGGATTTCAAAATCGCTTTCATAATTTCAATCGCAGGTACAGTCACTTTCGATAAGTCAGGATGGTTTACGCATTCCCAATACTTTTCACGGAACATGCCATTGCCACGATTTTCATCAAAGTGATCCTCCAGGGAGTATCCAAGAATTCTTCGGACTTCGTGTGGATCAAATAAGTGCCATTCTCCTCTAGCATCTACTTGCTCCATAAATAAATCCGGAATGCAGATACCCGTAAACAAATCATGAGTACGCTGTCGTTCATCTCCGTTATTTAAGCGGACATCCAGAAATGAGAAAATGTCCTTGTGCCAAACATCTAGATAGACTGCAATTGCTCCTTGTCTTTGGCCGAGCTGATCCACAGATACCGCTGTGTTGTTCAGTTGCTTCATCCATGGAATGACTCCTGAACTGATCCCTTTGAAACCCTTTATGTCGCTTCCCCTACTACGAATTTTCCCTAGGTATACACCGATTCCGCCACCATTTTTGCTAAGCGTTGAAATGTCTGTGTTGGAATCATAAATGCCTCTTAAGCTATCATCCACAGTATCTATGAAACAACTTGATAGCTGACCATAACTCTTCCCAGCATTCGCTAATGTTGGAGTAGCAACAGTCATATAAAGATTGGATAGTGCCCAGTACGCTTCCTTAACCAAACTCAATCTATTATTTTCTGGCTCTTTCATCATTAATGTCATAGCAATAATCATAAAGCGTTCCTGGGGTAGTTCGTAAGCTTGTCCATCATGTGACTTAGTCAAATACCGTTCAGCTAACGTTACGATTCCTATATAAGTAAACAATTGGTCTTTTAGTGGATCAATCACCGATCCTAACGTATCGATTTCTTCTTTCGAATAGAAGTCTAACAGAATACCATCAAATATTTCCATTTCACACAAGGTTACTATTAAATCGTAAAAAGAACCATAATGTTCCTCTCCTTGTAATCTACGAACCTTGCCACATTGTTCATAAAGTCTAGAAGCATAGAGACTTGCGGCTACATATGTCCAATCTGGTTCTTCCATGCTTATTCTCTCTACAGCAGCTAAAATACATAAATGGAAAAGTTGATCCTTCCCCATGTTTTCTTTTGCCTTAAAGGAATGCTTCACTTTATATAAGAACGATTCAAAATCCAAATGAGGGAATTTAGATTTCATTCCCTCAATTAAATTCAATATCTCCTGTACACCTGTTTGATCATTAATTAACGCTCCCATTGAAAATCCCCTCCTATTTAGTTCCAATACTTATCTCTTTTTTGAAAGTCTTCTTGTGCGTCTTTCATTCGCTGTAGTAAAAAGCTCTTTCTCTTCCTCTGTTTCAGGAATAACACCTGGGACAGGGGTAGGCTTACCTTCACTATCCTTCGCAACCATAGTAAGCAGTGAAGTCGTAGTAATCTTTTTAATATCCGAATGCAAATCCTCTGATTGAACTTTAACGAATACCTCCATGGACGTTCTCCCTGTAGATACCACAGAAGCCTCTAATGTCATGATGTCCCCCACTTTTGCAGAGGATAAAAAATCGACATCGTCAATTGAAGCTGTGACCACGACTGTTCGACTATGCTTCATTGCACAAATTGCGGCAATCTCGTCAATATATGCTAGTACCGTTCCTCCAAAGATAGTGCCCATATGGTTTGTATCAGGAGGTAAAACCAATCTCGTTTGAATTGTTCTAGAGACATTTGAAGATAATTCTTTTTGCATAAGATTCCTCTTTTCCTATTTGATCGAGGTCCAGAAAGAAACATAAAAACCCATCACTCAATTCGAGTGATGGGTTTAGAACGTTGATGTACCAATAGACAAATTATACGTAAATGCCTATTAATATACCCTCGCTCTATCTCCCCAACTCCCGAAGAAGATAAGACGCTATAAATATGACAGGTCTCCTGACTTGTGCGTCATCCTATTCTAAGTCCTTCCCATCTTTTCGACAGTGGATACCTTAGTTCGTCTGCACTTACAGTTGCGGGAACAGTGCTGGAATTTCACCAGCTTCCCTATTAAGCCTTAATGGCATCATATTCATTGGTTTATCAATATATAGTATCGTTTTAGTTTATCAAACACAAGATATTGTATTATTCTCTATATTTGATGATACTGGATAATCTTTCATTTAGCAATTAATTTTTTTATAAAAAGAATTACAAAAATTTATTAGATAGTAAAAAGAATTACAAAAATTTATTAGATAGTAAAATGAAAGAAAATAATGAGAGGATTTCATTTTAATGTCACATAACTGGAAGGAAATTAAACACCGAATTTTACAACTTATTTAACACCTCCAATACCTAGGTAAATAAAAAAACCTCAAGGAATTTTCTTGAGGTTTTTTTAGGTTATCTTACCTTTGCTACAATTTTACCTTTAACATGACGATCTGCGATTCTATCTAGACCCATTGGGACTTCTTCTAATGAAATAATTTCCTCGAGCATCGGAGAAAGCTTATTCTGTTCAATAAGTGCAAGCATTTCATCTCCAATTCTTGCTAATTCACTTATCGCTACATGATCATTGGATGCATGTGCTGCTCCTAATGCCACCTCGTGGTAGGATGGCGAAACAGTAAAAGGCTTGATTTTTGTGAAATCTGGCGGACCAGCAATAAATGCTATATGCCCTCCAAAGGCAAGTAAATCTAGAGAATCCGTTGCGTTTTGTCTATTGACCGTATCAAGGACTGCATCTACTCCTCTTCCATTGGTCAATTCCATTACCTTTGCCTTTACATCTTCCTTATTGTAATCAATAACATAATCAGCACCTAAGGATTTTACATAATCGTGATTATGAGAGGATGCTGTAGAGAATACCGTCAATCCATTTTGCTTAGCTAACTGAACTGCGTATCCTCCTACCCCACCTGCACCACCATGAATTAAGATAGTTTTTAAATGTCGGATGGGAAGCTTCCGATTAATTACTTGGTAAGCAGTATATCCTGCAGTAGGAATTGCAGCCGCTTCCTCGAAGCTGACCCCAGCCGGAATGTGTGATGCACACCTTGCATCAACGACAGTATATTCCGCATATCCACCTTTTTTGGCAAGATCGCCGTGGTACACTATTCTGTCACCGGACTTAAAGCCGTTTACTCCTTCTCCAATTTCAGCTACAACTCCTGCCACATCCAAACCTAAAATATGTGGATACGACCAAGCAGGAACCCCACCTGTAGCCGTTTTATAATCTACAGGATTTAAACCAACTGCATGGACCTCTACAAGAATTTCACCAGCCTTAGGGAATGGTTGTTCCACTTCCTCTACTTTCATTTCCTTCCATAAACCTTTGTCTTTCAATAATAATGCTTTCAAAGGGATGAACCTCCTATATATACGTTACACTTATTTTTTAGGTACAATGGCAAATAATATACAATTCATCCTAGTAAATCAAATAAAATGCTTTCTTCAAGGAGTACTACTACTTATCTCATAAGGGATGTTAATAGCTCTTGAAAAACATAGATTGACAGCAATATTGACATAGAAAAAGACCTCCATTACGGAAGTCTTTAATCCTTCGTATAATTTAAAAGATAGTCCTCTGTGTTAATAGTTCCACAATGACTTCAGCAGCCTTTCCGTCTTCATCCTTAGTTCCTGAGAATTCAGTAATTTCAATTCCCTTGACCCTTTTATCATTTAAGATGATTTCAAATAATTTCTTTGCCATTTCAAGACTTAACCCCTTTTCACTAGGAGAATAGGCAGCTGGCATAATAGTGTCTATCAGAACATCCACATCAAAGTGGACAAGGATTGAGAAATTCTCAGGCAATGAGGATAAATGGGCTCGTACAACTTCCAGTCCTTCGTTCTGCTCCAGCTCTGATAATGAAACAATGGTCATGCCTAATTCATCCTCAGGAGAAGAATGAGGTCCAATGACACTAATGGAACTAGGTTGATTAAGCCACTTACTTTTCCAAAAAGGTTGCTCCTGCAATAAAAACCATAAGCCCGAAGCTGCAGCGCCTATACAACTGTTTGCTCTAGGTTCAACAGAATCAACATGTCCATCAATCACAAGCAAATGGGTGTCACTCCCATACACCTCCTGGAAAGCCGTATAGCTTCCTACCACGATGCTGCAATCCCCGCCTAGTAAAACAGTAAAAGCATCCTCACAGAAAAGATCCCTGGCACTATTCACGATTTGTTCCCAAACAATTTTTGGTGTTGGCCAATTTCTAACTGGCCCGATATTATGTCTTATTAGCTCTTCTCCATCCAACAAATCCCCTCTATCTTCAACATGGACCCCTAAAGCTCCTAGCCTCTGCGTTATTCCTGCTTTTCTAAATGTCTCCGGGGCAGTTTCAGTTCCCGCATACAGTGCGCCAGCATAACTTGGTACCCCAAAAATATGTATTTTTTTCATTTTGCTACCTCCTTCCTTCAACCTTTACTATTTCTCCCAATTAATCGCATTCCCTTCCTTACACATGATAGAATTTATTTCAAGAGCAGAAAAGGAGAGGATATTAAAATGAAAGTCGCCATTATTTCGGGTGCATCTAAAGGTCTAGGTGCTGCTATTGCCAAAAGAATGCTTACAGAAGGAATTGGAGTAATTGCCACATCCCGATCAACGAATGCCGATCTTGAAAATCTTGCAAAACAAAAAGGATTATTATACCGACACTATCCTTGTGATTTGTCACAACAAGAAGCTTTACTGTCTACATATAAAGAAATGATTGATCTTGTTTTAGAACAAAAACCAGAAACTATTTATCTAATAAATAACGCTGGTGTTATTGAACCAATCGAGACAGTTGGAAAATTAAATGAAGAATTAGTGACTAAGAGTATAGAAGTTAATTTACTTGCTCCTATGCTTATCACTAATTTTGTATTAAGTAAGCTTCAATCTAGTTCTTCTAAATTGATGGTGGTAAATGTATCATCTGGGGCAGCTGAAAGACCAATACATGGCTGGAGCGCTTATTGTTCAGCTAAAGCAGGTTTAAATCTGTTCACTAAAAATGTTGCATTAGAACAGGAAACAGCCGGAACACCTCATAAACTAATCGCTTTTAGCCCAGGAATTATGGATACAGACATGCAGGGGACTATCCGCTCTTCTTCAAAGGAATCCTTCTATGAACTAGAGAGATTTCAACAATTAAAAAAAGAGGGGGCGTTAAGAAATCCAGAGATTGTTGGGAATAGCTTGATTGATTTGCTACTTCAACAGGATATTGAAAATGGGAAAGTCTATAATGTGAATGAACTGCTGTAACATTTGAAAGGTTGCACCAAGAAAATGGGCTTTCTATCGCCTAGTACTGTGTTTTCGACAAGTTGGGCGTTAAACCCTAGAGTGGGCTGTATTACATCCTTTCTAAACGTTTTTATTGTACACCTGAGCCTACAAATAAAGGGGTGACTCCCTTTGAGTCACCCCTACAATCTAAAGACTATTAATCCCTGCAGTATTCATCAAAACAACTCTCCAACCATCTGGATCTTCTATTGTAACTCCACCTCTATCCCAATATGGATTCTCTGACTCTACTCTATGATAGCCCATACCTTCTAATCTATTAACAATGGTATCCCTTTCAAATCTATTGCCTATGTATAAAATTAATAAATGCTCTTTCGTTGGAGTTGGCAAGGGTACTTCGTCCTTAAACTGAGTAAACTCAAGATGGTACTGATGATTGGGCATACCAAACATCAACCCATCATATCCTTCATGATTACGAAACTCGCCTATTTTACTTAATCCGATTCCCTTTTCATAAAATTCAGCGAGCTTATCAAGTTGGTTAGTAGGACGGGCCATCCTAAATTGAACAGCCGGTAATGCTTGATTCCATTCTTTACGGATTATCACTTCATAGGGATAATCCGGATGGACAAACGTTCCATCACAATCTCCAGAAATGGTAATTTTTATTGGATGGATTTCTGCTCCCCTTTCAGTTGGATACCAATGGCGCCCTTCTTTCACTAATACGAAATGCCCCATAGTATCTCCATAGAAGGAAAAAGTATCATTTTGTCCGTTCACTTCATCCTTTACAAATTGAGAAAGAGTCTTCTGCATAGATTTTACATCATCAGAAGGAATCCCAATTTCACATACATCAAACCATCCTTCTGGTTCTTGGTCGCCATAATAAAAAGGACGTTCCAAAAGCTCCAAGATATTCCCATCAGGATCAGTAAAATAAGCTTGCTTGCCTTTCCAGTGGAGCTTTGTTTCACCATTTTCATCTTTTTGCAGAATACCCTCACCTGCTAACTTTTCATAAATTTTCTCAAAATATGCACTTCCCAACCGAAAAGCTAGGTGATAATAAGACATTGATTCCGACCTTTCAAAGACTAGCTTTGTGGTCCCTGCCATTACAGAAAATAAATTTTCCGATTCAACCATCACATCCATTTCTAACGTTTCCTTATAAAATGTCTTCATTTTATCCAAATGAAAACATTTTACATTCAATTGATAAATTTTCATTCGCCCAACCCCTAATCTGCACTATCCTTTATAAAACAATTTTAACTTATTTTTACAAAAATATATAATATTGGGCACGATTTGTGTTCGGGAAAAAAATTAACCCATTCAGTTAAAAATGATGTGCATTCGGTAAAATATGTCCACCCTGGTCGGTAAATAATCGGGTATATCTTCGGTTTAATATCCTTTAGTAGTCTTTTGACTTGTTTGTCTCATCCAGCTCACTAACAATAAAAGAACTGGCATCAGAAATCCCGTTTGTAAAGAAATAATTGTCCAAATCGTACTGCTAAAAGTATTCAATATCACAATATCTTCGCCAATAATAATCGAAAAATTTACAAGAAAGAAACCCACTGGGAAGGTAAGCATTTTATATGAAGACAATTTGCAAATGGTTTGTATACCCTTTAATAAACTATAAAAACAAATAATCAGTTTAAAGAAAATTGATATGATCCAAATAAATGCCACGATTACTTCCATACGCTCTAACACAACTGGTATTCTTAGAAGTTTAGCCAACACATATGTTGAGTACATCTGATTCTGTGTTTCAAGCGGACCTAAAACCATGGTTGAAACAATAACCGGAATAAATAAAAAAAAGGCACCAATACAAATTCCCCATATCCAAGCTTTTTTAGTTTTTGTCCTATTCTGTAGATGAGGAACAAGCATTAATAAGAGAACACATTCAAAGTAGGGAAAACCTAAATATGAAAGAGTCCCTTTAATAATTGGTATTAATCCATCTTCCAAAAAAGGCTTGATCCAGTCAAAGTGAATATATGGCACAATCAAAAAGCTACAAAGAATAAACAATCCTATTACCCATGGAAAAAAAACTTCACTGGACCGTGCAATTGTTTCTATTCCTAACCTGGATCCTAAGATAATTATTAGCATAAATGCAGCTATAATGATCGATAATGGAGATTTAGGCAAAATCTGAGTAACCACGAAATCGCCAATTCCTCTTAAGATTAACGAACAAAGAATAAGTGCATAAAGACATAAAATAATCGAGAAAAAGCCTCCTAAGTATTTCCCAAATGTTAATGTATACATTTGAATAATATTCTTTTCTGGGTAAAGTCCGATTAATGTTAAATAGACGAGAAGATTGATAGCAACCCCTATTGCTCCTCCAAGTAAGGCGACGATCCATGCATCCTCTTTAGCATGAAAAGCTAAAGTAGAAGGGAGGAATAAAATAGCACTTCCAACAACAAATAAAATATTTATTATTAAAAGCTGTAATGATGAAATTTTTTCTTCCACCTTCATACTTTCACCTTCTTTACATTAACTCGGTTCGTTTTGTTTCTTTCTTTCTACCTTTTATCCATCCTATTAATATAAATATTAATGGGAAAAGAAAACCATAGGTTGCATCAAAAAATGGCCAATATTTCTCAATGATGTATTGATAGTGAGTAACATTAGGCGTTACAAATAATGAAAGAGCTAGAACTAACATACCTACAGGATATGTAGTGATTTTTGGGGAAGAAAGTTTAAAAAGCTGAGCCAATCCGAGAGAAGTGGCATAGAAATAAAGCGTAACCTTGATAAAGTTAGTAGAAATCCAAATAAATCCAATTAGTACTTCGATTCTTTCTAAAAAATTACCAATATGTACTTTTTTAGAAAGAGTATAAGCCGGATATACCTGCCTTGATGTCACTTCTGGACCAAGGACTGTAATACAGAAAAACATCATAAAAAATAAAGCTAGTCCTCCAACGAGCGTTCCAATCACCATCCATTTCTTTATGGATTTGCCAGTTACGGATGGCAATAGCATAAATAAGAAGGCTAACTCTAAAAAAGGAAATGCAATAAATGTTAATGAGCCCCTAAGAACGGGCTTCCAACCATATTCAAACATTGGTAACAAATTATCCCCATTACTTGCTGGAATAAGCATGAAGAAGAGTAACAATGTCATCAACATAATCCAAGGAAAGATGATTTCACCAGTACGAGCAATCGTTTCTAACCCCATTCTTACTCCCATAATCACAATTGCTATAAAAATCGTATGCAGCGGTAATAAAGGCGTATCTGTTAGTATATCAGTACGAATGATAATTCCTAACTCTCGAACATGGGCACCCATTGAAATAATTAAATAAAATAGAAATGAAGCACTAACAGCTCCCCCTATCCATTTTCCAAATAGCTTTGAGCTCGTTTCTATATAAGTTTCATTTGGAAAGCGTTTGTGAAAGCTATGAAAAAAAAAGGTGAGTATGATACCAGTAAAAAGACTAATTAATCCAGAAATCCATGCATCCTGCATTGCTTCCTTTGCCGGAATGTAAAGCAATACGATCGTTGAATCTCCCATCACCCCCAGAGCTATGATGACCATTAACTGTAAGGGAGAAATTTTTGTATTTGGCATAAAACGAAATCACAACCTTTTTCATTGAAAAAGGGTCGTAATAAATTTATTGAAGCATCTACGACCCTCATTAAAAAAATTTCATCTATGAAAGAAATGTAAATACAGCATCACTTATGGGTTTGTACACTTTTTCTAAAATTTCTAACGGAGAGGCAATATTTACTTCTAATGCAATAAGAATGGCTAAAGTTGTAGCCAAAACTTGCAGACTATAAAACACGATGAGGTCCTTTACCTTTTTTTGTTTCAAAAGAGGTAGAGCCTCAAGATACACGAACAGCAAAGTGATGGCTATTATCCCAATTACTTTCCACATTGATTTACTCCATTTTCATTTCTTTTTCATAAGAATTAGATATCGTTCCCAATCTCTTTATTTCAACTTGAACGTTATAATCAACACTTAAAGTTTCAAATCTCTCATTCCAATTATCCTTCAACTTTTTCCATTCCTTTGGATATTCTCTTCTAATAGCCTCCCCAAAACCAAATACATCGCTTTGTAAATCTTGCTGGACTCTTTTAGAACTCGCTTCCATTAATTTTTTCACATGTTTTGAAACGATTTTTTCAATCTGTTTAATGGATTTTTCCTTCGTAATATCCATCTGACATTGAAGTTCACCAATATTTGCATCAATATCAACATTGACACTAATATGGGGTTCACCCTTTTTCATTTCCGGTTTTATATCAGTTTTGGTATTGAACACTTCTACAGCTGCCTTCTCCCCATCCTCACATCGAAACGTTCCTACAGTAGATTTGACATTTCCTGCAATGTAATTAAATCCTTTACTCTCTTTTTCATTTAGCCACCCAACAAGCTTGTCCCCCTTAAAGGCAGCAATCCCGGCTAATTTTAGTACCGCTGCAGGCTGGATTTGCTCTATGCCGCTAAGATTTGACCCTTTTTTGGCATCTCCACTTACTTTAACACCTGTTAAAATGGGATCTTTCCCTTCAACTGTAATGGCTGTAATCAGTTCATCGAGCCGGATTCCTTTAGAAGGTGCCCATTCCTTTTCTGAGAGCTCTAAGGAGGAATATAAACTCACGGATGGATTAGGTTCTGTAGGAGTTAGAATCTGCATGACATTTTCAGCTTTGTTTTTCTTTGCAACTAAAATAAAAAAATCAGCTCGGAATTCATAATTTCTCGAGATAAAGTCAAGAGGTTTAAGAATGCCTTCTCTTGCAAGTTCTTCACCAATTACAATGAGTTGAACGTGAGACATATAGAGTTTCCTTGGAACTTCAACCGTTAGCCTTTTCAATGCCTCGTATACCGTTTTTCCAGTTGTTTGATAGGTTGTCACTTCTAGCCGCTCAGTTTTGGACTGCGAGGCCATTTCTGCTGGATTAATCACTTGCACTGTAACCTGGTATTTTCCACTTTCTTTTACTTTGTCAATCCCCATTCCAGTTACAATCATTAAATCGTTAATTTCCTTACTACTCCAACAACCGGATAATAGAAGCATTGAGAATATAGATATAAATACCATATTCCATTTTCTCTTCATAGGCATGCTTCTCCTTAGCAAAGTTATTGTGTATTGGATGTATCATTTGAAGGTTCCCTCACCTCATCGTTTTGTCCGATAAGATTGGGTCTAGTTTTAAGCATTTTTAAAGGAAAACGGAAAAGACTATCCTTTTGGTCACGTAAATTGAATGGCCCAAACCCTTCTAGATAAGGAACACCAAATGAACGTAAACTTGTTAAATGCAAGACTAATGCAAGAATTCCTAAAATGATGCCGTACAATCCGAAGACTGCAGCAATTAACATAAATCCAAACCTTAACATGCGAACTGCAAGTGTCAAATTATAAGATGGGATCACGAAGCTTGTAATGGCCGTAAAAGAAACGATAATAACCATTGCAGGTGAAACCAAACCTGCTTGAACAGCAGCTTCCCCTATTACAAGTGCTCCAACAATTGAGATTGCAGAGCCTACAGCCCGAGGTAACCTGACGCCTGCTTCCCTCAAAATTTCAAATGTAGCTTCCATAATAAGTACTTCAACAATTGCTGGAAAAGGTATTCCTTCACGTGTAGCTGCCAAGCTAATTAATAAAGGGGTTGGCAACATTTCTTGATGAAAATTAGTCACTGCAATATAGGAGGACGGAACCAATAATGTTAGTAAGAATGAGGCGAACCTTAACATTCTTATTAATGTGCTATAGTCAGAACGTTGATAATAGTCTTCGCTGGATTGCAAGAATTGGACAAAGATAGCAGGTACTAGTAATACGAAAGGCGTTCCATCCACGATAATCGCTACTCTTCCTTCAAGGATTCCTGCTACAATGGAGTCTGGTCTTTCCGTGTTATAAATGGTTGGGAAGGGGGTATATGCTTCATCTTGTATTAACTCTTCTATATATCCGCTCTCTAAAATCGAGTCAATGTTGATATTATTGATTCTTTTATGAACCTCATCCACAACCTGTTGATCAACAATTCCTTCCATGTAGACAAGGGCAACATCCGTCTTGGTGATTTTCCCTACTTGTTTTGCGTCCACTCTTAGACTGGAACTTTTTATTCTCCTGCGAATTAAGGAAGTATTCGTTCTTAAGGTTTCAGTAAAGCTATCCTTAGGTCCACGTACAACGTTTTGAGAGCTCGGCTCCGTTATTCCACGGTCCTCAACCGATTTCGTCCCCATAATAATTTTCTCTTCATAGCCATCTATAATGATTGCCGTGTCTCCGGTCAGAATGGCTTTTATCAAATCACTGAATAGGAGGACAGTTTTCACTTCTCCTGTTGAATTGGATGAATGTTTTACAAAAGAAAAAGGATCGAATTCAAGCTTCTCCTGCCGCTGGTTATAGTTCACCAGTAAAACTTCATTGATGAATTCTTGTATTAATTTTGCATCTGCCAATCCATCAAAATAAACAACAGCCATTTTCAAAGGAACGGCTTGATGCAAGTCCAATTCCCTTACAATCAAATCTGAGCTATTCCCTAACTCCTTTTTTATCCTAGCAATTTGATCCATAAGGGATGAATGGGCTTTTGAAGAGATTGTTAAAGTAGTTTGGATGTCGGTTGCCTGTTCAGCTTGCTCAGATGTCTCTTCTTCTTCGTAACGTATCTTTTTTTGCCAAAACTTCCAAAATTCCAATTAAAGCCCTCCAAAAAATATCTATACACTCATTATTTCCCAGCATTAGATTTTTACTCGAAAATAAGTAATCATCCATTTTTATAACATGTTGGTATTTTATAAGTGTTAGAGTAAAGGTTAGATAACTTTTTTGTAAATTTTGGAACCATAATTTCCCTAGCTTCGTCTAAGTTTTAGAAAGTGAGGAGGATAGCGATGCAAGTTACTAGATTGAAGGTCATCCCTTCCCCTACTCAAGTTCATTTACCAAAGGAAGATACACTCATTTGGCTGATGGAAGAGTATGGAGATATGGTGATTAGGCTTGCTTACAGTTATGTTAAAGAGAAGCAATTGGCCGAAGATATATCTCAAGAAGTGTTTATTAGCTGTTATCAAAACTTAGACACCTTCCAAAACAAGGCGTCATACAAAACATGGTTGTACCGGATTACTCTGAATAAGTGCAAGGATTTCCTAAAAAGCTGGTCTTATAGAAATCTATATTATAAGGATATCATCAGTTCAATCATGAGTTTAAAAACAGATTCAACTGAATCAGGATTAATCCATACTGAAGAAAAAGATGAGCTTTTTGAAAAAGTGTTATCACTACCTATTAAATTTAGAGAACTAATTATCCTTTACTATTATGAAGAGTTAACCATTCATGAGATATCTGAATTACTAAACATTAAATCTAATACCATTAAATCAAGACTCCATCGTGCAAGGAATATATTAAAAATTTCGTTACAGGAGGAGCATATTGATGAAAGATAAATTTCAATATCCAAAGAAAATGAATAATATCCGTTTCAAGGATACCAATCAACAATATGTATTAAACTCCATTAATAACCTAAATGGACACACCAATAAAGAACGGAAGAATTGGGGTATACGAAAGATTGTCTATTCCAGTATCGCTGCGGTAGCCTTCTTCACCCTAATGATTGGATCAACTTATGTCTCGCCTGCCATGGCTAAGGTGGTAGCACAAATCCCTTATTTAAGTTCTTTCATAAAACAGGAAGAGGATAAATACGAGCTACTAAAGGTAGTAAGTGATGCGTTAGTTAAAGAAGGCTATAATTTACGCAACATCACTGCTTCATTACAAGACAAACAAATTAGTATAATGTTAGCTGGCACTGAAGAAGATTTATCCAAGAAAAAAGATGAAGTCCAAAAGACTGTAAAAGAGGCATTAGCATCACATCAATATGGAACATTTTCAGTTAAAGTTCAAATAGACGAAAGAGTGTATACATCACACGAGGAAACTGAAGAAGAAGCAAAATATATGAGAGACAGTGAAAGTCTTAGAAAAAAAATACAAATGCAACTTGATAAGAACGGTTATGTAACAGCATTCCCTATCGAGGTTCGTATTAATAAAATTGAGAATTTCATTTATGTGGCAGTACCCAAAACTGAAAAAAGAATACCAGAACTAAAAGAACTCCTTCGGTCTACAGCGAAAGAATATGGAGATGATTTCAAGCTTAGAGTAACCCGGATCGATATGAAAGCTCGTGAACAAGAGTTACGTTGGGGGAAAAATAATATAGTAGGCATTATTGGGCAAGGTTTAATGGAAAATGAAGAGTTCAAAGTCAAAGGATATTCATACTCCTTTCATCCTTACCCGCTGCAAATTAAAATAAAAACAACCATTAACACTTCTGGTTCTGAAGCGAAAGAAATCGTAGAAAGAATTGAGAATGAGATCAAAACCTTTATACAAACAGATGAGCTGACAAAGGAAATTAGAAGCGATTCATATGAGATCATTATCCTTAGTAAGGATAAGAAAAGACTAAATTAAATAAAGGAGTGACCCAATCAAACCTAGGGTCACTCCTTATTTCTTTACACAAAATGCTTATTCTCCTCTTTCTTGAAGAAGCTCTTCATTGAATGGAAGACATCTGATTTTTGTTTTAGAATGAAATAACGGAACTTTTCATTATTGACGTTTTTATAAGCGCTCATAAGGGTAGAGTGACGGTTGTATTGATTTACCTCTCCGTAGCCGAACATATTGGAGAGCTTCATGATTTCTTCTACAAGCTTTACACATCGAGCATTGTCAGAGGTTAGGTTATCACCGTCAGAGAAGTGGAAAGGATAGATGTTATATTTTCGAGGGTTATATTTTGTATCAATGACTTCTAAAGCTTTGCGATAAGCAGATGAGCAAATCGTACCTCCACTTTCCCCTTTCGAGAAAAAGTCTTCCTCACTCACTACCTTGGCTTCCGTATGATGAGCGATGAACTCAATATCAACGGTTTCATATTTCGTTCGAAGAAATCTCGTCATCCAGAAGAAAAAGCTCCTTGCCATATACTTTTCCCACATTCCCATACTTCCAGACGTATCCATCATTGCAATAACGACTGCTTTAGAATCTGGTTTAACAATCTCATTCCATGTTTTAAACTTTAAATCTTCTTTATAGATTGGATGAAATTTCGGTACGCCACTCAACGCGTTTCTCTTGAATGCAGTCATCATCGTTTTCTTTTTATCAATATTACCCATTAATCCTGTTTTTCTTATATCGTTGAATTCAATATTTTCCACAATATTTTCATCTTGTTCCTTCCGTTGAAGATTAGGAAGCTCCAGCTGGCTGAATAGCGCTTCTTCAATCTCCAACATAGAAACTTCTGCTTCGTAGTAATCTTCTCCCGCTTGATCGCCTGCACCTTGCCCTTTGCCTGGTGCTTTTTGGTTGGCTGATCCATCTCTTGCGACCACATCACCTACTTGACTATCTCCGTCGCCTTGGCCAACATGTTTATTTTTGTCATAGTTGTATCGAATTTTATATTCATCTAGAGAACGTATTGGAATTTTGATCACTTCACGACCGTTGGACATAACTATATTTTCTTCTGAAATTAAATCCGGCAAATTATTCTTAATCGCTTCTTGAACCTTTTCCTGGTGACGTTGTTGATCGTCATAGCCTTTGCGATGGAGGGACCAATCTTCCTTGGAAATCACAAATTGATGATTATTAACATCCGACATAATTTTCCCCTCCTACATAATTTTTTAATGATATTCACACTTTTTCCATTTCTTTCATATTATATGGCGAGTGTCAAAAGCACCGATTAAACCGGATCGGTAATCAGTGCTTTACGAAAACAGAACATTAACATGTGGGTAATTGTTGATCCCACTCAAATCTAACAGCAAATCCGCTAATGGCTGAGTGGCAACATTCATTAACAAACGTTTCAAAAGTCTCCTCTGATTTTGTATCCTTTGAATAAACATACATAAAAGGAAGTTGGATTACTCTATCCTATGCAGGAAAATAGAATAATTTCCAAATTATTTAGACAATTGTGCTTTAGCCTACTAAATTTTTTTCTGAATTCTTTTGAAATTGGACAGGCTCATAAGGTTCTATTGTTTTCTTTCTACATAATAAAACGCTTCATTAATTATAAATAAAATTATGGTAAAGTATGGATAAACACTGTAAAAATGTAATTAATTTAGTTAAGCCTATGATTGAAATTGGTACTTTGTTGATTAGCATCAAATATAAGGGTTTCTAGCAGAAAAAGCGACTCAAAAGATACCTAAAATCTGCGAAAAAGGAAGATCTTGAACTCGGAATAAAAAGGAAAGTTTTAATTAAGGAGAAACCTATGATGAATTTCATAAAATCACTTTTATTAAACAAATTATACTTTCTTAAAGTGCAGGAATTAGATTTAACGAACCAAGACATTGAAGAGTTTAACAATATCTATGATCGTTTGATCCATAATGGTGAAGGTAAGGAATTTTCATATGATAGCATCTATCCAAAATATGTATTCTTAAACTATATCATCGAGAACAAAGACGTTCTTGTTCTCGGGTCTAATCATACAGATATTAAAGTATTTCAACCTCGGGAACAAACTCTTTTTAACGGAAAGCCGACCAAAGCTGTTTTTGCTTCATCAGATGCGTTATGGTCCACCTTTTTTGCAATTATCAATAGAAGTGCTTATTTAGGTTCACTCAGGAATGCATGTTTAACGAATAACACTAAAAGAGGAATTAAGCGATACTATTATTTTTCATTAAGTAATAATTTTGCAGGTAATCGTTGGGTTAACGGAACCATTTACTTCCTACCAAAACCTCTTTTTAAACGAGGCGGTATTAAAGATTAATGGATCTGTGAACAAGCAGTAAAACCAATAGCAAAAATGTCGGTGATTCCGAAGGATTTTATCTTTTTAAGTGATATTAAAACTCATAAGGAAACAGATTCTTTATTTAAGACATTATTTAATGCTCTTATATTAAATCGTTAAAGATGGGAAGAAAAATTTAAGGATTTGGAAGTAAAAAAAAAAAATGGAAGCATTCAAGTAAGCTTAGAGGAAATTTAATCAAAGTAAAAAAAGCAAAAAAGAATTCCTTTTTGCTTTTTTTTTACTTTCCTAAGAATGTTCTTTCTTATTGAATTGGTCTGGATCAGAATTCTTACCCGTTTCTTTCTCCAATTCTTTTTCTGTCTTCATTCTTTCCATTTCTTTGCCTAGCTCTTTCATCTCTTCCATGTTCTTAGCCATAGAGCTATTTTCAGGAACTTTTTCTTTTTTTATATCCTTTGTCATGTTTCTCTCACCTCAAGGAGTATATGTTAGTTACAATGTACCCCATCATCAACTAAAAGAAACAAATTCTAAGATTTTAATCCTCCCAATAGAAAAAAGCATCAAAATTCCGATATACGTCTCCCATATCTGGTATGGTCAAAATAGTTGGGATGTCAGCTGTAAAGGCTAGTGGTTGCTCTACATATTCCTTCTCTAGAAAATGGATTCCAGCAGCTTCTATTTTAGATTTTATTTCAAGGAACTCGTTGTCCCAGTCCCCATCAGGCAGCTTTCCAAAATCTGAATGTAAAGGATCTAAAAAACAAAAACCGGTTTCCGTTCTATCATCGTAACCAAATACAGCAACCGGAGCTAAACGACTAATGTAAACAACAATTCCTAATTTTCCTAATGCATTTTCGGGTGGATTAATCTCGTTTCTCTTCAAACAAAACAAATCAATATATGACGCATAACCGCTACCATAGTGAGCAAATTCCCCATGACACTTAATAAGGCCGGAACGATTTAGCTTATAATATAAGTCTCTTAAATATTTTTCTATTTCATTAGTGTCTCCCGTATTATAGGGATAAATATTACCAACAGGCTTTCCTGAAATTATCCTCTTTAACTCATCATTTGAGAAATCCAACTTCGTCACCTCTATACCATCTTATCATATACATAAAAAGAGGATGACTCATAGCCATCCTCTTCGTTGTTTAACTGGTATTATCTATTCAACAAACTGCCTACATATCGCAGTAATTCATTGGCAGAAGCCGTGCTATATCCATGTTCGTCTACTAGGCGCTTTACAACTTCATTAATCTTCTTCAGCTGCTGCTCATCTGGAGTCTTAGAAGAGGTTGTAATTTTCACAACATCCTTCAAGTCAGCAAATAGCTTCTTCTGAATTGCTTCACGTAATCGATCATGTGAATTGTAATCAAATCGTTTTCCTTTACGAGCATAGGCAGAGATTCGAATTAATATTTCTTCGCGGAATGCCTTTTTCGCATTCTCTGAAATTCCGATTTGCTCTTCGATGGATCTCATCAGTTTTTCATCTGGAGTAATTTCTTCTCCAGTAAGTGGATCACGAAGTTTTGACTTATTGCAGTATGCTTCTACATTATCGAGATAATTGTCCATTAGTGTCTTAGCTGATTCTTCATAGGAATATACAAAAGCTTTCTGGACTTCTTTCTTCGCAATCGTATCATATTCCTTACGTGCTAATGAGATATAGTTCAAATATTTCTCACGAAGCTCGTTTGTAATGGATGGATGCTGATCCAATCCTTCCTTCAAAGAACGTAAAACATCTAGAGCATTAATTGAGGGTACTTCTTTACGAATGATTGTCGATGAAATACGGTTGATGACATAACGCGGATCGATACCGGACATACCCTCATCCTGGTATTCCTTCTTAAGCTCTTCCACATCCGCAGAATTGTAACCTTCCACATTCTCCCCATCATATAAGCGCATTTTCTTAACGAGATCGATATCGCCTTTTTTCGGATCCTTCAATCTTGTTAAAATCGTGAACATAGCAGCGACCCTTAACGTATGAGGTGCAATATGGATATCCCGGACATCACTTTCACCAATCATCTTTTCATAGATCTTTTCTTCTTCTGTTACTTTTAAATTATATGGTACAGGCATTACAATGATACGGGAATGTAAGGCCTCATTTTTCTTATTGGAAATAAATGAACGGTATTCCGTTTCGTTCGTGTGCGCCACAATTAACTCATCTGCGCTAATCAGAGCAAATCTTCCTGCCTTGAAGTTTCCTTCCTGAGTCAAGGAAAGTAAATGCCAAAGGAATTTCTCATCGCACTTCAACATCTCTTGGAATTCCATCATTCCACGATTTGCTTTGTTCAACTCTCCATCAAAGCGGTAGGCACGCGGATCGGATTCAGAACCAAATTCAGCGATAGTTGAGAAATCGATACTTCCAGTAAGGTCAGCAATATCCTGAGATTTAGGATCTGATGGACTAAAGGTTCCAATTCCAACACGCTTATCTTCTGATAAAAATACCCTTTCTACCAGCACATCCTCGATTCGTCCACCATACTCTTGCTCTAGCCTCATCATATTTAGAGGTGAGAGGTTACCTTCAATTCGAATTCCATATTCATCAAAGAATTCGCTTCTTAAATGGTGGGGAATCAAATGTAAAGGATCCTCATGCATTGGACAGCCCTTAATAGCAAATACAGCTCCACGGTCTGTGTGAGTATATTGTTCTAAACCGCGTTTCAAAAGTGCCACTAGAGTCGATTTCCCTCCACTGACCGGTCCCATCAATAACAAAATCCTTTTGCGGACGTCTAATCTTTTTGCGGCAGGGTGGAAATATTCTTCAACAAGTCTCTCTAACGCTTCCTCTAATCCAAACATTTGATGGCTGAAGAACTTATACTGCCTTTTGCCGTTAACTTCTTCAATTCCTGCATCCTTAATCATGTTATACACTCTAGAATGCGCTGATTGTGCAATCCAAGGTCTCTCCTTAACCAGTTCCAAATAATCAGCAAACGTTCCTTCCCACTTAAGCTTTTGCTCTTCTTCTCTGTATCGTTCGATTTTCTTTAGAATATCCATTAAAAGACCTCCCCATGTCCTCTTCAGAGATGATTTCTATAATGTATGCACCGGTTTGACCAAACATGAGTGATAAGCTAAAAACCTTCCTTTTTCCTTATCTTGATAGTGTTCATCTTCACTCATCTATAGGCAAATGTAATAAAATCTCCACAGTTTCTCTTTTCCCCATGATTTTATTAGGGTATAATAATTTTATTGTGCAATTGGGTAAAATATGTATGACAAGGAGGATGACATAATGGGTACAATTATCATTCTTGGTGTAACTGCTGCATTCCTAGCTGCAATCTTTACTGCTGGGTACGAAAGCAAACCTGGCGTAAAAAAATAAAAAGAAGCCGAATTCGGCTTCTTTTTTTGTTTCATCCTTAAGTTAAAGCTATTCAAATTAAAAAATTTGATTTTCGTTTGAATGAGAAATCTCTGATAAAGCTTGTCCAGCTTCATCTTCTGATTCATCGCGTACTGCAAGGTCACCAAGTGCAACAATTCCCACTAGCTTTTTCCCTTCTACAACTGGCAAACGTCTAATTTGTTCCTTAGCCATTAATGCACTTGCTTCATCAACACTCATGTCTGGATTGGCAGTAACTAGGCGTTCACTCATAATGTCCGTCACCTTAGAAGAACCCGGATGTTTGTCAGCAATACAACGTAAAGCAAGATCTCGGTCAGTGATGATTCCTACTATATTACCTGCGTCACAGATTGGAATCGCTCCTACATCATGCTCCTTCATTTTCACAGCTACTTCATAAGCATTATCCAAAGGAGTACAAGTTTCTACATCAGTAGTCATAATATCTCTTAATGTCTTCATATTTTTCCCTCCAAACTGTCATTTACAGCTTTATGGTTTGAAAAATTGCCCCTCCTTATACCCTCCAATTTTTTAATCAAACGTTTGATTAAATGTTATTAATCTTCTCAAAAACAAGCTTTCACAAGGATTAGTTGGTTTTAATCAAACGATTGATTAAGAATAAAACACCACTGTTTCTATCCGTTATTGTTCCTAATTTATTTTTTAAAAATTGGTTCGAAACCTTAGTTGCTCATATCCTTTACTCCTAAAATTGCCCTACAACGCCGTACTCTTTTTGGCCAACTTTTCTTTTATAATGCCAAAAAAAATAACCTATCCTTGAAGATAGGTTATTTTAAGTGCGCAAAATCTTGTTGTCTTAATGCCTCGTAAATAAGGATTGCTGCTGTATTTGATAAATTTAAAGAGCGAATGTTATCTGTCATTGGAATTCGTAAACAGCGATCGGTATTTTCTTCAATAACTTCTGGGGGTAATCCTTTCGTTTCTCTACCAAAAATAAAGAAGTAATCCTTTTCAGTATTGCTATAGTCAAAAGTAGTAAATGGAATCGTTCCTCGTTTAGATAGGAAAAAGAACTCACCACCGTCATTTTTCTGAAAAAATTCTTCCAATGAATCATAATACGTAATGTCAACATGTTCCCAATAATCCAGTCCTGCTCTTTTTAACATTTTATCATCTGTAGAAAATCCTAGAGGACGAATTAAATGAAGTGCAGTGTCTGTTCCCGCGCACGTTCTTGCAATATTACCTGTATTGGATGGAATTTCTGGTTGAAATAATACCACGTGTATAGCCAATTCTTTCACCTCAAACATAATCTATGCTGTTATTATAACACTCTTTCGCATACGGACAACCTAATCTGTCCTGTCATCAATAATATGGAAGAATGTGTATTTAATATTCGGTGTATAAGCTGAGGAATCTTCATAAGCCCAATATCTCTTCCGACTATCATACGTATTAGCATTAACAAAAGGCATGCCATTCTCATCTCGTCCAGTAACAATGGTATTGTGATTGTATCTTCCGTCCCCTTCAAAATCATAGCAAATGATGTCACCTAATTCCAACTCGGTAACATTTGAAACCCTTCTTGCCCTTAACCCCGTTTTCGAATTAGACAGATATAATTTTAAACTATTGGCTACAGCCCAACTATAGCTCCACGTCGAGCCTGTATACCAAAATCCTTTTGCTCGAGTAGGATTGCCCCACATAGGCGCTCCACCTGCACGTAAACATTGTGAAATATAATTCGTACAATTATCTTTAAAGGATTGATATCGCGGATTACGACTATCCCACCACCTCTCGGCATATTGTACAGCCTTCATTCGGTCATATATGAAAGGAACCCTATTTGAGCGAACATCATCCGCAACAATCTCTTCGCTTCCAGTCTCCTGATGGAAATCCACTATGATTTCTTGATCATCCACTAATTTGTCATTTTGAAATATTGCTCTTCGTGATTCCTGTTGTTCTTCTATATAAAATTGATCCTTTTGCTTTAAAAAGAAGCTATATCTAACACTATACTCCACCATCGTATCTTGGCCGTTCTGTTCTATTTCTACAATATTGGCCCAAGCTTTTACATTTGCAATCTCAATATTTCTTTTTGCAAATGATTCAATTCGGTTAAGGATTCTTGGATCTTTCACCATTGCACGCTGTCTTCCTACATATTGGTATAACCGCTCCTGTAACCTCTCCATTAATATTCTTCTCATGATTCGTTCCCTCCTCTGTACTCATATGTATGAGTACTTGACGGAACTTAAACTTCAAAAAAAATAAAACAGCAAGCTCGCTGTTTTATTTTCCTACCATTTGTAATCCTTTTTCAATTTCCACTAGCACTTCGCTGTCTTCTTCCTTTACTTTTGCTGCGTAAAGGGCATCTTTCGCCCTTTTGCCACCAATTTTTCCAACTGCCCAAGCAGCAGTTCCTCTAATGACAGGACGAGTGTCGTTTTTCATAACTTGTATTAATTCATCAATCGCTGTTTCATCTTTATAATGAGCCAAAGCAATAATCGCATTTCTTTGGATTGGTTTTTTCCCTCTCCAAGAACCAGACATATGCCCGTACTTTTCCTTGAACTCTTTATTACTGATGTTCAGTAACGGACGTAGCAAGGGTTTTACTAGTTCAGGATTCGGTTCCATCTCTGCATGGAAGTGAAAATCGATTCCCTTATTTTTAGGGCAAACGGTTTGGCAAGTATCACAGCCATACAAACGATTCCCTAGTTTATTTCGGAATTCATCGGGAAGGAAGCCTTTAGTTTGAGTTAAAAACGCGATACAACGCTGCGCATCCAGTTGTCCTGGTTGTACGAGCGCTCCTGTAGGACACACATCGAGACACTTTGTACAGCTACCACAACCATCTTCTATCGCATCATCAGGAGCAAATGGAAGGTTGGTAATCATTTCTCCTAAATAAACATAAGAACCAAATTCTGGAGTGATTATGGAACAATTTTTCCCACTCCAACCGATACCTGCACGCTCAGCTACACCACGGTCTACCAATTCTCCTGTATCCACCATAGATTTTAACTTCGCTCCTGGTACCTTGGCCTTAATAAAATCCTCAAGTTTATTTAATCTGTCACGAAGGACATGATGATAGTCCATACCCCATGAGGCTCTACAAAAAATCCCTCTTCTTTCTCCTCGTTTACTGCGTAGCTCTGTATTCAGTTTGGAAGGATAAGCCAGAGCAATAGAAATTATAGAAGCAGGCTCATCTATTAATAAGGAAGGAGTGATTCTTTTTTGAATATCCTTCTCTTCAAAACCAGATTGATAGCCAAGTTCCTGCTGTCTCACCAGTCGATTTTTAAGCTCTGTAAAAGGGTCTGCAGAAGTAAAACCTATTTTATCGATACCGATTGTTTTACTGTATTGTACAATCTCTTCTTTAAGCTTAGCGTAATTCAAATAGAATCACTCCTTTCTAGCACTGTTCTTTATGAAATCACTGATATATATGATAAACTATTTGAAAAACAAATGGGAGTTGGAACAAATGGAAATATCCATAGATCAGACACTAAAAGATAAAATACCGGGATTTAAAATAGGATACATCCATTACAAAGGAATTGAAGTAGGAGATTCCCCCCAAATGCTTAGAGGAAGACTTCAGCTTTTTCAGGAATCCTTATATTTTGATATGCTTGAGAAAGAAATTATGAACTTTGAAGGACTAAAGGAATGGAGAGATACATTTAAACTGGCAGGCACGGATCCTTCGCGCTATAGACATGCTGCAGAAGCACTTTATCGACGGATAAAGAAACAAAATTATTTATCTCCCGTCCATTCCGCAATTGACGTAAATAATTTCTTTTCCCTTCAGTATCAAGTTCCCATCGGAATTTATGATTTATCCCACATTAAAGGGGATATAACATTTACAATCGGACAAGCTAACGATGAGTATGAAGGAATTAATGGTCGCACTAATTCGATGTTTAACATGATTCATTCGAGGGACGAAATTGGTCCGTTTGGGAGTCCATATGTAGATTCAGAACGAACGAAAGTTACCGAGGATACAAAGAATGCCGTTCAATTTATATACTTGCGTCCTTCCAGTAGCGCAGAGAAAGCTGAAAAAATGACTCACTCTTTAAAGGATATGTTCTTACAAATCCATGGTGGAGAAGCAGAATATCGCGTTATATAAGTTAATATAATAAAAAACGCAATGCCTCGTTCTCAAAGTAACGAAACACTGCGTTGTGACCTATGTATGGAGCGGGTGATGAGAATCGAACTCACGACATCAGCTTGGAAGGCTGAGGTTTTACCATTAAACTACACCCGCATTTGTAGGATTTTGTCGAATTGTGTAACTTGATTACAAAAATATTATATAATCATCTGAGTGTAAATGCAATACTATTTTAAAAAATTATTAAGGTTTTATTAAGAATTTGTTTATAAAGTGGTTCTTCCTTTAGGAGAATCACTTTTTGTTTTTTTAGCTTATTTCTTCGATCCGATAACGGATTCAAGATACCCCACAAATGAACCGTTGTTTTATACTCATCTGACTAAAGTTTGGTGTTGGTATGACTTCTCAAGGATGGTTGAAAACATTCATTGACTCCTATTTCAGTTTCTCCTCTATTAATAAGTAAGAACTAATAGCCCCTCCTAAATTTACGGAACATCCGTCAACCTAATTCCCACAACATACTTTTGCAGTTCCATTCTAACATTCTCTTTCCAGTTTACACATAGACATACCTGACAAAACAAGGAAGGTGATGGGCAAGGTAGAAAAGAAAGCATGATTGCCACATTTTTGACAAAGTCTAGGCGTTAAATGACAAGTTTTTGTGACTTATGTCACATTCTATAAGTGAAATAATAATTAAAATGAGTTTAAGACATAAAAAGGGGGAAATCAAATGTTTCTTGCTTGGTTGATGATAATCAGTATCATTTTAGTTTGCATTTTTTCAACATTAACAATATTTAATAGACTTAAAGAAATAGAAGAATATGAAATAGCTAATTTCCAGTCTCAATTTAAAAAACTAACCATGAATAAAACTGAAAAGATGAAACAAGCAGTATAATGAATCTAACTGAACACACTAAAAGAAGCTTCTCCCTCGAGAAGCTTTTATGCTTATAAAGTAAAAATAATATAAACTGTTTTCCGTAATCCTGTAGCTGATAAAACTCCTTAAGTCTTTATTGATGTTTACCGGTTAATATTAAAGACTCTAATACAAAAAGAAGGAACAGGTTACTACTCCCCATTTTGATTCTATTGCTTTATCTGGTCGTGATTTAATACCTTAACTCTTTGCATCAGTTCTTCTCGTACGATTCGATTTATACTTCGCTTCCACTATCTGCTTAATTTTTGATTACCAATAAATGATTTAACTTCCTTTGCTGCCATGGAAGGTAGTTGCATCCAAACATATGCATGAACTGAATTTTCAATTAGTCTAATTTCATATGACCCTATTAAGCTTGCAAAAGCGTTTAGGCTGTGTCTAATCCTCTCGTTCTCCCATTCTTCTTCGCTCGGTAAAAATAGTATAGGACATTCCACTTTAGAATAATATTCTTCAAACTTTATATCCCAGTACTTCTGAATATATTCGGATCTTACAAAGTTTTGATAGTGGCTTGTATACAATCCGTCATCCGCCACCTGAATCGTACTTTTAAGGAAAGTAACAAAATGTTCATTCCAAAGTCCCTGCTGTAAAAAAGATGGTTTTTGCTGCTCTATATATTCAGAAACAGTATTACACAATGGAAGCTTTCTTTCTGATAATTGTATACTTAACTTAAGCTTTCTATCCTCAATTTCATTCGCACTGCCGTTAAATAATCCATATTCTCCAAATTCATTGTACAATGCACCTTCACATACTAATGACAATACCTTTTCAGGATGTGTTGCTGCTAGACTTACCCCCACTTCGGCACCTAATGAGCTACCTATAATATGACATTGTTGAATATCTAATTCGTTTAGCAAAAGGTACATATCTTGTGCCATGTCATCTATATGGTATCCTGTTGCTGGTTTATCCGATTTCCCATGTCCACGAAAATCAGGAGCAATGACTCTATAATCATTTTCAAATAATGGAAAAACACCGTGCCACATATCCGATGTTCCCCCACTGAAGTGAAGAAATAAAATCACTGGCTTAGGATCTATGGAATCCTTTACATTAATACCGATTGAATTTTTCAATATTACTTTAGTCTCTATCATGAATAGTCTCCCTAAAAACCCTAACTTAGAGCTGGTTCTCTCCATTTTATGTAAACATTCTTAGCTAATATAATATAGTAAAAATTGTTAATTTCATAGCTTGCTATGGCACATAAACATAAATATGGAGATTGAAAGGTCACTATCTGTTACCTTCAATCTCCTCATAGTGTTAATTAAGATTAGCCACCAGCCGGAGCGACTGCAGGTGCGGCTGCTGCATTCCTTTGCCCTAGTTCCTGATCTAATATCAATAGTGCTGCTGGGTTTTCTTGAGCAAGCTTTAATCGATCTACAATGGTTTGAGCTTGGGCTTCCTCGTCAATTTGTTCTCTTAGAAACTCTTGGATAATAACAGCTGTCTGTTGGTCAACCTGATTAGCAAAATCATAGGCTTGCCTATAAGAATTCGTTACAAACTGCTCATGCCCTAGGACCTTTTGAAATGTTTCCAATGGCGTTCCATAATCAGTGGGTTGAGCCGGTAATGCTTGTAATTCAACAATACCTCCGCGATCTGTAACATAAGTAATTAACTTAAGTAAATGAAGCCTTTCCTCATCAGACTGTGCTCTTAACCAGATAGACATTCCAGTATAATTACGGTTAGCCATATATGCAGACATAGCTAAATACAAGGTAGTTGAAACATGCTCAATCTGGATTAAATTATTAAGTAATTTTTGCACTTGTTCATTAAGCATAAACTCACCCCCTTTTTACTAAGACACTTATAATAATATTTAAGGGGATGTGTGATTATGCAGACTCTTATTCAAAGTTTTCTTCTATGTATTGCTGTTCTTTTTCATCACTTAGTATTCCTGTTGCCTTACCTATTGTACCTCCCTGTAGTAGCCAAATCTCATTGTGATCCTTATCAACTCTAGAAAAATCGCCATCATTCCAACGATTAAGAATAGCCATATAAATTTGAGAATGATCGTAACCCTTTTGATTTGTAGTAACAACCTCAAGTAATCTCTCAATACGTTCTGGAGTAATTTGCAATGCACCCCATTTTTTATCTGCTTCTACTTTTTGATGACTCATGTGATGCATGGCTATCTGAACTTCAAATTCCTCCATATTGATTGGGAATTCTTCTACTACATACTGAGATTTCTCATTCCTGCTTTTATTATATTCTTCTCTAATTTCTGCCTGCTTACGACTCGAAACTTCATCCTCCCCCCAAATGCCCGGAAAACCTGTTGTCCAAAACGAATAGCTGAGCATCGTAATACAAAGCAATGCTAAACCTACGTATTGAACCTTGTTAATTTTAAATTTTGCCATGTATTTGCTCCTTTCGAATAAAAAAGTAAGGTATCAAACAGATGAAGTCTTAAAATCGGCTAGACCATTCATTAGTACTTAAACTAAAATTCTGTCGATTATGGAGAAAAACCTTTTATTTTTTATACAATTTTTCATTATGGTAGAATTCCAAACAATTGAGGACGTAGTACTATGTTGAAGACACGAGACTCGAGTAAAAAAAATTTGGTGTTGCTCCTTGACTTACAATGAGCCAATACTCCTGAATCGCCTGCCGAATATGAGCGCCTGGTTCTAACATAAAAGATTTACAAGACTAATAATTAAAAGGATGTGGAATATGATTATTAAACCTCGCTGTATGTCAAAAGAATTAAAAATATGGAGAGCTGTTACTAGTAGAATGAATCTATCGGTGAAAGAAATAACTTATTATTCAAATCTTGAAAAGGGATTTAAGGGAGAGAAAAAGTTTGATGTTTGGTTATTATCTAATTTTCCCAATGACGGGTTGGTGCTCAATGATTTGCTGCTCGAATACAACAACACTGTTTTTCAAATAGACACCTTGTTACTATCCTCGGAAAAGATTTTTCTTTTTGAAATCAAGAACTATGAAGGAGATTACATTTATGATAAAGACAGGTGGTACACCAAAACGAAAAACGAAATAAAAAATCCTTTCTTACAGTTACAGCGGTCTGAATTACTCTTTAGACAATTAATCCAAGAACATAGAATGAACTTATCAATAGAACCTCATCTTATCTTCATTAACCCAGAATTTCATCTTTATAAAGCCCCTACTGATCTACCAATTATTTTTCCCACACAGCTTAATCGATTTAAAAATTACCTGAACAGTAGTAATTTTACTATCGAAGATAAACATTCAAACTTAGCAAATCTATTGGTGTCCCTCCACCTGAAAGAATCCCCATACACTCGATTACCTAAATATAACTATAATCATCTAAGTAAAGGGATTATTTGTAATGACTGTTTTACCATTACAGAAGTTAAAGAAAGAAAAGTAGTATGCAATAATTGCGGGTACATCGAAGCATTGTCGACTGCAATTTTTAGAAGCGTGAAGGAATTCAAATTACTTTTTCCCGAAAGGAAAGTCACCACAGGTTCTATATCTGAATGGTGCAGGTCTGTTAAATCAAGAAAAATTATTAGATTGGTTCTTTCAAGGAACTATTCATTAAAGGGACATGGTAAATCCGCTTGTTATGTAGATAAATAATTATAGTGGTTAATTGAACAACACTGATTGAAGACGTATGATGACCTTTTTCTTTCTGTCAAACCTTAAAAGGTCATCATTGAGGGTGCATGATGACCTTTTTTCTTCTGTCAAACCTTAAAAGGGCATCATTGAGGGTGTATGATGACCTTTTTCTTTCTCCCAAACCTCAAAAGGGCATCATTGTGGGTGTATGATGACCTTTTTCTTTCTGTCAAACCTTAAAAGGGCATCATTGAGGGTGTATGATGACCTTTTTTCTTCTGTCAAACCTTAAAAGGGCTTCATTGAGGGTGTATGATGACCTTTTTCTTTCTCCCAAACCTTAAAAGGGCATCATTGAGGGTGTATGATGACCTTTTTCCTTCTGTCAAACCTTAAAAGGGCTTCATTGAGGGTGTATGATGGCCTTTTTCTTTATCCCAAACCTTAAAAGGGCATCATTAATTTATCTCCCAAATTTTGATTTATCCTAGCCATTTTTAAATATAAAAAAAGACGATCTATTCATTAGATAGATCGTCTTTTGCATTATGATACCGGTGGCCGGGGTCGAACCGGCACTCCAGAGGAACACGATTTTGAGTCGTGCGCGTCTGCCAATTCCGCCACACCGGCGTATCATGATATAAATTTTGGAGGCGGCAACCGGATTCGAACCG
This sequence comes from Peribacillus acanthi, assembly GCF_003073175.1. GTDB lineage: Bacteria > Bacillota > Bacilli > Bacillales > DSM-1321 > Bacillus_BN > Bacillus_BN acanthi. Next base: position 77,904 of record NZ_QBBX01000018.1, read on the forward strand.
GTGGATAAAGGTTTTGCAGACCTTGGCCTTACCACTTGGCTATGCCGCCAGTATTAATATGGAGCGGAAGACGGGATTCGAACCCGCGACCCCAACCTTGGCAAGGTTGTATTCTACCACTGAACTACTTCCGCAAATGGCTGGGCTAGCTGGATTTGAACCAACGCATGACGGAGTCAAAGTCCGTTGCCTTACCGCTTGGCTATAGCCCAATACAATTATATGTGAGTAATATTAAAAATATGAATGGGGCGACTGAAGGGAATCGAACCCTCGAATGTCGGAACCACAATCCGATGCGTTAACCACTTCGCCACAATCGCCATAATAAGATTGGCAGGGGTAGTAGGAATTGAACCCACACCAAAGGTTTTGGAGACCTTCGTTCTACCTTTAAACTATACCCCTATATAGATGGTGGAGGGGGACGGATTCGAACCGCCGAACCCGGAGGGAGCGGATTTACAGTCCGCCGCGTTTAGCCACTTCGCTACCCCTCCACATATTAAAGGAAATGGTGCCGGCGATAGGAGTCGAACCCACGACCTACTGATTACAAGTCAGTTGCTCTACCAACTGAGCTACACCGGCAAAAAATAAATGGTGGCTCGGGACGGAATCGAACCGCCGACACAAGGATTTTCAGTCCTTTGCTCTACCGACTGAGCTACCGAGCCTAATACAAATGGCGGTCCCGACGGGAATCGAACCCGCGATCTCCTGCGTGACAGGCAGGCATGTTAACCGCTACACCACGGGACCATTTGTTTGCGGGGACAGGATTTGAACCTGCGACCTTCGGGTTATGAGCCCGACGAGCTACCAGACTGCTCCACCCCGCGATAGTAAAAATGATACAATTTTTGTTTATGCGCTAATTCCACCTAAGACTGTAACAATCTCTACAAGCATACTCATGAAGCAAATCGATTGTAACAACTCGAATTATTCTCACAGAAGCTTCGCTCGTTGCTCCACCCCGCGATAATATAAAACTAATATGGTGGAGGATGACGGGATCGAACCGCCGACCCCCTGCTTGTAAGGCAGGTGCTCTCCCAGCTGAGCTAATCCTCCATATTAAAGTGGTGACCCGTACGGGATTCGAACCCGTGTTACCGCCGTGAAAGGGCGGTGTCTTAACCGCTTGACCAACGGGCCAGTAAGTAAATGGCGGAGAGCAAGGGATTTGAACCCTTGAGACAGCGTTGACCGTCTACACGATTTCCAATCGTGCTCCTTCGACCTCTCGGACAGCTCTCCAATATATATGGCTCCGCAGGTAGGATTCGAACCTACGACCGCTCGGTTAACAGCCGAGTGCTCTACCACTGAGCTACTGCGGAATAATATCAGCCTGGCAATGTCCTACTCTCACAGGGGGAAACCCCCAACTACCATCGGCGCTGAAGAGCTTAACTTCCGTGTTCGGAATGGGAACGGGTGTGACCTCTTCGCCATCATTACCAGACAAATTATTAGAGACAAATATTATTATAATATGTTTTCTCTAAAATGCAAGAATAATTTTTTATTCTTTCAAAACTAGATAACAATAAGGATTTTTTTGCAACACATGAGTGTAAATTGTGGTTAAGTCCTCGATCTATTAGTATCTGTCAGCTCCACGTGTCGCCACGCTTCC